>NZ_JAUJZH010000038.1 GCF_030486595.1 Variovorax ginsengisoli | reverse complement strand
CGGAGTACCCCGAAATCGGTCACGTTCAGCCCGGAATCACCGGTCACGTTCGCCCGGAATCCTCGGTCACGTTCGCCCGGAATGGTCGGTCACGATGCTCCGGAATACCCAGTCCGCAAGCGCCATGCTCTGGCGGTATCGCCCCAGGGGGTGCGCAGCATCTGGCTGCGCCACGATCTGGAAACCATGACCAAGCGGCTGAAGGCGCTGGAGGCGAAGTCCGCCCAGGAAGGCCTGGTCCTGACCGAATCGCAGCTGGGCGCGCTGGAGCGTGCCAAGCTCGACAAGGAGTCGCACGGCGAGTTCGAGTCCGAGTGCCCCGGCTACTGCGGTGCCCAGGACACCTTCTACGTCGGCACCCTCAAGGGCGTGGGGCGCGTGTACCAGCAGACCTTCGTCGATACCTACAGCAAGGTCGCCTTCGCCACGCTGTATGACCGCAAGACACCGCTGCCCGCAGCAGACCTGCTCAACGACCGCGTCGTGCCGTTCTTCGACCAGCACGCCATCCGGCTGCTGCGCGTGCTCACCGACCGCGGCACCGAGTACTGCGGCAACCCGCAGCACCACGAGTACGAGCTGTACCTCGCGCTGGAGGACATCGACCACACCCGCACGCGGGCGAAGTCGCCCCAGACCAACGGCATCGTCGAGCGCCTGCACAAGACCATGCTCAACGAGTTCTACCGCATCGTGTTCCGCAAGAAGATCTACGACACCATCGATGCCCTGCAGACCGACCTCGACGCCTGGCTTGACCACTACAACAACCAGCGCGAGCATCAAGGTCGATGGTGTTATGGCAAGACACCCATGCGCACCTTCCTCGACTCCCTCAACCTGGCCAAGGAGAAACTCATCGCCTACCACTGATCACACATCGTCGAATCCGACCATGTGTCAGATCATGTCCCGGCTAATACACATCAGGCGCTTTGCCCATGGTGGCTCGCGCATGCGGCGAGTGGGTATCGTAGCCCTGCCCAGACGTCTGGCTATCGCCCTCTGGCGCCTTCTGCAGGATGGTGAGATCCCGGAGGGAGCACTCCTGAAGGTCGCGCAGGCCTGAGCCCAAGTTCCTCCGTCTCCAGTACCGAGTACACCATGTTCGGAGGTGAACGCGCCCGTGGCCAACAGGGTCATCCCCGTGTGGTGACCGACGTTTGAGATGGGGCGCGTCGCCAAGCGGGAACCTGCCAGCGCGCCTGGCGCGCATGCAGCATAGGGTGTTTGGCCGTGGAGCCAACACGGATAGAAGCTTTGTCCTGGCTGGACCCTGGACCTTCTCCGGTTCCCGAGCTCCGCATACATCGTTCTTCCAGTCGTCCACCATGACTGGCCTTGACAGCCCTCATAGAAGCTTGGCTAATTGCACCAGACTCATGACCACCGCAGCACTCTGGCCGCCCATTTCGCTAGTTCGCTGCCCACGAACAACCAGTTCTTCGCGCCGAGCTTCCAGGGCTTGATCTGTCGCTCGATCAGGTTATTGTCCATCGCCACCGCGCCACCGCGCCACCGCGCCACCGCGCCACCGCCCAGGTGCAGCGTCAGCGCCTTCCAGGCGTTGACGCTGAAGTCGCATCCGCGCCCAAACCGAAGACGTTGAATGCTGGCTCGCTTGGCGGCTTGGAGCGGAGACGACGTTTTGGGATATCGCGCCAGAAAGCGATCGTCCAGCGGCATCGTGCATCTCGATCCGCACGGTATCGCCAAAGCGGAGATACGGGGTCATGAAAGCACCGCTGCTGATCTTCTCGCGCATCCGCAATTCCTGCAGGGAGGCAACGCCGACTGCTTCATCTCGGTTGGATCCCGTGCCCGGGCCGATGATGGCCCCCGCTCTGAGACGGCGAGTGCATGCAGCGTGTTCGACAGCTTGTGCAAGTCGAAGTGGAGGTCAACCCCGCATTGGGCCTGCCTATCTCCCACTCGTTCACACAACTGATGAAGACCAAGCCGCGTTCAGTCGTTTCAGGCCACGCCGGCCTGGTCTGGCGTGATCGCCACCGGCGAAAACGCGGCCGAGAGTTTGAGTTCAGGAAGCCGAATTGCTTGGACAGTTCGTCGGGCATCAGGTTTCTGCGGCTGACGTCGTTGAAGATCATCAGCTTGATGTGCCCGGTGGCCTCCGCTGGCGGTGGGGCCCATCATCACGTCGTCCACGACGATCGCAACTTTGCTTCCAGATCGAAGCCGTGGGCTTCATCCACGGCTTCGATGTCGACGCGCGAACCCAGAAGATGTCCGCGGCACTTTGATAGATCATCGGTTCGCGATAGAGCAGCGGTGGCATTTCCGCGATTCGCGCCTTGCGAACCAGTTCGGCGCGGCCCAATGGGCGGGGTCGAAGGCAAACCCAGGACCTCCTCACGCCAATGCTGCGCAGGCGTTGCGCAGGGCCGCTTCGGCGACGCCCCCCAGGTCTCGACGGCAGCGCGCAGCGTCGGCCAGTCTTCGACTTCTCGACGCGCGCTCCAATGCCCTGTCGACCGCGATCAGCGTCACGTCGCGGCCCCCTTCCTTTGAGGAAGCGCGATATTGCGCCATAATGTAGATAAGATCAAGAGATCTCCTATATTTTTCAAAGCCGAGATATGGGGTGTTGGTGATGGGGCCTTAGCTGTCTGTACGCTCACCCGATTCCAGGGGCCAACTTTGGCAGCCGGGCGCCTATGGCGTTCGACCGCGCCCAAGCCTGCTGAGGCGGGGTGGGCGTACGGATGGCATTGGGGGCGGCCTCGGCCCATTTTCAGGCACCAACCGAGGCCCTGACGCGAGTACACCTCGGGTGACGAGCGTTCGACCAGGACGGCGTCCGCTTTCTCCTTCGGGTCAGGATCACGAAAGCACGGTTTCCAATTCGGCGCGGACAATGATATGAGTATCCCATCAAGCCACAGCAGTATCACTCATTCGATATATCAGGTCTTACGGGCCGATTTGCTTAAAGGTCGGTATGCGCCCGACGATAAGTTGAAGATCGCCGATCTCGGTGATGCGCTCTGCGTGAGTTCTGGGGTCATCCGAGAGGCCCTGTCTCGGCTATCCGCCGAAGGGCTAGTTGTCGCAGAGCCGCAGCGGGGTTTCCGCGTCGCGCCTGTATCCGCTAGCGAGTTCGTTGATCTAGCCAGCGCACGAATAGAACTGGAAGGGATTTGTCTGCGAAAGGCAATCGAATTGGGCAATGTGGAATGGGAGAGCAGAATCATGTTTGCGCTTCACCGCCTTAAGCGCTTGTCGACTATTGGGCCTGCCGAGTCGGAAGATGTACTTGCGGCCACTGACGCGCATTCTGATTTTCATCGCGCACTTATCGATGCTTGCGGCAGCGATTGGCTACTCCGAGCTCGCGACCTTCTTTTCACACACAGTGAGAGATACCGATGGCTGTCATTGCTGCATGCGAACCGCGAGCGTGACCTCAACAGTGAGCATGAAGAGTTAGCGAATGCGGTTGTTGAAAGAAGGACTGAGCTCGCGTGCGAGCTACTAGGCGCACACCTCAATCGAACAGTGGATTATCTCCTTAGTACAGACTTTCTCAGATAGAGAGAGTCGCCCCAGAGGGTCGGCGCACGTCAAGATAGTTGTCGCCTCTTTCATGCAGCCAGCAGCTGTATGTCTGATACCCGCGAATGTGTCTGAATGACGCAGTCACGTTCGGGGTTGAGGGTCACCGCGCCGATAGGCGACCAGTAAGTGAGCGTCATCTGTTCGTCGATCTCGAGCACGCCCTAAGATCGAATGTGCGTCAATAAAGGAGCCATGCCCGTCGATCTCGTTGATGGCGTTCTTGCGCATGAGGTAAGTGCACGCGCCTTTGGCACACCCCTCGGCGACCTTGCAGCTGCGATCGACCGCGACGCCATGGTCGAAGGTTGCGCTGCCAGAAATGCCGTACTGTTCGGCCCGTTGGCGAAAGACGTGGGCCACTTCGGCATTTTGCGCAGCAGCGCCATTCGGAGTAGTCGTACTTATCGTGCGATTTGATACGGTTGCGAGGAATTTCCCTTTGAATATCAACAACTTGCGCCAGACGGTTTTCGCGCAGAGATGAGTCGCCATGAATGGTTGTCGTGCATTGGGTTTCTGGCTCCGAGCGTATCAATCTCCACCGAACGTACGATTACCCCTGGATGGGATGCAGCCGATGTTGAGACATACGCCGCCCCAGCAATGCGTCTCGATCACCGCTACGGACTTGCCGAGTTGCGCGGCGCGAATGGCCGCGACGTAGCCGTCGGGGCCGACACCAAGCACGGAGACATCGTAGTGGTTGTCATGCCTGCAGTTTCTTCAATAGTGACTGGCCGCCGGCATATCCTGAAGTGATACGGAGGAGCGATTCATAGTCGGCTCTTTCAAGGCATGTCCTCGGCCTCGGCCTCGGCCTCGGCTTCTTCATCCATGCAGGCGATGCAAGCATCCAACAACTCATGCAGCGCACAGACGCGGTCGATGCCTAGGCGACCGTTGAGCGCCGTCTGGGCCACCTTCCAGGCGCGCTGTCCCTCAACCCGCTTGGCGATGCCTGCCTCGGTCGCTTCGACGAAGCGGCTGCGCGCATCGGATCCTGCGCCAACGGCTAAGAGCCCTTGGGCAGCGAGCGGCTGAAGGTTGCGCGTAAGGGTTGAGGCATCCATCTGCATATGCCGCGCGAGCTCACCGGGGCGGATGGGACCGAGCCGCACGACGTGCGACAGCAATGCGTACTGCGTGTTCTTGAGCCCCGCCTCTGCGACATGGCGGTCGTAATGCCGCGTCACCATGCGATTGAGCTGACGCAGCTTCAAATTCGTGCAGCCTAGCGGATTGATGGCGTTCTTCATATTCTACATTGTAGCTGCAATAGTTGTGTACGCAATGATGACTCGACAAGGAGCGACAGATGGAGGTTGATCAGGTTCTTGCCCGTTGGCGCGCCCAGGAAGAGGCTGTACGGTCTCGCCTTGGCGCGCCCGGCGTTGCCGGCGACGTTGTCGGTCGGTCAAGTATGGAGGTGTTCGAGGCCATCTTTGCAGGTGAGCTGCCGCCACCTCCTATTGGCGACACGCTTGACTTCATCCCAATCCATATGGCGCCTGGCGAGGCTGTTCTTCAGGGGCGGCCTCTGCACCGGCACTACAACCCGTTGGGCACGGTGCATGGCGGCTGGTTCGCGACCTTGCTCGACTCGGCGGTTGGTGCTCGATCCACACCACGCTGCCTGGGGGCAAAGGATTCACCACGCTGGAACTGAAGGTGAACATGGTTCGGCCACTCAACGATGGCGTGCCATTGGTTCGTCCCGAGGGCACCGGCTGCGACACGTCAACGGCTTTGGCCGCCTTCTCACTCGTGATTCCGGTGGCAATCTGCTTCCAGAACTGCCGCTCCACCTCTCGCCGAAGCGAAGGAGCACCGGGTGAGCGCATCGCCCCGCGCACCGTTAAATTCTGCATCCACCCTGCAGGTCTTCCCATAACACCTCCATGTTTGAAGGTGTTGCGACGACCGGTTGAATCCGCCCGGTACACCGGCGAGCACTTCCAGGAGCTGCTCAAGGAGCAAGGCATCACCTGCAGCATGAGTCGCGCGGGCGAGGTCTGGGACAACTCGGCGATGGAGAGCTTCTTCAGCTCAATGAAGACCGAGCGCACGGCCAGGAAGGTGTACAGGTCCAGGGAGCATGCACGCGCTGACGTGTTCGACTACATCGAGCGTTTCTACAATCCGACGCGTCGTCATTCGACGCTGGGCTACGTCAGTCCGATAGAGATCGAAAAAGCCCAAAAAGCTTAGGTCGGTGTCCACGAGACCAGCAGCAGCCCAGTGCTGGACATCCACCTCGTGGTGGACGACTACGGAACACACAAGACTCCCACCAGCAGGAACTGGCTTGCCCGACATCCGCGCTTTCAGCTGCACTTCACGCCGACCTCTGCGTCCTGGCTGAACCAAGTCGAACGCTGGTTCGCCACCCTGACGCAGAAGTACATCCGCCGCGGCACGCATCGCACCACAGCAGGCATCAAGGTCAACAACAGCGACCCCAAGCCGTTCTTCCGGTCCAAGACTGCCGATCACATCCTTGCAAGCGTCGAGAGATTTTGTTTGCGAACTTCTAACTCACGACACTAATTTGGCGCTGCTTCAAATCGGCTGGCAGGGCCACCGTGAGCTTGATGATCGCGGTATTCGGCAAAGATCCCAGCCGCAGCTTGATCGCGCTCATTGCGACAATCCCCGCTGAAAGAACAGGGGCTGATCCAGGGCCGATCCGGCCGCAGCACTAGGTCCTTGCTGACCATGATCTGCATAGTGAAGGCCGGCCGGATCGTTAGCGTCGGCTGGATGCTCTTGTTCCGTTTTGTGATCTCGTGCCCTACTTGGTTCACTGTCACCTAACGGGCAAGGACTAAAACATTGTATTGCTGTTGGCCGATTCCGCAGGCACTTCCTGGATGACATCCCAATGCTCGACGATCTTCCCGTTCTCGACACGGAATATTTCGACCGTCGCCAGTTCCTTGCCGAAGAAGAAGCTCTTCGCGTGAATCCAGACGAGGTCGCCCTCTGCGACCACTCGCTTTACTTCTGCCTTCGTCGGAATGCCGCTGTCGATCGCGCCTTGGATAAGCGCCCGAATCTGTTCCTTCCCGTCCGGGTAGAGCGGGTTGTGCTGTATGTACGAATCCCCCCAATAGCGATCGAGCGCGGTCAGGTCCAGATTTCCGAAGAGTTCTTGCGCCGCCTTGAGGACGAGGTGTTTGTTGGCTTCGGCTGTTGATGTTGATGTTGTCGTCATGAAGTTAGCCCTTTCGGTTGCTTGTAGTTACATTGTTGCGAATTGCGAACGACTCGAGCGATTGACGCATCAGGCGAGCCCCCCGCGTAAACGAGGGCCACGTCAGTTGCGGCGGGATCGCAGTTTTTCATGCTGTCGCGTCAAGCTCCGTGAATCCCCGATCAGCACCGGCCGCGAACAGGCCCGATAGACTTTGACTTGGCTCACCTGGCGTGCAGTTGGGGCCAATGTGATCCGACAGGCTAGTTTAACTTTGCAACAACTATGGTCATGCTACCTTACTTGGTTTATCTTTGCAACTTAAATCTTTCAGGGGTTCGATTTGGTGCCGAATGCGAATCCCACATCGATTTCGGCGCCATTGGTGGTCTTGGATGTCGAGAGCAACAAAAGGCCTGGCCATGCACCCGCCGCATGAACGCGGCGAATCGTCGTCGACCCACCCCAAGCTGCGCGGCCAGCCTACGCGTGCTTGCTCCAGTGCGTGGCGGCGATGGGTTTGTCGTGAAGCGTCTTGTCCACGATGCTCGATTCCAGCTCAACGATCACGCAGGGGGTGCGCCCCCGCCGGGGCGCGGCGCATCGTGCATCAGAGGGCCGTCACCCGCCCTCCAGGAAGCGCTGGCGCCACAAGGCGAGTTGCTGCCGATCCAGATCAACTTCGACGGCGATGTCCTTGTTCTGCCAGCCCTGAGCGGCCAGCAAAACGACCTTGGCTCCTTGCTACACACGAGCCTCGACGCGCCAACGCCGTCAACTCTCGTTGGGCAACAGCATCCAGTTCGATCTTCGCGGCAATGCGTATGGCTGCGACCTCCATCGAGAACGGAGTGTGCCGCATCAAGTATGTTCACCTATTTCGAGCGCATTCCGCACTAGCCCTAAGTTTCAGCGCCGCAGCGCGGCGTTCGAGCCGATGATCCCTCTCGATTCAATGAGATAGGTGTTTTTTCGGCTTGCTGAATGTAGGCATGTTTTTGTACTTGAATGATCACTACATATGACCAGTAGGCATGCATACCCACGTTGTGCCGAACCGAGGTTCGCCACCCACCGTGCTGCTGCGCGAGTCATATCGCGAAGGCTCCAAGGTCGGCAAGCGCACGCTGGCCAATCTGTCAAGTTTGTCGACCGCGTAGATTGAAGCCATTCGAGCCGCCCTACGGGACGAAGCCTTGCAGCCGGCGCAGTGCTTGGAGAACACCGCATCGCGCTCGCATTGCCATGTGCTAGCCGCTGCACTAACCATGCAGCGCCTGAGCTTGGCGGGCTTGATCGCCTCCAAGCCCTCGCGCGAGCGCGACCTGGTGCTCGCGATGATCGCATCGCAACGTCGCCGCGCACGCCAAGCTCGCGACCACGCGCTGGTGGCAAACCACGACACTGGCCGAGGACTTCGGTGTCGCCGACGCCGACGAGGATGACCTGTACGCAGCGATGGACTGGCTGCTTGCGCGCCAGGGCGCGACCCAGAAGAGGCTCGCCGCGCGCCAGTTGGACGCAGGCGCCCTGGCGCTCTTTGACCTGTCGTCGAGCTACTTCGAAGGCAGCTGCTGTCCGCTGGCCAAGCTCGGCTACAGCCGCGACGGCAGGAAGGGCACGCGGCAGGTCAACTACGGCCTGCTCCCGATGCGCGCGGCTGCCCGGTGGCGTTGTCGGTGCACGAGGGCAATACGGCCGACAGCACAACCTTCATGCCCGCGGCGCATAAATTGCGCGAGGACTTCGGCATCGAGCGCATGGTGATGGTCGGTGACCGGGGCATGGTGTCGCACAAGACCATTGACGAGATGCGCGAGGCCGATGGTATCGGCTGGATCATGGCCCTCAAGAGCGTGTCGATCCGCGCGCTGGTCGAGCAGGGCCATCTTCAGCTGGGCTTGTTCGACGAGCGCAATCTGCTCGAGCTGAACTCGCCGGACTACCCGGGCGAACGGTGGGTGGCGTGCCGCAATCCAGAGCTGGCCAAGCTGCGCGCGCGCAAGCGGCTGGAACTGCTCGCGGCCACCGAGCCTCACCTGGAGACGATCAAGGTCCGCGTGGACGCGGGCAAGCTCGCCGGGAAGGAGGAGATCGTGGGCAAGGTCGTCAACCAGTACAAGATGGCCAAGCACCTCGAGCTGGCCATCGGCGAGAACGCCTTCACCTTCGCGCGCAAGACACGCCATCGCCGGCGAGGCGGCACTGGACGGCCTCTACATCATCCGCACGTCGGTGCCACCCACGCAGATGGACTCGGCCGACCGCGTGCGCCACTACAAGTCGCTGGACAAGGTTGAGCGCGCGTGAAGGTGCGCCCGATCCACCACCGCACCGCGCACATCTGCCTGTGCATGCTCGCCTACTTCGTCGAGTGGCACACATGCGCGAGGCCTGGCGCGAGGTGATGTTCGCCGACACCGACCAACTTGCCAAGGCCACGCGCGACCCCGTCGCGCCAGCCACGCGCTCCAAGGCGGCGCTGGCCAAGGCAGCGCGCCATACACTGGCCGATGGCACGCCGGTGCACAGCTTCTCCACCCTCATGGCCGAGCTCGCCACCTGCGGTCACGCTCGGGGTGCGCCCGGGACGCGGTGCATCGTGCAACAGGGCCTCCACCCCGCCGTCCAGGAAGCGCTGGCGCCACAAGGCCACCTGGCTCCGATCCAGATCGACCTCGGCGGCGATGTCCTTGTTCTGCCAGCCTTGAGCGGCCAGCAACACGATCTTGACCCCTTGCTGCGCGCGAGCCTCGACGCGGCCTCGGCGCGCCAGGGCCGTCAACTCTCGTTGAACAGTGGCACTCAGTTCGATTCTTGGAGCAATGCGCACGACGACCTCCGTCGAGGTCGGGGTGTGCCGCATCAAATAAGTTCAACTCTATCGAGCGCTCTACACTAGACGCCAGCGACGCAGCCGCTATGCCCCGATCAGAAAAGTCACCTCAGCGCCAGCCTGCAAATGCCGTGCACCGTAGTAGCCACCGATCGCGCCGATACCTACAACAAGAATCTTCATGCTCAACTCCCAGAACTGAAAAGAGGTTGAGTTTGCCGGCATTTTCCTGGCGTAGGCTTCGTCTCGGTCACCGGCACCGCCGGAATGACCGCGAAGACGACGAAGGACGCCTCGGCGCGCTTTGCCACGGGGGCGAACTCCGCGACGCATCGAAGGACATCTGCAGGTAAATCGCCGGCGTCATTGTGAAGGCGCTCTTCGCCATCATCAACGCATGGCCGTCGGGCGCCGCTGTCGCCACCTGCTGCCCGGCGCTGGGCGAGCTTCAGCGCGATGATGCGCGCGCTGATGTCGCTGCCGCTGCTGGCAGTGAAACAGCGCGACCAGCGTGACCGCCTTTCTCGGGAATGCGGGTCGACCTCATAGTAGCAAATATTGATTCGTCACCAGCGGTACTTTTTCTGTTCTCACTCAGTCATCTATCGCGGAAAGCTTCCGGCGAATAGGATGCTTCTATCCACATCACCGATGTCCCGACAACCACAGAAAGCCATCGTGATGTCCAGCTCCTTGTGGATGATTTCGAGCGCCTTTGTAACGCCGGCTTGGCCCATGGCCCCCAGTCCATACAAAAACGCGCGCCCAATCATCGTGCCTCGTGCGCCGAGGGCCACGGACTTGAGCACGTCCTGGCCTGAACGGATACCGCTGTCCAGCCAGACCTCAATTTGCGAGCCAACGGCCTCGACGATAGCCGGAAGCGCTTCGATACTCGCCGGCGCGCCGTCAAGTTGGCGTCCGCCATGATTGCTCACGATCAGCGCATCTGCGCCGCTGCTGACCGCGAGTCGTGCATCTTGTGCATCCATGATCCCTTTGAGAATCAACTTGCCACCCCAAAGCTTTTTGATGCGCTCCACATCGGCCCAGTTCAGCCCAGGGTCAAACTGTTCTGCGGTCCAAGAACTGAGCGACGAAAGATCACCCACTCCTTTCGCGTGACCAACGATGTTGCCGAAGGTGCGCCGTGGGGTGCCGAGCATCCCAAGGCACCAGCGTGGTTTGGTTGCAAGGTTGATCAGGTTGGCCAAGGTCGGCTTCGGAGGCGCAGATAGCCCGTTCTTCAAATCCTTGTGACGCTGGCCCAGGACTTGCAAATCGAGGGTTAGAACAAGAGCGGAACAGTGCACAGCCTTGGCGCGCTCGATCAGTCGCGTGACAAAATCTCGGTCGCGCATCACGTATAGCTGGAACCAGAATGATGCAGTGCTGTTTGCTGCTACATCCTCCATGGAGCAGATGCTCATGGTCGATAAGCAAAAAGGCACTCCGAAAGCCTCAGCCGCGCGTGCCGCAAGAATCTCCCCATCTGCATGCTGCATGCCGGTAAATCCGGTCGGGGCTATGGCCACCGGCATCGCCACCTCTTGTCCGATCATTGTCGTTCGGGTGCTCCGCCCTTGCATATTGATTGCCACACGCTGGCGAAGCTTGATTTTCTGGAATTCGCTTTCGTTAGCTCGATAGGTGCTCTCTGTCCAAGAGCCCGAATCGGCGTAGTCGTAGAACATGCGCGGCACTCGGCGTTGTGCCAGCACTCGCAGGTCTTCAATTGTGGTGATGATGCTCACGATGTCTTACTCGGCAAATTCGACAGGCATGCCAGTGGGATCCGATGGATGAATTGACGCCAGGGCAGAGTCACGGCTCGAAAGGCGTCGAACGGCTCATCGCCGCTACTCGAGCTTGGGTATCTGCAGATGCCTGCGGGCTGTCATCCAGTCTGACATTTCGACTAACTCCCCGAGGAAACCGTCTACCGAACACATAGTCCATTTACCGTCGTCGCGACAGCCCCAATAGACAAATACGAACCAGAGTCCCGCCAGCGCCAGCCCCCCGACAAGCCCTGCGACAGACTTGAATGATTTCTCCTTTTGGGAGCTCAGTGCATTTCTCCCTGGGTGATCCGCCGACATACGTCAGCCTCACCTCGTCGTTCGTACGGACAAAAAGCATAGAAAGGACGCCGCAAGCGATGTAAACAATACGACACCCAAAGCGGTATACGCTGGCAAGATCAGCATCCCTCCAAAGGTGATGGCCAGCGCCGCGCACCCCATCTGAAGGAATCCCAGCAACGCCGAAGCGGCTCCTGCTTGCTGTGCAAAGGGTTGCAGCGTGATGGCCGTTCCGAGTGGATTGAAGATGCCCATCCCGAACAGGAAGATGGTCAGATACACGCTGAAGGAGACGAACTCTGTTCTGCCGAACAGCAATGCCGCACTTCCAACAAGTGCGATGGAAACACCAGCACGAGCCGCCACGACCGGTCCCCATCGTTTGGCGAGACGCGGCGCCAGTAGGCCTGACCCGAACACGACGAAAGTTGTCGATGCAAAGAACAACCCGAACGTCAGCGGCGAGAGCCTGAAGCCGGTGATCAGAATGGCGGGAGCCATAGAAAAGAAGGCATAGAGCGCCCCGACGACCAGACTCACAGACAGGGCGGGCGCCATGAGACGAGGATCAAAGGCCAGCTGCTTGTAGCTTGCAGCGACGCTTGTGGGCGAGAGCGCGGATCGCCGGTCCGGCGCGTGCGTCTCACCCAGCTTGGCGATGTATCCAACGGCCAGCGCGAATGCCAGCGCTGAAATCACGAAAAAGGCAGACCGCCAGCCGAAGAGGCTGTCCAGGGCGCTGCCTATCAGCGGAGAAAATCCCGGCGCAGCCGCCATGGCCACCATAGTCAAGGAAAGCGCACGCGCCAGTTCCTGGCCCTCGAATAGGTCGCGCGCGATGGCGCGGGACAGCACCGACGTCGCGCACACGCCCAGCGCCTGGACCACCCGGCCACCGATGAGCTGCGGCAGCGTGCTCGCTATCGCACAGACCAGGCTGCCAACGATGAAGATGGCCAAGCCGATCAGCACCAGCCGCTGGCGTCCAAACCGGTCCGAAAGCGGTCCGACGAACAACTGACCCAGCGCGAAGGCTACGAAAAAGCTGCTCAGCGTAGCGCCGAGATCCCGGACCGAGACGCCAAGGTCCTCGCCCATCGAGGGGAATGCTGGAAGGATGATGTTGGTGGCCAGTGCGCCCAAGGCTGCCAGTGCGGCCAGCAGGAACAGCACGCCTCCAGTGAGTGAACGCCCCTCCAACTGAACGGTAGATTCGACTGGAAATCGGGGTGCTGGCGGTGATGCGCGCGTCACGTGTCTACCGCTCACTGGTCCAGCGCTTCGAGCGTCGGATAGTCCACGTAGCCTTCGACGCCGCCACCATAGAAGGTGGCACGGTCGTAGGTATTGAGGTCGGTGCCCCGTCGTGCGCGCTCGGGGAGATCAGGGTTCGCGATGAACAGGCGTCCGAACGCGATCGCGTTTACGCGGCCCGATTCGATGGCCGCCGCCGCGGTGTAGGGCCTGTAGTTCCCGGCCGCGATCAGGGCTTTCGGCCAGTGCGGTCGGAACAGCTCGGACGCAAAAGGCACGTTCTGGTGATCAACGTCGGCCTGGCCCGCGCCACTGGCCCGCGGCTCGATCAGGTGCAGATAAGCCAGGTCCAAGCGTGCGAGGCTTTGAATCAGGTAGGTATACAACGGCAGCGGCTCGTCCTCGCCGCTGCCGTTGGCCACGCCGAAGGGGGACAGACGGATGCCGACGCGATCGGCGCCAAATACGGCAGACACGGCCTCAACCACCTCCAGCACGATGCGGCTGCGGTTCTCGATCGAGCCGCCGTAAGCGTCGGTGCGCCGGTTGCTGCGCCTTTGCAGGAACTGCTCCAGCAAGTATCCGTTGGCCCCGTGGACTTCCACGCCATCGAAGCCGGCCTGCTTCGCATTGCGCGCCGCTTGGGCATAGTCGGCGATCACCGAAGCGATCTCTGCCGTTTCCAGCGCTCTCGGAGTCTCGAACGGAGCGCGTTCAAAGTTCGCCTTGAACGCATTGCCGGGGGCCGCGACGGCGGACGGCGCCACGGGAAGTTCGCCACCCAGGAGCGACGAATGCGAGATGCGTCCGACATGCCAGAGCTGCAGAAAGATCAAGCCACCCTTGTCGTGCACGGCCTGCGTGACGGCTTTCCAACCCTCGACCTGTGCCTGGCTGTGGATGCCCGGCGTGGCCGGCATCCCCTGGGCGGTCGGCGAGATCTGCGCGCCCTCGGTGATGATCAATCCGCCGCGCGAGGCTCGCTGGCGGTAGTACTCCGCATTGAGAGCGTGTGGCACGTTGCCTGGTTGGGACGAGCGCATCCGGGTGACCGGCGCCATCACCACGCGATGCGAAAGCGTCAATGCGCCGAGCTTCAGCGGCGAGAACAGAACCTGGGTCATTCAAAGAATCCTTATACGAAAGTGATCGAGTCAGAGATTGATCGCGTGCCCCGTGAGCCCATGAAAGCCGTTCTGCAGGGCTTCGCCCAGACCGATCTCCGGTGCTTAGGTCGACGACCGATCCGATGTTGACGATGGCCCCTTGCCGGCCGGATTGCGCCGAGCGATTGTGAACACTGTGGCTCCCTCAAGTTCGATGCCCTCTTTGGCGCGCGGTGGAACAAGGCCGACGGTTGACCCGCAATCGGCCTTGAGCCGTCTATTTCCCATGTTCGAGCGCATCGAAAAACCGACGAAGATCGGCCAGCAGCAGCATTGGTTGCTCCAACGCCGCAAAGTGACCACCCGCGGGCATGTCACTCCATTGGACGATGTTGTAGCTTTTTTCAACTAGTGAACGCGGAGGCATCAGGAAAACGGGATCTCGAAACGCGGCGACGGCGGTCGGAACCGTGACGCGGTTGCCTGGGTCGAACAGGCGCGCGCCCTCGAGGATATTGCCCCGGTAGAACCAGGTTGACGTGACGATCGCGTTCGTCACGAGATACAACATGAGATTGGTGACCAGAAACTCCTCACTGAATGCCTTCCAGACGTCGGGACGCCCTTCGGCATCGCGTGGCACGTCGGACCATACGGCGAACTTTTCAAGGATCCAACCCGCCACCCCGACCGGGCTGTCCGCAAGCGCAACAGACAGTGTCTGGGGCCGGGTTCCCTGTTCGATGGCGTAGCCCATTTCGTCGGCGGTCGTCCGCTGACGAGCCTCCGCCCACCCGCGCTCTTCTTGGGTTTCAGGTATCGCATCTCTGGCTTGAACCATGATCATATTGAGATGTAGGCCGTAACAGCGTTCGGGAAAATCGTGAGCGATCCATGCAGCGACCGCAGCGCCCCAATCTCCCCCCTGTACCAGATAGCGCTTGGTGCCAAAGAGCCTCTCCATGATCTCGTTGCACAACATAGCAGTCCGACGCGAACCAATCGGAGAATGAGGACGCCCCGAAAATGCGAAACCGGGCAGCGATGGGACCACCACATCGTGCCCGTCCGCGACGAGATGGTCGACGATATGCCTGAACTCAAGGAACGATCCCGGCCAACCGTGCAGCAGGATGACTGGCGCCCTGCTCCCATCGCCCTTGCTGTGGAGGAAATGAATATCTTGGCCGTCAATAGTGGCGAGGAAGTGCGGTTGCGCATTCAATTGCGCCTCCGCGGCCCTCCAGTCGTATTGGCTCAACCAATAGTCCGTGAGGCGACGCAGATCGGCCAGGCCGACCCCGGACCGCCATCCGCCTGCGTCTGCCAGTCCGTCCCAGTTATATTGTTCGATGCGCTCTCGGATCTGATCGATCCGGACTTTGGGGATGTCGATGTGGAAAGGCTTAATCAAGTCCGTTCTCCGAGAATGAATATGCCTTGGTGAGAGGCGAACGCCTGATCGGCGTAAAGAGCAGGTTGAGTGCCCCATCCGACCAGGACCGCACCGGGAAGATTTAACGCATCGAGCAGACTCATGAACTCAACCACGGTGTGCAGGACGGTATAGGCATACGTTCAGGCAGCGCGCTCGACTTGCCGCAACTGCGCAGATCCGTCGATATGCTGCGCGGTAGCTCTTCCGACTGCAACCGCCAATCAAGCCACGTGTTGGGGAGCCCCTCGCAAAAGAGACTGGCTTGCCATCCCCTGCCTCAACGACGTTCAGCGTGATGCCATTGGTTTCAACGTGCGCATGCTTCATCTCATTCACCGGCGATGTGGTGCCAAGAGCCTAGCGTCCACGCTCGGCCTCTGGAGACAGTTTGGTGACGTTCTCAGCATGTGCGGCCTTCTGCTTATGTACCATCAATTGCATGAGCCGACGGTCACGCCAAGCTTGGCGCTCAGCCAACTCTGAGCTCGGGAGAGTCTCCCGACGTTGGCCGTTGAGCGTCTCTACCAGTTCCGGCGACCAACCCTGGCCCATTTTTCGTGAATTCGTGGACTGCTCGAACGACTGGTACATGCCGCCGTAGCGCTTACAGTAGTCAGACAGCCCGGAAGGCGCATTGAGGTCAATGGTTTCAAAGGGTCCCATAAATGCCCACCTCAGACCCAATCCTTCACTCACCGTCGCATCCAGTCCGGCGGCGTCAACATACCCGTTTTCGACCAGCCAGAACGCTTCCTGCAGCAAAGCACCCTGCAAGCGATTGAGAATGAAACCATCGATTTCGCGTTTCACCACCACAGGCCGCTGGCCGATGCTCTCCATCAAGGAACGTGCACCTTCGATCGCCGCTGATGAAGTCCACGGTGCTCCGCACAACTCGACGACGGGAATCAGGTACGGCGGATTGACCGGATGCGCAATCAGGCATCGCTGACACCCAGGGAGGCCTTGCGTGAAGGCGGATGCAGGGAAGCCGGAAGTGGAGCTTGCCAAAATGGCACCACCGGGTGCGAGCGCATCCAAGCGGCCGAATATCTCGACCTTCAACTCGAGCACTTCGGGCAAGCTTTCCTGGACATAGTGCGAACCGACCAAGGCATCCGCCAAATTGGAAGTTGGCAGCAGCTTCTTTAGCACTTCATCTACATCGCTCACGAGTCCATAATCTTTCAGATCGGACAGTCGCCGGGCGATGGCTGGCACGGCGCTTTCAAGAGCGCGTGAGTTCCCATCCCACAGACTCACCTCGCAGCCACCACGGGCAAAGACGATGGCCCACGCCTGTCCAATCAGACCAGCACCGACAACTGCTACTTTCATTCAGCTCGTCCTTCCTGGCGGCCGGTTTGGGGCTTTATCGCACTTGCCGCGCGCATCATAGTTGTGGACTCCGCCTGAAATAGTTCGTTCATCTGTTTCACCGACAACGGCTCTAGCGGCGATGCACCAATGGTCTCCTGACGCGCACGCCCTTCTGCGCTGGCAATGTAGACGTTCATGGCCTTATTGAGGCGTGCAATCACGGCTTCTGGCGTGCCGGGCGGAGCGAAGACTGCGGAGCGCGCAGCATAGGCAAAATCCTTGACGTGCTTGCTTTCATTGATGGTGGGCACATCCGGTAACAACGGATTGCGTTTGTCTGCAGCAATCGCGACTGGCTTCACGATCCCTGCTTTGATCAAACCCACGAGCGAGCCGCCCATCGGCGCGAAAGTCAGATCGATCTGCCCGCTACCAAGATCCGGAATAATGGGTGCGGCGCCCTTGTAGGGCACATGCAGTAGCTTGATGCCACCCCTTACGGCGAAGTCCGCAGCAACAACGTGTGTCAGAGAGCCCGCGCCCCAATTGCCGATCGACATCTCCTTCCCGCTGGACTTCGCGTATTCGATCAATTGGTCAGCGCTCTTGAAATTGTACGCTGGACTGCTGAGCAAAACGAGGTCACCCGAACCGAGCAGTCCAACAGGTTGGAACGCCTGAGGCTTGTACTTCGCAGTTGGAATAATCAGAGGCGCCAAGATCAGATCGCTCGTCACCGTACCCAAAAGCATGTAGCCGTCTGCTGCTGCATGCTGCACATTCATCGCTGCAATAGAGCCGTTGGCTCCCGGCATGTTCTCAACAACCACTGGCTGCCCGATTTCACGTTGCAGCACCGGCAGCACATCGCGAAGAGCGGAATCTGCAGGTCCACCTGCGGGATAGGCCATCCGTACCACAACCGGCCGGTTCGGGTAACCGGACTGTGCTGAAGCATGCCAAGCACAAGTTGCCAAGATCAGCGCCGTTGCTGCGCTGCGAACCGTTCCATACCAATCCAAACGTAAGTTCATTGCGGTCTCCTGTTGTTAAAGGCGGAAGATCACCGTGAGACTTCCGCCCCAGATGGTAACGCTGTTAACCAGGAGTCGCTAACAGTGTTTACCCCAACTCTCGCCGAAACCCACTGTGGTCAGTCCGGCCTCGACGGGACCCCGGAGCCCGGTTGCGACCGTCTCGCCCAGATCAAGCGATCAAGCTATGAGGCAACTGACGGGCTAACGGCCTGTCAAGAGGGCCTCGGCCGCACTCGGCCGCACTCGGCCGCACGCTTACGCGTGAGCGTGTAGCCAATGGCTCGCGCGAGTTCAGACTTGGCCGACACACGCCCGATCAAGCGCAACGGCGGCCTGAAGCGGCTTCAAGCTCTCGCGCGATCCGCGCCTTGAGCACAAGCTGTCGGAAGTGAAGTCGTGGAGTGTTGGCGCCGGCCGATCTTCACCGCAAAGAGGACTTCCGCGTAGGACAACGGGTCTGCTTCGCAGACCAGAATCTGAAGCGACATGTCGGGGAGGTCGTGCACATCAACCAGCGCACAGTGACGGTTCACTGCGACGGCCACGCCTGGCGAGTGGCGTTCGCTCTGCTCCAGCACATCATCGACGTAACGCCCTGAGCCTCACGAGGGTCAACCACGGCCTTGAGCGGACTACTACCCTGTTTCGAACTAACGGCGCGGGTTGTGCGGCGCTTGGTGCGATGGCGTAGCGACTTTCGACTTCGAGGTGATAAATGCGTCTCGAGCCTCATCAGATCGTTGCCGTGAGGATCCTCAAACACCGAAAGCACGTCGAAAAAGGTGCGCAACTCGTCGATCAGCTTGCGGTTGATGTTCCGATCGCCTTATGGAGCCGCCTGCCATCCCCTTCTCATCCCGCTGGATATTCGATATCGGAGGCGACTTTGCCGCCCCCGAACGACCAATCGTCCATTACGGTGTTCGCCGAGAGGCGGACGAAAACGTCGTCCGGCGACAGGCCTGGCGACGCCGCAAGCTTCTCGACGAGCCGGGCCACGAACGCCTGCTTCTCATCGCGTCGCCTTGCGTCGGACTCGATGTTGATGAGGATGAAATCGTCGCTTCGTTCGCCGTCGATCCCGAACTGCCGATCGTATATGAGCGCCCCAGGCTCCAACTGTTCAATGATTTGGAACATGTCGTTCTTAGGCATGAGATATTCCTCAACGAGGGTGTCATAAATGCTCTGTGATAGCTGCTTAATATATTCGGCGGGCTTGCCTTTAATCATAGTAACGCGTACGAGTGGCATGATCTTTTTTCCTCTTTCTGTGGCTCTGGGTTGTGTAGGCGAGAAACGAATAGGAGAGTGGCATTCTTGTGCGGCCACGGTGGCTTGGATGGCTAATCCTCGATGCTGAAACGCACGCCTGCGTGCTTCTGCAGCCGCTCAATCAGGCTGCCTTGCAGCGCAGCACCAGGGGTCCAGATGCCACCCGGCACGTCCTGCGCGTCGACCAGAGCGATCGCCGTTTCGGCCAGCATCTTCGATGACGCGCCATAGCCCGGGTCGATGTCGCCCTTCACTGACGTGCGTACTTGTCGCCCATCCGCCCCAATTCCGATGAACAGGATGTCGTAGAAGCCGGCCTCGCGCTCCTCCTTAGTCGGCCCCTCGCCGGGTTTGGGCAGGGGTCCCATATCCTCGACGTTCGGTAATTCGCCGCCGCCGACTACCATTTCGTCGTAGAGGAAATCCCTGCCATAGGGATGGCCCATCAGCAGGTTCGAACGATGGACGTTCTTGGTGTCGAGCATCGCCATGATGAACGGCCCGACGGGCCCCACGTCAGGGTCATTTCCGACCTCGTTGCCAGATGGCTGAGCTGGCCCCTCGAAGCCAGGCGTCAGGCCGAACGGGCTCATCATGACCGCGTGCTGCATAGCGTCATTCTGAACCGCCGCCATCGTGGCCATCACGCTCGCGACCGAGCCCCCTGAGGGGCCGCCTTGCATGCCTCGTAGCCGGGCCTTCACGCGCGGCGCATGGGCGCCCAGCTTCGCCTTCGCCCTCTCCTGGACGCAATAAACCCCCAGCTCGAACACCAAAGAATCGAATCCGCATGAGAATAAGATCCGGGCGCCGGACGCCTTCGCCGTCGCCTCGTGCGCATCGATCATCTGGCGGATCCAGCCGGGCTCGCCGCACAAGTCCAGGTAGTCAACCCCCGCAGCCGCGCAGGCGGCCACCAAGTTCGAGCCGTAGAACTGATAGGGGCCAACGGTCGTCACAATCGCCTTGGTCCGCTCGATCATCGCGGCGAGTTGAGCCGTGTCGTTCGCGTCGGCCTCCACCAGCGGCATGTCCTTCGGCGCCCCGAGCTGATCGCGCACCTCTGCCAGTTTGGCTTGGCTGCGACCGGCCATGGCCCACTTCACCTTACCGCCCACGCCATAGCGCCGCGCGAAGTGTTCCGCGACGAGTCGGCCTGTGTAGCCGCTCGCCCCATAGACAATAATGTCGAACTCCGCCGCCGGGTTCATGGCAGGCTCCCTTTAGCTAATCGCACTTGTTCTTCGCTCCAATTTGTCCGAGCTGGCAAGCATTCCTCGCAGGCCTCATCGGGGCGCCCCACCAGGAAATGTCTCAACAGATCAGTTTAACTTTGCAACTACAACCGACATGGTACTCTGCCTGGTTTATTTTTGCAACTCACAGCTTGAATACGAATTGATACAAAACACGACACCACAGTGACTTCGGCGCTGTCGGACTTGGATCGTCTATAGCAACAAGCCGCTGGCATGCACACACCAGCATGAAGGAGTGAGATGAAGGGCAAGCGTACAACGCTGGAAACCAGCACTTGCGCGATCGCGCGATCCCTCGAGTCAATTGGTGACTGGTGGTCGCTGCTGATTGTTCGTGACGCTTTGGCGGGAACGCGGCGTTTTGGGGAGTTTCAGCGGAGCTTAGGACTAGCAAAGAACATCTTGACCACGCGTCTGCGGAAGCTGGTGGCCTGCGGCGTTCTCACCACGGCACCCGCCTCCGATGGATCCTCCTATAGAGAGTATGTCTTGACCGAGAAAGGTGAACGGCTCTACCTAGTGGTCGCCTCGCTTTGGCAATGGGGAGAAGAATTCTGTTTCCCTCCCGGGCAACTCTCCTACGATCTGGTGGACCGACAAACGCACGAAAAACTCCGCCCACTTGAGTTGAAGTCACAGGACGGCCGCACGCTCGGCCCGCACGACTTCGTTTCGCGCGCGCTCGAACGAGGAGACAGAGATCCTTCCTCAACCGCCCTGAGTCAAGGGGATCCGCTAAGAAAATGAGCGCCTGACTCATGAGCAATCGAAGGCAAAATTTGCTCGAGTCGCGGGAATTGGAAGTTAAGGAGATGCTGATCAATGAACGACGTCGTCGGATCTGAGGACATCACGAAGCGATGCGGTCGCGATTCCGGTCGACTTTGCGCGGTGAGGCCCGCCGGCCGGGCGCTTTGCACCTCTTGCGAGGCCACTTTCGATGTTCAAGACGCACCTCGGCCATGAGCGATCAGCAACGACCGCTTGGCGATGACCAGATTGGCCAACCCGAACAGGCTGAACCGCTGTGCCTCGTTCTTCGCCAGGCCCTTGTAGCGGGTCTTCTTGTGACGAAACAGGTTCTTGATCACGTGGAACGGATGCTCGACCTTGGCTCGGATGCTAGCCTTCAACTGCTCGGCCTTCTCGAGCAGGCGGGCCCACTTGCGCGTCGGGTCGAGTTGCCGCCGCTTGCCTGGCTGCATCGTCACGTGCCACTGCGGCCCTTGCGCTTCCTCGCGCTTGTGCACGCCCCGATACCCAGCGTCGCCGAAGGCCGCCGTCTCCTCGCCGTGCAAAAGCGCGCGAGCTTGCGTCACGTCGTTGACGTTGGCCGCCGTGGCGATCACGGTGTGCACGAGCCCCGATTCGGCATCCACGCCAATATGGGCCTTGAGGCCAAAGTGCCAGGTGTTTCCCTTCTTGGTCTGATGCATCTCCGGGTCTCGAGCATTGCCCGCGTTCTTGGTCGAGCTGGGCGCCGCAATGATGGTGGCGTCCACGATGGTGCCCGCGCGCATCAGAAGACCTTGCTCGGCAAGATGGGCGTTGATCTCCTCGAACAGCGCCTTGGTGAGGTCGTTGTCCAGCAGCAGGCGCCTGAACTTCAGCAGCGTGGTGGCGTCGGGCACCGACTCGCGCGACAGGTCGATGCCCACGAAGTCGCGCAGCGCCTGACTGTCATACAGCGCGTCTTCGAGCGCCTCGTCGGCCAGGCCGTACCACTGTTGAAGGCAGTACATGCGCAGCATCCGGGGCACGCCGATCGGCTGTCGGCCGACGCGCCCGCGAGTGGGGTACAGCGGCTCGATGACGGCAATCAGACGAGACCACGGCACGACGCGCTCCATGTCAGCCAAGAACTTCTCGCGCCGCGTGCGCTTCTTCTTCATCGCGTACTCGGCGCTGGCAAAGCTGCGTTGGTTCATCTCGGTGGTGCTGTGACTTGCGGTGTCTTCACGCATGCACGGGCCGTGCCCGCCGCAACCTATTGATCAGCGTTTCCTTAAGGCACTGTTGAACCCGCGACATACGCAATGTCGTCACCCGGTAGACGTTGAACCAACTGAGCGCTGCCGAACTCGAGCGTGTCGGCCGGCATCACTTTCGCATCGTGGCCCATCGTGCGCAACCCTTGCACGCATTCGGTGGGCATCGATGCTTCCACGATGAGTTGTCCCTGGTCATCGATGCGCCAGCGGGGAGCATCCGAACTCGCCTGCGGATTGAGTCCCTCAACGGAATGAATCACCATCTGGACGTGGCCCTGAGATTGCATGTTGGCGCCCATCACACCAAAGGCCATGACGGGCTTCTCGTCCTGGAAAAGGAAGCCCGGCAGGATGGTGTGCGACGGAAGCTTGCCGCCGGCCGCTTCGTTCGCGTGGCCAGGCTGCAAGGTGAAGCCAGCACCGCGGTTCTGCAATGCAATGCCGGTGCCTGGCACCACCAAGCCGGATCCAAATCCGCGGTAGTTGGATTGGATGTACGACACCATCCGGCCCTCCTTGTCGGCAGCGCAGAGGTAGACGGTTCCTGAACTCGTGGGAGCGACTCTGGCTCTGGGCGAGGCGGCCGACGTCTCGATGGTGTTCGCAAGGGCAGTCAGGCGCTGCATGTCCAGGAGATCGGACACCGACATGCGCATGGTTGCGGGATCTGAGTTATGTGCGTAGAGGTCTCCGAACGCCATCCGCATCGCTTCGATTTCCAGACGCATGGACGCATGCGCCGCGGGGAGCACTTCGTAGTCGAGGTGCTCCAGGATGGCATGCGAAGTGACGGGTGGCAGGACTGGGCGGCTTGCCGCCATTCGGTCGTGAAACGTTGCAGCGACTCGGCAAGCCCGGCAGCCCGGCCACCGTTGCCAAGGTACGAGCCACCATCGACCGGCTTCTCCGTTTGAACCTGATCAGTCGCGTGGCCAATGCGCCGGTCGCAGTGGACGAGCTGCTGCTCGCGGAGTACCTCAGGCGTGACAACGACGCTGCCTTCTGATGAGTTGTGTGTGCGGCGTCAGGGGGCCGGCGCGGATCAACTGAATCCCTTGCTTCGCCCCACACGCTCGGAAACCGGGTCAAAAACCAATTGGTGACCCGCAACATCTCGCGAAGTGAGCAACGCTGACGTGGATGTTGGGCAGTCAGGACGCTTCAGGTCTGCAAGCCGGCAGTTGATCGAACTCAGCGGGACATTGTGTCCCCAGAGATGGCCAACGGTGGCCAGGATGTTGGAAAAAGCGATTCGACAACCGCCGACAACGCCATCACACCCAGATCGTCGAGGTGACGACCCATGATCTGCAGGCCGACCGGCCGACCGTCAACAGTCAATCCAATAGGAACCGACGCGGCCGGCGCACCGGTCAAGTTTGCGAGCGCGGAGAAAGCGATCCAGGCGCTACCCGCCTCCACCGCTCTGCCGTTGATGGTGTCGGGCCCGGGGATGTCCAGTCCGAAAGCCGCGCACGCGGTCGTCGGCGTTATCAGGAAGTCATGGTGTTCCATAAAGCGCCAGACCGTGTTCGCGATGCGCTTTCGTTCCATCAGTGCGTGCGTGAATGTGTCGGCGCTCCAATCGCGCGACAGCAGACTGGCCAGCCAGCCCTGCAGTTCGATGCGTTGTTCGGCTGCCATGCGCCTCAGGCCCTGCCGGTCCGTGTCCATGGCGACAAGGGTTTCGAACACGGCGGAGTAGTTGCCGACATCCGGCTGTACGACTTGGACGACACAGCCCAGCACTTGCTCCAGCCTGTGAACCGCGGCCTCCGTCCTCGCGCGCACTTCGGGATCGACCGCCGCAAAGCCGAGATCCGGACTGAACGCGATCCGAACACGACGCAACGTCTCGACCGGTGGCACCGCCCACTGCAGGATGTCGTTTGGCAGTGAAAACCTGTCCTTCGGCGTCGGGCCAGCGAGGACGGAC
The DNA here is from genome assembly GCF_030486595.1 of Variovorax ginsengisoli. Classification (GTDB taxonomy): domain Bacteria; phylum Pseudomonadota; class Gammaproteobacteria; order Burkholderiales; family Burkholderiaceae_C; genus Variovorax; species Variovorax ginsengisoli_B. The sequence continues at coordinate 43,308 of NZ_JAUJZH010000038.1, read as the reverse complement.
ATGGCAAGTGCGGCGTCGGCCACCGTCCGCGTCATGGGCCCGATGTGTTCGAGCGATTCCCAACTCGATATACCCGGGTGCCGCTCGTCCCGACAACCAGGGTAGGCCGGTACACGTCCCATTGAGGGCTTGAGCCCAAAGATGCCGCAGAGCGCGGCCGGCACCCGCACCGAGCCGCCACCATCGCTGCCAATCGCCAACGGGACCATGCCGGCGGCGACCGCTGCCGCCGAGCCAGCGCTGGATCCACCTGGCGCGAGATCGGGATTCCACGGGTTGCGTGTGGTTGGAAACAGCGCGTTATGACCGAAGGCGCCATAGCCGAATTCTGAAGTGTTGGTTTTGCCAACGATGATGGCGTCCGCCGCACGCAGCCGCTCGACCACAACGTCGTCTTCCTGCGGCACGTGTCCGGCGTAAAGGCGCGAGCCGAAGGTGGTGCGCAAGCCCTTCGTGCAGATCAAATCCTTGATCGCCACCGGCACGCCGGCCAGCGGGCCGACCGGTTGGTTGCGACCCAGGCGCTCGTCGAGCGCTTTGGCGGCCGCGCGCGCACCCGCTTCGTCGAGGGTGCAGAAGGCATGCAGCGACGGATCCAGCGCGGCGATGCAGCGGAAGGTCGCTTCGACCCTCTCCGCGGCGCTCGTGCGTCCGCTTTTCACCGCTTCGGCCATGGATGCTACGGTCATGCCTTTCTTCCCTTCTTGATGACAGGCGCCAGAAAACCCATCAGCATCTCGTGCGACTGTGTGCGATGCGCCGCCTGCCAGTCGTCGGCGAGCAGATCGGTTTCGAAGATGCGCGAAAGCGTCGGGCCGTGAGCCCGGCTGTAGTAAGCCATACTCACCATCGCAACGTACAGATGCAGCGGGTCGACGCCCGGCCGGAAGAGGCCGATCGCTTCGCCTCGACGCAACAGGTTGCCGATCAAGTCGAGCACCGGCGATGCACCCTCGCGGATCAGCGCCGAGCGCTTGAGGTGCCGGGCCTGGTTCATATTCTCGTAGGCCAGGAGCCGGCGCAACTCGGGCCGCGCGCCGAAGTGCGTGTCGATGAAGTCGAACATCTGCAGGATGCCTGCGGTGGGTGCGAGGGCATCGAAGTCGAGTTGCAACTCTGCCGCCCTCAGCTTGGACAGCACCTCCTCGAGCACGCAGACGTAGAGCGCATCCTTGCCACCGAAGTAGTGGTAAAGCATGCGAATGTTCGACTTGGCGCGGCTGGCGATCTGAACGGTTCGCGCGCCGCTGTACCCCTTTGCGGAGAACTCCGCGATGGCGGCCTTCAGGATGCGCGCGCGCGTGCGGGCCGGGTCGCGCGGAACGATCTTCTTAGCGGAGGCGGACTCGGAATGAGAAGCCATCTGTTCGTTGTAGAGCCCGTCGAGGTTCGTCATGCGCGCAGGTTCGCCAGTGCCGTCAGCAGCTGTTTGGAGTCACTGACGAAGCCGAAGCATTTCTTGACGTTCCACACCGTCGCCTCCGTGCAGAAGGGAGGCGACGACGTGGCGCAGCAATCTTCCAGCATGACGCAGCCGTAGCCGTAGCCGTAGCCGTAGCCGTAGCCGTAGCCGTAGCCGTAGCCCAGGAAGTTTGCATCGGTCAGGGAGTGCAGAACGCACTGGTCGGTGTTGCAACCCGCAAACAGCATCGTCTTCACGCCGAGGTTGCGCAGGATGCTGTCGAGCGGCGTGTCCCAGAAGCCGCTGATGCGGTGCTTGTCGACCCTTATGTCGCTTAGCAGGGGCGCGAGTTCGTCGACGACAGCTGCGGCCCACGAGTCCTTTTCCAGCACGTTGCCTCGACCTTCGGGTAGCGGATCGCCCAAGCCGGTACCCGTACCGCTGTTCTTGTACAGGTGAAACTGGTTTGGCGGCATGTTGGCGAGGTCGGGGCGATTGCCCCAGTTGACCCAGATCACAGGAACTTCGGCGTCGCGCAACGCGGGCAGCAACGCCTGCGGTGGCGCGATGGCTGCGCGGTCGGCAGCGAAGTCGCCACCGATGTGGTCGACCCAGCCGCCAGCCGTGCAGAAATCGTTCTGCATGTCGATCACGACGTTGGCCGTGCGGCGCAGATCGATCATCACGTTTTGCGGCTCGGCGCGGAGCCGAAGGGCTCTCGGCGCGGGTGCGGGCATCGCCATGTCGACCTCGTTCCGCGCGGCGCGCCAATGGTAATGAGGGGCGATGCCGAGCGGTCTGCTGCCCGATTCTGGCTGGGTTGGCATGGTCAATGACTCCAAGTTGGTGAGTGAACAAGCACCGCAATGGTGCCGCAATCGGCGCCCGGACGGTGCCTCGATGGATCGGCCGATATCCGAAACGCTTGCGCGCAGCCACCGCTCCCGGCGTTTGCGCCGAGGGCAAAGGCTGCCGCCGAGCCGATGGCATCGTTCTTGCATACGCCCGCACCATTCGTGTCCATTTAGTAATCGTTCAGTTACTTAATTCCATCTACCTAGCGAAAGGAATGCCAATGCCGAGAACTCACTCCTCCCTTGCATCGTTTGCGTGGGCTGCGACCGCCGCGCTCATGCTGGCCGGTGTGGCGCACGCCGCCGATCCACTCACCGTGGGCGTGCTGATTCCTGGCTCCAAATCCGATAAAGGCTGGATGGAGTCAGGCTACGACGGTCTGGCTGCAGCGCAAAAGGCCTATGGCGACAAGATCAAGGTCCAGATGATCGAGAACATCAACTACGCCGACATGGAGCAGGCGCTGGTCAACCTGGCATCCAAGAACCAACTGGTGATCGGTGTCGGCGGCCAGACGCAGGCGGCGGTCACTAAGGTCGCCAAACGCTTTCCCAAGACCAAGTTTTCCATCGTCGGCGGCAACAAGGGCGACACCGTGCCCAACGTGGCTGGCTACGACGTGAAGCAGGCCGAGATCGCGTTCGTTGCAGGCGCTACGGCGGCCATGCTCAGCAAGACCGGCGTGGTGAGCTACGTGGGCGGCATGGAGATCCCGTCGATCGTCAATGCCGGCAAGGAGTTCGGCAAAGGCGCCGCCTATGTCAACCCGAAAATCAAGTACGTGGAGAACTACACCGGAGATTTCGACAACGTCGCGAAGTCGAAGGAAGCCACGCTGGCCGCCATCGCGCAAGGTGCAGACATACACTATCACATCCTGAACCTGGGCCTGCGCGGCATGGAGCAGGCCGCGAAGGAAAAGAACACGCGCATCATCGGCAGCTACACCGACCGCTGCGGCACCGATCCTCTCTACCCGGCATACAGCATCACTGGCGTGGGTTACCAGGTGGAATACGCAATCAAGGAAGCCCAGTCCGGCAACTGGAAAGCCGGCTACAAGCCGTTTGGCCTCGCCATGGGTCCGAAGGCGTCCGACATGGTGATCTGCGGCGCAACACCCGACATGAAGGCGAAGATCGACGCGATCAAGAAGGACATCGAGAGCGGCAAGATCAAGGTGCTCGAAGGTTGATCCTCTCGTGACGCCGCTGCTGGAACTGTCGGGTCTGGGCAAGCGCTTCGGCACGCACCAGGTGCTCGACGATGTCTCGCTCACGCTGGAGGCGGGCGAGGTGCATTGCCTGCTCGGCGAAAACGGGGCGGGCAAGTCGACGCTGTGCAACCTTGTGTTCGGCGTGCACGCGCCGGATGCCGGGACCATGCGGCTGTCTGGTGCGGACTACCGTCCGGGCCGCCCGGCCGATGCACTGGCACAAGGTATCGCCATGGTCCACCAGCACTTCAGCCTGGTGCCCGACGTGAGCGTCGTGGACAATCTTCTTCTTGGCCAGTCGCGCGGCATTCTGAAGCGCGCGGAATGTGCCGCGCGCATGCGGGAACTTGGCGAGCGCTACGGCATGCAGCTGGACCCGCACGCACTCGTCAGTGGCCTGTCGGTGGGCGAGCGCCAACGCGTCGAGATCGTGAAGTGCCTCATGCGGGAACCCCGCCTGCTGGTGTTAGACGAGCCGACGGCGGTGCTGTTGCCCGACGAAATCCGCGCGCTGCTGCAGGTTTGCGAGAAGGTCGCAGCAAAAGGGTGCGGCGTAGTGCTCGTCACCCACAAGCTGGCAGAGATACGCCAGATCGCGCGGCGTGCCACGGTGCTTCGCGCGGGCCGTGTCGTCGCGCGCTCGGACGCTCCGGCGCAGGAGATCCAATCGCTGGTTCACGCAATGATCCAGCGCGACCTGTCCGATCCCTGCGATGCTGTCCCGGCGTCGCCGCGCCGAGCTGCCACGCCAATTGGCGAAGCCGTGCCGACGCCCGCGCTGATGGTGGACGGGCTGACCGTGCGTGACGCCCAGGGCGTGACCCGGCTGGACAAGTTCACCGTGCTGGTGGCGCCCGGCGAGATCGTCGGTGTAGCCGGTGTTGAGGGCAATGGGCAGGTCGAGTTGGCCGCCGTGCTGTCCGGATTGGCTGCGGCCACCGAGGGCCGCTTTTTCGTGGGCGGCACCGAACTCACCGGCAAGGGTGCCAAGGCTGTCACGGCGGCCGGCGTGGGCATTGTGCCCGAGGACCGGCACGCCTCGGGCTGCGTCGTCGCGATGAGCGTGGCCGAGAACATCCTGCTCAACCGGCTCGGCAACTACCGCCGCTGGGGCCTGCTCGATCGCGCAGCAATGCTGCGCGACGCGCGGGAACTCATGAAGACCTACGACGTGCGCGCAGCGAGCCCCGAAGTGGCATTCGCTGGCCTGTCGGGCGGCAATCAGCAAAAAGCGGTGCTGGCGCGCGAATTGACCACCGAAAGGCTGCGCTTCCTGTTGGCCGCCCAGCCGACCCGGGGGCTCGATGTGGGTGCCGTCGAGGCTGTCTACGGTCACATCGTCGGCGCGTGTGAGTGCGGCATCGGCGTGCTTTTGATCTCTTCCGAAATCGATGAACTGCTGAAGGTCGCCGACCGTATCGTGGTTCTGTATCGCGGCCGGATCATGGGGCAGTGCGACGCACGCCCTTCGCAGCGCGAGCGCATTGGCGCCTGGATGGCGGGACACACACAATGACGCGAACAAATCTCGTGACAGCCATGCGCGACCAGCGCGCCGTCGCTCTCTCACTGGCTGCCGTGGTGGTCGCGCTGTTGTGCGGTCTGGTTCTGGTGGCGGCCATCGGCGTGCCGATCGCCGATGCGGTGTCCGCGTTTGCCGAAGGTGCCTGGGGCTCTCCCTATGCACTGGCGGCGTCGATCAACCGCAGCCTCGTTTTCGCGTTGGTCGGACTGGGCTTCGTATTGGCGAACCGGGCCAATCTCACCAACGTCGGCGGCGAGGGGCAGATTGCAGTCGGGGCCATTGCGGCCACAGCCGTCTGCCTGCACGGCGGCGTTGTCGATCTGCCGGCTGGACTGGGCTTCGTACTGCCGATGCTGGCCGCTTGCGTCGTGGGCGGGCTCTGGGGCGCCATCGTGGGCATGCTCAAGATCCAGGTCGGGACGAACGAGGTGATCAGCAGCCTGATGCTGTCGTTCATTGGCGTGTGGATGCTGTATGGCAGCGTGCAGAGCGTGTCGCTGCTGCGCCAGCCCATGACCACCTCGAGCACCTTGCCCGAATCGCTGGATATTCCCGACACGACCAAGCTGCCACTGCTGACCGGCGATGCGGCCATGCCGATGCACGTCGGGCTGCCGCTCGCGCTGGTGCTGGCGCTGCTCGCCGCCGTGCTCCTACACCGCACCGTGTTCGGTTTGCGATTGCGTGCGGTGGGCCTCAATCCCTTGGCGGCGCGCAAGGCCGGCATTGCGATTGCGCCCTCGATCGTCGGTGTGTTCTTCGCGGCCGGTGCACTGGGCGGGCTTGCCGGCTCGATGATGCTGCAGGGCGAGCAGTACAGCCTAAAGGCCGGTTTCTCGTCCGGCTACGGCTTCGACGGGCTCGTGGTCGGGCTGCTGGCCCGCGGCTCAGTCACCGGCGTGATCGCCGGCGCGATGCTTTTCGGCTTCATCCGGTCCGGCGGCATCAACATGGAGATGGTCGCCAACGTGCCCAATTCACTGGTGCTGGTGATTCAGGGCGTGATCGTCGTGGCGCTGGCAGGTTCGGCGCGGTGGATTGACGGCAGCAAGGGAGGCACCCGATGAGCGACATGTCCGACGGCGCGATGCTTGCCGTCTTCGCGGGCTCGACCCTGCGTCTCGCGATACCGCTGGTGCTCGGCGCCACGGGTGAACTGGTGAGCGAACGCGCCGGCGTACTCAACATGAGCGTCGAAGGAATGATGCTCACCGGCGCCTTTGCCGGGGCCACCGGCGCCGTCGCAACCCGCAGCCCTATGCTGGGCCTGCTGATTGGCATCCTGGCCGTGCTTCCTGTGGCCTTGCTGCAGGCCTTCCTGAGCATCACGTTGCGCGCCAACCAGGTCGTGACGGGCATTGGCATCAACATCCTGGTGCTGGGCGCGACCACGCTCGCCTACCGAGAGATTTTCGGTGGTCGCTCGCGCGCAGAGGTTCCCGGCTTTGACAAGTGGCATCCGCCCCTGCTGTCTCAGATTCCCGTGTTCGGCGAAGCGGTGTTCAGCCAGGTGTGGCTGGTGTACCTGGCACTCGCGCTCGTCGCCTTGTTGGCATGGGTGCTGGGCGCCACCGCGATCGGCCTTGCAGTGCATTCAGCCGGCTCGGAGCCGAAAGCGGTCGAGAAGTCCGGCATGTCAGTGATGGCGGTGCGCTACGGCGCCGTTCTGTTCACCGGTGTTCTTTCAGCGATCGGCGGATGCTTCCTGTCGATCGGCGACATTCACACGTTCACTGAGGGCATGACGAGCGGCGCCGGCTACCTGGCCATCGCCGCCGTAATTTTTGGCAACTGGAAGGTGGGCCGCATGCTCCTGGCCTGCTTGTTGTTCGGTGGGGCCACGGCCTTGCAATTTCAGCTACCAGCCCTCGGTATTCAGCTGCCGAATGCGCTGTTGATCATGCTTCCCTATCTGATGGCGCTGCTAGCCGTCGGTGGACTCGTCGGCCGGCAGAGTTCACCCGCGTATCTGACGCAAGCATATGTGCGCTAGGGCGAATGCTCGACCTCTGCTGTTACGGCGCTAGGCACCCAGCGAGAGCTTGAACGAACCAAGTTGCGATGCGTCGTTCGTATAGGCGTCGCAACGACCGCCAACAAGCGCGTCGCGCAGCTGCTCGATCTTCTCGATGACCACCGGTTTCATCTCCAACTTGTTCGCACGGAAATAGTCGGAGACGCTGAACGCATCCTGTGCCAGCTGGCCGGAGACCGCGAGACGCAGTGTGTTGGCGCGGCCGCGGGTCAGGTGCTGCTCGTCGCGCGTAACGCGGTAGCTCGGACACATCGTGCCGGCGTCGAACTTGCGGCAGTGTCCGTTGTTGTTGCACATCTCGACAGCCTTAGCAAAGCCGCCGGTGACGTCACCGCCCGTGCCTGGCGTCGTCGTGACTTCGGTGACTGGGTCGGCCTGCACGTTCCAAGCTGACCAGTCCAACACCGGCTGGATGGGAATGCGCTTGTAAGGCTTGGGTGGCCCGGGAGGGGCGAACCGAAAGAGAGACCCGTCGTCCATTTTCGGCGTGTCGATGATCTTGCCGGGGTTGAACAGGCCCGTGGGATCGAACTGGCATGCCGGATCATTTCGCAATGGGCCGCGCCGATAAAGCCTACGAAGAACGCTCGCCAGCGCAGACGAATTGGACCGAAGAGCATGAAGCAGGTGCGATTCTCTGAAGGGAGCCTCCGGCGGCGGAGGTCGACATTCTTGTCTATGGGGCGAGCGGCTACACAGGCCGACTCGTCGCGGAACACTTCGCGCGGCGCTATGGCGTGGGCGGTAAGGTGAAGTGGGCCATGGCCGGTCGCAGTCAAGCCAAACTGGCAAAGGTGCGCGATCAGCTCGGGGCGCCGAAGGACACTCTGCTGGAGGAGGCCGACGCGAACGACACGGCTCAGCTCTCCGCGATGTTCGAGCGAACCAAGGCTATTGTCACGACCGTTGGCCCCCATCTTTCCACCTCTACGGGAGAGACGTCAACCTCAACGAACTTCCCCGCGATGCACCCAAAACGTTGCGCCGTGCTTTGCCCGGCCTGCCAGGCATCGTTGGCATGGAGGGCTTTGGACACTGGCCGCATTGGGAACGGTCTGGAGGGGCGAACGAAATCCTCCTGAGTTTATATAGTCTCTCGCATCAGACTAGGTGAGACACGCCCGGCCAGTCCCTGCTGGAGATCTTTGCGCTGACGTTCGTCCGGTTCGGGCCGGAAAAAACTTTCTGAACTGGGTCGGTCCGGCTGCTATCGCACTCAGAAACATGTCAATCGAAAAACTGACGGTCTGCTGTTGCGTGAGATTGGCTCGTTTGCGAGGAAGTTGGCGAGCGAGGATCAGTGATGCGATACCGTGTTCTACGGTCCAGGCCGCATGTGCCAGGACGTCTAGCCGTTCCTTGGCCCAACCACTTTCGATGGCGAGTGCGTGGATCGAATTGGCGAAATAGCTGAAGGACGCGTCGCCGGCATCCTCCAATTCGCCGACCCGGACTTCTGGCAACAGCCGCGGGCCGATCATCAGGTCGAACAGGCCCTCATGTGCACGCGCAAAATCAACATAGCTCAACATCATTTCCCGTGAGCGAGCCGCAGGCTCGGCCATCGAGTCGACGATACCTTTGCGCAGTTCAGCCAGCTCCCTGAAGCCGCTACTGGCGATGGCGGCCAACAAATGCTCCTTGCTTTTGAAATGTTTGAAGGGAGCTGCCTCTGAAACCCCGAGGCGGCGCCCGATGGCGCGAATGCTCAGTTCCGTCGCACCGTTCTCCTCAAACATCTTGCGGCCTTCTGAGACGAACGCCTCGCGTAAATCGCCACCGCGACGTACCGCTTGTTGAGCCAACTCGGCGTCGGCAGGAGGCAAACTTCGCGTACTCATCATGGAACTTCGTGAAAGTGATCTGACTTGGATCTTATAGCGGTGCGTGGCTTTGACATCAAAGCAAAGCTCGGCCCGATGGACTGACCCGCTCAGACATGCCGCAGACGATTCGGGTAAACACTGTTACCATCGACTGGTAAACGGCGTTAACCTTGTGGTGTTGCACTCGCCGCAAGCGACTGCAAGAGCGGCCCGACGGGACACACCCGGCTGGCCGGCAATCATTGATCTCAAGAAGGATTCCTGGAGCCATGACCACCGTCACGTTCGAAAAAGATGGCGCCGTCGGCGTCGTCACGCTTTGCAAGCCGCCCCACAACCTGATGGACAACGCCATGCTGGCGGATCTGTTCACCGCATACACGGCCGCCGTCGACAGCGGATGTCGTGCCATCCTGTTGAGGAGCTCTATGCGCCACTTTTGCGCTGGAGCGGACCTCGACGTGATCTTTGCGGAGCGGCCCGACCAACAGCGCCTTGTTGCTCTGTGGGCTGCGCTGGAGGATGTGCCGATTCCGATCGTTGTCGCGGTGCACGGCGCCGCCTTGGGTGGTGGGCTCGAGCTCGCTCTTATGTGCGACATGATCATCGCTGCCGACACGGCATCGTTCAGCATGGCCGAGGCTTCCATCGGACTGCTCCCGCTGCTGGGCGGCGTGCAGCGGATGGTCCAGCGCGTTGGTCCGGCTCGGGCGAAGGAGCTTGCAATGTTTGGGCGACGCCATGATCCACGCGCCATGGAGCGCTGGGGCGCGGTCAATCTGGTCACTCCAGAAGCGGAATTGGGGACGGTTTCCATGTCCTGGGCCCGGCAACTTGCATCAGGGCCTACGGTGGCATTCACGGGCATCAAGAAGCTGGCCAACTTGACAGTGCGCGAAGGTATCGCCGGCGCAGACGCAAAGCAGTCCGAGGTCAACGCGTCGATGTGGGCCTCTGCCGATCAGCAACGCGGTCTGGATGCGTTCAATGCCACGGGCAAGCCGGCAACGGCGATTTTTGAGGGTAACTGAGATGGCTGCACCGTTGAAAGGTCTCCGGGTCGTCGATTTCACCCGCGTGTTGGCGGGGCCCCATTGCAGTAAGACACTGCGCGACCTCGGCGCCGACGTGACCAAGATCGAGCCACCGGCTGGCGATGTGGGTCGCTCTGGAGTGCCGCTTGTCGGCCCAATGTCCCTGTATTACGTGCAGCAGAACGCCGGCAAGCGAAACATCAGCCTGGACTTGAACTGGCCTGAGGCACGCAAGATCGCAGTGGATCTATGTCGCGACGCCGACGTCATCGTGGAAAACTTTCGCCCTGGCACGCTTGCGCGCTACGGGCTGGGCTATTCGGATGTGGTCAAGTTCAACACCAAGGCGATCTATGTTTCCATGAGCGGCTATGGGCAGACGGGAGTATGGAGGAACCGCCCTGCATTTGCGCCCACCATTCAGGCTGAAACCGGATTGACCGAAATCCTCATTGAGCACTATGGCGAAGCGCTCAGTGAAGTTCGCAATGACGCTTGCAGCCACGCGGACGTGTACACCGGCTTGCAGGGAGTGATCGCCGTGCTGGCTGCGCTGGAAGATCGACACAAGACCGGCCTCGGACAACATGTGGACGTTTCGATGGCGGCAACGATGCTGTCAGTGAACGAGCGGGCTGGCGCACTGATGTCGGGCCTCGACGTCGACGGCGAACCGTACGCACTCAGCGCAACTGAATCGCCGATCTTCGACCTCCCTGACGGTCGTCGGCTCACCATCGCGTCCAGCCCGATCTTCTCACCGTCTTTTGTGAGCTACTGCGCCATGATGCGGCGCACTGACCTCTTGAGCGATCCGCGCTATGCCACGGCAACGCTTCGGCGAGCAAACATTGACAGTTTGATGCTGGAGGTCCGGGCCTGGATTCTGACCTTCAGCGACCTGGACGAACTCCAGGCGCAGGTGAGCGAGGCCGGATTGGCGATTGGCGTCCTGCGGACGACCCAAGAACTTGCCGAGTCAGAATGGGCCGCCGAGTGGGGCGCGGTTGTCGATGTGGACGATCGCAACGGAGGCACTGTACGCATGCCTGGGCCACCATGGAAGTTCGGGCGCTCCACACTGCCTGCCGCCGGACTTCCCTATTTTCAAGGCGAAAGCAACGCAGAGGTGCTGGCAGAGCAGGGCCTGTCACCCGCCGCCATCAACGACTTGCATCATCGCGGCGTCATTCGCTCTCGTCGCAGCGCTGCCGGCTCATTCGACTAAGGAAAACGCAATGGAATACCTAAACCATACGCACGATATCAATGCGAGCAGCTGGGTGACTTCCGCCAATGCAGCCGAAAGTCATTTCCCGGTGCAAAACCTGCCTTTTGCCATCTTTCGAAGGAAGGCGTCTGGCGAGCGTTGGCGCGGCGGCGTGGCGATCGGTGACCAGATCCTGGACATCGCGAACGCCTACCACCGCAATCTCTTTGCGGGCGCGGCGCGAGACGCAGCTTCGGCGGCCTCTCAAGAGGCGTTCAACGATTTGTTCGCGCTTGGACCATCAGCTTGGCAGGCGCTGCGCCATGCCTTGTTCGCGTTGATGCGGCAGGGTGGGCCAAGCGATACGCAAATGTCGACTCTGCGCGAATGCCTAGTTGAGCAAGCAGATGCAGAATACAACCTCCCGGCGAGGATTGGTGACTACACCGACTATTTCACTTCGCTCGATCACGCGGTTAACTGCGGGCGGCTTTTCGACCCCGCAAACGAACTGCCGCCCAGCTTTCGATGGATCCCAATGGCGTACCACGGGCGTGTTTCGACCATTGGCGTAGCCGGGCAGACATTTCGTCGTCCGAAGGGGCAGTTTCTACCCACTGGCTCCAGGGAGCCGATCTATCAGCCCACCCTGAAGCTCGACTACGAATGCGAATTGGGTATGTTCATCGGTCCCGGCAACCAGGCCGGCGAACGCATATCAATTGACGATGCAGAGAACCACATCTTCGGCCTATGCATGTTGAACGACTGGTCGGCCCGTGATATCCAGGCTTGGGAGATGAACCCGCTGGGCCCTTTTCATGCCAAGAACTTCGCGACAACCATCTCGCCTTGGATCGTAACGATGGAGGCACTAGCCCCTTACAGGAAGCCGGCGGTGCGCGCAGACTCCGAGCCTCAGCCGCTCTCCTACCTAGACTCCACCGAAAACCGATCGAGTGGTGCGTTTGATATCCGGCTGGAAGTCTTTATTGAATCTGAAACGATGAGAGCTAACGGCCGTAAGGCTCCGCTCGTTTCGGCAACCAGCTTTGAGCACCAGTATTGGACCCTCGCGCAGATGGTGACACACCATGCCGCAGGGGGTTGCGCACTTCGCCCCGGCGATCTGCTGGGTACCGGCACCATCTCCGGGCCTACACGCATCGAGGCAGGCGCACTCATCGAGCTCGGGTTGGCGGGAAGAGAACCCGTTCAACTTGGCGATGGAGAGGAGCGCGGATTCTTGGCCGACGGGGATGCGGTCATTTTCGAGGGCCATTGCGAACGAGACGGCTTCGTACGCATTGGCTTTGGCAAAAATTACGGAAGGGTTTTGCCAGCGGTCGCACCGTCAATCGACACGGCGGGTGCGTCGCGCGGCGAGACGCCGGAACATCTCTCGGTGTGAGGCGCTTCGAACCAGAATCTTCTTAAGCGCACAGGAAACTCAGATGTGGAACAAGACCGATTTCGCGCGGAAGCGCGTCCTTATCACCGCGGGAGCGAGCGGACTTGGCCTTGAGATGGCGCGCAGCTTTCACAGCGCCGGTGCGCAGCTAACAGTCTGTGATGTTGATCGCTCTGCACTCGAGCGCTTGGGCACCGAGATGCCGACAGTACATTCAATGTACGCCGACGTGTCTAGTGAAAGCGACGTTGAGGCCCTTTTTACGTACGCGGAACAGAAGATGCGAGGTGTCGATGTACTCGTCAACAATGCAGGCGTTGCCGGACCTACCAGGCGATTCGAAGATGTTTCTCTTCCCGAATGGGAGCAGACGTTTGCGGTCAACATGACGGGGCAATTTCTGTGCGCACGTGCAGCCGTTCGGTTGCTGCGAAAGCAGGCCGGTGCCAGCATCATCAATCTGTCCTCGGCTGCGGGCCATTTGGGAATGCCGGGTCGCGTCGCCTACAGCGCCTCAAAGTGGGCGGTGATCGGTTTCACGAAGACGCTTGCGATCGAACTCGGTCATGAAGGGATTCGCGTGAACGCCGTTTTGCCTGGGGCGGTCGATGGCCCTCGCATCCGGGCAGTCATCCAGGCGAAGGCTCTTGAGCGAAACGTGCCCATCGAAGACGTTGCCAAGGCCTATTCGGGACAGGCGGCGCTGGGTCGCATGGTGAGTGCAATGGACGTGGCAAACATGGTCATGTTTCTAGCCAGCGATGCAGCCGCCAGCATCACCGGCCAAGAAATGGCTGTCGATGGGCACACGCAGCAACTGAGCTGATAACCGGTAGCGACGGCAGTAGGTTGGGGCGCGCCATCGGCACGCCAACCTCGCATTCAAACCGCAAGAAAAGTCGCTCCTATTTTTATATATCAGGTGAACCCCTTGAGCCGTTCCAGAAAAGTCATCATTACCTGTGCACCCACGGGTGCAATTCACACGCCAAGCATGTCGCCCCATTTGCCAGTGACTGCAGCAGAGATAGCGGAGGCGTCGATTGCCGCAGCCCGCGAAGGCGCGGCAATCCTGCATCTTCATGCGCGAGATCCGGTGGATGGACGCCCGTCGCAGGATCCCAAACTCTTCAAGCCTTTCCTGACGGAAATTCGCGGACAGACAGATGCCGTGATAAATCTCACGTCTGGCGGCAGTCCGCACATGACGGTTGAAGAGCGTATGCAGCCAGCAACGTTCTTCAAGCCCGAACTCGCATCGCTGAATATGGGGTCAATGAATTTCGGCTTGTTCCCGATGCTTCAGCGATTTCCTGTCCTACGCCACGACTGGGAGCGCCAGCATCTGGAAAACAGCAAGAATCTGGTTTTCAAAAATACCTTTGCAGACATAGAACGAATTCTGCAGCTGGGTGCAGAGAACGGGACGCGTTTCGAGTTCGAGTGCTACGACATCAGTCATCTCTACAACCTGGCACATTTCATGGACCGTCAGCTTGTCAAAGGGCCGCTTTTTATCCAGTCGGTTTTTGGCATCCTCGGTGGTATCGGCGGGCACGTCGAGGACCTGATGCACATGCGTCGTACCGCCGATCGCTTGTTCGGAGATTCCTATCTGTGGTCGATTCTGGGTGCGGGACGCAATCAGATGACGCTGGCGACGATTGGCTTGGCCATGGGCGCCAATGTGCGTGTCGGTCTGGAGGATTCTCTCTGGCTTGGCCCGGGAAAGCTTGCGGAGTCCAGTGCAGCGCAAGTTCGTAAAGTCCGCAAAGTAATCGAGGCGCTCGATCTGGAGGTCGCAACGCCGTCTGAAGCCCGGCAACTTTTGGGCCTCAAAGGGGCAAGCAGCGTGGAATTTTGACAGCTGGCGAACCTTTCGGGGCTTCCGGCTTACCCCGACGTTCTTGCCTTGGTCCAGAACCGGCCAGTCAATACGGGGACCAAGCGGGTGCTGCAACGCCGGCTCAAACTAGTGTAGTGCGCCTCTCAGATATGTACCTATCTTGTACTCGTTTCCAGCGCGGCCTAGGCTCGCGTGACCTTGGCCAGGATGTCAGTCGCGCTCTTGGTCCAGATGAAGGGTTTGGGATTGGCGTTGTGGTGGGCGACATACAGATCGATGGCCAATTCCAGCTCAAGCACGCTGGTGAAGCTGTCGCGCCGGATGCGGCTCTCCGAGACGTCGCGGAAGAAGCGCTCAACCATGTTCAGCCACGACGCGCTGGTGGCCGTGAAGTGCATGACGAACCGCGGGCGCCGGGCCAGCCAGGCTCGGACCTCCGGATGGGTGTGGGTGCCGTAGTTGTCCATCATCAGTTGCAGGTGCTTGGGTGCGCGCCTCTGGATCAGGCGCAGGAAGCTCAGCCACTCCTCGTGCCGGTGTTGCTGCTGACACATCGAGATCACGGTGCCGTCCAGGGTGTTCAAGGCGGCAAACAGCGTGGTCGTGCCATGGCGCTTGTAGTCATGCGTGACGGTGCCGGCGCGACCTTTCTTCATCGGCAGGCCCGACTGGGTGCGGTTGAGCGCCTGGATCTGGATCTTTTCATCGTAGCTGAGTACCAGGGCGCGCTCGCGCGGGTTCAGATACAGCCCCACGGCGTCCAGCAGCTTGTCCTCGAAGCGCGGGTCGTGCGAGAACTTGAAGCTGCTCTGGCGATGCGGCTTCAGGCCGTTGCTCTGCCACACGCGGCGGATCGTCGTCGGCCCCACCCCGAGCTGCGCGGCAAACGTGCGCGTGCTCCAGTGCGTGGCGGCGATGGGTTTGTCGTGAAGCGACTTGTCCACGATGCTCGATTCAAGCTCCGCGGTCACGCTCGGGGTGCGCCCGGGACGCGGTGCATCGTGCATCAGGGACTCCACCCCGCCGTCCAGGAAGCGCTGGCGCCACAAGGCCACCTGGCTCCGACCCAGATCGACCTCGGCGGCGATGTCCTTGTTCTGCCAGCCTTGAGCGGCCAGCAACACGATCTTGGCCCTTTGCTGCGCGCGAGCCTCGACGCGGCCTCGGCACGCCAGGGCCGTCAACTCTCGTTGAACAGCGGCACTCAGTTCGAGTCTTGGAGCAATGCGCACAACGACCTCCGTCGAGGTCGGAGTGTGCCGCATCAAATAAGTTCAACTATATCGAGCGCACTACACTAGCATGAAGATCGTTTTCTTGGACCGTGGGACGCTGTCGCCGTCCACAAAGCTTCGCTCGCCGAGCTTCGCTCATGATCTGGAGTGCCACGAGCACACCAGCCCCGATACGCTCGCCGAGCGTGTGCGAAATGCGGATGTCATCGTGACCAACAAAGTGCGCCTGACCCGCGAGGCGATTGCTGCAGCCCCAAAGCTCAAGATGATCGCGGTGGCTGCTACCGGCACGGATAACATCGACTTGCGCGCCTGTGCCGAGCGCAGCATCGTCGTGAGCAACATCCGAGGCTACGCCGGTCGCACGGTGCCCGAGCACACCTTTGCGCTGATCTTCGCGCTCCGCCGCAGCATCCTGGCCTACCACCGTTCGGTGCAGCAGGGTCGTTGGCAAAAGACCAACCAGTTCTGCTACTTCGACTTTCCGATCCGCGACTTGCACGGCTCCACGCTGGGCATCATCGGCGACGGGGCCTTGGGCACGGCTGTAGCGGACATCGGCCGCGCCCTGGGCATGAGTGTTCTGTTCTCTGCCTACAAGGGCAGTACGGGCATGGGAACCCTTTACACGCCGTTCGAAGCGGTGCTGAAACAGTCGGATGTGATCACGTTGCATTGCCCGCTGATGCCGAGCACCCGCAACATGATCGGCGAAGCGGAGTTTGCTCAGATGAAGCGCCGGCCGCTTCTGATCAACACGGCGCGTGGCGGCCTCGTGGACGAGACGTCGCTGGCGCAGGCGCTGCGCAACGGCCAGCTCGGTGGCGCGGGCTTCGACGTGGTCACGTCAGAGCCCCCTCCTCCGGAACACCCATTCATGGGTCTGCTGGATCTACCGAACTTCATCCTCACGCCGCACGTGGCATGGGCGGCGGAAGAGGCAATCCAAGGTCTGGCAGATCAACTCGTCGACAACATCGAAGCGTTCGTCGCCGGATCGCCGGTCAACGTCGTGGCGACATGAACCTCGGGGAGCCGCGCGCGTTCCTCGAACACTTGTATGCAATACGAGATCAGCTGGTGAAGAAGTAGCAGCGCTACGCGCTTTGAATTCTCGATGTGCCGGCCGCTACCAGCAGCACCAGCCAGACGGCGTAGCCAGCAGGCCCGCAAGATTCTTGGTCATTTCACTCATCGGCGTCATTCTTATCCTTGCACATCCCGTCTGCATTGCGGAGTAGTTCGATGCTCTCGTTGACAAGCAAATGCAACTGAAACACTCGCTCTACGCCGAGCATCGCGTTGAGTTCCTGTTGAGCTGCACGCAACCTCGCTGCGCCTCGGCGCATTTTTTGCCCTGCTTTGGGTGAGCAGACGACTGCTGATGAGTTCGCCAACATCGAATGCCATTTGATGCTGTCGCTGTCGGCGGAATCATCGGGAAGAAATCGCGTCCCGAATGAGATCGAACGCGCCGGCTCGCGTACGGCACGCGCCTGATCAGCGTGCGGCTGCCGACCGAGTCCACGGCGCCGGCCCACCGTTCGCTCGCGAGAGGCGCTCCTGTCTCCGACAGCGTCCGGCGGTCAATGACTTCTGTCGCGCCGAGGCTGCGCAAGTAGTCTTTCTCTTCGAGACGCCCCGTCGACGCCACGACCCGGCAGCCCAAGTCCGAGAGAATCGCGATCGCGATGGACCCAACACCGCCATTGGCGCCGGTGACGAGGATGTCTCCGCGCTGCGGGGTGAGGCAGCCATGTTCGAGTGCTAGCACGGACAGCATTGCCGATCGCCATGGCATCCTCGGTCGAAAAGGAGGCGCCGGGCAACCGGCGAAGAGTGGCCCGATGAGTCGAGTTCACCGAGAAACCTATACGAATTGCCGTAAGGGGGGACTGGCTTAACGAGTCGGCGGCAATGCCGGAATATTGATCACCCATTCGCCTTCGCGGGCTTTCTGAGCGAATACGCCGTGGTGAGTCTGGCTTAGGCCCCAGCCGTTGACGACAACCCGGTCTCCAACTGCAGTGCAGCGATCCGCCGACGCCTCGACGGTTCCGGCCAGATCGATGCCCGCGATCAAAGGGAACTGGCGAATGACCTCTGCCCGAGGTACTAGGCAGCGACACCGTCGGCGCGTCGACCCGCAAATCCTTTCGAACGCCGGCATCCACTAGAGTCCGGTCGGCGAAAATCTGCGAAGCAGCCGCAAACGGTTCGCGAGACCGCCGGGCATGTACTGGAGTTTTGGCTGGGCGACGACGGCCGCTTCCAGCACCACTTTCGCCACGACGCCGGGCTGTCCAGCAGTTGCCGTAGCTTCTTTGATCCGAATGACTGACACACGGATGCTTTTGGTGCGCAACTCGTGATCGAGCGATTCCGAATAGCCTTCGACGGCACGATTGCTTGCGGCATAGAGTGCCGCGAATGGCATCGGAGGGAAACCAAGCACCGAACTGATGTTAATGATGCGGCCGCTCCCCTGGCGTCGCATCTGAGGCAAGACGGCACGAGTCATGCGGATCAGCCCGAAGAAGCTCGTGTCAAAAATCGCCCTGGCTTGCTCGATCGAACTCTCTTCCGTTCCGCCGGGCGCAACGCCGAAGCCGGCGTTGTTCACGAGGACGTCGATACGGCCGCGTAGCCGCAGCACGGCTGTGACGGCCGCCTCGACTGACTCGTCGTTGGTTACGTCGAGCCGGAGCATCTCGAACGATCCCCGCCCCTCTTGGCCTCCTCGGCGGCTGGTGCCATAGACCTTGTAGCCGGCCTTGGCGAGTCGCTGCGCCGTGGCTTGGCCAATGCTCGACGGGGCGTCCGTGACGAGCGCGACGGGTATTTCGATCTTCATGGGAGCTCCCTTTTCAGTGGGTGGTGGCGACGAAATCAATCGCCGCCGCGACGACCGCTGGGTTGCCGAGCAGTGGCCGGTGGCCCAATCCCTCGACTCGCAGGTGCCGAGGGCCGGGCCACGCGCTGGCGCCAGGCAGGCTGTCTTCGATTGCGACGACGCGATCGTCGGTGGAATGGATGAAGAGCGCCCGCTGGCGCAGTTGAGGCGCGCGACGCAGCAGCGATTTCTCACGCACGTCAACCCCGACTGCGCTGCGCAACAGCGCCAACATGACTTCGGTCGCTGTGCGGTCCAGGCCGGCCGCGGCGGCGAAGCCCCGCGCATAGCGTTCATAGTGGGCTGGTGCAGAAACTAGCACCGCACGCTGCGCCGCCAGCCCGGCGTGCAGTGCTTCCGCCAGCACCGCTGAGCCGATCGAGTGCGCGATCACCGCGTGCGACGGTTCCAACGCTTCGCCCACAGCGCCCAACGCCCGGGCGGACTGTGAGATTGACGTTTGCCGCCCGGCGGAGTCTCCGTGTGCTGGCAGATCCATCGCGAGCACGCTGAAGCCAGCGTCGAGCAGCGGGGGGCGCGAAGGCAGCCAGATCGGAGGCTTGTGGCCCTCCCAGCCGTGAAGAAGCAGCACCGCAGGGCCGCTACCGGCGCGCTGCAGCGCAGCCTCGCCCTCCAGCGTCGCGATGCGCAGCGCCTCACCGCCATCGAGCAGTAGCGGCAGGCGCTGCGGCGGAAGCCGTGGCGTCAGAAAGGCGTGTGCGATCTGTTCGGGACCCGGGTGCTCAACATTGGCATCAATCATCGTGCTGGATCGCATGATATTCATCATATTTTTAATCGAGATCCGCGCCGCAATGGTTCACATAAGGTCAGTCGTTGAGGACGGGGATTAGGTGGTTGAGCGCCGCCTCGCGCAGCGCATCGGAAAGGCGGGGGTCGTCAACGGCCCGCGCCAAGCCTCGTCCTCCGGGTCGGGAATCCATGCGGCGCTCAACTGGCCGGCACGCGAGCACTCGGCCAGTTTCACGCAGCCCCGCCCGTCCGTCTTGACTCGGTCGCCCGGAAGTCGCGGGATCTGCGAGGGCGCGATGCGCGATGATCTCGCACAGATAGCTCTTGGCGTTCAAGGCACGTTGCGGCCCGAAACCTGTCGGTCCGGCCTCGTAGACGATGTGCAGTTGCTCTGGCGTGCCGATCCTGACCAGCACCCTTAGTAGCTTGACCACGTCATGCGTGACCTTTGCGATCAACCGTCCCGGCGCCCGGCCACGCTCCGCTGCCGCGACGCTGATGTTGTCCTTGTGGATGTCCAAGCCCACGCGAAACTTGATACGCTCTTCCATGGTCGGTCTCCTTGTTGCTGACGACGCAAGTCACAGGATGTAGCTCTACACGCCTCGGCGTGCAACCTACGATCTTGGAGACCGGCCGCCTATCTGGGCAAGGTGACCATCATGCCTAGGTTGAGGCGAGCCTGCAGCAACAGTCTTCGGCAACGCTTCAAGAATCTGAGTGCGGCTGACGTCCAGGATTTCATCCGCAAGAGAGGATGCATCCGGGCAGGCCCTCGATAACACCATGGCGCCAATCGAATGAGCGAGTATGTTGATTGCCTTCGCGCGCGCCGCGCCCGGCTCCTCATCCTCCGTTCTGCCACATTCGCCCGCCAGAACGGTGACAAAGGCTTCGATACCGGCCTTAAACATGGCCTTGACATCATCCGACTGCCGCGCGGCATCGCCGCAGAGGGCCGCTACCGTACATCCGGAGCCGCGCGCATCACGGTGAGCCCTGGAAACGTAGCGGTTCACGAACTCAACGAGGTCGATCTCCCCTGCCCCCGCGGCAATTCGCGAGAACCCGAGCGCTGCCGATTCCGTCACCAAATCGGCCTTGGATCTGAAGTGATTGTAGAAACCGCCGTGGGTAAAGCCAGCGATTGACATCAACTCCGCCACACTCACGCCGTCGTAGCCGCGTTCACGAAAAAGCGTGGCGGCCGTTTCGATGATGCGCGTACGGTTTTCCTGCGCCTGTGCCTTGGTGACTCTCATGTGCGTGTACTCCTTCCGGGCTCCGCCCTTACCGAAGAATATACATTGATGTCAATCACCATCAAACCCTTGACATCTATGATGATGGTCGCCATCATAGTAGACAAAGTCTCCAGCCATTGGGCTAATCCGCGATCGAACCCACCTGACCGCGCCCACCCGATTCACAACGCACATTCCAACTTGGGCTTCGCCCTAAAAGAGAGCTGTACATGTCCACTCGTTCCTCTGTTCTCATAACCGGAGCCTCCTCCGGCATCGGCGCCACCTACGCCAAGCGCTTCGCAGGGCGCGGCCATGATCTTGTACTGGTTGCCCGCGACAAGGCGCGGCTGGATGCCTTGGCAGCGCAACTACGCCAAGAGCATGGCGTCGCAGTCGACATCATTCAGGCCGACCTGACTCAGTCCAGAGACTTGGCCGCCGTCGAGACCCGGCTCCGCGAGGACACCCGCATCGGCGTCCTCGTCAACAACGCAGGCGCCAGCATGTTCGGCAGCTTCATCGACCAGGCGACCGACGATGTCGAGCGACTCGTCGCGCTCAACACGATCGCGCTCTTGCGGCTTGCCAGCGCGGTCGCCCCGCGGCTTGCGCAAGCTGGCGAGGGCGCAATCATCAATATCGGGTCAGTGGTCGGGCTGGCGCCGGAATTCGGCATGTCGGTCTACGGCGCGACCAAGGCGTTCGTGCAATTCCTCTCCCAAGGGCTTAGCCTGGAGCTTGTGCCCAAGGGCGTCTATGTCCAGGCGGTGCTCCCTGCGGCGACCCGTACGGAGATCTGGGAGCGTGCAGGTGCTGACATCAACGCACTGCCCGAGATGATGGAAGTGGGCGAACTGGTGGATGCAGCACTAGTGGGCTTCGACCGCCGCGAAGTCGTGACGATCCCGCCATTGCACGACGCCGTACGTTGGGACGCCCTTGACACCGCGCGACAGCTCCTTCTTTCGGACATCAGGCAGGCTCATGCCGCGGAGCGCTACCAGCAGGCGGCCGCCTGAAGCGCTGCCAGAACACTTCTTCAAATCGAAAGAGGCTGAGTCTCCGACTTTCAAAGCGCTTCTGGCGACCAGAACAGACGAGAGGATACCAACGGATCTTGACCTGCTCGGTGAACGCGACTTCTGCCGTGGGACGTCGCGATCGCCGTCAATCACGCGACCGTGAAATACAAAAACGGATTGGCCATCACCGGTCGCGCGCCGACATCCAGCAGCTTCCGCTGACACCGGGTGCCGATCTTGCCGCAGAGTTGAAGCCTCGTCCTATCTTGGTATCGAAGTCGGCGACCGCGTCGTTGCCGCTGCTGGGGATTGGGTCAGACGCATCACGTCACGGCGGGCTCACCCAAAGAGCGCGGCTAAACGGAACGGCGGCTAGTACGTCAACACGCAAATGGCGGAACGTAGTGCGCTGAGTGTCTTGACCCTCGAATACGGCGGCATCGAGCCCGACCGGGGCGACACGTGGTGACTCGAGCCGGCGGCACCGGCTCGATCGCCATCTCGATCCTGTCCGATCTGGGCTATCGCGCGGCCGCTTTGACCGGACGTCATCACCACCAGCGCCTCCTCATGCGAACTCGCCTTTCCCAGTCGGAAGACTGGCGCCACGAGATGTTTAGACAGGGTGAACCGCAAGTATCTCCGAGGAGAACAGGCGACGGATTCGCAGGGATGGATGTTAGAGTAAGCGCACCGCTCAGCCAAGTCGAATTCCGCCGGCCGTGCCAATCGCTTGAAGAATGAGAGCGCCACCATCAGTGGCATATGACTTGAACTTGTAAACCATTGCTCTAGCGGTGAAGCTTCCCGCAGTTTGGTCAAGATCCGAGCCAAGAAAAAATCCCTCGCTATCGCGAAGCTCCTTGGTCTCGGAGAAAGCTAGTCCGATGTCCTTGACCGACTGGCGTAGACGTTATTTCGCTTGTGCACGTGCTTCCGCTGGGTGAGGCATCGTCGAGACGACCTTGCTGTTGACGCGCGAGCCCGATGCGACGTTCTGGTCAGGAGCAGAAGCAGTGCGAATTGCTTCGGCTTCAACGATTGCGCGATCCTTTGATGCGGCGACTGTTTCCGGGCCGCGGGAACCACGGGCTACGTTCTGATTCGGAGCCGAAGCCGTGCGCACTGCTTCAGCGTTAACGTCCTGCCGCGACTTTGAGGATACGGCGGGGTGAACACCGTCGTACGGTTCGGCTTGAGCGCCAGTTGCAACCAAGAGGGTCAATGCAGCATAGGAGAGAATGTTCATGGTCTTCATGTCGGTGATTTCAGAGTTGGAAGTGAGGTAGAGCTAGCAGGGGATCTTTTTCGATCCGTATGCGAGGTCAGTTTCGCAGTTGAACAAACGATCAGATCACTCCAATAAAGTACACCGTGTTTCTAATAAAGGAACAATCTTTCCTTGACGGCATGTTGATGTCCCAGGAAGTGGTGTAGGTCTTCCTTCACTCGCTCGGCAAGACGCGTAGGGCGTAGCCCGAGGCGACTTGCCACGCAGCGGCTGCTCCCTTCGGGAGTGGCCATCGTGAAGTCCGGATAGCGTTGAGGTGCGACCCACCAACCCTGTCCATGAAGGAAATCACAATGACCACCGAATGGTATGGACGCCTCCCCCTTTCTGCGTCGGCGCTCGTGCACAACGAGCTTGCAGCGCGCTGCAGGGTGAGCGTTCGTGCCCCGAGGAAGTCGTGCATTTCCTGGCCTGCGTCGACAGCCTCAAGCAACGCACGATTCTCACGACCGCCTATGCCACCGGACTGCGCGTGTCCGAGGCGACGCACCTGAAGGTGACCGACATCGATAGCCAGCGCATGATGCTTCGAATCAGTCAAGGCAAGGGCCATCGCGATCGCTACGTGATGCTCTCGCCAGCGATTGCTGGGGTGCTGCGCGAATACTGGAAGGTGGTGCGCCTCAAGACCTGGCTGTTTCCGGGCGACATTCCCGGCCAGGCGATCACGACTGGTGCCGTGGAACTGGCCTGCCAGAAAGCACACCGGGCGGCCTGCATCGCCAAGCCGATCACTCCACATTCGCTACGCCACGCATTCGCCACGCATCTGCTGGAGTCGGGCACCGACGTGCGTCGCATCCAGCTGCTGCTCGGCCACCGCAGCTTGGCCACCACCTCGCGCTATCTGAAGCTCGCGACCAGCACGGTCTGCGCGACGACCAGTCCGCGGGACCTGTTGCCTGAGGTCGCGCCGCTGCCGTCCGAGCCGACTCCGACTCCGGTGTTCTGAGTCGTCGTCGATGCGAGCCACCGGGCTCGAAGTGGTGGACATCTTCCGCCAGGTCGGGCCTGCCTACCGTCGGGACCACGTTGACGCGATCAGCAGTGGGCAGCGTGGTGTCATGCGCGCCATCGAGCGCTGCCGCACGGCAGCGCTGGGCGGCCAACGTCGAGCAGTGCGATGTCTGCGGCCATGTGCTGGCATTCATGACCTTCCCGCGGGCGCACTGGACGCAGATCTACGAACCAGTGCTCGGACGAACTTCTATCCGTGCAGGGCGTGGACGCCCTGCACCGCATGCTCCATGCGCGCAAAGCGCACTGGCAAACCCCGATTCTCGACGCGCCCCATCTTGAAGGACGGTCATCGTTCAATGGCCCGCGCATGTATCGGGCGTGTCGACTTTGATCATGATGATGATTTCTCCTGTTCCCAAGCCATAACTGTAGAAGGCTGTCAGGTCCTCAAACGATAAAGGGCTTGAGCGTGGCCCCGGCGGGAATCTCGCCGTGCTCGAGGTAGCGCCACAGCGCAACAGCCAATCGCTGTGCCAAGGCGACGACGCCCACTTTGCGCATGCGCATGCGCTTGCGCTTGCCCCCCCTGGCGAAGCGGCGATTGAACCACTGGGTCAGGGCGCTGTCGGGCTGCAAGCGCAACCAGCTCCACGCGAGCTCCACCAGAAACGTTCTGGCTCGTTTGTTGCCTACCTTGCTGATGCCTCGTTCAATTTGACGGTCGCCGCTTGCGTAGGGTGTGGGCGCAAGCCCCAGACAACCGGCCAATTCGCGCCGGTTGGCAAAGCGCCGCCAGCCAAACAACTCCTTCACCAGAACCCATGCGCTCTTCGGTCCGATAGTGCGCAACTGAACCAACTGCGCTACTTGCGGATGTTTGCCATCAGCCAGCTCCAGGCGCTACTCAGCTTCCAGGGCCTTAACCTGCTGCCTGACCAGTGCCAACCGCGCCCATTCGCGCTCGATCCCGGCGCGCAGCATTTGGGGTACCCGGGCGCCGTGGCGTGTCCACCAGGCGGCCCAGTCCCGCCCGCCTATGACGACGTTCGGGCGCAAGTTATACACCACCAGCAGCGAACCAATACGATTTATGCGCGCAGTGCGCTTTTTTATCAGGCGCTCGAGTTCGCGGTGTGTGCGGCGCGCGTCTTCGTCCTCAAGGGTCAGCTCGTGCAACACTGACCAGACTCGCTCGCCGAAATTGGTGACGCTGCATCATCGTCAGAAGCTTGTCTTATCGAGACGATGCGTCTTCGCCCGCCTGGCGCGCCGTTCACATCTTTGCTCGCGGAGTCGACCACGATGTTGTCGATCCCCTGACCGGTCAGCCAGCGGTGTAACCACCAGCTGTCGCGACCGGCCTCGTAGCGAGAGTGCACCTGGGGCGGCACATCGAGCTTGCCGCGCTCTCTGGCCCTTTCTATGCAGTGCGCCACCGCGTCTTTGTCGCCGGCATCAACGCTGTAGCGGCTCGGGCCGCGATGGCCATCGCTTACCGTCACCTTCCAGGACTTGTCGCTGAGCTCGAAGCTGATAAATAGCTCGCTCCGGATCGCCGCAACCTTCACTTGGGGGCTGGTCTGCGTCGCCTGCATTTCCGTCTCCTTTACAAAAGAAGTTCAGGAAATCCCGTTCTAGCCGAACGGGTGTCGGTTGGGCAGCCCACATAGCATCTCAAAGGCTTGCAGACCCTGAACGACACTGCGCCCACTCCGCTGTCCGCGTGGCGCGCTGAGTACCGTGCAACTCAGCTCTCTCCGCGCTGTGGAGCTAAACCACGGAATGGGACGCGACCTCAAGCTCCGGAAGGCGCATTCCTTTGGCGTGCTGAACGAAGAGCTCTGCCCCCAGCATCAGCTCCTGGGACCGTACTGGTTGCCTTGGGCCATCGGCATATTTTCGCCGCACAGGTCGGCCGTTCCCAGCGGGTCTTCGTCAAATATCCCCAAGGACTGCACCTCCATGAACCCCAGCAACGCCACGTCAGATTTCGGTCACGAATTGGTCGCGCGCACGGCGCACTTTCTTGAGATTGACCAGCCAATCCTGGTCTGCTTCCCTGTACCCCAGAGCAAGGATGGCAACGCTGCGAAGGCCACGTGCGCGCAGGTCAAGGATCTCGTCCAGGGCTACAGGGTCAAACCCTTCGATCGGGGTGCTATCCACCTCTTCATGTGCAGCAGCAATCAAGGCCGCGCCCAGCGCGATGTATACCTGCCTGGCCGCGTGCGCAAAGTTCACCTCGGCACCCCTCTGCGGATAGCTGCCGAGCACCTGGGCACGGTAGTTCTCCCAGCCCTCGTGCTTGGTGCCACGCACGGTGTTGGTTAAGTCGAACATCAGGTTGATTCGCTCGACCGTGTAGTCGTCCCACGCAGCAAATACAAGCAAGTGCGAGGACTCGGTGATCTGCCCTTGATTCCACGCAATCGGCTTGATCCTTTCACGGGTCTGCGGGTCGTTCACCATGAAGATTTCGAAAGGCTGCAGCCCACTGGATGTAGGCGCAAGGCGCGCGGCCTCCAGGATGCGCTCTACCTTCTCTTTCGATACTTTGAGCGTCGGGTTCATCTTCTTAGTCGCATAGCGCCAGCGCAGGCGATCGAGCAGCTTCAACGCGTTGGGTTCGTCGGTGGCAGTTTGTGGATTCAAAGTGCCGAGCGCAGTGGCAGCAGTAGGTGCGAAGTTGGTCATTGGTTCTTCCCATTGATGAGAGCCCTGGGTGCGTAGGGCGCACAGGGTGCGCAGGGTGCGCACGTTCGGATTGTCAAAGTCCTGACGGGAAGCACCACGCCATCGGATGCAAAACTGAGTTTCCGCGTTGGAAACAATATGCATGAACGTCAGACGGGGCCCGCGCTGAAACGCAGCTGCACGCAGCCCCGCCCGCCGCGGGGATCTGTGAAGGCGCGGGACGTCACGCGACTTGAGAATGAAGTCCCAACCCGTCCGCGCAACAGGGTCAAGTCCAGTAGCATGAACACGCCGCACCTGTCTCGCGTCTACCAAACTACCTGGAATCGACGCCACTCGCAGGGTGAACCACTCCCGCATGCCTAGGTCGTAGGCGCCAGTGTGCTGGTCCACATCGGAGTTCAGAAACTGATCGACCAGATAGCCATTAACGGCCTGCTATTCGACGCCATCAAACGCGATTTGAAAGGGGATCCGCGTCGACTCGGCTGCTTCTCCTCGGCGTGTGCGATGTCAGTCACGGCTAACGCCCGAGGGATGCTGTGCGGCTGCGTGTCCTGTGAGCCGACTCTGAACTGCTCTCTTGGCGCGGGCCCGCAGACACTGAATCCAGGAAGAAATCAATTGAGAATTCGATCAGTTTCTGGAGTTCGAGCTGGCTGCCTTCTCGCGGAACTCGCCGCGCAAGGATCAGCGCCGCAACGCCATGTTCCATTGCCCATGCCGAATGGGACAGGTACTCCAACGACTCTTTTGCCCAACCCTGCGCAAGGGCCAGATCAAAGATCGAATTCGCGAAGTAGGCATAGGACTTGTCGCCAGTATCGGTGAACTCGCCACGCCGGAACTCGGGCAGCACACGAGGCCCGATCATCAGATCGAATAACCCCTCGTGCATCTGCGCGAAGCGCACGTAGCTGAGCATCATTTCGCGAGCTTTCGATCGTGGCGCCAACTTCTTACCGGATATGGCTTCGCGCTGCGAAACCAATTCACGAAATCCGGCGCTAGCGATCGCCGCCAGGAGTTCCTCCTTTCCCCTGAAGTGTTTTGATGGAGCAGCTTCCGAAACACCAACGCGTCTGGCCAACTCACGCAGGCTGAGTTCGACGGCACCCTTCTCCTCGAACATCTTGCGCCCCTCCGCGACGAGGGCATGCCGAAGCGTCCCAGGCGCGTAAGTGGTTCCTTGCGTTTTCGCCGCAACCATTGGGCTAGCCACTCCACGCTTCGGTCCTGTTGGCTTTCCTGCGGTGACTGCTTGCTTCTTCGCCATCGGTGTCCTTCTCGTTGAACTCAGCTAGGTGGCTCAGGGCGGGAAAAGGTTCCCGCATTCCCTGTCCACTGATTATCCACTCCTAGGGTTAACACCGTATCTTCGCCAAAGTTAACATCGTTATCCTTGGCGATAACAACAAATTCCGATGCGCGATGAGGCTCGGACAGGAGCAAATATGACATCCATAGCCACGGTATGGCTACACCCTTGGAGTCGTCACGATGCGAAGACCTCTCGCCCTCAATAATTGCGTGCCGATCGCCTACAACTTTCTTTAGGGCGGGGGCCGCCTCAACCGAAGGGTTTGTGTAAACGCGAGGTCCTCCCCCCAATCGAATTCGGAATGCGCGCTAACTGCATACCGGCGACATAGCGCCAACCATCATGAGTCACCCAGACATGCAACGGAAAGAAGAAATGGAATCACTGACTGAAACGTCGGTCCGGCTCATCACGGCGAATCCGCGATTCATCGCTCTGGTGAACGCGCGAGCGCGCTTTCGATGGGCCTTGTCCGCAACCATTGTCGGGCTGTTCTTCGGATTCGTCTTGATGGTTGGCTTTGCCAGGAAATTCCTAGAAACGAGATTAGGCGATGGCCCATTCCCCCTTGGGTTCTATCTTGCGATCGGTATGGTGCTCTCTGTGGTAGGGCTCACCGGCATCTACGTGCACAGGGCAAGCAGCCTTTTCGGACGCATGACCGACGAACTTGTAGAGGAGATGGGACTGTGAACCCACAAACCCATTCCCGGTTGGGCTCTCTGTTTGGAGCCGTGGCACTGGCTCTCATCGGATCGAGAGTAGCCCACGCCGACGGCATGCCTTCGACGACGCCGCACACATCTGGAACGTCCGCCATCGCCCTGGCGATGTTCTTGTTGTTCGTTGCCGCGACGCTTGTCATCACGTGGCGCTCGTCCCACAAGACAAAATCAGCCGCAGATTTCTACGCGGCTGGCGGTGGAATCACGCCACTTCAGAACGGCTTCGCAATCGCAGGTGACTTTCTCTCCGCTGCCGCCTTCCTAGGGATATCCGCCCTGGTCTACGCGAACGGATTCGACGGCATGCTCTATGCCATCGGCTTTCTAGCGGGATGGCCGATTGTCCTGTTCCTGATTTCCGAGCGCTTGCGTAACCTGGGGCTCTACACGGTCTCGGACGTGACATCGTTCCGACTCGACAGGAAGCACGTTCGCGTCTTTTCGTCGATCAGCAGCCTCATCGTCGTCGCGTTCTACCTGATCCCACAGATGGTGGGAGCAGGCAAGGTCGTGCAATTGCTGTTCGGTCTCCACTATGTTTACGCGGTCGTCATTGTGGGTGTCCTGACGGTGGTCTATGTGACGGTCGGGGGCATGCAAGCCACTACTTGGGTGCAGATCATCAAGGCCGCGCTCCTGCTGATCGGCGGCACTCTGCTGGGGTTTTCAGTCCTCTGGCACTATGGCCTCAGTATCGATCGCTTGATGGCCGATGTAACGCAAGTGCATCCAAAGGGCAGCGCTATCCTGCTCCCGGGCGGGCTGTTCAGCAATCCTGTATCTGCGATCTCGCTTGGCCTGGCCTTGATGTTCGGAACAGCCGGGCTTCCCCACATTCTGATGCGTTTCTATACCGTGCGTGATGCACAGGGAGCGCGCAAATCGGTCTTCTATGCGGGGTGCTTCGTCGCTTACTTCTGCCTTGTAATTCCGTTGATCGGGTTTGGAGCCGCGGCGATTCTGATGAATGACCCGAGCTACTTCACCAGCCCTTCGGCGTCCAGGACCACAGGCCTGATCGGTGGCACCAACATGGCTGCGCTGCATCTCGCAAATGCCATGGGCGGCCCATTGTTCTTTGGCTTTATTGCGGCAGTGGCATTTGCAACGATCCTGGCCGTAGTCGCTGGACTGACGCTCGCAGCGGCCTCGGCTGTCAGTCATGACTTGTATGCGCAGGTCATCGCCAAGGGGCGTGTGTCCGAGCGGACAGAGATCTGGGTCTCCAAGATTTCTGCGATCGCTATCGGGCTCATTTCCGCATTGCTCGCTCTCTTGTTCGAGAACCAGAACATCGCGTTCATGGTCGGCCTGGCCCTCGCCGTTGCGGCAAGCTGCAACTTCCCGGTGCTTGTCATGTCGTTGTACTGGCGTGGCATGACGACTTGGGGTGCGCTGGGCGGAGGCGGGCTCGGCCTCGCGAGCTCGGTGGTTCTCGTCGGATTGAGCAAAACGGTATGGGTGGATGTATTCCACTTCAAGGCAGCGATCTTTCCATACGACAACCCCGCGATCGTCTCGATGCCGCTGGCGTTTCTCGGCATCTGGCTGATCTCGAGCCTGGACCGGAGCGTCCGTGCAGCTTCAGAGCGCAACGCGTTCGATGCTCAACTGGTTCGCGCCGAAATCGGGATAGGACGTCCAGTGACCGCAATCGTG
The DNA here is from genome assembly GCF_030486595.1 of Variovorax ginsengisoli. Classification (GTDB taxonomy): domain Bacteria; phylum Pseudomonadota; class Gammaproteobacteria; order Burkholderiales; family Burkholderiaceae_C; genus Variovorax; species Variovorax ginsengisoli_B. The sequence continues at coordinate 13,148 of NZ_JAUJZH010000038.1, read as the reverse complement.
TCACACTGAGAGCCCACGACATTGCGATAGCGTTCAGTGAGAGCCGGCCCTTTCAAACCGCTTTGTCCGTGAGAATCCAATGAAAACAGCCGGCTATCAACAAGACGGCGCCGCGGGCATCGGCACTATGTGCAAGCGTCCCAAAACCTCTTGGACGTGGCCTCGCGGCGAGCAGATCGGCCGGCCGCATCGCGTCGTCGGTCTTACGCCCAGGCACAGGGCCGCCGCCCGCGATGCTAACGCAGGTCATCACGGTTTTCTTTTGAAGGTTCATGCCCGTACAGCGCATATAAATAACTTGAATGGTCGCCAACATTGTGCGGCAACATCGGCATGCGGCCCTTGTCATCGAAGTCTGCGATGCGTGCTCAGGGGAGCAATGCTCCAGGCGATCGTCCGGGGTTCTCGTGAACCCGCGGGTCCAACTGATAGACGGGTTCGAGGCCCCAAGTACAAACCGACCTCTGTGCCGGACGCCGCCCCCCGCTAGGGGCATGCCGTCATGGGTCGTGGATCCCGCCAAGTGCGGTGGAACGACTGACTACTAGTATGAAAGCCATTTGGTACGACAGCGTTGTCAGGCGACACGACAAACTGCCCCCCTGACGACATGAGGAATTGACCCCCCTCATGGCAGGAGGCCAAGATGGAAGGCAACGTGTTCGAGCAAGCTCCGCGATCCGAACGGATCGATTGGAGACAGGCGATGCAGGCACCGGAGGACGTGGAGGCGATGCTCAAACTGGCGTCGCTCGGCTGGGGCGCCAAGCGCATCGCCAACGAGTTGGGGTGCAGCCGCAACACCGTGCGGCGATACCTGCGCCAAGGCGGCTGGCAGCCCTACGAATCGCCTCCGAGAGTCGGTCGCTTGACCGAGCACGCCGAGTGGTTGGCAGGCCAGTTCCGCCAGCACCGAGGCAACTGCGATGTCGTGCGCAAAGAGCTACTGCGCGTGCACGGCGTCGCGGTCAGCCTGCGCACGGTCGAACGCGCGGTGGCGCATCTGCGCCGAGAGCTCCTGGCCCAGAGCGTGGCGACCGTGCGCTACGAGACGCCGCCCGGCCGTCAGTTGCAGATCGACTTCGGCACCGTGCGCGTTCCGGTGGCCGACGAACCGCTGAAGGTGCACCTGTTCGTCGCAACGCTGGGCTACTCCCGGCGCACCTTCGTCGCCATGTTCCTGCACGAGCGCCAGTCGGCTTGGCTGCAGGGCCTGGAAGGCGCCTTCAGGCACTTCGGCGGCACGACGCAGGAGGTGCTCGTGGACAACGCCCGGGCCCTCGTCAACGAGCACGACATGCAGACCCGGGAGGTTCGCTTCAACGACCGCTTCCACGCCTTCTGCCGGTACTGGAAGGTGACGCCCCGGGCTTGTGCGCCGTATCGCGCACAGACCAAGGGGAAGGACGAACGCGGTGTCGGCTACGTCAAGCGCAACGCCATCGCAGGGCATCGCTTCGCGTCGACAGAACACCTGCAGGCCCACCTCGCGCGCTGGATGCGGGAGGTTGCCGACCTGCGCGTGCACGGCACGACTGCGGAGCCGCCGGCGCAACGCTTCGAGCGCGACGAGCGCCAGGCACTCGCTCCGCTGGCTGCCCGCGCTCCCTTCCTGCAGGTACGCGAGCTCACCCGGCGCGTGCACAGCGACGCTTGCATCGAGCTGGACACCAACCGCTACAGCGTGCCGTGGAAGCTCATCGGCGAGAGCGTGACTGTCGTCGTCTCCGAGCGGCAGGTCCGAGTGCTCTATGCGGGCCAGGAGATCGCCTGTCACGCGCAGAACGCTGGCCGGCGAACCACCGTCATCGAGCGCACACACCTCGCTGGCATCGTCGGCGCGAACCTCGTGGGCGTGAGCTGGCTGGTCAGGCCACCGGCCGACGGCTCGCCCGCGACCTTGCCGCCGGCAATGCCCGCCGAACTGCTGCGCCCGCTGGCCGAGTACGAGAGCGCGCTCGGAGGCCGCTGGTGACGGCCGCCGGCAAGAGGGCCAAGGCCCCGGCGTTGGAAGTGTCGGGCGACCTGGAACCGATGCTGACGCGGTTGAAGCTGACCGCCATCCGCGACCAGCTCGATACGCTGCTCGACCAAGCTGGGCGTGCCGAACTGAATCTGCGCGAGGCGCTGTCGATGCTGTGCGCGGCCGAGGTCGCGCGTAAGGACGAACGACGCATCCAGATGGGCATGTCGATTGCCAAGTTCCCGTGCGTGCGCACGCTGGAGGGCTTCGAGTACGAAGCGCAGCCGTCGGTAGATCCCAAGCAGATCCGCGAGCTTGCCACCTCGCGCTGGATCGGCAACGGCGATAGCGTGTTGCTGCTCGGGCCGCCCGGCGTGGGCAAGACGCAACTGGCCGTGGCACTCGGCCGCGAGGCCATCGTGCGTGGCTACTCTACGTTGTTCGTGCCGGCCACCGGGCTGGTGACGCAACTGGCACGTGCTCACGCCGAAGGCAGGCTCGAGGAGAAACTCGTGCACTTCACCAAGCCCAAGCTGCTCGTCGTCGACGAGCTTGGCTACCTGCCGTTCGAGGTCAACGCTGCCCACTTGTTCTTCCAACTGGTGAGCAGGCGCTACGAGCGCGGCTCGATGCTGGTGACCAGCAACCGCTCGGTTGCCGAATGGGGAGCCGTGTTCGGCGACGCCGTGGTCGCCACCGCGATCCTGGACCGGCTGCTGCATCACAGCCACGTCATCACGATCCGCGGCGATAGCTACCGCCTCAGATCGAAGCGCCGCGCTGGCCTGGTTTACCAGGCCAGCGCGAAAGATGCGGTCACAACAGATTGATCAACAACCCGGGGGTCAGTTCTTCATGTCGCCAGGGGACCAGTTCCTGATGTCGCTTGACAAGCGTGGGGCCTGCGCGTGACACACTGCGGTATGGCGTGAAGCCCACGCCGACGCCCGCGCCCGGAGAAGTGCTCGTCCGGCTTCAGGCATTGGGCGTCAACCCATCCGACGTCAAGGCACGCGCCGGCTTGCGTGGCGGCAAGAGTGCAATGGCTTACCCGCAGATCATCCCTCACAGCGATGGAGCAGGAGTCGTGGCAGGTTTGGGCAGCCGGTCGAGCCGCTTTGCTACTGGTGATCGCGTCTGGATCGCCAATGCTCAATGGCATCGAGCCTGTGGAACCGCGGCGGAATTCATCAGCATCAACGAGGCCTTGGTCTTCCCACTGCCAGCGAATGTTCCTTTCGAGGTAGGTGCAGCGCTCGGCATCCCTGCCCTGACAGCCTGCCATGCAGTTACGGGCTACGGCCCAGTCGATTCGAAGGTCGTGTTTGTCAGTGGGGGCGGTGGAACCGTGGGCAGCCTGGCTGTCCAGATCGCAAAGCAATCCGGTGCTTTCGTCGTCGCATCAGGCCGCGGGGCCGACAAGGTCCGGGTCCTTCGCCTCGGCGCGGATGCCTTCGTCGACTACACAAGCGAACACTTGGTCGACGAAGTGCTGCGTGCTACGAATGGGAGAAGGCTGGAGCATGTGGTCGAAGTAGAGTTCGGCACTAACATTCCGGCCGTCTCGGAACTCGTGTCCGAGCGAAGCGTGATCGTGGCGTATGGCTCCAGCAGGAACCAACAGCCGCCGCTGCCGTTTTATGCACTGATGTTCAAGGGCGTACGTTTGGAGTTCTTGCTGGTGTACCTTCTCACCCCGCAGGAAAGACATGCTGCGGCCAGACGAATCAACGAGATGCTGACGCGCGGTGCGCTGGAGGTCCCCGTCGCCAACATCCTCCCTCTAGAAGCATGCGCCCAGGCTCATGAGATCGTCGAGACAGAAAAACGGACGGGTGCGGTGGTGCTGCAGACCAAGGAGCCATGACAGGAATCCGCAATCCTAAAAGGGTTCAACGCCGCGTGGTTCGACCTGTGGCGCGGGGCTGCCCGCGATGTCGGCGATACGATCAACGGTCGCTGCGTGTCGAGTCGAGTCGTCCGAACACAGAGGGTGCCCTACTGGGCGCCGAGCTACGCGAAAGATTGGAGTCCCCGCGCGCAGCATCGCCCGCCCAGCCGCGCATCGCTCGTTCGGGAGGAGTATGACGCCGGCTCGCATCGGGATCGGTGTGGGTCGAGCACAGCCTGGCCTTCCGCGGTCGCGACCGCCTTTTCCAGCCCGCGGAGGGCTAGCAGGCCAGGCCCAACTAGGGGCGGCGGCCTTACGCATGACTGTCGCTGCCGGCCAAGGTAGGCGACTTCCTTACTCATCGACGCGCAGCGGGGCCGTGGGCCGCCCCGCGACTTCGACTTCAGCGCACCTGCGCCAAAAGCGGACGAGTCGCCCTCATTGCACTACCAGCGGGCTATTCGAACCATGTCATTGGCGGCCGCCTGTTTCGTCGTCCTAACAACGCGCGCGTTCTCAAACCTCTGGGCGGGTCCACTTGCGTCCGTCAGGCTCCGACGGCGCTCGATCAGTTGCCGGGGTGATTCGCCGTACCACCGCCGGCAAGCTCGAGCGTAGCTGCTCTGTTCAGAGTATCCGAGCTTTTCCGCGATCTGCGAAATCTGCATGCCCGTCGTCGACAGCTGCCAGGCTAGGGCGCGCCGCACGTCGTCCAAGATTTCCTCGAATGACGTGTCTGATTCGGCAAGTCTGCGCTGAAGTACACGAGGATGAACGGCCATCTCGTGTGCGACCTCTACGAGGGTGGCTCGGTTCAGGTTCAAAAGCCGATGGATCATTTCCTCAACGTGATGGCTCAGGGAAAAAGTGGGGCCGGTCTGGGCGAGGTAGTTTTCTGCCAATGAGAGCACCATCGCGTCCCTCCCGCGGATTGGTTCATTCAGCGCGCCGCTGGGCAGATGAATAGAGTTCACATCGCTTCCGAACTGGACTGGGCAGCCGAACACGTCGCTATACCTCTCGGAAGCCGAGATGCGACGATGCTGAAAGGTGACACGAAGCGGCACAAAACCTTCGCCGAGCATAAGTCGGAAGGCATCCATCGCGATACTGAGGCTCTTTTCGACCATCTGATCCCGATACGCAATTTGCCGCCGGGCGATTCCGAAGGTGAATTCTGCCGATCGCGATCCACGGGTGAGCAAAGTGGTATCAGGCGGCGCGCAGAAATATAGATATCGCGACACCCTGTCAAGTGCGTGGGCGACGGTCTCGGAATGGCGAATCAGGAGCGCGACGGGACCGAGGATTTCGATCCCCTGCTTGCGGCCGAGACGCATACCGAAGTCGGGGCAATCAAGTTCAACCGCCGCCGAACCGATAACTTCGGCGAAGCCCCTGTAGGTGACGAACCGCTCATAGCTACCTGCCGCGTCTGGATCGACGCCGTGCGCTCGCAAAAGCGAGTCGGCGTCGCCACCGAGAGTCGACACCAAGTTTGCAAAGTGGAGCAACGCCAAGCCCCGGATCAGATCCGTCATAGTCGTCAAATGCTAAGCAAACTTCGCTCAAAGGCAAGTCGGAGAAACCATGCCCTGTCATGATTTCCCTCGAGCGCGGTGGAACCGAACTAGCGCTCGTGCACTACAAACCGATTCAAGTCACACCGAAATTTACAACCACAGGAGAATTCAATGACCACCCACGCTGCATTCAAGGCACCCGTCTTCACGCTTCCGCAGGACGAGCTTCTAACGCTCAACGTCAAGGACATCCCGGTCATGAAAGACGCGCTAGGACCGGGGATTCACTTCCAGCCGCTGTTGGCCGATCCCGAAGCCGGGGTTTCGGCAGTAATCGGCATCTTTGCGCCCGGGATTGTGGTGCCGTCCCACCTGCACACGGGCGCCGTCCACGGATATACGCTGAAGGGCAGCTGGTTCTACAAGGAATATCCGGACCAGGTGCAGACCCCGGGCTCCTACCTGTACGAGCCCTCCTCGTCGATGCACACCTTCTGCGTCCCGGAAACCAACACCGAGGATACGGTCGTCTTCTTCATCGTCTTCGGCGGAAACGTGCACTTCGATGAAGAAGGCAAGTTCATCTCAGTTCTCGATGCCATCACATTTCAAAACCTGATCAAGACGTGTGCAAAGGCTCAGGGCCTCGATGCCGTTCAGTACTTGAAGGGTGGCTCGGCCCACTATGCCGTCGAAAGGAGTCAAAAATGACGATGCGCGCTGTTGTCATGCAAGGCGGAGGCCTTGCGATGGCCGACGCACCAATTCCTCAACCCGGATCGGGCGAGGTCCTCGTCAAGACTCTGGCGTGCGGAATTTGTGGGAGCGACCTGCACTGTGTTGCGCACGGCGGAAAATTGCTCGCTAGTGCACGCGAGGTGGCAGGCATAGAGCTCTTCGATCCCAGCAAGCCAGTAGTTCTTGGTCACGAATTCTGTGCAGAGGTGGTTGAGCACGGGCCGGGAAGTCGTGGGGCACAAAAGGTCGGCACGCGCGTCGTCTCGGCACCCTTCCTCCTCCGACCGCAGCCGGTGACACTCGGATTTGGCGGCTTGGACACGCCTGGCGGATTTGCCGAATACATGGTGCTGTCGGAAGATCTCCTCATGCCGGTGCCCGACGACGTGCCCAGTGACATGGCTACCTTGGCCGAGCCGCTCGCGGTGGCCTTGCATGCCGTCAATCGGGGTGGGCTGGGATCCGATGACGTGCCGATCGTCATTGGCTGTGGCCCCATCGGGCTGGCAGTTATTGCCGTGCTCAAGATGCGCGGCGTTGGCCCGATCGTCGCGGCGGATTTTTCGCCATCGCGTCGTGCGATGGCCGCCGCTCTTGGGGCCGACATTGTGGTCGACCCACGCGAAACGTCGCCCTACGACTCGTGGCGATCTGTCGCCGCCGCTCCGGACCCAACGCGCTTTGGTCGCCAAACGCCGATGTTCCCAGCGTTTTCATTTCGCCCTTCAATCATCTTCGAGTGCGTCGGCGTACCCGGCATTATCCAGAAGATTCTGGCCGGTGCCCCTCCGTGTTCCAAGATCGTTGTAGCTGGCCTTTGCATGGAACTGGACACCTTCTACCCCACGTTCGCCATCATGAAGGAGGTTGATCTGGCCTTCAGTATCGCCTACACGATCGAGGAATTCGCAGAGGCGTTCTCGCATATCGTTTCCGGCCGATTGCAGGTCGGTGCGCTTATCACCAGCCATGTAGGACTCGACGGGGTACCGGACGCCTTTGCCCGATTGGCCGATCCAGAACGTGATGCCAAGATCATCATCGTTCCATAGCCCAGCCGCGCACCGTCCAACTAGTGATCGGCACTAGCAGCTGTTTTACCTATGAATGCGGCACACACCAGAGACCCGGAAGGAAGCACCCGCTTCCTCAATCTGGTCTCCTTTAAATGGCTGATGGCTGGCATGGGCTGGCGCGTCGATCTGTCGCGCCTGCAGAGTGACGAGGCCTACATCGACGAGTGTCTGCAACGCGCTCTGACTAGTGACTCAGAGTTGCTGCGCAAGCGCGGTGTCGAGATGCTTGGCTTGCGGCGCGCTTCGGATGCGCATTGTGACCCTTCCATGCCGTCCACATTCGTCGCTTGACATTGTAGTGGGGGCTCAAGGGTCCAATCGTTTGGCTGCTTCGCTCCCCGGGCGTATGGGTCTGGGGAGGAATTTCATTGAGCAGATGCGAACAAGTACAAAGCTGCTTGGCGCATCTAGAGTTAATTGGAGAGTGGACTATGTCTATAGCTGACTGGGAATCGAGAAGTGTTCAATCCAATGGCCAGCGCATTCGCCTGAAGATTGCCGGATCGTCAGGGCCGATGGTGCTGTTGTGTCACGGATTCCCCGAATCGTCGTACTCTTGGCGACACCAACTCGACGCGTTAGCGGCGGCAGGATATCGCGCGGTCGCCATGGATATGCGGGGCTACGGGAGATCGTCCAAGCCCGCTGAAGCCGTCGCATACCGAATCACAGAACTGGTTGCAGACTGCGTCGGCGTGGTCGAGGCTCTGGGTGAATCGAGCGCAGTTATCGTCGGCCACGACCTAGGAGCGCCGGTGGCTTGGACCGCAGCGTGGACGCGACCAGATATATTTCGCGCAGTGGTCGGGCTTAGTGTTCCGTTCGGCGCGCGTGGCTTGGCTTGTCTACCGGGTAACCCCTTCGGCGAATTGCGGCCGAGCGTGGCGAACCGCCAGCTGGCTGGTCCTGACTCGATGTTCTATCACGAATATTTCTCCCTCCCCGGCGATATCGCGGCGCGTGAAGCAGAGCGGGATCTGCGGAGTTGGCTGACGAGTGCGTTTTACACTCTATCTGCTGACCGGCCCTTGCCTCCAGAGCTTGCAGGTGTGGACTTAACAAGGTTGCCCGAGGATATGCTCCGCGATTTTGTTCGTGCCGTCATGTCCGTGCCTCGATCCGGAACCTTCAATGCGCTACTCGAGCAACCAGAGAAGCTGCCGGCTTGGCTCAGCGAAGACATCCTAGAAGTCTGTCTGGCAGAACTTGAATATGGTGGACTAACCGGTCCGCTGAATTACTACCGGAACTCAGATCTAGATTGGGAGATTCTCGGTCAGCATCAAGGCAAGCCGATCGAAGTACCAGCGCTTTACATCGGCGGTGATCGCGACATTGTCACCATCTGGAGTCAGCAGGCGATCGCTCGCGCGCCAGAGGTGCTCATGGACCTGCGCGGATCGATCATTATTCCGAATTGCGGGCACTGGATTCAGCAGGAGCAACCCTTGGCGGTCAACCGGGAACTTCTGGCGTTCCTGCGGGCCCTGTGAGCCGATTTCAATGCAACCGACATTGGGAGTGACCTAAGGGGAACTGGCTCCTCGCTTCCTTCTAGTCCATGGCCGCGTGCCCCAGTCGGCTGTGATGTTGCGGAGGAGCCGCGTCATTGCTGAAGGGGCAGTGGATGCGCTCAAACCGCCAGGTCCGACGTCGCCAAGAGAGCGCCGACCCCGAGTTCGGCAGTCGACCCATGGACGAAACCCTTAGAAGTAAGACCAGGGCCCGGCCACCCTAGCTCGCCAACCTCCACACATGAGTTCGTGGCGATGTTCAGGACATCGGTGCAGAGTCAGGTTCGGCGGAAGCCGCTCTCGACGCGATCGGAACTGATGGGACGCGGTTGGGCGATGAATTGGCCCGCATCGGGTACGCAGGCGAGATGGAGCCCAGGCGCCATCATCCCTCGTGAGTATCTGGTACTGCATATCGAGCAAGGCCCCATTCTTGGGGGCTGAAGGTCGACTCATCGGAGTGGTCGAAAGTCGCCAAGGAATATCCGGGCAAAAGATCACGGTTCAAGGCACAGCGAACCACGCTGGAACCACGCCTACTCGCTTGCGCCATGACGCGGGTTATGTGGCCGCCGCGATCGTGGCTTTCCTGCGTGAGCAGGTGGTCAGGTGCAGCTCCCGAAACGACATTGGCCACGGTTGGCTCGCTGCGTCTCGAGCCCGACGTTATCAACGTTATCCCCCGCAAGGCAGTCATCACGGTAGACCTGCGCGATCCCGACGAACAACGTTTGCAAGCGGCGGAGAAACTTCTGGCTGCCTTCTTAGCGAAAACTGCGGTGCAGGAGGGGTGAAGATCGAAACCGAGCGGCTCGTGCGCTTCGAGCCGGTGGTGTTCGATCCCAGTCTGGCCGACGAAATCGAAGCATCAGCGCTTCGTTTTGGTTTCACGTACCGCCGCATGACATCGGGAGCTGGCCACGACGCCCAGATGATCTCGCGCATCGCACCGGCAGCCATGATTTTTGTGCCGAGTCACGAAGGCATCAGCCACAACCCGCGCGAGCACACGGAAGAGCAGCAACTCGTCCAGGGCGCTCAGGTGCTGCTGGACGTGGTGCAGCGGCGCCTAGAGGTCGGCTGAGCTGACGCGAGTCACCAGCGCGACAAAAGTCGTCGGGAGTGGCAATGTTGACGGCAACTCTCGCCCGACGATGAATTCAGAGGATTTCGGCGCTTTGCTGACAGTCGATCCATGTGCCACAGCGTTCATCGGTATCAGCGCTGTTGGTTCGAAACGCGGCGTCCCCTCCACAACGCAAGCCGCAACTTCAACGACGCCTTGCCGATCGGCGCAAGACATTTTGTCGCATTGATCAGGCACCGTCGAGGCGACTGGCGCGGCGCAGTCATTCAAGTTCACGGCGCCAGACTGAACCCGATGCCTTCGTCGAGCATTGCTAGTCCACTGAATCAGAAGAATTGGTGGTGTCGGCGCTGGGGATTGTCGTACTTACACTTCAGCGGCTTGGGGTCCTTGTTGTGCCGACGGATATATCGCATGAGCTTCTTGTCCAGGTCCTTGAACGAGGTGAAGATGCCGCGGCTGATGACGTCGCGCTGGATGCGCGAGAACCAGTTCTCGACCTGGTTGAGCCACGACGAGTAGGTGGGCGTGTAGTGGATCCGCACGTTCTCGTGTTCAGCCAGGAAGGCCTCGACCAGCTCGGTCTTGTGGCTGCTGACGTTGTCGCAGATGACGTGGATCTCGCGGCCCTGCGGCTGAGTGCCGACGACGTCGCCGAGGAAGCTGACGAACTGCTCGCTGGTGTGGCGCGAGGCGGTCATGCCAAGGACTTCGCCGGTAGCGGTGTTCAGGGCAGCGAACAGGCTGAGGGTGCCGTTGCGCTTGTACTCGAACCCGTGGCTCTCGGCATGGCCCGGCGCCAGCGGCAGCATGCGGTCCTTGCGATCCAGCGCCTGGATCGCCGTCTTCTCGTCCACGCAGAACACGGCGGCGTGCGCCGGCGGGTTCAGGTACAGGCCGATCACGTCCGCAGCCTTGGTCTCGAAGTTGGGGTCGTTGGAGACGAGGTGCCGCTCCAGCCGATGCAGCTGCAGTCCGTGCTTGCGCCAGATGCGCTGCACGGCAGAGAACGATACGTCGCCCAGTTCGCCCGCCAGCTTGCGGCTGCTCCAGTGCGTGGAGCCATCTTTCGGTTTGTGCTTGAGCGTCCTGTTGAGCACACGCGCTTCCAGCTTGGCCACCGGCCGTACAGGCGCGCGGCCCCGGGTGCAGCGACACCAGCCCGGCGAGACCTTGAAGTTCAAACGCCTTGGTCCATCGCGTGACGAAAGCGTCGTTGCAGGCCAGCTTGGCGCGGATGTCTACCCGACGTTCACCCGTCGGCCCACAGCAGAACGCAACGCGCGCGCCGCGCCAACGCTGCACTGCCACTGCGCTTGCGAATCACTGCTTCCAGTTCGCCGCGCTCGTCGGCCGTCAACTTCATCCTGTGCATGCCTTTCAAGATGGAGCATACACATCCGATTTCAACGATTCAGTGGACTAGTACCCGGCCCACACCGGGGAGAGCGGATTCTCACACAAGCAGCCATTCCCCAGCGGAGGGCTTCGATTGTTGTCGGTTTGGAAACGGCGCGGGGGCGGCTTGCCTGTTCAATGTCTCACTGGGCGACTTATATTTGAACCATCGCCCACCCTCCCGAGGTCGCCTATGTCTACCGTTCCATCGCCCCGTTCTGCCGAAGCCGCTGCCCGCGCGGTGGCACAAGGCGTGGAAGCCGATCTGTCGATCGAGCTGCCCGGCCGCGAACCGGTCAGTGCTCGTGCGTACGGACAGCGCGCCAAGGGAGACGTGGCGCCGCTGGTGCTGCATTTTCACGGCGGCACCTTCGTCTGCGGCGGCCTTGACAACGGCCGCAATGTGGCGCGGCTGCTGGCTGGAGCGGGTGCGGTGGTGGTGTCGCTCGCCTACCCGCTGGCGCCCCAGTCGCCATTCCCGGAGCCCATCGAGGTGGGCTATGCCGCCCTCGAATGGCTCTACAAGCAGCGCACCAAGCTCGGCGGCAAGGGCGCGAAGGTGTACCTGGCTGGCGAGGAAGCCGGCGGCAACCTGACGGCCGCAGTGGCGCTGATCGCCCGCGACCGGGCCTATCCGCCGGTGGCGGGCCAGATCCTGCTTTCGCCGATGCTCGACCCGTGCGCCGGCACTGCCTCGCTGCGCAACGCCACCAGCGACGAGCCCGAATGCCGCTGGGCCAGCGGCTGGAAAAAGTACTTGAACGGCCCCTCGAGCACCGTGCATCCCTATGCGGTGCCGAGCGGCTCGTTGCGGCTGTCGTCGCTGGCGCCCGCGCTGGTGCTGGTGGGGGCGGACGACGCCATGCGCGACGAAGCGCTGACCTTCGCGGGCCGCCTGCGTGCGGCGGGCATCGAGGTCACGAGCAGCGTTCTGCCCAGTGCTTCGAACTGGCCGAAGGCGCTGTACGACCCCGAGAGCACGGGCTGTGTGGACTGTGCGGCCACGGTGCAGCAGCATTTCCGCGAGTTCTTCAGCGCGACCATGCCACCGACCGTGCCTTCGGGTGCCGCGGCGAACCACCCCAGCTAGCTCTCGGCCAGCCACGGCTGCCTGATCGACACACTGCCAGTGCGGCACCGTGCCGGGGCCTCTTTTTCCCTGATATCCGCCTCCTAGTGCAGTGCGCGCAAAGTATCAGAACGTAATTGCTCCGGCATACTCCAATCGCCCAGGAGGTTGGAGCGATGCGGGTTGCCAAGACGATTGAGTTGGACGAGAACACCGAGCGGGAGCTTCGTGTACAGCTTGCGGCGCAGCTCAACGATGGCCAGAGCTACATGAGGCGCGATGGACCGAGGTGACTTCTCGGGGCGAGAGGATTTGTCCAGCAGGCCCGACGCGCCATCGACCAGGTGACGGGCGAGCCACTTGCGGGCGGTGACGGCACTGACACCATGCGCGGCAGCGGCATCTGATGCGCTGACGCCACGCTCAGTGATGTCTTGAACCATCTCCAGGCGGCGCAGGTACGTCAATCGGGCATTCTTATGGGTGTTCATCCGGTTCAGAGTTGTGAGTCGATTGGGGGTTTGGCGATTTCCAGTCTCTCAAAACTTCTCCGGGTGAACACCCGCAATAACCTATTGGGCCTTCATACCTAGCCGTTGGCATGCTGCGCGTGGTCAACGACATCCTTCAAGCCAAAGGCCTGTTGCTGCGTACCGGCACTGCTGTGGATGCCACGCTGATCGCCGCGTCCAGTTCGACCAAGAACGCTGAAGGCGAGCGTGACCCCGAGATGCATCAGGCCAAGAAGGGTAATCAGTGGTATTCCGGCATGAAGGCCCTACAAGGGCTTCCCTCAGTTTGTCAAACGCCGAGCCACCGCGTTGGATCGGAATGATCGAACACGTCGGCTGAATAGCTCCTTGAGAATCTCAACACCGACTGCTGCTGC
>NZ_JAUJZH010000037.1 GCF_030486595.1 Variovorax ginsengisoli | reverse complement strand
AAGCTCATGCGCTACATCCGCAAGTACAACGAGCAACCCAAGTCCGTGAAGTGGAAGTACTTCGACCCAACAAGGCGAATTACTCCCGATTCAATCGTTACGGCCCACTAGTCGAACGAACAACGCGACTGTGACCATGACATGATTCCTTTTGTTGAACGACACGCAACCGGTCTTGGTCGCATCGGGTATAACAGTCTGCGCCATTTAATGACCCTGTCGCGAACTAACTTTCGCTCATCAAGCATGCCCTGAAGCGGCCGCCTGTCGAATCCTGGAAAGTCTTTGCCAGACCCAGGATGTGCTTGGCTACACGGGCTGCCGCCGTGCCTCAGCGGCGCGCGCGGGCTGACGGTGGCTTGGGGCTGCGTCGCCACGGCGCAGAGGACCGGCAGGTCGGGACGGACTCCTGATGTAAATATTCCTTCCAGCGTACGGTCAACGGCTTCATGCCGTCCGCGCGAGCGCGAGGAAATCTATTGGCGACGCCGGAGATCAACCCGTCCCGGCTTCCGACGTGGTAATGGAGCAGGGCCGGTGCAACACTCAGCTCACGCACCAAGCCGACCATCGAGATCTCTTCAACGGCCCTGTCGAAGATCTGGTCGCGCGTCAGTGTCGCCGCACCTCCAACGTCGATGGCTCCACGCGCGGGACGTCCCGGTCGCCGTGGCAGGGGTGCGACCTCTTCGAGGATGGAGGTCCGCGTGAGATCACGTGTCCATCACCTTCCCGGTGCGGATGGCGCACTGAGCGGAGCAGGGCCGTCATGAGGGGCGGCCCGCGGGCGCCGGCTGGATCGCTTCGCGACCGACGCGTTCGAAGGCCTGCTCCAGCGAATCGTCGGCCGTTTCGCGCGGCGCCAGCGGCGCGTTGCGGCGGGTGGCGTCCCCGGCCTCGCCCGGACCGACGCCCAGCTCGCTGAGGCGGGCGCGCAGGTAGGCGTCCGCGTGTTCGATGCGCCGCCGCAGTCCTTCCTCGCTGATGCCGAGCTGGCGCGCCACCTTGGCGCGCGGAAGGTTGTCGGCCTGCGTCAGCAGCACCGCGCGCCGCCAATCATCCGGAAGCTCCGCCAGCACCTGCCCCAGCACGCGCCGCAGCTCCTTCCGTTCGACGGCTTGCTCGGGCGTCGGCGCGTCGATCGGCACGGCGTCCTCGAGCTTCAGCACCTGATCCGGCTGCCAGTAGTCGTAGACCGCCTCGTCGATGTCCTCGTCCAGCGCCTGGCGCTCGGGCAAGCGCCGCTCCAGCGAGACAAAGCGGTCGGCGGTCGGGAAATCGCCCTCGAGATCGCCGCGCGCGCGCGGCGGACATGGCGCCCGAGCTGCTGAAGCAGCGGCCGCGCGGTCTCTTTGAAATGCTCGATATCCGCTGCCGGCGTTCGCTCCAGTTCCGCTCGCAGGCGGGGCAGCGTCCGTTCCTGTGGGGCCATGGCCGAGCCTTACCAGTCCAGGTCCACCTGGGGCCGGTTGGGGTCCTGAGTCACCGGCTTGCGGGGAGCGGCGGCAGGCATGTGCTGGTCGACGAACTGGGCCAGCTGCCCTTCGCTCATCATTCCCGGCTGGGCCGCCACCGGCTTGCCCTCGACGAACAAGGCGAGCGTGGGAACTGAGCGCACGGAGTAGCGCCCGGCGATATCCGGCGCGTCGTCGATGTCGACCTTCACGACGCCGAGGTCGCTGCGGCTCGCGGCGAACTTCTCCAGGGCCGGCGCCATGGCGCGGCACGGGCCGCACCACGAGGCCGAGAAGTCCACCAGGACCGGACCGGGGCCGGCGACCGCCGCGTCGAAGTCGCTGGAGCCGACGTTGTTGACTGCTGGCATGGCATCTTCCTTTCTGCCGGAGGTGGGTCTCTCGAGGGTCAGCGGTTGCTTGTGGACGGGGTGTGCGTCTTGGCATTCAGTTGCGCGCGCAGCTCGCCCTTCGGGTGCCGGGGCGTGCGAACGTTGGCGGCGAGCCGGCCGGCCTCATAGTGCTCCATCTGCGCGCCGGTGAGCCGGGTGCCTGCGGGAACTTGCCAGCGCCCGGGCGCCACCGGCGTGAGCATCACCACCACCGGCACCGCGGTGTCGGCGTCATCGTCGATGGCGACGGTGGCGTCCGGCAGCGTGGGCGCGAACACCACGCCGCTCACCTTGCCGTCCTCCTCGATCACGATGGCCGCCTGTCCGGTGGCCCTGGTATGCACCGGCGGCGACTCCTGGGCGCCGCTGAGCATCAGGGTCTCCTCTTCCACCGCTTGGGTCTGGGGAGCCGTCTGGACGCAGCCGGCAAGTGCGATGGCGAGCATCGCGGGAAGCATTTTCTTCATCGATTTCTCCTGGCAGTGAAAGCATCGGGCTCGGGCCGCTCCGGGCGCCTCAGGCGCCTCAGGCGCCCGCGGCGCCGGCGTGCACGCGGCTGGCCTGCGCGCAGGTGGCTTCCCATTCGCCAGCCGCGACCGGTACCAGCAGCACCAGCAGCGACCCGGCAGCCCCGGTCTTGTGTTCGATGGCGGCGATCGCTTCGGCGACGCCGGAAGCCTCGACCACGTCTTCGACGGCGCCGTCGCCGTCGAACGCGACGAGCACCGGGCCGTGCAGGCCCGGCCCGGGCGGTCGACCTGCGTCGGCCAGTGCGAGGCCCAGGGCGAAGGCGAGGGCGGGTGGCAGGGCATGCATGAGGCTCTCCTTGCGGCAAACGGGCTCGCACGCGAAAGTGCTGCGACCACTCAGAGAAGCATAGGGAGGACCCGCCGTCCTTTCTTCCATCGACCTGCTGTTCATGGCGCGCGGCGGCGGTGCGCGCGGCTCATTGCGCGCTGACGCATCGGGTCGAAGGCGGCCGGAAGCGATGCAGTCCGCGCGCGTTCACGCGTGCGCCGGCAGGGCGTGGAGCCGCTGCTCCAGCTGGTGCACGTCCAGGTTCACGAGATCCTGGTCCAGCTCGCCGGCGAGCACCTTGCGCACGCGCTCCGGCAATTCCTGGCGCAGCACGCCGAGGAACGCCGGGGCAGCAGCGATGAGCAGCCGGTCGTAGCGCCGCTCGTTGCACGCCTGCTCCAGCAGGTGGGCGATCTGGCGTGCGAACCTCTGCGCCTCCTTCCTGTGCGGCTCGGTCTTCGGCTCGGTGGTGTGACCCATGAAGCGTTCGCCCCTGCCGTAGAGGCGGCCCTTCGCGTCGCGCCGCAGCTCCGCCCCGGGGAGAAGCGCGAGCTCGTCGCGCAGATCTTGCAGTTCCTGCAGCGGAGCCCTCGGCTTCGCGCGTTCGAGCACACGCGCCCGACCCTGGTCGGCCACGACGAACCAGATGCGTTCCATGGCAATGCCTCCATCAGGTGTTCGGTGATGCCGCAGCTTAGGCCTCGGCGTGCGGGTCTGGTTTTCGATTCCTGCGGTTCCTTGCGTGCGCAACGCGGCGACATGGCGCGAACGAGAGGCTGAGGGCGCGTGGCCTCGAGCCAGTCGCCGGCCCGGTCCGGCTGCTAGCCGTCCTCGCCCGCGGAGCTCGGCGTCGCGTCCGCTTCGCTCGCGAGGCTCTCGCGGCGGCGCTCCTCCAGCAGCTTCCGGAACGCGGCCTCGAAGGCGTCGAGCGCCTCGCGGCCGGTGGCGGTCACCCAGCGCTCCTGCGCGCACACCGGCTCGTGCGCCCGCCGCGCGCGGGAGCGCCAGAGCTCGCCCGCCACGCCCTCGGCGGCGCAGAGCTGACGCCCGGCCGCCAGCCCGGTGTCGAGCAGCAGCAGCACGCCTTCGCCCAGCGCGCCCAGCGGCTTGCCGTCGCGGTTGATTCCGCGGATGAACTGCAGGCTCTCCGGCGCGGCGCGCAGGTGCGCCACACCTTCAGCCCCGCCCACCACCACTACGCCGTCGAAGGCCATCGGGTCGGCATCCGCGATGCGCCTGTCCGCGGGAAGCGGCTGCGTTCCGGGCGGACCCGGCGACAGCACGTAGACGATCACGCCCTGCGCCTCGAGTCCACGGCGCATGGCGGCGAGCGCCTCGGCATCGCTGCCGGGCGCGGCGAGCAGGGCGACATTGAGGCCGCCGAGCAAGGCAAAGGGAGGTTCGGATTCCTGCATGGCGGCTGCGAGATGGTTCGCGGAGTGGAGGCCTTCATGTTCGCAGCAGCGCCGGCGCCCCCTGTAGGACCCGGACGATGGATGCGCATCGCCCGCGCAAGCCGCCGCAGCCCTGCGGCGCGAAACGCAGCATTGGGGAAACGCCGCGGCGCCGCTAGGCGCACGCTGGCGCCTCGTCCCACACCAAGGAGCATTTCATGGCACGAGGCAACCTGCTGCCCTTCGGATTCGGCAGCCCGCGCAGCGATCCGTTCCAGCTGCTGCGCCGCGAGATGGAGCAGCTCTTCGACAACGTCGGCGGCAGCACGGCCGAGGCGCCGGCCGCCGGCGGCAACATCGTCGCTCCGCGCATGGACGTCAGCGAAGACGACCAGGCATTCAAGGTCACCGCCGAGATGCCCGGCGCGCGGCCGGACGACGTCGAGGTGATCGTCGATGACGACGTGCTCACCATCCGCGCCGAGCGGATGCAGGAGCGCGACACGAACCGCCGCAACTACCACCTGGTAGAGCGTTCGGTGGGCGTGTTCCAGCGCTCGCTGCGGCTGCCCGCGCCGGTGGATGCCTCCAAGGTACAGGCGAGCTTCGACAACGGCGTCCTCACCGTCACGATCCCGAAGGACAGCAGCCAGGCGCGTTCGCGCCGCGTACAGGTCCGCACCGGCAGCACCGGCCAGCTCGCCGACCAGGCGCAGCAGGGGACGCAGCCCGCCGGAGACGGCGCCGCCGGCCAGTCTTCCGAAAAGCCGCACTGAACCCATGGCCGCCATCGCCGCGACACCCGGCGTGAGCGCCGGGTCTGGTGCCACGCCGGCGCGACCGTCGCCGGCGCAGTGCAAGCGTGCCCGCGACCTGCTCAACCAGCGCCTGGCCGAATGCATCGACCTGCAGATGCAGTGCAAGCAGGCGCACTGGAACGTCAGGGGCGCGAACTTCATCGCCCTGCACGAACTCTTCGACGACATCAACGGCGCCGTCGAGGACTATGTAGACCTGGTGGCCGAAAGGGTGGTGCAACTCGGCGGGGTGGCCGAGGGGACCCTCGGCAGCGTCGTCGCCGGCACGTCGTTGCCGCCGTACCCGCCGTGCGGCTCCGAAGACACGCGGCACCTGCAGGCGCTGGCCACCGCGCTGTCGACCTTCGGCAGCGGCGTGCGACAGGGGATCGACGAGATGACCCGGCTGGACGATGCTGCGAGCGCCGACATCCTCACCGAGGTTCTGCGCGGCATCGACAAGTGGCTCTGGTTCGTCGAAGCCCACCTGCCGGCGCGCGCAGCATCCGCCTCGGCCTGAGGCCGGCTGCGGCGCCAGGCTAGCGGTTCTCGTGCACCGGGTAGCCGTTGCCGGCGTCGGCGTGCCCGCCGGTGCGCAGCTTGACGAAGGTGGCCTGCAACAGCCGCGCGTCCGCGCAGGCGCGATGCCGGGGCAGATACAGAACGAGCGCGACCTGCTCCTTCAGCGTCCGCCAGCGCGCGATCTCGCTTTCGGTCAGCAGCGCCTGCAGGCTTTCGAGCCGGAAGCTCGGCGTGCGCCCGGCGTCGTCGTACAGCCTGGCCAGCCATGAATAGTCGTGGCCCCATGCGTCGGTGTGGAGCGTGCGGCCGCACAGGTGGTGGTTCAGCGCGTCGGCCACGACCGAGGTCGGCAGGCCGTATTTCAGCAGGTCTGCGCGCCGGATGTGGTGCAGCCGCTCGGCGGCGCAACTCCAGTGGTTCCAGTCCGGCGCGGGCCGCACCAGCATGCATTGCGAGTCGCCGTCCTCCAGCACGTAGCCGACTTCGACCGGATAGCTGCCGCGCCCGAAGCCTGACGCTTCGACGTCGAGGATGGCAGGGACCTTCATCGCGTAAAGAATGGCGTGACGCGCGGCCTCGTCCCTGCCGACGAGGCGGGCAGCAGGTTGCATGCGACTCTTCAGATCAGCAGGTCGAACAGGGCGAACGCCCGGTCCCACTCCGCGGTGCGGGGATTCTTGAGGTCCGGATCCACGATCTTGAGGCTGCGCGCCAGCGCGAAGGTGAGTCCGCCGGCGAGGTCGGGCAGGCCGTCCGCCACCTCGTCGCTGAACGCGAGCTCGAGCTGTGGCAGCTTCGCGAGCTGATCGAGGATGGGCCGCACTTCGACATCCTCGTCCAGCGCGCGGAATTCATGAATGCAATGCTGCAGGCCGCCGGTGACCGGAAGGTCGCAAGGCAGCACCACGTCGCGCCCGTTGGCTTTGGCGATCGCGCAGGCGCGCTGCAGCAGGTCGTGGATCTTGCGGTTGACGAATTCGTCGTGACGCCGCAGGTCGTTCTTGTCGATGTCGAGCCCGGCGGCCTGGCGAAAGAGACGCTCGAACCGGGAGATGCCTGCAATGACTGTCATGGCTCACCTTTTGTCGTGGCAATGAACCGAGGCTACGCCAGGCTTCGCCCCCGCGGGCGCGCACCGCGCGAGAAGCGCAGGCATCCGACACGCACCGCAGGACTGCACCTCTCGCCCGACCGGGCGCTGGTGCAGCATGGATACCACGCCTCACCGTTGCCACAATGACCTCGTCCGACCTTCCATCCCCGCCGCTTCTCGACAGTCTTCTGGAGGGCCGCTCGGTCTTCATGTCGCTGTTCGTGCCCTGGATCCGGCACCGGCGGGAGGCCGAGGCGGCACGGGGGCCGAGCCATGGCTGAGCCGAATGGACCGTGCTCGCCGGGGCCGGTCGCGTGCGCCTGCTGGAGTTCAGCAGCACCGCCGGCGATCCGCCGCGCCTGGTGCAGGTGCTGGTCGATCCGGAGGGGATGCCCCGGCCGGGCGAGCCCTCCGATGAACCGATGCGGCGGTTCGCGCGGGCGGTGGTCGACGTGCTGGAGCAGGCGTATGCACTGGCGCGCTTCGAGTTCCTGCGCATCGCGGTCGAACCGCGCTTCGAGGCCCCGTTGCGGGCGGAGATCGATCGGCGGTTGGACCTGCCTCGCGCGGTGCTCGCGTGGCGCGCGCTGGAGTTGATCCCGCCCGAAACGGACGCTGCGCCGCAGGCGGGAGCAGATTCCGAGCAGGTGCCGCAGGCATCGGGAACACCGCCCTCGCGCGAGTCACCACCCTGACACGGCTTCGTCTTTCGCGGACCGGACACAAGGTCGCTGCCGCAGCGGTGCGCAGGTCGCGACCCGGCCCCCGGACGAGAAATCCGCACGAACCAGGCAGCGACAGCAAGCGCGGGGAAGATGCGGCGCACGCATCGGCCGACGATCGCCAGATGACCATCGAATCCATCAATCCCGCCACGGGCAAGCCGATCGCCCGCTACGAGCTCACACCGGCCTCGGCGCTGCCCGGCATCGTCGAGCGCGCGCATGCGGCCTTCCTCCAATGGAGGCAGTCTGGGTTCGCGGAGCGCACGGCGCCGCTGCAGCGCGCCGCCGGGATCCTGCGGCGCAACGAGCGCGAGTATGCGCAGCTCATGGCCCAGGAAATGGGCAAGCCGGTGAGCAACGGGCTGGAGGAGGTGCGCGCCTGCGCGGCGGTGTGCGAACACTATGCGGAGCACGCTGCCGAGATGCTGGCCGACACACCTTTGACCAGCGACTTCACCCGCAGCCGCGTCGTCTACCGGCCGTTGGGCGTGGTGCTCGGCGTCCAACCCTGGAACTGGCCCTTCCACCAGGTCTTCCGGATGGCCGTGCCGGCGTTGGCGGCCGGCAATGCGGTGGTGGTCAAGCACGCGTCGAACGTGCCGGGCTGCGCGCGGGCCATCGAGGACGTGTTCGTGCGCGCCCAGCTGCCGCCCGACCTGCTGCGCGTGCTGCTGCTGGCCAGCGCCGACGTCGAGGCGCTGGTCTCGCATCCGCTGGTGCGCGGCGTCAGCCTGACGGGCAGCGGACCCGCCGGCGCCGCAGTCGCGCGCGCGGCGGGCGGCAAGCTGAAGAAATCCGTGCTGGAACTGGGCGGTAGCGACCCCTACCTGGTGCTCGCCGATGCGGACATCGAGCTGGCCGCCCGGATTTGCACGCAGGGACGCCTGGGCAACAGCGGCCAGAGCTGCATCGCGGCCAAGCGGATGATCGTGGTGAAGGACGTGCGTGCCGCCTTCGAGGAGCGCTTCGTCGCGCTGATGGGCGCGGCGCGGGTCGGCGATCCGCTGCTGGATGACACAGTGGTCGGTCCGCTGGCGCGGCGCGACCTGCGCGACGCCTTGCATGCCCAGGTACAGGCCAGCGTCGCTGCCGGCGCCCGCCTGCTGCTCGGGGGCGCGGTACCCGAAGGCCCCGGCTCGTTCTACCCGGCCACGGTGCTGACCGACGTGCGCCGCGGCATGCCGGCCTTCGACGAGGAGCTGTTCGGCCCGGTCGCCGCCATCGTGCCGGTGGCGGACGAAGGCGCCGCGATCGCGGCCGCCAACGATTCCGCCTACGGCCTCGGCGGCTGCGTGCTCACGCGCGACGTGCAGCGCGGCGAACGCATCGCCGCCGACCTGCTCGATTCCGGCATGGCCTGGGTCAATGGGTGCGTGCGGGAGGACCCGCGCCTGCCCTTCGGCGGTATCAAGGATTCGGGTTACGGCCGGGAGCAGGCCACCTGGGGCATTCGCGAGTTCGTGAACGTGAAGACGGTGGTCGTGACCTAGTCGACGTCCTTCAACAAACGTCCCGCGAAGAATGGTTGCTCGCCTGAAGCGAGCAAGAGCGACAGACATGCTGCAAAGCCCACGTCAACGGAAAGGACCAAACCATGACCGGCAATCGCGTTCTGACATTTCAGGGGCCCATGAAGCTCGAGATCAAAACCATCGACTATCCGAAGCTCGAGGATCCGCGCGGCAGGAAGATCGAACACGGCGTGATCATCAAGCTGGTGTCGACCAATATCTGCGGAAGCGACCAGCACATCTATCACGGTCGCTTCGAGGTCCCGCAAGGCATGGTCATGGGCCATGAGAATACCGGTGAAGTCGTCGAGGTCGGCCGCGACGTGGAACGCATCGAGAAAGGAGACCTGGTGTCAGTTCCCTTCAACGTCTCCTGCGGCCGCTGCCGCAATTGCAAGGAGCGGCATACCGATGCTTGTGAAAATTCGTACGTCAACGACCTCGTCAATTGCGGCGCCTATGGGTTCAACCTCGGCGGTTGGCAAGGCGGTCAGGCCGATTACATGCTGGTCCCCTATGCCGACTGGAATTTGCTGAAATTCCCCGACAGAGACCAGGCGATGGAGAAGATCCTGGATCTCACTTTGCTCTCGGACATCTTGCCGACCGGATATCACGGCTGCATCGAGGCCGGCGTCAGGACCGGCTCGACGGTCTACATCGCGGGCGCCGGGCCGGTCGGCCGTTGTGCCGCTGCCAGCGCCCGTCTCCTCGGAGCATCGTGCATCATCGTGGCGGACAGGCTCCGGGAGCGCCTGGACCTCGTGAAGAAATGCGGATACGAGACCGTCGACACGACCAGCGCCACGCCGGTTCCCGATCAGATCGAGGCGATCCTCGGGGAGCGTGAAGTTGATGCGGGCGTCGATTGCGTCGGCCTGGAAGCGCACGGTTACGGCGAGGAAGACCGGGACGAGCACTCGGAAGCGGTCATCAATGTCTTGTTCGACATCGTCCGCGCCGGCGGCGCGATGGGTATCCCGGGCATCTATACCAATTTGGATCCCGGCGCGCCCAAGACCGACATGGCGAAGAAAGGCGAACTTCCGCTCGCCTTCAGCAAGGCCTGGATCAAGTCACCGAAACTCACCGGCGGCCAGGCGCCGGTGATGCACTACAACCGCGATCTCATGATGGCGATCCTGTGGGACCGCATGCCCTATCTGCGCGAAGTGGCAAACACCGAGGTCATTTCGCTGGAAGATGCGCCGGCAGCCTACAAGACCTTCAGCGACGGTTCGCCCAAGAAGTTCGTCATCGATCCGCACAACATGCTGAAAAAGGCTGCCTGAACTTCACATTAGGAGTCTGGATCATGGCAAGTGAGACACTCGACGGCATGAAGGTTGCGATTCTGATCGAGGATGGATTCGAGCAGGTCGAAATGGTGGAGCCGCGCAAGGCGCTCGACCAAGCCGGCGCCAAAACAAGCATCGTGTCGCCGAGAGACCAGCGCGTGCGTGCTTGGGAGTTCACGGAGTGGGGCGACGAGTTCCCGGTCGACGTTCCCCTCGATCAAGCCAAGGCGGAGGACTTCGACGCGCTGTTGCTGCCGGGTGGCGTCATCAATCCCGACGCGCTTCGCATCGAGCCCAAGGCTGTTGCCTTCGTGAAAGCCTTCTTCGATGCCGGCAAACCGGTGGCCTCGATCTGCCACGGGCCATGGACCATCATCGAGACCGGCGCAGCACGGGGACGCCGCATGACATCGTGGCCTTCACTCAGGACCGACCTGAAAAATGCCGGCGCGGATTGGGTGGATCAGGAAGCGGTTGTGGACCGAGGTCTGGTCACGAGCCGCAAGCCCGATGACATCCCGACGGCATTCAACAAAGAGATGATCAAGCTCTTTGCCGAAGCGCGAGGACGCCGTCATGCTGCGTGACGCCTCACGGAGCGAGCTGATGGGCCTCGCACGCCGGCATTTTGGTTCCCTCCGACGTGAGGTCGCGGTGATCGAGCCGCCGGCAACGAACCGGCGCTGGTGGCGGCGCTGACGGGCGCCACGCCGGTGCTGGGCCTGGTGTACTGGTCTCTCCGCGAGCGCGATGACCGCCTCGCCCCGGATGGGCTCGAGCCTGAGGGGATCGAATGACGGCGGCGCAGGCAGGCGTCCTCGGCGCGGCGTACGCGTTGCTGCAGGCGCTGGGCGTGCTGGCCGCGGGCCGGGCGGTGATGGAGGCCCGCACCGCCCAGGGCGCGGCCGCCTGGGCGGTGGCGCTTGTCGCCTTCCCTCTGCTCGCCTTGCCGCTGTTCCTGGTGTTCGGCCAGAGCCGGTTCGCGGACTACGTGGCGACGCGGCGCGAGGCGCTGGCCGGGTTGCAATTCATGCGACACATGAAGATGACGCTGCGACGCCGCGGCCTGCTCACGGACACCCGCTATACCCGCGACGTGCCGTTCGAGCGGCTGGCCAAGCTGCCGTTCACCGCGGGCAATGCAGCGACGCTGCTGGTCGACGGCGCGGCCACCTTCGACTCGATCTTCGCGGGCGTCGCTGCGGCACGCGACTACGTTCTGGTGCAGTACTACATCCTGCGTGACGACCGCGTGGGGCGCGAACTGCAGGTACGGCTGCTCGAACGCGCGGCGGCCGGCGTGCGCGTGCACCTGCTGTACGACGAGGTCGGCAGCCTGGGGCTGCCGCGCGCCTACGTCGGCGCACTGCGTGCAGGTGGCGTGCAGGTGCAGACCTTCCACGCGCTGGGCCGCGGCGGCGCCCGGCTGCACCTGAACTTCCGCAACCACCGCAAGATCGTGGTCGTCGACGGTCGCCGCGCGTGGGTCGGCGGCCTCAACGTCGGCGACGAATACCTCGGACGCGACCCGCGCATCGGCCCCTGGCGCGACACCCACCTGTGCGTCGAGGGGCCGACCGTGCAGTGCGTGCAAGTGGCGTTCTGCGAGGACTGGCACTGGGCCGCAGGCCATCCCCTGCGCCTGCAGTGGGAGCCGGCAGAAGCGGCCGGTGGCAGCTATTCGGTGCTGTGCCTGCCCAGCGGGCCGGCCGACGAACTGGAGACCTGCACCCTGTTCTTCATCGCGGCCATTGGGCGCGCGCGCTCGCGCCTGTGGGTGGCCAGCCCCTACTTCGTGCCCGACGAACAGTTCGTGACCGCGCTGCAACTTGCCGCCCTGCGCGGCGTCGACGTGCGCGTGCTGCTGCCGGAGCGCTCGGACAACCCGCTGGTGGGCCTGTCCGGCTGGTCCTATGTCGAAGCGCTGGAGCAGGCCGGCGTGGCGATGTACCGGTACCAGGATGGCTTCATGCACCAGAAGGTCACGCTGATCGACGACGACTGGTGCACCGTGGGCACGGCGAACTTCGACAACCGCTCGTTCCGCCTGAACTTCGAATTGACGATGGCCGTGCTGGACCGGGGGCTGGCAGCGCAGGTGCATGCAATGCTTGAGCGCGATTTCGGGCGGGCGCGGCGCATGGCCGCGGCCGACCTGCGCGCGCGTCCGCCCTGGTTCCGCTTCGCCGTGCGACTGGCGCGCCTGTCGGCGCCGGTGCAGTAGACGCCGCGGATGCAGCGGCGCTCAGCTTCCGTCCAGCACCCGATGCACGAAGGCGACCGCCATCGCGCCTTCGCCGACCGCCGCGGCGCAGCGCCGAACCGCGTTGTGGCGCACGTCGCCGATGGCGAACACGCCGGGGAAGCTGGTCTCCAGGTAGTAGGGATCGCGGTCGAGGGGCCACCCCGGCAGGCGCCCGCGCGGCAAGTCCGGCCCCGTGACGATGTAGCCGGACTGATCGCGCACCATGCCGATGCTCTCGGCCCACGACGTCTGCGGATCGCCGCCGATGCAGACGAACAGCCAGCGTGTGGGCACGCGGCGCTCGGTGCCGGAGCCGTTGTGGCGCAGTGTGATCTCGCGCAGCATGCCGTTGCCATGCAGCGCGGTGACCTCGGTGCGCGCCAGCACCTCGACGTTCGGCGCCGCCTCGATGCGATCCAGCAGGTACTGCGACAAGGTGCGGCGCAGCGAGTCGTCGCGGATCACGATGCTGACCTGCTGTGCACGCGGCGCGAAGTGCATCGCGGCCTGGCCGGCCGAATTGCCGCCTCCGACGACGAACACGTGCTCGCCTGCGGTCAGCGGCGCTTCGCTCGCGCCGGCCCCGTAGTAGAGGCCGGCGCCCAGGAAGCGGTTCTCGTCCGGCAGGCCCAGGCAGCGGTAGGCCACGCCCGTGGCGCAGATCGACGCGCGCGCGACGATGCGCGTGCCGTCCTCCAGTATGCCGACGCCCCGGCCCGGCTGCAGTTCCGCGCCCCGTCCTTCGCGCGCGAGCAGGATCTCGACGCCGAACTTGTCCGCCTGCCGGCGGGCGCGCTCGGCCAGCTCGGCGCCACTGACGCCTTGGTCGAAACCCAGGTAGTTCTCGATGCGGGAAGTGCTGCCCGCCTGGCCGCCGAGGGCCCAGCGCTCGACCAGCACCGTGCTCAGGCCGTCGGCGGCGGCATACACCGCCGCGCTCAGGCCGGCGGGGCCGGCGCCGTAGATGGCCAGGTCGTATTCGGTGCGCGAGGGATTGCGGAACCATCCCAGTTTGTCGGTGATCTGCCGGATGGTCGGCGCCGCCATGCGGGTGCCGTCGGGGAACACGCACAAGGGCTCCGCTGGCGCGTCGTCGTGCAGCTGCACCCACTCGAACGGCACGTCGCAGCGGTGCAAGAAGTCCCGGATGGCGTAGGCCGCGGCATTGCCCGGGCGGCCGTAGATGCGAACCTTTCCCTGGTCGCCGGCTTCCGCAGCGGCCGCATGCCGCTCCGGCCCCAGCGTCCAGGAGGGGGGATCGCTGGCCGGAAAAGACTCCCGCAGGGCCTCGTCGATCCGTTCGTCGAGTCCGGCATCGGCCGGTGCGCCCGCGGCTTCGTGCTTCTCGTGCTTGTCCATTGCCCGCCTTTCACCGCGAAGTCGCGGTTGCCGCCGCCCGGTACCGTTCGAGCGCCGCGATGCGTGCTTCGACCGGCGGATGACTCGCGAACGTGCCGAACACGATCGCGGTTTCCATTCCCACTATAGGTGACGGCCCACGGGCCGCACGGAGCCGGACGAAGTTAACCGCAGCTTCCGGCAAAAGAGCATTCCGTACGCAGGTAGCGGCCCGTGCTCTCGAGCTCCTGCAAAGAAGGCCTCCCGCACACTCACGCCAGCGAGATCGCACACACGCAGCTTGCTGTCCAGCGCCAGGCGCGTGACCGGGATTGCCTGGGATTGCTCGCAAATGACCAAATCCTGCGGGGTCTTGCTCTTGCGGGGACGTTTCATGCGTTCCCGGGTTTCAAATACCTGGAGGCCGGCGCACCAGCGCCATGACAGGAGGCCAGCCATGAGCGACAAAGCAGGTTCCCGAGCCACGATGCGTGGCTGGGCCATCAGGGCCTATGGCGAAGAGATGGTGCTGATGAACGAACTGCCGATTCCGACACCGGGTCCGCACGACATCCTGATGCAGATGCGCAGCGCCGAAGTCGGCGATTGGGACGAACTGGTGCGCGCGGGAGAATGGGACATGGAGCGGCCGTTTCCATTGGTCCTCGGTCTGGCCGGCGCGGGCAGGATCGCCGCGGTCGGCGCCGCGGTCACCGATTTCTCCGAGAACCAGGAGGTCTACGCCTACAGCTATCCATTGCACGACAACGGCGCCTGGGCCGAGTTCATGCTGGTGCCGCAATCCCATGTTGCGCCCATACCGGCGTCGCTCACGCCAGTCGAGGCGGGCGGCGTCCCGATCGTCGGCCTGACCGCCCATGAAACCCTGATCGACGTCCTGCGCGTGACCCGGGGCGAGGTGGTGCTGATCAACGCGGCCGCCGGCGGTGTCGGCCACATCGCCGTGCAGATCGCTTCCGGTCTCGGCGCCCACGTGGTAGCCGCAGCCAGCCGCCGCAACCATGATTTCGTGGCCGGCCTCGGCGCCGCCGCAGTGATCGACTACGACGCCACCGGCGACGTGGCCAAGGCCATCCGTGCGCAGTATCCGGGCGGGGTGGACAAGGCCCTCAACTGCGTGTCGGGCAAGGCGGCGAACGACTATGTGGCGGCGCTCGCGGATGGCGGGAAGATGGTTGACCTGCCGGGAGCGGTATCGGTGCAGCGAGCTGGCGTGCAAATCATTTCGGACTACGTCGTGCGCGGGAACGGCGCGCGGCTGGCCGAGCTGACCCGGCGGTTTGATAGTGGCGCCCTGCGCCTGGTCGTTCACGAGATCTTCCGGTTCGACGAGGCGCCGCGCGCGCTCGACCTGGTGCTTGCCCGTCACGTGCGCGGCAAGGTAGTGATCAGGACGACATGACCCGCGACCGTCAACCCCCCGCCCTCGTTAGACGTCGGGGGTCGCGCTAACTGTGAGTGTGTTCATGCACCGAAGGTAGCCGCGCGCCCCCGGGGTTTATTTCGGTTTCCTGCTGTCCATGGCGGAGCCCGGCTGATACTTGGAGCCCGGACACGCGGCGTGCAGCCTCGCCGCCGGCCCAGGGTCCACACTGCGGCCATGAATGACTACGCCTCTCCCCGGCAGAAGGAGTTCTTCATGTCCGCCACCATCGAGTCGCCAGCCGCGACAAACCAATCATCCGAGCCCGCGCACGCGGAGCAGCAGTTGTTGTTCCAGCCCATCAGAGTCGGTCGCTTCCAGTTGCCGCACCGCATCGTCATGGCACCGCTGACCCGGTCGCGTGCACGCCAACCGGGGAACGTGCCGTGGGCGCTGAACGCCTGCTACTACCAGCAGCGCGTCTCGGCCGCGCTGCTCATTTCCGAGGCGACGCAGATCTCGATGCAGGGGCAGGGCTACGCCTGGACTCCGGGCATCCACACCCGTGAGCAGGTAGAGGGGTGGCGCCTGGTCACCGATGCGGTGCACGAAGCCGGCGGACGCATCGTCCTGCAGATGTGGCATGTGGGCCGGATCTCCCATCCCTCGCTGCAACCCGACTGCATGCCACCGGTCGCGCCCTCGCCGATCCGGCCGGAGGGGATGGCCTTCATCGAGAACGACAAGGGCGAAGGCGAGCTGGCGCCCTTCGTGACGCCGCGAGCGCTGCAGCTCGAGGAAATGCCTTACCTCGTGCGCCAGTACGAGCGCGCGGCGCGCAACGCGATCAAGGCCGGTTTCGACGGCGTGGAGGTCCACGGTGCCAACGGCTACCTGCTCGACCAGTTCTTGTGCAGCGGCACCAACCGCCGGACCGACGCGTACGGCGGTCCGGTCGAGAACCGCGCGCGCCTGCTGCTGGAAGTCGTCGACGCGGTAACGCAAATCTGGGACGCCGACGCGGTCGGGGTGCGCCTGTCGCCGATGGCAACGGCAAACGACATCCGCGACGACGATCCCCTGGCCACCTTCACCTATGCCACGCGCGAGCTGAACGCCCGCAAGCTGGCCTACCTGCACGTCGTCAACCCGGCCATGGCCGCGCTGGAGAGCAAGACACCTCCCGGTGCGGCGGCCATGCAGATGCTGCAGCGCATTCGCGAGGCCTGGAGCGGCCCGCTCATGCTCGCCGGCGGCTTCGACGCCGAGACGGCCGAACAATGGCTGAGGGAGGGCCGGGCCGACCTCATTGCCATCGGCCGCAAGTTCATCGCCAATCCGGACCTTCCGGAACGGCTGCGCGCGAACGCGCCTTTGAACGCGGACGACGGGTCCACGTACTACGGCGGCGGCGAGAAGGGCTACACGGACTACCCCAGCCTGGCGCAAGAGCGCGGCGAGGTGCCCAAGGCTTGCGTGGACGAGAGCTGGCGCTAGGCACAATCGAGCGGCGGCGCGGGGAACGGGCGCCTGATCGACCCATCGGGATCGATCCCATCGCTATCGCACGAAGCGCAGGACAAGAGCATGCCCAACCCTTCTTTCGGTGAATCCTCTTGTACTGCTGCCGCCAGCGGCCTCGTGGATGTGCGCGGTGCGCGCGAGAACAACCTCAAGGACGTGGACGTCTCCATCCCGCGCAACGCGCTGGTGGTGTTCTCGGGCGTGTCCGGCTCCGGCAAGTCCTCGCTCGCCTTCGGCACCATCTATGCCGAGGCACAGCGGCGCTACTTCGAGTCGGTGGCTCCCTATGCACGGCGCCTGATCGACCAGGCCGGCGTGCCGGATGTCGATTCGATCGACGGGCTGCCGCCCGCGGTGGCGCTGCAGCAGCAACGCGGCGCCAGCAACGCACGCTCTTCCGTGGGCAGTGTCACAACCCTGTCCAGCCTCGTGCGGATGATGTATTCACGCGCTGGCGCCTATCCGGCCAATCAGCCGATGCTGTACGCCGAGGATTTCTCGCCCAACACGCCGCAGGGGGCATGCCCGACCTGCCACGGCCTGGGCCATGTGTACGAGGTGACCGAGGCCATCATGGTGCCCGATCCTTCCCTGACCATTCGCGAACGGGCGATCGCTTCGTGGCCACCTGCCTGGCAAGGGCAGAACCTGCGCGACATCTTGGTCAGCATGGGCTACGACGTCGATCGACCGTGGAAGGACCTGCCAAAGAAGGACCGTGACTGGATTCTGTTCACCGAAGAAACGCCGACGGTGCCGGTGTACGCCGGCTTCACGCCCGCCGAAACTCGCGCAGCGCTCAAGCGCAAGCTGCAGCCGAGCTACATGGGGACCTTCACTGGTGCCAGGCGCTACGTGCTGCACACCTTTGCCAGCACTCAGAGCGCGTTGATGAGAAAACGTGTGTCCCGCTTCATGGAAGGCAAGCCGTGTCCCGCCTGCCACGGCAAGCGGCTCAAGCCCGAAGCGCTGTCGGTCACCTTTGCCGGGGTGGACATCGGCGAGTTCATGCAGTTGCCGCTGGATCTGTTGGCGGCATTGCTCGAACCTATCGCCCAGGGAGATTTTCGCGCCCATGTGGCGGGAGCGGGGGCCGACAGGGAAGCCACCCGACGCGATCGCGCAGAACGCGCTGCCTCCGGCCGTGCGGTCCATGCGGTATCTCCCGACGTGCGTCGGACCTCCGCGTTGTCGGAAGAAAAGCTTCTCGCCGCGCGGCGCCTGGCCAACGGGGTGATGGCGCGTCTGCGTCAGTTGCGTGGGCTGGGGTTGGGCTATCTGACGCTGGACCGCGCCACGCCCACTCTTTCGGCCGGGGAACTGCAGCGCCTGCGGTTGGCCACGCAACTGAGTTCCCTGCTGTTCGGCGTCGTGTACGTGCTCGACGAGCCCTCGGCGGGCCTGCATCCCTCCGACAGCCAGGCCCTGTACGATGCGCTCGACCGACTGCGCGATGCCGGCAACTCGGTGTTCGTCGTGGAGCACGACCTGGATCTCATGCGCCGCGCACAGTGGCTGGTTGATGTGGGACCCGATGCTGGAGAGCGTGGCGGTCGCGTGCTCTACAGCGGTGCGCCGGACGGCTTGCGTCAGATTGCCGAGTCGCGCACGGCACGCTACCTGTTCAACGAAATCCCCGCGACGGGCAGCCGAGACCGCAAACCCTCGGGATGGCTGGAGTTGCAGGGCATCCATCGGCACAACCTGCGCGGCGTGGATGCACGGATTCCACTCGGCGTGCTCACCGCTGTCACGGGCATCTCCGGTTCGGGCAAATCCAGCCTCGTCGCTCAGGCCCTGCCGGAACTGGTGCTGCTGCACCTGGGCCACGAGCCCGAGGACGATGCAACCGAAAGCGGCACCCGCGAAGGGCCCGCGGTCATCGAAGCCACCGGAGGCCATCTGGCGGGCGACGCGGACGCAGTTCAACGACTGGTGCAGGTCGACCAGAAGCCGATCGGGCGTACCCCGCGTTCGAACCTGGCCACCTATACAGGCCTGTTCGATCACGTGCGCAAGCTGTTCGCCGCGACCCCCGATGCTCGCCGCCGCCACTATGACGCAGGACGGTTCTCGTTCAACGTGGCCAAGGGACGCTGCGAGACCTGCGAGGGCGAGGGCTTCGTCAGCGTCGAGTTGCTGTTCATGCCCAGCGTCTATGCGCCATGTCCGACGTGCCACGGCGCTCGCTATAACGAAGCCACGCTGAAAGTGC
This sequence comes from Variovorax ginsengisoli, assembly GCF_030486595.1. Classification (GTDB taxonomy): domain Bacteria; phylum Pseudomonadota; class Gammaproteobacteria; order Burkholderiales; family Burkholderiaceae_C; genus Variovorax; species Variovorax ginsengisoli_B. The sequence continues at coordinate 49,114 of NZ_JAUJZH010000037.1, read as the reverse complement.
GCTGGAACGGGCGGAACATCGCGGAGGTGCTTCAGATGACCGTGGACGAGGCACGAGACTTCTTCACCGGCGAAGATGCGGTGGCGCGGCCGCTCCAACTGTTGCGCGAAATCGGACTGGGCTACCTGCGCCTTGGCCAGCCGGCTACCGAACTCTCCGGTGGTGAAGCGCAGCGCATCAAGCTGGCGACCGAACTGCAGCGCAGTCAGCGCGGACGCAGTCTCTATGTACTTGATGAGCCGACCACTGGACTGCATGCCTCGGATGCCGACCGGCTGCTGGTGCAGTTGCAGCGCCTGGTCGACGGCGGCAACAGCGTGGTGATGATCGAGCACGACATGCGCGCGGTGGCCCAGGCCGACTGGGTGATCGATGTGGGCCCGGGCGCGGGCGATGCCGGCGGCAGCATCGTGGTGGCCGCTTCCCCTCGGCAGGTGGCCCGAACACCTGGCAGCCGGACCGCTCCGTTTCTTGCGCAGGAGCTGGCGCGCGCCGGGTAGCTCAGCTTGCCTCAGCTTCCGAGCCCGCTCTGCGGACCGCTACGCGCCACCCGCGGCCACGCGTACTGCCGCCCCAGCATTGCCCTTGCGTACAGATAGTTGTTCCTGAGACGCTCGGTGAAATGATCGAGGTCGACATGGCCCTCGCTGTCACAGGGAAATGCCAGCGCGCGGCCCTGCGCGTACAGCGACCGGAACTGGAGTTCGAACGCGGCGGCTTCTTGCATGGAAGTTTCATTGGTCATGGTGGTCTCCTGATGGGTCAGCGGGGTCCGCTAAATTCCTCACGCGCGTTCAGCCGGAATACCTTCGGCGTGAACCCGGTGTAGCGATGAAAGACGCCGGTGAAGTGGCCTTGGGTGCGAAAGCCCACATCGGCGGCCACTTCGACGATCGGCGAGTCAGTGCCGGCCAAGAGCTCCTTGGCGCGCTCGATGCGCTGCAGCAGGACGTGCAGGTGCGGCGACTGTCCCGTCGATTGCTTGAACATCCGCGCGAAATGAAAGGGGCTCAGATGCACTGCATCGGCCAGCTGTTCGACGCGGATCGTCTCGCCCAGGTGCTCGGAAATGAACTTTCGGACGCTGCGCATCTTGTGGGCCGCCAATCCAACGCTGACGGCCTTCGTCGGTGCCGCGACCACGTAGTTCCTGGCGACGTGCGCAGCGAGCAGGGCAGCCAGTGCATCCAGGGAACTCGCCGTCAGCCGGTCCAGGCTCGGGAATTCACGGTCGACAGCGTCGCCGACTTCGCGGATCAGCGAATCAGGCGTGGCATGCGGTTCGGCGAAGCTCAGCGTCTCGCTGCCCAGCGTGGCACGGGCCGTCTCGCTGAAGAAGGGGCTGCGCGATGCTGAAGATGAGCGTGTTCGAGCCGGGCTTGTCGGCGAGCGAGTGCGGGAGCGACGGCGGAACGATGGAGACCAGTGGCGCCCGGACGAAAGCGACCCGGTCGCGCGCAGCCTCCGTGCGATGAGTGGTGAACAGATTCGCGGTCTCCTTCGGCACCAGGATGTCGAGGGAATGACGTGTGCGCACGCTGCCGAGGTCCGCTGTGCCCAGATAGGCGATGCGCATGACCGGAGCGCTCCGGCTTCCTGGAGATGGTGGAGACGGCCGCGTCGGCGCATGGACGCTCGACGAACCGTCGCTTCCGGCATGGATTCCCGTCAGCATGTGTGACCCCTTTCAGCTTCGGCTTTGCGCTGCCGGCGGCAGGCATGCTGTTCATTGCATGGGGCGTGCCGATGCCGCGGCTGAGGCGCGGTCTTGCAGAATCACGAGGCGTGACAAGGGTTTGGGCAAGGCGGACTGCGCTTGCGCGACACGTTGCCGGCGTTCGGCTGCCGGCCGCCCGGCAACCGCTGCCGGCCCTCCGGCAGTACGGTCAACTGCGTCCGATGCCGAGCTTCTGCATCCTGTATTGCAGCGAGGTGCGCTTCATGCCCAGCTTGGCGGCCGCACCGGCGGGTCCGGAGATGACCCCGTTGCATTCGTCCAGGACCCGCAGGATGTGCAGGCGCTCCATGTGCTCAAGGCTTTCGCCAGTTGCATCTTGATCGCTGGGTCTAGGCTTCAATTCGCCCACAGGGACTTCAAGCGTGGCGCCTTGCGTGAGGATCACGCAGCGTTCGATGAAGTTCGACAGTTCGCGCACGTTCCCCGGCCAGGAATACCGCACGAGGGCCGCCAGGCCTTCCGGGGCCATGGTCGTGATCGGCCGGTTGTTGGCAAGCGCGTGCGCCTGCAGGAAGTGCTGCGCCAGCATGGGGATGTCGTCCACGCGCCGGCGCAATGGCGGGATCTCGATCGGGAACACCTTCAGGCGGTAGTAGAGATCGTCGCGGAACGTACGGTCCGCGACCATCTGGGCCAGGTCGCGGTTGGAGGCCGCGATCAGGCGTACGTCGGATTTCTGCGTGTGGGTGCTTCCCAGGCGTTCGAACTCGTGTTCCTGCAGCACTCGCAACAACTTGGCCTGCAGCTCGAGCGGAATCTCGCCGACTTCGTCGAGGAAGATGGTGCCCTTGTCGGCCAGTTCGAAGCGCCCGATGCGCTTGCCGATGGCTCCGGTGAAGGCGCCCTTTTCATGTCCGAACAGCTCGGCTTCGATCAGCCCGGTGGGGATGGCCGCGCAGTTGAGCCGGACAAAGGGGTGTTGCCGGCGGTGGCTGAGCCGATGGATGGCACGCGCGATCAACTCCTTGCCGGTCCCGGTCTCGCCCTGGACGAGGACGCATGCGTTGGTCGGCGCAACGCGCTCCACCAGTGTGAGCGCCTCACGGAGCACCTTGCTGCGGCCGACGATCTCTCCCCAATGCTGTTCTGTTTCCTGGCGCAGGTAGGCGTTGTGCGCCGTGATTTCGTCGTTGAGCTGCTCCGCGGTCTCGGCGCGCTGGCGGACGGCCGCCAGCTGTGCCCGCTGCAGTTCGACGAGCGCCTGGTTCACGGCCACCCGCAGCAGCAGCGTTTCGGTCGAGCTCGGGAACCCGGGACGCCGGGAAGCGGCCAGCACCACCCCGACCTCTTTCCTGACCCCGAGCCACAGGTGCGTGACGCGGAGTTCGCCTTGCTGGAACGGATTCGGTACGGCATACGGCACGCCCGGGTGCTGTGCCAGCAGCCACGGTTCTATGACTGCGCCCACCTCGTCTGCGCGTCGCGCAATGTCGGGCAGATGCTCACTGCGGGCCAGCTCCAGCGCCGGCACCAATGCACCCTCATCCAGCCTCGCGTACGCTAGGTCCAGGTCCAGCATGCGCGCCAGCATTTCGAGCACCGTCCGGAGGACCTCCGTCGGATCGCGGCTGTCCCACAGGGACGGCAGCGCGAGGAGGCTCATCAGCCCGCTGAGGCAGTCCCGAAGGCGGCGGATTTCGACGGCAGTTTCATTCATGTCAGGCAACAAGCAAGCGTGGCACGGATCAACGCGAGCAGTCGCACTTTTTCCAGAAACTTGCTAAAAGATTTCGATGATGTGCCCGATTGCTCCCGGTGCCCTGTTTTTGGCGTACGTTGGCACTGTCGAAGGTAACCTGGAGAAACCTCATGGATTCAAGCTTCACCGGCCTTATTGCCTCCGAGTCCGGTCAGAGCGAGCAGGTCGCTATCGAAATCGCGGGATCGACATTGGGCAAGCACCGCCACATCTGCGCCTTCTTCCGGAACGCCGAGGAGGAAAACCGAATCATGATGCCCTTCATCAAGGATGGGCTCGAGCGTGGCGATCGGGCCTGCCAGATGGTCGACCCGTCGCTTCGTGATGAACACCTGCGTCAGCTCTATGCGGCCGGTATCGACGTCGCGCAGCAGGAACGCGACGGGCAACTCGAGGTCCTTTCGGTGTTCGACATGTACCTGCGCGACGGGCATTTCGATCTGGCGCGCATGCTCGACGTCATCCAGCAGCATATTTCAGGCGATTCCAAGACCCCGATCTCGCGGATCACCGGACATGCCGAGTGGGCCGGCGAAGACTGGCCGGGGGTGGAAGACTTCCTCGAGTACGAGGCCCGCCTCAATGATGTGGTGCCGGAAGGGCGCGACACCGTGGTCTGCCTGTACGACCTTTCCAAGACCAGCGCGTCGCTGGTGGCCGACGTGCTGCGCACGCACCCTGTCATCATCCTCGGTGGCGTGGTGCACGAGAACCCCTTCTTCACGCCTGTGGAGCAATTCATCGCCGAACTTCGTGCGCGCAAGGAGGCGTCCTGAAGGGCCGCCTTCCTTCAATGCGCCATGAGCACCGGCAGCGTCATCGAGCGCAGCACGGTCCGCGTCACGCCGCCAAGCAGCAGCTCGAGAATGCGGTGGTGGCCGTAACAACCCATCACCAGCAGATCGCTGGCCTGATCCGCGGCATGGGACAGCAGCAGCTCGCCCAGGTTGTCGGGCTCGTCGGGGTACCGGTTCGCAGTGGCCTCGATGCCATGCCAGCGCAGCGCGCGCACGATGCCGAAGGTGGTCTCGGCCGGGCCGTAGTTGTCCGGTCCCCAGGAAACGACGTGCACGCGCTTGGCACGCCGCATCAGCGGCAGTGCGCCGGCGACGGCGCGGGCGCATTCGCGCGTGGGCTTCCATGCGACCAGCACGTTCTGGCCAACGACCGGATAGCGCCCGGCATAGGGAATCACCAGGGCCGGCTTGCCGCTTTCCATCACGACCGATTCCACAAAATCCCTCGGCACGTCCCGCGTCAGGGGGTCTTCGGGGTCATGCTGACCGAGCACCATCAGATCGACATAGAGCGAGGCCTGCGCCACGCCCCAGACGGGCGGATCGCCCGGCACCTCGGCCCAGGTCATCGCCGGATTGCCGGAACTCAGGGCCTCGTCGAACAGGGTGCGGGCGAGCTCGCGATGCTCAGGATCGATCTGGGGCACGATCGGCGCGGCGGATGCCTCGACATTGACGCGCAGCGGCAAGGGCAACAACCGTGGCTCGATGGCGAGCAGCGCCACGAGGGTTGCCGCACCGTGGGCCGGCGCGATCCTGCGCGCCGAGGCGAGCCGCTCCGCGCAGCGCGGCGAGGCGTCCATGTGAACCAGAATGGATTGATAGCCGTCCATGTCATTGCTCCTGGTGCGTTGCCGTGCGCCGTTGCTGCATTGCTCGCGCGTGACCTCGTCGATCAGCGCCCGGTGGGCGTCATGGATCGAGCATAGGATCGCACCTGCGCCGTGTCTTCCTGCGGCCTGCGATTCCTGACCTGTTTCTGGGATCAGGGCGGCAGCGGGCTTATCCTGACGGCCCCGCACGGCACAATCGCCTGCTCTCAGCAGCGAGGAGGTTCCCGATGCCACCGCAACGCAAGCCCTGGTTCCTGCGCGAGACGCGCCGCTATTGGCCGCTGATGACGATCAACGAGCGCTTCGAGCACCTCGTCGCCTTCGCGCTCGGATTCATCATCGCGACGATGGTCGCGCTGGCGCTGGTCCAGTTGCTGCGGCGCGTTGTGCCGCTGCTTCTGACCGGCGCACTCGATCCGTTGGACCACGAGGTGTTCCAAGGCCTGTTCGGCATGGTGATGACGCTCCTGATCGCGCTGGAGTTCAACCACTCCATCGTCCGAGTCGCGCTGCGGCGTGATGGCATCGTGCAGGTCAAGACGGTGGTGCTGATCGCCCTGCTGGCGCTCAGCCGCAAGTTCGTCATCCTCGACACGAAGTCCACCGAGCCCGAGACGGTGGCCGCCATGGCCGGCGCGGCCCTGGCGCTGGGCATCGTGTATTGGCTCCTGCGCGAACGCGACGACAGGATCGAACCGCCCGATGCACACGAGAACTTCGGCGCTCGCGAGCACGAGAGGCCCGACCCCACCGCGTGAAGAACGCGATGCTCAGCTGGCGTCGAGATGGCGGTGCACGAAAGCCACCGCCATCGCGCCTTCGCCCACTGCCGATGCGACGCGGCGCACCGCGTTGTGCCGCACATCGCCGGCCGCAAACATGCCTGGGATGCTGGTCTCGAGGAAGTACGGCTCGCGGTCCAGCGGCCACCGCGGCGGGCGTCGGCAGCCCTGCAGCAGGTCGGGGCCGGTGAGGCGTTCGGCAGGCCGAGTCGCCGGTAGGCCACGCCGGTCGCGCAGATCGAGGCGCGCGCGACGATCCGTGTGCCATCCTCAAGCACGCCGACGCCGCGTCCGGGCTCGACCAGAACCGTCGACAGTCCATCGGCCCCGGCGTAGACCGCAGCGCTGAGCCCGGTCGGGCCGGCGCCCTAGATGGCCAGGTCGTATTCGGAGCGAGACGGATTCCTGATCCAGCCGAGCTTCTCCGTGATCTGCCGGATCGTCGGGCATTCCATGCGGGTGCCGTCTGGGAACAGGCAGACCGGCAGTCGTCCATCGTGCAGGTGGTCGACCTGGGCTTCACTGCGTGCGCTGTCGTCGTTTGACAGCGGAACCCACTCGAAGGGTACGTCGCTGCGGTGCAGGAAGTCGCGTATCGCCCAGGCGGCGGCATTGCCCAATCGCCCGTAGATCTTCACCAGCGCCGCCCCTGGCGGCGACGGCGGGTCTCTGGCGTCGCTCAAGGTCACGATCGAAGCCTCAGCGTGCCCGTGGCTCGGCGCTCGCGCGCTGTCCCGCGGTGTCGAGGAAGAGGAACGGGCGTTTCATCGGGTCTTTCCGTTGTCGGCAGCGTAGGCCCGGCGGAAGCGGCCGTCTTCCGGATTGCTGCGCAAACTTGCCAAGTCCGGCGCTGGACAGACCTCCGCGCCGGGCACACACTTGCACTTCCCGGGAGGTTCCATGTCATTCGTCACCGGCCGCGGGCGCCCGAAGTCGATCGTGTACATCGTCGACGACGACGCATCCATGCGCGAAGCGCTCAGCAGCCTGATGCGCGCGTTCGAATGGCAGGTGCGGACCTTCGAGACCGCGGCGGAGTTTCTCGCCCATGCGCGCCCGAACCTGCCGGCTTGCCTCGTGCTCGACGTGCGGCTGCCGGTCACCAGCGGGCTGGAACTGCAGCGCATCCTGGCCCAACGCGGCGATGCACTGCCGATCGTCTTCATGACCGGCCACGGCGATGTCCCGATGAGCGTGAAGGCGATGAAGGCGGGGGCGGTCGAGTTCCTTCTCAAACCCTTCAGCGATGTCGAACTGCTCGATGCGATCGACCTGGCGCTCGAACGCGATGCCGCCGGCATTGGCGAGCGGGCCGAACTTGACGAAATCCGCCAGCGCATGGCGTCTTTGTCGCCGCGCGAACATGAGGTGCTGGCCCTGGTCGTGGAGGGCATGCTGAACAAACAGGTCGCGGCCAGGCTCGATATTGCGGAGGACACGGTCAAGGTGCACCGCCACAACCTGATGAAGAAGATGGGCGTGCGTTCCCTGCCCGATCTGGTGAGGCTGGCGGAACGGGTGTAGTCCAACGCGCCGTGGTGGTGCGGGAGCAGGGCGCATTCACCGTAAACCAAAGCGGCATGGCATAGGGAGCCGGCAGCGCGTATGGTTCAGTCGTCCACAATATTTGCGAGGTGACGACCATGACCCCTGCAATGCCTGAGGAGGTCGAGGTCACCCAGTGCGCGCTCCTGCCTTTGGCAAACGAAGAGACCGAGCGCCGGCGGGATGCGATCGAGATCCTGATTCCGACCGAAGGCGCGGCGGTGGACATCGCCTACCGCACCGATGACGGCGAGGAACGCAAGACATTCCTGAGGGCACCCCTGGTGGCCCTGATTCCGGACGGCCGGATCTGCCGCGTTCAGTGTCGGCCGCCTGGCGGCACTTTGCTGCTACGGATCGCGCCCGACTTCCTGGCGCAACAGACTCGCGCCGCGCTCGGAGTTGCGGTGCCGCGTCTGGCGACCCGCTATTCCACCCTTGATCCGTTCGTCCGCGAGGTCGGCAACGCCTTGCAGGAAGAACTCCGCAGCGGCTTGCAGCCGAACGCAGCCTACCTGGAGCCGCTGGTCCGAGTGCTGGCCGTGCATCTGGTACGCCATTACGGTGGGGTGGCCTCGAGCGGGGTGCTGGGTACCGGTCTGCCGCAGCACAAACTGCGGCGGGTCCAGGCCTTCATCGACGAGCACATCACCGAACCCCTCCACGTCGCGCAGCTCGCGACCGAGGTGCACATGAGCTCATTCCATTTCGCCCGCATGTTCAAGCAGGCAACCGGCCAGCCGCCGCATCTCTACGTGGTGATGCAGCGCGTGGAGCGTGCGAAGTCGCTTTTGTCCGCCAGTGACCTGGCGCTGATCGATGTCGCGGCGCAGGTGGGCTTCCGAACGCAGGGCCATTTCTGCGGCGTGTTCCTCCGCTACACCGGCTTCACGCCGCGTACCTTCCGGCTGGACACCTGCACGGCACTGTCGTCCAGCGTTGCCCGCAATTTTGCGACATAGCTGCGCAGCTCTGTGAAAGACCGCGGCGGCCGGCAAGCCTACTGTTGATGGGACCGACCGATGCGCCGCCGCGCCCCGCGCGCCGATGTCGGAGGCGATTTTTTCCTCAAGCGGGCGCCAGTCGAAAGACAAGGAAACATCATGACCGTCGCTACCGCTGTCCGCTCCGACGTCGAGATCCAGAACGAGGTGCTGGCCGAACTGAGATGGGAACCACGTGTGCAGTCCAACGAGATCGGCGTCGCGGTGAAGGAAGGCGTCGTCACGCTCACCGGCTATGTCGATTCCTACACCAAGCGCTGGGCGGCGGAAGAGGCTTCTCACCGCGTGCGCGGCGTGAAGGCCGTGGCCAACGACATCGAGGTCCGGCTGGGCGCCGGCTACGAACGCACCGACCCCGATATCGCCGCAGCTGCAGCGCGCGCCCTGCAATGGGACATTCTGCTGGAGCGGGAAAAGATCGATGTCACCGTCTCCAAGGGCTGGGTCACCCTGAAGGGCACGGTCGACTGGCAATACAAGAAGCAGCAGGCCGGGCGCGTCGTGCGCAATCTCGCCGGCGTGAAGGGCGTCAGCAACCTGATCGACGTGAAGCCGATGGTGCAACCTTCGGACATCAAGAAGAAGGTCGAGGAGGCGCTGGTACGCAGCGCGCAGACCGACGCCGAGCGGATCACGGTCGAGGTGGACGGCGGCAAGGTGACCCTCAAGGGCAGGGTGCGCGCCTGGGCCGAGCGCGAGGAAGCGGAGCGCGCGGCGTGGAAGGCGCCCGGGGTCAGTGCGGTCGAGAACCGCATCACGATCGGCTGAGGCCGACTCGCAGCAGGGCGCCGCTGGTGCTGAGCGGCATCGTCTCGCTGCTGTTCGGCGCGCTGGTGCTCGCGGCACCGGGGCCGGGCGCGCTGGCCATGGTCTGGCTGATCAGCCTGCACGCCGTGCTGACGGGCGTGCTGTTGCTGAGCCTGGGCCTGCGTATCCGGCGCGCAGCGCATGACCATGCGCCGGATCAGCCGCTGGCAGCCGGCGGGCAGTGAATACCTTCATATCCGGCAAGGAGCATGACATGGCAATCGATCTGCAGAAATGGAACCCCTTCAAGTTCTCCCGGGGCAGCACCGAGGCGCGGCCGGCATCGGACGGCTCGGCGGCCGAGGCCGCGCCGCGGCCGCGCCCGCCCGCCGAGTGGACCGAGCCGGCGCGACTGCTCCAGGCCCTGGATCCCTTCAGCATGCTGCCCGGCTTCTTGCGCGGCCCCCTCGGCGGCGCGGGACGCTGGTTCGGCGACTTCAGTCCGGCCATGTTCCAGCCGAAGGTCGATTTCGTCGATGACGGCGACGCCTTGCGCCTCACCGCGGAGCTGCCCGGCATGGAGAAGAAGGACCTGGAGATCGAAGTCGAAGACGGCTTCCTGATCTTGCGCGGCGAGAAGCGCGTGACGCCAAGCAGGAAGAAAAGGGCTGCTATCGGCTGGAGCGGGCCTTCGGCAGTTTCCAGCGCGTGCTGCCGCTGCCCGACGGCGTGGACCTGGAGCATGCCGAGGCGCGCTTCGACCAGGGCGTGCTGACACTGCGGCTGCCGAAGAAAGCCGCAGACGCCAAGGCCTCGCACAAGCTGGTCATCCAGTGATTTCACCAACCTTCAATGGAGCGTCACATCATGAACTCGAACCTTCTTCGCACCAGCATCGCTTGCGCATTGCTGGGCATGGCCCAGCTCTCCAGTGGCCAGGCGACCCCGTCACCCGCCCCCGGGACGACCAAGGAGTCGGGGGTCGCCAAGGCGCCTGCGGCACCGGTGGCTGCGCGGGCCGTGCTCGGCGTGACCATCGCCGAAACACAGCTGGTTGCGACGGGCTACCGCGCGTCCAAGTTGATGAACCAGGACGTCTACAACGACAAGGGCGAAAAGATCGGCAAGGTGGACGACCTCGTTCTTTCGCCCGACGGCACCCTCTCCACTGCCGTGGTGAACGTCGGCGGCTTTCTCGGCTTGGGCAAGCACCTGGTCGCGATTCCGGTGCGCCAGTTCACGCACATCGCGCCGAAGGCCGTGCTGCCCAATGCCAACAAGGAAGAACTGAAGGCGTTGCCGAAGTTCGAATACGCGGCCTGACCGCAAAAAAGGAGTGATCATGGCCAAGTGCGACGTGTGCGGACGCCCCGCCACCACCCAACTCACCCTGCGCGAAGGCGGCAGGTCCCGCGAGGTCACGCTATGCGATGAACACTATGCCGAGGCGATGGGCAGCGCCTTCGAGCGCTCGCCGCTCGAATCGCTGTTCCGCGGCGGACTGTTCGACGAGTTCCAGAGCTTCTTCGGCCATCGCCCCTCGCTGTTCGGCGACCGGACGGCCGCCGGTGGCGGTGGCGGTGGCGGTGCGAACCGCCCGCGGGCAGATGCACCGCGCCGCCAGCGCTCGCGCGAGGCGGTGGACCTGCGCAGCTTCCTGAACGAAACCGCGATGGACCGGCTGCAGGCCTCGGCGGAGAAGTCGCTGAGCTACGGCAAGGACGAGGTCGACACTGAACACCTGCTGCTGGCCTTGGTCGACAACGAGGTGGTGCAGGAGATCCTGCGCGAGTTCAAGCTGTCGGCGCAGGACATTCAGTCGAACATCGAAGAGAACGCGCCGCGCGGTGAATACAAGGCCGCCGAAGGCGAGACGCCGCAGATCGGTGTCTCGCCGCGCGCCAAGAGTGCGCTCGACCATGCGTTGATCGCCTCGCGCGAGCTGGGCCACAGCTACGTCGGGCCGGAGCACATCCTGCTCGGCCTGGTCGAAGAGGAAGACGGCTATGCCGGCGACCTGCTGCGCAAGCTCGGCCTCAATTCGCAGTCGCTGCGCCAGAAGACCGTCAAGGTCGTGGGCAAGGGCGCGGAAGAGGGCAAGCTGCAGCAGCGCAGCGGCACGCCCACGCTCGACAAGTACGGCCGGGACCTGAGCGAGCTGGCCCGACAGGGCAAGCTCGACCCGGTGATCGGCCGCGCCCAGGAGATCGAGACCACGATCGAGGTGCTGGCGCGCCGCAAGAAGAACAACCCGGTGCTGATCGGCGAGCCCGGCGTCGGCAAGACCGCGATCGTCGAGGGCCTGGCCCAGCGCATCGTGCAGGACCAGGTTCCCGAGGTGCTGCGCGGCAAGCGCGTGATGGAACTCAACATCAACAGCCTCGTGGCCGGCGCCAAGTACCGCGGCGAGTTCGAGGAGCGCGTCAAGCAGGTGCTCGACGAAATCATCGACCGGCAGGACGAGCTGATCATCTTCATCGACGAGCTGCACACCATCGTCGGTGCGGGCGCCGGCGGCGGCGAGGGCGGGCTGGACGTGGCCAATGTCTTCAAGCCGGCGCTGGCGCGCGGCGAGCTGCACCTGATCGGCGCGACGACGCTCAACGAGTACCAGAAGTACATCGAGAAGGATGCGGCCCTGGAGCGGCGCTTCCAGCCGGTCAACGTTCCGGAACCCAGCGTCGCGGACACGATCGAGATCCTGCGCGGGCTGCGCGACCGCCTGGAGGCGCACCACAAGGTGAAGATCAGCGAGGCCGCGATCGAGGCAGCGGCGAAGCTGTCTGCGCGCTACATCGCCGCACGCTTCCTGCCCGACAAGGCGATCGACCTGATCGACCAGGCGGCGGCGCGGGTGCGCATCCAGGCCAGCTCGCGGCCGCAGGAACTGCAGCACATCGAGGCCCGCATGCGCAAGCTGCACCAGGAGCAGGACACCGCCGGCGCAGCCAAGCAATACGACAAGGCAAAGGACCTGGGCGACCGCATCAAGGACGAAGAGAAAAAGCTCGCCGTGGCCGCCGCGGACTGGAAGAAGAAGCGCGGCACCAGTTCCTCGGAGGTGAGCGCGGAGCACGTGGCGCAGATTGTCTCGGCGCTGACCGGCGTGCCGCTCTCCGAGTTGACGGTCGAGGATCGCGAGAAGCTCCTCAAGCTCGAAGACCGGCTGCGTGAACGCGTGGTCGGCCAGGAGGAGGCCGTGCATGCGGTCAGCGAAGCCGTGCGCCTGGCGCGCGCGGGCCTCGGCGAGGCCGGCAAGCCGACGGCGACCTTCCTCTTCCTCGGCCCCACCGGCGTAGGCAAGACCGAACTGGCCAAGGCATTGGCGGCGACGGTGTTCGGCAACGAGGACGCCCTGGTGCGCATCGACATGAGCGAGTATTCCGAACGGCACACGGTCGCCCGGCTGGTCGGCGCGCCACCCGGCTACGTAGGCTACGAGGAAGGCGGCCAGCTCACCGAGCGGGTGCGGCGCCGGCCCTACAGCGTGGTGCTGCTCGACGAGATCGAGAAGGCGCACTCCGAGGTCCACAACATTCTGCTGCAGCTGTTCGACGAGGGGCGCCTCACCGACGGCAAGGGCCGGGTGGTCGACTTCACCAACACCATCGTCATCGCCACCAGCAATCTCGGTTCCGACGTGATCCAGCGCAACCTCAAGGCCGAGGATCGCGAAGTTCTCGAGTACCCGGCGCTGCGCGACCGGCTGATGGAACTGCTGCGGCACCACTTCCGGCCCGAGTTCCTGAACCGGGTCGACGAGGTCGTGGTCTTCCACGCGCTGGGCAGGCCGGAGATTCGTGCCATCGCCGGGCTGCAGCTGCGGCGTGTGGCGCGCATCGCGGCCGCGCAGAACGTGCAGCTCGAGTTCGACGACTCGCTGGTCGACCACCTGGCGGAGATCGGCTACGACCCCGAGTTCGGTGCCCGCATGCTCAAGCGAAAGCTGCGCTCCGAGGTCGAGTCGCGGCTGGCAACCGCCATGCTCAAGGGCGAAGTGTCGGCGGGCCAGAGCGTGAAACTCGGCTACGACCCGGTCGAGAAGGCGCTTCGCATCGACAAGGCGTCGGACGGGACGGCGCCGGGCGCGAAGCAGGGCGCCGGCGCGAAGAAGACGAAGACGCAGTCAGAGGCGGCGGCGGAGGCTGGCCCGGTGGCGGCGTAGGCGCCGCGCGAAGGCGGGCATTCGAACGACGTGCCAAGAGGATGCTGCAGGATTATGCTGCAGCATGAACAGGCTGTCACGAATGCTGAGGCCCGGCCTGGCGGCACGTCTGGACCGCGAGGCCAGGGAGCGCGAGCAGGCGGTGCAGGACGCGAACGAGGCCGCGGACTTGCGACGACTGCATGAGTTCTCGAGACGGCTGCTCTCCATCAGGGGCTTGCAGCCGCTGTTCGAGGAGGTGCTCGACGCGATGATCGGGCTGCACGGGGCCGACTTCGGCGTCGCGCATCGGGTCGAACGCGAGAGAGGCGACCCGGTGGCCGTGGCGCAGCGCGGGCTCTCCGAGGAATTCCTCGGCTATTTCGCCCGGACCCACGACGACGGCATGTCCTGCAGCCGGGCGTTGCGCAGCGGCGAGCGGGTCATCGTCGAGGACGTGATCGCCGACCCGGGCTATGCGCCGCACCGTGCGATCGTCGAGGTCAGCGGCTTTCGGGCGGTGCAGTCCACTCCGCTCATCAGCCACACGGGCGAGCTGCTCGGCATCATCACCACGCATTTTCGACAGCCCCACACGTTCTCGCAGGGCGTGCTGCGATGCACCGACCTGTACGCGCGCTATGCGGTCGACATCATCGAGCGCAACTGGGCCGAGGACAAGCTGCGCGCCGGCGAGGAACGCTTTCGCCGCTATTTCGACCTGGGGCTGATCGGCATGGCGCTCACCAAGCCGGACACGGGCTGCATCGAGGTGAACGACGAGCTGTGCCGCATCCTCGGCTATTCGCGCGACGAGCTCCTGCGCATCCGCTGGCCCGACATCACGCATCCGGAGGACCTGGCCGCCGACCGGGCGCAGTTCGAGCAGGTGTTGGCGGGCGAGCAGGACGGCTATCTCCTCGACAAGCGTTTTATCCACAAGGACGGCCGCCCGATCTACTGCACGATGGCCGTCAAGTGCTTGCGCACGAGCAATGGCTTGGTGGATTGCTTCGTCGCACTGGTGCAGGACATCAGCGAGCGCCGCGAGGCGGGTGACGCCCTGCGGCGCGCGCGCGACGAACCCGCGCACGTGGCGCGCGTAGCGGCCATGGGCGAACTGGCGGCGTCGATTGCGCACGCGATGAACCAGCCGCTGGCGGCAATAGAGACCAACGGACACGCAGCCGTCCGATGGCTGGCGATGCGACCGCCGAACCTCGGGGAGGCGGTCGTCGCCATCGAACGCATCGTCGCCGACGCGCATCGCGCCGGCGAGGCCATCGCCAGGATCCGCGCCTTCGTGCAGCGCGGCGAGACTCGGCGCTCCCAGGTCCAACTCCACGGGTTGCTGCGCGAGGTGGCCGACATGGTCGAGAGCGAAGCCCGCGCGCGCGGCATCGAACTGGACATCGAGCCCGAGCATCCGGTGCTGGCGCCGGTGATCGGCGACCGGGTTCAGCTGCAGCAGGTGGTGCTCAACCTGGTTCTGAACGGCATCGAGGCCATGGCGACGACGCCCGCGCCGCTGCGCCGCCTGAGGATGGAGGTCAGACAGGACGGGCTGCAGATGCAGCGCGTGCTCGTGCGCGACGCAGGCGTCGGCCTGCACCCGGACGAGCGCGATCACGTCTTCGACGCCTTCTACAGCAGCAAACCGAGCGGAATGGGCATGGGGCTTGCAATCAGCCGATCGATCGTCGAGGCCCACGAAGGCCGGCTTTGGTGCTCGGCGAACGAAGAGGGCGGCGAAACCTTCAGCTTCACGCTGCCGGTCTGATGGTCCTGTCTTGTTGCGGCGGTGCACCGCTTCCCCCCGCCACGCCGCGGCTTTCATCCATGACCAGTTTCGCGAGCTCGCCGACCGCCCGCAGGGCTGGCACGAAGCGAGGATCGCCGCCATGGCCGTAGTTCAGCCGCAGGCATTGCCTGAAGCGCCTGTCACTCGAAAACAGCGGTCCCGGAGCGAGGCTGATGCCCCGCTTGCAGGCGAGCGTCTGGAGCTGGAGCGCGTCAACGGCGGACGGCATCTCGATCCACAGGAAATAGCCGCCTTTCGGCAGGGCCATGAGCGTGCCATGGGGGAAATGCTCCTGCACGGCGTCGATGGCGATGGCCTGATAACCGGTCAGCGCCTGCCGCATTCGCCGCAGGTGGCGGTCGTAGCTACCCTGGTCCAGGTAGGCGGCGATCGCAGCTTCCGATGGAATCGCTGGCGAAATCGTGTACATGAGCCGGAGCTGCTCGATCTTCTTCGCGAATCGACCTCCCGCCACCCAACCGACGCGATAGCCCGGCGCCAGGCTTTTGGAGAAGGAGCCACAGTGCATCACCAGGCCTTGAGTGTCGAAGGCCTTGGCCGGCGGCGGCTTCTTCTCGGTGAAGTACAGCTCGCCGTAGACGTCGTCCTCGATCAAGGGAATCTCCTTGCTCGCGAGCAGTTCGACCAGAGCCTTCTTGCGATCCTCCGGCATCAGGCTGCCCAGCGGGTTCTGAAAGTTCGGCATCAGCCAGCAGGCCGCGACGCGATGCTGCTCGAGCGCGGCCGCGAGCGCATTGATGTCGATGCCTCGGTCCGGCGCGGTCGCAACCTCGACGGCCCGCAAGTGGAGGCGCTCGATGGCCTGCAACGCGCCATAGAAGGTGGGTGACTCGACCGCGACGATGTCGCCGGGGCGTGTCACTGCGCGGAGGCACAGGTTCAGCGCTTCCATGGCGCCGTTGGTCAGCACAATTTCCGCGGGATTCACGGCGATGCCGTCCGTCATGTAGCGCAGCACGAGGTTGCGGCGCAGCGCCTCGTTGCCTGGAGCGAGATCTTCGATCAGCCGCCACGGATCGAAGTCGCGCATCTCGGTCCAAAGGTGCCGTGCCAATCGCGTCAGCGGACACAGCGAGGGACTCAGGAATGCCGATCCGAGAGGCACGAAGTCGCGCCGCCCCGCCAAACCCAGCAGGTCGAACACGAGGTGTCCGATGTCGACATCCCTGGATACGCAAGCCGGTGTCGAATCCTCCGGCGCCGAGAATTTGACCGGAAGGCGGTGGACCTTCACGTAGTAGCCTGAGCGCGAACGGGCCTCGATGAGACCCCGCGTCTCCAGCAGATAGTAAGCCTGGAACACGGTTGAGCGACTCACCCCGCGCGCGGCGCTCGCCTCCCGCACCGAGGGCAGTCGATCGCCGGGCCGCAGAGTGTTGTTGCGGATGAGTTCCGCGATGTCGTTGGCGCAGCGCTCATAGAGTTTCATGACTCCGCCTGGAGCGCGATGCGCCCGATCCATTGTGGCACCCGTGCTGTCGGCGCACAACGGAACGTCGCCGGCAGGGCTATCTGGACCGCTCGAAGTTGCGATCAACTGATTCTGTCCGGTGGACGCAAGACAGCGAACAATCGAAGGCCTTGACCAAGGCAATGTTGCCGCAGCGGCACGTACACGTCCAATGAAAATAACCCAGATTCTCGAGATCGAGCGTGCCCTCCAGTCGATCGAAGTGATGCTTGCTGGCTGCCATGGCGACGATGAATCCGCGCCCGGGTTCGGCCTCACCCGTCTCAGCGAGCCGCGGCCGCCTGGAAAGAAAATTGCGGCGGGCAGCGTGAAGGAAGAAAAGTTCGCGTCGCAGGAATGTGCGGCCATCCACCTTTGCCTGACGTGCGCCGCCACGCTGCTGGCCGTGGTTCAGCGCCTCATGACCGAACCAGCCATTCGATCGCCCAAGGAGCGCGCCGAGCGCCTGTGCAAGCTTGTCTCCGATATCCGTGCCGGAGGCCGCACCGCCTTTCGCGCCGGACTGGTGCTGGTCGGCCAGGACACGAGTCTGGCAGGGCCTATCGATAGATCGCAGGATCAGGAACAGGCCGCACGCGAGACCGCCTGAGCTGGATGTGGCCACGGAAACGCCACCGGCTCGGTGGCCTCGTGGCGGCGCATGGCCTGTAGAGGTGACATGGCTCTGGTCCGACCCCCGCGCACGGGCTCAAGCGATTGCTTCCGCCGGGCTGACTTCCTGCGCCCAGGCGAGCGCCGACAGATGCGCCGCATTCACTTTGTCCGCGCTGATGAACAGCGCCTCCGCCAATTGCGCCGCCTCGTCGGCATCGTCCTCGCAACGTTCGGCCAATGTGACGAATGGCCCGTATGTGCCCTCGCGTTTCAGGATCGCGAGCTGAACCGATTCGGGCAGCTGCACATTGTCCAGCACCTCCTCGATCGGGACGCCGAGCAGGCGGTCGATCAGCGAGAACATGCCAGCCACGAACAGGTTGTCAGCCTCATCGGGAGGCAGAGTGCCCCGCCCCATCAGTTCGACGAATCTGCCGCGAACGATCGCCTTCTTGGCCATGAAGGCCGCGCCCTTGTTGCTCGTCACGAGCAGAACCGAAAGCCAGCGAAAGAGCGGCGCATAACCAATCATTGATATGGCGTGGCCGATCGACTGGATCTGGACGCCGATCCCCATGCCCGGCGAATTGATGAATCGCAGCAGGCGATAGGTCAACGCAGCATCGTGTTTGAGTGCAGCCTCGATGACCCGAACGTCTTCATTGCGCTGGATCAGTTGCATCAGATGGACGATCAACATGGATGTCGGCGTCAGGGAGCCGCCTGCTTCCTGGGCTGGGGTGATCGCGTCTCTTCCCTTCACGAAGGCGCTCACTTGGCGTGCGGCGCAGGCGTCGAAGTCCCGCCAGTTGGCGACCTGCGTGGCGATCGGTTCGATACGCGGCATTCCCGGCGGCGGTTCTTGACGAATGCTTGCGACGAGGTCCGACCGGCCGTCGCCTGCGTCCATGTGGGTGACTATGGCCCGCATCTCGGGATCCTCGGGGAGGTCATCGGCGTCGCAAAGCATGAAGCCGAAGCCTTGCGCGCGAAGGTGCAGCATCATTGAGCGCGCGTCGGCATCCGCAAGGTCGTCAAGGCCCATGCACAGCACGACGTTCTCAGGTGGCAAGCCTTCCAGTTCCCTCAGGAAGAGGCCGTCGACCGTGAGGTCGAAAAAGACGAGCAGTGCGCCGAGCCGCCACCCGGTCTTGCGCCCATTGAGGTTCGTCGACACACACGAAAGCAGGGCCCTGAAGTTCTCCGACGCGGACGATGCGCCATGCGGCGAAGCCGCGCGCCATGCCAGCCTGTAGCCTCTGACGCGCTTGTGCGCGTCGAGCAGCAGGGCGTAGTTGACGAACCCGGCTGACCCGATGCTGTTCGTGACTTCGGGTGGCTCGCTGATATCGACATGGAGCGCAGCCGCTTCGTCTGCGACGGGCGCCGAGAGCCCCCAGCGGCGAAAAATTCCAAATCGCATTGTTCAGGTCTCGGTCCGGTTCGAACGACTCGCAGGACGTTCCAGTCAATGAAGACGCCGCCCGAGATTCCTCTCGGCCGTGCGAAGTGCCTGGTCGACATCGAGCATTCCAGCCTTCTTCGCCAAGCGTCCCGATTGTTGGAAGTTCGACGCGCGGCGACCAGAGCCAGTTCGAAGGATCTCGGACGGGCCAGTTGCAGGCAGGCGCCTTCTGGTCTGCATCAACTGCTGCAAAACTGGTCCTTTCCAGCACCCGATTGCGCATCGAGAATTTGAGCCGATTCGAGCCCGGGGCACCTCCCGAGGTGAACAAAGAGATGGCTATGAAATCCCTAGACCTAGAAACCGTTCAAATGGTCAGAGTCGCGCTACAAGAAGTCATCTCGGCGCGTGAGCATGGCGTTCATGCAGTGCCGTACTTCGCTCCCACTGACATTGGCGCGCTCCCTCCCTCCGAGCAGGAGAAGGAATTGGGCGTGCGGGAAGAGACCGACTACGGAAATCGTGCGCGTGCTGGCATCCACTTGACGCTGTCTGCGGCAGTTTCAGCGCTCGAGGTCGCAGAAGTTCTCATGAGGGACCTCACCATCGTGGATTCAAGGGATCGCAAGCGCGAGTTGCTGCGATGCTCGCTGAATGCTCGCATGGCCCGGGACGCCGCTGCTGAAGCCGCGGCCGTCTTGTCGGGACAGCAGGCACCAAAGTCAGACGCGAGGGTGGAGGTCAACCGGTTGAAGTCGGAACTCTTCGAGCGGTTCGGGCTCGGCGAGTAAAAGGCCACGGCTGGCGTGAAAAAAAGAACATGACATCGCCTTCGGAACCCGACGCTCATGCATCCGGCGGTACGTTGCGGGGCACCAGGGCGTTCTCTCGTTTGTGAGCCAGTTCTAAGGATCTCGGGCCGTCAATCGCAGGCAAGCGCCTCTGGCCTGCATCCATCGATGCTGAACTGGCCCTTTTCGGCCACCCACTTGCGCATCGAGATTTCGAGCTGATTCGAGCCCGCGGCCCAAGGCCTGGCTTCAATTCCATTGGTCGCGCGGGGGTGACTGCCCGACTGTCCAGCTACTCGCCTCCTCCATCAGACGCCCCTCTTGCCTACGTAGGTCGGCAATTTGCCGGTGCCCCGTTCCCAACACGCCCGCGCCAAGGGTCTTCCGACCATTGCCCGCACGAATCAACCAGCATGACACTCGCCGGAAGGTATTTGACCCATCGGGCCGTGCTCCCATGAGGCGCTACGAGCGCTATGCAAGCGAGATAGCGGATCTGATCGACGCCGGCGCCCTGAATCCTGGAGATCGCCTGCCTTCGGTGCGCGAGGCGAGTGCCATGCAGGGCCTGAGCCGAACCACCGTCTTTGCGGCCTATTACCTGCTCGAAGCGCGTGGACTCATTCACGTCCGGCCCCGGTCGGGTTACTTCGTCCATGACCGCTCCCACCGCGCGGCCGCAGTTGCGCCGAAGACTTCGCACGCGAACGCACCCTCCGCGGAAGAGGAGATCGATGATCTCTCGATGGAATTGATCCGGACCGCAGGATCGCGCGAACTCGTTCAGCTGGGATCGGGCTTTCTCAGTCCGACGCTATATCCGCTATCCCGGCTGGCGCGCCATCTATGGAACAGCATGCGCGACCTTGATCCTTTTTGCGTGTCTCATGATTCAGTGCCAGCCAAGGATCTGCGACGCCAGATCGCGTTGCGATACCGGCTCGCCGGTACGGCCGTTGACGCCGAGGAGATCACTCTGACCGCTGGCGCCATGGAAGGATTGCACCTGTGCCTGCCAGGCCGTCACCCGGCCCGGTGACGTGGTGGCCATCGAGTCGCCGACCTTCTACCCGGCATTGCGGGTACTTGAACGTCTGAAGCTGCGAGCGCTCGAGATTCCGACTCACTCGCGCTATGGCGTCGACGTTGAAGCGCTGGGCGTCGCGCTCAGGAAAAGCCGAATGGCGGCGTGCTGCTTCATGCCCAGTTTTCAAAACCCTCTGGGCAGTCTGATGCCGCAAGACTGCAGGGAGGCCTTGGTGAGGCTGCTTGCGCAGCACGAGATTCCCTTGATTGAACACGATGTCTGCGCCGAGCTCTATTTCGGGGACCGCAGGCCTTTGCCGGCAAAGCACGATGACAAGGCAGGCCTCGTGATGCATTGCGGTTCGTTCTCCAAGTCGCTCGCGCCCGGGTATCGCATCGGTTGGGTAGCAGGCGGCCGGTATGCACGCACTATCGAACACTTGCGGCTGTTGCATTCGCTCGCACCGGCGGTTCCATCCGTTGCCGCGATCGCCAGCTACCTGACAGCAAACCGCTACGACAGGCACTTGCGTCAGATGCGTGCGACGCTGAACTGCTACAAGGTCGTCGCCGTGAACGCTGTCCGCGAATTCTTCCCTTGTTCGACCCAGGTCGCCGTTCCGGAAGGGGGCTACTTTCTGTGGCTCCAACTGCCGCGGAGCGTCGATGCGCTGGCCCTGCATCGGCTTGCCCTCGCGCACAACGTCACGCTGGCGCCAGGACACATGTTCTCGATCGACAGGCGCTTCACCCATTGGGTGCGCATCAACTTCGGCCACGGCGGGGATCCGCGCTTCGTGTCTGCATTGCGCACCGTCGGGGAACTGGTTGCCCGACTTGCGGGGATGTGAACCTGAGTGTGGCGCTGCAAGTGGAGGCTCAGCATCGGCGACGGCGCGCAGTGTGAAGAACTCGCCCTAGCGGCCCGCGTCCGGCCGCGTGGTCAGCGGTGTGGGTTTGAGTCGGTTGCTGTGCATCAGCTCGAGCCCGGCCTCGATGCCGCCGGCCGTCTGCAACTCCAGCCGCTCCTCGTCGCGCCGCAAGGCATCTGCCGCGATTTGCGCTGCTTCGTTGGGCGGAACGCCGATGGCGCGCAACGCGGCTTCGCCGAACTCGCTCGCCCCCGCGAAAGTCTCGCGCACCAGGTACTCGACGTTGCCCGAGAGCAGCTGGAGGGCATGGCCGCGATCGAAGGCGCGCACGAGCAGCTTGGCGTGCGGGAAGGATTCCTTGGCCAGGTCGACGATCTTCAGCCTGCGCCCTTGTCGTCCACACATACGGCAATGGCCTGCGCCGTCGCTGCCCCGGAGGCATGCAGAATGTCCAGCCGGGTGCCGTCGCCGTAGTAGACCTTGAAGCCGAAGTCCTCGGCGCTCTGGATCATCTCGGTGTCCATGTCGATGATGGAGACGTCGACGCCGCGCGCGAGCAGCGGTTGGCTCGCCACCTGCCCGAAGCGGTCGAAGCCGATCATCAGCACGCTGCCCGTCAGGCCCTCGGCTTTGGGAATGCCCTCCATGTCGACCGAGCGCTCGGGCAGCATCCAGCGCAGGGCGCCCACTGCCAGCGGCGTCAGTGCCATCGACAGGATCACGATCGCGGTGAGCACCGCGTTGGTCGGGCCGTCGATCGAACGACGTCGAACTCTCCGCCCTGCGCCATCAGCACCATCCGATGCAAGGCGTCCTCGTGCCTGGCGCCGAGCACACGGCCCACGCCGTAGATGCCCGCAGCCTTCACCAGCATGAAGGCGATGACGCCGCCCACAACCTGGGGCCAATGGGTTGCGAAGATGGCCAGGTTCAGCGCCATGCCGACGCTCAGGAAGAACAGGCCCAGCACCACCAGCAAGGCGGCAGCGGTCATGACATCTCGCGCATGGGCTGCGGCGAGCACGTGAAAGAGCGGATTGAGGAGCCACCGTCCAGCGGCCGTCAGGCTGGCCACGGCGGCCAGCGCCAGTCCGACCCTCTGCCAGATGGAGGAGCCGTCCGCGGCCTCGGCGGGGGCCAGCAGCGCCACGATGGCGAGCAAGGGAACGATCGCCAGATCTTCCAGCAGAAGAATCGACACCACGCTCTGCCCACGGACTGTCGTGGTCTCGCCGCGCTCGTCGAGGATCTGCATGACCGTGGCGGTCGACGTCATCACGAAGCCCATCGCGGCGACGAAGGCCACGGCCGGCGACAGGCCCGCAAGCATGCCGACACCGGTCAGCAGGGCACCGCAGGCAACGACCTGCGCCAGGCCGAGGCCGAAGATCTGATGGCGCAGGCTCCACAGGCGCTTGGGGTGCATCTCCAGCCCGGGAACATCACGACGCCGAGTTCCGCCACGTGCAGGATCGCCTGCGGATCGGAAAAAAGCCCCATGCCGAAGGGGCCGATGGCCAGGCCGGCCGCCAGGTAGCCGAGCACCGAGCCGAGCCCGAGCCGTTTGAAGACCGGTACCGCCACGACGCCTGCCGCGAGCAGCGAGGCGACTCGGACCAGTTGCTCGGTTCCTGCTTCGACTGCCACTTGCACCCGTCCTCAATGCTGCGGCGCGACTGTGTCGTCGACCTCGGCATCGCTCGGTTCCAGCTCGACGGCGGCAGGCTTGTCGGCCCGCGCGTCGGTCAGGCGCGGCAGCACTTCGGTGCCGATCTCCTCGAGCACCTCGGATGCCGGCCGCGCGCCGTACTTGAAGTTGAGGATCACGTGGTTGACGCCGACACCGCGCAGCGAGTCGAGAAAGCTCAGCAGGAAGTGCCGCCCCGCCCTGAAGCCGAGGTGGATGGGCGTCGGCGCCAGGTGCGGATCGTCGGCGAGGTCGACGTAGAGCGATTGCACGAACGGTTTGAAGGCCCCCGGTCTGGCGGCATGGACCTCGCCGCGCCAGCGCGTCACCGTTTCGGCCTGGCGGTCGATGCCGCGAGGATAGGTGATCCAGCCGTCGGCGTGCCCGGCGATCCAGGGCAGCGGCTGCCCGCTGTTTCCGGTGACGAGCATCGGCAGGCGCCCCAACGGCTTGGGCACGAGGTCGGCGTTGGCGGCGAGCACAACGGCCGTCGACTTCAACATCGGGTACTCGAGCTGCAGCACGCGGCGGATGACCTCGAAGTACTCGCGGAACAGGACGGCGCGCCGTTCGATGTCGACGCCGAAGGCCGGGAACTCCACCGGCCGGTCGCCCGACGCCACCCCCAGCACCAGCCGGCCGCCCGACAGCTGGTCGATCGAGGCTGCCGCCTTGGCCACATGCAGCGGATGCCGCAGCGGCAGCACGATGGAGCCGGTGGCCAGCGCAATCTTTTGCGTGTGTGCCGCGATCCAGCCGAGGTACACCCAGGGATCGTAGATCTGCCCGAGGTCGCCGAAGCTCGGATCGCGCAGCGGCACGTCGCGCACCCACAGGGCGGCATATCCGAGGGCCTCGGCGCGCTGCGCGAGCCGCTCCTGGTCGTGCATCGACGGCTCATCGCCCTTGAAGGCTTCGATGGGGAAGAAGACGCCGAGCGTGAGGCGGCCCGCGCGGAACATGCGACGAAAGCCTGGCGCTTCGTCGACGGTGGCCATCGGGTTGACGTTCAGCATGGGCACTCCTGTTCGATGTCGGCAAGCGTACGCAGCGCGTCGGCGGCGGTATTCCCGATTGCTGCGAAAACTGCCCAAGGACGGCGACCACGTGCTGGCAGCCACGACGTATTGCGAGGTAATCGCATCTTTCGACAAACTGACCCGGTCTCCCCCAAAAGCATCAATCGCGACAAGCACTTGTGATGGGAGAGGAAGACATCAGTTTGAAAATTCATGGCAAACATCAGCATCAGGATGGAGAAGGAGATCAGGATGTTGAGTCCTTGCATCAGAACCTCCCATCCAGGCAACAGCCGGCCGAACCAGCCGTCGAAGGCAGCGAGGGCCGTGCTCACGAGCGAAGAGACCAAGAGCAGGAAGGCGAGGCCCGGGATCAGTCCCAAAGAGAACACGCGCGCAGGCAGCACGGCCCACACGCCAGACGGCTTTTCCTTCTTCGACACGTGCCAGATGCGATCTCCGACGCACGACTTCGAGTCCTCGTACGCCGCCACGGAATGCTCAAAAAAATGGGCCCCAGTTGCTGGGGCCCCACTGTCCGGAACCTCAGATCGCTGGCGGATCGTTCTCGCGACCGAAGTGCCGGTGCAAAGCCATGGCATCGAAGAAGTCGGCGGCTGCTGCGTCGGCCGCCGAAGAATCGGCCAGGATCAGCCCCGGATCGGCCGCGCCGTCGGGCAAGGTCAGGGGGATCCGAGCCTCGCCCAACAGGGCCTGTGAAGCACCGAAGGCCAAGATGGCCTTGCAGTGCCACTACTGCGCGCGCAGGAATTCGAGGGTAGACGCTGTCACCGGCCGATCACCCATCGTGACAAGGCGACGGATCACCGTCGGCTCAATTCGAAAGGTCCGCCCACGACGTGAGCAGTTTGACCAGCTTTGCTGGATCGCCTGTACTCGGTGTGTCAGGTTCGACCGCTAATACTTGCGCAGGATCTCGCCCGCGGCTTCCCACCCGGACGGTACCGCGTCCCACGAGGAGGCCGCGCGGATGCGCACGGGTCCAAAATGCGTGGAAGGTTTGAGCCCCCGAAGGCGTGAGTGCGTGCCAGTCCGTGTTCAGCCGTACCCACAATGCGCAGACCGTGCCCAGACGTCCTCGCCATGCCGGCGCACAAACGAAGAGGCCAACGTCTCCCTGACGCAGCTTCACAAGATGCGTGGGGTAGTCGTACATCTTGAGCCAGTTCATCGGTTCCTGCCTTTCGGACACGATTTCGAGAAGCGGTTGACGAAGTCGGCGGAGCTGTTGGACGAGGTCAATGATTCTCTGGAGCAAGCGGTGCAGGGCGGCGAGGTTTGCCACGGCAGTCCGGCCGACGATCCGCCCGCTCGAAGTTCCCGAGACCTTTGACCCATAGCGGCGCGGCCCGTAGGACGCCATAGCCGGGACGCGCAGGCTGTTGACCTACATGATGGCAGTGGCACTGTCTGCGCCAATACGTGCCGCAAGCAGACCCCGCGTGGCGATTCACAACCGAGCGCCTCAGGCGTACCACGATGCCGCTCCATACGCTCCTCATCGAGGACAGCGAGACAATTCGCGAGAACCTGATTCCGACATTGGCCGAGCTGGCCGATGCGCAGGTGATCGCCGTCGCCGAGGGCGCCTCGGAGGCCATCGATGCCTTGAATCGGTACGGCGATGAGTGGGACCTGGTCATCGTGGACCTTTTCCTGAAGGAGGGCTCGGGGCTCAGCGTGCTGCGCGCCGGTCAGAACCGGTCTCCGCACCAGCACATGCTGGTCCTGACGAACTATCCCACGGCAGAAATTCGCCGCCGGTGCATGGATCTCGGAGCGGATGGCGTTTACGACAAGTCCACCGAACTCGAGGCTTTCTTCGACCGCTGCCAATCGTATCGTCCATAGCCGAACAGCTGGCACTTGATGGCTTGCGTGCTTCGTAGACAACCATGCTATCGACCCTTGGTCAGCCACTCCGCATTTGCCTTGAACCACTTGCGCGGATCGCCGCCGGCTGGAAAGCCAAGGCAAGTGCCATTCGCCCTCAAACCGCGATGCGCTCGAACAGCGCCTCCCGGTCCGTCGCCACGTCGGCACGCCCCGTCGCCACGACCTGCCCGCGCTCGATCGCATAGAAGCGTGTGGTCAGCTCGATTGCGCGGCGCACATTCTGCTCGACCAGCACGATCGGAATACCGTCGCGACGGAGTCCCTCCATTAGTTCAAAAATCTCGTCGACGATCTTGGGTGCCAGTCCCTCGGTCGGCTCGTCGATCAACAGCAGCTTGGGCTGGCCCACCAGCACACGCGCCATGGCCAACATCTGCTGCTCGCCGCCGGAGAGCGTGGTGCCGAGTTGTGTGCGGCGCTCGCCGAGGCGAGGGAAGCGAGTGTAGATCTCGTCCAGCCGGCGCCTGGACTCGGTGCCCGACCGGCGCGGCACCTGCATGAAGCCGAGCATCAGGTTCTCCTCGACCGTCAGGCCGGGGAAGATGCGCCGGTCTTCCGGCACGAAGCCGATGCCCTGGCGGCAGATGATGTCGGACGCGCTGCCGCCGATGTCGGTACCTTCGAAGGCAATGCGTCCTTCGCTCGGCGCCAGCCAGCCGGCGATGGTTTTCATGACCGTGGTCTTGCCCACGCCGTTGCGGCCGAACAGGCCGACCACCTCGCCGGCCTTGACGCTGATCGAGATGCCCTGCAGCACATGGCTCAGGCCGTAATGCGCATGGACGTTGCTGAGTTCAAGCATGGTTGGCGTCTCCGAAGTAGGCAGCCTGCACCGCCGGGTCGCTGCGCACTTGCTGCGGTGGTCCCTCGGCCAGCTTATGGCCCTGGTGCATCACCACCACGTGGTCCGACAGGTTCATCACCAGGTCGACATCGTGTTCGACCAGCAGGATGCTCAGCGATTCGGCCGCCAGGCCACGGATCATGGCCGCCGTCTCCTGGGTGTCGGTGTGGCTCATGCCCTGCGTCGGCTCGTCGAGCAGCAGCATGCGCGGCCGCGCCGCCAGCGCGACGGCGATCTCGAGCCGGCGCTGCTCGCCGTGCGACAGGAAGCCCGCGAGTTCGTCGGCCTTGGGTTGCAGGCCGAAGCGCTCGATCAGCTCATCCACGCGCTGCAGCGCCGCGCGGCCCGAAGCGACCGGCCTGAGCAACCCGCGGCCATTGGCGAGAAACTGCGCAGCCAGCCGCAGGTTCTCGCGCACCGGCAACTCGAAGAAAAGGTTGGTGATCTGGAACGAGCGCGCGAGGCCCGCCGCGAGCATGCGATCCGGGCTCGCGCCCGTCACCTTGTGCCCGTCGAACACCACGCGTCCGGCGCTCGGCCGGAAGGCGCCGCTGATCAGGTTGAACAGACTGCTCTTGCCCGCGCCATTGGGGCCGATCACCGAAGTGATGTGGCCGCGCCGGGCGTCGAAGCTCACGCCGTTCACAGCCACCAGCGAGCCGAAGCGCACGGTGAGGTCACGCACCGAAAGGATGGCGTCGACGCGCGCCGCCGACGCCACGGATTCACGCACCGCGCTCATGATGGGTTCTCCTTGCGCGCCCAGCGCCGTTCGAGCGCCGGCACCAGATAGCCGATCAGGCCCTTCGGAAAGAAGATCACAGCCATCACGAAGATCGCGCCGATCACGAGCTGGTGGTGCGCGGTGAACGAGCCCACCACCGACTTCAGCACCGTGAGGATGGACGAGCCGTAGAGCGCGCCGATCAGCGTGCCGGTGCCGCCGACGATGACGTTGATGACCGCGTTGCCCGACACCTGGAAGAACATCAGTTCCGGCGAGACGAAGCCGCGCAGCATCGGGTAGAGCGCGCCCGACAGGCCGGCGACGTTGGCCGCCAGAACGAACGCTGCGAGCTTGTAGCGCCACGGATCGAAGCCGAGGAAGCGCACGCGGTGCTCGTTGGCGCGAATGGCGTCCAGCTGGCGGCCGAACGGGGTTTCCATCAGGTAGGCCAGGCCGGCGTACAGCGCGGCGATGAAGACCAGCACGAACAGGAAGAATCCGCCCGGGCTGGCGGCATCGACGCTGACCAGGCCGAGCGAGATCTGCGGCACCGGTATGCCAATGAGGCCGTCCGATGCGCCCAGTTCGCGCGTGTTGAACACTACCTTGGATATCACCTGCGCCAGGCCGAAGCTGATCAACGCGAAATACACGCCCTTGGCGCGGATCGCGATCACGCCGCTCACCAGGCCGGCCAGCGTGGTGCTCGCCAGCACCACCGCCATCGCCAGCCAGAACGAAGGCAGGCCCTCCTTGAGCACCAGCGCCGAAACATAGGCGCCGAAGCCGAAGAACAGCGCCTGGCCGAGCGGCAGCAGGCCGGTGCGGCCCAGGAGCAGGTCGACCGAGAGCGCGAGACCGCCGAAGATCAGTGCCTCCGTCCCGAGCCGGAAGAAGAACACGTCGCCCTGCACGCCCGCGATGGCGGCGAACACCAGCGCGAGGCCGAAGAACAGGAACGCGAGCCAGCGGATCGGGTTGCGCTTCTTTGCCGGCGTGGTGGTCAGCACGCCTGCCGTTGCCGTCATTTCATGCATGGCCAAGCCTCCCGAACAGGCCTTGCGGCCGCCACATCAGTGTGAGCACCATGATCCCGAACAGCAGCGGATCGCTCCACACCGGCGAGATGTACAGGCTCGAGATCGACTGCACCTGCGTCAGCAGCAGCCCGGCGACAACCGCGCCCTTGATCGACCCCATGCCCCCAATGATCACCACCGAGAACGCGATAAGCACGAAGTCGCGGCCCATGGTCGGGAACACCGAATAGATCGGCGCCAGCAGCACGCCCGCCAGCGCCGCCAGCGCAACGCCAAACGCAAAGGTGCCCGCGTACACCACGCCGACCGGCACGCCGAGCGAGGCCGCCATGTGGCGGTCGAACGCCGCGGCACGCACCATCGCACCGAGCCGCGTGCGGAACACCACCAGCCATACCGCGCCGATCACCACCGCACCGAAGGCCATCAGGAACAGCCGGTAGTTCGGGAAGAAGAGGCCGAACATTTCGGTCGCGCCCGCGATCGGCGACTCCAGCCGCAGCGGATTGGCACCGAACGCCAGCTTCAGCACGTCTTCCAGGATGATGGCCAGGCCGAAGGTGAGCAGCAGCGTGAGCGTGTGGCGTTCCCGCGAATGGAACACCCGTTGGATCAGCACCCGTTCGCAGGCATAGCCCACCACCGCCATCAGCACCGGCGTGAGCGCGAGCGCCCACCAGAAGGGCAGGCCGGCGGCCAGCAGCGCCACCGCGGCGTAGGCGCCGATGGCGTAGAACTCGCCGTGCGCCATGTTGATCACGTCCAGCAAGCCGAAGATGATCGTCAGTCCCAGCGCCATCAGCACCACAGCAACGCCGATGGACGCGCCGTTGATGACTTGTGGCGCCAGGACAAATTGCAACCAGTCGAGCAGTTCGCCCATGGTGTGTCTCCTGAAACGAGGCGGACCGGTTCAGAACCGGGTGCAGGTATCGGCGCCGATCGCCGCGACCGCGCCGACCTTGCCAACGATCTTGAATTCACCGCCAACCACGCGCACCGCATACATCTCCTGCATGGCCTGGTGGTCGCCGGCGCGCAGGGTCTTGGTGCCCTGCGGCGTCTGCCATTCGATGCCGCGCATGGCCGCACGCACCTTGTCGGTGTCGGTGCTCTGCGCCTTCTCGACGGCCGCCTTGTAGAAGAACAGCACGCCGTAGGAATCGGCGCCGTACAGGTCGGGCCTGGCCTTGGCGGCGGCTTCGAACTCGCTCACGAACTTTCTGTTCTCGGCGCTGTCGATGCTGGGCGAATAGCCCACGCCGGTGACGAATCCGTCGGCCGCCTTGCCGATCGCGGCCAGGTTCTGCGAGGTCACGGTGCCAGAGGCGCCCACGATCTGCACGTTGCGCGACACGCCGAACTCGGCGAGCTGGCTGAACAGGCGCACCGTGTCGTTGCCGGCGACCGAGGTGTAGATCACGCCCGGTCGCGACGCGCGCACCTGTCCGAAGAAGGGCGAGTAGTCCTTGTTGTCGAGCGGCGCGTAGACCTCGCCCACCGTCTTCGAGCCCTTGGCTTCGGCCGCCGACTTGAAGGCTGCCACCGTGCTGCGGCCCATCTCGTAGTCGGGGCCGAGGTAGAACACGGTGGCCTGCGGCTTCTCCCTGGCCAGCCAATCGGCCAGCGCCGCCGACTGCATGCCGGCGCGCGCATTGACGCGGAATACATTGGGCGAGCACTTGTCGGTCGTGATCGAATCCGCGAACGACACCGTGGTCGCGATCAGTTTGTTGTTGCGCTCGGCCAGCTGGCCCACGGCGAGCGTCGAGCCGGAGTTGACCGTGCCCGTCAGGAAGTCGACTTTGTTGACCTGGAACAGTTTCTCGGCCTTCTGCGTCGCGACGGCAGGGTTGGCCTCTTCGTCTTCGTAGATCAACTCGAGCTTGCGGCCCATCACGCCGCCGCCCGCGTTGATCTGCGCGGCTGCGAGGTCGAGGCCCCACTTGACCTGCTGGCCGATGCCGGCATAGGTGCCCGACAGCGGCGTGACCACGCCGATCCTGATCGGCGCGGTCTGCGCCGCGGCGAAGAGTGGTGCGGCCAGTGCGGCAAGGAAGGCGGTGCGTGCGAGTGTCTTCATGTCTGTCTCCTTGGGGTGGTTCTTGAAAAAATGGGATCACTTGCCGGTGAAGTTGGCGCGCCGCTTGCCATGGAAGGCCTCGACGCCTTCGCGAAAATCTTCGGAGCTGCGCAGCCGCGAATAGCAGTGGCCTTCGAGTTCGATTGCGATCGACAGCGGCGAGTCCTCGGTGTCGTTGAGCAGCTTCTTGGCGGTGCGCTGGGCCAGCGGCGAGAAGCTGCGCAGTTCGTCGACCAGCGCATCGGTCGCGGATTCGAGTTCGGCGTCGGGCACGCATTCGGTGGCCACGCCCCAGTCGAAGGCCTGGCGGCCGCCGATGCGGCGCGAGCGCATCACGATGTCCTTGGTGCGCGTGATGCCGACCATCTTCTGCAGCCGCGCCGAGCCGCCCGAGCCCGGGATCTGGCCGAGCTTCTGTTCGGGCAGTGCGTACAGCGTGGTCTCGGTGGCGAGGCGGAAGTCGCAGGCCAGCGAGATCTCGAAGCCGACACCGAAGCAGTAGCCGCGGCCGGCCGCGATCACCGGCTTGCTGCAGCGCGTCGGCGCCGCCACGTTCCAGGCCAGCTTCGACACATGTTCGGGCGACGCTTCCAGAAAGCCGCGGATGTCGCCCCCGCTGGAGAAATGCTCGCCCTCGGCGCGCAGCACGATCACGCGCACGCGAGCGTCGGCATCGAGCGCCTCGAAGGTGATGCGCAGCTGTTCGCGCCCGCGCATGCTGATCACGTTGAAGGGCGGGCGCGCGAGCACGATGTCGGCGCGCTCGCGCTTTGCATCGATGTGCACCGAGAAGCCGTCGAGATCGACCGGCAGCGCGAGGGCCGGGTGGCCGAGTTCATTGAGTTTCATCTGGCTTTTCCTTGGGGTGAAGGGGAGGGGTCGGTGGCATGGGCGCGGCCTGCTCGAACTCGCCGGCGACGAGCTTGCGGCGCAGCACCTTGCCGACCGGGGATTTCGGTATTTCGTGCACGAACACGTACTCGCGCGGACGCTTGAAGTTGACGAGGTCGGAGACACGGCAATGGGCGTCGAGCGCATCGGGCGCGACCGGTGCGCGTGTCTTCACGAAGGCCACCACCTTCTGGCCCCAGCGCTCGTCGCGCAGGCCGGCCACGGCCACTTCGTCGACCGCCGGGTGCAGCGACAGCACCGACTCGATGTCGACCGGCGAAATGTTTTCGCCGCCGCTGATGATCATGTCGTCGACACGTCCGGTCACGTACAGGTCGCCGTCGGCATCGACATAGCCGGTGTCGCCGGTGAAGTACCAGCCGTCGCGCAGGCTTTTCGCGTTCGCGTCGGGGCGGTTGTGATAGCCCTCGAAGGCCTCGTCGCCGAGGAGGTCGGCAATGATCTGGCCCTCTTCGCCCTGCGCGGCGTTCCGCTCCGGCGTCTCCGCGACGAGCGGAATCACCCGCAGTCGCGTGTTCATGCCGGCCCGCCCCGCGGCGCCCGGCTTGGCCACCGCGTTCTGGCTGATGGCGAAGGTGTAGATCTCCGAACTGCCGTAGTGATTGACGAACAGCTCGGGCCGGAACGCCGCGTCGAGCCGCTGCAGCAGTCCGTCGTGCATCGGCGCACCAGCGAAGCCGAGCTTCCTCACGCTCGTCACGTCAGTCTGCGCGAAGTCGGCATGCGACAGCAGGTCGTGATAGAGCGTCGGTACCAGATAGAGGTGCGTGATCCGCTCCCGTTCGATGGCGGCGAGCGCCGAGCGCGCATCGAACTTCGGTATGCAGACGAAGCAGCCATCGAGCAGCGCCAGAGCGAGCAGCGAACGCACGCCCATCGTGTGATACAGCGGCATCACGCCGAGCGTGCGCTCACTGATGGCGTAGCGGTTCTGCGCGACGTGGGCGAGCGCGGCGATGCGCTCGGCGCGCTGGCGGCGCGGCACGCCCTTGGGCTTGCCGGTCGTGCCCGAGGTGTATAGCATCAGTGAGAGGTCGTCGGCCACGGCGTGCGGTATCGGTTCGCACGGCGCGGCGAGCCATTCCTTGAAGGCGATGGTCGCGCCCTGCACTTCGCCGACGCCGATGCGGATGCGCTGTGCCGCCAGTGCGGAACCCGCCACCGCGGCTTCGGCCGCCGGCTCGCAGACCAGTGCCCGCGCGCCGGAATCGGCCAGGCAGTAGTCGATGTCCTCGCTCTTGGCGCGCCAGTTCAAGGGCGTGATCACGATGCCCGCGAACTGGCAGGCCCAGTGCAGCGTGGCCATCTCCCAGCGGTTCTGCATCACGACCAGCAGGTGATCGCCGCGTCGCAGGCCGGCCCGGGCCAGGCCCTGCTGTACGGCGCCGACGCGAAGCGCCCAGTCGGCATAGCTCCAGCGCAGCGCGCCGTCCACCAGCGCCGTGGCGCGCGGGCTGCGTTCGATGCTTTGGAGCAGCGTGCGGCCGAGGTCAAGCATGGGTGGCTTCCTTCGCCGTCTGGCGCGCGCGTGCCACCTCGAGCACGGCGGCGACGATCGGCGTGTAGCCGGTGC
Source organism: Variovorax ginsengisoli (assembly GCF_030486595.1). Taxonomy (GTDB): domain Bacteria; phylum Pseudomonadota; class Gammaproteobacteria; order Burkholderiales; family Burkholderiaceae_C; genus Variovorax; species Variovorax ginsengisoli_B. Next base: position 16,042 of record NZ_JAUJZH010000037.1, on the reverse strand, counting down.
AGCGGCACAGGTGGCCCGAGAGCATCTCGCGCACCTCGTCCTCACTCGGTTGGCTCACACGGCCGAGCCAGTCGGCGCACGACATCAGGATGCCGGCAGTGCAGAAGCCGCATTGCAGCGCGTGATGGCGCTTGAAGGCCGTCTGCAGGTCGTTCAGCAGGCCCTGCGCGTCGGCCAGGCCTTCCACCGTGTCGACACGGCGCCCGTCGACCTGCAACGCCAGCGTCATGCAGGCGCGCTGGGCCACGCCGTCGATGCGCACCGTGCAGGCGCCGCAGACGCCGTGCTCGCAGCCCACGTGGGTGCCGGTCGCGCCGAGCGCGTGGCGCAGGAAGTCGCTCAGCAGCATGCGCGGCTGCACCTGGGCGCTGCGTGCGCTGCCGTTGAGATGGAGGCGCACCGGATGCAGTGCGTCGCGGGCCAGGACGGTCATGAGGAACTCCGGTTCGATAGGGCTTGATTGGCGGCGCGCCGGCCAAGGCGTCGCACCAGTTGGCGGCGCAGCGCGGCGCTCGCCTGCGGTTCGTCGCGCGCGTCCAGCGACCACGCGAGTTCGTTGAGTGCGTCGTCCAAGGCGCTGCCGTCGAGCAAAGGAAAGTCGCGCGCGGTCGGCCGGTCGGCGACGCCGCCCACGGCGACGCGCAGGCGCTTTGCATCGGCCATCGCGGCCACCGCGCAGACCGCGAAATCGCCATGACGCATCGAGAACTCCTCGAAGCCATGGCCCACGCCCGGTTGGCCCAGCGGAAAGCGCACCGCCTCGAGCAGTTCGTCGTTCGCGCGCGCCGTGCTCAGCATGCCGGTGAAGAAGTCCTGTGCCTTCACGCGTCGTGTGCGCTTCGCGTTGCGCAGCACGACTTCGCCTTCGAGCGCCAGCAGGCACAGCGGCAGCTCGGCCGAGGGGTCGGCGTGCGCGATCGAACCCGCGACGGTGCCTCGGTTGCGAATCTGGAAATGCGAGATGTGCGGGAAGGCCAGCGCCAGCAGCGGCAGCTCCTGCCGCAAGCCAGGGCGCCATTCGATGCTGGCCTGCGTGGCCGCAGCGCCGATGCGCAGCCAGCCGCCCGGCTCGGTGCTCACCTTCGCGAGCGGCGCCGAGCGCGAGATGTCGATCAAGAGCGACGGTTGTGCAAGGCGCATGTTCAGCACCGCCATCAGCGACTGGCCGCCCGCAAGGATGCGCGCGTCGTCGCCGTGCGCGGCGAGTGCGGCGACCGCCGCGTCCGCGCTGTCGGCGCGCAGGTAGTCGAAGGCTGCGGGTTTCATGCGTGCTCCTTGGCACCGATGCCGAGCCGGCGCCGCAGTCGCTGCCACGCCGTGAGCGGTACGGCGCCCGTCGCCTGCCGCCCGAGCGATTCGAACAGCTGCGCGAGCACGATGCGCGCTGCGCCTTCCAGCATGCGGCTGCCGACCGCGGCCACCTTGCCGCCGACCTGCGCGGCGTAGTCGTAGTGCAGGCGCGTGCCGGCGTCGCTGGACTCCAGGCGCACCGTGCCGCTGCCGGCGCCGGTGCCCAGCGAGGAGCTGCCTTGCCCGGCGAGCCGCAGGCTGTGCGGCGGGTCGATCTCCGACAGCGCGATCTGTGCCTCGTAGCGCGCCTTCACGAGCCCGACGCCGACCGTGACGTCGGCGCGATAGCGGTTGGCGCCGATCACGTCCAGCGCATGGCAGCCCGGAATCACTTTGGCCAGCGCCACCGGGTCGAGCAGCACCGCGAACACGCGTTCCGGCGGCGCGGCGATGTCGATCACGCCACTGGCGCGCAGCGCAAGGCCGTCACCCGCCGGCAGCGCGGGTGCTGCGGCCCGCGCCATCGAGGCCGGCGCTGCGGGTTCATCCGCGCCGATCGCGGCCAGCACGCGCGAGGGCGTTAGCGGCAGCCGCACATCGTCCACATCGCGCAGCGGCCGCAGCGCATCGGCGAACGCATTGGCAATGCACACCGGCGTGCTCATGTTGTTGCCTTCGCCCAGCCCCTTGGCGCCGAGCGGCGTGAAAGGCGAGGGCGTCTCCATATGGACGATCACCGGGTCAGGCACCTCACAGGCCGTGGGAATCAGATAGTCGGCCAGCGTCCCGGACTGGAAGCCGCCGTCCGCCGCGTAGCGGAACTCCTCGTACAGCGCGGCGCCGAGGCCTTGCGCGAACGCGCCGCAGATCTGCCCGTCGGCCAGCGCCGGGTTGAGGATGCGGCCGGCGTCGTGCGCCGTGATGTAGCGGTCGACGCGCACCCGGCCAGTGTCCGGATCGACCTCGAGGCCACAGATGTCGAAGACGAAGCCGTACGCGGCCGAGGTGTTGACGCGGTCGTTCGCGTCCGGCGCGGCCAGTGTCTCGGGGGTCCAGAAAGCGGTCTCGCGCAAACCTGGCGCCATGCCTTCGGGCAGCAGTGCGGGCGCCCAGTGCGGGCTCGCGGCGAGGCGGGCAAAGGGCTGGCTGCGCTCCGTCTGTCGGCTGTCCATCACCTGGCCTTGGATGAACACGATCTGGTCGAGCGCACAGTCGAACTGCGCCGCCGCGATACGCGCCAGCTTGTCGCGCAGCTTGACCGCGGCCAGGTGCACCGTGCCTGCGACCGCGCCGGCGAAGCGGCTGGAGTAGTTGCCCGCCGCCACCGACCATGCGTCCTTGGCGGTGTCGAACTCGACGTTGACGGCGATCTGTTCCGGCTTCAGGCCGAACACGTCGGCCACGACCTGTGCGCACACCGTCATGTGGCCCTGACCGGCTGGCGCCGAAGCGATGCCGACGTTGATGCCGCCCAGCAGGTCGATCGACACCGTGGCGCTCGCGATCGCGCCGTTCTTCGGCCCGGCCTTGGCGCGCTGCGCAGGCGTGAGCACGGTGCTGATGTAGCCCATGTTCGACACCGATGGCTCGACGATGGCCGCGCAGCCGATGCCATAGAGCTTGCCGGCCGCCCGAGCCGCATCGCGCCGCGCGATCAGCGCGGGCATGTCGGCCGCCGCGCGGGCCAGGTCCAGGGCCTGCGCGTAGTCGCCGGAGTCGAGCACCGCGCCCGCTGCGGCGTGGTAGGGGAACCGGTCCGCCGCCACGAAATTGCGGCGCCGCAGTTCGAACGCGTCGATGTTGAGCTCGACGGCGATGCGGTCCATCAGGCGTTCCAGCGCGAAGTACACCTGGGGCCCGCCGAAGCCCCGCACCAGGCCGGTCGGCGTCTTGTTGGTCACGACCACGCGGTTGCGCACCTCGAGGTGAGCGATGTCGTAGGCGCCGGTCAGGGCGCCGTGCATGCGGTAGAAGGTGGCCGGCTCGGGCGCACGAAGGTAGCCGCCGACCTCGTCCATCTGGTCGTAGCGCAGTGCCAGCACGCGGCCCTCGGCGTTCACCGCGGCCTCGATTGTGGTCAGCCGGGCGGTCGCCGAGGTCGCGGCGGTCAGATGCTCCAACCGGTCCTCGACCCACTTGACCGGGGCGCCGGCCTTGCGCGAGGCCAAACACATCAGCACCACGTACGGAAACACCGCCTGCTTCACGCCGAAGCTGCCGCCCGAGTCGCGCGGGATGCGATGGCGCAGCTTGTTGCCGGGCACCTGCAAAGCCAGCGCCATCACGGCGTGCAGCGAGAACGGCCCCATGAAGTTCGACAGCACGTCGTAGCCTTCGTCGCCCGGCAGGTGCTCGGCGACGACGACACCGCATTCGATCGGCGTGCAGGTGTTGCGCGGGTAGTGCACCGTGAGCGCCACGCGGTGCGGTGCGTCGGCAAAAGCTGCAGCGGCATCGCCGTAGGCGAACTGCCGGTCCGACACCACGTTGCTGCCGACATCGGCATGCAGCACTGGCGCATCGGCTTCGATGGCGCGTTCGATGTTCACCACCGCGGGCAGCGCGCGGTACTCGACGCGAATGGCGTCGAGCGCGTCTTCGGCGAGATAGCGGTCTTCGGCCACTACCACGGCGACCGGCTCGCCGGCATAGCGCACGCGGTCCACTGCCAGCGCCCAATGCCGCATCGGTTGTTTGACCCCGACCACGAAAGGTTGCGACCAACGCTGGGCGTCTTCTCCCGTGAGCACGGCGCGCACGCCGGGCATCGCCAGCGCCGCGGCCGCATCGATCGCGACCAGTTCGGCGTGGGCGTGCGGTGAGCGCAAGACGGCGGCGTGCAGCGTGCCGGGCGTCACGCCCAGGTCGTCGCCGTAGCGGCCGCGGCCGGTCAGCAGGGCTGCGTCTTCGAGCCGCTCGATTGGCTGGCCGAGGGTGGGCCGGCGCAGTTGCTGCGCGAGGGCCGGTTCGCTGTGCATTTCGCTGGTCTCCTGCTTGCTTTGTCTCTGTGTACAGAGCGTAGGCCGGGGCCTTCCATCAGCGTGAACGCCAGCGTCCAGTGAAGGACCAATTCGTCTGATTTTGGTTCGCGCAGTCCGGCGACTTGCGTGCTGCAGCGCGGAAAGCGGCTAGATCGCGGCTAGATCTCGGGCTCGCGCGTGGTCGAAAACCGCGCGGGGGGATCGAACAGGTTGACCACTCGCCGGTAGTCGGTCGGCGTGATGCCCTGGTGTTGGCGGAAGAAGCGCGCGAAGTGCGTCGAGGCCGAGAAGCCAAGGTCATGCGCCACATCGCCGACCGGCTCGCTCGAATGCGACAGCCGCTGCACCGCGGCCTCGAAACGCAGCACGTTGGCGTACACCGCTGGCGTGACGTGGGTGTCGCGCTGGAACAGCGAGAAGAAGTGTGCGCGCGACAGGCCGGCATGCGCCGCCAGGTCTTCCATGTCGAAGTCGCGCGAGAGGTTCGCGCGCATGTGGGAGATCACCTTGCGCGTGCGCGGGTCCATCGCCGTGGGTGGCCGGGTGCGCAGCAGGCCGGCGAGATCGCGCCAATTCGAGTAGCTGTCGATGACCGAGATCACCAGGTTGAACAGCAGGTCCTCCAGCCGCGTGGCGGCCACCTCGTCGGCCCACCACAGTTCGAGCACGAACTCCTCGACGATCTTGCGCGTGCCGGGCCGGATGCCGACACACGGTTGGGGAAAGAAGCGGGGGTGCGCCGACAGCGACAACGAACGCTGGATGTCCGCCAGCCACGACGGCTCGATGTACAGAGCCAGGATCAGCGTCTGCGCCTCGGGCGGCGCCTCGTGGATGTAGGCGTGCGGCTCCCAGGCGTTGATCAGCACCGCCGTCTCGTCGGTCAGCGGCTGGCGCTCACCGCGCACGGCGAAGGCGCCGTCGGCTCCGCCGGCCTTGATCAGGATGTGGCAATGGTGGTGCGCGTGCGGCACCAGTGATGCCGTCATGTCCAGCAAGGCGACGCGGCCGAAGCGGCCCTGGAAGATCTTGATGGCTTTGGACAAGGGAGCGGCTCGGATGGGTCAGGTGGACGCTAATAGCATAGTTCGCCCGGAATCTTGCGCCATCGGGGGAATCCGCACCCGCTGTGGCGGCATTCGGTCCAGAGGTGCCACGCCAATCGCGTGAGCGGGCACAGCGATCGGCTCAGGAAGGCCGATCCAAGCGGAGCGAATTCGCGGCGCACCATCGTGCCCAGCAGTTCGAGACGAGCTGGCCGATGTCCACGTTCCTGGCTCTTCCATCCGACCTCGAATCCGCCGGCGCCTGCAGCGTTGGATCACGGAAAACGAGGGGACCCCACGAAGCGCGGCACGATGCCACCTCTGGGGAGCACCGGGCAGGAGGGGTAATCAGGTAATCCAGTGCTTGTCTGGACAGCTACGTCTTTGAAGCTGGGGTCAGCTGTGCGCGTCCCATTGCCTCGCCAAGTCCTGCAGCTGCGCCAGAAATTCCGCAGCCAATGGCGACAGCCGCTTGCCTCGCGGCCACAGAACCGACCAAGACGAGGGTACGGGGAATCGGTCAACCGCCAGCACGGCCAGGCCCTCGGCGGCAGGATCCTCCGCCAGCGCATGGCGCGATACCAGGCCCAGCCCCATGCCGGCGGCCACCGACTGTTTGATGGCCTCGTTGCTGCCCAGTTCCAGCCGCACCCGGGGGGACAGCCCGAGTTCCTCGAAATGCACCGCGGCCATTGAGGCCGTACAGATGCACTTCCCCGCCGGCACGCGCATGGCGGTTCCGGAAGGCGGCTATTTTTTATGGATCGAATTGCCCAACACCGTCGACGCGATCGAATTGCACACACTCGCGAGAGAACGCCGCATCAGCCTGTCGCCAGGGCCGCTCTTTTCCGCCGCGCGGCGCTTTAGAAACTGCGTGCGGCTGAACTAAGCCATGGCGCTGACCCGCGCTTTTTGCCCGCACTGAAGACCGTCGGCGAACTCGCGACGCAGTGCGCGGCGAGTCGTCACGAGCTGGCCACCGCACAGCCATAAAACAGACGACTTTCGTCGTCTCGACCGGATCATGCCGACAGCACGGCGCGATGCCGGTTTCAAGGCTCGTGTGCGGCGACATTCCTGAGGGCAGCGGCGAAGGTTGTCAGCTCTTCAGCTTGGCTGAGGTCGATCGACCTCAGTGATCTGGCCCGCTCAATTGCGGCGGAACTGAGCCTGTTCAGTGGATCCTTGCCAGCCGAGAATTTGCCTAGATTCGACCCCGCTTCCTTTGAAGGTCCGAGATTGAGAAGTTGCTCGAAAAAGGACGGCTCAAGCACCGCTATTCGACAGCTGCGTCAATCTGACCCGCCCTCGCCCCGCAGCGCGAATGCGCGCGGAACCTTCAGGACCCCGAACTCCGACAGCACCACGCCTGCGCTCTGGTCGCCTTCGGTCGACCGTTCCCTCTTCGGGCTTGCTCATCGGCTTCCGAAACCCTGGTCATTCACCCGTTCAGATCGTTCTCTTCGCCAAAAAATGGAGATTCCCAGATGTATGCAACGCCATTGATGACGATCGAGGCGCTTCGCTCGACAGCAAACGCTCGACGCTGCGCAGGCGGATATCCTCAAGCTGCCAACCTGCCAATGCAACCGAGCCCGAAGAGGATGTCATGAGCAGGGTTCCGGTAACACCCCGCCCAGGCGAATTGCTCGCCCGGGCGATCGACGTGATCGAAGAGGCGTCACACCATATGTTCAGTGAACAAGCATCGGTGAGCTTTCGATCTCCGACCGACCTGATGGCGCTGAGCCCGGATGAACAGGATGAGATCCGACGAACCGAGGACTTGAGCTTCCAGGCTCGTCCGGTAGTCTCCGCGATCAGTTTCTGCCTGCGCTCCGCGGTCTCCTTGCTTGCAGTGGCGCATTCCCTGACCGAACCGTCAGACGAAATGTCGCCGTCCGATCGGGAGCGGGCCTGGAAACAACTCGCCGCCCATACCAAGCTCGCGGGCCGCGCGGCCTATCGGGCCTCGCTCATTCTCTGCGACCCGAGCGCCGGTACCGTGCGAGGCGAACCGATCACTGCCGCGCCGCCGAACGCCATGCAGGCCAGGGTGCCTTTGGAGCCGGGCAGCGGCACAGGAGAACAGGTCCGCATCCTCGTCGTCGACGATGACAGCGTCATTGCGCTGCTGCTGCAGCGAAGTCTGGCACGGCTTGGCTACGAAGTCGCGGGTGTCGCCTCGACGCGCGACCAAGCGGTGGAGATGGCGCAACGCACCCAGCCCAGCCTCGTGCTCATGGACATCAATCTTGGCCCCGGGGGCGACGGCATCGAGGCCGCCGAAGCCATCGTGCGTGAGCGGCGCACGCCTGTCATCTTCCTGACCGCCTATTCCGAGGATGCGGTCCTGGGACGCGCTCGCGGAAGCGGCGCCTGCGGCTACCTGCTGAAGCCTTTCTCCGAGCGCGGCCTTCACGTGACCATTCAGATGGCCCTTGAGCGCTATCGCAGCGAAAGCCTCCTGGCGGACAGCGAAAGACGTCTGAGGCATGCCCTCGATGCCGTCCGCGAGCCGAGGGCCCCCGAGGCGTCTCCAACGCTGGCAACGGCCTGATGGACTCGGCATCTGCATTCGCGCCACAGCCAGCCCTGAACCCCGTAGCACCTGCGCGCCGCATGCTGGCATCCGACCCGCAATTCGCAACGCTGCTCACCGAGGTGATCGACGCACTTCCGGCGAACATCGCAGTCCTCGATCGGGAGGCGAACATCGTGTCGACCAACCGCCGCTGGCGCGAATTCGCACGCTTCGAAGGGCTGGCGAGCGGGTCTGACGGGATCGGCCTCAACTACCTGGAAGTCTGTGATCAGGCGGTGGGTGACGACGCCAAGTCCGCGCACGAGGCCGCGGCAGGCGTGCGTTCCGTGCTCAGCGGCAACGCCCCGAGCTTTGCGCTTGAATATCCGTGTCATTCTCCCATCGAGCGGCGGTGGTTCCAGATGACGGCAACCTCGTTGGGCACAGGCGGGCCGCACGGTGTCGACGGGGCGATCGTCGTGCACAGCGACATCAGCAAATACATGCGCGCGGACGAGGTGCTGGCCGAGACCAGGGAGCGCTTGCGCTTCCTCCACGAACTTACCGAGGCGACCTGCGGGCTGACCGACCCGACCCAGATCCTGGCCACGACCTGCCGGCTGCTTGGCAAGCAGTTGCGTGCACACTGCGCGTACGCAGAAATGCACGAAGACGGCGACCGCTTCGACGTCGTTCATGGCCGCGTGGCAAGCTGTGCGGGCGCGCAAGCCAGCCGCCTCCTGTCAAGCTTCGGCGTGCAAACGGCTGCCGAACTGCACGGCGCCCGTTCGCTCGTGTTTCGCAACACCGGCATCGAACTGCCATCGGGCGAGGGCAGGGAGATGCTTGCTGCGATGGGTGTGGCGGCGATCATCTGCTGCCCGCTGAGGAGGCGGGGCCGCTTGCAGGCAATGATCGCCGCCCATCAGGCGCGACCGCGCGACTGGACTGCGGGCGAGATCCTTACTCTGCAGGAAGCCGCCGAGCGCTCATGGGCCGCCGTCGACAGACTCAGTGCCGAACAGCGGCTGCGAGAGAGCGAATCGCTGCTGCGCATCGCAGGCCGTACCGCGCACCTCGGAGGCTGGGCGGTGGAGCTGCCCAGCGGGCGGGTCGCATGGTCCGATGGCGTCTGCGAGATCCTGGAGGTGCCCGCCAGCACCGTGCCCAGCCTTGAAGAGGCCTTTGCGCGGTGGGCACCGCAGTCGGTCGGGGTGATCAAGGCGGCGTTCGACGCCTGCGCACAGGAGGGCGTGCCGTTCGACGTCGAGCTCGAAATGCGCACGGCCACGGGACGCGCCATCTGGGCGCGTTGCACCGGAGAAGCGCAACGCAACTTTGCCGGCCGGACCACGCGCGTGCACGGCGCGCTGCAGGACGTCACGCTGCAGAAGCGCGCTGAATCGGAGCGCGCGCGCCTGGCCGCGATCCTCGAGTCGACCACTGACCTGGTCAGCATCAGCGGCCCCGACGGGCGCCTGCAGTATCTCAACTTGGCCGGCCGCAAGGCGCTCCAGGTGGAACCGTCGGAAAACCTGGCCGACATCTCCGCCTGGGACTTCGTGTCGCGTCCCGGCGGCGAGCTTGCCGAGGGCGTGCTCACCGCCAAGCGGGAGGGCACCTGGAGCGGCGAGACCGTCCTGACGACCCGCAACGGCAAGGAAATCCCCGTGTCGCAGGTCCTCATCGCACATAAGGGGGGCGATGGCCAAGTCGCCTCGGTGTCGGGGGTCATGCGCGACATCAGCGAGCGCAAGAGGACCGAGCTCGAGATCGCCAACAGCCACCAGGAACTGCAGCGCCAGCGCATGGAGCTGCGCATCCTGTTCGACCTGATGCCCGCGATGATCTGGTTCAAGGACACGCAGGACGTCATCGTGCGCCTGAACCGTCGCGCCGCCGAAGCCGTCGGCCAGACCGTGGACGCGATCGAAGGCCGCCCCGCGCAGGAGATCTATCCCGACGCCGCGATCATGCGCGCCGACGACCTCGAGGTGATCCGCTCCGGCCAGCCCAAGCTCGGCGTGCTCATGGAAAGCCACAGGCCCGATGGCGAAGTCATCTGGGTCCAGACGGACAAGGTGCCATACAGCAATGCCGCCAAGGAGGTCATCGGCATCGTCGTGATGTCCCAGGACATCACCGAACGCAAGCGAGACCAGGACCGGCTCAGCGAAATGAATCTGGAGTTGGAGGCACGCGTGCGCTCGCGCACTGCGGAGCTCGAACTGGCGCGCGACGGTGCCGAACAGGCCAGCCGCGCCAAGTCTGCCTTCCTGGCCGCCATGAGCCATGAAATACGCACGCCGATGAATGGGGTCATCGGAATGATCGACCTGCTTCACCGCAGCAGCCTGATGGGCGAACAGCTCGAGATCGTGGACCTGATCCGCGACTCCGGCTTCTCGCTGCTCGGCATCATCGAGAACATCCTCGACTTCTCCAAGATCGAAGCTGGCAAGCTGACGCTGGAGGCGCAGCCATTGCTTTTGGGCGATTTGCTGGAGAACGTCTGCGGCATGCTCGATCACAAGGCGACCAAAGGCGGCGTTCACCTCACGGTGCATGTCGATCCTGCCATTCCATCCCAAGTCGTGGGTGACGAGACGCGGTTGCGGCAGGTGCTTGTCAATCTGGTTGAAAACGCGATCAAGTTCACCAGTGGCCGCGTGGGCGTGGGGCAGGTATCGGTGCGCGCCGTGCTCGTCACGAAAGAGAAGGAAGGGGTGACGGTCGACCTCGACGTAACCGACAACGGCATCGGCATGGACGAAGCGACCCTTGCCCAGCTGTTCACGCCGTTCTCGCAGGCCGATGTCTCCACCACGCGCCGCTTCGGCGGCACCGGGCTGGGACTGGCCATCTCCAGCATGCTGGTGGAGTCGATGGGCGGGAAAATCTCGGTCGAGAGCTCGCTCGGCCTGGGATCCCGCTTCACGGCACGGCTTCGATTGCCCTCGCCAGCGGACGAGCCACGAGAGACCGACGACTTTTGGTCGGTGGCAACGGGCCTGCGCTGCCGCATCGTCGGCCACTTGCAACCGTTGGCCAGCGACATCGTCGACTCCCTTCGCCATGCGGGCGCGGTGGTCGACTCGTTTCATGACCTGGAAAGCCTCGCAGGGGCTGAGTGGGCGCCGGGCGAGCAGTTGGTATTGATCCTGCCCGACCAGCCGGCAGGCGATCCGGCCCGGCTGCGTGCATGGGTGCCGCCGCATCTCAGCGGCGAGATCCGTTTCGTGGTGTTCGGTTGGGGTGAACGCCGTCGACCGCGCATCGAAGCGGCCGACCTGCTGCGCATTGACGCCAACGCCCTGCCGCGCCGCACGCTGTTCAAGGCGCTCGGCCTGGCCTGCGGACGACTGCGGACAAGCCTCCAGGCCGACGAGCTGCCCCCGAAGACACTTCCACGGTCGAGCGCAGGCGAGCCATCGGGATCGGCCACAAGCCGCGTTCTGATCGCGGAAGACAACGATACCAACCGCAAGGTGATCCTGCGGCAACTGGCACTGATCGGCTTCTCCGCAGACATCGCTGCCGATGGGCGGCAGGCCCTTGCGCTCTGGCGCAGCGGCTCCTATTCGCTCGTCCTTACCGACCTGCACATGCCCGTGATGGACGGCTATGCGCTCACTGCAGCCATCCGCCGCGAGGAAGCTGCCGGTCACCACACGCCGATCATCGCGCTGACGGCCAACGCCGTGGGCGATGAGAAACTGCGCTGCCTCTCGGCCGGCATGGACGCCTACTTGAGCAAGCCGGTGCGGCTAGAGGATCTCAAGGCAGCCCTCGATGCGGCCATCGCCGTTCCTGCCCTCGAGGCACCGGCGGACCTGCGCGTCCTCACGGACTTGATCGGTGACGACCCGCTCAGCGTGGCAGAGGTGCTCGGCGCCTTTGGTGCGTCCGCCGCGCAGGCCCGCGAAGCCATGTGGCGTGGATGGCAAAACAGTGACCTGCGCCTGGTCGCTGACAGTGCCCACAAATTGAAGTCTTCCGCGCGCGCCATCGGCGCGATGCGCCTGGGCCAGCTGTGCGCAGATATCGAGGAGCAAGCCGAGACGGAGCAGGCGGCCGGCCTCGACACGCTGGTGAAGCGCTTCGACCGCGAGATGAACCTCCTTCAACACTTCCTCGACGCCCGCCAGCCCGATGCCGGAAGCTAGCCCGCCGGTGCTTTCACCGCCCGCGATGGTTCTCGCCGTTGACGATGACGACTTTGCGCGAGACCTCCTACGGCGCACGTTCACGACCGCGAAGCTCTGTTTCAGAACCTTCGTCTCGGCACAGGACCTGCTTGCCCATGCCGACCTGCAGTCACCGGCCGTGCTGCTTCTCGATGTTCGCATGCCTGAAGTGTCGGGATTGAAATTGCAGACCTTGCTGCGCGAGCGCGGCGTGATGCTGCCGATCATGTTCCTCGCAGGTAATTCGGAAATCGCAGTGGCGGTGACTGCGATGCGAAACGGTGCCGTCGACTTCGTCGAGAAGCCCTTCGACGCCGCGGATCTCGTGGCGCGCTTGCGCCGCGCATTCGCCGTCCATGTCTCCACTTCCGCACGGCCGAGAAGATCCGGCACCTCGGCGCACGCCGGGCGGCTGGCGGCACTGACGGCGCGCGAGCGCGAGGTGTACGACCGGATGGTGCTCGGCATGACCAGCAAGGAGATTGCCAAGGAATTGGGCGGGAGCTTCCGCACCATCGAGATTCATCGAAGCCGCGTGTTGGTGAAGATGGGTGCATCCAACGTGGCAAACCTGGTCCGTCGGAGCTTGATTGCCGTCGTAGGCCCATGAGGCCGCGTGCCCCAGCCTTTCAAGCTCGAAGCGAACATTGACTCCTGGTGCAACCCGATGGCGTGCATCTCAGGAACATATGCTCAGCCCATGCAGGCTTTGACTCGGCGCACGGGAAGCAGCGTCGGGCAAGTCGTCGAGCAATCCATCAATGGGCTCTGGTTGATGAACAAGAAAGCCTTGCGCATAGTCGACGCCCATCCGCTCAAGCCGCGACATCACCGCCGGACTTTCCACGAACTCCGCAATCGTCTTCATTCCTACGACCTTGGCGACGTCAACGAAACAGCGCACGGCCGCTTCATTGAGCGCATCAGTGAGCATGTCGCGCACGAACTGACCATCGATCTTGAGAAAATCTACTGACAATTTCTTCAAGTACCCAAACGACGCGGTGCCAGAGCCGAAATCATCGAGCGCCACTCGGACACCCCGGCTTCGAAGCTCCGCGATGAAGGCCGCGGCTTGCGCAAGGTTCGCCACGCCCGCGGTCTCGGTGATCTCGAAACACAGCCTCGAGCAAAGGGCCGGACCGGCCTCGTCGAGCTTCCCGCATGCCCAGACGTGGAAAGCGGGGTCTCCCACCGAGTGGCCGGACAGGTTGACGCTGAGCATGTCAACGCGCGTCTGGTTGGAGGCGCTGCGCAGCCAAAGAAGTGTTCGAAGCAGCACCCAACGATCAATTCGCGACGAGAGGTTATGACGCTCTGCCGAAGGAAGAAATGCGCCGGGGGGCACCAATGCGCCGTCGCGTGCGACCATTCTCAAGAGAATCTCGGCATGCACCCCGTTCACTGGGCGGTCGAGGGGTACGATGCGTTGGGCGAACAGTTCGAACCTGTTCTCGTCGAGCGCCTGTTCGATCTGCGTGGCCCACCTGAGCCCTTCTTCTCGCGCCTGCACCGCCAGGTCCGTTTCCCCCCAGAGGTGCACCCGGTTGCGCCCGGCGTCCTTGGCAGAAAAGCACGCAGCGTCGGCGGCCTGTAACAGCGCCGCCTCCGTTCGCCAGTGGTCATCGATCTTCACCACGCCGATGCTCGCACCGATTCGAAACTTCAGTTCGCCATGAGCGAACCTGAAATCTTCCATGTGATCGCAGATTTCCTGCGCCAGGCGCCTTGCGTCATCGAGGGCGCAGTCTTCGAGGATGACGGCAAATTCGTCGCCGCCCAGCCTTGACACCGTGTCACCGCCCCGGACCGTCGCGGTGAGCACCCTGGCGAACTGCTTCAGGAGCCGATCGCCCGCAGCATGGCCGCACGCATCATTGAGCCGCTTGAACTGGTCAAGATCGATGTACATCAATGCATGCTGTATTGGCGTGGTGCGCGCCGTATGGAGCGCGCGCCCCAACTGCGTCTCGAATTCTGACCGATTGGCGAGTCCGGTCAGCATGTCATGCGTGGCCCGATAGGCAATCTGCGCATACGAACGACGCTGTTCGGTCACGTCGCGAAAGACGCAGACCTCGCCCAACACACTACCGTTGTCCTTGAGGATGGGAGTCACGGACCTCTCGATTCCGTACCTCCGTCCGTCGCGAGAGACGAGCAGATCATGGTTGCACGACCGGCTTGCGACCGCGGAGGCATCCACGATCACATGCAAGACTTCCGACAGTGCTCTGCCCCGGGCTTCGCTGGTCGACCACCCGGTCAAACGTTCAGCGACAGCATTGAGGAGACTGACGTTGCCCTCCGCATCGGTCGTCACAATTCCGTCCGCCACCGACTGCAGCGTGACGCGAAGCAGCTCGTGCTGCTCGGACAGGCGGTCCACCAACCTCAAGGTCTCCCGAATCGCGTAACGGCCCTGCATCGCGTGGGCCACGATGCGCGAAAGGCATCGAAGCGTTTCGCGCTGCTTCTCGCTCAGTTGACGGGGCTTCCTGTCCATGACGCATAGCGTCCCGACGCATATTCCATCGTTCAAAAGGACGGGCGCGCCGGCATAGAAGCGGATGTCGGGCGGACCCGTCACCAGGGGATTGTCGGCAAACCGACTGTCCTGCATGGCATCGGGAACTTCGAACAGGTCGCCACCGAGGACGGCGTGAGCGCAGAACGCAAGCTCGCGCGGCGTTTCGGCGATGCCCGGAAGTCCGACATTGGCCTTGAACCATTGCCGGTCATGGTCGATCAGGCTGATCAGCGAGATTGGCGCGCCACAGATTTCCGCCGCCGTTCGCACGATGGCATCGAACTCGGGCTCCGGCTCGCTATCAAGTATTTTTAGCGCGTGGAGCGCGGCTAGAGCTGCGTCCTCATCCTTGCGCTTCGGCGCGGCTTTCATCTGACGAGATCCCGCCAAGACTCCCCCTGTACACTTTCAGACAAGGGGCGGCCAACACCAAGTATGACCATGGAGGACGGGTTCGATTCAGTCATCTTCATCCTCGTTGAGCGCGAGTTCCACTGCATGACCTGCGTCATCCTTCTATGAGTGCGACCCCGAGTTGCCCTCAGGGTCGGCGATTGGGCTTTAGACAGACAGCGCCTTGTGCCGCCCCGTCGACTCTCGACCACGGCCATCGTGCCGTGATCGGAAGATAAGCTGTCCGCCCGCCGCAGCCCATACGTGCGCATACGTACGTTGCGCGCCGACGTCATGACGCCAGCCCGATCGACGGCAAGATCAGCATCAGCGCAGGCCACGAACTGGTTGTCGGCCTCGTCCGGTGGCACTATCCCCTGGCCCATCAGCTCGACAAACCGGCCGCGGACAATCGCTTTCTTCGTCATGAACGCCGCGCTGTCCTTGTTGCTCGTCGCCAGCAGCACCGAAAGCCATCGGAACAGCAGCGAATAGCCGAACATGGCCACCGCGTGGCGGAGCGACTGGACCTGCACGCCGGTTCCAATGCCGGGTGCGAATTGATGTGGCGCAACAGGCGGTAGGTCAGCGCGGCGTCATGCTTGAGAGTGGCTTCGATGGTGCGTAAGTCTTCATCACGTCGGATCGTCTGCATGAGACGGACACGGATTCCGGCCGCAAGGTGGCAGCGTCGACCGGATGTCCGCGTTCATCAGGTCGTCGAGATCCATGCACAGGACGACATTCTTCGGTGGCGAGGCCTTCAGCTTCAGTCCCTCGACTGTCATGTCGAAGAAGAGGACCAGCCCGCCAAGGCGCCAGCAGGTCTTGCGAGGATTGAGGTTCGTCGCGACGCCGGAAAGGAGCGCCCTCAGGCTCTCGAAAGCGGTCGGCTCGACGCCAGGCGATGCCATGCGCCATGCGGGCTTGTAGCCCTTGACACGCTTCTTAGAACTTATCCGTAAATAGGTAAACTGTCGATCCGAGCCGCATTGGGCGCGGCGATGGATCGAGATCTTGGCGAAACGTGTTGAGTCGTGGGTGGTGACCGATGAGTTCTGGCAGCGTGTGGAGCCGCTGATTCCTGC
>NZ_JAUJZH010000036.1 GCF_030486595.1 Variovorax ginsengisoli | reverse complement strand
CGGAGTACCCCGAAATCGGTCACGTTCAGCCCGGAATCACCGGTCACGTTCGCCCGGAATCCTCGGTCACGTTCGCCCGGAATGGTCGGTCACGATGCTCCGGAATACCCATTGACCTTCCCTCCGCGTACGACTTGCCCGACTAGGCTGCCCCCAACGCCTGTCACCAGGCTCTTGCCAAGGTTGAAGTCAACGCCGGGCTGCCCCGGGTAGTAGCCCATCGCTGCGTTCAAGCCCTGCGCTACGCCGCCGCTCACAGCAGAGGCAGCGACCGACTTCCAGGAGAAGCGCGATTGCAAGCCAGTTACGACTGCGATGCCTTGGCTGGCGACACTGCTCACACCGGCGCGAATTGCACCTTTGAAGAATGCGTTGCTGGTATCTGGCAGGACACCAGAGGCCCCCAGCCCACCGGCCACTGCACCACCAATGGCGCCCAGCGCCACACCCGTCCAGCTGAACGAATCCTGCGTACCGATGGCCATGCCCACGGCTTGGCTGGCAACCGAGCCGGCCGCGCCGCCGATGGCTCCTGCGACCGCCAGCGGCACTCGCCGTCCCCACGGTCGCACCCATCGCTGCCAACGCCGCGCCACCCGTATAGACGGCCACGACCACCGCAATCACTGCCACTTGAGTGGCGTCCTCTGCGCCGTCGTAGCCATGGGCCCCGCACGCGAGCACGGGCGCGGGCTGGCGAGGCATGAGGACGGTCTGCACGAGCCGCGCATTGTGCCCCGCGCGCACGCGGTCGCGGTTTGGTGGGCGCAGGGCCTGCAGCTCCGGCGGCCAAGACGAAGTCGATGGGGCCGCCAGGGCCGGGTTTTTGCGGCGAACCAACAACTTGTTGTTCAACCTGCGGTACAACCTAAGAATCAACCCACGCCACACCCCGAGCGAGGAAGCACCCATGACCATCCTGCAAATCACCTTGCCCGACGCGCTGGCCCGGCGCGCACGCAGCGAAGTCTTGTTCACCGATGGTGTCTCCAGCGGCTGCTGGAAGAGGCCATGCGCCGCCAGGCCGGACGCCGGCTGATGCAAGTGGCCGAACGCCTGCACGCCGCCAGCATCGAGCCCCATGACCGAAGAAGAGATCGACGCCGAGCTCCGGGCCGCACGCACCGAGCGACGCGCCCGTCAGGGCGAGCAGAGCCCCAAGCCGCCGCACCGCACGCAGTTAAGTCACGTGAGGCTATCCTTTTCCTAGCAGCTAGCAACCACGCGCGGACGCGAAGAGCATGAGCAACAAGCAACTTTCAGAGACGAGCAAATTTCTAAGCTACATCCTGCGACATGAACCACAGTCGATCGGCCTGTCATTGGACACGGAAGGGTGGGCACGCGTCGATGCATTGATCGAGGCCGCTGTGAAGCATGAGCGAGCGTTGGATCGGGCATTGATCGAGCAGGTGGTGACCACCAGCGAGAAGAAGCGGTTTGCTCTTTCCGCCGATGGCGCAAGCATCCGTGCAGTCCAAGGGCACTCGACTGACAGCGTGGCGATCAGCTTCGAGGAGAAGGTGCCACCGGCCGTGCTCTATCACGGCACGGCCACGCGGTTTATGGAGTCGATCCGCGCGCAAGGACTGTTGCCGGGCTCGCGGCAGTACGTGCACCTTTCGACGGATGTGCAGACGGCCATCAACGTCGGCCAGCGCCATGGCAAACCCGTGGTTCTCACCATCGCGTCGGGCTTCATGCACACACAGGGCTTTTCGTTCCTTCGAGCAGAGAACGGCGTATGGCTCACCGCCAGCGTGCCGTCGGCCTTTATCGCGCCCTGAAGTCAACGCAAGCGAGACTCCCCTCTCATCCAGGCATCTCGAAGACACCAGAGAAGTCATTGAACAGCGGGCTTCCCCACTTGGTCTCGTAGCGCAATGGGAACATCGCCTCGTAGTGCAACTTGCCTGACAGCCCGCTCGCAGCCAGGAATTCTTCGGCCTGCTCGCGCGATAGGTCGGATAAGTTCTTGTTGAAGTGATAGATCCGTTCGTTTCCAAACAGCCCAATCGAGAACACGTTTTCAACGCCCACTATGTAGCCTTCAAACACGTTGCCTGCTGGGGTTGTGAACTCTGCGCGCAAGCTCAGATCTCGAACGCGTCCTGGCAAATCGGCTTCTCCCCGAACTGGGAAGTAGCCGTCAGCATCTTCGTCATAGCGCCAGAGGGGGAATTCCATAAAGTCTGACGGTGTCAAATAATCTTTCATTTCAGTTCCTCAACTGCACGCCATTAATCAAACCCTGGTCGCGCATCAGCATCTGCGCGGCCGTGCGCCCTGAGGTGGGAGTGATCACGATGTTCCATCCTTCACCTCGTATTGGATCAAAACGATCAAAGAAGCGGGCAGAGACCCCGGGATCTTTCAGGCTGACGACTTGAATCGGGACGTTCCTGGCTTCTGCGGTATTAAAAGCAACCAGCCTTCGGTTGTCGATAGAGAATGGTTTTCCTTCGTGCATCACCACTTGAAGCGGGCTGCCCACTTGATCGGCGCTCACCCTGCCTGCGCGCAGGTCAGAAACCAAACTGTCAATTGTGCCGATCGACCTGCCAGCTCGATCAACGAAGTTGGGTGACGCATCCGACTGAGTGAAGCGCAATTGCCTTGGGTCAGCGCGATAAAAACCCGGCGCAACTGACTCGCCGCGAGCGAAGTCTACAAATGTACCCTCGAGCGCCGTTCGAGTCCCGCTACGCAAGGTAGACGCGGCTCCAACTCCAGCCGTACCGGTATTGAGGACCTGCGCACCCACATTTGCCCAATCTCGGTTCGGCGCCCCAAGTGCTCCGACGAGCCCGATGCCAGGAGCATTGCGCACAGCACCGACGATGCCCGCCCCCACCGTGCCCGCAACGCCGTTTTGCTGAACACTCTGAACTAGTGCGCTGCGGGGCTGGTACGGAATAGGCCGGCCTGTCAGTACGCTGCGTTGCGGCGCGATGGCGTTGCTCGCATAGCCTATCGCATCACGTGCAAGGTTGCCAACACCAACAGCAGCGCGAGGCACGGCAAGCCATGCATCAAGCGCGGCCCCGCCCACACCCTTGGCAAATCGACCTGCCGGGTTGAACGCAAAGAACGCCTCGCTGTCGCTCAGCGGCTGGATCGAATCCCCAGGACGCGAGATCGGTGCAGGGCTAGCCGCTTCCGCCACATTGATCTGCGTGGCCCAAGCTTCTCCATCGCTATTGATGTAGCCACCCACGTTGCCTGGCGAGGTCGGCGACTCGAACCCCGAGGTCATCCGAACGGCACCCGCGCCGCTGGCATTCAGGTTTGATGTCGCTTGCGCCTGAGTTGCAAGCCAAGCAGCCTTACCAGAAGCAGCCGCCGAACTCGACGCGCCCCTGCCTTGACTGTCCATGCCGCCGAGGAAAGCCTTGGCTCCAGCGATCTCACTATCAAGGTCTCCTCCGAGGCGCAGACTGTCTGGGCTGGTCCCGGTGAATCCTGGCCCTGCAGCGAGTTGCACGCCTGGGTACCTTGCATTCGAGTCTGCGAGACCTAAGTCTGCGCGCAGCTGATCGGCCGTGGTCGCCGACATATCCGCACGGAGGCCCGCAGACCCATAGCCCGGACCATCGGCGAAGAGTCCCATGATGCGGGACCTTTCACCGGCGCTCGCCGGCGCGGGGATGCTGCTGTTGGCTGCCGCCAACTTATCCCCGAGGATGTTCCCGAACGCGTCAGCAGCTACAGCAGCGCCATTGATTTTGCCGCCGCGCGCTGCTTGCGCCACGAGACTGCCTCCGAGACCTGAGGCCAAGCTCTTGCCGAAGTCGAACTGGACTCCGATCTGGCCAGGGTAGTAACCCATCGCCGCATTCAGCCCCTGGCTCACGCCCGCGCTGAGCGCAGATGCCGCGACAGAACTCCAGCTGAAGCTCGACTGCAATCCAGTAGCTACTGCTACGCCCTGCGTGAGCGCGTTGCCCACGGCGCGCTGAACCACTCGGTTGCCGACGTCGCTGGCCGCACCGCCCAAGGGAGTTGTTCCGGAGAGGCCGCCAGCGATGCCGCCGCCGACCGCTGCCAGCGCGACCTGCTTCCAGCTGAAGCCGTCCTGCACGCCGATGGCATTTCCGACGGCTTGGCTCGCAACCGACCCCAGGGCTGCCGAGACGACGCCGCCTGCCACCGGGCCCAGCGCGCCGATGGCGGGAATCGCATATGGCGCGACGACCGCCACGACGACAGCCACCACTGCCACGATGACCTGCCCCACCCCGCCACACCCACCCTTGTCCTGCGGCATCGCCAGCATGGTGGGCGTGTCATTGGCGATCCTGCTCGGGTCGTAGGGCTTGAAGGTGTCGGCGTTGTTGGCGTTGCTGACGGCCGGCGGCAGGCGCAGCACCTGGCCGGTCATGAGGTCGGCGTCGCTAGTCAAGCCGTTGGCCTCGGCGATCAGGTACCACAGCCCAGCGTTGCCATAGTTCGATTTGGCGATGCCGCTCAGCGTGTCGCCGTTCTGCACTACGTGGGTACCCGCGCTCCCCGCTGGGTACTGGCTGTTGATGCCCTGGTACCCGAAGCTGAAATCGGCCTCTTGCCCGTAGGTGAGGAGCGTGTAGTTCGGAATTCCAAAGGCATCTAACGGCATCCGCCCCGTCGCGACCTCGCCATAGCGCCCTAGTACTTCACCATTGACCACCAATTGGCGCTGGGCTTGGCTTTCATTGTTGTTGCTGGTGTCGCGGTAATAGGCGTACAGCACATTTCCCGCAGCGTCGCTGATGAAGTTGTGTTCGCTGTTCGCTGGGTTCTGTTCAAAGACATTTTTCGTCCAGTCCAAATCGCCGTTGGCATCGTAGTGATGGTCAAGGATGCCACCGCTCTTGTTACTCGCAGTGCCCACCAGGCGAGGATTGAGCCCGTTGGCGTCCACGGCCAGCGCTCCCTGGGCGTTCCGAGTGGTGCTCTGCTCGTTCACATAGCGGTCGCCGGTGGCAACCACCGCATTCGAGGTGTAGCTGCTCTGGTTCTGCCGCGCATCCACATATAACGTGCTGGTGACATTGCCGACGCCATCGTAGTAGTAGTTCGTGCCCGTTGAGGGGAACAGAAAGTCGGGCCGCCATTGTTCCTGATGCACCAGGCGGCCGTTGTCGTCGTACTGATTGACACGACGGTCAGCTTCCGTGCCGCTCTGCACGACACGGCTTGCGTTGTCATAGACACGATGGTCGGTCTCGACTTCGCCCTTCCAGATCCGTTCGAGCCGGTTGAGCGTGTCGTACTTGACGATTTCCTCTCCATCCTGAGACCTGTCGCGCGTGCGATTGCCGTTGCGGTCATACCCGAGGCTGTGACCGTCCGCGCCAAGGGTGCCTTGCGCATCGACGGCGTCGACCACGATCTGGCGATTCATTTTGTCGTACTGGTAGTACCGGTCGCTGTAGTGCCCTGCGAGGTCATCGACCGCTGTTCGAATGCGCGTTCGGTTGCCCAGAAGGTCGTAGTCGATCGTGATGGTGGCGCGTGTATCGCTCACCCATCGCATGCGCCCGAGCGCGTCATAGGCGATGTGGTTGTCTTGGTACACCACGCCACCCTGCACGGTGGTCTCTCGAATGCGGCGCCCCGAGAGGTCATAGCGGTAGGTGGAGGTCCTACCAACTGCAAAGTCATTCTCGCGTAGGAGCTGCCCCGCCGCGTCGTACTCGAAAGACTGGTCCTGCAGGTGGTCCTCGCCCTTCCAGCTGCTCTGCTCGATGAGTTGGCGGGCGTTGTCATAGGTATACCGATGGGTGGCGCCGCCTATGTCCTTATGCCCGGTGAGCTGACCAAAATAGTCGTAGGTCCATGCCGCCTCGCTGCCTTTGGCATCTTTCTCGTAAATCTTGCGATTGAGGGCGTCGTAGGCGGCCTCCGTGGCCTGACCCATCGCCAGCGTGGTGCGCACCAGGTTGCCGCGCAGGTCGTAGGCGTAGCGGATGGTTTCGCTTTCGCCGTTGGTGGTGCTCACCAAGCGCCCGACTTCGTCCCAGCGCTGGAACTCGGAGATGACCCGCCCTGCCCCATCGTCGCGCGTAGTGCGGATCAGGCGGTCGAGCTTGTCGTAGAGATAGCCCGTGCTCGCACCGCTGTGGGACTGGTTCGCCACCGCATCGACGGTGCGCACCCTGTTGCCGAAGGCGTCGTACGAGTGAATGACCTCACCTTCGTCGGCATGAATCTCCCGCACCAGATTGCCACCGGCGTCCCACTCCTGGCCATTGACATGCCCGAGGGCATCAATGACCGCCACTTGGCGGCCCAGCGCGTCGTAGTTGATTCGGGTTGTGGCGGCGTTGGGATTGCCGGCACCGGCGTTGCCGTCCGAATCCGTCTGCACCTGCTCGACGACCTGATTGTTGGCGTTGTAGCGGTAGGTGGTCTTCCACGCGACCGAGCGAGGATCCGTAATGCTCAATACGTTGCCCCAACGGTCGACGTTCTGGACGACAACCGGGCGCTGGTAGCCATTCACGCCGTCGACGCCGGCCGATTCCCCAATTTGTAGGCGGCCGGATGCAGGATTCTGACTTTGGGCGTAAGGGCCCGGATAGGTCACGCCCCAGCCGTATGCCGTAGGGGTCCCTGGGATCGTGTAATCCGGCGTGCCGGGAGTGCCCGGTGCTCCCGGGGAGTAAGGCAGTGGGGTCACCTCCATCGTCACCCGGCGGTCGCTATGGACGGTGACCCGGGCCTTCCAAAGCTGCGTGGCGGCCGCGCCCCAGGGCTGGATCAGGGAATGAGCTTGGGAGGGGTAGTAACCATAGATGACGTCATACTCACCAGGACTAGGGCCATAGTTGTCAATCAGGCTGATCTGGTCGAAGGACGCGTACCAGAACCCATCCAAACCGAGGGTGGTGTTGAAGAGGCCCGACGGGTAGGGGTAGCTTGTCGATTGAATTACAGGAAGGGCGAAGCCGGCGGGAGCGGGCGGGAGGCGCAAGTAGAAGGATTCGCGAACGATCTGCTCACCCGTTTGCGGGTCGGCGAATGGAGCCATCACCGATCCGAGCGTGATACCGCCGATCGGCGGGACGCCGACAGCGGGTGTTGCGGGTGTGCCCGGTGTCCCCTGCACGAATTGGTCGGGGGTGCCGGGCACCTTTTGAACGACACCGTTCGCGTGGGCATAGGGGCCAGGATCTCCCGGATGGGTCCACAGCAACTCGTACTCGTACGTGCCGCCGGCCAACCCCGCCAGACTCATGGTGCTCCAGGCGTTGCCCGCCGGATGGCCGATGGCTTGATCGGTCCAAGGCCCCGCCGAACCGGCCACCCGCGTGCGGATGACCTGAATATCGCCGCCAGCCGGGCCCTGCCACTCCAAGGTTTGGCTGCTGGAATTCACGCCTGCCACGCCGATGTTGAGCAACGACTGGGGCGCAACCGTCCATACGCCGCTTGCAGTGACGGTCTCCTGCAACGGAGACCCGGCCTCCTCGTTCGGAGCGGTGGTTAGGACTCGGTAGTCGTAGTTGTTCGTCGCCAGATTCGTCAGGTCGACCCGTAGCCCCGAGCCGAAGTCGATCGACGGCAAGACGGTCCACGCCCCACTGCTGCCCGCCAAGCGGTACTCCAGCCGCGATGACGGCAGCACGCCTCCGGTCGAGGTGACGTATTGGGATGCGTCGGGCAAGGCGACGAAGGCGCTGCGGCCCACTTCGCCAAAAGACTTCTGATCCACCACGGACGCCCAAGCCCCGTGAATATCCTTCTTTTCGATGCTTACGCTCATGACGCGCTTCACGCCGCCATGGGGGTCGGAGGCGCTATCCGTCCAACTCACGTTCATGTCGCTGGCGGTGGCATCAAAGATCTGGCTGCGTTGCCTCACTGGCCCATCGTTCCCAGCCGCATCCCGGGATACATAGCTGATGGTCACGCGCACTTCCCCGCTACCCAGTCCTGATAGCGAGTTCCAGCCAACGTGCACGGAGTTGGTTCCGACCCAGCCCGCCGAGCCAGGGGTCGCGCTGGATACAAGGCCGCCACTGAGAACGTCGTTGCTCACATCGACGCCTCCTTGCACCTCGCGTCGTTCGGGCAGCGCTTGGCTGACGACGCGACCCAGCAAGTCGTAGCTTGTATCGGTGCGGCGGACATTGGCGAGCCCGGCTACCTGTTCAGCTGCCTGGATGTGGTCCCTATCCAGGTTCAGATCCTCGCGGCCCGCTCCTGCGCTGGTGATTTCGGCGGTCTGGCGACCCAATGCGTCATACAGGGCCACTTTGTCCACGCCACCGCCGGCGTTGGTACGCCACATGCGTCCGGCGACGTCGTAGTCGAAGTACTCGCCCTCCTGGCCGTTGACGCGCTTTCCGATCAGTTCGCCGAAGCCGTTGTAGCTCATCTCGGAATCGACCAACGAGCCGACGCTGCCGTCGCCAGGATCAACAACGTGGGTCTGGTGGCCCAGCGCATCGTAGCCGTAGGCGCGGTAGGTGGTGCGCACGCTGCTCTGCTCGGCCTCCGTATGAGCCGGGATGTAGGGTGGCGTGCTGTCCTCGACGCTGAGGTCCGTGCCGGTGCTGGGGATGGTCAGTGTGCCGACGGCATGCGCCACCACGTTCCCCGATGCGTCCTTGAAGACGATCCGGTAGTCATAGACGCCTTGGACCCCCGTGAGGTCGGCATAGCCCAGCGTGCTCGTGACTTCCACGCCCGGCGCCCAGCCGTTCGGCTGGCCTTGCACCGACAGCGTGACCTCGGCTGTGGTGCCCGGCGCAGGCAGGGTCCACCACAGGGCGGGGGTCGGGATCATCTCCACTTCGCCCGGGCTGGCGCCGGTCGCATGCGGGATGTCAAGGATGCCGGCTCCAACGCCCATGATGTGCGGCGTTCCCTGGGCCGCGACCGGGACCTGGGGTTGCGGCGCGCCTTCGATGTTCAACACCTGATCGGTCTGCCACTCCTTCGCCAGCAGCCCTTGGGCGTTGTACGAGCTGTAGTGGTTGACGCCCATCGCATCGGTGCTTTGCACGACGTGACCAAGCGCGTCAAACTGCGCGTAGCTCGTGCGGTCCGAACGCATCACGCTGGCGGGGTCGACCTGCGGGGTGTACGTGACGGTACCAGCCAGGAACAGGTTGTCTCTAGCGCTGAAATCGAGATTGGCAAAGTGCAGCAGTGACGTGTCGAAAGATCCATTCGCGCTTTCCGAGATCCACCCGACCACTCCGTCACCACCATGACGGGTGTCAATCTGCCAGTTCAAGAAGCCCAGGCGGATCAACTCCCCTGGGTCCGAGACGAGTGTGGTGTCTCCGAACGCGTTGTACAAGCGCACGACACTGCGGGTCCCGGCCGCCTGTGTTGCCCCCAGATACCCGGCGATGCCATCATCGAGCCATCCTTCGGTCTGACGGGCGAGGCGGTCCGCTTCTGACGACGTGAAGAGATGCTGGGCACCCTTCACCATGCGATACAACGGCTTCCCCCCCTCGAAAGCCGTATCGGACACATACCCCAAGAGCGGAGTCGTGCCGTCCAGACTCCAGCCACTGGGCAGCGCCGCGATCTCGGGGTTGGTCACGGTCACAGGCTGTTGCGCGGGCGGCACCGCCACGGGATTCAGCGGCATGCCTTCCCGCCCTGCCTCAAATGACGCACCGTTCACGTATTCGGTCTGCATCACCACGTTGCCATAGGCATCGCGGTAGAACACGGTCAACGGGGCAAGAAAAGCACCGCTTTCTGTACTGGCGCGAGTCGGCTCGACAACGGCCCTCACTCGGCCCAGCGCGTCGTAGTAGCTGTACGTCGTTCCGTCCAGCGCGTCCGTTGTGAGCGTGAGATTGCCCAGCGCGTCATACTCGTATGTGGTCGTCAGATCAGTTCGAGTCGCCGGGGCGCCCGAAGCCGTCCCGACCTCGACGTTGAAGCGCTTGTCGCTCAGCTTTCGGCCGCCCGCGTCGTACTTGCTGGCGGTGTGTCGGTCGTTGTCCGCGTCTTGAGAGGGCAACGGCACGCTGCCATCCCCGTTGGCCAGGCCGGTCCAGCCCATCAGGTTGCGGGTGACACCCTCCCCGCTCGCCGGCTTTGCATATTCGATGCGATCCGTCAGATTGCCCGCGGCGTCGAACGCCTGGGTGGTCACGTAGCCCTTCGCATCGATCGTTGCGATCTGCTGGTTTCGCTTGTCGTAGACGTTGCGCGTCACGATCCAGCTGTCGGTGCTCTTGAACTGCGCGACCTGGACCAAGTTCCCGAACACGTCATATGTATTGCGCGTCGCCTTGGCACGCATCCCGCCACCACCGGCGAGATCGGGATCGAAAGTGAAGACGCTCGCCTCAGTGACTTCGATCGCGCGGCCGAGTCGATCGAAGCGGCTCGAGATGGTGCGGTCGTTCGAATGGTCGAGCGCGTTGACGACCGCGGCCACCTGTGTGATGTCAAGCGGATTGGGCCACGGAGCAGCCAGGCCACTGAGCTGCCCGTATCGCGTCAGCGTCGTCGCGTTGCCGAAGGCATCTCGATCGTATCCCGTGACATAGCCCAGCGCGTCGACCTCATACGCCACCCGGCCGACGCGGTCATAGGTCTTGTAGCTGATGTTGTCGCCGACGTCCATATTGGCGATGGCGTTTCCAAAGGCATCGTAGCGGGTCTCGGTCGTGAGCGCCCGTAGCTGCTCGACGCGCACGGCAGGGCCGTCCACTCCATTTGTCGTCAGACTGTCCGCAGCGGGGTCGTAAACGCCAGCCGTCGGGTACTGAACCCGGACCTGTCTCCCGAGCTGGTCATAGGCGTACTTCGTGACGCGCTGCTCCGGCCTTCCAGCAGCTTCCGTCCGGCTGGTGAGGTTGCCGAAAGCGTCGTAGGCCATGCGGGTGACGACGTTGCCGAGGCCGCTGCTGCCGGCGTCGACCTGCAGTCGGCCATCTCCGCCGACATCAACGGTCGTGAGTTCGACCTGGGGCGAGGTCTCCTGGATCATCCTCCCCTGACGATCGTGGGCATAGGTCCAGACCGCGCCGGCGACGTTCGTGAAGCTGAGCTTGTTGCCCAGCGCATCGAAGGTCCACGCCTCGGTGCCATTCATGGCATCCGTGTGCGACAGCACGCGACCGGCAAGATCGAAGGTGAAGGCCTCGGTCCGGTCTGCGGGGTCGGGGCTCACGGCGTCTTCGATGTCGGCCAGCGTGTTGGGCGTGGACGCCGGTATCGCGAGTGCGAACCGGTGCGTTCCAACGATGCGTCCGAACGTGTCGTAGTCGTTGCGGCTTGCGTAGCCCAGGGGATCAATTGTGTACACCGACTGACCTGCGGCATCAAAGGCCTGTCGCGTCACGCGGTCGTTGCTTGGGTCCTGGACCAGGCGTGCGCGCAGTTCGTTGGCGCTGGCCGTGCTGCTCAGGCCGAAAGTGCCTGCGGTACGGGCGTACTCACGAGTTTCAGTCACCAGCCCCAGGCCGTCGTAGAGTCTCTCGGTCGCGGCGCCCAGGGCGTCGATAGTTAGCACGAGCCGTTGGGCCTGGTCGAAGCCGAAATGCTCGATACGATCGTTCGCCGCGCTCGCGACAACGAGATTGCGCAACTGCCCGTCCTGGTACGACGTAGCCTCATCGGGAGGTGTCAGCGGATTGGAATAGGCAATCTTCTGGGTCTCGTTGCCGAAGGCATCGAAGACGCTGCGGCTCACTCCTCCCAAGGCGTCGACGGTGAAGGTACGCCTGCCTGCGCTGTCGTGCGCGAAGACCGTGATGCGATCGGTGGCCGCGTCGGGTTGCAGCCGGGAAAGCACGTCTGCCTCGCTCAGCGGCGGAAAGTAGCCGTTCTCCTGTTGGGCAAAGCTATACACGTCCAGCATATTGGCGTACTGCACCGCCCGTACGGCACGCCCCGTGCCGTCATAGTCGGTACGGGCGACGGCCCCCGTTCCATCCACGCTCCAACTCAGGCGCCCCGCGGCGTCGTACACCATGGACTGGACCTGGTCGACTTCGGGCCGATAGACAAGATAAGCGAAGACCTCATCGATGTCGATCCTGTCCAAGTTGCCCAGCTCCCAGGAATGGATCACCTTTCGCACCAGGTTTCCAGCGCCGTCGTAGTCGTAGGACGTGACCAACTGCGGTCCAGGGCCTTCGTGCCCAACGTTCAGTATGTCTGTCTCGCTGAGTTGGTAGCGAAGGCGACCGGCAGCGTCGTATAAGTAGGACGTGACGCGGTCCTGCGGACTCATCCACGCAGTTTCCGGCTCAGCACCGTATGCGATGGCTCCGGCAAACTGACGCAGTTGCGTGACATTGCCGTTGGCGTCATATGTCGTGAGGGTGACCGCACCGGTGCCGTCAACGCGCCAGATGGCGCGGCCGGCCGCGTCGTACTTTTGGCGAACGCTGATGTCACGCGCGTCGTCGGCCAGGACGACCGGCTCGCTACGGCCATCCCACGCCGCCAGCGTCACAGCATCCAGGCCATTGGCGTAGGCGCGCGTTTCGACCACGTTGCCGTTGGCGTCGCGGACCATTTGGGAGACGCTCCCCAAAGCATCGACTGTCCATACTGCCCGGTTGGCGTTGTCGTAGACGGTGCGCACCCGCATGTCTCGTGAGGCGTCGACAGTCACCGTCGGTGCATTCGCACCGTCCCAACTGCTGAGCGCGGCGCTCGTCAATGCGTTCGCGAAAGCCTTGGTTTCAACCAGATTCCCGTTCGCGTCGTAGGTGTAGTTGGTGACGGCGCCGGCACCGTCGACCTGCCAAGTGAGCCGGTTGAGCTCGTCATAGACGCGCCGAACGCGCTCATCGCGCGTCGCGTCGGCCGTGATCGGGGGGGCGTCGGCCGGGTTCCAACTGGCAAGGTCGATGCGGTTGGCGTACGCGCGCTGCTCGACGAGGTTGCTGGCCGCATCGTATTCGTACTCGACGACGGCGCCGGTACCGTCGATCAGGAAGCGCAGGCGGTCAGCGTCGTCGTAGCGGCGAATCTCCTTGACGTCGGCCCCTGGGGTCGCAACCACGAGTGCCTCGATGTCTGCGCGTGCCACGGCGTCTGGGAGACCAGTGGTGTCGATGGGCACCGAGTAGGCGGTGCGCCCGATCATGCGCCCCCCGCGGTCGTAGAACTGCTGGACTACATTGCCCAACGGATCCAAGGTGTAGACGAGCCTGTTGACTTCGTCGTAGGCATAGCGCGTGGCGTTGCCATTGCCATCGATGGAACGCGTGACGTTGTCGGCAGCGTCGTACTCGTATGCGCGCGTCAGGTTGAGTCCGTCCGGATCGACCTGTTCCAGGATGCGACGGCCTGCTCCGTCATAGGTGTACTGAGTGACCTCGTGGTTGGCATCGGTCACGCGAAGGACTTGGCCCGTGACATCGTGGACGTAGGTGGTCACGAGGTTCAGGCCCGTTGGATCGACCGTCCGGCGCAGCACCTGCCCGCCAAGGTCGAACTCAATCGTCGTGACAATGTCGCGCGCGTCGGTCGTGCTTACCGCCTGACCCTTGGCGTCGTAGTCGTAGGAGGTGATGAGGTTGAGGCCCGTCGCATCGACCGTTTGCGTCAGCAATCGGTTGGCCGCGTCGTAGGTGTAGTCGGTCGTGACGCCGTTGGCATCGGTGCTCTGGAGCAGCAGGCCGGCATCATCGTAGACGTTGGTTGTGGATGTCAGCGCCGTCGAAGTCTGCAGCAGATTTCCGCTCTTGTCGTAGCTATAGCTTGTCGTGTTGTCGCGCCCGTCGGTCACACTCGACGTCTGCCCGTGTCGGTTGTGCACGGTCGTGCTCGCTCCCCCCGGCGCGAATACAGTGACGCTGCGATTGGCGGTGTCGTAGAGATAGAACGTGTCCGCGAAAGTATTCGAATCGCGGTGGGTGTAGATGCGACCAAACGCGTCGTAGGTCGTGTAGTTGGCGTAGAAGGACGGGTCCTCGGTCCAGACGACTCGTCCCAGCCGATCATGCAGTATCTGACTGCGATTGCCGTTGCCATCAAAGGTCCGGTAGACGCGCCGAAAGGCATCGTAGTCTTGCCGTTCCCTGATCGCGAGCGTCGCGGTATCCCTAACGCTTTCTGTCTTCAGGCCGCGTCGATCGTAGGTTGCCGTATCGGTGACGACGTACCCGTCGGTGCGCGTGTAACTGCTGGCGATGGCCTCTCTGAAGGCGTTGTACGAATAGGTCGTGGTGGAGCCCAGCGGATTGACCGTGCTTGCGAGCGTGCCTGTTGCGTTGTACGCGTTGGAGACGACCGAATCCAGTGTGTCATCGGCCACGGCATCCAGTGCCGACTCCAATGCGGTGGTATCCAGTCCGCCGGGCTGCGTACCGCCAAGGATCGAAACGTCGACGGTCGAACCGTAAGTGATCTGCTCCAAAAGCTGCCCCTGAGCGCTGTAGCGGCTCTCCGTCACCTCACCCAGGGCATTGACGGTATAGCGCAGGCGACCTATGGCGTCGTAAAAGAACAGGGTCCGATGACCATTCGCGTCCGTGGTGCTCGTGCGGCGGCCCGCAGCGTCGTAGGTATGGGTGAAGCCGTTCTCAGCCCAGAGGCTCAGGGGGTCCGCTGCGCCGGCCGCCTCGCTGCCGCGTCCATCGAGTTCGCCCTGCAGGCGGCCCTGAAGGTCATAACGGTACTTGTGCGTCTGCTCATCCGTCGTGCCGACGGCGACCGTCGTCTGGATGAGTCGACCGACGCTGTCATAGCGGAACTCCGTGACCGTGCCCTCGACGTTGGTGCGGCTCACGAGCAGATTGGCCGCACTCCAGACCTGAGAGACCACCTGCGACTCAGAATTCAACGGTCGCAGGCTCTCCACAGTCGCATTCCGGGGATCGGCGTTGACCGGCTTGGCGTACCGCGTAGTCTGGGTGACGTTTCCACGAAGGTCATAGACGGTCTCGGTAAGGTAGCCTTCCCCATCGACCTGACCGACGAGTCGTCCTCGCGCGTCATAGATGTTGAATGTGTGAACGTCCTCGCCCCACCGGAGAGGCCGGATGCTGGCCAAGTCGTAGTTGGATCGTGCAGCGTTGATAGCAACTGTGCGCAGGACCTCACTATCGAAGTTCACTCGGTCCGAGTACTGGATCGTTTCGACCACTTCCCCTGCAGCATTGCGAACAATCTCCGTCAGATAGCCCTCGGCATCCAAGATGCCTTGCACGTTCCCATTTCGGTCATAGAGCGTGGTCGCTTCCCTGTCATGTTCAGCATCTAGCGAAGCGAGCACGGTCGTCTTTGGTGCGCCTGCGACCTCAAGTTCGAACTCGAGAGTCGAGCTCCCATTGTTCTCGTCACCCGTGTAGGCCACAGAAATCGTTCTGTGGCCTGCCGGCAATCGAATACCCGATAGCGTCGCCATGCCATCGACGACGGCGACAGTACCGAGGATTCGAGTGCCATCGTAGAAGGTGACCATACCCTCGCCGCCCATCACTTGGACTGTGAGACTGTCATCTCGAGTGATGAGTCCCGGCGTCCTGTTTAGGATGACGGAGCCCTTCCTGTCAACATAAAGGTATAGAACGCCCTCAGAGGGCGCATTGTCGGAATCGCCTGGGTACACCGCTCGGATGTTCCAGTGCATGCCCGGTGTCAGGCCCGTTAGACTAAGCCGCGCCTTCCCATTGATGATCGGTGCCTCTGCAAGAAAGACCTGATCGTCGTAGAACTGGACGCTTCCGCTGACAGGTCCCCACGTAGCGACGCTTGCGAGCAACTCCAAGTTCTCCCCGAAAGCGGCGTCGCCGGAGGAGCTTACTTGCGTGGTGGTGTAGAAGGGCTCGGAATCGACATCCTGCTGCACCTCGTAGGAGAATGAGGCACTGTTGAAATCGTCGCCATCGTAGACGGCGTAGATTCTGGAAGAGCCGGCTGGCAGCGATATGGAAAGCACGGCCTTCCCATCCACGATCGGCGCCGTTCCGATCACCAGGTCATCGCTGTAGAAGGTGACCAGGCCGGTTGGCGCAGGTGTCAGTGCCGCCACGTTCGAGTCGTCGTGAGGCGGGCTTCTCAGGACGTTCGCCGTCAAAGTCGTAGGGGAACCGCCCTCGTAGCTGCGTCCCGACGACTCGAGGACCACCTTGGTCGTGGCGGCGCCCACGTTGACGTCCGACCGCTCAAGAACTTGCCCCGCGAAGTTGGCGTCCCCCGAATAGACGACCGTCAAATGTCTCGATCCCAGCGAGTCGAATCGCATGCTCAACCAGATCTCGGCGTCGAGATCTGTCTTCCAGTAGCTTCCAATGAGCCGGTCGCCGTCAAAAAACAAGAATGATCCCGTCAGGCTGGAAGCATTGCCGGCGGAACTGAGCCCGTAGTAGGTTTGTGTTCCGACCGTGGCGAAATAGCTCCACCCCCATGACAGCGCCGGATTCTGGCTTCCCGTGCTGTAGAGAGGCGCCACCGCCGCGCCGGGTGTGACGGTGATGGTCGCGGCCAGCGTTGTGGCGCTGGTGGCATTGGTGGCGTTTCCGGAATAGGTCGCCTGGATGGAATGGACCCCGACTTGCAGGTTGTTGACATCCAACGTCGCTACGCCGTTGATCACGGGCGCCATCCCAAGCACCGTCTTGCCGCTGGCGAACGTGACCATGCCATTGGCATCCACGTCCGCTCCACTGACCGCGGCGGTGAGCGTCACTGTGTCAGAGGTGCTGGCGGTGGATGCCGACGCCGTGAGCACGGTGGTCGATTCGCTCTTTGCAACGAACAGTGGCTCGGCAAGCACTTCCTGCATCGGCGTGAAACGACCTGCCCCGCTGTACACAGCGCTCACGGTCGTATCGCCTGGCGGGAGATCGGAGACCTCGATGGTCGCGGTACCGTCGACCATATCCGCAGCGCCAAGCAGCGCTCCGGTGTTGTAGGAATAGAACTTGACGGTCCCGCCTGTGACGCCTTCTGCGATCGTGGCGGTCAGCCGTATCGGCACGCCATAGTTCGAGAACGTGGCCGACGACTTGCTCACGCTCAGGAAGGTGGTGATGTCCTGTGAGTGTTCGCGCACGAGCGCGAACGCCCTTGCTTCGCTCGACTGGGCGTATGCATCTCCAGAGTAGACCGCCGTGATCATCTCTGCCCCGTTCGGCATCTCGTCGATCGACAGCGTCGCGACGCCGTCGATCACTTGCGAGGTTCCGACAATGGTGTCGCCCAGGTAGAACGTGACAACGCCGGTAGGAAGGGGACGGTCGGGCCATCCGTAGCCAGGATCGAAGCTCGCGGAAGGGTTGACGAACGCGGTCAGCTTGTACGGGGGCGCGTACGCGACGTAGGGGTAGGCTTGATCGACCCGGAGCTCCAGCGACGTGCGCGCCGGCGCGACCTCGAGGTCGACGATCGGACTTTCAACGCTCTGGAAATTGGCGTCGCCCGAGTAGACAACCTGGATGGTGTGCTGCCCCGGCGCAAGACCGGGCACGTACCCATAGGAATCCGACCACCATTCAACCGGCTTGCTGCCAATCAGCACACCGTCCACAAAATAGCTGAAGGTGCCTGTCAGATCGGCGTCCCACCCGATTCGAGGGTCGAATGGCTCTCCGGCCGTGGCGACCTGGCGGGAGATCCAGACGTTGGATGTCCCCGTACCGGTCGTATGAAGGGGCGCTGCGGTCCCCGATCCGGCCGCGACTGAGACGCCAATCGTCTGCGGCGTCGCGCTGCTGAGATTCTCGTCATCTCCCGCGTAGCTCGCCTGCAGGGCAGTAAGCCCCTGCGGAAGGTTGTTGACGGCAAGGGTTGCGTAGCCATCGACCACGGTGGCCGTGCCCAGAACGGTCGTGCCGTTCAGGAATGTCACGACGCCGTCCGGCATGCTACCGGCCACCTGGGCCACCAGCACGAAGGTGTCGTCTTGGGTTCCGGACGCCGGGGAGACACTCAAAGAAGTCGCGCTCGTCCACCGCGGCCTCATCCAGATGTAACCCGTGTCGCTTGCGCGGTTGTCAGTCTCGCCCAAATACTGAACACTCAGCAGCCCATCCAAGCTTCCGAACGGAACTTGAAGGACCGCATTGCCGCCACTCAGCTGGACGCTTCCGATGAGCGTATCCCCACTGTAGAACTCCACGGTCCCATTCGGCGGCGTCGAGGTGGTTCCCATCCGGGTGCGTACGTTGGCGGAAATGACAACGTCCGAACCTGAGTAGCTAACTTTCGCGGTGGTGTCGGTCCCATTGGGGGTGACCTGGATCGAGCCCCAGGCGCCCAACACCGGGCTGTACAGCTCATCGCCCACGTAGTCCACGAAGACCATGTTGAAGCCGAGAGGGAAGTCGATCCCCCTCAACACCGCGGCGCCATCGACAAGCGTTGCCTCGCCCAGGAAGGTGTCTCCGTTGTAAAACTTGACCTGTCCGGTGGGCCTCGGATAGCCGTCGCGTCCTTCGAACCGGACCCCGACAATTCCTTCCTCCCAAAGTTCCTTGTATCCGTTACCCTCAGTGACCGTGACTTCGGGCTGGACCTTGTGCACGATCTGCACCGACGAGGAGATACTGGCGGGTCGCACTCCATCACCTGAGTACGCCGCTCGCACCTGGTGCGTTCCCAAGGGCATGGCGGGCGCGACGAGTTCGGCCCTGCCATTCACCACGACAGCGCTTCCAATCGGGACGTCGCCCTCGAAGAAAGTGACCACACCACTGGCCCCTTCGCCATCGGCGAGCTCGGCGATCAGCGTGTCGGAACCGTCCTGGCTCGGCAGCATCGTGATGCCCCCGACCGACTCGGGGTCGATCAGCAGTTCGATGTTCGCGCCATTGCCCAGGGCCTCGACGTCCACGGGCCGGGCCTGCTGCTTGATCGAGAGGATGCGCGAGGCGCCGTCATACGTGGTCTTTGTGACGTAGCCCGCGCCGTCCACCTGCCAGGTAAGCCGGTTGGCGGTGTCATAGAAGCGCCAGACTTTCTGATCGTCCGGGCCGGACTCGGGGCGAAGCAACTCAAGCCCGACTCCCTGCCCGGAAGCCTTCCAGGCGGTCGTCGGCTGGCCCGAGCCATCGATCAGAAGGCTCGTGTCGATTCGAGCGGTATAGGCCACCGTCTGACGCAACTGGTCATTGGCGTTGTAGACGTACTCGGTCAATGCGCCGGTGGCATCGATGTCGGCCACTTT
Organism: Variovorax ginsengisoli; assembly: GCF_030486595.1. GTDB lineage: Bacteria > Pseudomonadota > Gammaproteobacteria > Burkholderiales > Burkholderiaceae_C > Variovorax > Variovorax ginsengisoli_B. The sequence continues at coordinate 52,003 of NZ_JAUJZH010000036.1, read as the reverse complement.
ACGGCCGGCTTCGTCGTACAACTGCCAGGCGCGTGCTCCTGTGGGATCCTGGGTCATCAGCAGGTTGCCGTCGGCGTCGTAGAAGTACGACGTCGTCCCGAGGACGCCGGTACCGACACTGGTCTGAGTGACGCTGACCAGCCGCCCCGCATGATCGAACGCAGAGACTGTGCTCAGTCCGTTCGCCAGGGTGACCGTGGTGCGACCATTGACATCGTCGTAGGCGGTGATCGTGACACTGGCCGTGGTGCCGTCCAGTGATGGCCCGCTGGTCGATGTGAGGCGACCCAAACCATCGTAGACATACTGGGTCGTTCCGCCGTCCACGCCGGCTTCGATTCTCTGGACCAAGCGACCATGGGAATCGTAAACGTACTGCGTGACTGCCGCGCCCGCAGTGTTGCCAATGCCATTGCTGGCAACGGATGCATAGGAGGTGCTCGTGGCCAGTTCGCCGCGCCCATCGTAGGTGTAGTCGATGCGCTGGGTGAGCTTGAGGTCCTGCGCCGCGCTCCACGTCAGCATGTCCGAGACCGTCGGAACGGCCGACTGGGCGAGCGCCGTTGTATCGAACAGGGAGCCTTGGTACTCGATCGCGCTCGTGCGCAGCCCGTAGCTGTCGTAGCGATACTCCGTTACGTTGCCTTGCGCACCGACGGCGAAGCGCAGTTGTCGTGGGTTGGAGGCCGAATAGACGTATCTTGCGGTCTCGGGAAGTGCCGCGTCCTTGCTGAAAATGCCCGCGCTGACGGCGGCGTTGGCATAGATAGTGTCCGTCAGCAACTGATTCTGGAAGCCGTATGTCCGGACACGGGTGTTCCCGAAAGCATCGACTTCCGTCAAGAGGTTGCCCGAAGCGTCGTATTCGAACCGGACCTTGTTGTCCTCGCCGTCGACTATTTGAACAACATTGCCATCGCTGTCATAGGTGTAGTTGACCAGGGAAACGCCCAGCGCGTTCGTGTCGGTCACGCCGACGCGCATCTGCCCCAATCGGCCTTCTGCGTCGGAGTAGTAGACTGATTTCGCACCCAGCGCGTCCGTCACCGTCGTGATCGGGTTCCCATTTCTAGACTTGGTGTAGCCGAACCTCGTGACGGCTCCGAGCGCGTCCGTGACGCTTTGCACCTTGTAGACACCGTTGACCTGGACATACTCAAAACTCAGGTTCGTGCCGTCGGTCTGCGTCACACTGGCGACGCGCTTGCTTGCGCCGTCATAGGTGTAGGTTGTGACATAGGTCTTGCCGTCAGCAACGCTGTTGTCGGCCGGTGTCAGGTCGACCACCACGCTGGAGAGTCTGTTGCTCCCGTCGTAGGTATAGTGCACGGCCGTGAGCGTGTTGCCGCCCGCATCGACCGTACGGATCTTCGCAAGGTTGGTGCCGGTGTAGTCATACCACGTGACTTCGCCGTTGGCGCTGGTTGCGCTCTGGACAGTGCCATTCGCGTTGTACGCGTAGGTGACCGTGTTGCCGTTGGGGTCGCTCACGTTCAGCAGTCGACCTTGCCCGGTGGCCTGATAGCGCTCGACCAGTCCCGTGTCGCCGTCGGTCCAGACGAACTGAGAAGCGCCTTCGTCGTAGGCGATGGTGTCCATGGCACCGGCGCCTGCCAGGCTGGTATAGCGACTGGTGGCCGTGTCCCAGATGTACACGGCCTGGGCACCATCGCGATCGGTACGCGTCAGCGTGCTGCCAGGGGTGGCAGCCGTGCCACTCAGCTGCAGGCGCTGGCCGAAGGCGCCGACGGCCCAGTTGTCTCCGTTGTCGTCCGTCATCAGCCCTTGGCTGTTGTACGTCCGCACGTTCGCGATGTCCGGGCCCCGACCCTGGAGGCTGTCGTCAAAGTCCTGCAGCACGAGATTGCCGGTCGCGATGTTGACGAAGGACTGCTCGCCGCTGCGCCCCTGGCCGGCCGTTCCGATGACGCCGCGTTGACCCAGGGTGGTCAGGGAGGTCAAGCTCAGACCCAGGCTGTTGCCGCTGACGATTGCTACCATTTCGTGTCCGCCTCTTCGGTTGGTGCGAACCGCCAACGTTGGCTTTGCCCGGTATCCCCCCGCTCTCAGGGGACGTTCAGGACCCAGGGACGTCCCTGGAGTTCGCCGATCCGACTTCAATCGGGTACCGGCGCACGGTTCTGGTCAACATATCCAGCGATCTCCGAAAGTGTTTAGCCAATCCCTTCGACTCATGTGGGTATTTGCTAAACAATTCCCTCCCAGAGCGGATATGTTGGTCTGCCTTCGAGGCAATGCGTTCGCGCGACGCTGGGACAACGGCCCCGCCGCTCGGGCCTCGCGTTGTCCGCCTCCTGGGGCTTCAGCGCCCATCGAGGCCGGCACCTTCTGCGTTACCCTTCATCGCGAGGACAATGTGACAATTTCCGAAACGACCATGTTCGACAGCCTGATTTCCGAAGGGTTGGCAGCCAGCCAGGCCGACAACAGCCCCCGCGCGGTCGAGTGCTTTGAGCGTGCGATCGCGGTGGCGCCGAGTGCGGGGCTTCCTCGCTATCTGCTTGCGGCCGAATTCGCAGCCCTTGGGGACATGGACAAGGCCGAGTCCGCGTTTGCCAGTGCCGTGCGGCTGGCTCCGGAGTTCGCGATGGCACGCTTTCAGCTCGGCCTGCTGCAGTTCAGTTCCGGCCGAGCGGAACTCGCGCTGCTCACCTGGCAGCCTCTGCGCGCTCTGCCCGAGACGGATCCATTGCCCCATTTCGTGGCCGGGTTCGAGGTGCTCGCCATCGATCAGTTCGACGAGGCGCTGCGCCATTTTCAGCGCGGCCTTGCACTCAACCATGGCAATGACGCCCTTTCGGGCGACATCGAGAAGGTGATCGCCGGCATCCGAGCCCTGGCGCCTGCCGCGGGCGCCGATGCCGATGAGGGGCGCCCCGAAGCGCATGTATTGCTTGCAAACTACCAACAGCAGGGACGCCCGCATTGATCGAATCGCGAATGCGGTGTCCCGCCTTCAAAGACTGCCATGATTGACCCCACCGCCCAGCTTGCCGCGATGATCCGCGCGCAGTTCGGCGCTCAGTTTCGAGCTCAAGCGAAACGTCGCCCGAACGTGGGCAAGCCAGGCCCGCGCGAGCAGTTCGGATCCGCCCCCCTGGAGAGCTCAAGCCCCGTCGAAGGGGGCGCTGTCGATGTCCAGCAGTTGGTGGCCTTGCGCGTGGGTGCGCTCTCTGCCGACGATCCGCAGCGCCACCGCAAGGCCTTCCGGATCTTTCTCGAATCGGTACTGATGCAGACGTTTGGACCCGAGAGGATCGATGCGCTCGGTTTCAACCAATTGGTCGACACCGTGATGCAGCGCATGGAGGGGGAGCCAAGCCTCCAGGGAGCCATGCGCGAAGCCGCCGACCATCTGCTGGCGGAGTCAGCCCCGAAGTAGCCGGGGACTCGGCCCACGCGGGGCTGCCGGCCTACTCCCTCGGCGTCTCGTTGCCGACCCCCAGCGAGGCGATGTCGCCCATGTCCCCACCCAATGGTGCGGCCCGGCCCCGAAGCAGTCGCCGGGCCAGGCGCTGGAGATCGTCGGCGCTGCGCGCGCCCCCTTCCAACAAGGCACTCGCGTAGCGGCCCGACACATTTTGCGGATCCAGCTTGAGTGCCAAGGCAATGTGCGCCTCTGCGTCCGTTCGCTGCTCCTGCATCGCAAGGACCACCGCGAGCCCGCCGTGACTTTCCGCGAAGTTGCGGTCCAACGCCAGTGCCGTCTCGAAGCTTTGACGTGCGCCGGGAAGCTCGCCGCCCAGGATCTGCGCCCAGCCGAGGCCATGCCAGGTCCCGATGTGCTTCGGCATCGCAGACACCGCGCGCAAGAACGCCGCCCGCGCTGGCCCGAGTTCACCCGCCAGGAGTGCCGCGAATCCGCGTGTCGACCAGGCCCTGCCGTCGCCGGGGCTCAAAGCGAGCGCTGCTTCGGTGAACTGGGTCGCCCGCGCTGCATCCTGGCCGGCGAGCGCCAACGACGCTTGCGTCACGAAGGATTCGACGGGGATCTCGCGCGGGGCGCGCCCCTCCAAGCTCACCGCGCACCATCTCTGCGCCGCACCGAACTCGGAGGCGTCGATGGCGATCAGGCTTGCGACACCGGCGGCGCGCCAGTCCAATCGGCCCTCCCGCTCGGCGCCCTGGGCCCAGCGGATCGCACGGGTGAGCTCCCCTTCCTGATGCAGGGCACGCAACCACAGCTGCTGGAGCGCCCCGGTCGTTGTCAGTGGCGGTTCGTCTCCCCCCGGAGCTGGAGGCGAAGAGAGTTCCATCGAGCCGGCCAGCCTTGCGATGCATTCCCGGAAACGGCCGCGCCTCAAATCGACAAAGGCCAAGTTGTGAAGCAGAACCTCGCGAAGGCCCGCTGGCGGATGGGGGGTCTGACCCAAGGCCTCGAGCACGGCCACCGCCTCGTCGTAGCGCTGCTGCGCGAGCCACAGATCCGCTTCGCGCAGGTTCCACGCAAGTCTTTCCGCCTCAAGCGCCTGGCCTTGGGCCAGATAGATGCCCGCACGTCCCCAATCGCCGCAGGCCAGCGCAGTCTCGAACGCGTCGATCAGCAGCGCATTGTTTCCCGGATCGGCGCGCAGATAGCCATCAAGTCTCTCGAGGCGCTGGACGACAGCAGAGTTGGGAGCGTTGAGTTCGGTCATCGGAAGAATGGATCAGGGGTAATGGTTGTTGAAAAATCACCAGGAAACGTCGAAGCGTTCGCGCCCGGCCATGAACTCACGCAGTTGAAGCAATCCTTGCCGATGGAGCTGTGAAATGCGCCCGCGGCTGACGCCCATGATGCCCGCAATCTCTTCAAAGGAGATCTCCTGCAGGTAGTGATACCGGATCACCAGGCGCTGTTGGTCGCTCAACCGAAGCACGAGGTCATTCATGACCGCACGCAACCGGCGGATCTCGGTCTTCCGGAAATAGCTGACTTCCGGCGTGACGGCTTGGCCACTGCTTCCGAACGCCTCTGCGTCGACCATGCCCGTGTCTTCCAACAGGACACCGAGGGCGATCCCGATGCCGACTTCTGCCAGGTACCGGAACAGTCTATCCGTGCGTTGCGGTGGCACACCGCCCCTGGCATCGCCCCCGGCCGCCGCGGCGTCCTCGGCGGCCTCCATCACGACCGCCAGCCGCTCCTTCCGCAGGCTTCTCAGCGCGTTGATCTGCTGGTTTTTCTCTGTCAGCCGGATCAGCCCATTGAGGATCGCGCCCTCGAGGCGTTTCGACGCGAAGGTCTTGAACTGCGCGCCGTACGCTGGGTCGAAACGATCGACCGCCTCGATCAGGCCGACACGCGCCAATTGAAGGTAGTCGTCGAACTCGACGTCGTTGTGGGTCCGTCGGGCATAGAGGTCCGCCGCCACGATGCGGGCGTGGGTGAGGTAGTGGCCGATGAGTGCTTCGCGGGCCCCCGCATCGTGCTCCTGTCGCCATCGCATCCACAGCGCGCCGGTTTCGACGGCCGCCGCGCCTTTGCCAAGCTCCTGCGGCGCGGGACCACGATCCACCCCAGTCTTGGGCGCATCGGCCACAGGCTGTGACCAGGTCGGGGAGGTGGCCGGATCGCGAGACACCGCAGAGCTGGCCTCAATGAAAACTACCGACGAGGGACTTGAGCACCAGGCTCCAGCCGTCCACGAGGATGAACATCAGGATCTTCAGTGGCAACGCGATGGTCGTCGGCGGCATCATCATCATGCCCAACGCCATCAGGATGCTCGAGACGATCAGATCGATCAGCAGGAACGGCAGGAAGATGACGAAGCCGATCTGGAACGCCGCGCGCAGTTCCGACAGCATGAAGGCAGGAATGAGCTGGAGGTTCCCGATGTCGTCCATCGACGCCGGAACCGGCGCCTTGGACAACTCCACCATCAGGGCCAGGTCCGCCTCGCGGGTCTGTCGGACCATGAATTCGCGAAGCGGCGAGATGCCCTTGCCGTACCCCTCCTCCACCGACAGCTTGCCAGCCATGAAGGGCTCGAACGCGTCGGTGTTGAGCTTCTGCAACACCGGCGACATGGTGAACAGCGTGAGGAACAGCGCGAGCCCTATCAGCACGGTGTTGGGCGGCGTCTCGTTCATGCCGATGGCATGGCGGAGCATCGACAGCACCACGATGATTCGCAAGAAGCTCGTGAGGCAAACCAGCAAGGCCGGCAGAATGGCGAGCACCGTCAGGCCCAGCACCACGCGGATCGCCTGCGCCGTGGGTTCGCTCGACGCTTTCGCAGACGGCAGGCGAGGCGCCGATTGCGCGCTGGCCGAACCGGGCGCGCGCGAAGGGTCCCTTGTTTGCGCCTGCACGGGCGGCCATGTGAACAGGATGGCCGTCAGCAACAGGAAGAACGCGGCAAGGCGCCGTCGCTGCGCACTCGCGACGAATTCAGGCAAGGTGATCATGGCGCCACCTTGCTGTCGGCATCGCGGGCGGGTACCTCGGCCAGCAGTTGGATCGATTGGGTACTGCACCCCAGCAGGATCCGGCGGCCTTCCCATTCGACGACGTGCAAGCTGTGGCTTGGCGACAGGCGCGTGGTCGCCATGTGGTCGATACCCGCCGAGGGCTTTCCTCCCAGCAATCGCCGGAACCTGCCGTGCTGCAGCCCCTGCGTGCCGCGCTGGTTCGGCGTGCGCATGCGCGCACGCGCCAAGCTCAACGCGACGGTGAGGAATGCCGCGACGACTCCCAGGGTGATCCACGCCGCGCTGCCCGCGGACATCGAATCGGGATCGGTCGCCTCGCGCTGAACAGGAATGCTGGCGGGCAAGCCGCTCACGCGCGGGCGCGCCTGGGCTGTTTGAGCGTCTGTCTGCAGCTCGGCCATTGCCGGGTGTGGCGCGATGCCCCCGAGGAACAAGGCGGTCGCAAGACAGGCCACCTGCATGCCGACACGCGCCGAATTGACAACCATCCCCATCGTTCAGGCGCCGCCCGTCAAGCTCAACGCCACCGGCAGTTCGGTGATGCGAACGGCGAAGTGATCGTCCACCGCCACCAACTGACCGCGGGCGACGACCTTGCCTTCGATCGTCAGATCCACCGGCTGGTCGATCAATCGGTCGAGCCGCAGCACCTGGTGCTCCTTGGCGGCCAGCAGCTCGCCGACCGAAATCGTGGCTTCGCCCACGCATACCTGGAGGGTGGCCTTGATCTGATGCAGCGGGCTCCAGTTCGGCAGAATGGGCGCGTCCCCAGGGTCATCGGCCTGGTCTTGGAGGTCCGGCAGCGCGACCAGTTGGGCAACGGGCGCATGGCCGGTGTGCGCGTTCAGTCGCATCTCGCCGCGTCGTTCCGCCGGTCCGTGAGAGGCGCGGACACGGTTGTCCGCGACGATTCCTTCGATGGCGTTCGTCATCGGTCTTCTTTCTTTGCAAGGGGGTTGTTCGGTGGAATGGACGGCGATGACGCGAACTCGACAGCGATGCGACCATCGACCTGTCCCAGCCAGCCATCGCACAAGCGGGCGCCGTCGCCCACCGTGATGCGCGCTGGCGCGTCGAGGCGATGCGCCAACGGGATGACGTCGCCTACCTTCAATGATTGCAGCTGGCCCAGATCCAGTTGGGTCCCGGTCAGGGTGACGCGCAGACCCACCGCCTGCCGTTCGAGCGCCCGATCCAACGCCACCTTGGGTGGGGCTCCATTTCGGGAGGGCGATGCGGGCGACATCGCCTCGTGCGGGCCGAGCAAGGCCGCGACGGCGCGGTACGGCAATCCGATCTGCCAGGTGCCGCCGCACCAGGACCAACTCACGCACAGCGCACCGGACCATGGATCCGGTCTTCGGGAGGGGGCCTTGGTGAAAGACTGCGGCTCCGTCGCCAGGTCGACAGGCAGCGCCGCGATGCGCTGCATCCAGTCGTCCCACGCCACGCGCACAACGTGCCTGGCCAGGGGCGCCTCGGTGCGGTCGGGCCCGAACATCTCGCGGGCCAGGGCCAGCATTGCAGCGGAGGCCGCGCCAGTCGGCGGACGGGCCGCGGCCGATGTGGTTGGGGCGAAGGTCCAGCAGGCTTGATCCTCCGAGAGCGGTGTCATGGCCATGTCGGGTTCGCCGACTTCGACCGTCCCTTCCAAGGCCGCGCCATCACGCTGCGAGAGCCACGCCTCGCACCATGTACGGGACATCGACGCGAAGCGAGCCCGCACGGCTTCCCGCTGAGCAGCCGACCAGCGGCGCAGGGCGCGCACCTTGTGGATCGATTCCTCGGGACTGAGCAAAGGAGAGGGCCCCGCTGGCACGGGCTCGGCGTTCCGGATCACCGTGGTCATTTGCTCTTCATCGAGAACAGTTCCTGCAGCATGTCGTTGGCGGTCGAGATGACCTGCGAACTCGCCTGGTACCCGCGTTGCATCACCACCAGGTCGCTGAACTCCTGTGACAGGTCGACGTTGGAGATCTCAATCGAACCAGATTTCACCTTGCCGAATGCGCCCTCGCCTGCCGTTCCGACGTGCCATGCCTTCTCGTCGAGCATCTGGAACTGGTTGTCTCCAGTGGAGCCGACCGCGTCGGGCGTATCGAAGCGCGCCAGCGCCAGGCGTGCGCCCTTGACCGTCTGGCCATTCGCATAGGTCATGGTGAGCACGCCCTTGGCATCGAAGGCCGCGCCACTCAGGGCACCGGGGCCCACGCCGTCCTGCGAGGACATCGCGAGCGTCGACAGGTTCCCCGACGCAAACGAGGTGACGTTGGTACCGAAGTCCAAAGTCAGCGCCTGGGCCGCTTTCCCGGGCGGCGTGTACGAAACGTTTACGACAGTCGCGTCGGGCGTGGGCTTGCCGTCGGTGAACTTCACTTCCCCGGTTCCGACAACTGTCGTGCCGTCCATCAAGCTGACGGTCCAGGAACCTGGCGCACTGCTGCCGGCGTTTTTCAGTTTGAGACTGAGTGTATGGGCCTCACCCGACGCGTCGATCACCTGAACGTTGCTCACGGTCTGTTCCGCCGCCGTGCTCGACAGGTTGCCCCCGAATCGAATCCGCGCGGTCGGCGAACCCGGATGTGTCATCTGCCCGTCGAGGCTGATCTCGACAAAACTTCCCTCGCCGTCGAGCGCCATGACGGTCGAGCCATTGCTTCGACTCACCAGCACGCCATTCGGATCGAACTTGAATTGGCCGGCGCGGGTGTAGGTGAGCTGCCCATCCGCGTCCTTGAGCACGAAGAGGCCCTGGCCGTCGAGCGCCATATCCAGGTCATTCCCGGTCTGCCGCAGTTCTCCCTGCTTGAACGACAGGGTCGTCCCGGTGGTGTTGAGGCCGTGTCCCAACTGTTGGTAGTTCTGGCTGGCGATGCCACCGCCCAGATTTCCGCCGGTGTAGAACATGTCGGCAAACTGCAGGCTCGAGCTCTTGAAGCCCGGCGTGTTCATGTTGGCCGTGTTGTTGGCGATCACGCGCAGCCCGCGCGAATAGCCCAGGAGTCCCGTCATTCCGACATAGATGGATTCGAGCACGATAGGTCCCTTCAGATGGTCAGGTGGGTCGGCGGCTCATCGCACCGCGCTGATCTGGCTCAGCGAGATGTCGCTCAAGGTGGCGCCTGCGGTGGTCGTCACCGTCAGCAAGGGCGCAGCGCCTGTGAGCGAGAGCGCGCTCACCTTGCCGGTTTCGGTGCCGCCGCTGCTGGTCGTGACGTCTACCGTGCGGCCGATCAGACCCACCGACTGCAGCGCCGCCTGGTTGGTGATCAGCGTTTCGATCTTGTTGTTGAGCTGCTGAGTCTGCTCGAGGCTCGTGAACTGCGCCATCTGGGCCATGAACTGCTGGTTGTCCATCGGCTTCAATGGATCCTGGTAGGTCATCTGGGTCAGGAGGATCTTAAGAAAGTCCTCCATGCCCAGGCTGCTGGACTGCAGGTTCGCGGCCGCCGAGGCGCCTATTGAATCGATGGCCATCACGGCTCCTTTGGAGAATCTGGGTTGAAGTAAGAAACGCGGGGCTTTCCGCTCGATCCGGTCTCGTACGCCCCTATCGCGGCGCCGTCTTGCCAGACCAACTCGCCGTTGCAGACGACCTGGTAGAGGCGTTCGCCGCGGCCACGCATGTCACGCTGAAGATCAGCCACGATCCCGGGCAGCATGGCGCGCATCGCCTCATCATCGGCGCGCATCGCAATCCACACGGCCTGGCCCCGAGGGTGCGGCTCCGCATGCAGGCGCAGGGGGGCTGGCTCAGCGGTCTGCGCCATCGATGGGCGCGCACAGGCTGGCGCTTCAAGCGTTGGCTCAATGCCCATCTTCGCCAGGGATGCGCCCGGAGTCACCGGCCGCGCCAAGGGAGTGCTCTGGCTCGTTGGCAAATCCTGCAATCCCGCGTCTGCCTCGGCAACGCCGCTCGATCTCGCGACGGCAACGGCAACCGCCGCCGCCGTACGGCCGGAGAATGCCTCGGGGGCCTCCTGTGCTGCTGCCTGCGGCGCGACACCCGCCTCGGCACCTCTTGCCACTCGATGCATGGCTCCGACACGCTGGGTTTCCCCTGGAGCGCTTCCTGGCACGGTCCGGAGCTGAGGGGGGGACGCTGGCACCGCGCCACCCTTGACGGTCGAGGTGCTCACCTTGAACCATCCCGCCAGCTGAGCCCGTTCCATTTCGTGCTGCCACGCCTGCTGCTGACGCATCGGATCGACGGCGGTTCCGACCGGCGTGCGCCGATCTGGCGGCACCGTACCAGCCACTGTGACGGACGAAGACTTAGTCATCTTGAATCCTTCCGAACGCCCCGACTCGCGACGGCACGCGCGAGCCAATCGCGGTCCTGCTCGGTGCTGATGCGCTTGCGCACCTCGTCCGCATACTCGATCAAGGCTTCCTCCTTGTGCTGGGTCAGCCCTTCGATCCGCAGCTGTTGCGCCACGCACGCGGCTCTCAGGCGGTCACGCTCCAGGCTTTTTGCGCGATGTTCCTCGGCCAACAGCCGGGATTGGTTGCGTAACTGGGTGAGATAGTCCAATGCACGCCGATGGGCGTCAGGGTTCATGCGGCTGACCAGGGCCTGTCCGGCCGCATGGGCCTCGCGATCATGGCGCTGCGAAATCTCGGCCATCTGGCCTTCGAGCTTGGTCACCAACTGCTGGGTCCGCGCAAGATCGGCCATCAGCTTGTCGAGGCGCCACTGCAGCTTCTGGCGCACGGGTTCGAGCGCGTAGACGAAACCACGCACGTCGACATCCGAGCCCGCCGGGGAAGCGGCATGGGTCGCGCTCATGTGGCAACCCCTCCGAGGATGTTCCCAAGGCTCTGGACCGCTTCGGCGCGCGGTGCCCCACCCACGCTTTGCCGGAGCCAGGCCTGGAGCTCGGGCTCGATCGCGAGAGCCCGATCCAGATCGGCGTTCGAGCCTTTCTCGTAGGCGCCAATGTCGATCATCTGGCGGTTGCGCTCCAGCACCGCCAGCCGCTCGACGGCGGAAACGGCGAGCGCACGCTCATCCGCGGTGGCCAGTTCGGGCATCAGCCGACTCACGCTCTTGAGCACATCGATGGCCGGGTAGTGGCCGCGGTGCGCAAGGTGCCGCGACAGCACGATGTGGCCGTCAAGGATGGCACGCAGCGCATCGGACACCGGTTCGTTGAGGTCGTCGCCTTCCACCAGCACGGTGAGCAGCGCGGTGATGGAGCCTCCGCCGGGCGCCGTGCCGCAACGTTCGCAAAGCTCGGGTAACTCCGCAAAGACCGAGGGCGTGTACCCGCGCGCCGTTGGCGGCTCGCCCGCCGACAGGCCTACCTCGCGCCGCGCCATCGCGAAGCGTGTGATCGAGTCCATGGTGAGCAGGACGTTCTGCCCTCCGTCACGGAAATGCTCGGCGATCGCAAGCGCCGCATAGGCCGCACGCAGCCGCGCAAGCGCCGGCTGGTCGGCGGTGGCTACCACCACGACCGATCGGGCGAGGCCTTCTGGGCCAAGCTGCTTCTCGATGAACTCGCGCACCTCCCGCCCTCGTTCGCCAATGAGCGCGATCACGTTGACACGGCGGCGGTCATCGCCATCCGCACGTGCCTTCAAGTGACGCGCGAGCATTCCCAACAACGTGCTCTTGCCGACACCGCTGCCGGCGAAGATACCGATGCGCTGCCCTTCCCCCAGTGTGAGAAGGCCGTCGATGCATCGGATGCCGGTCTCGAGGATCCGATCGATCGGAGGACGCTGCATCGGGTTGATCGGCGGTGCCTTGAGGGGGCGGCGCAGATGCGTTACCGGCCGCGGCCTGCCGTCTAGTGGGTCGCCGAAGCCGTCGACGACGCGGCCGAGCAACGCCGCCCCGACCCCGATCTGCGATTGCGCACCGAGCGCCCGGACCTCGCAGCCGGACGCTATGCCTTCGAGCGAGCCGTAGGGCATCAACGTGACGCGGCCGGTCTTCAGGCCCACGACCTCGGCGAGCACGCTGCCAGCTTCACCGGTCTCCGATTTCGTGCGAACCATGATGCGGCACAGCTCCCCCACAGCCGCATCCGGGCCGAGCGCGTCGATCGCATGACCCTGCATCTCCCGCACCCAGCCAATGCGGCGATGCAGCTCGGCGTCGCGCAGGGCTTCACGGGCGGCCTTCAGGCTGTTCATCCGCGAGGCTCCATGGCAGGCGATTCGCCTTGCCCGGCGCGCAGGCGGGCACGGCTGTCTTGCAGCAGATCCCGCAATGCCTGAAGCTGCGTCTCGAACCGGGCATCGAGCCCCCCTTCCGGCGACTCCAGGATGCAGCCGCCGAGAACGACCGCGCTGCTGGCGACCCAGCGGATGCCCGGAGCGCCTGCGCACAGGTCCGACAGTCCGCCGTTCCGTTCCAACGCGGCCAGGTCCTCCGGATGCAGATGCACGGCCACCAACTGGCGATTGCGCAGGCCTTCGATGGCACGCGCGAATTGGGATCGCAGGCGGTCGGGCCGGACGGCTTCCTCGCCCAGCACGCGGCACACAACTTCGAACGCCAGTCCCAGCGTGTCGTCCTCGGCTTCGGCGAGCCGCGCCTCGATCTGAGGCGGCAGCGCCGCGATCAGGGCTTCCAGCGATCGGACTCTGGCCTGATAGGCGGCCTGCGCCTGCTCGTTCAGTTCCCGGGTCAGGCGCTCCGCCGTGGCTCTCAGGTCTCGGTCCGCTTGCTCCGCGGCCAGGCTTGCGATGCGCTGCGCCTCCTCGGCGCCACGGGCGCGGCCTTCGGCATAGCCCTCCTCGTAGCCTCGTTGGCGTGCCTCTTCGGCGATCTGTGCGGCGGGGGATCCGGCCGGCGTTGGGAGTCCCGTCAAGCCGGCGCCCGCGACCGGATTCATCAGGCCTGGCTCCGCCCGCAGCTCGCCATTGGGCGCCAAGGTCTCGCGCTGAGCCGGCCGGGCGAGCGTGTGCCGTCCTTTCAGGACCACTTGTCTCAGCACCTGCGACGATCCCCGCTCAGTCAAGACGTAGCACCTCGCAGCTTCCCGGCCGGAGGCCAGATCCGGTTCAACGCTGAACGCAGCAACGGCCGGCGGTGCGCCGATGTCGCGACCGGTGCATGCTTCCTGAGCTGGGCGACGACGACATCGATCAGCGCCGCGCGCTGTGCAGGCGGCACCGGACCTGAGGGTGCTGCGACGAGCGCGGCCTCCACTTGCCGGCGCTGCGCTGCGTCAAGCGCCTGAAGGATATCGTCGCGCCAGGGCCAGTCGTCGACTCGCAGCCATGCTGCGACCAGGTCAGCGGACTCGGCTTGCATCAAGCGAACAATCACCCGCCTGCCCGGTTCGTCCAGTGCGTGCAGCATGTCCTCGGCGGACTGGGGTGCGTGCGCCAATACCGGATCGTCCCTGCTCAGCGACGGCTCGTGACGGCCCTCTGGGGCGATCGCCTCCGCGATCATCGTCGGATCGCTCACGATGCCGAGCGATTCGAGTTCATCTAGGAGCTTGCGCAACGCGTCCCGCTGCACCGTTGGCAGCTCTTCGAGCGTCCACGCGCGGTCAGCCGGCGACATCGCGTGCAACAGGAGTGCCGCACGGCGCGCGCCGCCGGACTCTTCGGTCCCAGCCCCCGTCACACGGGCCTCCTGGCATCCGTCATGGTGCCCAGCGCTGCCCCGGCCCGTGGGGGTACACGACGTCGAGACACGTCGTCAGCCCCCATCCAGTCCTGCACTCGACGCAGCGCCACGGCGCGCTCGGCCTCGGACAGGCTGGTCGCTGTGTATCGCGACGCTCGCATCGGGGACCTTCGGAGGGCGGCGCGGGCGACAAGTGCCAGTAGCAGCATCGCCATGACACACCCGATCACCCACTGGGTCAGCGATAAGTCACCGCTGCGTCGCAACGCACTTGGCCGTTCCGCACCACCCGTGGAACTTGCATCCGCCTGGGCTGGGCCCACGTCACCAGCGGTCGAAGCATCAAACCCAGGCACCGCCGCTCCTGCCAGGGATTGAATCACCACGGTGTCGCCGCGCTCGGGCGAAGCACCGACCGCCGCGGCGATGACCTTGCGCAGCCGCTCTTCCTGCGCGGCATCGAGTGCCTGGCGCACCACGGCGACCACCTGGATTCGACGGATCGACCCGGGCTGGCTCACCACTTGTTCGATCCGACGACCAACCGCGTACTCCAGGTCCCGTTGCGAACTCCCGCTCGCGTCGGTCGCTCTGCGGTCCGCCGAGGCCCCCGGATCGCGCAGCGTCTCACGCTCGCGCACCACGACGCCGGCCGCCTGCAGACCCGCGCGGGAGGGGGCGGGCAGGACGTCCTCGGTGGTCGTACGGATCTGATCCATGTTGAGCGTCACGTCGACGCTGGCCAGCGCCTGCCCTGCCCCGAAGGTTCGGTCGAGGACTGTCGCCGCCTTGCGCGCGAGATAGCCTTCGGTGTCGCGCTTGAGATCAAGACGCGCAGATTGGAGACCGGCCTCACCGTCGTCAGCGTCAGAACGTGTCAGCGCCACGCCGTGGCTGTCGACGATGGTCACGCCCTGAATGGTCATGCCGGGCACGGCCGCGGCCACAAGGCGCTGGATGCCCGTGACCTGCTCCCCCCGCAGCGCCTGCCCCTGCCGCAGCGTCACGGTGATCGAGGCCTTGGCCTTGGATGTCGCCTGCTTGAAGAGGCCCTGCTCCGGCAAGGCGAGGAGCACGCGCACCTCCTTCACTTCGGTAAGCGATTGGATCGTGCGAGTCAGTTCCCCCTGAAGGGCACGCTGGTAGTTGATCTTCTGCGCGAACTCGGTCATTCCGAAGTCCGTGTTGTTGAAGAGTTCCAGGCCCACGGCGCCGTGTAGCGGCAAGTCCTTGCCCATCAGCTTGATGCGCGTCGCGTGCACCGTGGCCTTGTCAACCAGGATGGACGTCCCGCTGTCACCGAGGTGGTACGGGATCTTGAGGCGCTCCAGCTCGGTGGTCATCGCCTGTGCGTCCTGCGGCTTCAGTTCGGTGAAAAGCGCCTGGTACTCGGTGTGCAACAGCCACCAGCCCGACACGGCTGTCGCCAGCACGATCGCAATTGCGCCACCGACCAGCCCGATCCGGCCACGCTGCGTCATTCCTTGCCAGAAACTCATATCGGCATCTTCATGATGTCCTGGTAGGCCTCCAGCAGGCGGCTTCGGACTTGCATCATCAGCTGAAACGACAGGCGGCTTTCCTCCAGATTGATCATGATCTGATGCAGGTTCTGCGCATCACCCACCGCCAGTTTCTGCAGGTCGCCCTGGCCGCCGATCAGCTGGCTGTTCACCCGGGCCACGCCATCGGTCACGAGCTGGCCGAATGAACCCGGGACCGCGTCGCTGCCCATCGCCGGCGCGGGCAGGCTCGGGCTTGTGGCGGTCGGGCCTACAAGGTCATCCATCTGGGGCAGGATTGCGGACATCGAGGACAAGGCCTCCACAGGAAGGAACCCGGTCACGCGGTGCCCCCGATGTCCAGCGCCCGCAGGGCGAGCGTCCGCGAGGTGTTCATGGCTGCGACGTTCGCCTCGTAGGCACGGGTCGCACTCATCAGACTGACCATTTCGGTCGCCGCGTCGACCGCGGCGTAGCTGACGTAGCCGCGCTCGTCGGCCGAGGGATGCCCCGGCTCGTACACGAGACGAGGCGCCGCGCCCGTGGGGACAATCTGGACCACTTGTCGAGTCGACGCGGCAACGTCAGAGCCCTCACGCATCATGGCGGCGAAGGTCCCCGACGTTCCTGCCGCGAGTCGGGCGGTCACGGCGCGTGCGTCCACCACTACGCGCAGCGGCTGATAGGTCGCGCCGCCCACCCCTTGCACGGTATTGGCGTTGGCCAGGTTGAGCGATGCAACTTCCACGCGCGCCCGCTCGATGTTCATTCCGAGGGCGCTGATCGCGAAGGATTGGGCGTAGTCCATGTCTATTTCCTGCCGTCGCTGGCAGCCATTGAGAGAATCGAGAAGTGGCGCGACAGCCCCTTGAGGAGCGCCTGGTACTGCACGGCGTTGCGCGCCATCTCGGCGGCTTCCACGTCCAACTGGACGGGACTGCCCGAACCAGCACCACCGGCGACCGTTTCGACCCGGGGGCTCACCTGGCTGAGCGCGAAGGGATCCACGAATCCCGTCGTCCCGAGGCTGCGGCGCGCATCGGCGAGCTGGGACTCGAAGCTCACCTGCACGGGCGCATAGCCGATGGTGTTGACATTTGCGATGTTGGTCGCAATCGCCTGCTGCCGCAGGCTGGCAGCGTCGAGCGCGAGGGCAAGCGCCGACCGGGTAACGGCTTCAATTCCATCTGTCATGTGTGTCGGTCTTCAGTGGAGTGGTGAGAGGTGGCTACGGATGGGGATTGACTGGCTCACTGCACGACGAGCTCGCCGTGCAACGCCCCTGCGGCCTTGACGGCGCGCAGGATCGAGATGACGTCTCGGGTGCTGGTCTTCAGGCGTGAGAGCGACTGCACAAGGTCGGACACCGTGCGAGAGCCTGTGACAAAACCGGTGCCGGCCTGTTCTTCCACGTCGATACGGGTGTTGGTCACGATCTCCGTGCGGATGCCGGGCCCTCCGCCCCAGACCCCGTAGGGCTGGGAGGCGGTGTTCTCGGTGGAGATGGCGATCTTGATGCCCCCGTGCGAGATTGCGACATTGGAGATCCGGACGTCGCCGCCCGAGACCACCGTGCCGGTGCGCTCGTTGATGACCACCCGCGCCCGGCGATCGGGCTCGACCATTACATTCTCGATTCGGGTGAGAAGCCCCACCAAGTCGTCGCGCTGCGCCGGTGGAACGGCGATCTGGATGCCGGACGCATCCTTGGCCTTCGCCAGCGGCGCCCCGAGCTGTCGGTTGATCGCCGCCGCGACGCGATTGGCCGTCGTGTAGTCTGGCTCGGCGAGGACGAAGGTCACGCTCTCCTGAGCATCGACCATCTGTGCGCTCACGCCGACTTCCACCGTCGCGCCGTTCGGAATCGACCCCGTCGTTGGATGATTCTTTTGGACCACGTTGCCGTTGGCGTCGTAGCGATAGCCGCCCACCGACAGAGGCCCCTGCGCCAACGCGTAGACGCGGCCGTTGGCGGCCTTCAACGACGTCAGCAACAGGGTGCCGCCGACCAGGCTGCGTGCGTCGCCGGCCGAACTCACGGTCAAGTCCAGCGTATCGCCTTCACGCGCGAAAGTGGGAAGGGATGCGCTCACCATCACGACGGCCACGTTCCGGCTCTGGACCTGCTCAGGTGCAACCGTCAGGTTGAACTGCGACAGCACGTTGGCCAGCGACTGGCGCGTGGTCCGATTGACCGGCGAGTCGCCGGTACCGGCCAGGCCGGTGACGATCCCGGTGCCGTACAAGGCGTTCTCACGCCATCCCTTCACCTTGCCGAGGTCCTTGACGCGCATGGCGTCGGCCGATGAAACCGGCAGCGCGATGCACAGCAAGAGGGCGACTATGAGTGCATGGGTCGCCAGGCGCGGCGCCCGCGCTGCACGAGAGAGTTTGAGGATCATCGCGCCGCTCACAGTCCGAGCCAATCGAGGATCCGACGCCAGGCGCCGCGCCGAGCCCGATCGGAGACATCCCCTTCGCCGAGGTAGGTGATGCGCGCGTCCGCCAGGCGGGTCGACAGCACCACGTTGCCGCTCGAAATGTCCTGGGGACGCACCCGCCCTTCCAGATTGACCTTCTGCAGTTCCTCGTTGACCGTCAGGTATTGTTCGCCGGCCACACGCAGTTCGCGATTGGGTAGCACTTCCATCACGGTCACGGTGAGCGTGGCCAGCAGCTTGTTGGTGCGCTGCGTTCGCCCCCCTCCGTCGAACTCACCGGTGATGCCGATGCCGTACTGCCCGACCAGCTTCCCTCCGTTGTGGGTGACAGAGCCGGACAAGTCGTTGGAGCGACGGGTCCCGGTGTCGGCGCTGCTGGTGGCCGACGAATTCTCGAACACCTGGACGGTGAGCGAATCGCCGACACGGAAGGCCTTGGTGTCGGCGGTCAACGGCTGGAAACTGCCCTCCAGGTAGAGGCTTTCGGCTGCGGCAGGCAGTGCCACGAACAACATCGCAAACATCGCCATGGACGTCAGCGAAACCCGCACGCGCCGCCGCCAAGCGTTCAGGCCAGGAAATGGAGTCTGGCGCGTCACGGCTGGACCTCGACCTGCCCGCGGCCAGTCACCCGCGCGAGCACTTCGCCGCTCGAGCCGGGCACCTTGACACGAACCACGTCGCCGGGCCGGCCATCTTGGAGCACCTCTACGCGACTCTCGATGGACACATCGCCGCTGCGCGCCAGCAGAGCCGCCCAGTGGCCGCGCGCGACCGCCGGCGCCGTCTCCAAATGTTCCTGAGTGAGCACCTCCCCGGCCCGCAGGGTCCGGCGCAGGCGCTGAGGGGCAGTCGCCTCCTTGGCCGGGTCCTGGACTTCGGCGCTGATCGGTCGGCCGTGGCGAACCGTTGTGAGATCAACTTCGCGCTGCTGCACCGAACCGTTCGACACGACGGCGGCAACCGGCGTGCCTCGATCCACTTGGGTTGCGGCGACCGCCAAGGGGCCCCATGCCTCGACCTCGAAGCTGACTGCCGCGGAGCGCACGAAGCGATCGTCGACCCAGGCATCGACCCAGACCAGCATGCGCCGCGAGGGCATCCCCTCGCTGGCAAGCGGTCGCACACGCAGCGTCGTCGTCCCTACGGGGAGCACGAGGTCCCGGGCCGTCGAGACGGGATGAACCTCGGCGCGGACGCTGCGTTCCGACAGCCAGCGTTCCAGTGCCGATCGTGCAGCCTGCTCGACGACGTCGCCAGTCACCTGCTGCGCGGCACTGGCAACCTCGGCCTCGCTCGCCCCCGCCCATTGAATGTCGAGCCCACCGCTGCGAGCCGACACCCAGCGCTTGATCGTGTCACGATCGACCAGGACCGGCGAGCCGACCCGCGGTGCCGCCCCGATGGGCATCGCCATCAGCTGCCGAAGCAGGGGCAGGTCCCGGGTGGTGAGGTAGGCGATGTCGCCCAGGCGAACCTGGCCGGCGCCGACGCTGACCTTGGGACGCAGCTCGATCGAGGCCGCCACATCGGGCGCGAGCGCAGCCGAGGCCAAGGCACTACCGGCCGTTGCGCCCGCGCAAAGCGTGAAGACGGCGGCGCGCAGACCCGGTGTGGACGGTTTCCTACCTGCGCAGGCCATTGACCATTCCCAACATCTCGTCCGAGGCTTGCATGACCTTGACGTTGGCTTCATACACGCGCTGAGCCACCATCAAACCGATCATCTCTTCGTTCAGCTTGACGTTCGATCCTTCGAGAAATCCCTGCGCGAGGCTTCCCATGCCGTCCGCCGCGGGTTTCGCAGAGATGGCTTCACCGGATTCCGAGCTCGACCGGTAGAGTCCGTTGCCCTGCGCCAGCAGGCCGGAGGGGTTGGTGAAGCGCACCAAATCGAACTGTCCGAGCTCGACCGCCTTGGCCTCCCCCGCGACCTGGACGGACACCTGCCCGTCGGCATCGATCACCAGGCTTTGGGCGTTGTCAGGGATCGCGAGATTGGGCTTGAGCGGATAGCCGCTGGCGGTCGCCAACAAGCCGTCGCGGTTGATCTTGAAGGTTCCCCCGCGCGTGAAGGCGCTCGACCCGTCAGGCATCGTCACCTCGAGGAAGCCCTGGCCCTGGATCGCGATGTCATAGGCCGACTCGGTCTTCTTGAGTTCACCCATGTCGAACAGCTTCGACACGCCGGAGACGCCGACGCCGGCGCCCAGTCGCTTCTCGGCACCGAGAACGCCCGCGCTCTCCTGGGTCGGCAGCTGGCGTGCAGCTTCACGCACCATCAGGTCGCTGAAGCCGACTTTGCTCTTCTTGAACCCGGACGTGTTGACGTTGGCCAGGTTGTTGGCAATCGTGTCCACGTTGAGCTGCTGGGCCTGCATGCCTGTGGCACTGATATAGAGGGCATCAAACATGGGTCGTCGTCCTTGAGGGGTGGTGTGCTGTGGCTGTGGGTGCTGCGGGCGCTACGCTTGCGAGCAAGGTCATCTACGTTTGCTCCCCGAGCTTGCGCACGGCGGAGCCGATCATTTCGTCGTAGCCGAGGGTCACCTTCTGCATCGACTCGAAATGCCGCATCGCCACAATGAGCTGCGCCATCTCCTGCATCGAGTTCACGTTGGAGTTCTCGAGAAAGCCCTGACGCACCTCGGCTTCACCGTCCGGCACCTGGGCCGGCGGCAGCGACGTTCGCAGCAGGCCGTCACCCAGGCGCTGCAGATCCTTCGTGTCGTCGAAGGCCACAACCTTGAGCTGAGCGACGGGCACCGGATCGGGCCGTCCATCGACCGTCGGCTCGAACACCTGGCCCGTGGCGTCGATGCGCGGATTCGGATGGGTCAAGACGATCTCTCCGCCCTGCCCCATCACCGGCTGCCCCTGCGCCGTGACCAGGCGGCCCCGCGCGTCCAACTGGAAGTTGCCCTGGCGCGTATAAGCCAGCCCGGCCTCTGTGCTGACTTCGAAGAACCCGGTGCCGGACAACGCGATGTCCAGGCTCTGGCCCGTGGACTTGAGGGTCCCCGGGCGCGCATCGGTCTGGATCATGAGCAGGCCCGCAGCATTGGACGCGTCCGAAGCGCTGGCAGGCCCGGCCTGAAGGCCCATCTGTGCACCCTCGATCGAGCTCATTGCCGCCGCGAAACCGCCGACGGCCGAAGGCAGTGCTGTCGCGACCTCGCGCTTGTAGCCCGGCGTCACGGCGTTGGCCATGTTCATGCTGATGCGCTCGAGGCGTGCCATGTCTTGCTGCATGCTGCGCAGGCCGATGGCGAGGACGTCCGTCATGGATAGGTTCTCTCTGGTTTCAAAGTTGGACCACGCCGAAGGACTTCAGCTCGACGGTGTGCGGCACTTCGGTCATGGACAGCACGCGCAGGTGCGGCATCACGCGTTCAGACAAAGCGCGCACGTGGCGACGCAGTTCGGGCGCGCACAGCAACACCGGCAGCAGGTTGCTCTTCATCATGCGTTCGGCCTGCTGCACGAGCCGTTTCATCAGTTGCTCGGACAGCTGGGGATCGAGCACGAACCCTTGTGCGCCGCCTGCCTCGGTCGCGCCCATGGCAGTCTTGACGCTTTGCAAGAACTCGCTTTCCACCGCCGGATCGAGGGTCAGCACCTGCAGCGAGGACGTGTCGCCCAACAGGCCCTGGCAAATCGCATGGCCCAGTCGCTGGCGAACGAACTCCGTGAGTTGGCTCGCGTCGCGGGTCGCTCGGCCGGCGTCCGCCAGGCTCTCGAGGATTGCCTCGATGTGGCGGATCGACACCTTTTCGCGCAGGAGGTTCTGCAGCACCTTCTGGACGTCGCTCGAGGCGAGCACCGTCGGGATCAACTCTTCGACCAGGCCCGGCTGCGACTGCCTCACGCGGGCCAGCAGTCGATCGACTTCGGCGCGTGTGAGCAGGGTCGCGGACTCACGCCGTAGCATTTCAGTCAGGTGCGTCATGAAGACCGTGGGCGCATCGACCAGCGTGAAACCCGCCTGCCCGGCCGCTTCGCGCTGGCTTTCCTCGATCCATAGCGCTGGCAAGCCATAGGTCGGGTCGCGTGTCGGGTCGCCAGGGATCGAGCGGATGTCTCCCCCCGGATGGATGGCCAGCACCTTGTCTGCGCGCGCCTCTCCCTTGCCAACCATCACGCCGTCGATATGGATCTCGTAGCGATCCGCGGACAGCCGCGTCGCGTCCTTGAATCGCACGCGTGGCAGCACCAGACCGAGTTCCTGGGCATGCTTCGTCCTGAAGGCCGAGATCCGTTCCATGAAGGCGCTCCCCGGCTGGTTCACCAATGGCAACCACCGGCTGCCGAGATGGACCTCGATGGGCTCGACCTGAAGCAGCGCATAGGGATCATCAGCTGCCGGCGCAGGCTGGCCGTCGGCGCCGGCAGCCGTGGTATCGCCCATCAGGGTCGCCGCGGGATCGGATGCCGTGCCGCCTGCGGCCTTGCCTTTCGAGGCCCGATAGAGCAAGGTTGCAGCCATCAGCAGGAAGGCCGTCAGCGCGAGTGTCGGCACCGCAGGGATTCCGGGCAGCAGCAGCAAGCCGCCGAGCGCGACGGCGACCAGCAGCAGCGTCTTCGGAAAGGAGCCGATCTGCCTCAGCGCTTCCCGGCTCAGGTTGGTATCGGACGACGAGCGGGTCACGATGATGCCGGTGCCCACCGCGATGACGAGCGCGGGCACCTGCGTCACGATGCCGTCGCCGATAGTCAGGAGTGTGTAGGTCTGCAGCGCCTGCGCCCACGGCATGCCGTGCTGCATCACGCCGATGATGAGGCCGCCGACGATGTTGATGAGCAGGATGATGATGCCCGCGATCGCATCACCCTTGACGAACTTGCTTGCGCCGTCCATTGCACCGTAGAAGCCAGCCTCCTTCTCGAGGTTCTTGCGCCGGCGCTGCGCTTCGGCCTGGTCGATGAAGCCCATGTTGAGGTCGGCGTCGATGCTCATCTGCTGGCCCGGCATGCTGTCGAGCGTGAAGCGTGCCGCCACCTCCGAAACCCGTTGAGCACCGCTGGTCACCACGACGTACTGCACCACGATCAGAATCAGGAAGACGATCAACCCGATGACGTAGTTGCCTCCCACGACGAAGGCGCCGATTGCGCCGATCACACGGCCCGCGTCCCCATCCGACAAGATCAGACGCGTGGCGGCCACGTTCAGCGACAGGCGAAAAAGCGTCGCGATCAGCAGCAGCGATGGGAACGTGGAGAACTCCACCGGCCGCGCCATATAGAAGGTCAGCAGCAACACCAGGAAGGCGAAGCTGAAGTTGCTCAGGATCAGGAAATCGAGCAGGCCGCTGGGGATGGGCGCGAAGAGGACGACCAGTACGCCAAGAACAAACAGGACCAGCGCGACATCCATGTGCTTTCCCAGGGTGCGGGTCAAGGCGTTCATGGGCGCCCCACTGCCGCCGGCGCTGCGCTGGCGTACTGTTGCCGCTCGCGCATCGCGAACACCCACACGATGATGCGCGCCACCTGCGCGTAGAGCTCCGGCGGCACTGGATGGTCGACCGGAAGCTCTCGGAAGATTCTTCGGGCCAACGGCGGGTTCTGCACAACGGGAATCCGGTGGCGCGCTGCGACCTCGCGCATGGCCGCCGCTAGTTTTCCGGAGCCTTTGGCCAGCAACTGGGGCGACACCATGCGGCCGTGCTCGTACTTGAGCGCCACCGCAAGATGGGTCGGGTTGGTAATCAACACATCCGCGTTGCGGGTCTGGCGCAGCGCCTGGCTGCGTTTCATCATCTCCCGGCGCAGCTCGCGCATGCGGGCTCGGATTCTCGGGTCGCCCTCCCGCTGCTTGTGCTCGTCCTTGAGCTCGCGCTGGCTCATGCGCATCTGCTTGGCGAATGCGCGCCGGGTGTACATCAGGTCGATCAAGGCGATCAGCCCGAGGACCAGTGCCATCTTGAGGCCGAGGCCGCCGAGGTCGTCCAGCAGCATACGTAGGGAACCCATGGGAGACAGCGACGCAAGCGCATAGAACTGGCCTGTCATCGCCTTGAGCCCAAGGAAGGCGACCAGGCCGAGCAAGCCGAGCTTGACCAGCGCGCGGGCGGCGTCAAACAGGACGCGCATGGAGAACAGCTTCTTCAGCCCGTTCACCGGGTTGATCCGGTTGAAGTCGGCCTTGACAGGATCGAACGAGAGGATCGGACCCGTCTGCATCATGTTGCCAACGACCGCGGCCACCATAACAGCGCCGAAGAACGGTGCTATGAGCCCGAGGGTCATGCGCAACGCTCTGTCAATCAGAGGCCACAAGGAAGCCTCGGCATCCATGCGCCCGGCCTGGATCAACAGCGCCAAGTCGAAACGAAATTGCTTCGTGACCGCCTCCATGTCTTGCCACGAAAGGTAGATCACTGCAACGGCGAACACGAGCGCCCCTACGACGTCGGTGCTCTTGGCGGTCTGGCCACGCTCGCGGGCGCGCTGGAGTTTGTATGGCGTGGCCGCCTGGTTTCGATCAAGGTCCTGCTCGGCCATCAGCGCCCCTGCTCCGCGGCGACAAAGATCGCGCTCCATGTGGTGGATATGCTGGAGTAAACCCTTGTCATCACGCCGCCGATGCCCGCAAACCAGAGCGAGAGCGCGATGAGTCCGACGACGATCTTGACCGGAATGCCCATGGTGAACATGTTCATCTGGGGCAGATTTCGACCGATGACGCTCAGGGCGAACTCGACCAGCAGGATGCAGAACACCACGGGCGCAGCCAGCGCAAAGCCAAGGCTGAACAAGCCGGCTGCCTGCTTCAGCAAGGGTGCGGCCGCGTGGGCCACCGACCAAGGTGCGCCAACCGGGAAGCGCTCGACGCTGTAGCTGATCCCCCGAAGCAATGCGTGATGCCCGTTGACGAGGAAGAACACCAAGACGCCCAGGTGCTCGAAGGCCGAGGTCAGGATGGGAACAGGTCTTCGGGTCACGGGGTCGATGAGCTGCGCCATTCCGAAGCCCAGTTGGACGTCGAGAATCTGACCGGCCACGGAGAACGCCCCGAATGCGAGCAGGATTCCGAGGCCCAGCGTCGCCCCCAATGCGACTTCACGGGTTGCGGCGAGGAAGAAAGGCCCCCACCCGTTCCAAACATCGGCCGGCAGAGCGAGTCCCGACGCCAGTGCAAGCGACAGGCTGACGATCAGCAGCATGCGCACCGATGTCGGCAGGGGCAGTCCATACAGCACTGGCGTCATCATGAAGACGGCGGCGACGCGCAACGCGAAAAGGCCGACGAACGCAAGCCATTCGACCACTCCGGGCAGGAGAACCTCGGGCGACAACGTCGCCAACGGAAAAGCATCCACGTACAGCTCGAACTAGAACATGCCTGGGATGCCGGTCCAGAGCTGCACCGTGTACTGAGTCAACTTGCGCAGCATCCAGGGGCCCGCGAGGATCAGCACCAAGGCGGCAGTGACGAGTTTGGGAACGAACGTGAGCGACATCTCCTGGACCTGGGTGACCACCTGGATCACGCTGATCACGACGCCCACCAGCATCGTCAGGCCGAGCAACGGGAGACTCAGAAGCAGGCCGGTCCAGAACAGGTCCGACATCATCTTCAACGCCAGGTCAGCATGCATGGCTGATCAGCAGCAAAAGGCAAATTCGCGAAGACGCCGATGGACATGGCGGGCAGCGCCCCGCTGATTCGATTCCGGATTCAAATGCTCTCCCTCGTAGCTTTATTTAAGTATCGTAACAATTGGTGTCAACCGCAAGCGCGATTAGCCCTCAATAGTGGCGTTGACAACCCGGCTCAGATGTGCTTGGGCTGGGACGTGCGCGAAACCTGCCACGACTCGCTCAAGGGACGGCGAGATGGCGCCATGCTTCTCATTTCCCTGGCGTCGGGGGCGCCCGAACGCGGAGGTCTGAGACGGTGCTCGAGACCCCGTGCTGACGCGACGCCGCTCGACGCGGAAGATGCGCAATCTGATGCAAAATGGAATCACAAGTGATTCAGGACTAGCCATGCGTACCACCGTTACCATCGAAGACTCCCTTTTCGAAAAGGCCCTTGAATTGGCCGATCCCGAAATGGACAAGGCGGAGATCTTTCGAGAAGCGATCCGCACGTTCGTGCGTGTTCAGGCGGGCAAGCGCCTCATTGCGCTCGGAGGGAAGGCCCCCGACATCAAGGACGTCCCGCGGCGTCGAGGCGAGTTGGTCTCGCCATGAGCGTGCTCGTCGACACCTCCGTTTGGATCGACCATTTCCGCAGCGGCAACGCCGCCCTCGCAAACCTGGTCGGCTTGGACCTCGCCTTGACCCATCCAATGGTGATCGTTGAACTGGCGTGTGGCACCCCGCCCTCTCCGCGAGAGCAAACACTTGGCAGCCTGAGCCTGCTGAGGACGTGCAATCAGGCCACGTTGGACGAAGTGCTCGAATTGATCGAGCGCGAAAAGCTGTACGGACTCGGGTGCGGCTTGGTCGACATGGTGCTGCTTGCGTCGACCCTCATCACCCCAGGCGCACGGCTATGGACCCTTGACCGGCGCCTGTTGGAACTGGCGCAGCGATTCGACGTCGCACATGGCCTCCACTGAAAGCCCACTCATGGCAAATGAATTGCTAGAGCCGCATCCCTCGCAGAATCCATCGCCGCTCGACCTGCTGGTGGCGCGGTACGCTGGCGGGACCATGACCTCGCGGGAGCTCTCGAGCGCGACAGGGCTCACCTTTGGGGAGATCCTGGTGGAACTGGGCAAGCGCAACTTGGCACTGCCGCGTGTGAGCGCGGAACGCACGCCCGCGCAGGATTCATTGCTGGAACGTGCGCTGCGAGGTGGCGAATGAGTTCCCACGACGAAGGAAACGAAATGGGCCAACTAACAGTGCGACCCGGCCACCCCGGCTCACCGCAACTCAATCTGACGCCGCTGAAGCGCAGCCACGCGCTCCTCGATCCGGCGCAGCTGTCCGACATGGCTGAGGAAGCCGCCCACGATCTGATGGCCGAGGGCGAGTCCAGCAACACACGGGTGTCGTACCGCACGGCGATGCGGTACTGGGCTGCCTGGTTCGGCGCGCGCTACGGCCGCCAGATGGATCTGCCCATGCCGGTCCCGGTGGTCGTCCAGTTCATCGTCGACCACGCCGAGCGCTCGACAAAGGCCGGGCTGGTGCACCAGCTGCCGCCCGAGATCGATGCCGCCCTGGTCGAGGCCGGCTTCAAGGGCAAGGCCGGCGCGCCGGCGCTGAACACGCTGATGCACCGGATCTCGGTCCTGTCGATGGCCCACCACTTGGCCAAGCAGCCCAACCCGTGCACCGATTCGGCGGTGAAGGCCCTCCTGAGCAAGACGCGCAAGGCCTACGCCAAGCGCAACGCCACGCCCCACAAGCAGCGGGCGCTGACCGAAGAGCCGTTCGAGGCGGTGCTAGAGACCTGCGACGACTCGCTCAAGGGGAAGCGTGACCGCGCCCTCCTCCTTTTCGCCTGGTCGTCTGGCGGCCGTCGGCGATCTGAGGTTTCGGAGGCGGTGTTCGAGAACCTGCGCGGCGCCGATGAAGGCGGCTACCACTACACGCTGGCCAACTCCAAGACGAACCACAACGGCAAGGTGAAGCCCGAGGATGTGAAGCCCGTGGTGGGCACCGCGGCCCAGGCGCTGGAAGCCTGGCTGGAGGCCAGCGGGATCACGACAGGCCCCCTCTTCCGCCGGATCAACAAGGCCGGGCGGCTGGGCGAAGGCGCGCTCACTGGCACGGCCATCCGGGACATCGTGAAGGCGCGATGTTCGCTCGCCGGCGTTGGCGAAGACTTCTCGGCCCACTCGCTGCGGTCGGGCTTCGTCACCGAGGCGGGTCGCCAGAACATGCCACTGCAGGAAACCATGGCCATGACCGGCCACCGCAGCATGGACGTCGTGACGGGCTACTTCCGCGCCGGCGCGGCGCAGGTGAGCGCGGTGGCGCGGATGATGGATTCGGGGAGCCGCCCGACCCCGGAAGAATAGACCAGAGCCGGGAGGCTTTCAGATAACTGGCAGCTAGGTTTTGATGAAACCAGGAGCTAGGTTTCTTTGCTCAGAAAGGGCAGCCCCCGCCACCTGCCCTGCCTTTTCCGCAACCCTGGACACTTGCCCAATGCCCTCTCATAAC
The DNA here is from genome assembly GCF_030486595.1 of Variovorax ginsengisoli. Classification (GTDB taxonomy): domain Bacteria; phylum Pseudomonadota; class Gammaproteobacteria; order Burkholderiales; family Burkholderiaceae_C; genus Variovorax; species Variovorax ginsengisoli_B. The sequence goes on along the minus strand of NZ_JAUJZH010000036.1, from coordinate 23,897 downwards.
GTCGACTACCAAACCCTGCAGCGCGACGACGGGTACTTGATCGATTTGGGCCACGACGTATGGCTCATGGACAACCACAAATGGGCGCTCTGGGTCTGGGAGCGACAAGTTCAAATTGCGGGCATTGCGAAATTCACTCTCGTGCATGCCGATCATCACTGGGATGGCGGCTACGACGCCTACTACGATCAGGAGAAGTCGAGCGAGATCGTGGCCGCCGACCTGGAGCAGCTGCGAGCGATCATCGACGAGGAGGAATGGATTCGCTATGACTCCTTCATCGCTCCCGCCGTGCTGAGAGGCAGGTTCGATTGCCTGCACTTCTTCTGCAAACAGGATGATGACTTCGACGTGGCCATTGGTCACGATCTGCTCGATAGCGCTGGCGCCACGCAGGTACTCCACCCCTCCACGGACTCGCTCGCGGCAATCACGCCCGAGCATCCTCTCATCTTCGATCTCTGCCTCGATCTCTTCAACCGCGAGTCGAAGATGGAATACGGCAGCGACCTTTGGGCCGATGCCGAGATCAACGAATTCTTGCTGGCAATGCGACCGCTGATCGAATCGGCCAACCTGGTCACCATCTCGCTTTCCTTTGGATGCTCAGGTAGCGAACCCGACACGCGGCATCTGGCGCAGCTCGTGGTGCCGCAGATTGCTGCTTGGCGAGGGTCCTAGCGACCGGATCGGGTGAGCATCGAGAGCAGTGCCAGAGCGAGCACCGGGGAAGTGGCGGCCAAGATGGCGCCGGTGCCGCCCCGGGAGATTTCCAGGACGAAGAGAAGAGTGATGCTGTAGTTGACGAGGTGGTGCGCCCGTCGAGGGCGTTCTTGTTCTTGAAGATCGGATTATTTGAGCAGCTCCGATCGGAAGTGAATCCTCCACCAGATAAGCAGCCCCAGGGCGCGACGGTCCTGCCGATCCGGGGCAATACTCGTAGCTTGACTACGGCCTCCGAACCAGAACCTCGCCCCCGAATTCGTCCGATCGCGGTGGTGGGCGGCGAGCCCACTGCCCGGATGGCCCACCACGGATACACCCGCCCCGGCCACGGCTGGCAGACCGCCAGCTGCCCGGGCACCAAGTTCATGCCGCTGGACACCACTGACGACGGACCGCGCTACATGCTCGCCATGCGGATCGACCAGCGGCGGCGTACAGAGGCCGCGCTGGCTCAGTGCCCGGACCTGACCGAGCTTTCCGTTCTCGTGCGCGAGCGCGGCGTTGAGACTCTCAAGAAGATCACGCGCGATATGCCGGAGTGGAAGCGCGCCTACGACGCTCACGTTTGGGACATCGAGAGCGACCTCCGGGGCCTGAAGAGCGAGATCAACAGGCTCAGACGGATCGTTCTGGACTGGCGGCCTGAGACGGATGTGCAGCTCGACCCGAACCTCGCTGATGCGCACTTCAATGCGGGCAGGCTCCACGACGAGCTCGGGAACAGCCAGGGTGCGATCCGGCACTACAGTGCGTACCGGCGGTTGTCGAGGTAGGAGCGGTCGCGAGTAGACACGGCGCTCGATCCTTCGGCCGTGTCAGTCGAGAGACTAGCGGCCGCTTTCCGGCGGCGAGAGCGTCTGCTGTAGGTCAGCTTCCCCACTCCAGTCGTAGGTGCGTTCAGTGTCGCCTGCTTGGCGAGGTCTGCGGCTGGACTTTTATCACGTATTGGCGGCTATCCGCTTTGCAGGCAGATCACGTCTCTACCCGCAAGCGACCATCGTCTTTTGTCTATAGTGTTTCGCTTGTCGATAATCATTTTTGTACGTACTATTCTCTTATCTATCTACCGAACTCGACCAAAGTACGCACATGCCTTCAATGCAACTCGGGGACTTCACCTCGCGCTTCCTGACCTTCAACAAGCTCGACGGATTCACCCTTGTCTTTGAGCCCTCCCGAAAAGGTCGGTCACGCCGTGCCAAGCGAAGCTCTGCAGTGATCGATGCGCAAATCCCCGAATCCGGCAGCCCAGTCCCGAACACAAAGACCGTTGGAGATCTCATCTCCAGATTTCATAAGCTGACCCAGGAGACGGAGGCGTGGGTCCAGGGCCCGCGCTCCTATACGGCAAAGGTCTACGACCTGCGCGGAGAGCCCGTTTCGAACAACACTTCGCTTTCGGATCTGAGGTCTCGTGAAGATGCCCGCAAGGCCAAGGCGCTCGATAAGGCTCGAAGCATCTTGAACAAGGCGCTGTGGCAATGCGAAAAGGAGCTTGAACTTGACGAGATTGAGGAGGTGTTCAACCTTCTACTCAAGGAGCGCGCATGATGCGGCCCCTTCTGAGCGCGCCGTCGCGGGGGCGTGAACAGTACCTCTGGCCCGCTCGCTCCACACTGAGGTTCTCCTTCAACCGCGGCGCCGAGGAGTTTGTTGTCTCGGACCGGGAGTTCGACATCAGCGATTCCTTCTTGGAGGGCTATCCAACCGTCACCAGAACCGTGTACTTTGAACTTTCGACGATGTCTTCAAAATGGAAAGTGTGGGACGAGGAGACCGTCTCGGCAATCGAAGACCGAATTCGCTACCAGTTCGAATTCGAAGGCTTCCGGGTCAAGCCCGTGCGGCTCTCGGCTCTACAACGCACGCCTTCACCGTGCACGACGCCGTTCGCTTCGATGACGTCGAACCCGTCATCCCGTCGTTCAATCTCCGTCGCCCCTGCGCTTTTCGTTGACTTACCGGCGCTCGATTTGCGCGTCACTCCGAACCCTCCACCTGTGGGAATCCCGCGCCTGGCTTGCAGCCGCGCTGGCCGGGCCAGCCGGACGCAGCGCTATGGGCGCGTACCAGGATGTGGCCGCCAACGACAACGCCGCGATTCAAACGCTGTATTCGCTGCGACGCCGCCTGGAACTGCTGGTCAATTTGCCCTGGCGCGGGCTCGACAGGGCGGCGGTGCGGGATCTCGCGCACTTGGACTGAACGCCCCTTTCCGGCATCAGCGGCACGGCGCAAGCGCGCTACCGCAGCGCCTGCATCGCGCGCTCTGCCGCAGCTCGAAGGAACCCCATGGCGCTGGGGCTGCCCGGAACAATCAAGTGCTGTTCATCGGGCAATCGGCTTCGCGCCAGTTCTTCCTGCCCCTTTTCGGTGATGGCGAGGACTTGCGCTGCTCTCTCCGGGCCGCCGAGGGTGAAAGGGTCTCCCGGACCACGAACGCAGGCAATCACCAGTCCGGCGGTTCGAAGGATCCGCACCTTGTCGATTTCTTCAGGCAGCCTGAACGACATGGGCATACGAGACGAAGCAATGACGGCGAGAAGATTCATCGGCATGGGAGTCTCCAGGGGCGGGCCATGCAGGGAGTATTCATCCGGTGTGTGACACGCCAGGGAAAGACATCGTTGCCTCAAGCCGCAAGCCGTCGCTGACCTGAATAAGCAGTCCCGAGGAGCCGCACATTCGGCCGCACGTCGCTTAAGTTTCACGCGGTCGAGCCGATAACCCCATGGTGAAGGGAGTTGAGTGCGCGACGTCGGCGAAGGGCCGCAGGATGCGACCGCTTCCGGCCGCCGATCACCCTCCCGAACAGAATCCTCGATGAAACTCAGCACCAAACTCCCCCTGGCCTTCGCATGCGGCGTCGCGTTGCTTCTGACAGCAGCGCTCTTCGGCATGTTTTCCCTCCACCGTTCGCTCGACACGTACGAAACGACGGTGCAAGCGAGGGCCGCGGACGAACGCGCGGTCATGCAGATGCTTCTGACCTTCAAGGTCCAGGTGCAGGAATGGAAGAACACCCTGCTGCGCGGCAAGAACCCGGCGAAGCTGGCAGCGCACTGGGCGGCCTTCGAAGAGAAGGAAGGCGCGGTGACGAGCGCCGCCAAGGCCCTGCAGGCAGCACTGCCGTCGGGTGAGAGCCTCGAGTTGGTGCAGAAATTCGCCGTCGCCCACGTCGCCATGGGTTCGGCCTATCGGAAGGGGCTCGAGGCGTTCAAGGCCAGCGGCTTCGAGCCCGGCGCGGGCGATGCAGCCGTCGCCGGTGTCGATCGGGAACCGACCAAGCTGCTGGACGAAGTGGCGCACCGCATCCAGGCCGACAGTGCGGCAGTGGCCGCACGAGCGGCAGACGACGCGAGGCGGGCCACGTGGTTCAGCCTGTCGCTCATGCTCGGCGTGTGCGCGATCGGCGGCATGGCCAGCATCCTTTTCAGCCGCACGATCACTCGGCCCATCCGCGAGGCGGTGAGGGTTGCACAGTTGGTCGCCGGCGGCGACCTCACGAGCCAGATCGAAGTGAGGTCCAGAGACGAGACGGGCCAACTGATGCAGGCGCTCAAGGCCATGAACGACAGTCTCGGCACCGTCGTCGGCGAGGTGCGGCGGAGCACGAGCACCATCGCAGGCGCATCGACGCAGATCGCCGTCGGCAACCAGGACTTGTCCTCGCGCACCGAAGAGCAGGCCAGTTCACTGGAGCAAACCGCCGCGTCGATGGAAGAACTGACCACCACGGTCAAACAGAACGCCGAGAACGCGCGACAGGCCAACCAGCTTGCGGTGCAGGCCTCCGAGGTGGCAGTCATGGGAGGGGACGTCGTCAGCCAGGTGATCGATACCATGGCCTCGATCAACGCCTCGTCAAAGAAGGTCGTCGACATCATCGGCGTGATCGATGGCATCGCGTTTCAGACCAATATCCTGGCGCTCAACGCCGCGGTGGAAGCGGCACGCGCCGGCGAGCAGGGTCGTGGCTTCGCCGTCGTGGCATCGGAAGTGCGCGGCCTCGCACAGCGCTCAGCGGCAGCCGCCAAGGAGATCAAGGCGCTGATCGGCGATTCCGTCGACAAGGTCGATGCCGGCAGTTCCCTGGTGAACGAAGCCGGCCGCACCATGGAAAAGATCGTGGCCAGCGTGCGCCGCGTGACCGACATCATGGGCGAGATCAGTGCGGCCAGCCAGGAGCAGACCTCGGGCATCGAGCAGATCAACCAGGCTGTGACCCAGATGGATGAAGTGACCCAGCAGAACGCTGCCTTGGTCGAAGAGGCTTCGGCGGCGGCGCAGTCCCTTCAGATGCAAGCTGGCAGCCTGGTGCGCGCCGTGAGCATCTTCACCCTGGCGACGGCGCAAGAAATGCAAGCTCGATCCTGAGACGCCCCGAGTTTGCAGTTGCAAACTTGGGGCGCGATCTTCGAGGCGGGTGACTGGCCCTGCCGTGCGATCCGTCCGCCCTATCGATGTCTGGCCACTTCCAGCGACTTCGCGGCCTGATCGATCCCGGCCCGATCGCAGACGTCCTCGAGTTCCGAGATGACGTCATCCACTCGATCCATGAACTCCTCACGGTTGCGAGCGAGTCCTTCGTTGACGAACGTGCACGACAGATGCGCAAGTCGCTCTTCGCCCGCCCGGTGCGCCCAGTGTCGGATTTCGCAGCAGCACAGCAACGCCAGCCTCCCGAGATCGGAAGTCCTCCGAGCCTAGGCCATCTCGCCCGTCAGGTCTTCCAACCGGGTGCGCAAATCCGGCGACATGTGTTTTGATCCCATCCTGGGGAGCCGCATGTTCCATGCCGCTTCGTCGTTGTTAGAGCGTTGCCTCTAAGGTCCGGGAAGCAGCCATTCGCCTGTTTTTAGCGTACGACGCCTGGTGGCCGCATTCTGGCGTAGCCGCGAGGGTCCCGTCCTTGGCCGAGTCCTGCTCGGAAGTTCGGTCCGGCGTCGAGAACCGTCGTGCGCAGAGACTGTCAGGGTCTCGCCATAGTGCCACCACCACTGCCTCGGCCCATTCACGCCCTGAGCATGAAGTGTGAACACCATTGAAACGCTCCCATGGTCGCTTTCGCAGGGTTGGACTGACGGTTCAGCGAACTGCTTGTGCTCTTCCGCCGCAGATACCGAACCGCCCAGACAACTACAGGCTGTCTAGGAACTCTCGGACGATGGCCACGCAATGGTCGAAGCCGGGCGTGTAGTCCAGCGTAGCGATGGCATCGAACGCGGCGCGCAAGCCGGCATGCGGCTCCCGGATCTGGGCCAGAAATGCAGGCCGATGGCGCAGCAAGAACGGTGTCGCAGCCAGAAGGGGCTCTGGCTCCCGCTCGATCACGAGCGCCAAGTCGAACAGATCGCGCGCCGTGACCCGATCGCCACGGTGGTACATCTTCTTGGCAATGATTTCAGCGGCCGTCTCCACTCTCACGGAGCGGCCGCCGATGTCCCAGGTTTCCCAAGCATCGGCCAGCAAGTTGGGAGCGGCCACGAAGTCGACCTCGCCTTCCTCGAACTGCAGCTTGACGAAGGCGCCGGGCTGCTCGGTGTAGTCCTGTGTCAGGTCAGCCGCTGTGTCGCTCAACCGAGGCGTGACGAAGCCGAGATATTGCGGATCAGGCACGAAGATGTCGATGTCCTTGCTCGACCGATGGCGGTGACGGAACATCAGTACGGTCCCACCGCCAAAGGTCCAGAACGGATCCGCGATGCCGCCGTACCGGCTGATCTCGTCGATCAGCGCCAGCGCCCGCGGGAACAGTTTCTCCCAGGGGCCGCCGGGCAGCGACCCGGACTTCACGCCCACAGCCCCCGCCGGTGCACGGACAAGGATTCGGCCAGTTTCGCCACGTTTCGCCAGACCTGCCGGGGAGGCAGATGTGCGCGTGAAGCCGCCTCCTCCACAGCCATCACGACGATGGGCACGGGCGCTTCATCGAGCAAATGGGTCAAGTGCGGGGCAAAAGAGGGCGGCACGTCACCGCTCGCCAGAGCCTGCTCCAGCGCCTCGGGGGCCAGTTCGCGCGCATAGCTGACGCTGGCCGTCTTGGCCGCCATCCATAGGCCGCGCTTCTTGCTCCGCGCCTGCGTATCCGGTTTGGGGCTGTCCAGTCCCAGCACCGCCATCACCTGCCCCACGCGGTTGACTCCCAGATCGCTCAGCGCGCCGTTTTCCAGGCCAACCAAGGTCTGACGAGACAGGCCGGTCAGGTGCGCCAACTGCGCCTGGGACAGGCCCAGCTCAGCGCGCCGCGCTCGCACCGCATGGCCAATGTCGACAAGGTTCATGGCAGATCGGACCAAGGATTGTCCAAAATATTGGACATATTACGCCTCCCCCTTCCTTCCTGCAAGGGAGGCTGCCTCGGCCCCTCTCCTGACTGCTAGCAGAGGTGGCGAAGTGCCCTCGCCGGGACGAATATTTACGCTAACGGCGTGTTCGTCCGTGAATCCAATGCTGCTGGAGGTCGTCCATGAAATCTGCTGAGAAAGTGTCGCCATCCAAGGCGTCCAAGGCGTTGATTCCTCTGAAACGCGACCACGCGCTCCTCGATCCCAGTCAGCTGTCCGGCATGGCCGAGGAAGCCGCGCACGACCTGATGGCCGAAGGCGAGTCGGACAACACCCGTCTGGCGTACCGGGCCGCCATGCGCTACTGGGCCGCCTGGTTCGGCGCGCGCTACGGCCGGCAGATGTCGCTTCCGGTGCCCGTGCCCGTGGTGGTCCAGTTCATCGTCGACCACGCCGAGCGCTCGACCAAGGCGGGTCTTGAGCACCAACTGCCGCCCGCGATCGACGAAGCCCTGGTCGAGGCCGGTTTCAAGGGCAAGCTCGGGGCGCCGGCGCTGAACACCCTGATGCATCGGATCTCCGTGCTCTCGATGGCCCACCACCTTTCCAAGCAGGCCAATCCATGTGTGGATCCTGCCGTGAAGGCGCTGTTGAGCAAGACCAGAAAAGCCTATGCGAAGCGCAACGCCCTGCCCCACAAACAGCGTGCGCTGACGAAAGAGCCGCTGGAGGCGGTGCTGGAGACTTGCAACGACTCGCTGAAGGGAAAGCGCGACCGCGCCCTCCTCCTCTTCGCCTGGGCCTCGGGCGGGCGCCGGCGCTCGGAGGTGTCAGAAGCGGTCTTCGAGAACCTGCACCGCGGTGATGAGGGCGCCTATCTGTACACGCTGGCGAGTTCGAAGACGAACCACAACGGGAAAATCCGCCCAGAGGATGTGAAGCCGGTGGTCGGGTCGGCCGCCGTGGCCCTGGAGGCCTGGCTCAAAGCCAGCGGCATCGCCTCAGGGCCACTCTTCCGACGGATCCTCAAGAACGGGAAATTGGGCACCGACGGGCTCTCGGGGACAGCGGTGCGCGACATCGTGAAGGCGCGGTGTGCGCTCGCGGGCGTGGGGGATGATTTCTCGGCGCATTCGCTGCGGTCGGGGTTCGTCACAGAGGCGGGCAGACAAAACATGCCGCTGCAGGAGACGATGGCGATGACCGGGCATCGCAGCACGGACACTGTTGCGGGATACTTCCGCGCAGGTGCCGCTCAGGTCAGTGAGGTGGCTCGGATGATGGACTTGGGGAAGCAGAGTTCCAATAAGGCCTGAAGGGGCCGTTCGCCTGTCGCTTGCCTGTTTTCACATTGGAAGTCGCTGTCGGGCTTCGACGAGTTCGACATGGGCACGCTCGCTGGACGACGCCCTACTCGACGCCGTACCATGAACATCGCAAAAGCTCGTGGACCTGCGAGCAGCTCGTGGGGATGAATGCGAACCTTTTTTTGTTCAATCGTCGGCGCGTTTGTCATCTGGGTGCTGGCGGCATGCCAACATCCGACGCCAAGTCCTTCGATCGGCGTCGGCAATCCATATCCAGTCAGCAGCTACCTCTGCGACGGGACACGCTTGGCCGTGCGCTTGATGGGAGAGAGCGCCTCGGTCTCCGTTGACGGGTCGGCTGCCGTCGATCTTCCGGCGATCGGACAGTCGGGGACCACGTTCTCCAACGGACGCCAAACGCTGATCGTCGAGCATGGCCGCACGTCGTGGGCCGTGGGGCGCGCCATGCCGGTTGCGTGCACCGGCGGCTGACGCGGGAGAACACATCCGAGGACCTTCGTGAAGGGCATGGGCCTGAACGTCCCCCTGCAATCGAAGCGTACGCCTCGGCGCTGCTGCGACTGAGAGTTTCGAGATGCTCGCCAGGTTTGAAACCGGCTTCACACGAACCAGGCTGGCAACCGATCGCCCTGGAAAGCCAAAGCGCGTCAAATCGGCATGAAAAGGCCAACCTTGCGCAGAACCGCGATTGCCAAGTCGTTGTCAGGGTTAGGTTTTTTGAGGCGATCACCCCAATGCCCACTAACTACGAGTTGCTCGAACACGACCGGGAGTGGTGTGAAGACCTCGAACGAAGGATCGCGGCCGGCGAGCTGCCGACGGCCCATCAGCTTGACGAGGCGGCCGTCGTCCTGGCCAGGTCGGACCAAGGCAAGTTTGCGCTGCTCAGACGCGTGCATGCCTTTTGGAAGTTGACCGGCCTGATCTCCATTCGCTGATGGCAGTTTGCGAAATTGGGCCGACGCGCGTCGGCGCCGGGTTCGCCCCGAGACGATAGGCTTCTCAACTCAAAGAAGCTGCTCATGGCCCCTCGTCGACATCGTCCGCCTTCTTCGTCGCGTCCAGGCTTCGTCCAGCAAGCTTTACGAAGTGCCGGCGCCCGAAGTCACCCTCGCTGAGAACGCCGAGGTGCTGGGCTTGGTCAAGTTGCTCCGGCTCCCCAGCAAAGGAAAGCACGATCTCGGCGATGAATATTTCGGGGCGCTGCTCAAGCCCGCGGGCTGGCGCTTACTGACGGCGCAGATATCCCTTTAGCGCACCAACTGGAGACTCCGGGCCACCTCGACCTCTAGGGCCCTGAAGTGTTGATGTCTCCAGTCATCCAAGTCACGAAGCGCAGAATGAAAATCCTTATAGTCTGAGACTGCGTTGGTCGGAGCCAATACGATCGCCGCCTCGTTGACGTTCAGTAGTTCCGTGATCGGGCCCGCAATGCGGCTGCCGAACAGATAGGGCGCTTCGGCTGCTTTGCGAAGGTCTTGCCGCCGCTTGGTCAGCCAAGCTCCTCGCATCATGAGATCCGCTTCATCACCCGCATCGGAGAGTGCACGCACCGCCTCCCAAGCTTCCATGCGGCGATCAAACAGATCGAAAGCGAGCTTATCTTTGCCAAGGCGCCACTGTCGGTACTGAATCACTCCGGTGACGACGACCGCCATTGCCGAAGCGACGACCGTCGCCACGGTTCGCCAGAAATCGAGCTGTTTGGGGTCTATCGAGCTGATCCAGTCGTGCATGGCCGCGAGCATATCTGCCAGCGGGGGTAATTACCGGATTGCCGAAGGCGACGCCGCCCGCGCTCTGGCCGGCTGCAGTGCGCTATTCGGCCAGAATCCCGTCCCGGGTTCGAAGACGACCGCAAGGCCGCCAGCGTGCGTAGCACGTGCCGACCTTGATCCGCGAGAACCGAGTGCAAGAATGAAGGGAACCGGCAAGTCAGCCCCACACCAGACCTGCCTTCACGGCAAGCGCAGCGTGCAAACCGGGCGCAGCCCAGTCCGGAGGCGTCAGCCGAGCGCAGCGAGGGAACGCCGGAAGCCGGGATGGGCGAGACGCCATAGGCGGCTTGATGCGAAGCCCGACAGTGCGGCCCGCCTCGGCGGGCGATGCCCAGGAATCCACGACTGTCCTCCGACGGCTTGCGCTCCCACTTCCTGTTGAACTGTGAGACAATACAATTAGTCCAACATGATTGTTGGAAATATATATACAAATCAATATCTTACAGGAATGTTGGGCGAAATGCAGGAAGAGCAATCAGATTTAGCCCAGATGGTTCGCTTGGCCCTGGCCGAGCAGACTGAAGACGTGCGCCTGTTCGCGGCGCGGCTGGTCCGCAAGTACCGAGGCAAGGCGCCCGACCTGGCCGAGCAGCTCGAGTTGTTCCTGAAGTCGAAACCGGCTCGCAGCGTCTCTCCCATGCGCAAGCTGCCGCCTACGCCGTCGCCAACCCAAGCCCTGCCGGTCGACGACGAATCCCGCCTTTCGCTTCTGAAGGTGTTCAAAGACGAGCCGACGAAGGACGCGCCGCTGCTGTCCAGCGATATCGAGGCAGTCTTGGGGCAACTCATCGCCGAGCGCCGGCAGAGTGATCGGCTGCGGGCGCTGGGGCTGACGCCGACCCGCTCGGCTATCTTTGTGGGGCCGCCGGGGGTTGGCAAGACACTCACGGCCCGCTGGCTCGCCGCGCAATTGAAGGTGCCGCTGTACGTGCTAGATCTGACCGCTGTGATGAGCAGCCTGCTGGGCAAGAGCGGCGCCAACCTACGGGCGGCCATCGACTTCGCCAAGCGCGATCCCTGCGTGCTGCTGCTGGACGAAATCGACGCCATCGCCAAGCGGCGCAGCGACGACAGCGACGTGGGCGAACTCAAGCGCTTGGTCACCGTGATCTTGCAGGAAGTCGACGAATGGCCCACTAGCAGCGTATTGCTTGCGGCCACCAATCACCCGGAGCTGATCGACCCGGCGCTTTGGCGCCGCTTCGACTTGGAGGTCCAATTCAAGACGCCCGATGAGCAGGCCGTCAAGGAAGCCATCAAGCGCTTCCTGGGGCCGGACTACGCCCTTTTTGCCCGTTGGATCGACATCCTGGTGTTTGCATTCGCCGGGCACTCGTTCAGCGACATCGAGCGCGATGTGCAGCGCTTCCGGCGCGCCGTGGCCCTGGGCACGACCACCGATGCCGACCTGGTCGAGGACTTCATGAAGGCACGCGCTCTGGCGCTCGACAGGCAAGGCCGCATTGACCTGGCAGTGATGCTGGCCAAGCAAACCCGCCTGTCCCAACACGCCGTCTCCGACATCACAGGCGTGAGCCGGGACACGATTCGCAAGTACACCAACGATACGCCTGCGGCACGAAAGACCGCGCTCCGGAGAAAGGCTGACGCATGAGCCAAACCAATTTCCTGATCGGTCGCGGCGAGTTGCTGACCCACGACATCGTGGGTCCGAGGCGCATACCTGGCAAGGCTGAGGTCTACACCTTCGCGCAGGCGCAGGAACGATTGGCTCCCCAATTCCGCAGTGCTGCGAAGGCGCTGGACGAACTGCCGACTGACGCCTGTCCGGGCGACTTCGCGGTGGCCAGGTTGATGATGAATCCCAGCTTCATTGCTCGCTCCTACTTCCCGACCGGCCTGTTGCGCAGCACGGGGCTGGAGTCCATCGGCAGCCGGACCGTGAAGGTCAGGCCGCAGGCCTGGACTCGCAAAGGGCCGCCGCAGGAGACCACGACGACCGAGTTATTCGTAGCCGGCAAGCGCCAGGCTTTCCGCAGCCTTTCGCAATGGACGGAAATCATTGATGCGGAATCCGACGAGGGCGATGACCTGGCCCACATTGAACAGTTCGCTGCCTTCGCGCCGGCCGACCGCATCGTGAGCCTGGGCAGCCCGAAGGATCGCTTCTTCGAGGTGGGCCTGCATCTGTTGCCGGATGAAGATCCTGGCTTGATCCAGAAGGCTTTCGTGAAGTTCGCCCAGCGAGAGGGCGTGAAGGTTCACAGTGAAGTCGATTTCGTCGCAGGCAACCTGTGGTTCGTGCCGGTCGAGGGCAAGCCGCGCGAAGTCGAGAAGCTGGCCAGTTTCGCCTTCGTCCGGGTGATCCGGCCGGTGCCCAAGCTGCGCGGCATCCGCCCGTTACAACGCAGCGGTGGGCCCTCTGTGGGCTGCAGCCTCCCTACCGAGCAAGCCCTGTCGTCCGAGCCTCGTGTCGCCATCCTGGACGGTGGCCTGCCCAAGCACCACCCAATCGGTCCCTGGCTGCGCTCGTATCGCAAGCTTGACGAAGATGCTGAGGATGACCCGCATGGCCCGGAGCACGGTCTGGGCGTGACATCGGCCGTGCTGTTCGGCCCGATCCAGCCCAACGGAACGGCCGGTAGGCCTTTTGCTCCGGTGGACCATTTGCGCGTGCTTGACCAGGAATCGGCCGGTGAGGAACCGTTGGAGTTGTATCGCACGCTCGGTCTCATCGAACAGGTTCTGCTGTCCCGCTCCTACGAGTTCATCAACCTGAGCCTGGGGCCGGACCTTGAAGTGGAGGATCAGGAAGTTCATGCCTGGACATCCGTCATCGACGAACTGCTCAGCGATGGCGACACGCTGATGACCGTGGCCGTGGGCAACAACGGGGAACGCGACCGCGAACTCGGCTACAGCCGAGTGCAAGTTCCGTCGGACTGCGTGAATGCACTCTCTGTCGGCGCGGCCGACGATACCGGTGCGGGCTGGGCCCGCGCACCCTACAGTGCGATCGGGCCGGGCCGCAGCCCCGGCGTCGTCAAGCCTGACCTGATGGCCTTCGGCGGTAACCCGGCGGCCAAATACTTTCACGTCCTGGCGCCGAACGCGAAACCGGTGCTGACGCCACAACTGGGCACCAGTTTCGCGGCGCCGTACCTGCTGCGTAGCGCGGTCGGCATCCGTGCCATCCTGGGCGGCAACCTAACGCCTCTCGCCATCAAGGCCTTGCTGGTCCATGCGGCAGATCCTGGCGAGCATGACCCGATCGAAGTGGGCTGGGGCAAGATCCCTGAGGACACCCTCGACATCATCACGTGCCCGGATGGCGTGGCTCGGGTGGTCTACCAAGGGGAGCTCAAACCCAGCAAATACCTGCGCGCCAGCCTGCCGCTGCCAAAGGAAGCGTTGACGGGCAACGTCCGCCTGAAGGCCACGTTCTGCTATGCATCACCCACCGATCCGCAGGATGCTGCAGCCTACACCAAGGCCGGCCTCGAAGTTGTCTTCCGTCCCAACGACGAGAAGATCAAGGACGGCAAGAGCAACGCGGACACCAAGGGCTTTTTTGACTTGAAGAAATTCGCCACCGAACAGGAACGCCGCTCGGATCAGGGCAAGTGGGAAACCGTGCTGCACGGGGCTAAAAGCTTTCGTGGTTCCAGCCTCAAGAACCCCGTGTTCGACATCCACTACAACGCCCGTGACGGTGGCGGTCGGGCTACCGGCGCCGAGAAGATCCGCTACGCGCTGATCCTTTCGGTCGAGGCGCCGAAGCACGCCGATCTCTACAACGACATCCTGCGAGCCTATGCCAAGACGTTGGTGCCGATCCAGCCGCAAGTTTCGCTGCCCATTAGGGTCAAGTAATTCATCCATTTTCATATGGGCGTTACCAAGATATGGCGAACGACCGTTCCAGACTTATTCCGGTCGGTCATGGGCAGACGGTCGATGAGCCTTTCGGCTCTCTCTGCGGCCTTCGGGGGGACAGATTGCAACAATAAGTGACCAATTCAAAGGGGAAGTGGTCACTCCAGCGGACCTGCGAATTGAAAGGCAACACCCTGTGTGCCTGCAACAGACGGCGATCCGATACAGCAGCGACCGGAAGAGCGCGCTGGCCGTCATGGGCTCTTCAACAGCAGATCCTCAGCACGAAGCCAGACGATTTCCGATTTCCGGCTTCTCTTGCGACTTAGTCATGCGGGGGGCATCCCTCGAAACAGAAATGTGGGGTGTTCGCATGACCAATGGAAAAGAACGATGTATACACGAGAACCTGACTCGGCCGTAGAGGCCCTCGATGATCGCTCTCTGCTGGCCAGGCTGGCGCGCACGGACTGGGAACACGACCCGCGGTTCATTCCCGATGAGCAGGTCTTTCTCATGTTCCGCCGTGCCCGCGATGTTGGAAACGAAAGCCGGCTAGGAGTGCTTTCAAGGGTGCTGTCACGGCGCTTACTCAGCCTCGCTAAGGGCTTCGCAGTGCGCAGCGGCATCTACCCCGGAAGCATCGGCAACCTGGACCAAGCCGCGGAAGAGTTGTCCCAGTACGTCTGGGAGTGCCTGGTCACACGGCCGGGTGACGCAGCTCATGCCGAAAAGCTTTTTGGGCAGTTGTTCAAGCGTCGCGCACTCGACTTCCAGCGGCGTTTGCTGGCCAAAAAGCGGAATCTCCAGGACAGCCTGGATGCCATGGACCGCTCCGACGAGGATGACGATCCCGACAAGACCATTCGCAAGGTGTCCGCGCTTCGGCAACCCGCAACGCCAGCCGACGCCCTGGCTACAAAAGAAGAGCACGCGCAAGTTGTGGCCCGCCTGCAGGCCCTCCTGACCAAGCAAGAACTCTTTGTATACACGATGCTCTACGTCGAAGAGATGCTGGTCAAGGACATCGCTACCGCGCTCGGAGTCACGCCTCGAACCGTCAACACATACAAGAACAGTGCCCTCGACAAGGTCGAAGAGATGCGGAAGGAGTTCAAGCAATGACATCGCCCACTCGTAAGCTGTCACTCGAAGAAGTTCTGGACGAGTTCTTCTTCTCCGCTGACAAGCCATCACCCGCTATGGTTCTTCGCGCCTGTGAAGCCCACCCGGAATATCGCGAGGACTTCCTCGAGTTCGCAGCACTCTGGTCGTCATACGAGGCCTCACCCGATGTCGCAGCTGCCGACGTGCAGGAAGTCTCTGAAGAGTCCGTATCGCGCTTGCAGAGCTTCGTGCTCAATCGGCTTCACGAACTGGACCAGGGGTCTGCCTCCAGTTCGAAAGTTGAAGCTGCACGCAAGGCCGTCGAATCGCTTGCAGGGAAAAGTCTGAGGCAAGCTGCCGCAGCAGCTGGTCTTGGTGCTTCAGCACTGCTTCTGACGAAGGTTCTTACCAAGAGCGTCGTCAACGTTCCCACCAAGGTCCTTAGCGACTTGGCAGCGCATCTCAATGTTGCGCTTGCCGGACTCCAACAGTGCCTGGGACCTTCTTTGGCGGGTGCCAAGAGCTTTAGAGCCAAAGGAATCCCAAACGCCTCTACTCAGGAAACTTGGGAAGCTGCAGTACGTTCATTGTCGGTCAGCGACGAAGAGAAACAGCGCCTGCTGGCTCTACAGACCAGAGAGGGTGACTCGTGACCCCGTTTCACAGAGCCCGGGAGGCTGCGACGCAGTTGAGGCGCCAGCTGTTCGGCGACGGGGCGTCATCGGGCGTTCCATCGAACCAGGTTATCGACGCCGTAGCGGCCGAAGACGCCGAGGACTTCGACATCTCTGACGCGGCACCTGATGACGAAGCCCTCGGGAGCGCTGATGCTGTTCTGCTCCGCAAGTTCCGACAAATCGTCGTACGCAACGACGTGCCGAGCGGCGAACGCGCGTTCCTCATCGCACACGAGTTCGGCCACTGGAAGCTTCATCACGAAGGCCACGAGGGTTGCCACAAGGTCGTTGATTCGACCTTGAAGCCTGAAGACGGTGACACTTTCGGCGCCCAGAAAATTGAAGCCTATGGCGCTCGCGAGCGATCCGAACTCCAGGCAAACATCTTCGCCAGAGAGCTTCTCCTTCCACGCGCGGTGGCCCGTGGGCTCTTCCTCGCCGGAAAGACTGCGACACAACTCGCGCAAGACCTAGACGTCCCCCTGGAGTTGGTTCGGCAACAGTTGCTCGATGGTTTGCTTCTTCCCGAGCCGCCAGCGAACAGTGATGAGCCGCCCCAGCCCATCACGCCAACCCAGGACCAGATGGCGGCAGCCACGTCGTCTGCCAAGACCTCCCTGGTGGTAGCCGGACCTGGCACCGGCAAGACGGCCACGCTCCTCATGAGGGTTCAGCATCTACTCGCCGAGGGGGCCAAGCCCGAGAGTTTGCTGCTGCTGACGTTTTCAAATCGGGCAGCGCGAGAGCTGGTTGACAGGCTGCAAGAACTTGGTGTCTCGAACGCCCATGACATCTGGGTTGGCACGTTTCACGCCTTCGGCCTGGAGTTCCTTCGCAAGAACCACGAGCAGTTCGGCCTGCGGCCGCGCTTCGGTGTCGCCGACAAGATGGCGCAGATTGCGGTTCTCGAGCCCCACATCTACGCCCTTGGCCTGAGGGCGTTCAATCCGCTTGGCGACCCCCTCGATTGGCTGAAGGACGTCGTCTCGACCATCCAGCGAGCAAAGGACGAACTCGCCGATGCCAACGAGTTTGCCGACGCAGTTGAGCAATCGGCACCGGACACCCCCGCTGAGGTGCTGGCCAAGCAGCACGATGTCGTCAAGCTATACAGGTGCTATGAATCTAAGATGCATGCGAATGGCAGCCTCGTCGACATGGGCGACCTCGTCATGCTCCCGGCCCTTGCGCTGACCAAAGAGTTCGCCAAGTACGCCGCGAGTGTCGGCCGCTTCAAGCACATCCTCGTCGACGAATACCAAGATGTGAACCGGGCAAGTGCCCAACTTGTGAAGGCATTGGCCGCTCACGCCAGGAGCCTCTGGGTCGTGGGAGATGCACGGCAAGCCATTTACCGATTCCGCGGCGCGTCCATGCGCAACATCGTCCGCTTCGGCGACGACTTTCCAACCCACGCGACGTTCCCGCTGAACGAGAACCGGCGCAGTTTCGAAGAGGTCATTCGCGTCTTCGAGCACACGGGCCGCGAGGGCAATCCTCTACAGATGGTGCTCCCACTCGATGACGTGGGGTCAGCGCGCGGACACAGCGGCATCAAGCCTCGTCATGTTCAGTGCGCGAATGACGACGTGGTCCATGGAGAACTCGCGGCCAATGTTCGTCGCATCTATGGGCTGGGTGTGGCTTACCGTGACCAGGTCATTCTTGCAAGCACCCACGACACCTGCAGCGCCGCGGCAGATTCACTGAACGCGGCAGGGGTGCCTGCTCTGCACCTCGGCGACATCTTCCAGCGGCCCGAGGTCAAAGACCTGTTGGCATTGCTGCAGCTGTTCATCGACCGGTCAGGAAGCGGCATGCTTCGAGTCTCACAACTCCCAGGCCTCCAGTTGCCGCCCACGGATGTCGAGAAGCTGCTTGCCTGGTGTAAAGCGAAACGACCGATGCCGCTATCCTGGGTTGTCGCGCCGCCTCCTGGTCTATCCAGCAAGGGCGTGGCTGCACTGCAGCGCTGGGCCGCCACTTTCGATGGCCTCGAGTCAGCAGACTCCCCGTGGGAAGTAGCATGTCAGCTTCTCCTGGACCGGACAGACGTTCTTCGTACCCACCTGGCCGGCAGCAGCATTCTCGAGATCGCCCGCCGCATCGCACTCTGGCAGTTCATTTACTTCCTACGGGTGCCAGACGGTGGGCGGGCGTACCAGACCGTCGGCAGCTTCATCACTCGCTTGCGCCGCCGGCTGCGCGTCGGCGATGACCGTGAGCTCCGCATCCCGCCTCCGGAGGCGGACAGTCTCGATGCGGTAGCCGTAATGACAATTCATGGGAGCAAGGGGCTGGAGTTTGAGGCGGTCCATCTTGTAGACATCGACGCCAGGCATTTCCGCATGGGCACGGACTCCGACCTAGTCCCGCAGGCCTTGTTGCAGTCCATCGCTCCCATCGAAGACTTCGAGGGGCAGAGCGAAGCGTCGAACAAGCTGTACGTGGCACTATCCCGAGCACGAGAACATTTGGTCCTCTACGAGACCAACGCGATGTACAACGCTGAGTGCGTTGCGGCTATCACCGGCGCTGCACATCTACTCGAACGAGTTCAAGGAAAGGCCGCCGTTTCCAAATTGCCGGCGCTGCCATCTGGCAGAAGCTCTGCGCCCGTGCCTGCGACATACGACCTAGCAGGCTTCTTGTCGTATCGGGTGTGCCCACGGCGCTATTTCTACGACTGTATCAAGGAACTGAGCCCTGCAGCAGGACTGCATCCGGCGGCCTTGATTGAAGGGGCCGTCATGCGCGAGCTTTTCGCCCCCTACGGCGGAGAGCCGGGGCCGCCATCTGCAGAAGTCGAAAAGGTGCTGGCCTCGCTTGGGCCAGCCTTCAACGATTCCGTGCCACATCTCAGGGACTACGCAGACCAGCTCCTAGCTTCCGGTCGTGCATGGCTTGGCATGCAGCGCGCAGCAAGGGCCAAGCCGTTTGACATCGAATGCGCAGGCATCCCTCTTCACGTATCGCCCCACCGCATCACGAAGTCCGGGTCTGTGATCAAGATTGAATTCGTGCGCGTCAAGCCATCTGGCAAGCTGTCGCGTCAACACAAGACTCTTAGGTGGGTGTTGAAGTACCTGGCCGAGTCTTCGCCCAAGTTCTCGTTCCAGGGCAGCATCTTCGTGCTAAGCACAGGCACCGAGGAGCCCGTCTTCCCATACGGCCGACTGCCGGCCGACTTCTTCCTCGTCCCAATTGCGCAGGCTCTGATGGCCGGCAACTTTGAGGCCAAGCCCAATCCTTGGGAGTGCCCGAAGTGCAGGCACTTCCTGCATTGCCCAGCCTAGATCGATCTGGTGCACGCACTTCCGATTTCTCGGGCTATCTGCGACTTACCCAGCATGAGCAGCGCATCCCGTGCGGCTCGCCAAGCTGAAAGAAAGCAGAAATGCCAACTCGCGTCTACATCCAGTCGGAGTTCTTCTCTGACACCAAGTTCGTCGAAGTCGACGACGAGGCCACAGTCGAAGAGCTGAAGCGCGTCGTCCTGGCGTTGCTGCAGGCCGGCGCGGATGCGTCCGACCTGAAGCTCTCGGTCGAGGACGATGACGACGACGCCCACGGCGACGGCCACGCGACCCACGTCAAGCACCTCAAGAAGGAGCACGGCGTGCGCGTCCACCTCCACCGCTGCAAGCATGTGGAAGTGCAGGTGCGCTTCGGCGCTGAGGTCGTGCACCACAAGTTCCGCCCGGCGACCACCGTGGGCCGCGTGCGCCTCTGGGCCGGGAAGAAGCTCGGCATGGCGCCAGGCGACATCGCCGAACACGTGCTGCAGATCGCCGGCACCACCGAGCAGCCCGATGTCGACATCCACATCGGCACTCTGACTAAGTGCCCGCAGTGCTCGGTGACCTTCGACCTGGTGCCCGCGCACCGCATCAACGGCTAAGGGGCGAGGCATGGCACCGGATGAGCAATCTCTGCGTGCCGACCTCGCGTCGGCGCGCTTTCTCTCGGGCGAGGACCGCAACCGCTGGCAGTTCAAGAAGCTGGAGTGGCCCTACCTCTACGTCAACGTCATCGCCCGCGATCGTCGCGAGTACACGCTGCGCCTGGACTGCAGCGGCTTCCCGATGTCCCCCCCCACGGGCACGTTTTGGGACCTGTCGACGAACAGCAAGCTGTCGTTCGACAAGTGGCCCCAAGGCGGCGAGCGCCTGCAGCTGGCCTTCAAGCCCGGCTGGAAGGCAGGGGACGCGCTTTACATCCCCTGCGACCGCGAAAGCATCGCCGGCCATGAGTGCTGGTTCGCCCAGTACCCGCAGCTCATCTGGAAGCCCACCAAGGGCATCAGCCACTACCTGGAGGTGGTCCATGACCTTCTTCAAAGCCGCGACTATGTCTGCGCCCCTGCTTGAGGTGCCTGCCGCGCTCTGGGCGGAGCTGATGGCGCACCTGCGTGTGCAAGGCGGTGGCGTTCGCGAAAGCGGCGCCTTCCTCCTTGGGCACAAAACCGACGCTGGCCGTGTGGTGCTGCGGTTCGTGCCGTACGAGCAGCTGCAACCCGACGCGCTCCGCAACGACTACGTTTCCCTGAAGGCCGCGAGTTTCGCGAAGCTGTGGGAGGTCTGTCGCGCTGAAGGCATGACCGTCGTAGCGGACGTGCATACGCATCCCTTCGGCCCGGGCCAGAGCCGGTCGGACCGGGCGAACCCAATGGTCGCCTTGAAGGAGCACATCGCGCTCATCGTGCCCCGGTTCGCCAAGGGCAACCCGCGCCCCCGCGACCTTGGGTTGTACGTCTACGAAGGCAACCACCAGTGGGCGTCGTACTCGGGTTCCGATGTCGACCATCTCCTGCGACTCACCAATGCTGGAGTTTATCAATGACCGAATTCAACGCCGACTCCATGCACCGCCTGGCCAAGATGGCTCTGGACTCCGGCGAGGCCACCTCGCCCGAGGAGGCGGTGGCGCTTTTCTCTCGCTACCGGCTGCGCATCCATCTCGGTCAAGGCTGGGCCACCACGCTCGCCGGCCAGGCGTGCTTCTTGACCGTGCTGAACACGGCCGTACGCGCCTTCCTGGGCGGCGTCGAGGTCTACGGCGACCTGAGCTATGAGCTCAACGTCCCGCTGTACCAAGGGCGCAGCGCCCAGGTCGTCGCTGAAGAGCTTGGCGCAGAAGTTTCCAACAGCGCGGCCTCGGGCTTGCCGACCCTCGTTCTTGGCGCCGCCCCCGAAGGCACGCCCCCCGCGTTCTGTGTTCAGCTCAGCTGGGACCACTGGCGCTTTGAGATTGCACCCGCTGTTGCGGGCGGTGGACTGGCATGCGTGGACGACAACCCTCTCGCGGGCATCGGCGCCGCGGCGCTGGGGGTCAACGAGGCGTTCATGCACGTCCGTGGCGACCTGGCTGAGGCCGGCCACCGAAGCGTCGGCATGTCGCTCTGGAACCCGCTCGCGCTCGCCGACTGGCGCAACGATGCACACAAGGGCCCCGAGCTCGCCTACTTGCCGAAGTCCCTGTGGCTCGTCGGCCTGGGCCATCTGGGCCAGGCCTACGCATGGACGCTGGGACTGCTGCCCTATCCGGCCAATGGTCGCCCGCACCTGGTACTCCAAGATTTTGACAAGGCCGCCAAGTCCAACCTCAGCACCTGCTTGCTGCTGTGGGCGGCGGACCTGCTCAAGCCCAAGGTCAGGGCGTTGGCGAGCCGGCTCGAGGCCGCGGGCTTCACCACCGCGCTGGTCGAGCGCCGTTTTGGCCTCGGGCATCGTGTCATGGTCGAAGAGCCGACCACGGCCCTCTTCGGCGTCGACAACGTGGTCGCGCGCCGCGACCTCGATACCGCCGAGTTCTCGCTGGTCGTCGAGACCGGGCTTGGCAGCGGGTATCGCGATTTCCGGAGCATCCGGCTGCACACGTTCCCGGGCCCGCGTCGACCGTCGGAAATCTGGACGGCGGAATCTGCCGCGCAAGCCTCCGTTGAGTTGAATGACACCTACAAGAAGTTGGCCGACGAGCGCCAGGACATCTGCGGGATGACGCTGCTGGCCTCTCGCGCCGTAGCCACGCCGTTCGTCGGGGCGCTAGCGGCGGTGCTGGCACTGTCCGAGGTCATGCGCCCGCTCCACGGCGGCCTGGTTCACGCCGCCCTGGACGTGCAGATGAAGAGCCTGCGCCATCGCACTGGCGCAGCGCCAACCGCGCACCAAGGGCTGCAGACGGCCTTTGTTCAAGCCGAGAAGCGGTTGTCCGGCCCCGTGCCAACGCGATCCAGTCGTTCCGTGTTGCGCGCGCAACACGCCGCCCAAGACACGCGTAACCATTTTTGTTTATAATCCGTTTCGGACGTGTGTGGCTTGGTCATCCAACAGGACACGTTCCGCTTCGAGGGTTGAAGCGACTCAAGTGCAATTTCGCACTGTTTTTATGAGAGGTGGGTACATGGTTGAAGCAATTCTTTTGAAGTGGAAGGTCTATGAAGACATCGGAATTCAGGCGGTTTCTCGCCTCTCTGGGCGCAACCTTCGTTGAAGGCAAGAAGCACACAAAGGCCTACTTGAACGGCAAACAAACTACGCTCCCACGACATGCGACGGAAGAGTTGGGCCTCGGGCTCCGCATGCTCATCCTCCGCCAGCTAGGTGTGAAGCAAAAGGGGAAATGAATGTTTAGTTATCCCGCAAAAATTGCGCGGGACGGTGACGGATACGTGGTGTCCTTTCCGGACATCCCGGAGGCTTTGACGGGTGCGAAGAGCCGGTCGAAAGCCCTTGATCTCGCAGCGGATGCATTGACTACCGCGATGGACTTCTATTTTGAAGATAGGCGGCCTGTGCCGTACCCCTCTCCATTGAAGCGTGGACAGGTTGCAGTTGACCTTCCCGCCAGCGTCTCGGCGAAGGTTCTATTGCTGAACGAGATGATCGCGCAGGGCACGCGACCTGCGGATCTTGCACGGCGAATGGCCGCTCGCCCTCAAGAGGTCACGCGGCTGATGGACCTGCATCATCCGACCAAGATTGATACTGTGGCCGCGGCGCTCCGCGCGCTGGGCAAGCGACTGGAGCTCTGCGTGGTCTGACGACGCCAGAGAGTGGCCCATGTGAATCGCCCCGGATTTTGAGGAGGCTCAACACTCTGAGAGGACTGAGCCATGAAGAAGTCGAACAAGTTCTCACCCGAGGTCCGTGAGCGGGCGATGAGGATGGTGCAGGAGCACCGTGGGGAGTACCCGTCGCTGTGGGCGGCAATCGAGTCCATCGCGCCGAAGATTGGCTGCGTGCCGCAGACGCTGCACGAATGGGTCAAGCGCGTCGAGGTCGACACGGGCGTGCGCGAAGGCGTTACGACCAGCGAGGCCCAGCGGATGAAGGAGCTGGAGCGCGAGGTCAAGGAGCTGCGCCGGGCCAACGAGATATTGAAGCTGGCCAGCGCGTTTTTCGCCCAGGCGGAGCTCGACCGCCGGCTCAAGTCCTGAAGGATTTCATCGACAAGCATCGCGATACCTTCGGGGTCGAGCCGGTCTGCAAGGTTTTGCAGGTCGCCCCGTCGGCGTATCGACGACATGCTGCGCTGCTGCGTGAGCCTCACAAACGCTGCGCCCGGGCTCAGCGCGATGATGTGCTGGCCCCGGAGATTCAGCGTTTCTGGCAGGCCAACATGCAGGTCTACGGCGCCGACAAGGTGTGGCGGCAACTGACTCGTGAAGGCGTGACCGTGGCCCGCTGCACGGTCGAGCGATTGATGCGGCGGCTGGGACTGCGAGGCGTGATGCGCGGCAAGGTTGTGCGCACCACTGTCGGTGATGCCAGGGCGCCATGCGCTCTGGACCTGGTCAATCGGCAGTTCCGTGCCGAGCGGCCGAACCAGCTGTGGGTCAGCGACTTCACCTACGTCTCGACTTGGCAGGGCTGGCTCTACGTGGCCTTCGTCGTTGACGTGTTTGCCAGGCGCATCGTGGGCTGGCGGGTGAGCAGTTCAATGCGAACCGACTTCGTGCTCGACGCGCTGGAGCAGGCCCTGTATGCCCGGCAGCCGGAGCGCGATGGAAGCCTGGTCTGCCACTCGGACCGCGGGTCGCAAGGCGGATTCAACCGGTCGTCGCAACACTTTCAATCATGGAGGTGTTTATGGGACGACCCGCGGGGTGGATGCAAAAGTTAACGGGGCGAGGTGCAATGCGCTCACCCGGTG
>NZ_JAUJZH010000035.1 GCF_030486595.1 Variovorax ginsengisoli | reverse complement strand
GCTACGAGAAACTCGAGCGCAGCTTCGTCGCCCTCAACCACCTTGCCGCTGCCATCATTGCCTTCCGCAAGGTACCTGCCGACGTCAACATAATTTACGGATAAGTTCTAAGCGCTACGCCTTGGGCGGTGCCGGCGTCTCGGTGTGCATGGCGCACAGCCACTTGTCGCCGTCGCGCACCCAGGTCGACGAGTCGAGCATCTCCACGGTCGAGGTCTCCGATTGGCCCCTGGGCGCAGTCGTCTGCCGGACCCGGTAGACCAGGATGGCGGTGGTGTCGTTGGGACAGACCACCTCGACATCGCTGAGTTCGAAACCCTTCACCACCATCGATCCCTGCTCCGCCATCTTCCGATAGCCTGCGTGGTCGAATTGCATCGCGCCATGCGAACTCACCATCAGGGCAGGTTCGCACAGCAGCGACAGCGCGCTGTCGGTGTCCTGGTCCACCATGGATTGCCAGAACCGGGTCTCCAGATCGATCAGTGTCTTGCGCATGGCGGCACGCTCCTTCTTGAGGCTTGGGAAGCGAGTTCCATTCTCGAAGCGGTCCGGCGGTCGGGCGTCGGAAGGGTCGTGCTGTGGCGGTCAGTCGATTCCGACACGCCGGTCGAAGTCCGTGCCACGGCTCACCGATTCCCAGTCATCCATCTCCTTCAGCAGCGCCCGCGAATG
The DNA here is from genome assembly GCF_030486595.1 of Variovorax ginsengisoli. Taxonomy (GTDB): domain Bacteria; phylum Pseudomonadota; class Gammaproteobacteria; order Burkholderiales; family Burkholderiaceae_C; genus Variovorax; species Variovorax ginsengisoli_B. Next base: position 80,179 of record NZ_JAUJZH010000035.1, on the reverse strand, counting down.
CGCGCGGACCGCATCGACCGCATCGCCGCCGAGCTGCAGGCGCAGCGGCGTGCGTTCTGCGTTCAGCGCGCGTTCGATCGCGGCCGCCGCCTTGCGCGGATCGCCAGCTTGCGTCTCGTGCATCGCGTGGGCGAATTCACGCGTGCCGCCGACCACCGCCTGGTAGTCCTCGATGACCGGCATGTGCCGCATGCCGCTGCCGGCCAGTTGCGTGCGGAACTGTCCCGGCTCCACGATCAGCACCTTGATGCCGAAGGGCGCGACCTCCTGCGCCAGCGCCTCGGACACGCCTTCGATCGCGAACTTGGATGCCGAGTACGCACTGAAGCCGGCGAACGAGAGCTGCCCGCCGAGGCTGGAGATGTTGACGATCGCGCCCGCGCCTTGCGCTCGCAGAAAGGGCAGCGCGGCGCGCGTCACGGCCATGGCGCCGAAGAAGTTGGTGTCCATCAGCGCGCGCAGCTCGGCGTCCGATGTTTCCTCGAACGCGCCGACCACGCCGTAGCCCGCATTGTTGATGAGCACGTCGATGCGGCCGAAGCGGGCGATCGCCGCCTTGACCGCCTCTTCGGCGGCGCCATGCGCAGCGACGTCGAGCGTGGCAGCGAGGACGCGGTCCGGTGCGCGCGCGACCAGATCGGCGAGCCGGGCCGTGTCGCGTGCCGTCGCGACCACGTTGTGGCCCTGGGCGAGGGCATGTTCGGCGAACGCGCGTCCGAAACCCGACGACGCACCGGTGATGAACCAGGTGCTGGCTTGGGCGGAAGAGGTCATGGCGAAGTCCTTTCTTGGTGGCGGACCCATGCAGGGCATGGACGCGAGTGTTCCGCAATCGGCATTCATCGACTAGACCGATCAAATAGAAAGCACTGTGCGATACGATGCATGAATGGACCGGCAGCTCCTTCCGCATCTCGCCATCGTTCTCGCGGTGCACCGCCGACGCGGGTTCGCAGCGGCCGCGGGCGAGCTCGGCATGAGCGCATCGGCGGTCAGTCACGCGGTGAGGGCGGTCGAAGAGCAACTCGGCCAGCCGCTGTTCGCTCGCACCACGCGCAGCGTGCGGCTCACCGAGGCGGGCGAAGCCTTCCTCCACACACTCGCGCCGGCCATGGCCGAGATCGCGGATGCGGTGGACGGCTTCGGCGCCAGCTTCGGCCGGGTCGGCGGCGTGTTGCGCATCAACGCGCCGCACGTGGCGCTGCCGATGGCCGTCACGCCGCTGGTGGCCGAGATGTCGCGGCGGCATCCGGACGTGGAAGTCGAAGTGACCTCGGAAGACGGGCTGGCAGACATCGTGGCTGGCGGCTACGACGCTGGCGTGCGGCTCGGTCATACGGTCGCGCAGGACATGGTGGCCGTGCGGCTCACGCCACCCTTCAAGGCGATCGTGGTGGCTTCTCCGGCCTACCTGGCGTCAGCGGGCACGCCGCGCAACGTCGGCGCGCTTGCAAGGCACAACTGCATCGGGTTCCGTTTCGTGACATCGGGCGGCACCTATGCGTGGGACTTGCTCGACCGCAAGGCCCATGTGTCCGTGGAAGTGAAGGGCACGGTGCGCGTCACCAACGCGCTGTACGCCAGGGACCTTGCGCTGGCCGGCATCGGCATCGCCTACATCTTCGAGCCGCTGGTGCGCGCCGAGCTTGCCGATGGGCGGCTGCGGCAGGTCCTGCCGCAATCGGCGTTCGAGGAGCCGGGGCTGTTTCTCTACTTTCCCAGGCGGGCCGCGCAGGCGCCGAAGCTGCGCGCCTTCGTCGATCTCGCCAAGGATATGCTGGGGCTCGCCACGGCCGGTGCCCGCCCTGGCTCCAGAGAGTGACCGAATCCTTGCAGAATGCATGCACTGCCAGACCGTGGGCCTCCCCGGTGCGCCGCTCTCGCCAACCTGTCGTCAACCTGTAAGGAGCTTGTCATGCCGAGTGCAGAACTTTCGTCCTGGAACAACGGCCCGGCCAAGACGGCCATCCTCGACTTCGTGGCCAGGGTGACCTCGGAAGGCGGCCCGGACCATGTCCCGCCCGCCGATCGAATCGCGACCTTCGACAACGACGGCACCCTGTGGTGCGAGCAGCCGCTCCAGGTCCAGTTTTCTTTCGCCCAGCATCGACTGAACGACATGGTCGCGCGCGACCCGAGCCTCGCAGAGCGGCAGCCGTTCAAGGCCTATGTCGAGAAGGACATGGCCGCGATCAAGGCGGCCGGGATGCGCGGCCTCTTCGAGGTGGGGGCGGCCGTGCACGCGGGCATGACCGAGGAAGCCTTCGACCGGATGGCGCGGGACTGGCTCGCTGAAGCGAAGCATGCCGGCCTGGGCCGCTTGTTCACCGATCTCGTCTACGTCCCGCAGCTGGAACTCGTTGCGTACCTTCAGAAGCATGGCTTCCAGATCTTCATCGTGTCGGGCGGCGGCATCGACCTGATGCGCGCATTCTCGGAAGAGGTCTACAAGATTCCGCGGCACCATGTCATCGGTTCCAGCGTCAAGACGCGCTTCGAGATCCAGGACGGCATCGGGCAGCTCGTCAAGCTGCCGGAGCTGAACTCGTTCGACGACCGCGAGGTCAAGCCCTGCAACATCGGACTTCACATCGGACGCCGGCCGATCCTGGCGTTCGGAAATTCGGACGGCGACCTGGCGATGCTTCGCTACACGAAGACCGGGCCCGGGCCGCGGCTCGCATTGCTGCTGCATCACGACGACGGCACCCGCGAATTCGCGTACGACCGCGAGTTCCGATTGAGTCCACTGGCCGAGGCGCTCGACAACGCGCCGCAGTACGGCATCGACATCGTGAGCATGAAGCGAGACTGGGCCGAGGTCTTCGCTCCCTGACGACCGTGGTGGCGCTACGAGGCAAAGCCCGGCGTGCCCGGCTCGGCCGGCAGGCGCAGGGCATTCGTCAGGTAGCTGACCGTGCGATAGAAGCCGGCCAGCATCAGCAGTTCGAGAATCGCTTCATCGCTGAATGCCGACTGCAGCGACCGCCACAGCGCGTCGTCGACATCGCACTCGGCATGAAGCATGTCGCACAGCACGAGCAGCAGCCGGTCCTCGTCCGCCCAGCAGGCATCGTGCGCCTGCCCGGCGGCCAGCGAAGCGACCTGGGCTTCATCGAATCCGGCGTGCGATGCGAACAGCGCGATGTGGACGCCCCACTCGTATTCCGACTTGCACAGCGCGGTCGTCCGGGCAATGACGATTTCGCGCTGTCGCAAGCTGAGATGTCCGCGGTCGAGCAGCCCGCCGGCGAAGAATTTCTGGAACAGGCGAGGGTCCCTGGCGAGCGTGGTGAAGAGCCGCAGGGGCGGCTTGCCACGCATGAGGCCGTCGAGCGAAGCCTGGATGCCGGCCGCAAATGGCGGTTCCGCGGGAGCGATGCGAGCAGTCATGATCGACCTCGGGCGTCTGCTACAGTTTCTAAAGCATGCACTCTATCGAGGTTGCTTTGAAAAGTAAAGCATGACCCTTCCGAAGATCGGCGCGCCGGTGCGCGGCTCGAAGACCGGCCGCCCCATCATGGTGGCCCTGGACCTGCTGGGTCGACGCTCGACCCTGCGGATTCTCTGGGAGCTGCGTGCGCAGCAGCTGACATTCCGCGCGCTGCAGGAGGCCTGCGAGACCAACTCCAGCCTGTTGAACACCAGGCTGGCGGAACTGCGTTCGCTGGGTCTGGTCGCGCATGACGAGGGCGGCTACGGCCTGACCGACGAGGGACGCAAGTTGAGCGCGGCGCTCGCGCCTCTGAGCGATTGGGCGCGCCAGTGGAAGCCGGCGGCGGGTTGAGCCGCAAGCGCTGGACTTCCGTCGGCGCCGAGCCGCCGCCCCAAGAGCGGCACTGCACCAAAGTGCAGCTTTACTTGGACACTGGTCGTGTCTATTCTGGGTCCCGACGTCGCCGCGATCCGTCGCCCCTTTCACAGACCAGGAGAAGCAGACATGGTTCGAACACTACTGGCGACCAGCGTGCTGGCGCTGTCGCTCGGGGCAGCGGGCCTGCATGCGCAGCCCGCGCCCGCGCCCGCCGCGCCGGCACCCGCGGCCGCGGCCGCGGCCCAGCCGGCGGCCAATCCGGTCGATCCCGAGGCGATCCAGGCGCTCAAGGACATGGGCGCGCACCTGCAGTCGCTGAAGCGCTTCGAGGTCGAGATCGCGCTGACCGCCGAGCGGGTGCTGGCCGACGGCCAGAAGCTGCAGCACGCGGCGACCGCCGAACTCCAGGTCGCGCGGCCCAACAAGATGCGCGTGCGGATGTCGAGTCCGCGCTCGGTGCGCGAGCTCTTCTACGACGGCAAGACCGTGACCCTGTTCACGCCGGCGCTCAAGACCTATTCGCAGGCCGAGTTCAGCGATAACCTGGGCGTGCTGGTCGAAAAGCTCAAGCAGCGCTTCGGCATCGAGGTGCCTGCTGCCGACCTGTTCGTCTGGGGAACGCCGGAGGCGCCGTTCGACGCGATCCAGTCGGCCATGTTCGCCGGGCAGGACTTCGTGGACGAGGTGCTCTGCAACCACTACGCCTTCCGCCAGGGCGAGCTCGATTGGCAGATCTGGCTCACCGCGGGTGCCAACCCGCTGCCGCTCAAGCTCGTGATCACCAATCGCTCGGATGACGCCAGGCCGCAATCGGCCACGCTGTTCGACTGGAAGAAGAACCCGGGCTTCAAGGATTCGACCTTCAAGTTCGTGCCGCCCAAGGGGGCGACCGAGGCCAAGTTCGTTCCCCTGAAGACATCCTGAAGGAGCCGCGCCATGAAGCAAGCAGCAAGCAAGACTTTCTCGGCCCTTCTGAGCGTTCTGGTGGTCGCCGGCCTGGCCTGGGCGCCATCGGCCGGAGCCATCGGAGCCGGAGGAGGAGGGCGCGGCGGCGGCGGCGGCATGCATGCGGGGGGCGGCGGTGGCGGTGCCAATCGGGCGCAGGTCAGCAACCGCAGCGCGGACGTCCGCACCAACAATGTCCGTAACACCAGCGTCAACAACGTCAACGTCAACAACGTCAACCGCAACACCAACGTCGTCGTCGCGGGCGGCGGCGGCGGCGGCGGATGCCGCAACTGCGGCTGGGACAACGACTACCACCCGGTCGCCACCGCGGCCGCGGTCACCGCCACCGTCGCGGTGACCTCGGCGGTGGTCGGCTCGATGGTGCGCTCGGTCCCTGCCGGGTGCGTGCCGGTCAACTACGGCGGCATGGTCTACCAGCAATGCGGCACGGTCTGGTACCAGCCGCAGGGCGGGCAGTACGTGGTCATCAATCCGCCTTATTGAGCGCCGTCACCCGACCCCTCCGGGCGCCAATGAGCAATCCGACTTCGTCGACCCCGTCCTTGCTGTCGCGCCTGCTGCCGGTGCTGAACTGGGCGCCGCACTATCGCCGAGACTGGCTCGGCGCCGACCTGCTGGCCGGCGTCACGGTCGCGGCCTTCTGCATCCCCGAGAGCATGGCCTATGCCGGTCTCGCCGGACTGCCGCCGCAGGCCGGCCTCTATGGCAGCCTGCTCGCGGTCTTCGCGTATGCGATCTTCGGCACCTCGCGGCAGGCGGCCATCGGACCGACTTCGGCGCTGTCGATCCTGGTTGCGACCGGCCTGGCGGGGCTGTCCCTCAAGGACCCGGCGCGCTATGCCGAAATGGCGGCGCTGCTCGCGCTCATGGTCGGCGCCATCGCGGTCGTGGCGCGGGTGTTCCGGCTCGGCTTCCTGGTCAATTTCATTTCCGAGTCGGTGTTGACCGGGTTTTCGGCCGGCGCCGCGATCTACATCGCCACCACACAGCTCGGCAAGCTGTTCGGCATCGAGGGCGCGCACGGCGAGTTCGTCGACCGCATCGCCTATCTCTTCCAGCACCGGGGCGACACCAACCCGTGGTCGCTCGGCCTGGGCGTGGCCGTGATCGCCGTGCTGCTGGTCACCGAGAAGCTCGCGCCGCGCATTCCATGGGCGCTGGTGGTGGTGGCGGCGTCGATCCTGCTCATGATGTTTACCGGGCTCGGCGGCCACGGCATCAAGATCACCGGCGAGATACCGAGCGGACTGCCGCCGTACCGGCTGCCCTCGTTCACGCTGGCCGACGCGCAGGCGCTGCTGCCCACGGCCTTCGCGGTGTTCCTGCTGTCGTACGTCGAAGGCATGGGTGTGGTGCGCACCTTCGCGGCCAAGCACAAGTACCCGGCCGACGCCAACCAGGAACTGCTGGCGGTCGGTGCGGCCAACGTGGTCTGCGGCCTGGGTTCGTCGCTGCCGGTGGGCTGCAGCATGTCGCGTTCTGCGGTCAACGACCAGGCGGGCGCGAAGACGCCGCTGGCGGGCGCGATCTCGGGCCTGCTGCTGGCCGTGATCGTGCTGTTCTTCACCGGCGCCTTCACGCAGCTTCCCGAGCCGGTGCTGGCCGCGGTCGTGATGATCGCGGTCAAGGGGCTGGTCGACATTCCGGCGCTGCGGCGCCTGCTGCGGGTGAGTCCGCGCGAGTTCTGGATCGCCCTGGCCGCGATGGCCGGGGTGCTGCTGTTCGGCATGCTCGAAGGCGTGATGATCGGCACCGTGCTGTCGCTGCTGCTGCTGGTCTGGCGGGCCAGCAATCCGAGCACCGTGCTGCTCGGCCGCATTCCGGGCACCGAGCTCTACAGCGACCTGGCGCGCCATCCCGACAACGAGATCGAACCCGGCTCGCTGGTGTTTCGCGTCAATGCGGGCCTCTTCTATGCCAACGCGCCCAACGTCAAGGCCGACCTGATGGAGGCGATCGGGCAACAGGGCAAGGCGGTGCGGCTGGTGGTGATCGATCTCTCGTCGTCGCCCTACGTGGACGTGGCCGCCGCCGACATGCTGGCCGAATGCCACGAGGAACTGGCGGGCCAGGGCATTACGCTCCGGGTGTCGAACATGAACGGCGAGGTGCGCGACATGATGCGCCGCGACGGGCTCGACAAGGTGTTCGGCGACCTGGGCCCGGCACAGAGCGTGGAGTCGATCGTCGGGCAGTGGAAGAAGGCCGGGGCCCGCGCAAGCCAGTGATGCCGGCATGAGACGCGTCCCGGTCCTGGTACTCGCCGCCCTGTGGGCCCTGCTCCTGCTCGCCGCCCCGGCGATCGCCCTGGCGCAGCCCGCAGCCGCCCCGGCCGCCAAGGCGGCACCCAGGGATGCGGCCGATGTGGTGGTGCTCAGCCGGCGCGTCGTCACCCTGCGCGGCGACTTCCTGGGCGTGTCGGCGTCGGAACGCGCCCGCCGGGCCGAGCGGACCATCGACGACCTGCTGGCCAAGGGGGGCCCGGACCTCGTGACGGTGCAGCAGGTGCCTCAGGGCGCCGTGCTCATGATCGATGGCGGCTTCGCCCTGATCCTCACGCCGGAGGACCTCGACCGCGGCACCGGCGAGTCCTTCGAATCGTTCACGCACTCGGCGCAGCAAGCCCTGACACGCGCCATTGCAGAAACCCGCGAGGCCCGCGACCGCAGGCAGTTGCTGCGCGCGCTCGCCGAGACGGCGATCGCGACGCTGGTCTTCGCGCTGGGGCTCTGGGCCATCTGGCGCCTGCGCAACGCGATGGCCTCGCGTGCGGCCGATCTGCTGGAATCGAAGACCGCCGGTCTGCAGCTGGACGGGACGCCGATCCTGCATTCGTCGCGGCTGGCCGCCATGGCGCAATACCTGGTGCGCGCACTCATCTGGCTGGTGCTGGCCGTGATGGCCTACGAATGGCTGGTGTTCGCCCTGAAGCGCTTCGCCTACACCCGGCCCTGGGGCGAACAGCTGGGCGCGTTCCTGATCGGCATCGCGCGCGACATCGGCCGCAACGTGCTGGGCGCCTTGCCGGACCTGGCCGTCGCGGTCGTCATCTTCCTGCTGGCGCGCGGCGCGGTGGCCGCCTTCAGGCCGCTGTTCGACCGGGTCGAGCGCGGCCGCGCCACCCTGGGCTGGATCGATCGCGACCTGGCCGGGCCGACCCGGCGGATCTTCGCCGTGCTGGTCTGGCTGTTCGCCATCGCCATGGCCTATCCGTACCTGCCGGGCGCCCAGAGCGACGCCTTCAGGGGCATCTCGGTGCTGCTCGGCCTGATGGTGACCCTGGGCGGCTCCAGCCTGGTCGGCCAGGCCGCCAGCGGCCTGATCCTGATGTACTCGCGCACCATCCGCGTCGGCGAATACGTGCGCATCAACGAGCAGGAGGGCACGGTGACGGAGGTGGGCACCTTCACGACCAAGATCCGCACCGGGCTGGGCGAGGAGGTCAGCATGCCGAACTCGGTGATCATGGCCTCGACCACCAAGAATTACTCGCGCACGGTCGAGGGGCGCGGCTATGTGCTGGACACGGTCGTGACGATCGGCTACGACACGCCCTGGCGCCAGGTCGAGGCGATGCTGGTCGAAGCGGCCAGGCGCACCGGCGGCGTGCTGGCGTCGCCGCCGCCGCAGATCTTCAAGACCGCGCTGTCCGACTTCTACGTGGAGTACCGGCTGGTCTGCCAGGCCGTGCCCGAACGCCCGCGGCCGCGCGCCGAGGCGCTGAACGCCTTGCACGCCCATGTGCTCGATGTCTTCAACGAATCCGGCGTGCAGATCATGTCTCCGCACTACGTGCAAGACCCGGCGGCCGACAAGGTGGTGCCGCGCGCCAATTGGTACGCGCCGCCGGCGCGCGAACCCGAAGGCGGCCCGCCGTAGCGCCGGCGTTCGCTGCGCCGGCGCTCAGCGCCCCGAGCAGACGCTGGTCACGACCTTGCAGGGCTCGGTCGGCAGCAGGCCCTCGCATTGCGCGATCGCGGCCTTGCCCGCGGCGCTCGTCGTGGCGGCGCTGGCCGCGCCCCATTCGCCGAAGTTGCCGGTCGCCAGCGCGCCGCAGGAGCGGTCGAACGAGACGCGCACATCGCAGCTGCCCGCGCGGCCCGCCATGCGATCGCACTGGGCGCGCGCCGCGCGTTCGGCGGCGTCGCGGGACGCGTGGTTGAAGGCGTAGCCGTACGCCCCCGGCCTGGACGCGATCGCGCCCCAGCTGGCTGGCGGGCCGGCGTCCGCGGGCGTGGCGGCGACGGCCGCCGACAGGCAGCCATGCAGCAGCGCGAGCGCGACGATCAGGCGCACGGTGCGGGCCGGCCGGCGACGGCGTACACCTCGACCGGCAGCGCCTTGCCGCGCAGCGCGACCGCGCCCAGCAGGTCGACCGGAATGCGCCCGCCCAGGGCGGCGCAGGTCGCCGGGTCGATGAGGATCGTGCGTTGCGCCAGCTTGGTGTGCTCCTCGAGCCGGGCGGCGAGGTTCACCGTGTCGCCGATGCAGGTGTAGGTGGCGCGCTTCTGCGTGCCGGTGTAGCCCGCCACCAGCTCGCCGGTGGCAATACCGACGCCGATGCGGATCGCGGGCTTGTCGACCGCGAGGCGCCGGGTGTTGAGGAGTTCGACCCGCTCGACCATCTCGAGGGCCGCGCGCACCGCGGCCACGCCATGGTCGGTCATGGGCAGCGGGGCGCCGAAGATCGCCATCAGGCCGTCGCCGATCATCTGGTTGACGACTCCGCCATGGTCGTTGATGGCGTCGAACATCAGCGCGTAGTAGGCGTTCAGCAGCTCGATCGTCTCCTCGGGGGGCTGCGACTCGACCAGCGCGGTGAAGCCGCGGATGTCGGAGAACATCACCGAGCCCCGCACATGCCGCCCGCCGAGCGCGAAGCCGGATTGTTCGAGGTCCTGCGCCACCTCGGAGGTGGCGAAGCGCCGCACCAGTTCCTTCTGCTGGTCGCGCAGCCGCTTCTTCTCGAGGCTGGCGCCGATGCGGGCCTTGAGCAGCACCGCGTTCACCGGCTTGGGCAGGTAGTCCTCGGCGCCGAGCTCGATGCAGCGCACGATGTTGTCGAGCCCCTCCAGCGACGAGGTCACGATCACCGGCAGGTCGCGCAGCTTGGGATCGGCGGTGAGCTGCTCCAGCACCTGGAAGCCGTCCATCTCGGGCATCTCGATATCGAGCAGCAGCAGGTCGAAGGGCTCGCGCCGCAGCATGTCGAGCGCGATCCGGCCGTTCTCGGCGCAGCTGACGCTGTGGCCCTGAAGTTCGAGGCCCCGGGTGAGCAGGAGGCGGTTGACCTTGTTGTCGTCGGCGACCAGCAGGCGGGCCAGGGGAGGGTCGGGTTCAGCCACGGCAGAGCGCCTCCAGCGCCCGGGCCACCCGGGCGTACTCGGCCTCGAGCGGACCGAGCGCATTCGGCTGGAGGGCGGCGGCGTCGAGTCCGCCAAGCTCGAGTTCGCGCGCCAGCGCGGCGAGCGCCAGCGCGCCGAAGGTGAGGCTGTTCGACTTCAGGGAATGCGCCGCCCGGCGGAAGGCGTCGGCCTGGCCCGCCGCGAGCGACTCCCGCAGCTCCGACAGCATCGCCGGCGCCTCCTCGAGAAAGGTCTGCACCAGTTCCTTGACGAAGTCGGCCCCCGCGCTTTCCTGCAGCTCGGCGAAGGTGGCAGCGTCGATCGTCGCATCGCTCATGTCGTTCGGTCCTTTCGTGGCGGCACGCTGTTCAGTGCCTCGACCAGCCGATCGACGCGGATCGGCTTGGCCAGGTAGTCGTCCATGCCCGCGGCCATGCACATTTCGCGGTCGCCCTGCATGGCGTTGGCCGTCATCGCGACGATCCGGGGTCGTTGCGTGCCCGGCAGCAGTTCGCAGATCTGCCGGGTCGCATCCAGGCCGTCGAGTTCGGGCATCTGTACATCCATCAGCACCACATCGTAAGCCTGGCGCTGCACCGACTCGACGGCCTCGATGCCGTTGGCGGCCAGGTCGGCCCGGTAGCCCATCTGCTGCAGCAGGCGCAGCGCGAGCTTCTGGTTCACCGCGTTGTCCTCGGCCAGCAGGATGCGCAGCGGATGACGCGCCGCCATCGACGGATCGATCTGCGGCTTGAGGGCGCCGCCGTCCGTAGGCCGGGCGGCCGATTCAGGCGCCAGCAGGCCGATCAGGGTGTCGAACAGGTGCGACTGCCGGATCGGCTTGCCGAGGTAGGCGTCGAACAGGGATTCGGCCTCGCCCGCATCGCGCCGGCCGAGGGAGCTGAACAGCACCAGCGGCAGGGTCGGGCGGGTCGCCCGCACACGTCGCGCCAGCGCGATGCCGTCCATGCCGGGCATGTGCATGTCGAGCACCGCCAGGTCGAAGGGCTCGGCTTGCTCGATCCAGTGCAGGGCCTCGAGGGGCGATTCGGTGGCGCGCGCGGCCATGCCCCATTTGTCGACCTGCGCCGCCAGCACGCGGCGGTTGGTCGCGTTGTCGTCCACCACCAGCACGCGCCGGCCCTGCAGTTCGGGCTGCACGCCGAGGAAGTCGCGGTGCCGGCTGGGCGGCAGCGGCGCCACCGGCACCTCGATGCTGAAATGGAAGGTCGAGCCCGTGCCCAGCCCGCCGCTCTCGGCCCACATGCGGCCGCCCATCATCTCGGCCAGCCGCTTGCTGATGGCCAGGCCGAGGCCGGTGCCGCCGTACTTGCGGGTGGTGCTGGAGTCGGCCTGCGAGAACGACTGGAACAGCCGGCCCATGCCCTGCGGCGAGAGGCCGATGCCGGTGTCGCGCACCGCGAAGGTCAGCGCGACCCGGCCGCCCGGCCGGGCGTCGGCGCCGACCGTCACCACCACCTCGCCGGCCTCGGTGAACTTCACCGCGTTGCTCAGCAGGTTCAGCAGGATCTGCCGCAGCCGCGGCAGGTCGCCGCTCACTGCGGCGGGCACCTCGCCTTCGAAGACATAGGCCGTGTCGAGGTCCTTCTCGGTCGCCCGGGTGCTGACCAGGTCGAGCGCCGACTCCACGCAATCGCGCAGGTCGAAGGGATGGGCCTCGATGTCCATCCGGCCGGCCTCGATCTTCGAGTAGTCGAGGATGTCGTTGATGATGGTCAGGAGTGCATCGCCCGAGTCCCGGATGGTCGAGACGTAGTCCTGCTGCTCGGCATCGAGCGCGGTGTCGAGCAGCAGCCCGCTCATGCCGATGACGGCATTCATGGGGGTGCGGATCTCGTGGCTCATGGTCGCCAGGAAGGCGCTCTTGGCCTCGTTGGCGGCCTCGGCCGCGGCCCGCGCTTCCTTGGTCTCGGCGAACATGCGCGCGTTCTGGATCGCGATCACGGCCTGGTCGGCGAAGGTCTTCAGCAGCTTGATCTCCTTCGGGTCGAACGGGCCCGGGGGCTGCCGCGTGACGTGGATCGAGCCGATGTTGTGCCCCTCCCAGATCAGCGGGGCGATCATGATCGCGTAGGTGCCGACTGTTTCGGCCAGCTCGCGCATGAAGCGAGGCAGGTGCGGCTCCGCCAGCACGTCCGGAATATGAAGCACCGCGAGCGCCTCCTGCGACACCGCGACCGGGATCGGGTCGATCGGCCGCGGATAGTACTTCTCGAGGGCTTCGCGGGCCGAGCCGCGGTGGGCCCCCAGGTGCACCAGCCCGTCGCTGCCGATCAGCGAGATGCCCATCTGCGAGCCGGAGAACAGGCGCTGGCAGCTGTCGAGGATCTTGTCGAACACCGGCTGTGCGTTCTCCATCGAACTGCTGATGACCTGAAGCACCTCGGACATGGCGGTCTGCCGCTCCAGGGTCGCCTGCATCTCGTCGAACAGGCGGGCGTTCTCGAGCGCCAGGCCCATGCTCGCCGCCACGGTCTCGAGCAACCGGATGGCGTGGCTCCCGAAGGCATGTTCGCGCTCGTGGTCCTGCATGCCGAGGATGCCCAGCACCCGGTCGCTGCCGATGATCGGCACCGCCACGATCGAATGCGCCCAGTCGGTCCCCGGGGCCGGCACGAATCCGGCGCGGGTCTGTTCCTCGCGTGAGTTCGCCACGACGGGCCGGCGGGTGCGCAGGATCCGCTCGGCCGGGCCGTCCGGCTTCAGGGGCCGCGCCGGCGGCAGCGGCAGCGGCCGGTTGTGCTCGTAGCGATAGAGCGCCTGCATCAGCCCGGTCTTGTCGTCCCACCACAGGATGTTGATGTCGCCGGAGTCGAACACTTCGCGCAGCTTGTCGCCGACCATGCGGACGATGGCCTGGAACTCCAGCCTGGCGGCCATGCCCTGCTGGATGCTGTTGATCAGCGCGAGTTCGCCGGCGCGCTGTGCGAGCTCGGCCGTGCGCTCGGCCAACTGGACCCGCAGCGCTTCGTCGCCGGCCGCCGGCGCCGGGCCGAGCCGCTCCCAGAGGAAGCGGTAGGCCAGCGCCTTCAGGGTCGCCGCCTGCGCGTTGGTGGCGGCGCCGCCGTGGCCACCCTCGATGTTCTCGTAGTAGCTCACGTCCTTGCCGGCCTCGATCATCGCCGCCGCCATCTTGCGCGCATGGGCCGGGTGCACGCGGTCGTCGCGGGTCGAGGTGGTGAACAGCACCGGGGGGTAGTCACGCCCCGGATCGAACAGGTGGTAGGGCGAGAAGCTGCGGATGAATTCCCACTGCGCCGGGTCGTCGGGGTCGCCGTACTCCGCCATCCAGGAGGCGCCGGCCAGCAGGTGCGTGTAGCGCCGCATGTCGAGCAGCGGGACCTCGATCACCACGGCGCCGAACAGCGCCGGGTAGCGGGTCAGCATCATGCCGGCGAGCAGCCCGCCGTTGGAGCCGCCCTGGGCGCCGAGATGCCGGGGGGAGGTGACCCCGCGCGCCACCAGGTCCTTGGCCACCGAGGAGAAATCCTCGTAGGCGCGATGGCGGTTCTGCCGCAGCGCGGCCTGGTGCCAGCGCGGCCCGTATTCGCCGCCGCCGCGGATGTTCGCCACCACGTAGACGCCGCCCAGGTCCAGCCACGCGCGCCCGAGGGCGCCCGAATAGCCCGGGGTCAGCGAGATCTCGAAGCCGCCGTAGCCGTAGAGCAGCGTCGGCGCCGTGCCGTCGAACATCAGGTCGGCCCGGCGCACCATGAAATAGGGCACGCGGGTGCCGTCGTCGGAATTGGCGAAGCGCTGCTCCACCACCAGGCCCGTGGCGTCGAAGAAGGCCGGCATGGCCTTGAGCAGTTCGGGCGGCTGCCCCACCGTGGCCAGCGAGAGAGTCGAGGGCGTGAGGTAGTCGGTCGCGCTCAGCCAGATCTGGTCGCTGGCGTCGCGGTCGACCGCCCAGGCGTGCACGCTGCCGATGGGCGGGGCGCCGATGAATTCGCTGCGGGTCCACGGCCCGCTGCCGCTGGCCGGCGGCGTCAGCACGTGCAGGCGGTTCTTCACGTCGTCGAGCACGTTGACCACGAGGTGGCTGCGGGTCCAGGTCGCGGCCGCCAGCGAGCGCGTCGGGCCGGGCTCGAAGAGGACCTCGAAATCGCGCTCGCCGCGCATGAAGCGCTCGAGCCGGGTCGCCAGCAGGGCGCCGGCGGGGTGGCTGCGGCCGCCGACCTCCCAGGGGTCGCGCAATTCGACCAGCAGCCATTCGCGCTGGATGCTCGGCTGGGCCGACAGCGGCACGTCGACCTTCAGCAACCGGTCGCCCTCGGCCAGCAGGAACAGCTCCGCGCTGTAGAAGGCCAGCGACCGGGACACGAAGTCGCGCTCGAAGCCGGGTGTGTGGGACCGCCAGGCCGAGATGTACATGTCGTCGGCCAGGCCTTCGTACACCGCGGGGGCGGCCTCCAGCGGCGTACCGCGGGCCCAGCGCCGGGCGACCCGGGGATAGCCCGAGGCGGTCGACGCCGACTCGCCGAGGGTGGTGAAGGCATAGACCGTGTCGTCGTCGATCCAGGCCAGGCCGCCCTTGGATTCGGGCCGGAAGAAGCCGCCTTCCGTGGGCGTCACGAAGGCCTTGGCGACCAGGTCGAACTCGCGCGTGACGTCGGCATCGGCGCCGCCGCGCGACAGGCTCAGGAGCGCCTTGCGGTACGCGGGGCGCAGCACGGACGCACCGTGCCAGACCCATTGCACGCCCTCGGCGGCGGCGAGGGCGTCGAGGTCGAGCACGGTTTCCCAGGCCGGGTCGGCGCCCCGGTACTCGGCCATCGTGGTGCGCCGCCACAGGCCGAGCGGGTGGTCGGCGTCCTTCCAGAAGTTGTAGTAGAGCTCGCCGATCTTGGCGACCTCGGCGATCCTGGCGTCGGAGTCGAGCACGGCCTGTATCGAGGCCTGGGTGCGGGCGAATGCCGGCGTCGCGGCCAGGGTGCCCAGGGTCCGGGCATTTTGCTCGCGGACCCAGCCCAGGGCGTCGGCGCCCTCGACCTCTTCGAGCCAGAGACGCGGGTCGGCGGGGGTCATGGATTCGGGCATGGCCGAAGTATCTCCGCGCCGACGGCAAGCCGTCCACCGGACCGGGCGACCGGCCTTGCGATGGACTGCGCGGCGACGGCTACCAGCGCCAGCGCTCGAACTCCAGGTCGTCGCCCACGTTGTAGTGGTCGACCAGCCCCGTGGGATCGACGTAGATATAGAGGAACCGCCGGTTGTTGATGTGCAGGTAGCGCCACGACCAGACCGTGCCGTCGAAGGAGGTCACGCGCGTCTGCTGGTAGGGCGGTCCGTAGGTGAAGAGCACGTCGGGAATGCGCCATTGGCCGGGCCGGATCGTGTTGCCGAACAGGCCCTCGTCGAGTTCCTGGCGCACCGACTGGACGCGGCCCGCCGCGTCCAGGTCGACATTGCTGACCTGGAAGCCGGCCGGGCCGCGCGAATACTGCAGCCGCTCGCCGCCGGTGAAGCGGTAGGTGGCGGTCGGCGGGCCCAGTTGCTGGAGCACCGCGTCCCGGGGCGTGCCCAGCTGGACCCGCGACGGGTCGCTGGCGCAGCCGGCCAGCAGGCCGCCGAGCAGCACGGCCGCGGCGGCGGCGTTCAATGGAAATCGGGCGAGAGATCGCATGGTGTTTCGAGTGTCGGCGAGGCCGGGCGTTCCGGCTGTGGGACGAGCCGCCGCCCGGCTGTCCGCGAGCCGCCCGGCGCCGCTCAATCCGCCTCGATCTTCGCCGCCTTGACGACCTCCGTCCAGCGCGCGGTCTCGGATTTCACCAGCGCGTCCATCTGCTGCGGATTCAGGTAGTCGGCCGTTGCACCCTGTTCCTGGGCCTTCTGCCTGAAGGCGGGCGTGGACACGATCCGGGCGATCTCCGCCGTCAGCTTGTCGATGATCGGCTTGGGTGTCCTGGCCGGAGCGAAGACCGCGAACCACGAGGTGGCGTCGAGATTCGGCAGGCCGGCTTCGGCGGTCGTCGGCACGTCGGGCAGGCTGGGCAGACGGGTCTTGCCGGTGGTCGCCAGCACCCGCAGCTTGCCCGACTGGATGTGCGGCACGAAGGGCGGCGCGGTGCCGAAGGTGATGTCGACCTGGCCGCCCAGCAGGTCCTGCAGCGCCGGGCCGGTGCCCTTGTACGGGATGTGGGTCAGCTGGATGCCGGCCTGCTGCTCGAGCATCGCGCCGGTCGCATGCTGCAGCGAGCCGTTGCCCGACGAGGCGTAGTTGATCTTCCCCGGATGCGCCTTGGCGTAGGCCACCAGCTCGGCCATGGTCTTGAAGGGGAGGTCGGCGCGCACCACCACGATCTGCGGCGCCGACAGCACGTTGGCCACCGGCGTGAAGTCCTTCGCCTCCCATTGCGGCGCCTGCTTGCTGACCAGCGGCGTGATGACGTGGTAGCCCGAGTACTGCATCAGCAGCGTGTAGCCGTCGGGCTCGGCGCGCTTCACTGCGCCCGCGGCGATGACGCCGTTGGCGCCGCCCTTGTTGTCGACCACCACAGTCTGGCCGAGCGCGGCGCCCAGCGGGACGCCGAGCATGCGCGCGGCGATGTCGGTGGTGCCCCCGGCCGCCGTCGGCACGAGCAGCATCACCGGCCGGCTCGGGTAGCCGGCGGGCGCCTGCGCGTGGAGGGCCGGGGCGACGCCCAAGGCGGCGATGCCGAGCGCGGCCAGGCCGAGGGCGCGGCGCGAGAGGGTGTGAGCGGGTTTCATGGAAGTCTCCTGTCGTCGTTCTAAGAAAAAAATGGGTCTTCAGGCGTCGCGCGCCAGCGCCCGGTCGCGCCAAAGCGCGAAATCCGGCGGCGGTGCGTGCAGGTCGAGCCGGCGGCCGGCCTTGGCGATCTGGCTCGGGATCTCGTGGCCGATCAGGCCCGGCAGCCTGGCGGCGGCCTGCAGCAACAGCGCCAGGTCGCAGCCGGTGTCGAAGTCCATCAGTTCGAGGGCATGCACGATCTCCTCGGTGCACACGTTGCCGCTCGCGCCCGGCGCGTAGGGGCAGCCGCCGAGGCCGCCGAGCGAGGCGTCGAAGCGGTCGGCGCCGGCGTCCAGCGAGGCCAGCACGTTCGCCAGGCCCATGCCGCGCGTGTTGTGGAAGTGCAGCGTCAGTTCGGCGGCCGGCAGGCGCTGGCGGAACAGCCCGACGATGCGCGACACCTGGCTCGGGAATGCCATGCCGGTGGTGTCGCACAGCGTGATGCCGCGGGCGCCGGCGGCCATGAAGCGCCCGGCCCATTCGAGCACCACGGCCGGGTCGATGTCGCCCTCCATCGGGCAGCCGAACACGCACGAGAGCGAGACGTTGACCGGCACCCCGGCCTGCCGCGCCAGCCCGATCACTCCCGAGAGCGCAGCGAACGACTGGGCCCGCGTCATCCGCAGGTTGGCCAGGTTGTGGGTCTCGCTGCACGACATCACGAGGTTGAGTTCGTCGGCGCGCGCCTCGATCGCCCGCTCGGCGCCGCGCAGGTTCGGCACCAGGCAGGTGTAGACCACGCCGGGTGCGCGGGCGATCTCGCGCAGCACGATCTCGGCGTCGCGCAGCGCCGGGATGGCCTGCGGCGAGACGAAGGCGGTGGCCTCGATCTTGGCGAGGCCGGCGGCCGACAGCGCATCGATCAGGGCGATCTTGTCGGCGGTGGGCACGAAGGCCGATTCCATCTGCAGGCCGTCGCGCGGGCCGACTTCCTGCATGTGGACGCGGCGGCGTGCGCCCGTCCAGGGTGTGCTCGATGCGGTCATGCAATGGCTCCTTTCGAGCGCAGCAGGGCGATCTGCTCGGCCGTCAGGCCGGCTTCGCGCAGCACGGCATCGGTGTCGTCGCCCAGCCGCGGCGCCGACGAGCGCACGCTGCCGGGCGTGCCCGACAGCTTGGGCACGATGCCGGGCACGTCGACCGCGTGGCCGTCGCGCGTGACCTGGCGCAGGATCATGTCGCGCGCCCGGTAGTGCGGGTCTTCGTGGATGTCCTTGGCGGTGTAGACCCGGCCCGCCGGGACCCTGGCCGCGCCGAGCAGCCGAAGCACCTCGTCGATAGTGCGCGACAGGGTCCAGGCGCCGATCGCGGCGTCGAGCTCGTCGACCCGCGCCACCCGGCCGGCGTTGCCTTGCAGGTCGGGTGCTGACGCCAGGTCGGGGCGGCCCACGACTTCCATGAGGCGGCGGAAGATGCTGTCGCCGTTGCCGGCGACCAGCACGTAGCCGTCGGCGCAGCGGTAGGCGTTGGACGGCGCGATGCCCGGCAGCGCGCTGCCGGCCGCCTCGCGCACCGCACCGAAGGCGCTGTACTCGGGCAGCAGGCTTTCCATCACGTTGAAGACCGCCTCGTGCAGCGCCACGTCGATGACCTGGCCCGGGCCGCCATGCACCTTGCGGTGGTAGAGCGCCAGCAGCACGCCGATGGTGCCGTGCAGCGCCGCCAGCGTGTCGCCGATCGAGACGCCCACCCGCACTGGCACCCGCCCGGGCTCGCCGGTGAGATGGCGCAGCCCGCCCATCGCTTCGCCGATGGCGCCGAAGCCGGGCAGGTCGCGGTAGGGCCCGGTCTGGCCGTAGCCCGAGATGCGCAACATCACGAGCCCGGGGTTGATCCGGCGCAGGTCGTCCCAGCCCAGGCCCCAGCCCTCGAGCGTGCCGGGCCGGAAGTTCTCGATCAGTACGTCGGCCTCGGCGATCAGCCGGCGCGCGATCTCCTGGCCTTCGGCGGCGCGCAGGTCGATCGCCACCGAGCGCTTGTTGCGCGACTGCACCTGCCACCAGACCGAGGTGCCGTCCTGCAGCAGGCGCCAGTTGCGCAGCGGGTCGCCGCTGCCCGGCGCCTCGATCTTCACGACTTCGGCGCCGAATTCGCCGAGCGTCTTGCCGCAGAAGGGACCGGCGATCAGCTGGCCCATCTCGACCACCTTGAGGCCGGCGAGGGCGGTGTTGGAATCAGGGTTCATGGCGCGGATCATGGCTGGCCGCGGGAGGGCCGCAAAGCGTTCATTGGCGAGGTTGCCATCGCGGATCGCGATGGTGCTCAAATAGCCCTCCATGAAACTGGATCCTGTCTCGTTGCGCCTCTTCGTCGCGGTCATGGAAGAGGGCACCATCGCGGCCGCCGCGCTGCGCGAGCACCTGGCGCCGGCGGCCGTGAGCAAGCGCATCAGCGAGCTCGAGGCAGCGCTCGACACGGTGCTGTTCCAGCGCAGCAACAAGGGGGCGCAAGCCACCGCGGCCGCGCATGCGCTGCTGGGGCTCGCGCGCGGCGTGCTCTACGGCCTGGACGACATCGCCGAGCAGATGGCGGGCTACGCCAGCGGGCTGCGCGGCCACGTGCGGGTGTTCGCCAACATCTCGGCCATCACGCAGTTTCTGCCCGACGACCTGCGCAGCTTCATGGCGGCTGCCCCGCTGGTGCAGGTGCATCTGCAGGAACGCATCAGCTCGGCCATCGCGCGGGCCGTGGCCGACAGCACGGCCGACATCGGCATCCTCAACGCGGGCGCCTACGGCGAGCCGCTGGCCATGCTGCCGTACCGCGAGGACGAACTGGTGCTGATCGTGCCGCGCGCGCATCCGCTGGCGCGGCGCAAGAAGGCGAGCTTCCGCGAGGCGCTGGCGCATGAATTCGTCGGCGCCCATCCGGGCAGCGCGGTCAACAACCAGCTGCACCGGGCAGCGGCGGAGATCGGCCTGCCGCTGCGGCTGCGCATCCAGGTCAGCGGCTACGACGCGATGTCGTTGATGGTGGCCGCCGGCATGGGCATCGGCATCCTGCCGCGCCGGAGTGCGCGGCTGTATCTGGCGTCGCTCGACATCCGCGCCGTCGCGCTCGACGAGCCCTGGGTGCGCCGGCAGCTGGTGGTGTGCGTGCGCTCGCTGGAGGCGCTGTCGCCGGCGGCGCGCAGCCTGGTGGAGCACCTTTGCGCGGGGGCTTCGCCGGGCCGCGTGCCCGCGCCGTGACGAGCTATTCCGGCGCGATCTTCGCCTGCCGCACGTAGGCACCCCAACGATCGTAGTCGCGCTTCACGACCTGGGCGAACTGCGCTGGCGTTTCGTCGACCGGGTCGAAGGCCATGGTGACCAAGGCCTCCTGGAAGGTCTTCGTGCGTGTCGCCGCACGGACACCGGCATAGAGCGGCTGCAGCACGGCATCGCCCATCTTCGCCGGTCCGAAGAGTCCGTTCCAGCCACGGATCTCGAAGCCGGGCAGCCCGAGTTCGAGCAAGGTGGGCGTGTCGGGCATCAGGCTGCGCCGCTTTTCACCGGCGCTGCCGAGAATCCGCAGGCGGCCGTCCTTGGCATACTGCACCGCGGTGGAAGGCGAGTCGAACATCAGCTGCACCCGTCCGGCCAGCAGGTCCTTGAGCGCGTCGGCGCTGCCCTTGTAGGGAATATGGACGAGGTCGATGCCCGTCGCTTGCCGTAGCACTTCGCCGTAGATGTGCGATACGGTGCCGGTGCCGAAGGACGCATACGAGAGCGTCCCCGGATGGGCCTTGCCGTAGGCGACGAGTTCGCTCACCGTCTTCACGGGCAGCGCCGGCGTCATCACGAGGACCACGCCGCCGGCGGTGGTCTGCGCGATCGGTGTGAAGTCCTTCAGCGCGTCGTATTGAACGGACTTCAGGGTGTGCGGATTCTGGGAGACCACACCGTCCGAGATGTACATCAACGTATGGCCGTCCGGCTCGGCGCGCGCGACCTCCACGGCGCCGATACCGCCGCTGGCGCCAGGCTTGTTCTCGACGATGACCGGGGTGCCGAGCGACTTCGACATCTCCAGCGCCAGCACGCGCGCCTGCGTGTCGGTCGGACCGCCCGGCGCGAAGCCGACGATGATGCGGATCGCCTTGCCGGGCTTCGGGAAGGCCGGTGCCTGCGCCCAGGTGCTCGCGGCACCTGGCAACGTCGACAGGGCGGCAACCCCCATCGTGCGCAGCAGCGCGCGGCGCTTCATGCGGCGACCTTCTTCGCCTTGGCGGCCTGGATGCCCTGATAGACACGCGTTCGCAGTTCCGCGAAGCCGGGTTCGACCCGGGTCAGCGCCTGCGTGCGCGGCCCGGCGATGTCGATGGGCACGTCATCGAGCACCCGAGTCGGTGACGACGACAGCACCAGGACCCGCTGGCCGAGGTACACGGCCTCGTCGATGTCGTGGGTGACGAAGATCACGGTCAGGTCGAGCTCGCTCCACAGGCGCAGCATGAGGTCTTCGAGGTCGGCGCGCGTCTGCGCATCGACCGCGGCGAAAGGCTCGTCGAGCACCATCACCTTGGGCTGGTAGGCGACGGCGCGCGCGATCGCGACGCGCTGCTGCATGCCGCCCGACAGTTGCCACGGATACGAATCGCCGACGCCCGCGAGCGCCACGGCCTCCAGCGCTGCATCGACCATGCGCCTGCGCTGGTCCTTGGGCACCTTGCGCTCGCGCAGGGGCAGCTCGACGTTCTCGCGCACCGTCTTCCACGGGAACAGGCTGCGGCCGTATTCCTGGAACACGATGGCCATCTCCTCGGGCGGCGATGTCACGTCGTGCCCGTTCACGCGGATGGTGCCGCGCGTCGGCGCCAGCAGGCCCGACAGGCACTTCAGCAAGGTGGTCTTGCCGGCCCCCGAGGGGCCGACGATGCAGGTGAAGTCGCCATGCCGCACCTCGAAGCTCAGGTCGCCGATGGCTTCGACGCGCCGCTCCTTCGATTCGTAGACCTTGTTGAGATGCTGGACCGACACCACCGGCGCGGCGGGAGCGCCGGAGGAGCCGACTTCGAGTTGCGGGTTGTTCATGACAGCGCTCATGGCTTCAGCTCTTTCTTTCGAGATTGCGCATTCCGTAGTACCAGCCGAGCACGTGGTGCTCGAACAGCCTGAAGGCCATCGACAGCCCGAAGCCGAAGAGGCCGAGCATCAGCACGCCGCTCCACATCTGCGGAATCTCGTAGCTGCGCTGGAAGTAGATGATGGCCGAGCCCAGCCCGTCGAGCGCCGCGAACATCTCGCTGATGACCATCAGCACGATGCCGATCGACAGCCCTAGACGCATGCCGACGATGATCTGGGGCGACGCCGCCGGCAGGATGAAGTGCCAGAGTCGCGCCAGGCCCTTGATCTGGTAGGTGCGACAGGTGTCATCGAGCACCGAGTCGACCGCCTTGACGCCTTCGACCGTGTTGAGCAGGATCGGCCAGATCGCGCCCGCCACGATGACGGTGATCTTCATCGCGTCGCCGAAGCCCATGCTCATGATCAGCAGAGGGATCATGGCGACGGGCGGCACCGCACGGAAGAACTCCAGCACCGGCTCGGCCGCGCGGCGAACGCCGGCGTGGCTGCCGATGACGATGCCGATGGCCGTACCCAGGAGGCTGGCGATCAGGTAGCCCGCCATCAGCCGCTGGAAGCTCGGAACGACGTCGGAGAAGAAGCGCGGCCCGAGCCACAGGCCGTTGAACTTTTCGAGCACGGCGGCGAGTGGCGGGAAGTAGAAGTTGGTCGAGTCGGCGCTCAGCGCATAGAGCAGGGCGAAGAGGATCAGCGGCAGCGCCAGCTCGACCACCAACTTGCGCAGGAAGGACGGGATCATCGCGCACCCCCGGTATTGCGCACGCTCGGATGCCATTGAAGCAGGCGACGCTCCAGCAGCCGCGCCGCCAAGTTGATGGCCACCCCCATCAGGCCCGCCACCAGCACATAGGCGTAGGCCTCGGCTGTGGCGTTGGAAGCCTGCGCCACCACGATGCCGCGACCGACGCCCTGGCTGCCGATGACCATCTCTGCCGTCACTGCCAGCACCAGCGCCATGGCGGCGGCGAGCCTCAAGCCGGTGAACAGGTAGGGCAGCAGGGTCGGCCAGGCCACGTGGCGCACATAGCCGAAGCGGCTGAAACGGAAGGTGCGCGCGGTGTCGCGCGCCACGCTGTCGATGTCGTTCAGGCCGTAGAGCATCTGCAGCAGGACCTGCCAGAAGGCCGCGTAGGTGATGAGCACGACGCCCGACTGGTAGCGCGCACCGAACAGCAGGATCACGCCCGGAATCAGCGCGACCGATGGAATCGGCCGCAAGAACTCGATGGTCGAATGCGTGTACTTGCGAGCACCTGGCGTGAGTCCGATGGCCAGACCGATGAGCACGCCGGCAATGGCCGCAATGGCCAGTCCCAGCACGCAGGTGCGAATGGTGCTGGCGACGAAGCCCCAGAATTCCTCGGTCGTCACGAGCACCGACAGGCGCCCCAGGACGACCGACAGCGGCGGGAAGAAGTCGCGGCTGAGCCAGCCCGCGCGCGGTGCGATCTCCCACAAAGATGCGAGCAACAAGATACCGGTCATGCTGCCCAGCCAACGCTTGCTCGCGGCCGTGTCGAAGGCGCGATTGCGAGCAGCCGGCGTCATTCGCGGCACCGCGTCGTTCCCTGCCAGTCCGTTGCTCGCGGCCACGATCACTTGCCTTCGGTCCAGACCACGACGTCGTACGCGGCGGGCTTGCTGAGCATGCCGAACTCGTTGCCGGTCTTGGAGAACATCTCGACGGACTCGCGCGGGACGTCGGTCAGGTAGCGCGGCAGGATCAGCTTGGCCGCCACATCGGGACCGAGCTTGGTGAACTTGGGCAGTTGCTTGCGCACTTCGTCCGGATGGCTCTGCGCGTAGTCGAGCGATTCGTTGATGGCGGCTCGAATCTTCTTGAACAGCTCGGGATTGGCCTTGATCTGCGGCTCGCTCGTGAAGTACGACGAGGTCAGCATGCTCTTGGTCGACATCGACTGGTAAGGCGAAGCGATCGGCGGAAAACCGGCTGCGATCGCCGCGGTGCCGAAAGGTTCGGCGCCGACCATCGCATCGATCTTCCCGGCCTGCAGCGCGGCGAGTGCTTCCGCGAAACCCAGTTCGATGAAGCGCACCTTGGCCGGGTCGCCGCCGTCGGCCTTCACGGCCGCCTTGCCGAGCATCTGCAGCAGGCCGTTGAGCGCGTTCACGCTGACCGTCTTGCCTTCGAGATCCTTGGCCGACTTGATGCCGCTTTGCGGACCGGCGTGGATCATCGTCACGTCGGCGCCCTTCACGCCGGTCGAACTCGAGCCGGCCGCGATGATCTTGAGCGGCAGGCCTTTGTCGCGTGCCTGCAGAACATTGACCAGCGCGGTGAAGCCGAAGTGGTATTCACCACTCATGACGGACGGTACGGCGCCGGTCGATGCCACGTTGGCCTTGAGTTGCAGGCCGTGCTTTTTCCAGATGCCGACCTCCTCTCCGAGGTAGAGCGCCGCCACGTCGGTCACGGGCACGAAGCCGGCATTGACGGTGGTGAGCGCGGGTGCGGCCTGCGCCATGGCCGGTGAAGCCGACATCAGGCCGGCACCGGCGACCATGGCGCCAGCGGCGAGGGCCGCGACGGCGACGAAGGTTCTGCGAAAGAGCTTGCTTTTCATGGAGAGTGTCCTCGGTGGGGGCTGGGTCGGCTCAATGGAATCTCAGCGCGGCGGTTGGCCGGCGACGGTCGTGCGAGTCATGTATCGGGCGCGGCCGATGTAGTCCGGAATGGCCTTGTGCATCGTGCAACGGTTGTCCCAGATCAGCACCTGATCCTTCTGCCAGCGAACGCGGCAGGTGTTCTCGAAGCGCGCGGCGTGGTCGTAAAGAAAGCGCAGCAGCGGCTGACTCTCGGCCTCCGTCATGCCTTCGAAGCGCTGCACATAGACCTGGTTCAGGTACAGGAAGCGGCGGCCGGAGATCGGATGCGTGCACACCGCCGGATGGATCTGCTCGCGGTCGCCGGCTTCGATGTCGAGATCGGTGCGTGCGTTGACCGAGCTGAACTTCTTCTTCTGCGCGTGATAGGCTGAACCGTAGATGCGCGTCGCGCTGTGCACCACTTGGAGCCCGTCGAGCAGCGAGCGTAGCTTGGGCGACAGCGTTTCGTATGCCGCATACATGCTCAGAAAGCCGGTGTCGCCGCCGAACTCGGGCACCGTGACCGAGCGCATGATCACCGCGGCCGGCGGCGACTCGAAGTAGGTGCTGTCCGAATGCCAGCTCTCGCCGATCACGCGGCTGCTGTCGTCGGCGTCGCGCTTGATGATGTGGACCTGCTCGTAGCCTTCGACCGACAGCAGCTGCGGCATCGCCATCAGCGGACCGAAGCGCTCGCTGAACGCCAGATGCTGGTCGTGCGTCAGGGGCTGATTCGGAAAATAGACGACGAGGTAGTCGGCGAAAGCCTGCCGCACCTCCTGCCAGGTCTGCTCGTCGAGCGGACGGGTCAGGTCGACGCCATGGATCTCGGCGCCGATGGTGCTGTTCATCGGGCGGACCTCGATGCGCTTGAATTTCAGGGGGTTGTCGTAGATCGATGTCACGGAAGATCATTCCTTGTTCATGTGCGGTACGCCGGCGATGAGTTTCTTGAGCAGCGCGACCGCATGCTTGCGCTCGTCCTCGGACAGGCCGGCGACGAAGCGGCGCTCGCGCTGTCGCGACGATTTCTTGAGTGCGCGTTCGAGCTCGCGGCCGGCCTCGGTGAGGTGGACGATGGCCGCGCGGCCCCGGGTCGCGGTCTGCTCCAGCTCGACCACGCCGCGCTGCTCCAGCGCGCGGAGGCTGCGGCTCGCCGCCGCCTTGTCGACGTCGGCCGAAGCCGCCACCGCGCTGATGTTCAGGTTCTTCGCGAGCCCGAGCGCCAGCACGATTCTGTAGTCGACCATGCTGATGTCGAATTGCTTCAGGTAGTAGTTCGACGCGCCGCGGTTGAGCCGGCCAGCCAGGCTCATGACCAGGACAGCGATGTACTCGTCGGCCAGCGGCGCGATCGGGGCGGCGAGCAGGGCCAGGGCACCGTCGCGGGGCTCGAGCTTCTTGTCCATCAAAGTCACCCCCTGTGCGCCGCGAGCCAGCGGATCGAGCGGTCCCAGGCCAGCGTCGCCGACGCCGGCTCGTACGAAGCGCGCGCATCGCAGTTGAAGCCATGGCCCGCCGCGTAGACGTGAAGCTCGCACTCGGGCCGCGCCGAGCGGATGCGCTCCACATCGGCCATCGGTATCGTGTGGTCGGTTTCGCCGTAGTGCAGCAGGGTCGGGCTCTGCGCCGGCCGGTCGAGGTGCTGGACGATCTGGCCGCCGTAGTAGCCGACCACGGCCGCGATGCCGGGCCGGCGCTGTGCCGCCATCCACGCGACCGAGGCGCCGAGACAGAAGCCCATCAGGGCGACGGAGTCCCGGGTCTGCCTCGCAAGGTCCACGGTTGCGAGTGTGTCGGCCACCATCGCGGGCCAGTCGAGCCGCGGCAGGAGCTTGAGCGCTTGCGCAACCTCTTCCTGGCTGTAGCCGGACGTGAAGCCGGGCTGCAGGCGATCGAAGAGCGCGGGCGCGTAGGCGTCGTAGCCTTCTTTGGCGAGCCGTGCACAGACCGACTGGATATGGGCATTGACGCCGAAGATTTCCTGCAGCACGACGACCGCCCCGCGCGGCGTTCCTTCGGCTGGAGCGACCCAGCAGCCGAAGGCGTGCCCGTCGGGCGAAGTGATCTGGACAGGGGTTGGCAAGCGGAGGTCGCTGGCGTTGTTTCGGGTGTTCATGGGGTTGGCCTCAATCAGCCGGGCCGAGCGCCGTGCCGCCGTCGATGAGGATCTGCGCCCCGGTGACCAGACTCGACGCGGGCGAAGCGAGATACAGCGCGGCGCCTTGAAGGTCCTGCGTGGTGGCGATACGCCCGAGCGGCGCAGCGCGCTCGAAAGGCTTGCGCGCGTCGGCATCCTTGAGCCTTCCGCCGCCGATGTTGGTGATGACCGGGCCGGGCGAGATCGCATTGACCAGGATGTCGTACTTGGCGAGTTCATGGGCGGCCTGCCGCACCAGGTAACCGACGGCCGCCTTGGAGGTCGCATAGATCGAACTGACCAGCGTCTCGGTCTTCGATGCCGAGATCGAGCTGGTGACGATGATGCGTCCGCCGCCCTGCTGCTGCTTCATGTACGGCACGACGGTTTGCAGGGTGAGGAAGACCGAGGTCGTGTTGGTCGCGATGACGCGTTCCCATACGTCGAGCGAGAGATTCTCGATCGCGCCGGCGGGATTGCGTTCGCCGGCACCGTTGAGGAAGCCCGGGCCGCCGCTGATCCCCGCATTGGCGAACACGACGTCGAGGCGGCCGTGGCGCTCGACGATGTTGGCGAAGGCCTGGCGAACCGTGTCGGGCTTCGTCACGTCGGCGAACTCGCCGTGGACTTCGCTGCCGTCGGCCCGGAGCCGTCCGACGGCAACTGTCAGTGCCAGCGGATCGATGTCGATGAGATTGACCTTGGCACCGTTGGCCGCCATCACCTCGGCGTAGGCCAGCCCGATGCCGCCGGCGGCACCCGTGATGGCGACGACGCGGCCTTCGACGTTGAACAGTTCGCTTGCTTTCATGTCCTCTATTTGATTGCTCATTTAATGATTCGTCAACAAAGGGAATACCCGCAGGCACGCCGTTTCCGACGGCTGGAGATCACGAGTTCAGCGCCTCACAGGTGCGACGTGCTGCTTCCAAAGCCGCTCGAATCCTTCGCAGAACTCGCGTGCGGCGGGCGTCATCGAACGATGCTTGCCGCGCAGGATCTGCACCGGAATGCGTGGGCTCGGGGAGAACGGCCGGACGACGAGCCCCTTGAAGGCGCCACCCGCTGCCGTCGGCGCATCGAGCAAGGCAATGCCGGCGCCGGCCTGCGCGAACCAGCACGCGACCGTGCCGGAGGTCACCTCCAGGTCGACGCGGATGCCTTGCATCTGGCCGCCGTATACCTGCTCGAGCAGATGGCCGAAGGGCGGTGCCTGCGACAAGGCGATCAGGCGTTCCGTGCGAAGGTCTTCGGCCTTGACGACCTTCCGGCGTGCCAGGCGATGGCCCTCGGGCATCACGCAGACGAGGCCGCAGTGCAGCGTGCGCACGACTTCCAGCTCGGGATGCGCCGTGGGCAGCATCTCCAGGCCGATGTCGCACATGCCGCGTGCGACCGCGTCGGTCACGAGATGCGGCATCACCATGTCGACGTGGATGCTCAACTGCGGGAACGTCGCGTACAACGCCGTCGCTGCCTGCGGCAGCAGGAAGGTGCAGAAGCGCGCCGTGCTCGCGATGCGAAGGCTCCCGCCCCGCGGCGCCGCCAGTTCGCGCGTGACCGAGCGCGCCTTCTCCATGCTTTTCCATACCGCCTCGATCTCCGGATAGAGCTGGTGCGCTTCCTGCGTTGGAATCAGCCGGCCGCGCACCCGCTCGAAGAGGCGCAGGCCCGCATGGCGCTCGGCCAGCGCCAGCAGCTTGCTCGCGGCCGGCTGCGAGATGTGCATGAGCGCGCCTGCACCCTTGACGGTGCCGCTCAGCATCACGGCACGAAAAACTTCCATCTCTCGCAGGTTCACGTCGGTCGCCCGGTTGGTGTCGATGCGCGAACCCTAACCGAAGCGAGGCGCACCCGCGCTTGCGCCCCTCAAACGTTGCTCGCCGCCATTTCGTCGGTCACCTTGAGGTCGGCCACGCCGCCGCTCGCCACGGGATCGTCCGCATAGAGCTTCTTGAAGTTGAGCGAAGCACTCTTGCCTTCGCGCTTCGGCACCCCGTTGACCTCGTGGAAGATGTATTCGCCGGGCACATCGCGAAAGCCGGGGCGATCCATCCAGAGCCGCACCAGATGCCGCTTGCGCTCCGGTTCCGGGTAGTTCTTGAACGAGGTGCGCGCGTGCATCACGGTGTAGTTGTTGACGACCAGCATGTCGCCGCGTTCCAGGAAGAAGGCCAGCCGGTTCTCCGGCGCGGTGGCGACCGCATCGAAGGTGTTGAGGGCGGTGATGTCTTCATCGGTCAACGGCATGTCGAGCGCACGATGTCCGGCGACCAGGTTGGAGCGCAGGTAGCGCGAGCTGAGCTGCCCGTCGCGCACCGCGAAGAGCGGTACGCGCTGCCGGGTCACGGGCGGCTCACCTGGCGCTTCTTCGCCGACCTGGTGGTAGTGGAAGCCACGATAGAGCGCAGCCAGTACTTCCGGATGGTCCTTGCACAGCGCATCGTGCACGGTCACCGCGCTCACGATGACCGATGCACCGCCGGTCTCGGACTTGTGCCAGCAGGCCAGCGAGATCATCGCCGTGATGTCGTTGTGCGGACGCAGCTCGAGGTTGCTGCGGTACATGCGCGGCGTCGCGTCTTCCGCCGTCGCGTCGACCACGTGGCCGATCAGGTCGCCACTCGTGTTCTGCGACAGTGCATGGCCGAAATGCTGGCCGACGCCCCAGACCGCCGCGACGAACTCGTCCTTGCTCAGGCTGTCGACCGGCAGGCCGCGGATGACGACGAAACCTCGACCGCTGCGCACCTCCTCATAGGCGGCCTGGAGTCGCGGCGTCAGCGACGTCATTGCGAAAGCGGCCGCGTCTGTGCCTTGCGGCCGGCTCACGTCGGGCAAGGCGCGCACGGCTGCGATGATCTCCGTCTGCTCGGCCTCGCTGAGTTTGAGACTGTAGTCGGCCGAGCTTTTGAAAGAGGACGCCTTCCAAGCGAAGGACTGGGATTGGTGCTTGAGGCATTCGGCGGTCATGAAGAGATCCGTAAGTTGAGGTTCGTGATGGGGATGGGTCAGGGCGGTCAGCGTCGTGGCTCAGTCGGGCAGCGCGCCGGACGACTTGACGACCGGCGCCCACTTCTCGATGTCGGCGCGAATGACCGCCTCGAACTGCTCGGGTGTGGAGCCGACGGCCTCGACGCCCATCGATTGCAGATGTTCGACGAAGTCGGGCGAGCGAATGACCGCGGCCATGTCTGCGCTGGCCTTGGCGACGATGGCGCGTGGCGTCGCCGCCGGTGCCACCACGCCGAGCACGCTGACGGCGCTCACACTGGGCACGGTCTCGGCAATGGTGGGGATGCCTGGCACCGACTTTGGGCGCTGGGGACTGAAGAGCGCGATCGCCTTCAGCTTGCCCGCCTTGATGAAGGGCGAGCTGCTGTGATAGATGTCGACAAGCAGCGGCACCTGGCCGCCGATCACGTTCTGCTGCGCCGGTGCCCCGCCCTTGTAGGGCACATGCAGGATGTCGATCCCGGCTCGTGTCTTGAGTAGCTCCATGCCCAGATGCAAGGCGGTGCCGCTGCCCGAACTGGCATAGCTGATCTTGCCCGGCTGCTTTTTCGCCAATTCGATCAATTGCGCCAGGTTGTCGGCCGGAAAGGACGGGTTGGCCGCGATGACCATGTGCTGCACGCCCAACTCACTGACGGCGGCGAAATCCTTGAGCGTGTCGTAGGGCAGGTTGGGGCGCAGGCTCGGATTGATCTCGTGCGCTGATACGACGATGCCGAAGGTCGTGCCGTCCGCTGGTGCCTTGGCGTCGATGTCGGTGCCGAGCACGGTGCCGGCGCCGGGCCTGTTGTCGACGATGACGGGTTGCTTCCAGACCGTCGCCATGCGTTGCGCCAGCAGTCGCGCCATCGCATCCGTCGCCCCGCCCGCGGCGAAAGGGACGACGAAGCGGATCGGCCGCGAAGGCCATGGCTCGTCGGCCGCACCCGCCGTCGTCGGAACGCAGATCGATGCCATGCCGGCGACGCAGGCCAAGCATGCGGCTCGCAGCGAGCTCAGAAAGTAGCGGCGGTTCCGCGGGGTCATCGTGATGTCTCTTCTCGTCCGACCTGCGCAAATGCGGCGAACTGCGTTGTTGCTGTGCCCAGATTGTTGGCCACGGCCGCTTCGTCCGCAAATGAAGAATTGGAGGCCAGCGAATAACCGGTGGTTATTCGATCGAGCCCGGATGACCCCCGCGGCTCTACCGCAGCATCGCCAGCCGGATCCGCTCGAGGGTCATCTTCGCCCATCCGGTGGCAGCGCGGACGTGGTCGGGCGCCTGCTGGTCATCTCGGTGGCGACGGAGCTGGGGCAGTCCGTCATCGTCGACAACCGGGCGTGAAGGACCTGGTCGACCAGGCCTAGGCGCAAGCCCATGGCCTACGCGTCGTCGGGCGTTGGCGCGTCCAACCACTTCGCCGCCGAGCTGCTCAAGAAGA
Organism: Variovorax ginsengisoli; assembly: GCF_030486595.1. Lineage (GTDB taxonomy): Bacteria > Pseudomonadota > Gammaproteobacteria > Burkholderiales > Burkholderiaceae_C > Variovorax > Variovorax ginsengisoli_B. The sequence goes on along the minus strand of NZ_JAUJZH010000035.1, from coordinate 49,027 downwards.
TGGCGGGCATCGAGATGACACATGTGCCATACAAGGGCTCGGCATCCAGCAGGGCAAGGTGCGGGCGCTGGCGGTGACCGGCAAGACGCGCTCGGCCAACCTGCCGGACGTCCCGACGATGGAGGACCTGGGCTTTGCCGGCTTCGTCATCGAGCCGCCCAATGCACGCGCTGGGCGGAGCTGATCCGCGCGCAGGGCATCTAGAGAGACTGAGGGGCGCCGCCGCGCTGCCTCACTGCTCGACGGCAAACAGCCGCCACTCGCCAGGAATTCCCTTCAGGCGCTGCGTCCCCCGGTCCTGAAACGACAGTCCGGAGCCCGCCACCAGATCCTTGACGGTGCTCGAGACAAGCACTTCACCGGTCTGCGCATGCGTGGCCACACGGGCACCGGTATGCACTGCAATGCCCGCGACCTTGCCGCCCATCACCTCGCACTCCCCGGTGTGCAACCCGGCACGGATCTCGAGCCCGAGCGCACGCACCTCGCGTGAGATGGCACACGCGCAGCGGACTGCGCGAGCCGGCCCGTCGAAGGTGGCGAGGAAGCCGTCGCCCGCGGTGTCGATCTCGCGGCCCCGAAAGTGCTCGAGCTCGCGGCGAACCAGCGCGTGGTGACTCTCGAGCAGATCGTGCCAGCTGCGATCGCCGAGGACGGCGGCGCGTTCGGTCGCTTTCACGATATCCGTGAACATGACCGTGACCAGAAGCCGGTCGGGTTCGGTGCCGAGTCGAGTGCCGGTGAGGAACTCTTCGATCTCGTCGAGGATGACATCGCTGTCGCAGCCCCACGGGACGTGGTCGATGCCGTTCAATTCGACCAGCTTCGCGCCCGCGATGCGCTCGTACATGTATTGGCTGGCGCCGAAATCGATGACCCGATCGTTTCGGCTGTGCAAGAGCAGCGTGGGCACGCGCACTGCGGGCAGCACATGGCGGATGTCGATTTCCATGTTCATGCGCAACAGCGCTGCCGCGGCCGCCGGGCTCGCGCTGGAGCGCAGCCAACGCCCCCACCATTGGCGGCATCGCTCGTCCCGAACCTGGCTTGGCCACCGTGCCTCCATGCCGACGGCGCCGCCCCAGTCACGTTCCACCTCGTCGGCAAAGGCGAGAGACTGAGCCCTGGTCGGGCCCCAGGGATAGTCGGGCGCCTGCGTGCGGCGCGAGAAGGCGCCGCCCATGATGAGCGCCGAAGCGCGCGCCGGGTAGGTGGCGGCGAACAGCGCGCACATCGCACCGCCCTCCGAATAGCCGAACAGCGCCGCGCGCTGCGAGCCGACGGCGTCCATCACGGCGCGCACGTCGTCCATGCGAACTTCGAGACTGGGCATGTCGCTGACGCGGTCCGACAGACCCGTCCCCCGCTTGTCGAACAGGATGAGTCGGGAGAACGAGGCCAGCCGCGCGAACATCCGCGCCAGCACCGGCTCTTCCCAGAAGACATCGAGGTTCGAAACCCACCCCGGAACCAGCACCAGGTCGCGTGGGCCGTTGCCGACCGTCTGGTAGGCGATGTTGACGCCACCGCTCTTCGCGTATTGGGTCGTGGGCAGCATGGAGGTTGCGCTGAAAGCGCCGGTCTTCCGGCGTTCCGAAGATTGCCACAAATCGAAGCGTCGCGCGACCCCGCACGCCCTGCTCGAGCAGGAGGTGCGCAGCCTGCTGCATCTCGCAACTGCGTGGCCGGCGAAGCGAGCTTCCGCTGCTAGGACGTGCCGGCGACGTCCTCGGCCGCTGCCGAATGCGAGAGCGTGTAGAGGCCGCTCAGCGCGCCTTCGGCCGCACCGGACGCCCGCAAGGCCGTTGCTGCGAGATCGGCGTGGAGCAGCGACTCCAGGGCAAGTGCTTCGTAACCAAGTGCCACGAACACCCAGTCGGCCACGCGATCGGCGGAGTTGCGGATGCGCTGTTCGGTCGTTTCGGCGACGGGTGGCGTCTGATGCCGCAAAAGATGAGCGCCGACGATCCCCGGCCTCTGGGCCAGAGCGGCGCAGAGCGGTCGGAAGAATGCGCGCAGGTCGTCAGCGCGGCCTTGCAGCGGCGAGACACGCAAGGTCAACGCGTGCCGTGCAGCGCTGCTGCCCGATGACTCCAGCACGTGGCACTGGCTGCGCACCATGTTCCTGTGGTGCGGCATCATCCGCGCGGACCACGGTGATGGCGTGTTCAGATGACTGACGTAGGCGGCCGATGAAAGGACCGCGTACGAAGTGAGCTCGTACATGACGAAGATGCCTTCGCCCCCCGCGGCACTCGTCCAGCGCGACGCCCGTCGGAATCCGGGCACGCCGAGGCGCTCCGGAAAATGCTCATGGGAGTGCCAGTCTTCGAACTCGGACTTGATCTCGGGCGCGATGTCCCACCACATCGCCAGCGCCGCACCACCTAGAAGAGACATGTTCCTTGCCCCCGCTTATCTGGCGACTTCCACCGGAACGCCATCGCGGCTGCTGGCCGCAATGGCATCGAGCGTCATCGCAATGTCGATCGATTCGGCGGGCGTGGCACCCGTCCATTGGTCCCAGCCGAAGCGCACGAGATCGTGAAACGACTCTGCTTCGGCCAGGAAGCCGGCGAGCGCTTCGGTTTCGATCACTTCGTGTGCCGCATCCCATCCAGTGCCGCGGCGCACATGCACGAGCGGCGGAAAGGCGGATCCCGTATCGTTGAAGTAGGTGGTGGCTATCGAACCTGCGTCGCCGGCAATGAACGCGTGTCGGTGTCGCACGGTGGTGAAGCTGCACGAGATCTGCGCGAGAAGGCCATCCGGGTACTCGAGCGTCGCCATCGTGGTCACATCGACACCCGTGGAGCCCCAGCGCGACAGGGCCGACACGCGCGACGGGGCGGTTCCTGCGATGGTGCGCACGAAGCTCACCGGATAGGACCCCGCGTCCATCAGCGCGCCGCCCGCAAGAGTCGGATCCATGCGGATGTTGGCGGCGTCGGTCAAAGGAAATCCGAACGACGCCTGGATGAGCTGGACGCGGCCGATGGCGCCGGCCGCGACGAGCTCGCGAACCTTGAGTGTCTGCGGTTGAGCCCGATACGGATAGGCTTCCACGAGGTACACGCCATTCTTCTCGGCGGCCGCGAACATGGCCCGTGCCTCGGCCGCATTGGCGGCCAGCGGTTTCTCGCACAGGACGTGCTTGCCGGCGGCGGCGGCCCGGATCGACCACTCCGCGTGCAGGTTGTTGGGAAGCGGCACGTACACCGCGTCGATGTCGGGGTCGGCAAAAAGCGCGTCGTAGCTGGCATGGACGCGGCCGATGCCGAGCTCTCGCGCGAAGGCCGTGGCGCGCTCGACGTCGCGGCTCGCAACGGCGGCCACCACGACCTTGGCCGACGGCCGAACGGCTTCGACGAACGAACGGGCGATGCGTGCGGCGCCGAGAATTCCGATGCGCAGCGGGCCACTGGAAGACGAAGTCATAGGTTCCTCACAAGAATCCGGTTCAGGCGGCGTCCAGCACCGATGCCATTTGCGTGACGCAATCCTCGACGTGCGTCGACAGCGTCTGTTGCGCGCGCTGCCAGTCCCGGGCGAGTGCGCTTTCCAGCAGGAGCCGGTGCTCGTCGGCCGCCTCCTGCCCACGAAAGATGGCCGCGATCATCTGGTAGCGCAGATATTTGTCGCAAATCGATGCGTAGGTCTGCAGCAGCAGGGCGGATCCGCAGGCGGAAATCAGCGCGACGTGAAACGCCCAGTCGTACTGGCGCCAGGTTTCCGAAGGAGAAGGATCGCCGGCCGCCATCCTCTTTTCCATCGTGGCGAGCTTGTGATAGGCCGCCACCACGCGGCCTTCCCACTCCAGGTCGCCGCGCTGAAACGACTCCTTGAGCCCGTGGCTCTCCAGCAGCAGCCGCATCGACGCCACTTCGCGCAGGTTGGCCGAGGAGACCGCGCTGACCTGGAAGCCGCGCGCCCCTTCGGCCACGAGCAAGCCTTCCGTGGCAAGGCGGCTGAAGAGCTCGCGCAGCGTGCCGACGCTGGCGCCGTAGGTCTCTTTCATCCGCTCCAGCGGCAGGCGGCACCCCGGCGTCAGCCGGCCCAGCACGATGTCGGAGCGAATGCGGCGATAGGCGACCTCGCCGACGGTGGCGCTGTCTGGGGAATCGAGAGAGTTGTCGGTCAACACGGGTCGCTCCTGGGCGGATCGAATTTCAGCACAGTGTTGGGTTCGAACTGCGCCCTTGTGATTAGAGAATACCCTAATCGTTAGATACATTGCCAATCATTCGATGATTCAATAGTATCTCGGTACCGCATCGCCGCGACGGCGCTCGACCTGTCAGTTCACTGTTCCTTGTCTTGCATACATGCGCCCGGGGCAACTGCCCGGATCATTCCCACCACATAAGGAGACCTTCATGGCATCGAAACTCTTGAAATTGGCAAGCAGCCTCACACTGCTCGTCGCCGCCACGCTCGTTCACGCACAAGACATTCAGGAACGGACGATTCGATTCGGACACCTGAACAACACCGACCACCCGACCAGTTGGGGCGTCAAAAAGTTCGCCGAGCTGGTGGCAGCCAAGAGCGGCGGCAAGATCACGGTCAAGGAATTCGCCAGCAGCCAACTCGGCAACGAACTGCAGCAGCAATCCGCGCTGCAGGGCGGCGTGCAGGAAATGCTCGTGGCGTCCACCACCTCGCTGACCGGCGTCGTCAAGGAATTCGGACTCTTCGACTTCCCCTTTCTATTCAGCAATGGCCAACAGGCCGACGCAATGGTGGACGGCCCGCTGGGCAAGATGGTCAGCGCCAAGCTGGCCGACAAGGGCATCGTCATCCTGGGGTTCTTCGACCTGGGTTTCCGCAACGTCACCAACAGCAAGCGGCCCATCACGAAGGGCGAAGATCTGGATGGACTGAAGCTGCGCGTCATCCCGAATCCGGTGTTCCTGGAGACCTTCAAGACTTTCAAGGCCAACCCGCTGCCAATGCCCTTTGCCGAGCTGTATAACGCCCTCGAAAGCAAGGCGGTGGATGGCCAGGAGAACCCGTACTCGGTGATCCTGTCGAGCAAGTTCTACGAGGTCCAGAAGTACGTCAGTGGCACCAACCACGTGTATGCGACCAACCCGGTCCAGATCAGCAAGCGCTTCTGGGACAAGCTGTCGCCGGCAGAGCACAAGCTGCTGCAGGATGCCGCCACGGAAGCCCAGAACTACCAGCGCACGGCGAGCCGCGAAGCCGCCGGCAAGGCACTGACCGAGCTCCAGGCCAAGGGCATGACGTACAACGCCCTTGCACCCGCTGAGACGGCCCGCATGCGCGCCGAGGTCAAGCCGATCTACGAGAAGTTCTCTGCTTCGTACGATCCGGCCGTGATGACGCTGTTCAAGACCGAAATGGAACGCGTCTCCAAGTTCTGATTCTGGAAATTCAAGCCGACTCCAATCCCTGAGACTTGGAGCCGGCGGTCGTTTTGGACCCCCCCGCGGTGCCGCTTGGGGCGTGGCGCGCCATCGCGTCTTATAGAGGAGCAGGCATGGTAAAGCTGATCGATTCTTTCTGCCGCGGGGTTACCAACGTGATGGCCGTGGCGCTCATGATCATGGTGGCGCTGGTCTTCAGCAACGTCGTTCTGCGCTACGTTTTCAATTCGTCGATCACGCAGTCCGAGGAAATTTCGCGCTGGCTATTCGTGTGGATCACCTTCATGGGTTGCGTGGTCGCGCTGCGCGAGCACGCGCACCTCGGCACCGACGCCTTGGTGTCGCGCCTGCCACCGGTTGGCAAGAAAATCTGCCTTGTACTCGGCCATCTGACCATGTTGTACGTCTGCTACCTGGTTTTCAGGGGCGCGCTGGAACAGACCAAGATCAACATGGACTCCCTGGCTCCTTCTACCCAGTTGCCGATGTCCGTGCTGCATGCTGCTGGCGTGGCCTTCTCGGCCTGCGCATGCATCGTGCTGCTGCTGGACCTGTGGCTACTTTTCACCGGCCACATGAAAGACGCCGACCTGGTGATGGTCCAGGAATCCGAAGATCTGGCTGCTCTCAACCGGCCGCATGGCGACGACCTCACCAAACAACACTGAGCAGAGCAAGCGACCATGACACTCACCATCTTCCTCGGGTCCCTGCTGCTGGCGATGGCCATCGGCATCCCGATTTCGTTTGCGCTGCTGGTCAGCGGCGTGGCGCTGATGTGGCACATGGACATGTTCGAAGCCCAGATCCTGGCGCAGAACCTGCTGGGCGGCGCCGACAACTACCCCCTGCTGGCAGTGCCCTTCTTCCTGCTGGCCGGCGAGATCATGAACGAGGGTGGGCTGTCAAAACGCATCGTCGAATTCGCGATGGCGCTGGTCGGTCACATCCGGGGCGGCTTGGGCTATGTGACTATCGTCGCGTCGATCATGCTTTCGGCACTGTCGGGCAGCGCGGTGGCCGACGCAGCCGCCCTGACCGCCATGTTGTTGCCGATGATGGTGGCCGCCGGCCACGCACCGCATCGCGCTGCCGGTCTGATCGCAGCGTCCGGCGTGATTGCGCCGGTGTTGCCGCCGTCGATCGGACTGGTCATTTTCGGCGTCACGGCCAACGTGTCGATCTCCAAGCTGTTCATGGCCGGTATCACGCCCGGCCTGCTGATGGGGTTGGCGCTGTGGGTTACCTGGGCCTACGTCGCCCGCAACGAAGGCGTGGTGCCGCCGCCGCGCAGGCCGTTGAAGGAACTGTTGATCACGTTGCGCCGCTGCGGCTGGGCGCTGATGCTTCCGGTGATCATCCTGGTCGGTCTGCGCATGGGGGTGTTCACGCCGACCGAGGCCGGTGTGGTGGCGGCGGTCTACGCGCTGTTCGTCGCGACAGTCATCTATCGTGGCCTCAGGCTGTCGCAGTTGTTCAACATCTTCAAGGCGGCGGCCAAGACCACCGCGGTGGTGATGTTCCTGGTGGCCGCGGCCATGGTCTCGGCCTGGCTCATCACGGTGGCCGACCTGCCCGGGAAGGTGGTGGGCATGCTCCAACCCTTCCTCGACAGCCCCATCATGCTGATGGTGGCGATCATGGTGCTGGTCATGATCGTCGGCACGGCGATGGACATGACGCCGACCATCCTGATCCTCACGCCGGTACTGATGCCAGTCGTCATCGCCGCCAAGATCGACCCAGTCTACTTTGGGGTCATGTTCATCATGAACAACGCCATCGGGTTGGTCACGCCGCCGGTTGGCGTGGTCCTCAACGTGGTGGCCGGGGTCGGTCGAATGTCGATGGACACAGTGACCAAGGGCGTGATGCCGTTCATGATCGCGCAGTTCCTGATCATGTTCCTGATGGTCTTCTTCCCCTGGCTCGTCACCGGCCCCGCAAAGTTTTTCTACGGCGGCCACTGACACCCGCCCGCTTGCAAACAAACTCAGCCATGACCAAGCCCCTCTACATCCTGAATGGTCCGAATCTCAACCGTCTCGGCAAGCGCGAGCCAGCGATCTATGGCAAGACCACGCTCGCCGAGATCGAAGCGATGTGCCGAGACGAAGCCGGGGCGGTCCCGGTGGTGTTCCGGCAGTCCAACAGCGAGGCGCAGTTGATCGACTGGATCCACGAGGCCATCGACGAAGCCAGCGGAATCATCATCAACCCGGCGGCCTTTTCGTTCACTTCGATGGCCATCATGGATGCCCTCAAGATGTTCCCGGGTCCGATCATCGAGGTCCACATCTCCAACATCCATCGGCGCGAGGAGATGTACCACCATTCCTACATGTCGGCGGTGGCCACCGCGGTGATCGCCGGCCTCGGACCCGGCGGGTACCGGGCCGCCATCCAGTCGATATTGGAGATGCTCGGCGACGAGCCTGCCGACTGCACCAAAGGACAGTAGCGGGATTTCGGTGCCGTTCGTATGCTGCACCGCCATGACCATCCAGGAAATGATCATGCTCGCCGTGCAGGCGAGCATCGTGATCACCGTCTTCAGCTACGGCCTGGATGCCACGCTCGACGACGTGCTGTACGTGGTGCGCCGTCCCCGGTGCTTCCTGCGATCCTTCGTGGCGATGTTCCTGGTCATGCCGCTGCTGGCCGTCGGGCTCGACATGGCCTTCGACCTGCACCACGAGATCGAGGTCGCACTGGTGGCGCTGTCGCTGTCACCAGTGCCGCCCTTGCTGATGAAGAAGCAGGGCAAGGCCGGTGGACGGGAGTCCTATGGCCTGGGCCTGCTGGTGACGATGGGGGTGCTGTCGGTCGTGATCACGCCGATCGGCATGATGCTCATGACGCAGGCCTTCGGCCGCCAGTTCGAGCTGCCCCTCGGCGCGATCGCGCTGGTGATCCTGAAGGCGGTGCTGCTGCCGCTGGCTGCCGGCATGGTGGTGCAGGCCCTGCTGCCCCGGGTGGCCGCGCGCATCGCCCGCCCGGCTGCCGTCATCGGCACCGTACTGCTGGTCGTCGTGGCACTGCTGATCGTGTTCGCCAGCCGGCATGCGATCCTGGCGCTGATCGGCAACGGCACCCTCTTGGCGCTGGTCGGCTTCATCGTCGCCGGGCTGTCCGCCGGCCATTGGCTCGGCGGCCCCGACGCGCGGGATCGCGTGGTGCTCGCGCTGTCGACCGCGTCGCGCCATCCGGGCATCGCGGTGGCGCTGGCGACTGTCAACTTTCCGAACGAGCCCGGCGTGACGGCGGCGATCCTGCTCTACCTGCTGGTCAACCTGCTGGTGTCGATGGTCTACGTGACCTGGCAGCGCAAGCGCGTCGGCCCGGCGGCCGCCGCCTGAGCTTCGGCAGCTGCACTCGTGCAGGCATGGTCCCCGTGCGCAGGTAGGCGGTGTTGCCGGGTTCCTTGGCGACGCCATCGAAGAGGGCGTTGACCGCGTCCGCCGCGAGTCGTCCCATGTCGCGGTTCGCGGGCATGCGCCCGCCCACGATGCCGGTGCCGATGAAGGCGCTGAACGGCCCGTAGACCGGCGCGCCGGGGGATGCGGCGGCGATCTCCGCGATCGCATCGCGAGGCGAGTAGTCGCGCCCCGTGCCGTCCCGGTAGTAGCCGGGCGAGAACACCAGGTCGCCAGCTCCGAGCCCCTGGAGCCGCGCCTTCAGTGCTTCGGTCGAGAGGCCGGCGAGGTACTCGACCATCGCGGGCTTGTCCGCAAGGTCGTCGAACTCGGCACGGGCCCTGGCCTCCCAGATGCGATCGCGCGGGCTCGTGCCCGTGATGACCAGCAGCCGTCGGGTGCCGGGATGCCAATGCAGCGCCTGCTCGACGGTGCCGCGGAAGTCATATTCGACCGGCACACCCAGCAGCTGCGCCTGCGTCGGCCTGAGGGTCTGCACGTAGGCCTTGTCGATCCCCACATGAACCACCGGTGTGCCCGGGAACAGTGCCGGGCGATGGAAAAGGATGAAGTTCAACGCTGGGTCGCCGATGACGACGATCGCCCGCGGCGGCCGGTGGGCGTACTTTTCGTGGAGATAGGTGGCGAGATTCCGGTCGAATGCCTCGCCCGGCCGCGCCTCCGTGCGCGCGATCCGTTCGCGCATGGCGCGATCGACTTCGATGTTGGCTGGCAGCAACCCGTGAAGTACGGCACCGACAACGGCCCGCACATGAACACCTGGCCGGACGCGGGCACCACGCCCTTCCGGAACGAGAAGAATTCGAGCTGGGAGGGTGCGTACCGCATTCCCCTGATGGTTCGCTTCCCCGGGAAGATCGCGGCAGGCTCGGAGTTGAACGAGATCGTCAGACACCTGGACTGGTTCCCCACCATCCTGGCGGCGGCCGGCGAGCCCGACATCAAGGAGAAGCTCAAAAAGGGCTACAAGATCGGCAAGACCACCTACAAGGTCCATCTCGACGGCTACAACCTGGTGCCCTACCTCACGGGCAAGGAGCCCAAGAGTCCGCGCCCGGGCTTCATCTACTTCACCGACGACGGTGACGTGGCGGCGCTGCGCTACGACCACTGGAAGATGCTGTTCATGGAGCAGCGCGTGACCGGCACGCTCAAGGCAGGAGCCTTTCGTGGTGCTGCGCACGCCCTACATCTTCAACTTGCGCATGGACCCGTACGAGCGCGCGCAGATCACGTCGAACACCTACTATGACTGGATGTTCCCCCACATCTACCTGCTGGTGCCCGCGCAGGCGATCGTCGGGGAGTTCCTGGCGACCTTCAAGGAGTTCCCGCCGCGCCAGAAGGCGGCGAGTTTCAGCCTGGACCAGGTGATCGAGAAGATGACTGAAGCGTCTGGCGGCGGGGGGCACTAGCGGGGCCTTGGTCGAGAATTCCCTCGACCTTGGTCATCTGGGGCCCGCCTCGATGATCCACACCGGCGACGCGGTTTCGATGGCGCGCTCGAGGGCAAACCCGGCGCTCTGCAGCAGTTCGCCGAACTCGGTTTCGGTGCGCTCGCGCGCGGCACCGAACATGGCCATCATGTGCGTGTCGACCAGGTACCCCGATGGCTGTCCGAGGGCCGGGTCGGGCTCGATGATCTGCTCCACGATCAGCAGGCGGGCGCCGGGCTTCGTCGCGTTGCGGCAGTTGCGCAGGATTCGAATGCAGTCGTCTTCGCTCCAGTTGTGCAAGACCCGGATCAGGAGGTAGATGTCCGCGCCCTCGGGAACCGGATCGAAGAAGCTGCCGCCTCGGACTTCGATCCTTCCGTCCAATCGGGCATCTGGCGGTATGGCCGCCACGACATCGTCCCGGTCGAAGACCAGCCCGCGCGGCCCAGGGAACCGTTTGAGTATTTGCCGCAACGCCTCCGCATTGCCGCCGCCGATGTCGACGATCAGCTTCGCACCGGAGAAGTCGTAGCTGACGGCCAGCGTCTGGTGCCTGCGGTCCGGAAAGTTCGCCATGAAGGCATCAAAGGTGCGAGCCTCGGCGGGGTGCTCACGAAGATATTGGAAACGGCCCATGCCCCAGGCGGCTTGATTCGGATCGCCACCCGCCAGTGCGGAATCCAGGGCCCCCCATGCCTGCCACGACCCGGGTGCCGTCCAGAACCGGGCGCCATGGTGCAGGCTGTTCGGCTCGTCCATCCGCAGGAGCATGGAGCGCGGTGAGTGCGCGACGCTGCCGTCCGCGCCGACGCGAAAGACGCCGAATGCCGCAAGGGCCCGCAGGACCCGGAGCAGTGGCGTCGGAAGAACCGAACAGGCGGTGGCCAGATCGCTCACGTTGCAGATGCCCCCTCTGGGAATCTTGTCGGCGAGCGCGAGGTCGGCGACCAGCCGGAGCATCCGGGACACCTGGAATCCTCGAATGAGAAGATCCAGCGCCTCTCGATCGCTCTCGGTTCCATCATGGGTCATGGCGGGCCTGCGCAGTGGGTTGGGCACTCTCCGCGAGTCGTCGGGCGACGATCTGCTGCAAGCGCCAGAGATTGGCGTCCCTGATGTCAAGGCGTTCCAGTTGGTCGATGGTCTGCAAGAGGTAGTCGGCGCCCGATCCCCAGTGTCCCGCCGCCTTGCACAGGATGTCCGCGACTTGTTCTTGCGTCAGGCCGCCCACGAAGTTCGGCCCCTGACGATCGGCGGCAAAAACAATGGCGCGCACCTCGATGCCGCTCGCCTTGGCGCTCACCCATCGCGGTGGGGTGTTCGGTGGCTTGACGGTCATTTCCCTTCGCCAAAGCTTGCGCAGGCTGGACTGGACCGAGGGCGCTTCGATGCGCAGCAGTGCGCCGCGGCAACTTCCCCCAGGCTTGAGCGACATCATCAAGCCCGGTTGGTCGGGGGTACCTCGAAAGCGAGTGAGCCGGATGCAGAACGATCGATGCCAGCCGGGCAGAACCGCGGCCACCTGCTCGGCCACATCGAAGGCCGGATTCCAGAGCAGGGACCCGTATCCGAAGACCCAGACATCCTCGCCACGCCACGGGCCGTTTGCAAGAAATTTCTCCAGCGAGGCCTCGTAGTCGGCATCGCTGTGGACCACCATGCCAGGGGGAGGGCCGCTGTCCGCGACTTCGCGAGCGATTCGAGAGACCAACTCCGGGGTCAGACGGAGAGGCCTGAGCCGCCCGCCATGGGCCCCACGAAGGGAAGTCATTGGATGCTCCTGTTGTGCCACTTGCCGCGCGAACCGGTGCCGCGCACGGAGCGGCCGCCTGGCCTCGCCGCGCCGTCTGAGCGCTGTGAATGCGATTGGGCTCCTCATCGGCCGTTGGCGCAATCCCCGTCACCGTGCCTCGGTACCCTCAGCCGTGGCCCGCCCGCGCGGTCCGACGCCGCTCGAGCCGCGCCAGCACGCGCGTCAACGGCCAGAGCAACGCAAGGTAGAGCAGCGCGGCCAGGACGATGGGCGACGGGTTGTAGACCAGCGACTGCGCATCGCGCGACGCCCGCAGCAACTCCGGCAAGCCCACCACGCTCGCGATGGTCGTGAGCTTCACGATCTCGATGCAGTTGCCCAGCAGGTCGGGCATCACGCTGCGCACCGCCTGCGGCAGCACGACGTGGCGAAGTGCCTTGAACCGGGTGAGCCCCGTGGAGCGCGCGGCTTCCATCTGGCCCTTGGGCACGGCCTCCAGGCCGGCGCGGAAGACCTCGGCGAAGTAGCTGGCATTGTTGAGCACGAAGGCGATCACCACCGCCAGCAGCTTCGGCACGTTGCCACCCAGGAAGGGCAAGCCGAAGTACAGGAAGATCAGCAGCACCAGCGGTGGAAAGGCGCGGAAGAAGTCGATGTAGGCGACGATCGCCCACCGGACCCCGCGGCGGGACGACTGTGTCTGCCCGAGTGCCAGCAGCAGGCCCGCCGCCGCTCCCAGCGGGATCACGATGGCCGACAGCCAAAGCGTGGTCCAGAAGCCGCCGAGCAGGTAGGGCAGGACCTCGCGGTAGACGGTCAGGTTGAAGAAGTTGTCGATCAGGGCGTCCATGTCGGGCCTTCTCAGTGACGACCGGCACTTCGTTCGAGCCAGCGGGACAAGACGACGATCGGCAGGAACACCAGCAGGTACAGGAAGGCGCCGACCGTGAGCGGCGTCGGGTTGCCCGCGACCGCCGAGGCTGCCTGGGCATTGCTGAGGATTTCGCCGAGCGCGACGACCGAGCCCAGCGCGGTGTTCTTGGTGGTCGAGATGACGCGGTTCGTGAGCGGCGGCACCGCGCGTCGCAGCGCTTGCGGCAGCACCACCCAGCGCATGGCCTGCCACCAGTCGAGGCCGGTCGACCGGGCGGCCTCCATCTGCCCGCCCGGCAGCGACGAGAGCCCGGCCCAGATGCTCTCCTGCGCATAGGCCGCGAGCACCAACGAGAGCGAGAGCCAGGTGGCAGTGAAGGAGGACAGCGGCAGCCCCACCGATGGCAGGCCGAAGTACAGCAGGATGATGATCACCAGCGGCGGCAGAGAGCGCAGCACGTCCGAGAAGGCCACCACCGGCAGCCGCAGCGCGGCGCGACCGGTGGCGCGCGCGATCGCGAGCATCAGGCCCCAGACCACGCCGGTGACCACCACCGCGACGCCCACGCCGACCGTGACCAGCATGCCCCAGGCGATCTCGCGCCAGTACTGGAGCGCCACCTCCGCATTGAAGAAGGTGAACAGGAAGCCCGAGTTCGCGTCCGTCATGCCGTGCCCGCACCGACGGCGTTGCCGTTCCCGTTGCCGTTCATGTAGCGGCCGACGAAGCTGCGCGTGCGCGCGCCCTGCGGCCGTTCGAAGATGTCGGCGGCGCTGCCTTCCTCGGCCACCACGCCGCCGTCCATGAACACCACGCGATCGGCCGCCGCATGGGCGAAGGCCATCTCGTGGGTCACGACCAGCATCGTCATGCCGCTGTCCCGCAGCGAGCGCATCACGCGCAGCACCTCGTCGACCAACTCCGGGTCCAGCGCGCTCGTGGGCTCGTCGAAAAGCATGACGCGCGGCTTGAGCGCGATCGCGCGGGCGATGCCGACGCGCTGCTGCTGGCCGCCCGAGAGCTGGCCCGGAAAGGCCTCGGCCTTCTCGGCCAGCCCGACCTGCGCCAGTGCCGCGCGCGCCAGCGCCTCGGCCGCGGCGCGCGAATGGCCCTGCACCCGCCGCAGCGCGAGCGTCACGTTGGCCAGCACGTCGAGGTGCGGGTACAGGTTGAAGTGCTGGAACACCATGCCCACGCCCTGGCGCACGCGATTGACGTCGACATCGGGCCGCATGATGTCGAGCCCGTCGACCACCACCTGGCCGCCCGTGGGCTCCTCGAGCCGGTTGCAGCAGCGCAGCATCGTGCTCTTGCCGGAGCCCGAAGGCCCGATGACGCACACCAGTTCGGCCGGCCGCACCCGCAGGTCGACCCCGCGCAGGACCTCGTTTTCGCCATAGGATTTGCGCAATCCGACCAGTTCGAGGATGGGGGCGTTCATGAGCTTCTCCGCGGGCCTGTCGACGTGCTCAGGAGCACTTGGGCGTGATCGGGGTGGCGTCGTAGTTCTCGGTGCCCGGCACGCCGTGGCCCGCCGCGACCGTCTTCTCGACGCTGCCCGCGGCCGGTTCGATGCCATACCACCTGGTCGCCATCTTGGCGATGGTGCCGTCGAGCTTCATGCACTTGAGCGCGTTCGACGCCGCATCGCGGCCGGCCTTGTCGTTGAGACGGAACGGAATCGCCCAGACCAGGCCGGTCTTCACGGTGTAGCCGGTCTGCAGCGCCGCGTTCTGCTTGGCGGCCCAGCCGACCACGGTGTTGCCCGCGAGGTTGTAGTCGGCGCGGCTCGACATGACGGCCTGGATCGCATCGGCATTGGTGCCGTAGACGTCGTACTTGAAGCCGTACTTCTCGGCGTTGTCCTTGGCCCAGCCTTCGTAGTTGGAGCCCTTGTTCACGGCCACGACCTTGCCCTTGAGCGCTTCGAGCGTCTCGAGCTTCGGCGCGTTCTTGCGGCCCAGGAAGGTGTAGTTGGTCTCGGTGTAGCCCTCGGTGAAGAGCAACGCCTTGGCACGCTCGGGCGTCACGGTGACCGGCGCCAGCAGGAAGTCGTACTTGCCGCTGTTGAGGCCAGGCACCAGGCCCGAGAACTCGGTCGCCTCGATGTCGAGCTTGCGGCCCAGGCGCTTGGCCAGTTCCTCACCCAGTTCGACGTTGAAGCCCTGCATGCCGCCGCCGAGCTTGATCATGGCCTGCGGGGCGAAGGTGGGGTCGAGGGCGGTCTTCAGCGGGGCGGGTTGTTGCGCAGCAGCGGCCAGCGCGGTGCAGGCGGCGATCGCGAGGGCGGCGGCGCGGAAAGGGTTCGGCGTGGGGAACGGCATGGACAACTCCAGAGGAAGAGGAAAAGGAAGGGAATCGAATGAAGGCAGAGAAGGGTCAGGCGGCGCGCTTCAGCCCGACCAGCGCGCTGAAGGCGCCGCGGCGGGCGGAAGCGGGTAAGGGCGCGCCGAGCGGCTGCGAGCGCCCACGGGCGATGTAGCTGCCCGAGCCGCGCTGCGCATGAAGCTCGCCCGCGCGCACCACCACCCGGCCACGGCTGAACACGTCCTCGGGCCAGCCCGTGAGGCGCATGCCCTCGTAGGGCGTGTAGCCGACGTTGTCGTGCAGCATGGCGGCGCGCACCTCGGTCTCGCGCGCCGGGTTCCAGATCGCGATGTCGGCATCGGCGCCGACGGCGATCGCGCCCTTGCGCGGCGCCAGGCCGTACATGTGGGCATGGTTGGTGGCGGTGAGGGCGACGAACTGCTCGACCGGCATGCGGCCCTTCATCACGCCTTCGGAGAACAGCAGCGGCAGGCGCAGCTCGATGCCCGGCACGCCGTTGGCCATTTCCTTGAAGGTGGTGGCTTCGCCCTTGGGCAGCTTGCCCGAGGCATCGAAGCGGTAGGGTGCGTGGTCGGACGAATAGACGCCCAGCGTGCCGTCGAGCAGCCCGGCCCACACGGCTTCCTGCGAAGCCTTGTCGCGCGGCGGCGGGCTGCAGCAGAACTTGGCACCCTCGACACCCGGCAGGTCGGCATCGTCGGCTTCGAGGAACAGGTATTGCGGGCAGCTCTCGGCATGCACCCGGGCACCGAGCCGACGCGCCTGGCGGATTACTTCCACCGTCTCGGCGCCCGCCACGTGCACGATCAGCACCGGCACGTCGACCAGGCGCGACAGCAGGATCGCGCGGTTGGTGGCCTCGGTCTCGGCCAGCGCATCGTGCGCCACGCCGTGGAACCTGGGCGCCACGTGGCCGCGCTCGAGCAGGCGGTGCGCGATCCAGCGGATCATGTCGTGGTTCTCGGCATGCACCATCACCATCGCCCCCTCGCGGCCCGCCGTGGCCATCACTTCGAGCAGCGCATGGTCGTCGAGCCGCAGGCGGTCGTAGGTCATGTAGACCTTGAGCGAGGTGATGCCGCCGCGGATCGCCTCGGGCAGATGCACCTTCAGGGCCTCTTCGTCGGGCCGCGTGAGGATCAGGTGGAAGCCATAGTCGATCACCGCCTTCTCGCGGGCCAGCTTCGCATAGGCGTCGATGACGTCGGGGATGCTGTCCTCGCGGTGCTGGGCCGCGAACGAGAGGATGGTCGTGGTGCCGCCGAAGGCCGCCGACACCGTGCCCGAGTAGAAGTCGTCCGCGCACATCACGCCCATGCCCGAGAGCTGCTCGATGTGGCAATGGCTGTCGATGCCGCCCGGCAGCACCCAGCGGCCGGTGGCGTCCACGTCCTCGCGGCCGGCGGCGAGCCCCGGCGCGATCGCGGCGATGCGGCCGTCGCGCACGCCGACGTCGGCATCGATGCAGCCGTCGGCATTGCAGACGCGGCCGCCGCGGATCGTGAGGTCGAAGGAAGTGGTCATGGTGACTCGCTCAGAACGTGCCGGGGTACACGCCGCCGTCCATCAGCAGGTTCTGCCCGGTGATGAAGCCGGCCTGCGCGCTGCACAGGTAGGCGCAGGCGTCGCCGAACTCGGCCGGGTCGCCGAGCCTGCGCGCCGGATTGGCGGCGCGGCGCGCATCCAGTTCCTGCTCGACGCTGCGGCCGCTCTTCTGCGCCCACTTGCCGGCGGTGTCGCGCAGGCGGTCGGTCTCGAAGGGGCCGGGCAGCAGGTTGTTGATCGTGACGTTGCGCGCCACCGTCGTGCGCGCCAGGCCGGCGACGAAGCCCGTGAGGCCGGAGCGCGCGCCGTTCGACAGCCCGAGGATGTCGATCGGTGCCTTCACCGCGCCGGAGGTGATGTTGACGATGCGGCCGAAGCCGCGCTCCATCATGGCGTCGACCGTGGCGCGGATCAGCTCGATCGGCGTGAGCATGTTGGCGTCGAGCGCCGCCAGCCAGATGTCGCGGTTCCAGTCGCGGAAGTCGCCGGGCGGCGGGCCGCCCGCGTTGTTGACCAGGATGTCGGGCGAAGGGCAGGCCGCGAGCACCGCGGCACGGCCTTCGGGTGTCGTGATGTCGGCCGCGACCGCGGTGACGCGCACGCCGCTCTCGGCGCGGATGGCTTCGGCCGTTGCTTCCAGCGTGGCCGCGGTGCGCGCGACCAGGGTCAGTTCGCAGCCTTCGCGCGCCAGCGACACGGCACAGGCGCGGCCCAGGCCGCGGCTCGATGCGCAGACCAGCGCGTGGCGGCCGTCGATTCCGAGTTTCATGCTGTGCGTCCTCAGACGATCGCGAACACGCCGCGGTGTTCCAGCGACAGGCCGACGCGCGCCACGGTCGCTTCGAGCTCGCGCGCGGTCCGCGCATCGATGCGCATGCCCGGCGAGCGGATCTCGGCGCTGGCGATCACGCCGCGCTTCTGGTAGGTGTACTTGCGCAGCGCCAGGCCGATCTTGGGCTGGAACTCGTAGCGGATCAGCGGGCAGTAGCGGTCGAAGGTGGCGGCCGCGCCGGCCAGGTCGCCGGCCGCGAACTGCGCATGGATGCGCACCAGGATCTCGGGGAAGGCGAAGCCGGTCATGGTGCCGACCGCGCCGCGCTGCAGCTCCTCGAGGAAGTAGACGCCGCCGAGGCCGCCGAAGACGCGCATCGATCCATCGGCCAGGTTGAGGATCTTCGAGATCTTCTGGCCCACCGGCGGCTCTTCCATCTTGATCATGCCGACGCCGCCTTCACGGCCCAGGCGCGCCACCAGCTCGGCGCTGATCTCGGTGCCGAAGGAATCGGGGAAGTCGTGGATCACGACCGGGATGCGCACCGCACGCGCCAGCTGCTGGTAGTAGTCGAACTGCTGCGCGTCGGAGGCCTTGTCCATCGGTGCGGCGAACACCGCCTCGGCGCCCAGGGCTTCGGCTTCGCGGGCCTGCTCGATGGCGCCGGCGATGCCGAGGGCACGCACGCCGACCCACACCGGCACGCGGCCGCCGGCCTGCTTCACGAAGGCGGTGATGACCTGCGTGCGCTCGGCCTGCGACAGCTTGTGGGCCTCGCCGAGAAAGCCGAGGATCGCCAGGCCGGTGACGCCGGCCTCGATCTGGAAGGCGACCAGCGAGGCGATGCTCGTGAGGTCGAGGCTGCCGTCGTCCGCGAAGGGGGTCGGGCAGATGGTGAAGACGCCCCGTGCCTTGGCCAGGAGGTCGGAAGAAGAAGTGCCGATGACTGTCGAATTCATGATGAGTGTTCTCGTGGGCCGTGAAAGGCGGGCCGTGGGGAAATTATTCGGCCGACCCCCGCCGCGTGTCGCGTGCCGTTTCGTGCGCAGCCCTTAACCTGCTGTTAAGCCGCCGCGCGCCGCAGACCCCTCAAGCGGCCATGGGCGGCGCCAGCGGGGCGGACTCGAAGCCCTGGGTCTTCATCAGTTCGCGCAGCACCTTGACGAAGGTCTGCGCCAGCTGGGACATCGGCTCGAAGCGCAAATGCACCAGATTGGCGTGCAAGGTGGGCGTGCCGTGCACCGGACGCACCACGAGTTGGCTCGCGGGCCAGCTGCGCACCGAGAACTCGTCCACCAGCGCGATGCCGGCGCCGGCCTGCACCAGCGAGCAGGCGTTCTGCGGCGAGCCCACTTCGATCGCGGCGCGCGCGGTCTCGCCCGCCGCCTCGAACAACTCGTTGACCATCTGGCCGAAGGGCGTGCCGCGGTCGTACGAGATCAGTGGATACGGCATCAGGTCGGCCACCGACAGCGTGGCGCGGCGCGACAGCGGGTGGTTGTAGGGGCAGATGCAGACCAGCCGGCCGCTGCCCAGCGGCGCCATCTCGAGATTGGGGTGCGCCACGGGCAGGATGGTCACGGCGATGTCGGCCTGGTGATTGAGCACGCGCTCGATCAGCGGCGTGTAGCCCAGGTACTGGAAAGTGACCTTCACGTTCGCATGCCGCTCCCGGAAGGCCGTCACCGCCTGCGGAATCACCATCTGACCCACACTGGGACTGGAGACGATGTTGAGAATGCCTTCGCGGTTCTCTTGCAGGTCGCGCGCCAGCTCGTTGACCCGCTGCACCCCCGCGTAGACGTGCTCGACCTCCCGGAACAGTTTCTTGGCCTCCGGCGTGGCGTAGAGCCGTCCCTTGATCCGCTCGAAAAGGCCGAAGCCCACGCGGGTCTCGGTGTGGGACAGCAGGCGGCTGATGGCCGGCTGCGAGACGAACAGCAGTTGCGAAGCGCCGCTGATCGAGCCCGTGATCATCACGGCCCGGAACACTTCGATCTGGCGCAGGTTGAGAGACATCGGGAACGGTGCGAGGGCACCATCCTTAACAAGCGGTTAATGGTGACCTACAAGTTAGCAAGTGCCATGCCGCATGCCGCAACCTAGACTGAGCCCATGCCCAAGGCCATCTACGTCATCAATCCCAACTCGAGCGCCACGGTGACCTCGGAGCTGGACGCCGCCGTCGCGCCCTTGCGGTTGCCCGGCGGCCCCGAGATCCGCTGCGTCACTTTGGCCGAGGGCCCGCCCGGCGTTGAATCGCAGGGCGACGTCGACCGCGCGGCGCTGGCCGTGCAGGCCTTCGCGAACGCGCACCGCGGCGAGGCGAGCGCCTTCGTCATCGCTTGCTTCAGCGATCCCGGCCTGCACGGGCTGCGCGAGACCGAAAACGTGCCGGTGCTCGGCATCAGCGAATCGGCGGTGCTGACCGCACTGTCGATCGGACACAGCTTCGGCGTGATTGCCATACTGCCGCGCTCGATTCCGCGCCATCTGCGCAACTGGGGCGCGATGGGCGTGATGCAGCGCTGCGCGGGCGAGATCGCGATCGGCCGCGGCGTCTCGGCGCTGGCCGATCGCGAAGCCACGCTCGCCGCCATGTGCGATGCCGGAAGGCGGCTGCGCGACGAGCGCGGCGCGCAGGTGCTGGTGATGGGCTGCGCCGGCATGGCGCCTTTCCGCCAGCCGCTGCAGGAAGCCACCGGCCTGCCGGTGGTCGAACCCACGCAGGCCGCCGTGGCGATGGCGCTGGGCCGGGTGCAACTGGGCTGGTAGCAGGCCCCACCTTCTCTTCGGACAACCCCACAGGACACGATCGATGTATTCCGCCGACGATTTCGCGCAGGCTCCGGCCGCGCCGCACCCGGACCTGGTCCGCCGCCTGCACGAGGTGGTCGGCGATGCCGGCCTGGTGCTCGACGCCGAAGCCCAGGCGCCCTATCTGACCGACTGGCTCGGCAAATGGCGCGGCCGCGCCGCGCTCGTGGTGCGCCCGCGCGACACCGCGCAGACTGCCGCCGTGGTGCGCATCTGCCACGAGTCGCACACGCCGATCGTGGTGCAGGGCGGCAACACCGGCATGAGCGGCGGCGCCACGCCCGACGCCAGCGGGGCGCAGGTGGTGCTGAGCCTGTCGCGCATGACCGCGATCCGTGCGGTCGACCCGATCAACAACACGCTCACGGCCGAGGCCGGCGTGCTGCTCGCCAACGTGCAGCGCAGTGCGCTGGAGGCCGACCGCTTCTTTCCGCTGAGCCTGGGCTCGGAAGGCAGCTGCACCATCGGCGGCAACCTGGCGACCAATGCGGGCGGCATAGCCGTGCTGCGCTACGGCAACACGCGCGACCTGGTGCTCGGCATCGAGGCCGTGCTGCCCGACGGCCGCGTGTGGAACGGCCTGCGCGCGCTGCGCAAGGACAACACGGGCTACGACCTGCGCAACCTGTTCATTGGCTCCGAGGGCACGCTGGGCATCATCACGGCGGCCGTGCTCAAGCTGTTTGCGCGGCCGCTGGGCCGCGCCACCGCCTGGGTCGGTGCCGCGTCGATCGAATCGCTGGTCGGCCTGCTGGCCGATCTGCGCGCCAGCGCGGGCGAGCGCCTGGTGGCCTTCGAGATGATGTCGCACGATTCGCTGGCGCTGGTGCTGCAGCATGTGGTCGATACCCGCGCGCCGCTCGAGGGCGCGCATGCCTTCCATGCGCTGGTGGAGCTGGCCGACACGCGGCAGGACGGGCTCGACGAGCTGCTCGAGAGCGCCTTGGGCGCGGCGCTCGAGCGCGGGCTCGCGAACGACGTCGCGCTGAGCCGCAGTGAGGCCCAAAGCCTCGCCTTCTGGAAGATCCGCGAGGGCATCTCGCAGGCCCAGGTGCGGGCGGGCAAGGCCATCAAGCACGACATCGCCTTGCCGATCTCGTCGCTGGCCGACTTCGCGCATCGGGCGGAAGCGGCGCTGCGCGCGCTGCGGCCCGCGGTGCGCATCGTCAACTTCGGCCACCTGGGCGACGGCAACTTGCACTACAACGTGCTGGTGCCCGCCGACACCACGCCGGCCGCGCTGGCCGCCGAAACCGCACTGCTCAACCGCGTGGTGCACGACCTCGTGAGCCACATGGGCGGCAGCATCAGCGCCGAGCACGGCGTCGGCCAGCTGCGCCGCGACGAGATGCACCACTACAAGCAGCCGCTGGAGCTCGAACTGATGCTGCGCATCAAGCAGGCGCTCGATCCCAATCAGTTGATGAACCCCGGCAAGCTGCTCTGAACGCGGGCCGCGGCCGATTCCTTTTCCTGTCCTTCATTTCGTCGGAGGATGCCTTCATGAGCCGAGTCCCGCTGGTCGACATCGACCCCTTCCTGAACGGCACGCCGGCCGACCGTGATGCGGTCGCGCGGCGCGTCGATGCCGCCTGCCGCGATTCGGGTTTCCTGATGGTGAGCGGCCATGGCGTGGACGCGGAACTCCTGACGCGCTACGAGCAGCATCTGAGCGCCTTCTTCGCGTTACCGCTGGAAGAAAAGCAGCGCATCGGCGTCACGCGCGACAGCAACCGCGGCTGGCGCGGCCGCGATGCCACCGCGCTCGTCGCATTCGCGCGGCGACTACACGCCGCCCGACCTCATGGAGCGGTTCACGACCGGCCGCAGCGACATCCCCGATGACGACTACCATCGCGCACGCGCCCAAAACCACTTCCAGCCGAACCGCTGGCCGTCGGACCCCGATTTCGTGCGCACCGCGGTCGCCTACTACGCCGAAATGGAGCGACTGGCTTCCGACCTGATGCGCGTCTTCGCGCGTGCGCTGGCACTGCCCGAAGGCTACTTCGCGCCGTTCTGCGACCGCCACATCTCGCACCTGGTGGCCAACTACTATCCGGCGCAGCACCAGTCCGCGGCGGCCGGCCAGTTCCGCGCCGGCGCCCACACCGACTTCGGCGCGCTCACGCTGCTGCATCCGGCGCGCTCGCCGCGCGGCTTGCAGGTGCAGGCGGCCGATGGCGGCTGGGAGGACGTGGTCCACGTACCGGGCAGCTTCATCGTCAACATCGGCGACCTGATGGCGCGCTGGACCAACGACCGCTGGGTCTCGACCATGCACCGCGTAGTGCCGCCGGTGTCGGAGAGCGGAGAGACGGCCGACCGGATGTCGATCGCCTTCTTCCTGCAGCCCAACGACGACGCCGGTATCGACTGCCTGCCGACCTGCACCGATGCCGAGCACCCGCCGCTCTACGAGAGCGTGACCTCGGGCGCGCACTACCAGATGAAGAGCAACCGCTCGTGGATCGGCAAGAAGGACCTGCCTGCAGCCAGCGCTGCATCGGAGTCGCAGGCATGAGCGGGGCGACCGCCGGCCTGCTCGACCGCATCTCCATCGGCTGCCAGGGTCGCGGCGTGCGCCACACCCGCTCGATGGATCAGGGAAGAAGCGGCGCGTTTGTCGAGCCAGCAGATTGCTGAGGGCTGCGGGGCCGGCGCCCCGCAGCGATGGTATTCACACCGGATCGAGGTCGGAATCGAGAATGCGCGAGATGTCCTCGCGCGTTTCCTCCAGCTGAACCAGCGTCGCCTGGCGCGCACCCAACGGGTCCCGGTTGAGCAGGGCCGTGAGGATCGCCTTGTGCCGGGGCAGCGACAGGGCGTGGGTGTCCGGCAGCTGGCTGCTGAGCTTGATCGACTCGCGCAGCGCCAGTGACAGCATGTTGCCGATGTAGGCCAGGAGGTCGTTGTTGGTGGCCTCGGCGATGTGGCGGTGGAAGGCGAGGTCGGGCTCGAGGAGTTCCTCTGGTGTCGTCGCGCGCTCCATGCCCTTGTACGCCTCCGCGATGGCCTTGAGCGAGTCCGGGCTCGCCACCTTGGCAGCGAGCGCCGCCGCCGCCGGCTCGAAGATGCGCCGTACCGTCAACAGCGTTTCGACGAATTCGGGTTGGGGCTTGGTCTGGATCAGCCAGTACAGCACGTCGGGATCGAGCAGGTGCCAATTGCTGCGGGCACAGACGATCGCGCCGGCGCGCTGCTTCGAGATCACCAGGCCCTTGGCGACCAGCACCCGGGTCGCCTCGCGCAGCACCGGCCGGCTGACGTCGTAGGCCGCACACAGGGACGCTTCCAGGGGCAGCCTCTCCCCGGGTTTGTACTCGCCGGAAACGATGCGCAGGCCCAGGTCTCGCACGATCTGCGAGTGCATGCTCTTGCGATCGGGCGGCTGGCGATAGCCCGGATCTCGGTGCGAGGCTTTCATCTGCGAGGAAGTCCCATGGGAGGTTGCGGTCTGCACGGGATTGTCACATCCCGTCCGCCACGGCGAAGCTCGAGCATCGTGCTTGTCTCCAGTGTTCGGGTCATGTGCGCCGGGTCCCGCGGGGCCCCGGCAGGGTCAATGGGAATGCCGCGGCACGCCGGCGCCGCGACGGCCGACGAGAAAATCGAAATCGCAGCCTTCATCGGCCTGCATGACGTGTTCGACGTAGAGCTTCCGGTAGCCCGAGCCGTCGGCCGGGTCCGCCTGCTGCCCGGCGGCCCAGGTCGCGAGCCGGTCGGCGAGCTCGGCGTCGCTCACCTCGAGGTGCAGCCGGCCGGTGTCGCAGTCGAGCTCGATCCAGTCGCCTTCGCGGACCACCGCCAGCGGGCCGCCGGCGCGGGCCTCGGGGGCCACATGCAGCACCACCGTGCCGTAGGCGGTGCCGCTCATGCGCGCATCGGAGATGCGGACCATGTCGGTCACGCCCTGCGCCAGCAGCTTCGGCGGCAAGCCCATGTTGCCGACCTCGGCCATGCCCGGGTAGCCGCGCGGGCCGCAGTTCTTGAGCACCAGGATCGAGTCGGCGCTGACGTCGAGGTCGGGGTCGGCGATCCGCGCCTTGTAGTCGTCGAGGTTCTCGAAGACCACCGCGCGGCCCCGGTGCCGCAGCAGGCGCGCGGTGGCGGCCGAGGGCTTGAGCACCGCGCCCCGCGGCGCGAGGTTGCCGCGCAGGACGCGGATGCTGCCGTCCGGGACCAGCGGGGTGTCCCAGTCGCGGATGACCTCGGGGTTGTAGGAGGGGGCGTCCTTGACGTTGTCCCAGAGCGACTGCCCGTTGGCGGTGAGCGCATCGGGATGCGGCAGGCGGCCGGCCTCGCCCAGGCGGCGCAGCACGGCCGGCAGGCCGCCCGCATAGTAGAAGTCCTCCATCAGGAAGCGGCCCGAAGGCATCAGGTCCACCAGCGTGGGCGTGCCCTGGCCGATGGTCGTCCAGTCGTCGAGCGCGAGTTCGACGCCGATGCGCCCGGCGATCGCCTTCAGGTGGATCACGGCGTTGGTCGAGCCGCCGATCGCGGCGTTGGTGCGGATCGCGTTCTCGAACGCCTGGCGTGTCAGCAGCTTCGACAGCCGCAGGTCCTCGCGCACCATCTCGACGATCCGGATGCCGCTCATGTGGGCCAGCACGTAGCGCCTGGAATCGACCGCCGGGATGGCCGCGTTGTGCGGCAGCGTGACGCCCAGCGCCTCGGCCATGCAGGCCATGGTCGAGGCCGTGCCCATGGTGTTGCAGGTGCCGGCCGAACGCGACATGCCGGCCTCGGCCGACATGAACTCGTGCAGGGTGATGGTCCCGGCCTTGACCTGTTCGGAGAGCTGCCAGACCACCGTGCCCGAGCCGATGTCCCGGCCCTGGTGCTTGCCGTTGAGCATCGGACCGCCGCTGACCGCGATGGCCGGTACATCGACGCTGGCCGCGCCCATCAGCAGAGCCGGCGTGGTCTTGTCGCAGCCGACCAGCAGCACGACGCCATCGATCGGATTGCCGCGGATGGATTCCTCGACATCGATGCTCGCGAGGTTGCGCGTGAACATCGCGGTGGGGCGCAGGTTCGATTCGCCGTTCGAGAACACCGGGAACTCGACCGGAAAGCCACCCGCTTCGATGATCCCGCGTCGCACGTGCTCGGCGAGCTTGCGGAAGTGGGCGTTGCAGGGCGTCAGCTCCGACCAGGTGTTGCAGATCCCGATCACCGGCTTGCCCTGGAATTCGTGGTCGGGGATGCCCTGGTTCTTCATCCAGCTGCGGTACATGAATCCGTTCTTGTCGGCGGTCCCGAACCATTCGGCGGACCTGAGCTTGACGGGCGACTTCGACATGGATGCTTTCATGGGGATTGAACGAAGTCGCAAATATAGTAAGACTATTTATCCTATCTTTCTCGGGGAAACCCCTAGATTTAGCCATTTTCTTGTCATTAAGTATGACTACATAATCGGCTGACTGAAGCATTTCCCGCCTCCGCGGGCACCACCATGACCGCCTTTGCCCACTATCCGAGCCTGGCCGACCGCACCGTGCTGATCACCGGTGGTGCGACCGGCATCGGCGCCACCCTTGTCGAACAGTTCGCGGCGCAAGGTGCCAGGGTCGGCTTCATCGACATCGACGCCGGGGGCGCCGCGCTCGCCGAGCGGCTGGCCGACGCCCGGCACGCGCCGCTCTTCGTCGCCGCCGACCTGACCGATGTAGCCGCGCTGGAAGCCGCCATCGAGGCCGTGCGGCGTCGCCACGGCCCGATCGCCGTGCTGCTCAACAACGCCGCCAACGATCGCCGCCACCGCATCGAGGACACCACGCCCGAGACCTGGGATGCCGGCATCGCGGTCAACCTCAGGCACCAGTTCTTTGCCGCGCGCAGCGTGGCGCAGGACATGCGCCAGCTCGGCGGCGGCTCGATCGTCAACTTCGGCTCGATCAGCTGGAAGCTCAAGCAGGGAGGGATGCCGGTCTACACGACCGCCAAGGCGGCGGTGCAGGGGCTCACGCGCAGCCTGGCACGCGATCTCGGTGCTTTCAACATCCGGGTCAACACGCTGGTGCCGGGCTGGGTGATGACGGAAAAGCAGCTGAAGCTGTGGGTCGACGATGCGGCACGCGCCGAGATCGCGCGCGGCCAGTGCATCAACCAACCGCTGATGGCGGAGCACATCGCGCGGATGGCGCTGTTCCTGGCGGCCGACGACAGCGCCATGTGCACGGCCCAGGACTTCGTGGTCGACGGGGGATGGACCTGATGAAGGCGCAACTGCTCGTCGATGCCCAGGCCCGGCTGGGCGAATGCCCTCTGTGGTGCGAGCGCACGGGCGCGCTCTACTGGACCGACATCGAGGGCGCCACCCTGCATCGCTGGGACGCCTCGCAGGGCCGGACACGCCAATGGACCCTGCCGGAGCGCCTCGGCAGCTTCGCCCTGTGCGACAACGGCTCGCACCTGCTGCTGGGGCTGGCCTCCGGCATCGCGCTGTTCGACCTGGCGCAGGGGACGCTGTCGCCGATCCTTCCGGTCGACGCCGCGCAGCCCGACACCCGCATCAACGATGGCCGCTGCGACCGCCAGGGACGTTTCGTGTTCGGCATGTTCAACCCGGCGGAGGCGCCGGTCGGGCACTTCTATCGCGTTCATCCCGACCTGCAGGTCGAGCGCCTGGCGCTGCCGCCGGCGGGTGTCGGCAACAGCATCGCGTTCAGCCCGGACGGCCGCATGATGTACTACGCCGATTCGCCGACGCGGACCATCTTCAGCGTCGACTACGGGGCCGATGGCCGCCTCGGCACGCCCCGGGTCTTCGTCCGGCTGCGCGAAAGCGATGGCTTCGCCGACGGCTCGGCCGTGGACGCCGATGGCGGCCTGTGGAATGCGCAGTGGCGTGGCAGCTGCGTGGTGCGCTGGGATGCCGCCGGCCGCGAGTCGGCCCGCTTCGAAGTGCCGGCTTCGCAGGTGACCTGCCCGGCCTTCGGCGGTGCGGACCTCGACCGGCTCTATGTGACCACCGCACGGGCCGGCCTCTCGGCGGCCGAGCTGCAGGCGCAGCCAGAGGCCGGCGGCGTGTTCGTCCTGCAACCGGGTTGGCGCGGCCTGCCGGAATCGCGCTTCGCGGGGGTGCCGTGAACGCGACGGCGCGGATCGGCCGGCGCGAATTCGGCACGCTGGCCGATGGCCGCGAGGTCTTCGAGTACACCCTCGACAACGGCGCGGGCCTGTCGCTGAGCGCCATCAACCTGGGCGGCATCGTGACCGCGCTGCGCGTGCCGGACCGCAACGGCACGGCCGAGAGCATCGTGCTGGGCCTGCCATCGCTCGCGGACTACGAGGCGCGCAATCCGCACTTCGGGACCATCGTCGGCCGCCATGCCAACCGGATCGCCCACGGCCGGTTCTCGATCGACGGCGAGCCGTTCCAGCTGGCGCTCGACGCTGGCAGCCCCCACGCGCTGCATGGCGGGCCCGGTGGCTTCGGCCGCCGCTGGTGGGACATCGAGCCCGTGCCTCCCACGGGCGACGGCAGCGTGGCGCTCGCGCTCAGGCTGGTGAGCGCGCACGGCGACCAGGGCTACCCCGGGCGGGCGGAGATCCGGGTGCGCTACACGCTCACCGCAGACAACGAATACCGCATCGACTACGAGGCCCGAAGCGATCGCGCGACGATCGTCAACCTTACGCACCACGACTATTTCAACCTGGCGGGCAAGGGCGGCATCCTCGGCCATCGGCTCACGATCCCGGCCAGCCGCTATTGCCCGGTCGACGACGGGCTGATTCCCGAGGGCATTGCCGGGGTGGCCGGAACGCCCTTCGATTTCCGCACGGCGACGACCATCGGCGAGCGCATCCGCGACGGACATCCCCAGCTGCTGCGCGCACGGGGCTACGACCACAACTGGGTGCTGGACCCGGTCGACACGCCCGGCCTGCGCTTCGCCGCCCGCCTGGCCGACCCGGTGTCAGGCCGCGTCATGGACATCGAGACCACCGAGCCCGGCCTGCAGTTCTATTCAGGCAACTTCCTGGACGGCAGCCTGTTGGGCGCGAATGGGCAGGCCATCCGACAGGGCGACGGCCTGTGCCTGGAGACCCAACACTTTCCGGATGCACCGAACCAGCCCGGCTTCCCCTCGACCCTGCTGCGGCCGGGGGAGATCCATTCGAGCACGACGGTGCACCGCTTCGGGCTGTGCGCCCCCCAACCCACCGAGAGAACCCCATGACTGCAACCAAACCTCCCCGCTACCAAGGCCTGTTTCCGGTCGTCCCGACCCCCTTCACCGAAACCGGCGAGCTCGACCTCGAAAGCCAGAAGCGCTGCGTCGACTTCATGATCGATGCCGGATCCAACGGACTGTGCATCCTCGCCAACTTCTCGGAGCAGTTCCTGCTCGCGGACGACGAGCGCGAAGTGTTGACGCGCACGATCCTCGAGCATGTGGCCGGACGCGTGCCGGTGATCGTGACCACCACGCACTTCAGCACTCGGGTCTGCGCCGAGCGCAGCCAGCGCGCGCAGGCCATGGGCGCATCGATGCTGATGGTCATGCCGCCCTACCACGGCGCGACCTTCCGGGTCGGCGAGCCGCAGATCCACGAGTTCTATCAACGGCTCTCCGATGCGGTGACGATTCCGATCATGATCCAGGACGCTCCGGCGGCGGGCACGCCGCTGTCGCCGGCCTTCCTGGCGCGCATGGCCAAGGAGATCGAGAACGTCGCCTACTTCAAGATCGAGACCGCGGGCGCCGCGGCCAAGCTGCGAGAGCTGATCCGCCTCGGTGGCGATGCGATCGAAGGGCCCTGGGATGGCGAGGAGGCGATCACGCTGGTGCCCGATCTCGATGCCGGTGCGACCGGCGCCATGACCGGCGGCGGCTTTCCCGACGGCATCCGCCCGATCCTCGATGCCTGGCGCGAAGGCCGGCGCGACGAGGCGATCGCGGACTACGAGCGCTGGCTGCCGCTCATCAACATCGAGAACCGCCAGTGCGGTCCGCTGGCCGCCAAGTCGCTCATGAAGGAAGGCGGCGTGATCGCCTGCGAGGCGCCGCGGCATCCCTTCCCACCGATCCAACCGGCTGCCCGCAAGCTGCTGATCGAGACCGCGCGCCGGCTCGACGCGCAGGTCCTGCGCTGGGCGCGCTGAGCGAAGGAACGAATCATGCAGAACTTCGACAACCTCATCAACGGCGAATGGCGCGCGGCCGCCAGCTACAGCCCGAACGTCAACCCGAGCAATCTCGGCGACGTGCTGGGCCAGTACGCGCAGGGCGACGCGGCCCAGGTCGACGCCGCCGTGGCGGCGGCCACCGCCGCCTTCCCGGCCTGGTCGACGGGCGGCATCCAGGCGCGCTCCGAGGCGCTCGAGAAGATCGGCAACGAGATCCTGGCGCGCAAGGAAGAACTCGGCACGCTGCTGGCGCGCGAAGAAGGCAAGACCAAGGCCGAAGGCATCGGCGAAGCCACGCGCGCGGCGCAGATCTTCAAGTTCTTCGCCGGCGAATGCCTGCGCCTGTCGGGCGAGGTGCTGCCGTCGGTGCGCCCCGGCATCGGCATCGAGATCACGCGCGAGCCGGTCGGCGTGGTCGGCCTGATCACGCCATGGAACTTCCCGATCGCCATCCCGGCCTGGAAGATCGCCCCGGCGCTGGCCTTCGGCAACTGCGTGGTCATGAAGCCGGCCGACCTGGTGCCGGGCTGCGCCTGGGCGCTGGCCGAGATCATCAGCCGCTCGGGCATCCCGGCGGGCGTGTTCAACCTGGTGATGGGCCGCGGCAGCGTGATCGGCGATGCGCTGGTCAATCACCCGGGCATCCACGCGATCAGCTTCACCGGCTCGGTCGGCGTGGGCCGCAACATCGCGGTGCAGTGCGCGACGAACCACAAGAAGGTGCAGCTCGAGATGGGCGGCAAGAACCCGCAGGTGGTACTGGACGACGCCGACCTGAACCAGGCGGTGGAGCTCAGCGTGCAGAGCGCCTTCTATTCGACCGGCCAGCGCTGCACGGCGTCGAGCCGGCTGATCGTGACCGAAGGCATCTATCCGAAGTTCATCGAGGCGATGAAGGCTCGCATGGCGAAGATCAAGGTCGGCGATGCGCTGGCGCAGGGCACCGACATCGGTCCGGTGTCCTCGAAGTCGCAGCTCGAGCAGGACCTGGAATACGTCGCGATCGGCAAGGGCGAAGGCGCCACGCTGGCCGCGGGCGGCGAGCGGCTGAAGCTCGAGACCGACGGCTACTACATGTCGCCGGCGCTGTTCAGCGAGTCGGCGGCGTCGATGCGCATCAACAAGGAAGAGATCTTCGGGCCGGTGGCGAGCGTGATCCGGGTGAAGAACTACGAGGAAGCACTGGCCACGGCCAACGACACCGAGTTCGGTTTGTCGGCCGGCATCGCCACCACCTCGCTGAAGCACGCGACGCATTTCAAGCGCCACAGCCAGGCGGGCATGGTGATGGTCAACCTGCCGACGGCGGGGGTGGACTACCACGTGCCCTTCGGCGGCCGCAAGGGGTCGAGCTACGGGCCGCGCGAGCAGGGCAGGTATGCGCAGGAGTTCTTCACGGTGGTGAAGACCGCCTACACGTTGGCTTGAAGAATAGTTTGGCAGCGTTCCTCGGGTCGGACGCCGTGCCGGCTTGCCTGGTGTCGAGTCGTTCGTCCGCCCGAGCACCGCACTGAAAACTGCGCCGCCTTCCTGCACACCACTGCCACTGCAGGACCCTGTCGGAGGCCGATTCGTCATCGGGCTCCGACTGCGCGCCTTCTCTTTGCAAATGGCGATCCAGACCGTCGGGTCTCTGGAATCTTCCCCCGTCAGCTCCCACTGAACCAAGGTTCAGTTCGCACAACCTTGCGCACGGTTTTCCGGCTGCTGGTTGGCGACCTCCTGCATTTCGCGTGCGGCAGTCACGCTTGTCGATACCGAGGGACCGACTTGCCTGACCAGGGCGCAATACAAGCCAACCACGATGCCCGGCATCCTTGCTCCCGGGTTGTGAACATTTGCAGCCCCGCCTCCCAACCAACCGAAGAGGACTCCGCAATGACTACCAAGATCCAGACCGTGCTGCTCACAGGCAAGACCCATACGACGGCCAGCCGCCGTGAAGGTGCCCCACGCGGCGATGAACGCGTCGACATTCAACTCTCGATTCCCGGAAAGGCCGGCAACGAGATCGAGTTCAACGCGATCCAGATGCATCCGACCGCGGAGCAACTGTTCGCCGGCGCCTGGTCGGCCTGCTACACGGGCGCACTCGGCCTCGTGGCCAAGACGAAGAAGGTGACGCTTCCCACCGACATGTCGGTCGACATCGAAGTGGATCTCGGCATGACCGGCGCCGCGTACTTCATCCAGGCTCGAATCGACGTCCGCATGCCGGGCGTTGCGCCCGAGGTGGCCGATGCGATTGCGCGCGCGGCGCACGACGTCTGCCCGTACTCGAAGGCCGTCCACGGCAACATCGACGTCGTCACGAACGTCGTTGCGACGGACGCCGTGGCGGTGTAAGGCCACCGCGCGGCCCGTTCGCCTTCTTCCGGAGCGTCGAACGGGCCGCCAGCCCGTGCCATCCCTTGCCCAACAGGCAAGCGAAGGCGAAACCACTGACCGAAAGAACTGAAATGACCACACGATCCGAAACCGCGATCCTGGCCGGCGGATGCTTCTGGGGCATGGAGGCACTGCTGAGGCGCCATCCCGGCGTGCTGTCCACGCGCGTGGGCTACACCGGAGGCGACGTGTCCAACGCCACCTACCTCGACCATGGCACCCACGCTGAGGCGCTCGAACTCGTGTTTGATCCGCGCCGGGTGTCGTTTCGCGAGATCCTGGAATTCTTCTTCCAGATCCATGACCCGACGACGGTGGATCGCCAGGGCAACGATGTCGGCTCCAGCTACCGTTCAGCCATCTTCTACCTCGACGACGCGCAGAAGCAGGTGGCCGAGAACACCGTGGCCGACGTCGACGCATCGGGCCTGTGGCCCGGCGATGTCAGCACCGACATCGTTCCCGCTGGCCCGTTCTGGGAGGCCGAGCCGGAACATCAGAACTATCTCGAGCGCTATCCGAGCGGATACACGTGCCACTACATTCGGCCGGATTGGAAGCTGCCCGGCCGCTAGCGAAAGCGGCGGCGGTCCCAAGACCGAGACGTCACCGTGGTCATTGCCTGCCAACGCGGATTGCGTGGGAGGATCGGGCTCGAACAAGCCCCGGCCGTACAACCTGCAAGCCTGGAGCGCTTCCTGGTGGAACTTCATTCGCTGACGAAACCCGTGCCGGACCCGGATGCCTGCGTCGTGGTCATCGACGACGACACGGAATTTCGCGATTCGCTCGAACGACTGTTGCGGTCGGCGGGGCTGCACGCCCGGGCGTTCGCGTCGATTGCCGAGTTCGTGAGTTCCGAACCGCCCGACAGCCCTACCTGCCTGGTTCTCGACGTGAGGATGCCGGGAAGGAGCGGGCTGGAATTTCAACGCGATCTTGCCGCCGCGGGGGAAACGCTGCCCATCGTCTTCATCACCGGACATGGAGACATTCCGATGACCGTGCAGGCGATGAAGGCCGGCGCCATCGAGTTTCTGACCAAGCCATTCCGGGATCAGGAACTGCTGGACGCCGTGAACGTGGGGCTCAGTCGAGACCGCGCACGCCGCGAGAACCAGCAGTCGCTGGGCGCGCTCAAGGCCCGATTCGAAGAACTGACGCCTCGAGAGCGCGCCATCCTGATCCAGGTCGTGCAGGGCCGGCTGAACAAGCAGATTGCAGGCGACCTGGGCATCACCGAGACCACGGTGAAAGTTCATCGAAGCAACATGATGCACAAGATCGAAGCCGCATCCCTTCCGGAACTCTGCCGGATGGCGGACAAGCTCAACCTGTTGCCGAAGAAGGCCGAGCGCCCCTAGTCCCGCCGGCTGCCTAAACCAAGGCTTAGAGATCCGGGCACGCTTCGGCAGTATTCTTTGCTGGCGCGGTGCTCGGCCTCCCGTCGGTCAGGTTGACGCGACTGCGAACCCACCGGAGGCAGATTTGGTTGAGCCGTCCCTAGTTTCCGTCGTCGATGACGACGAGGCCTTTCGCGACTCGCTGCGAAGACTGCTCAAATCGCACGGCTATGCAGTCGCGGTGTTTCCGTCGGCTGGCGAGTTCCTTGCGTCTTCCCTCCTGCCAGCTACCGCTTGCCTGGTCACAGACGTTCATATGCCGGACATGACGGGTGTCGATTTGTGCGAGTACCTGATCGCGATGGGGCGCGCGATCCCGACGATCCTGATCACGGCCCACGCGGAAGAAGGCGTCCGGCAACGGATGTCGAGCCTGGGCGTGGCCTGCTACCTGCACAAGCCGTTGGACGAGGCCTTCTTGATGGATTGTCTTCGCCATGCCGTCGCCGGCGGCTGCAAGCCGCGAGTCGCACCATGAATGCGCTCGGCCGCGATTCCGGCGATGTCTGTTCAGAAGTGCTGTGGGAAGACGCCGAGCGTGCCTTCTGCAGACTGATCAGCGATGGCTCCGACTGCGACCGACACGCCTTCATGCCTGTGGTTTCCGGCATCGGGCATTCGAATCAAGGACAGATCCTTCGTCTCGTACACGAGTACGAACTCAAGGATCATCTCGACGCGGCATGGGCATTGCGCCCGGTAGAACTGGTGCGTGAAGCCGGACAGACGATGCTGGTGGTCGACTTTGCAGGTGGTGCGCCTCTGGATCGCCTGATGCACCACGCCATGGAAACCGGCCTGTTCCTGCGAATTGCGACGGCGATGTCGGCCGCACTGGGCCGGCTTCATGGGCGTGGCCTCATTCACAAGGACCTCAAGCCTGCCAATGTGATCGTGGATTCAACGACCGAGCGCGTCTGGCTCACCGGCTTCGGCATTGCATCGCGCCTGCCGCGCGAAAGGCAGGCACCCGAACCTCCCGAGTTCATCGCGGGAACGCTCGCCTACATGGCGCCCGAGCAGACCGGTCGGGTGAATCGCTCCATCGATTCCCGGAGCGATCTGTACTCGCTCGGAGTCACCTTCTATGAGATGCTGACCGGCCGTCTTCCGTTCACGGCAACCGACCCGATGGAGTGGGTGCATTCCCACATCGCGCGGCAGCCGATCAACCCCAGCGAGCGATTGACGAGCATTCCGGTCGCGGTCTCCGGCATCGTCATGAAGCTGCTGGCCAAGACCGTCGAGCAGCGCTATCAGTCAGCGGCAGGCGTCGAGAGCGACCTCCGCCGCTGCCTCGCGGAATGGAACACGCACGGCCGCATTCATGATTTCGCGCCGGGAGGTCGCGACGCGCCAGATCGCCTCATGATCCCCGAGAAACTATACGGGCGCGAATCGGAGGTCGCCTCCCTGCTCGCGGCCTTCGATCGCACCATCGCCGGCGGCGGGCCCGAACTGGTGCTCGTCTCCGGGTACTCGGGCATCGGCAAATCCGCGGTCGTCAATGAGCTGCAAAAGCCGCTCGTCCCGCCGCGAGGCCTGTTTGCGACGGGCAAGTTCGACCAGTACAAGCGCGACATCCCGTACGCCACGCTCGCGCAGGCCTTTCAGGGGCTGATCCGGCCGCTTCTGGCAAAGGACGAAGAAGAGCTGGGCAGATGGCGGGAGGCGCTTCACGAGGCGCTCGATCCCCACGGACTCCTCATGGTCGAGCTGGTCCCGGAACTCAAGCACATCATCGGGGACCAGCCGCCTGTGCCCGAACTTGCCGCGCAGGATGCGCAAGGGCGCTTTCAGCTGGTCTTGCGGCGCTTCATCGGGGTATTCGCACGGCCCGAGCATCCGCTCGCACTTTTCCTTGACGATCTGCAATGGCTGGACTCGGCCACTCTCGATCTGATCGAGAACCTGCTGACGTCCCCTGATGTCAAGAATCTTCTGCTGATCGGCGCCTATCGAGACAACGAGGTCAGCGCCACCCACCCTCTGGTGCGCAAGCTGGACGCCATCCGCCAGGCCGGTACTGCGTTGCAGGAAATCGTGCTCGCCCCGCTGGACCGCGACCATTTGGCCCACCTGCTTTCGGATTCTTTTCGCTGTGGACCTGAGCGGGTCGCCCCCTTGGCGCAATTGATCCACGGGAAGACGAGTGGCAATCCATTTTTTGCGATCCAGTTCATATCCGGCTTGGCAGACGAGGGTCTGCTGGCCTTCGACTACGAAGAAGGTCGATGGTCGTGGGATCTGGGTCTCATCCGTGCGAAGGGCTACACCGACAATGTCGTGGCGCTGATGCTCGGGAAGCTGAACCGCCTGCCGTCGGCAACTCGGAAGACCCTGCATCAGTTTGCCTGCCTGGGAAGCAGCGCCGGGTTCGACGTGCTGCGAATGGCTTGCCAGGAGACCATCGAGGAACTGCACGATCATTTGTGGGAGGCGGCGCGGGCCGGATTGATATTCCGGTCGAACGACGGCTACCGCTTTCTGCATGACCGTGTGCAAGAGGCGGCCTACCTGCTCGTTCCCCAGGAACTGCGTGCCGCGACGCACCTGCGCCTTGGCACGCTTCTGGCCGAACATACGCCCCCCGAGAAGCGGGAAGAGGCCATCTTCGAAATTGTCAACCAGCTGAACCGCGGCGCCCACCTCATCAATTCGCTCGCGGAGCGTGAGCGCGTCGCCAACCTGAACCTGATCGCAGGCCGACGCGCCAGGCTCTCGACGGCGTTCGAGTCGGCTCTCAAGTATCTCCATGCCGGCCTCGGCTTGCTGAGCAGGAAGACGTGGGAACGCAACTACGAACTCATGTTCTCCATCGAGTATCTGGTCGCGGAATGTGAGCTGTTGACTGGGGACCTGCCTGCCGCCGAGACGCGACTCGCGCACCTGGCCCAACGCGCAAGCTGCCGCCACGACCACATCGCGGCCACGCGTTTGAGGATCGCGCTCTACACCACCTGGGACAAGAGCGACCAAGGGCTCGCGGTATTCCTTGACTGGCTCCGCCGCGACGGCACCGTCTGGTCGATTCATCCAACGCGCGAAGATGCGATGCGCGAGTACGAGCGGACGCGGGCGCTGCTTGGCAGTCGCCAGATCGAGGATCTTCTGGACCTCCCTCTGATCACGGACTCCGAGGTGCTGGACACCTTCGACGTCTTTCTGGAAGCTGCCCTGCCGTCCTTCTACTTCGACGAGCACCTGGCGTCGCTCGTCGTCTGCCGCCTCGTCGGTCTCAGCCTCGAACACGGAAATTGCGACGCGTCGTGCTTCGGCTACGTCTGGATGGCGTTCTTTTCAGGGCCTCGCTTCGACAACTACCAGGATGGATTCCGCTTCGGCCAGCTGGGATATGACCTGGTCGAGAAACGTGGCCTGATCCGCTATCAGGCACGGACCTATCTGTGCGTGGGGTCACTGGTCATCCCGTGGACGAAGCATCCAGCGAGTGGGCTCGAGCTGGTGCGCCGAGCGTTCGATGTCGCGTACCGAAACGGCGAGATCGCGTTTGCGGGGTACAGCCTGGAACGATCGATCACGATCGGGCTGGCGGTGGGAGACCATCTCGCCGAAATCCAGAAAGAAGCCGAGGACGGTCTGGCGTTCTCGAGCAAGGCCCAGATGGGTCTTGTCCATGCGACTTGCAGCGCGCAGCTCGGGCTGGCACGGACGCTGCGCGGCTTGAACGCGCGCTTCGGCCTGCTGGATCACGAGGGGTATAGCGAGCGTGATGCCGAGCACCGCTTGGCCAGCGAGCCGAATCTGGGGCTTCCCGAGTTTTACTACTGGGTTCGCAAGTTGCAGGCGCGATGTCTTGCGGGCGACCATTCCGCCGCAATTGATGCGGCGCTGAATGCGCAACGGCTGCTCTGGCGCGCGGCGGCCAACTTCGAAGCCGCCGACTTTCATTTCTATGCCGCGCTGGCTCGCGCTGCGGCTTGCGAGTCCGCCGCGCCCGGCCAGAAACAGCTGCACCTCGACGCCTTGGCAGGTCACCACAAGCAGATCGAAGTGTGGTCCGAGCACAACCCTGTCACCTTCGAGAGTCGAGCAGCGCTCGTTGAGGCGGAGATCGCCAGGATCGGCGGCCGCGTGCTCGACGCCCAGGACCTCTTCGAGCGATCCATTCGTTCGGCGCACACCCACGGCTTCGTCAACAACGAAGCGATTGCCAATGAGCGTGCCGGGTGCTTCTACGCGGCGCGCGGCTTCGAGAAGATTGCGATGACCTACCTGAGGGATGCCCATGACTGCTACCTCCGCTGGGGCGCTGACGGCAAGGCCCGACAGCTCGAGCAGTTGCATCCCCGGTTGCTGGCGGGCAAGGCGATCCCGGAGCCCGGCGCCTCGATTCAGACCATGGTCGAACACCTCGACCTCGCAACTGTGATGAAGGTCTCCGAGGCGCTGTCGGGCGAGATCGTCCTGGAGAAGCTGATCGACACCTTGGTGCGCACTGCCATCGAGCATGCCGGCGCCGAACGGGGTGTGCTGATCCTTGCGCGAGGGGACGAATTTCAGATCGAAGCGGAAGCGACGATCCGCAGCGACAGGGCGCAGGTCGAAATCCGACGGACGAACATCACCGCAGCAGATCTGCCGGGCTCGGTCTTCCGCTACACACTGCGTACCAAAGAGAGCGTACTGCTGCACGACGCCTCGGGCGACAACCCGTTCTCGGCCGACGACTACATCCGGGAGCACCGCGCGCGGTCTTTGCTCTGCCTGCCGATACTCAAGCAGACCAGGATGCTTGGCATGCTCTACCTGGAGAACAACCTGACGATCGGCGCCTTTACCCCCGCTCGAATGGCGGTCCTCAAGCTGCTGGCGTCGGAGGCCGCCATCTCGATGGAGAACGCGCGCTTGTACCGCGACCTTGCCGAACGAGAGGCCAGGATTCGACGCCTGGTGGACGCCAACATCATCGGGATCTTCTTCTGGGACCTCAAAGGCAGGATCCTGCAGGCGAACAGGGCTTTTCTTCTCATGCTGGGATACGACGAGGAAGATCTCTCGTCGGGGCGGATCCGTTGGACGGACCTGACGCCGCCAGAGTGGCGCGAGCGTGAAGATCAGACCCTGGTCCCGGAGCTGAAGGCGACGGGTCGGGTGCAGCCCTATGAAAAGGAATTTTTCCGGAAGGATGGCAGACGCGTCCCGGTCCTGATTGGCGCCGCAACATTCGAAGAGGACGCGTACCAGGGCGTCGCATTCGTACTCGACCTGACGGAGCGAAAGCGCGCCGCGGACGCCATGCGCGAGGTGCAGACGGAATTGGCACACGCGAACCGCTTGGCCACCATGGGGCAACTTGCCGCATCCATCGCGCATGAAGTCAATCAGCCGATCGGCGCGGCACGCAACAACGCTCACGCGGCATTGCGCTTTCTCGCCAGGGATCCCCCGGAGCTGGCGGAAGTCACCGAGGCTCTGGAGTGCGTGGTGAGCGACACCTACCGGGCCGGCAGCATCGTCGGGCGAATCCGCGATCAAGTCAGGAAGGCGCCTCCCCGGAGGGAAAGCGTGGACTTGAACGACGCCATCGGCAACGTCATCGCACTCGTGCGGGGAGAGCTGTCGAAGAATCAGGTCGTGGTCGAGACGCATCTCGCGGAGGGGCTGCCGCAGATCCGCGGCGATCGGGTGCAGCTGCAGCAGGTGATGCTGAACCTCATCCTCAACGCGATCGACGCGATGGGCGGCGTCGACGCGAGTGAGCGGAAGCTCGTCATCTGCACCGAATCGACCCCGTCGGAAGGCCAACAACTCGTCACGGTCGGCGACTCGGGCCCCGGCATCGCGCCGGCCGATCTCGACCGGGTTTTCGACTCGTTCTACACCACCAAGGCCAGCGGACTGGGGATCGGCCTTCCGATCTGCCGCTCCATCATCGATGCCCACGGTGGCCGGCTCTGGGCAGGCGCCGATCAGACGCGCGGCGCAACCTTCAGGTTCACGCTGCCAGTGCTTCCCTGAACCAAGGTTCAGCTCGCCCAACCATCTTCGCGGGCGCATTGCACGCTGGTTGAAAGGCGCCACGATTCGCGTGCAGACATCGCGTGCGTCGATGCCAGCAGGTCGAAGCGCTCGACCACGGCGCAATACAAGCCAACCGCAGTCCTCGGCATCCTGACTCCCGGGTTGTGAACATTTGCAGTCACACCCGAATGCAGCCACGGGTTGCCGAGGAGTTCATGATGCAAACGACCGCTTGGCCAGACGTGGACTTTCCGCTCGGCGCGCACATCGTGACGCCTCGCCGCTGGTACACGCACCATGGCATCTACGTCGGAGCAGGCCAGGTTGTCCACTATCAGGGGCTGTCCACGTCGCTGCGCCGCGGCCGGATCGCGAAGGTCAGTCTCGCGGAGTTCGCCGGCGGCCGCTCGGTTCATGTGCGCGATGAGGCTCAAGCCGTGTTCGCCGACTTCGAAGTCGTGGCGCGTGCCTGCTCTCGCCTGGGCGAAGGCGCATACGACGTACTGCGCAACAACTGCGAGCACTTCTGCTCCTGGTGCGCCGTCGGAGTCGCCCGCAGTTCGCAAGTAGAGCGCCTGTTGTCGAATCCGCGCGCGCTGACCTTCGCCGCTCGACTCCTCACGGCACTCATCAACGGGTGGACTTCCACTCGCGACGCACTGCCATTGCTCAATTGAAGGCGTGCCCTGAACCAAGGTTCGGAGTACCCAACCATGTACGCATGCAATCGCTTCGCTGGTTGGAGACTTCCGGAGATTCACGTACGGGAGTCGTGCCCGCCGATACCCAAGGCCGGAACCATGCGACCACCGCGCAATACAAGCCAATGGCAATGCCCTGCATTCTCACTCCCGGGTTGTGAACGTTTGCAGTCACACCCGATTGCAGCCACCGGTTGCCAAGGAGTTTGCATGCATCAGGAACCCGATCTCGGTCGTCGTCTCTTTTGCGGGGCTGCAGCGGCAACCGCTGCAAGCACGCTAGGTCTCTTCAGTCTTTCAGAAAGGTCTCAAGCCATGAACCAAGTCACCGAACTCGGCACGGACGGCGTTGCCATCCGGCCCTTCCACGTCAACTTCCCGGAGTCGGACCTTGCCGAACTGCGCCGGCGAATCAAGGCGACACGCTTCCCGGAACGAGAGCCGGTCTCCGACTTCTCGCAAGGCGTGCCGGACGCCACGATCCGCAAGCTCGCCAGCTACTGGGCCACCGGGTACGACTGGCGAAAGGTCGAATCGAAGTTGAATGCCTACCCGCAGTTCATCACGGAGATCGATGGTCTCGACATCCACTTCATGCACATTCGCTCGAAACACCCGAATGCGCTGCCGCTGCTGGTCTCTCATGGCTGGCCCGGCTCGGTCGTGGAGCAGCTCAAGATCATCGAACCGTTGACGAATCCGACGGCACATGGCGGTAGTGCGGCGGACGCCTTCGACCTCGTGATCCCGTCCATGCCAGGCTATGGATTCTCCGGCAAGCCCAGCCAGACTGGCTGGGGCCCGGAACGCATTGCGCGTGCATGGGACGTGCTGATGAAGCGCCTCGGCTACAAGCGGTACGGGGCCCAAGGCGGCGACTGGGGCGCGATCGTGGTCGACCAGATGGGCGTGCAGGCGCCTGCGGGCCTGGTGGGCATCCATACCAACATGGCATGCACGGTTCCGCCCGAGGTCGATGCAGCGGCTTTTGGTGGCGCAGCGGCTCCCGCCGGACTCTCGGCGGACGAGAAGAAGGCTTTCGACGAGCTGTCGGCCTTCTACAAGAAGGTCTACTATGCCTTCCTCATGGGGACGCGTCCGCAGACGCTGACCGGGCTGGCCGACTCGCCGGTCTTCCTCGCCAGCTTCATGATCGACCACGATGCGAAGAGCCTCGAACTGATCGCCCGCAGTTTCGACGGCAATCCCGAGGGACTCACACGGGACGATGTGCTCGACAACATCACGCTCTTCTGGCTGACGAACACCGGCGTATCCGCCGCAAGGCTGTACGGAGAAAACAAGCTGCCCTTCTTCTCGCCGAAGGGCGTCAAGGTGCCGGTGGCGGTCAGCGTGTTCCCCGACGAGCTTTACCCTGCTCCGCGCAGTTGGACCGAGCGTGCGTATCCGACGCTCGTTCACTACAACCGGGTTGAAAAGGGCGGCCACTTCGCGGCGTGGGAGCAACCGAAGATCTTTTCCGAAGAGCTTCGCGCTGGTTTCAGATCACTGCGCAGCTAAGTAGCTTCCAGCGGGATCCAAAGGACAGTGTCCTTGGATCTCGCACCGTCCAAGGAGAAAGAACATGGAACAGTTTCGCATCAACGTAGCCGACCAGGTCCTCGATGACCTGCGGACTCGCCTCAAGCTCACGCGCTGGGTCGATGACTTCGCCAACGACGACTGGCAGTACGGCACCAACACCGCATACCTCAAGGACCTCATCGCCTACTGGATCGACGGCTACGACTGGCGAGCGCACGAACGCAAGATCAATTCGTACCCGCAGTTCCGCACCGAGATCGACGGTGTGCCGATCCACTTCATGCACGTGCGCGGCAAGGGTCCCAAGCCAAAGCCGCTGATCCTTTCGCATGGCTGGCCCTGGACGTTCTGGGAATACCACAAGGTGATCGGCCCACTCAGCGATCCCGCCTCCTACGGCGGCGACCCCGCCGATGCCTTCGACCTGGTGATTCCTTCCCTGCCGGGCCACGGCTTCTCCACGCCGCTGCGCAAGACCGGAGTCAACTTCTGGCGTACTTCCGCACTGTGGGTGGAACTCATGGATCGTCTCGGCCATGCGCGCTTCGCGGCGCACGGCGCCGACTGGGGCGCATTGATCACCGCCGATCTGGGGCACCGATATTCCGAGCGCATGATGGGCGTTCACTTCACGATGACGCTTCCGCTGGACCTGTTCACCGGCGGCATGCCGGCGGCCGGGGACTATGACCCCGACGAGGCGCACGTCGCCGCCCGGCTGCAGAACTTCTTCGCGACCGAATCGGCCTATTCGGCGCTGCAAAGCACCAAGCCGCAGACCATCGCGGCAGCGCTCAACGATTCACCTGCCGGCCTGGCCTCCTGGATTGTCGAGAAGCAACGCAGCTGGAGCGACTGCAACGGCAACGTCGAGACTCGCTTCACCAAGGACGACCTGCTGACCACGATCATGATCTACTGGGTCACCCAGAGCTACGGTACTTCGGCACGCTACTACTACGAGGCGGCCCACCATCCCTGGACGCCGGTCCACGGCCGCCTGCCCGTGGTCGAATCACCAGTCGGCATCTCCGTGTTGCCGGAGGAGGTTTGCAGCGCGCCGCGGCGCTGGGCCGAGCGCTACTACAACCTCCGGCAGAGGCGGCTTCACCCGAGCGGCGGCCATTTCGGCGCCTGGGAAGAACCCCAAGCCATCGTCACTGACCTGCGTGATTTCTTCCGTGCGCTGAGCTGACACGGCAGGTCGGCTCGCCGCGAGCGAGAACGCGGGTTGATGAGGCAATCGAGACCAACCTGGTGAGCATCAATCTGCCTTGATGGCTGATACCAAGGTGTCACCGAAGGCCGGGCCCCGAGTTGCTGGGCCGCGTCGGGGAGGAGCTCGATGTCGAGACGGCGAGAGCAGCCACCCCTGCGCTGTCGCGGAGACGGTCCGCGGCAATGAAACGTAGTGTCGTGTTTCGGCAGGCTGATACAGAGGCATACATGGATTGCGCCGGCGCACCCGTCGCGGGCCCAGAATTCCGCCGTCACCACTCATCGAACCTCGACGGAGACCTCTATGAAGCTATCCCTCATCGCCGCCGCCAGCCTGTTCGCCGGGCTTGCCTTGGCATCGGCAACTGCCGGGGCGCAGACCGGTGCGACGGACGTCGGTCGTCCCGCGCCGGTCATTCCGCTGGCATCGGAACCGGCCGCGAAGCTCGTCGTGTATCCGCCCTTGGCCGATCCCCTCGCACGCGGGGTCGTCATCCTCCAGTATCGAACCGAGAACGTCCGGATCATTCCGGTCTTCGGCGATGGCGCCCGCGGCGTCTCGCCGCGTGTCGGCCATCTTCACGTGACGGTCGACGACCGGCCGGGCACCTGGGCTCACACCAGTGGAGATCCCATCATCGTGGTCGGACTGACGCCGGGCGTCCACAAGATGCTGATCGAGGTCGCCGATCCGACCCACAAGATCCTGGCGGCCGAGAGCATTGCCGTGACCGTCCCGGAGCGTCCGGCGGCATCTCAGCCCCACGCGCATTGAGGCGATCGCCCGCCCTCACTCCCCACTATTCCCCCTTGCTCCCCCTCGCAATCCCCGAAACCCACCGCGGAAAAATGACCATGTCCCAAATCAACAAAATCGTCTACACCGGCAAGACCCACACGACCGGTGGCCGTCACGATGGCGCGTCGCGCAGCGACGATGGCCGACTCGACATCCAGCTGTCCACGCCTGGCTCGACAGGCACCGGCACCAACCCCGAACAGCTGTTCGCGGCGGGCTGGTCGGCCTGCTTCATCGGCGCGATGGGCAAGGCAGCGCTGGGGATGCAGGTCACCCTTCCGAAGGATCTGGCGGTCGACACGGAGGTCGACCTCGGCCTCGGCGATGCAGGCTATCTGCTGCGAGCCCGCCTCAACGTCTCGATGCCCGGCGTCGACCGCACGGTCGCGAAAGCGATCGTCGATACGGCGCACCAGACCTGTCCCTACT
Organism: Variovorax ginsengisoli; assembly: GCF_030486595.1. GTDB lineage: Bacteria > Pseudomonadota > Gammaproteobacteria > Burkholderiales > Burkholderiaceae_C > Variovorax > Variovorax ginsengisoli_B. The sequence continues at coordinate 5,062 of NZ_JAUJZH010000035.1, read as the reverse complement.
CGAAGGCCACACGCGGCAACATCGAAGTGACGCTCAATCTCGCCTGAGCGGTGCGGCGTGGGTTCGCCCACGCTCCCTTCGTGCCACCCGGGCTGAATATTTGCCTGCCTCGTACCGCAGGCCATCAGGACCTCGCGCGTGCTGGCGTTCGCCGATCTCGGAACGGAGGCGATCTTCGAATTCGGCGTCGTGGACATGCCAGCGATCGTGGCAGTGGATTCCAATTGAACCAGCGTGCAGGAAACCGGCCCCGGTGGTGCAGGTTCCGTTGAAAGTCGATGAGACGCGGCAGCGAACGATGCTCACGGTCTCGGCGCGCCATGACGCGCGAGCCGGGCGCGGCGCCGAAGATCTGACATCTCAGGACCGGTCCGACAGGGCGCCGCGCCGGCGCCTGCCGCGCTCCGCACCGATCACCTGGCGCGCCGAGATGCACTGGCAGTTCACCGGATTGCGCCACTCGTGTGCCACGCCGCCTGCCAGGAACAAGAGCGAGAACAACAGCCTCCTCATGTCATGAACCGACCGCGGGTTGCTCTGCGAGAAGCTGCTGGATCTTCTTCTCGGTCGCGCCGTAGCTGCCCTCGCCGAAGTGCGAGTAGACGATGCGGCCCTGCTTGTCGATCAGGTACACCGCGGGCCAGTAACTGTTGCTGTAGGCCTTCCAGGTGGCGTAGCTGTTGTCCTGGGCGACGGCGTGCTTGATGTGCAGCCGATTGATGGCCGACTGCACGTTGCTGGTGCTCTTCTCGTAGGGAAACTCCGGCGTATGCACGCCGACCACCACGAGGCCTTGATCCTTGTATCTTTCATGCCAGCTTTGAATGGATGGAAGGTGGTTGAGGCAGTTGATGCAGGTGTAGGTCCAGAAATCCACCAGCACGACCTTGCCGCGCAGTTGTTCGAGGGCCAGTGGCTTGGAGTTCAGCCAGGTGTCGATGCCCTGGAACTCCGGCGCCGGCCTGGGCGCGTCGGCCGCGCCGGAGTTGCCGGCAGGGGGCGCAGCATAGGAAAGCGCGCCGGCCGCAGCAAGGGCGGAAGCAACCAGGAAGGTGGAGACGATGACGTTGGATCGAATGCGCATGGTGTTCATTCATTGGGGTGGATGGCGGAAGCATGGTTTTAGTCCCGCGATCGGCCATCGCCCCGCCGGAGTGTATGGTTTCGTACATTGCGCGGCTTTCGACACGATCCGATTCAATGCCCGACCAGTCGCGCGCAACCTAGTGTGTTCGGGACGCCTCCGGATACTTGTCGGTACAAGCCGGGTCAGCCGCAAGCCTGATGCTGCCGCCGTCGGACATCCTGGGGTACAGCCCCTTCGCCGAGGAATTCGACGATGGGCGAAAGGGGCCTGCTGTGGGGCGAGGCGCTGGCGATCTGCCGGGGCGATCTGGAGTCGCTGCTGTGAAAGCGCTCCGGAATGAAATGAAATGTGTGCTCAGGGCCTTCTGACACAGAGGTGTACAGAACGCGAGCCAGCCGGCATTCCGGCGTCTATAACCACTCCATGCGACATCCCGCATGCCCTGTGGAACGACGATCATGCTCTTCTTGATAGCTGCCTATCTGGGCGGCGTACTGACCATCCTGAGCCCTTGCATCCTGCCGGTGCTGCCCTTCGTCTTCGCGCGTGCCGACCGGCCGTTTCGCTCGCACGGGCTGCCGCTGCTGATCGGCATGGCGCTTGCGTTCGCGGCGATCGCCTCGCTGGCGGCGGTGGGCGGCGGCTGGGTGGTCGAGCTCAATGCGTACGGCCGCTACGCAGCGATCGCGGTCCTTGCGTTGTTTGGCGTCACGCTGCTTTTTCCGAGCCTGGCCGACCGGTGGAGCAGGCCGCTCGTGGCGCTCGGACTTCGGCTCTCGGAGTCCTCTCCCGGCGGGCGGCCCGCGCAAGGGTCGGTTTTTTCGCCGCTGCTCCTGGGCGTCGGCACCGGATTGCTTTGGGCGCCGTGCGCGGGCCCGATCCTGGGCTTGATCCTGACCGGAGCGGCACTCAACGGGGCCAGCGCGGGCACCTCCCTGCTGTTGCTCGCCTATGCGTCGGGTGCCGGCACCTCCCTGGCACTGGCGTTGCTCTTCGGCGGACGGCTGATAGCGCTGCTCAAGCGATCACTGCCCGTGGGCGACTGGATCCGCCGCGCGGCGGGCGTGGCGGTGCTGGTGGGCGTCGGCGCGATCGCACTGGGCCTGGACACCGGTGCGCTCAGTCGACTCTCGCTGGCCACCACCTCGGAGTTCGAGACTCGCATCCTCGATCGAAGCGGGCTTCGGCTGCCCGGCGGCCTGCCTTCGGGCACGGGTGCCAGAGCAGACGATGCCTTCATGAAGGTGGCCGAAGTCCGGCCCGCCAGCGCCCGCGCGCTCCCGATCGAGGGCGTCCTGCCTTCGCTCGAAGGGGCGACCGAGTGGCTCAATTCGCCGGCTCTCAGCCGCGAGGATCTGCGCGGCAAGGTGGTGCTGGTCGACTTCTGGACCTATTCCTGCATCAACTGCCTGCGAACGGTGCCCTATGTCCGTGCCTGGGCGGAGAAGTACAAGGCCGCGGGCCTGGTGGTCATCGGGGTCCACTCGCCCGAGTTCGCCTTCGAGAAGCGTGCCTCGAACGTACACCGGGCAGTCAAGGACCTGGACATCGGCTTTCCGGTCGCAGTCGACAGCGATTTCGCGATCTGGCGCGCCTTCGGCAATCAGTACTGGCCGGCGTTTTATTTCGTGGACGCCCAGGGGCGTATCCGCCATCACGAGTTCGGCGAAGGCCAGTACGGGCAATCGGAACAAGTCATCCAGCAGCTTCTCGCGGAAGCAGGAAAGGACGCGGTCCCGCGGGATCTGGTCGCGCCTGTCGGGAAGGGCACCCAGGCGGCACCGGGGCCGTCGCGGGCGCTGTCGCAGGAAACCTACCTCGGGCACGAGCGGGCGAGCAACTTCGTGCCCCGCGGAGGCATCGTGCGCGATGTCGCGCATCGCTACCAGGGCGCCGCCTCGCTCGATACCGATCAGTGGTCGCTCCAGGGCGAATGGAACGTGGAACGCGAGCGCGCGGTGGCCGGAGCTGCCGGCAGTCGCATCGCCTATCGCTTCGAGGCGCGCGACCTGCACCTGGTGCTGGGCCCCGGCGCCGACGGAAAGCCGGTGCGCTTCAGGGTGCTCGTGGACGGCAAGCCGCCGCTCGCCGACCACGGCGCGGATGTCGATGCCGAGGGCCACGGAACGATCGATGCGCAGAGGCTGTATCAGCTGGTACGCCAGTCCAGGCTGCGCGGGGCGCGCTTGTTCGAGATCGAGTTCGAGGACCCCGGCGCCCAGGCCTATGTCTTCACCTTCGGCTGAGGCGAAGTTTGCGCTTGGCTTTCGACATTCGCCTGCGCGAAGGCCCGTCTTGCGACACCATCGTCCAATGATCTCCCTGTCGCGATTGCGTTTCTGCGGGTCGCGAACCGTTCGCTGCGGCGGCTTGCCGACGCGGCGCAAGCATGGCGGCCGGATCGTGAAAGCGACGCGCTTCTCGACAGCCTGCGCTGCGACTCCGAGGACGCCGGCCACACCCTCAGCGTGGTCGGCCAGGTCGGGCGGCCGGGCTTCATGGGCGATTCGTATCGATCGTCAGTCGGGCTTCGAGCCCGCCTTCGTCGCGGTTGCGCAGCTTCAGCTCGGCGCTCATCGCCGTGGCGAGCTGCTGCGCGATGGCCAGGCCGAGGCCGGTTCCGCCGGTGCCACGGTTGCGCGAGCCTTCCACCCGGTAGAAGGGCTTGAGAACCGCGTCCAGCTGATCAGCCGGTATGCCTGGTCCGTTGTCGAGGACCGAGATCATGAGCCGGCCGGACTCGATGCGCGTTCGCAGGCACACCTCGCTCCCGAACTTCAAGGCGTTGTCGATCAGGTTGGTCAGAATCCGGCGCAGCGCGTTGGGCCGCGTCATGATCGGGGCACCGATCCGGCCCTCGAGCACCACCGTATGTCCGGAGTCCTCGTAGTCCGCGACCATGCTCTCCAGGAGCGCATCGGCATCGATCCGGCAGGCCGGCTCATTGGTGCCGTGGAGGGTTCTCGCGTAGGTGACACCTTCCCTGACCAGCGCATGCATGGCATCGAGATCCTGGCGGAACTTGAGCTGGTCCTGTTCGTTGTCCATCAGTTCGGTGCGCAGCCGCATGCGGGTGATGGGTGTCTGGAGGTCGTGCGAAATGGCCGCCAGGATCTCCACGCGCTCAGCCATGTAGCCCGCGATTCGGCGCTGCATGGCGTTGAATGCGCGCGCGGCGTGCGCGACTTCGGTCGGGCCGTGTTCGGCGAGCTCGCGCGCCGTGAGGTCGGGTCCCAGGCCGTCCGCCGCGGCGGCGAGCCGCGCTAGAGGCCGGGTGACCAGGCGGACCGCGAGCCAGGCACAGAAGGCCAGGACGGCCAACTGGACCGCAAGCACCCACATGACCCAGTCGGAAACCGGCATGCCGACCCTTTTCGCGTCGACCACCACAGGGCTGCCGTCGCTGAGCCTGAGCTGGATCTGGAGTTCCTCGGCCGGATCGGCGGGCACCGCCACCTTGACGACTTCGAACGGATGGAGTGCCTGGACGATCGCAGCGGCAAACTCCTGCAACGAGGAGGATTCAGGCGCGAAACCCTGTACGCTGCCACCGAGTTCGAAGCGGTAGTTGCGCCTTTCGAGTCGGTTCAGCCAGCCCTCCCTTTCGGCGGCGGGCAGTCGGTCGAGGATCGCCACCGAACTGGCGATGTCTCGTTCGATTCCGTTCATCATCAATTCGCGCATCGCGACGCCGCGTTCGTAGCGGATCGCCGCGAAGGTCAGCAACTGCGCGATCGTCAATCCGATCACGATGATCAGCGTCACGCGGGAGAACAGGGTTCCGGGCAAGAGTCGACGAATGGTCATGCACCGCTTTATAGGCCCTGGCCCTGTCACCAGTCGAATCGCGTGTATCCCAGTGTGTTGCGCATTTCAGCGATCGTGGACGCTGGTTTCAGCGTGATCGCGGACGGTGTTTCAAGGTGATCGTGGACGATCACGGAAGCACGCGAGTGAAGGGGTTCATGGTATCTC
>NZ_JAUJZH010000034.1 GCF_030486595.1 Variovorax ginsengisoli | reverse complement strand
CCCCGACACCCGACGACGTCGCCCTGATCACCAAGGTCTTTGACGCCTTCGAGGCCCAGGCCGGCAAGACGCCGGAACTGGCAGCCGCCCGGCAGGCGCTGCGCCGGCTGGATGCGCTCGCCAGGCTGAAGACGGGCGACCGACCGAGGCTAGGCTGCGCCAGCAGCTGAAGCGTCCTTGCTGGCAGATCGCGCAACAAACGCCGTTCTCAGCCTCATTGCCGGTTTCTCGATCAGCAGCCACGAAGTAGCAGCCAAAATCACGGTGGCCGCTGCTGCCAACATCCACAGCGACCAGGACCCGATCCAGCCCATCGCGACGAATGAGTGCAAAACCAGCATGTGGTACAGGTAGATTCCGTAGGACAGGTCCTGGCCCCGCAGCAGTTGCGGGCGCGGGAAGGTGTAGGCCGCCGACAAGACGAGACCGGCCAAGACCGCGATCCGCAGCGTATCCCAAGGTGCAGCGTTATTGATGGAGACGAAGGCGTATGGGCCTGTCGCTGTCAGCCATGCCAGGCCGAGGTGCGCGGCGAGCCACCACCCCGCCTTGCTGGTGAAGAGGACGCCGACCCGGTTCCAACACAGGCGGGCGAGTACTCCAAACGAGAAGATCCAGAAACTGGGTCCAACCGTCACTGAGACGAACTGGTCGTATTTGTCCGTCAGGTTGTAGCGCTGCGCCATGAACCACGATGCGACCCCGAGCACAGCCACCAGGACGATTCCGCCTCGCTTGGTTCGCCGATACGCCTCGAGCACCACTGGAAGCGCCAGGTAAAACGTCAGCTCGACGGTGAGCGTCCACAGCACCCCGCTTGGATAAACCGCCTTGAAGAATCCCGCCGAGATGTAGGGGTCAACCGAGGACGCATAGATTCCCCAAGGGCGAGCGCCTGTCAGCATGTAGGTGGAAAGGTAGCCAAGATACTTGGCTGCGCTAACGATCACCGACCCACCTGTGGCGAGAAGGGCCAGCTCCATCACGACGATGTTGACGAACAGGGCCGGGAAGATTCGCAGCGCCCGCTTGACGAAATAGCTCCCGGACGATGCTGAGCGGAGGTACGAATCGGTGACGAGGTAGCCGCTGATGACAAAAAAGATCGCCACGCCCGGAAACGAAAAAAGCAGCCGATAGGCGAAGGTGCCCGACCACCCCTCACCGAGGTGCAGCCACATACACGCATGCGTCACCATCACCTGACACGCTGCAAAGAGCCTCAGTAAGTCGAAGTTGTTCCGGTGATTCATTGCAGGAGTGGAAAGTGCGAGCTTCTAAAAGCCAGCTCAAGGCCGCGCTGATGGCGCCGAATCTACAAGGCTGCCCATCTGGCGTGCTACGTACTGAGCAGCTGATGTCGTGAGATGGCCGTAGTCCCACGTGGTTAGCCCCTCCGGGCTGTTGACAGTGTAGGTCAAGCAGCCTTCCTCATTGCACATCGCCTTGAACGTCGAAAAGTATTCGACTCCAGGCACACCGGCAGCAAATCTAGCCATCGTTTCATCTGCTTCGGCAACCTCCTTCGCCAACTTGGAGGTGGTTCGAACGGGGATGGCGCCGCCGGCGTCGCGATGCAGCTCTGCCAGCACCTTCGGCAGCGGCTCCGTCCAGGTAGGAGCAGGCCCCATCACAATGATTCGAGAGACGCCTGCCGCTTTGAGTTGCGCTGCAGTGGCCGCCAGATCCTGGAGGGACACTTTCGAAGGGGACGCAAGGTAGTAGGCCCAATGCCCGAACAGGACCACCGTATCCGGCTTGATCTTGCTCACCTGGCTGAGCACATACGAGTTGGCCTCGACACACCTGGGATAGGCGAACTCCACGATTGGCGGGCAGCTGTCGCGCGCGAACACAGCAAATCTTGCCTTGCCGTCAACTTCGCGCCGCAATCCTGCGGCGAAGCGCCCAGCGTGCGAGTCCCCCCAAAGCATCACCAGCGGCTTACCCGACCCGTCCTCGCGATCGACGCAGGTCTTCGCATAAACGTCAGGCGAATCGGTGCTGCTCGCCCAGCATTCACCTGAGCGGCTGTCGATCTTGAAATCGTAGTCGTGGCTCGCGAATGCGAGTGGCGTGCCCTCCAGCCGGAAGCCGAACCCGTTGGCCGTGTACGCGCCGAGACCGAGCGCGAAGATGGCAACCATCGGCGCCACCAACATACTGCCGGCGACGCGGTTCCAGGCTCGCGATCGGATCGGAAACTCTACGAACTTGAAGGTCAAGTAGGCAAGAACGAACGACAAAACGAGCGCCGCAGCGCGCACCGTCCATGCGCCCTCCCCGATATCGAGGATTCGGGCGTAGGCCAGCAGCGGCCAGTGCCACAGGTAGAGCGGGTAGCTGATGAGGCCGATCCACACCATCGGTCGCGCGCCGAGCACGTAGCGGTTCACGATGCCGGACGGGCCCGCCGCAATGCAGAGGAACGCGCCGAGCGTTGGCAGTAGCGCCCACCAGCCTGGGAACGCGCCACCACCGCGGATGAAGATGAGGCCCAGCACGATCAGCGCGAGCCCGGCCACGGACTGTGAATGTGTCAGCGCCGCGGACTGGGCGCGCGGCCCGCGCAGGCGCCAGCAGGCAAGCATTCCGCCCACCATCAGTTCCCAGAAGCGCGAAGCTGGGGAATAGAACGCGGCAGTCTGGTGGCTGTGCACGGTGCCGAGGTTGATCGCGAAGGAAACTGCCGCCACGGCCACGACGACACCGAAGATTCGCCATTTCCGCTTCCACGCAAGCCCCAGCAAGAGCGGCCAGATCAAATAGAACTGCTCCTCGATCGCGAGCGACCATAGGTGGAGCAGTGGCTTGGTCTCGGCCGCGCTATCGAAGTAGCCAGCTTCGCCCCAGAACGCGAAGTTGGACACGAAGCCGGCACCGGCTGCAGCGTGCTTGCCGAGCTGCGCCAACCCACCGGGCAACAGTACATGCCACCCAACGGCGAACGTCGCGGCCAGCACCAGCGCGAGCGCCGGGAAGATCCGCTCGATGCGCCTGGCATAGAAGTCTCGGTAGCTGAACCCATCCCCAGCGAGGCTTCGCAGGATGATCGAGGTGATCAGGAAGCCCGAGATGACGAAGAAGATGTCGACGCCGATGAAACCGCCCGGCAGCGCGCTCGGAAACGCATGGAAGGCAAGAACCGCCAGGACGGCGATCGCGCGCAAACCGTCGATGTCGCGCCGGTACTTGAGGCTGTGTTCGCTGGTAAGAATCTCGGGTCCTTGTCGATGCGCGCTCGGCGCTTTGGCGCGGCGTACTTTAACCGCAGCGCCCCTCGGGGCGGAGGCGCCTGAAATGCAAAAAGGCCCCCGGCCGGAGCCGGGGGCACAGTGGGAGGCGGCGAAACGAAGGTCAGGGTCTAGGGAGGAGCTTCCCCGCCGGCAGACGATAGTCCGTCGTACCGCTCGTGGCAGTAGTCCCGCTCGGCAGCGACTCGAGCGGCGGCGGCAGCTTCCCCGATAAGAAAAGCTGCATCCGGCCGATAAAGTCCGGCGCCGGTGCAGGCCGCTTGAGCGGGGGGATTGCCGGCGGCGCCACCACTACCGGCGGGGCGATCGGGGCGCTCTGACAGCTGGCCAAGAGCATCGCGCAGACGAGCGTCGATATTGAGGATCTGTTCATCTTTTGCCTTTTCCTGCGCGGTCGCCAGCGCGGTGCGTTCCTGTTCGATCTGCCGGTTTCGCTCGGTTGCGCGGCGGGCGATCCGCTCGCGCTCTGTGGTTTCCTCGGCACGCTCCCGTCGCTCCTCGGCGAGTTCGGTCTTCCCGCCGGCCACACGCACTGTCTGCAGGCCGGCGAAGGCCAGCACCGCGGCGAAGGCGATCGCCAGCCAGAACTTGGGCGAGAGGAACAAGGTCATAGGAAGCCCATGTAGACGGCCAGGATCGCCATGCCAGCGATGAAGCCGACGGCCGTGCCGACCATGATCCAGTAGGTCATAGCGTCCGCCGACCGGCGCAGAGCCGGCATTGAATGCGGGTAGCCAGGCCGAGGAACGGTCGCAGGCAGTCGCCGCAGACATTCCAGGTGGTGGGCCGGTCGAAGTCCTCTGGCCAGTCCCGCGGCTGGGCGGCCGCGCGCCGCTCCTCGATGTCGAGATCAGGCGGGATCATGCGGACATGGCTCCCTGCACCAACCGCTTGAGGCGCTGCACGTCGCCGAGGCCGATGACGCCACCGTTCACGCGCTGGCGGATGTTGGTGGTCTCGCCGAGCATGCTGTCAGGAATCTTGTCCTCCCACCACGCGATGCACGCATCGAGCGCGAAGCGCGGCTGGCAGAGCAGATCCGGGATCCCGACCAGGTCCTGGCCCATCAGGTCGCCGACGCGCTGGTAGTTCGCGAGGCCGGTGATACCAATCGGGCTGCGGCCGCGATAGGTCCAGCCGTCGTCCGTGCGCGAGTTGCCCATCCGGCCGCCGTAGACCTGGTTGGCCAGGGCCTTCGGGTTGTTCGCGTAGGGCATTGCCTCGACGATCGACCGGAAGCGCGAAGGCCAGACCTGAACGATGCGCGACGCGCTGTAGTTGAGGTCCTCTTCCATGCGCTGTAAGCCCCTGCTCTCGTGCAGGATCTGCGGCAGCCAGTCGATGATGTCGGCGTCACCTTTCGAGAAGGTGCCGTCATTGATCTCGTCGGCGAACACCGGGCCCCAGGCCGCGGCGACCGACCCGAGCACCCCGCACGCCAGCAGGATCGCCGTCCATTGCGGCGCCGCCCGGCGGGTCATGACGGATCAGCCCTCGGCGGCTCGGCCGGCGCCACCTCGATGCCTTGCGCCTTCAGTCGGAGCACGATGCCCACGACAAACGCCGCGGCGACGATCCAGCCTGGCGAGATGCCGATGAGGCCCAGGATCGAAGACTTCTGGTCATCCGTCAGCGCCATCCAGCCCGGCGCCGCCGCAGCGCAGATCAGGTTCCAGATCACGGACAGCATCTTGAGAGAGCTGCGCCACTGGGGGACGAGGGTCTTGTCGAAGAATGCGGTGATGGCGTTCATGGGGATCCTTTCAGGCAAAGAAAAACCCGCCGAAGCGGGTTGGGGGTGGTCGCTGGAGGCCGCCTTATCGAGCGGCCTTCTTGTCGGACTCGAGGTTCTCGATCCGGAACTTCAGGATGGCGAGCTCACCCTGAACGGTGGCGGCCTGGCCGTTGCCCGCCTTGACCGCGATCTTCAGGTCCGTCATGTCCTCGCCGAGCTGGCCCAGCTTGAAATACATCCCGCCGATCAGCAGCGCCAGGGAAAAGGCTACTGTCAGCAGCCAGTTCAGCGGCAACTTCATGTCGATCACGCGCGTGACGCGCGGCAGGTCTCCGGGTTGGGTGTCGATTTGCCTCATCGGTGCACTCCGCTGGGGTCGATGCTGTCGAGCAGGCCCTTGCGGACCTTGAGGGCCAGGCGCTGGCGCCAGCTCGGCGGTCCGTTGCTCAGGCGCCATAGGCGCGCGGACAGGGTCCACTCTTTCCTGGCCGGCAACTCCAGGAATATCAGCGTGCCGAAGATGAAGTGGAACAGTGCGTCGAGCACCAGGCCCTCGACGAGCGCCGAATAGCCCAGGACGGTCTGGCCGCGCGTGAGCTGGCCAGCGTCGTGGACCATCTTCAGCCGCATTGCGCAGACGAAGTAGATCCACAGCTGCCGCGCGGCGACGATGCCGATCAGCGTCAGCCACAGGGGTGAAAGTGCAAAGGTCATGATGGAAGCTCCAAGGTGGGAAGCATTGCGATGAGTTCTGCAGGGGTCGGCTCGGCGATCTCGCCGGCGTTGAATTGCGCGAGCAGCTGGTAGCAGGTCGCGTAGACCAAGTCCATCCAGGTGGCAAATGCAACGCCATCGTCATGGAATGGGCCCGGGTAGCCGGCGCGCAGTGCGGCGCTCTTGATGCCGTCGTAGCCCTTGGCGATTGCCGCGGCGTCGAGGTGCAGATCGACAGCCTGTAGCAAGGATGCGACGCGTTCGACCAAACTCGGAGGCGGAGGATCCGGGCGACGCTGGGGGTCGTACTCGACAAGTTGAGCCACGACGTCAAGGGGAAATCGCTCTTCGAGCGAAACCTCTCGACCCCTGTCGTCAAAAACGGGTGGGATGATCTGGGCGATCACTCCATCAATTACCCTGGCGTAGGTGTTCACGCCCTACCCCTGGATGTAGCCCTTATGCGAGCAGCGCACGCCCACTGACGCAGAGCCGATCCACGTGCCAGTCCCAGCATTTACGGAGATGAAGGGACTCACATAGTGGTAGCCCTCGGACGGGGCGGGCTCGACGAGACGAGACGCCACCGGGCCGGTCGCGCTGGCTGACGTGCTCTGGAATGCGCTGTACGAATCGTAGAGGGTGCCGTCGATCGTCAGGTAGGTGAAGTTCGTCCCACCCGCGGTGTTGTTGGATGTGTAGCCATCGAACGAGAAGTCGAGCACCGCGTCAGCCCACGTCAAAACCTCCAGCCGCAAGGCCGTGCTGAACTCGACAGCGCTCGCGCTTGTCGTGCCTCCGCTGCCCCCCAGAGCGACTCTGCACTGGATCGGCCGGCGGTTGAACCAACTGACCACGAATCGCTGATTCACAAGATCTGACCAAGCCGGACCCGTGATGACGCGTGCCATCCCAACAAGGGATCGGGTGACGTCGCCAGTCTTGATCTCGACCCCGGTGGTGCTGTCCGTCGAGTGCCCTGTGACGGACGCCTCCAGCGTCATCGTCGCACCGTTCATCCATGCGTAGATGTAATAGAGGGTGCCAGGCGTGAGGCTGGTGGCCGCGAGGGACACGCCGGCCGATGGGATGGAATAGGCAACATCGTTGATGCGCAACCACTGGCCGTTGTAGCGCTGCAGGACGAGATTTCCGCCGGACTTCACGAGCCGGCATTGGCCGTGCGGAATACTCACGACATAGTCGTACAGCGAGGCGAAGCCAGCTCGCGCCGTGGCGTTGCTCGGATTCGGGTAGGTGTCGGAGATCGCTGTCTTGAGGGGGGGCAGAGCCATGGCAGCAGCCTTTCGGGAACGAAAAAATGCCCGCTCGAAGGCGGGCCAGTTGCGGGAGAGGAAGTGGGCTAGTAGCCCTGGAGCAAGATGTCGGCGGTCGCGCCGGACACCGCGACATGCGAACTGTTGAATGCGCGCATGACCGGAGCGAGTGGGACGGACTTGTCGACCTCCACCGTCACCGCCCCGCTGCCGTTGGCCTGCAGCGTGGCCTGAATCGTCTTGATCGATGCAAAGGGCTTTGTGAATGGGATGACCGTTCCGGTTGACGAGATCGCCAAGTTCGCGATCCCTTCGACGAGGTCGGGCGCATCGATGGTCAGCACCATGGATTGCAAAATCCCCTGAACCGACCCGGCCCCGATCGTCACCCGGAACTGGTAGACGTCGCGGTCAGCGACGATCTGGCCCGGCCACGGCAGCCAGCCGCCAGGCGCCTCATAAAAAGGATCGGTGCCAGTCTGGTCGTAGAACGATGCTCCGTCAGGCCCGTAGAACGCTGTCGGGCCGGCAAGCCGGTACTCGATGCGCAGGTCCACACCCTGCGTTGTAGCCACGAGCGACATCACCGACCCCGCGAGCGCCGAACTCACAGCGATCTCCTTCGTTACGAAGATCATCTGCGCGTACGCGCTGGCGTCGTAGTGGGAGTCGGTGTCCGGTCCATAGAACGACTGGGTGTCAGTCCCGTAGAACGAATCGAGCGCGTTGGCGGTGGGCTTCCCGGACACGATGGTCCAGCCGCTCGAATCAGGCGCTGAGTTCGGCCAACTCAGCGCGTTGAAGTCCCACTGTTCGACAATGTTGGCGATGGTCGGATCGCCAAGGTTCATGACGATGTTTGCCGTGTTCGCCGACACGTTGCCGGACGTGTCGATTGCCTTGCCCATGATCGTCACGATGCCACTCGGGCGTGTAACCAGATCGTATGGGCTTTGCGTGAGGACGCCCGTGTGCAGCGGAGTCGCCGAGTTCCAGTCCAGATTGTTTCCGTAGTGAAACCGGAAGACGAACCCGGCCAGGTCTGCAGGTGTGAAAGGCATCGACCAAGAGAGAACGCTTCCCGCGACGGTCAGATTCTGTATGTCGGGAGGGGCCGCGCTCTTGCCATTGACATACAAGAACGTCTGCAATCCCCAGTCGCTTGTCGCAATGGCGTTCTTGGCCCGAAGCCGGACACAGATCACAGCGTTGTCCGGAGCTCCCGTGAACACGCACTGCGTATCGCCTGCTGAAGCCGTGAGGCTTTGCCAATCACCTTTAGAGACGTCCGCCCATTGGATCTCGACAACGCCGTTGCTGGCGATGCTTGCATCCTGAATTGGAATCCATGTGACTCGCACGCCGTTCAATACGGTGCCGTCGCTCTGCACCACGAGATCGCTTTCGTCGGAAGTCAAAGACGCCATCACGGGTGGCGAGATGTCCCAAGGCTTAGGAAGCGTGGTGTTGCTGGCGTATCCGCCTGGCACGAACGCTGCACCGTAGGCGTAGATCGCAGAGCTTGTCTCCTTGAGAGTCAGTTGCACGATCCCATCAGGCAGGAACGTGCGGCCGAGAACCTGAAACTCCTTCGACACCCACCCATACCGGGCCAGGGTCAACGTCACACCGTCGAACACCTCGACCGGATAGGCGGTGAGCTTGAAAGGTAGGGTGATAGTGAGAGGGTCCCGACTGTCGCGCAGCATGATCCCCGCGATGGCCCAGGCCTGCGGCGCATAGAACACCGCGGGCATCGTCACCTCTTGGGCCAGCACGGCGCCGTCCGCAGCGACATAGCTGGCAGGGGTGAAGGGGTAGATCGGTGTCTCGACATACCCGGCCGCCTGATCCCAGATCCGCGCGACGATGCTGTTCACCTTGTCCGCGCGAGCCTTGTGCGTGCTGATCGTGATCTGGTTTTGGCTGATGCTTCCAGAATTGTCGCGCTGCACCACTGCGAGGTCAGCGTCGTACAGGTTCATGACCGGCAGCTGATAGACGCCAGCACGCAGGTACAGCTCTCCCGCTGCATAGGCCCACTGGCCGCCCATCGATTGCGAAAGGTCGTCCAGCGCATCCCGCGCGGATGCGCCATAAGGGATCACAACCCCTGCCCGATAGGTCGCAACCGAATCCGTTCCGGTGTAGCTGATGGCTACCTCACAGGCATTCGCAGCAGCGATGATCCGAGCGTCTTCGCTCGCAGTCATTGCCGTCCGCTTGCCGAATTGCGGGTGCATCATGACGTGGCGCATCATCAGCGCGGGGTTCTCGGTGAAGACCGTCAGCCCGGTCCGCGGGTCATAGCACTTGGCGCCCCGAATCAAAGCCGTGACGTTGGGCAGCCCGTTCGGCATCGCCGTCTCGTCGTACACGAAGTCGACGACCATGTAGGCGATGCCGTCAGCGCGGTGATTCGGACCCCATACGCCGGGGAACAGGCCCTGCAGCCGCGCATCTGACCCTTGCCCAGGTGCGCCGAGATACCAGCGGACCGTCGCCACCGTCACGAAGGTCGTGTACTGATAGCCGACGGTGTAGGTGTAGGTGCCCGCGTCGTAGCCTGCGATGGTGATCGTGTTGCCAGACACCGTGAAGGACGGCATGAACGGCACGATGTTCGGATCTTGGTTCCCGTTGATGGGGAACGCGACGACGCCGATACCGCTGACGGGTGTGTTCGCGAGCACGAAGGTGCCGCTCGTCGCAGTCTCGGTAGCAGAGTATGTGGTCGAATGGCCGTAGGGTGCCGTCGTCACGTTCCCGCTGCCATCGATGCTCACCGGGATGTTGTTGAAATAGACCTGCTCGACGCCGTCGATCTCGTGCCCAGCCAGCGTGATGCACATCGAGAACAACTGCTTGAACTGCCCTGCGCTGCCGCGGAAGAAGACGTTGCCGCCCTTGCGCACGCGGCCAAGCACCAGCTCGCGCGGAGCGATGGTCGCGGGGACGTTCGCCAGCCGGTCAACTTGCGATGCGTCGTACTGCGCCCGCTGGGCGCGCTCGGCCTTGCGCTTCTGGTAGCTTGAATAGGCCAGCGTGCCAAGCAGCACGACCCCAGCCGCGATGTAGCCGGCAGCGGCAACTGAGATCGCTACGCCGGCAACCTCGCCGATAGCGATGATCACGGGGACGAGAAACTGGGGCATCTAGACCTTCCAAGCCGCCAGCGCGGACTCCATGCCAAGCACCACAATGCCGGAGGGGCCAGGCCCTATCGCGTTGACGCCGTTGCAGATCGCCAGGAGTTCGCGATCCTCATTCATCATCAGCAAGACATCGCCGACGGCGGCCATCAACGGAGTGACCGGTTCACCAAGGGCGCGAGTCGCGACCTCGCGAAGCCCGCCTTCGGGCATCACGCGGAGCGCGCTCTTCACGTCGTCGTAGGTGCCGCGGTAGTCGGCACCCCAGTCGTCGCCTGTCATTGCCAGGACAGCGTCAGCCGCGAACAGGCAGCAGTCGTTCTGCCCCCACGCGAATGCCATCCCCCTGCGCTCTGCGGCGAATGCCGAGAAGCGCTGTTGCCAATCCGAACGCCTCATCAGTGCACCGATGCGAAGGTGAGCCACTCTTTTGACGGCCAGATGACCGGCGTCGTAGCTTGAGAAATCACGTACTGGAAGGCAAGGTCTCCTGCATGGAGCGCCTGCTGGTCGGCATCGCTGTAGGTCAACGGTGAGCCCCGAAGAAGATCAACCGCGGAGCTCTCCGCAGTGACGGAAATCGAGCACGTTTCGCCGTCCTCGATGATGCTCATCGTGTCGAGTTTTCCGCTCCATTCGACCGGAGCGTCAACGATGGCGTAGGTGCTGTCGAGGATCGCAGTGCGGACGGTGATCGGCGTTCCCTGAACGACATCCACGGAGTCCAGCGCAAGAGCGATGTAGGACGAATCCAGCCCGGAAAGCGTGAAGTTCAGTCCCTTGATCTCACCCGGCGAGTCTTCGATCGTGGTGACGCTCCCCAGTCCACCCGCGCCCTTGTAGGTCGTGCCACTCCAGACGAAATCCCAGTTGGACGTGTTGAGCGCGATCGGCGTGCCGAAGCCGAGCAGGATTAACTGCACGAGTGGAACAGTCGACGCGCCCAGCGCCGCGATCGTCGGGCCAGAAAGTGAACGCATATCAGATCACCTCTGCGAAATCGAGTGCGACGCCTGAGCCGTACCCAGGCATGTATTGCTGAGAAGGTGTCGACATGAGGCGGAACGGAACGGTCGGTCGATCCCATGTCACAGCGACGCCGGACGTGATGGATGTCCGCAGGCGGTTCACCAACTTGGTCGTGATGAACCCCGAGCCGTTCGCGGTCGCATCCTCAGCGACCTGCAGCAGCAGGCCGCTGATCCCCACCATGTCGCCGGCCTTGAGCGTGTCGCCCACGAGTCCGGAGATGACGATCTGGCTCGCGCCCTGAGACGCTGCTTGGCAGAGGGGCGAGCCTCGCATGGTGCCGCGGGGTGCGCGTCGTGCCATGTGCCACAGGTTGACCGTGTTGGTCATGCCGCGCAGGGAACCGAGGAATGCCTCGTTGCTCGCAGCCGTTTCTTGGGTGCCAAGCGGCAGGGTCAATGAGATCTGCCAGCGGTCGTTCAACAGGTCGATGACCTGTTCCGAACCGCCGAAGGGCGATGCATGAGCGCGCTGTACAGTTGCCAGGCGCATCGAGAACATCTCCGGGCGAAACGTCGAGGGCAATGCGATAGTCGTCATGCGAGAGCGCCCCCGTATTTCTGGCTTCTAGCGATGGCGCCAGCGATGCGACGTTCCGTCCCCGCTTGTGCTTCGCGCAGCTGAGACAGTGTGGCGACGTCGCCTACCGTGTTGTTGATGACGATGTTGATCGGTTGTCCGCCCCCCCCGCTGAGCGCGCTGTTGGGAGTGATGGCCCCCGATGCTCCTGGCGTGAACAGTTCGGGACCCTTCTCACCGACCAAGTAAGTTGACCCGCCCGAGACCGGGCCGCCCGCGGCGCGCTTGTCCAGGCCGCTGATAAAGGTGCCGAGTACGTCAACCCCAGAGGAACTGCCACCTCCAAGTGACCCGCCACCACCAAGGTGGCCCAGCAGCCCTTTAGCCAGCGGCCCGGTGACGGTCTGCTGGATCGCGATGCGCGCAAGGTCCGAGATGATGGAATCGGCGAGGCTCTTGAAACCACCCTTCCCTGTCGTCACGAATTGGACGAGCGCATCCTCGGCGCCTTTGAACCCGTCACCCAGCGTCTTCTCGGTGGCCGCCGCCAGGTTGTCGACCGCGTCCGAATAGTTCGCCAGCGCCGTCGTCGCGCCATTCTTCCAGTCGGCCTGCTTGGACTTCAGCGCGTCAAAATAGGCGGTCTGCGCGCTAAGGGCGTTGTCGAGAGCCTCCTTGATCCGCTCGACCTCAGCGCGGTACTCGGATGAGCCCAGCTGGTTCTTCTCGGCCGCCTGCTTGGTCGCAGTCGTCAGGAACCGCTGGTATTCATTGCGGATCGACTTCTGGGCGTCGATCTCGGCGCGGGCGCGGTCGCCAAGGCCGAAGGCCGAAAGGGAGCGGTCCGCTTGGTCGTCTCGGCTAGTCTGGCTGGCCGCCATCGAGATGTTGATGGCTTCCATGTGGCGCGCGAAATCGGCCGCCTCCTCCGCCGACTTCTTGACGATCTTCTCAATCTCTTTCTCGTACTCGATCTGGCTCGACAGGCCCGCATTCTTGGCGAGTTGGACGCTGATCGCATCCTTGCTCGCCAGAAGGCTCTTCTGCTCGGCTGTCAGGATCTTCTTGTCCTTCAGGTCGGCGATCAGCTGCTGGAATTCGACCTGCTTCTTCTGGGCGTCGGTGAGCTTTTCTTCGCCGGCGAGTTGCGCGGCGAGCGACGCTTCGGTCTGGCGCAGCGTCTCGAGGAACTTGGTCGCCGCATCATCCTGGAAGGCCTTGGGCTTCGCCTCCTTCGGGTCCTTGAACTTCTCGTTGATGTTGGCGACCTGCTTGTCGTACTCAGGGCCGCTAGCGGCCTTGCCGAGCGTCTGGTAGTCGCGATTGAGGTCCGCGATTGCCTTCTTGCGCTTGTCGGCATTGGAGCGCACTTCGTCGGTGAGCGTCTTCAGGCGATCGGATGCGGCGATCTTCGCGGCTTCGGTACGCGCGCGCTCCCCTTCTGCGTAGGCGGCATCCTGCTCACGCAAAGCCTTGCGCGAGAGCTCCGCGACGGTCGCCTGGGCGTTCTTCATCTGTTCGGCAAAATCGCTCTTGCCGACGATCGGGCCGCCGATCGGGCCGCGGGCCTGCAGCGCCGCCAGGTTGGACTGCGCGGCGGTCAGTGCTTCGCCCGTGGTCTGGCTGCGGCCCAGGCCCTGCATCATGTCCCAGGCCTTCTTCGCATCGTCCGCTAGCATCCGCCAGGCCGTGGCCAGGACGCCTGCCTGGGACTCGACCTGCTTCAGGCGCGTGGTGGTCGCGTTCGCGTAGGTGGTCTGCGCGAGCGAGGCGGCATCTTCCTTGTTGCCCTGCTCCTCGAGCGCACGAATCCGGTCGTAGGTCGTCTGGTTGAGATAGTGCATCGTCTCGTTCAACTTGGCCGATGCCTTGGCAGGCTCGTCACCCAGCTTCACGAAGACGGCAGTCGCCTCGTCGATCGAGGTCCCCAGAACGCGATTCATCGACACCACAGCGGCGCCGACGTCCGTCAGCGACTCCGACGCGATCTTTCCGCTGGTTGCCAGTTTGGCCAGCGCCTCGGCGGCCTCGCCCTGCGTGCCGACCGTCTGCGAGATCACCGCCGCCTGCTCCTTGAGCTGGTCCGTCGTCTTGCCCAGGTAGTTCCCGGTCAGCACCAAGGCCTTGGCATAGGCCTGTGCTTCCTGGCTGCCCTGGTACATGGCGACGGCCAGTGCGCCAATGGCGGTCGCGGCGAGCGTGAAAGGGGTGATCAAGCTGGCGATGTAGCCGCCGATCGCCTTCGCCGCCGGCGCCAGTCCGCCGAACATGTCCTTGAGCTGGCCGCCCTGCTGCAGGAAGACAGTCAACGGCGCCTGGCCGCCCTGCAGGCTGGTCACGATGTCCGTGAACTGCGCAGGCACGCCGCGCATGGCGGCCGCGGTAGCGGCAGCGGACATCCCGACATTCTTCAACGCTGGTGTGGTGGCGTTCAGCGCCTGCTCGGCCAGCTTCTGCTTGGCGTTGACGGCGTCGAGTTGCGCCAGGTAGGGCTTTAGCGCGTCAACGTTGATCCCGCGCTGAGCGGCAAGGGTCTCGAAGTACTTCGACCCACTGCGGCCGCCGGCATCCAGCGCCGCGGTCGTGCGCTGGATCGAGCCGATCATGTTCTTGGTCGCGGCGTCGAGCTTGGCAGACGATTCCTGGCTCTTCTCGCCGATCGGCGCAAGCCCCTCGGCTGCCTTCTTGCCTTCGGTAACTGCAGTGGCGCCAAGGTCCGCAAGCGAGCGCTTCGCCTTGGCGACGCCGGTTTCGACGCCTGTCGCGCCAACGCCAACTTCAATTTGCTTCTTGAGATCGGTCATCGGAGCCTCAGGAAAAGGAAAAGCCGCCCGAAGGCGGCCTATTGGTTCTGTGCGCGCATGAAGTCGAGCGCCGAGCGCTCCATGACGCGGAGTTCCGCGAACAGCTGCGGCCATTCGCTGCGATCGATCCCCTCCATCTCAAGGACGAAGGGCAGTTCGCTGTAGATCAGACCGACGGGAACGCCGGCCATGCCGACATAACGCCACTGGGTGCGTGTCATCGAGAACACGTGCACGGCTCGCACGTTGCATGGCCAGAGTTCGACAGGCGGCCCGCTCATCTCCTCGACCGTCAGCCCCCATTCGTCCGCAACAGCGGCCGAAGGACCTGGATCGCAGAGGGCGCGGGCCGCCTCGGCTAGTTTTTTTCCTTGGCGCCCGTCAGTTCGCTCAGGTACTTGGTGAAAGTTGCGCCCGAGGCCGTGTAGTACTTCTTCACGAGGATCTCGACCGACT
The DNA here is from genome assembly GCF_030486595.1 of Variovorax ginsengisoli. Lineage (GTDB taxonomy): Bacteria > Pseudomonadota > Gammaproteobacteria > Burkholderiales > Burkholderiaceae_C > Variovorax > Variovorax ginsengisoli_B. Next base: position 66,713 of record NZ_JAUJZH010000034.1, on the reverse strand, counting down.
CCTTGTTGAAGGGGTCGGTGAGGTCCCAGGCCGATGCGAGGTTGAGGATCACCTCGGCGTCCTCCATCGTCTTCATGGCCTCGGCGAATGCCTTCAACTCGTCCTTATCGCGATATTTGAAGGTGAACTCAATCTCCGCCGGCTCCTTGCCGGGCACATGGATCTCGACCTTCGCGTTGAAGGTCGGCTCGGGGTTGAGCTTGAGCTTTGCCATTAGGAGGCGTACCGGACGAAGCGAGCAGCGCTGGTGAGCGTCAGCGACACCTGCATGATGTTGTTGAAGCCGAGCGACGGCTCGTCGTCGAAGCCGACATACGAGTTGTAGTAGATGAAGGAGCCGTTCGGCAGTGCGAGTCGAATGATCCGCGGCGTGCCGGCGGCGTCTGCGGCTTTCAGCACTGCGTTCCAGGCCTGCGCAGGGTCGTCGGCCAGCTTGAGGATGAGCACCTTGGCTGCCTTGTTGGTCGGCTTCGCGCGCTCGGGTGCGTTGCCATCCTCCAGGTAGTTCCAGTTCACGAAGCGCTGATCGCCGCCGGAGGTCGCCGGATCCATGACCTGGGAGATCTGGGTCCAGGTGAGCACCTTGCGCACCGAGCCGATGCCGGTGCCCGCCGGAAACTGGGTCGTGCTCGTGGTGTCGTGGCCTTCGAGGTTGAAGTTGTTGGTGGTCGAGCCGGCGACGCGCGCCGGGCGCTGATCGAGACCCAGCCAGCCGGAGGTGACTTCCAGGATATCGAGATTGGTGAGGCCGTGAGCCGTGGCCGTGGCGACGGGCGGCGCGGCGTTGGTCAGGACGGTGACGGGAATGGCAGCGCCGTAGGTCGTCGCGATGGACAGAACGGCACCATTGGGGAGCGAGGCGGACATGATTGGCCTTTCGAAAGGACGAAAAAAAACCGCCAGTGGCGGCGGTGGTTAACGCCCTCAGCGGGCAGAAGAAAGCCCGCACGAGACGGGCCGGTGGGTGAAACGAATGTGGGCGGCTATCGGTCCGACCAGATGCCGAAGTCCTGTTGCATGCCGAACAGGTCGACCAAGGAGCCGTCGATGTCGTTGGGGGCGTCGAGCGCTTCGGCTTGAAAGAGCGGGGACAGAAGGATCGCGCTCTCGATCTGCGCGGCGAGCGCGACGACTTCGCCCTTGCTCCGCGCCCACCAGTTGATCTGGAAGCGGCCGTGCTTCTTCGAGACAAGCGCGCGTTCCAGGTAGGCGACGGTGCGGCCGCCGACCTGCGTCACGGTGAGATAGGGCTTCGCGACGTCGTCAGGAGCCGAAACCGGGTAGACGGCGCCCGCGACCAGCGGCTCGAGCAGGCTCATCAGATCGGTTTCAACAGTCATACGAACCTCGCGAGTACCTGAGCGAGCCCGGCATCGATCTTGGCATTCATCGCGGCAACGGCATGATCGGAGTCCGCCTCGTAGGTGCTCCGGATGAAGGAGTGCGGCGGCACCCACTTGGGCTTCAGCGGCCCCCTTTGCCCACCGAGCGAGTCCAATGGCCGTTCTCGATCAGGTGTCCATGCGGCGCCTTGGCCGCGTTCCAGCTGATGTGGTACGTCGCACGAGAGGCTCCACTGTTGTCGGCACTGAACGCCTGATAGACAGAAGCCTTCAATGCTCCGGGCTCGATGACCTTGCCCCACTTTGTGGTGACCGCCTTGGTTGCGACCGGCACCCGGCGCACCGCTCCTTCGTAGTAGACCTGTGCGCCGGCCTGGGCGGCAGGCCTCAGCATCTTGCGCGTGTCCTCGCCAAGTTGATCGAGCAGGGCAAACTCCTCGCTGAAGTCGGCGACCGTCGTGAAGGCGCTACCCATCGTTCAGGCCCTCCGAAACGTAGAGGTTGATCTCGCGATTTCGCTCGTCGACGTTGATCGCGGCGCCGATGTTGAAGTACCTGGCCACGCTGCCGTTGCGGTACACCGCCCGCATAGTCGCGACCTTGACGGGATCCGCGAGCAAGTCGGAGTAGCGCAGAACGATCAGATGGGTGACCTCGGTGTAGACCGCCTGCGCGGCCTCCCGCGCGCGGCCAGTGAGCGACTGGATGTCGGCCGGGACACCGGTCATGGAATCGGTCCAAATCGACGACTGCTGCCCGTAGGCATCTCTCGCCTTCGCGCGGGTCTGCAGATCGACCCGGCGGCGCAATGCTCCGGCTCTCATGCCAGAACGATGCTGTAGGGATCGAGCAGCCGGTCGAAGAACGGCAGCAGTTCGATCTTGCCCCGGGCCAAGTACGCGACCTCCTCCCGGTTCTCGTAGAGCGTGGCGACTCGCATCTGGATCCAGTGCCGCACGCCTTCCGGCACATCGGCGGCTGCCGGGCCATAGCCCGCGGTGTAGTTCACGGCCACGGCGCCGATCTCGGCCATGGGGATGGGCCAGACGGAGCCGAATGCCGGCGCAATGCGGGCGGACGTGAGGTCGGCCACGAGCGTGCCATCGCTCGATCGCTGGATTCCATTGGCAGCCGCGCCCCACGCGATCGTCTGCGTGGCGCCGCCCATGTCGCGGTAGGTGATCGAGTTGATCGACAGCACCGCGCCGCGCTCAAGATCGAGGCACGACGGAAACCCGTCGAGCACCAGGCGCCAGCCCTGCGTGATGAAACTGCGGCCGGTGTACGACTCGGCGTAGCGGCGCGCGGCGCCGATCAGCAACGCCAGGTTGACGTCGTCGGACGTGTCGATGATCCGCGAGTTCAGCTTCACCTCTGCGATCGATACCGGCTCGATGCTCGGCGGCGTGGTCTGGATCAGCACGGGCGGCGCTCCGACTTACTTCTTGGCTCGGGTGGCCGGGGCCGGCGCGGGCGCAGGTTCGGCGGCGGGGGCTTCGGCTGCCGGCTCGGCGGCTTCGGTTGCCGGCGCGTCGGTGGTCACATTCGGGGCCGCGGCCGGTTCATCGGCGACGTCGACCTCTTCGGCGATGCCGCGCGCGACACAGCGCTTGGCTTCGGCGTCGTCGGCCGGATAGTCCTTGCCGGCTTCGAAGCGGGCGTGGCTGGTGCCGGTATGGTCCGTCTCGAACCAGGCGGAGGTGAACAGGATTCGCTTCATAGGATCTCCAGGAACAGAAAGCCCCCGGCGACGAGGCCGGGGGACTTCAGGGGTTGCGATCAGACGATCTGGACGACGTCGGCGTCGTCGAAGTCCGAGCCCGGCAGGAAGCGCGCGTTGTGGCCGAACAGCACGGCGCTCAGGAGCGAAGCTGCCGTGCCCACCGTCACCGACAGCGCAACGTGCGTGAAGCCGCCGTTCGTGTCCAGGTCTTCGGCCTTGGCTTCGATCACCACCTGCTTGTTGTCGTGGCTGGCCTTGACCAACTGCGCGATCGACTTGCCGGTGATGTCCTTGGCGCCGGTGCCGCTGCTGTCGGTGGCCTGGCGCAGCTTGGCGTCCACGGTCGCGGAAGCGCCGAGCACGCCGGTCTGCAGGATGGCCGCCACTGCATGCCACTTGGCGACGGGAACCCAGGAGGTGACCACCGTGCTGGCGGCAACGCTGGCGGGATCGAGCGTGGTGAGGATGCCGGCTCGGTCGGAGAACTTGAGAGACTGGTACATGGAAGGCTCCTGAAGGAGAGGGAATTCGAAGGCGGCCCCGAAGGGCCGGAACTCTGGAATCGCTAGATCAGCGGGCTTCCAGTTGCACGAAGGGCGACAGCGTGTTGCTGCCGTTGGCGGGATTGACCGGCGCAGCCATCTTCGGCTGGCCATCGACCCGGAACGTCGAGCGGAAGGCGACCGCGTCGGCGTCGAAGTACAGGTGCATCGACGTCGCCGTCTCGATGCCGCTCGACTTCGTGATGGTCTGGTACTGCGACAGGTCCACCAGCATCAAGTCGCCCAGCGAGGTGAAGCTCTTGGCGTGCTGCGTCACCATCACGGGCCGGCCCATCAGGCCGCCGTAAGGGCTGCCCTGGAAGGTGCCCTGGCCACCGCCGTACGGCAGGTACAGCTGGTTGCCGTTGGTGTTCAGCGTCCAGAGGTACGGCAGCGCGTCGTTGTTCATCAGCCAGACCGCCTTGCCGTACGAGCCCGGCAGCAGGCGCGAGACCATCTTGGCGATGTTCTCCGGCTTCAGCGTCAGGGTGGCCTGGGCCGATTCCTTCGAAACGGTGACGAAGGCCGGCGACTGCGCGAAGAACGCACCCAGCGGTGTGCCGTTGCCAGCGCCGAACAGGATCGCCTCGTCGGTCTTCCAGCGGATCGAGCGCGCCATGTTGGGCACCAGGTAGGCGCCCAGTGCGCTGGCGTCAGCCATCAACTCGTCGGACACCGGCACCAGTGCCATCAGCTTCTTCAGCTTCAGTTCGGTGCGGCCGAACACCGGCTTCGTGGCAGTTGCCGCCCCGGCCTCGTTCTGCCAGTACGCACGCACGCCGTTCGAACCCCAGGGAGTCGTCTCGTCCTTCGGCAGGGACATGCCGTTGCCTTCGACCGGGAGGTTGTCGGTCATGGGCAGCAGCGCATCCTCTTCCAGCGACAGGTTCCACACGGTGGTGCTGAAGCCGACGGGGATGAGGAAGCCGCCATCGGCGCCGGAACCTTCGTTGGCATAGGTGCCTGCACCCGGAGCCGCAGCGACGGGGCCGCCAGGGCCCATCAACGGCGCGAGACGGGCATCCATGGATTGACCGGTGCGCGAGGCCATCGCGGCACCACGGACGGATTGCGCGAAGTCGCCCAGCGAGCGGAAGCCGCGGCGCGGGTCGGCATCGGCGTTGTGCTCAGTGCCGATGCGGGCGCCGGCCGGCAGCACGACGTGCGAACCAGCAGCGGCCACCGGGGGGGCGGCCTGACCACCGGCACCGCCAGCGGCGTGCGCAGCGGCGCCCAAGCCGGCTTCCTGGGCGATGAGCGCGTTCTCGCGGTCGATCGCGGACGACGTGGCGGTGATGCCGTCGACAAGGGCAGCGTACTGCTTGGTCTCGTCGTCGGTCCAGCCGCGGTTCTCGGCCTGGGCCTTCGCGTCGGTCTCGTCGTTGAATTTGCGGGCGCCGGCGACCAGGTCGGCCTTCTTCGCCTGCAGGGCACGGAGTTTTGCGGACATTTCGGGATCTCCAAAAATGACAAAGGCCGCTCGAAGGCGGCCAGAAACGACAAAGCCCGCACGGGGCGGGCTCACGGGGGTTGCACAACGGCCCGATGGGGCCTCACTGCCAGATCGACGGATCTGGCAGCGGGTGGGCCGTGCCAGCCCGGGATCGGTGCGGCGTCAGGGCGCCGGCTTGAACTCCACAGAGAAGCTGCGCTGGTGGCACTCGGCCACGACGCGCTCGCATTCGGGGACGCCGGGCCCGACGATGTCGAGCTCGACGACGTTGCGCCCGGCGTCGAACGACGCGCCGCGCACGACCAGGTTGGGCTGGGAGCGCTCGAACAGCGCCGAGACCAACAGGTCGACGGAGACTTCCAGCTTGGCCATGATCAGAGCGACAGCAGGTCGAGCTCGTTGCGATTCGCCTGCGCGGAGCGGCCGGCGGGCCGCGTGCTCTTCGCTTCGCGCTGCATTTTGCGGATCACGTCGGCCAGCGGCATCACGCCGTCGATCATCTTTTCGGCGAGCGCAGCGTCGGCGCCGAGGACGCGGCCCTGGCCCATCCCGTCGCGGACCTGCGAGATCGGCACGTTGCGGCCCTTGGCCACGGCGTTGGTGAACGCGGCGTAGTAGTCATCGGTGCGCGCCTGAAAGAAGCGCTGCGCCTCCTCGTCGAGGGGGCCGTACGGATGGCCTTCGGTCTTGAACTTGCCGGCCGAGATCAGCGTGATGTTCACGCCCATGTCGGCGAACATCTTCGAGACGTCCTGGTGTGCCTGCCAGACGCCAATCGAGCCGACCTCGCCGCCCGGGGTGCAATAGAACTCGCCAGCCTGGCTGCCGATCCAGTAGGCGGCCGACGCCGCCAGGCTGTCGGAGATCGCCACGACCGGCTTCTGCGCGCGCGCAGCGCGGATCTCGTCGCCCAGCTCCTGCACGCCATAGACGCTGCCGCCCGGGCTGTGGATGTGCAGAAGGATGGAGCCGACGGTCTCGTCGACCAGCGCGCTGTTCAGCGCCTGGCTGATCGAGCTGGTGGTGGTTCCGCCCTCGCACATATCCAACTGGTCGGCGTATTGGACGATGGTGCCGCGCACTGGGATCACCGCGATGGAGCCGGCGCGGGCCGGCGCGTTCGGGCGTGCGGCGACGGGCTCGGTGCGACGGCCTCCGTTCGGATCGTCATCGAGCGCGACCAGCCCCATCCTGCGGCCGTAACGCGCGGTCAGCACCGCGGCGTAGGCGTTCATGGTTTCCGGGCGCAGGGCCCAGGGCGTGCGCAGGACGAAGTCGAGGAAGTGGAAGTTCATGCGTTTTCTCCGAGCGCCACGAGGGACGCGGTCAGTTCATCTTCAGTGAAGCCGGAGCGGCTCAGCTCCAGCCACGTGCTTGCCACGGGGACCGAGATAGCCATGGCCTCGGCCAGCGTCTCCGCCGGTACCGGCTTGTCGGCCATCAGGCGGCGGACCATGCGCTGGGCGTTGCCGCGCAGCAGCGCCGCCATGCGCGCCGCGCCGCGGGCACCGGCATCGTCCGCCGGCGCCGCCGGCTGCTTCGGCTGTTGCTGCGGAGGTTGCTGCTGCTGCTTCTCTGCCTGCTCGAGCGTCATCATGTTGGCAGGCTGCATCGGCTCGTCGAGGCCGTCGATCGGGTCGAGGCCCTCCTCTTCGCGGCCCTCGTTGCGCAGCATGACTCCGGAAAGCACCAGCCGCGCGATTCGTTCCGCGCGCGACTTGCCGTCGCCGCGGATCATCGGAATATGGTCGAAATCGGGTTCCAGGTCGGAGTCCGCCCCGAGCAGGAACGTGCTGATCGACGACTCCCAGAGCGTCGCCCACGGAAGCATCGTGTCGGTCCAGAACTCGATGCCCTGGTGCTCGATGTTGTTGTTTGTCGCCTGATCCAGGTCCATGGCCTTGTGCGGCGGAACGCGGAAGATGGCGTAGATCTCCTTGCGCTTGTCCGCACGCGCCTCGATGAACTGGGAATCCTTGTTGCTCAAGCCCAACTCGTGGAACTTCATGCCCCGCTCGAGCACCCCGACCTTCCCGCGGTTCGATCCCCCCTGCATGTCCTGCCAGCTGTCGCGGAACTTCTTCTTCGCCTCGTTGGTGGCGAACGAGCCTGGATACTCGATCCAGCCGCCACCGGGCTTGGCATCGTTCGCGAAGAAGCGCGTCGAATAGGACTGGATCGCGAGACCTTCACCGATTGCCTCCCGCGCGAGGCCCACCAGGCTGAGGCCCATCATGCCGTCGTCACTGAGGCCGCGGAGGTGCCAGATCTGGTGTCGCGAGTAGATGATCGGCCGACCGTTCTGGTCGGTGTAGACGTAGCGGTAGCTGCCGTTGTCGAGCGGCTCAATCGACATGCGGTCCGGATGCAGCGGCAGCAGGTCGGTGATCTCGCCCTTGCCGTTTGCGGTGATCTGGCAGAAGGCGTTGCCGCGCAGCGCGAGGTGCCCCTGCAGCATCAATTTCCACTCGTACGGGCTCTGAAAGGCATTCGGCCGCTTGGCGATGAGGCGATACAGCCAGTGGTTGCGCACCTTCTCGCGACCGCCCGACGCCTTGGGCCGGTACAGCATGAAGGGCATGATCCCGAACGACTCCGTCAGCACGCGCACGCACGAGATCACCGCCGGTAGCGTCATCGACGATGCCGGCGTCACGCGCGCGCCGGAGCTGGTGCGCATGCCGATCGGCTCGAACCAGAAGCGGCCGGCCGGCGACCGGTCGGTACCGGAGTCCGCGCTGATGCGACTGATGAACATCAGACGTTCTCGCCCTTGTCAGTCGGGGCCTTGGGGCGTTCCCACCCCGCGATGTAGGCCGCGGCGAGCGTCAGCCCGATCAGCAGGCCGCCGGCGATGGCCAGCCCCCAGCCTGGGTGGATGACAACGCCACCGGCGAGCACCATCAGCCAGCCCACGAGCAGGCAGATATTGAAGATTTTGATGTTCATGAGGTGGTCACGTTGTCGTGAGTTCGTAGTCTTCGCCGATCACCATCGCGGCGGGGTTGAGGGCCATCAGGTAGGCCGCATCGAAGGTCGCCATCAGCGGGTCGATCTTTGCCTTGCCCGAGACCTGCTTCGTGATGGACACGGCGTTGCCCTTGTCCTCGATCTTCGCGTTGCCGACGCAGAAGTTCATGAGCAGCAGGCTGCCATGGACCATGTCGCCGCCGGCGAGCTTCCGCTCCGTCGTTTTGATCGCTCCGTTGAGCCTCCAGCCCTGCGAGATGGCGACGATTTGACCGTCGGCGCCTACCGCGAAGCCGCGCTCCGGCGCCGTGAGCTCGTCCACGATGTCGCCGATGCCGGCGCCGTCGACGCCGATCCCATGCTTCTCTGGCAGCAGGCCCGCGTCGCGCACTTGGCAGACGACGTCGGCAACCTCTTTCACGTCCATGCCCGGCTTCTCGACCAGGCTGAGTTCGCCGGCTGCCTCGAAGTCCAGCAGGCGCGGTGCGATCTCCTTGCGTCGCTCGAGCACGATCTTGTGGGCCCAGGCGTGGTGCCACGTGAGCCACCGGCGTGTGCCGCGCTCGCGGCCCATAACGCACAACCCCAGCAAGTCGTCCAGGCCGCCACCGTCGATGCCGACCACGCAGACCTCTGAGCGCTCCAGCAGCGCCTCCAGCGTCAGCCCCGGCTCGCCCGCTGCCTCCCAGAAGTCCGCGCCAGCCCAGCGGTCCGTCATCAGCGCCAGGCCGATCTCGACGTTCAGGTGCTGCGACGCCCAGGTGCGAAGGGCCGCCTCGCCATTGGCCTCTTCGTCGTTGAAGGCCTGGACCAGGGTGTCCAGGGCGATCGACCGGCCCAGGTTCGGCGTGACCATCGGCCAGTTCGCGGGATCTCGCCACAGCTTCTCTTCGCTCCGTTGCATGTCGCCCGGGAACTCGTATAGGACTGGCAGCATCTGGCCGCTGCGCTTGCCGTCCCGGATCTCGCGGGCCTTGGTCAGGTCCTCCTTGAATACGCCGGCCGGCGCTTCGTCGCTCTGCGTCGTGATGATGGCCAGGAACGCCTCAGGGAACGGCATCATCCCGCCCCGTAGTTGCACCATCGCCTTCTTCGCCCGCGGCATCTTGCCCAGGATGTGCTCCTCGTCGATCAGCGCTCCGACCACCTTCTTGCCGGTCACGATGTCCGGATCGAAGGTCATGATTTCCAGCTTCGCACCGGTCTCACGGTGGATGATCGTCTTCAGGTGGTCGCGAACGTGCAGCTTCTTGTGCAGCACGTTGTCTAGCGTGATGGCACCTTCGGCAGCGGCGAAGGCATCGTCGGCAGTCTTGTGCACCGGGCCTGTCAGCAGAAACGGCGCCCGGGGCCGCTCGTTCATCAGCAAGGCGGTCAGCATCAGGAGTGCACCGCCGGTGGTCTTGTTGTTCTTCTTCGGCACCAGCAGGAACAGCTCGCGGATCAGGCGCGCCTTGGTGACCGGATCCAAAGAGGCGAACAACGCCCAGACGATGCGCCGGAACCAGTCACCCGCCGCCTCGGCCATCGTCGGCGTGCCGGGCACGTCAAACAGGCGAAGCTTGTTGAAGATCCCGACCGCGCGATCACCCTCCACCGAGTTCGGCAGCACCAGGTCGGGCACCAAGCTCAGCCCGGCGCGCTGGCGCTCAACCCAGTCCCGGCACGAGAGGTCGAGCATTACTGCAGCGGCGCGGCTGGCCTGAGCAGCTCAGCCCATTCGGTGTTCGTCGCAGCGCCGACGGCATCGGCCTGGGCTTGTTCCTTCTTGCCGAGCGGCGCTACCTTCTTCGCCTCGCCGGCCGCTTTCGTCACCGGCGGCGCGGCCAGGGCCGGCGAGTTCTGGAGGAAGGCCTTCTGCGCGGCCACGTTCCCCTTCTTGGCGGCGCGGAACTGCGCCACCAGCACCTCCATGCGCCGCTGGTGAGCGACGGTCGACAGCTCGAGCCCGAAGTGCTTCTCCAGCGTGTTGCGAGCCACACCAAGCGCCAGCGCGATTTCCTCGTGCGCCATCCCGCCAGCGGCTGCAACTGACACCCGCAGACGGTGCGCCGCGGTGGGTTTGAAGGGGGGTCGGGCCATATTCTCGTTTCTGCGCAATAACTAGACTTCGGCCGAAATTCAGCCGAGGCGAAAAAAACCTCCGAATGGGGAACCGTGTGGTTTCCGGCGCGGCGGGGTCCAGGGATTCGACCCCCCTACCCCCTCCGTCGTGCCCCGTGCGGCTGGTCAGGACGACTCAGGCGCCCCGATCTCGGACCGCGACCTCATCGGGCCTTCGCTCTCTCTGCCGCTTCCCTCGCGCTCTTCTCGTCGTGGTGGGGTGTCTGGCACAGGCTCTGGAAGTTGGACTCGTCGTCTGGTCCACCCTTCCACAGGGGAACGGTGTGGTCCACCACGTCGGCAGCGACCACACGGCCCTCCTTGCGGCACTCCACGCAGCACGGGTGCTCCATGAGCCAGCGCTCCCGGCGGTCGACAGCTGCGCGTCCACGCAGTCGGGGTGTTGCGCCAGGGCGCTGGGTCAGGGTGGCGAGGCGCGAGCCGGCGGTGCCGAGCCTGGACTTGAGGGTGGTGAGCTTTCCCATCAGAGTGGCGTCGGGTTGCTCGGGATGCGCTCGGGCTGCTCGTCCAGGTACTTGCGCCGCTTCACCAGCGACAGCACCTGGCCCAGGCCCTTGTCCTCCACCGCGTAGGTGACGGTGGCCGTGACGATGCAGGCAGGATCGAACTCAAGGCGCAGGGACATCGCGCGCTCCGTAGGGAGGCCGAGCGCCTCGAGGGCTTCCACTGCGACGTTGCGAGACAGGACGGCCATGCGAATCCCTCAGTACATGTTCGGCGTATCGATCAGCCGCAGCACCACGGTTGCCTCGACGGCCGGGCTGACGTTCGTGGCGAACAGCGCGCGCACGGTGCACTGCAGGTTGCTCTGCCCTGTCGGAATGGTGCCTGCGCTGATCTGCACCTGGATCACCTTGCCGATCGCGGCAGTCCTGCCATCGGCGTACGCGATCGGGGCGGCGTTGATGGACGGCGAGCCGAAGGTCAGGGTTCCCTGGTCTGCGGTCACCGACGTCACCGACGAGATGGTCTCGCCAGTGGCGAGCAGGTCGGTGCAGTCGATGTCGTAGACCCGAGAGTCGGCAGTGCGCTTGTCCAGTACTTTGCCCATGGGCTACCTCTTTTCCGCTACCCAATGGGTTGGCCGGGCGTCAACTACTGCGTGAGTCGTTCTCCCGTCCGTGTGCCAGACCGCCGGGCGGGTGCCGACCACTGCATGCGTGCCACGCTCGTCTACCAGCCAATGCGCCGCTCGCGCTTCCACGTGCCACACATCGCCCAGAAGGAGCGCCTGCGCGGGACTGTTCCAGGCCTGCGAGAGCGATTGCGCCGCGCCGCGTACCGAGGTCGATGCGCCGGCCCGCGCTTGGGATGCCGAGTGCGCCACACCGGGCACAACGATCGTAGTGCCGCCGCTGGACACCGCGCCAGCTGCTGCTCCGATCGACTGGGCGACACCCGCCACGCTCTCTGTGACCGAACCCGTGGCCGAACTGCCGGATGCTGCATTGCCTGCGCCGGTGACCGACGCCTTGGCGACCGCCTGCCCTGCTGCCTGACCCGCGCCGGCGGCGCCGACGATCTGGGCACCTGCTGCCTGGGAAGCCGCCTGCGCGCTGCCGGCCGCCAGAAGGGTCGATCCTGTCGTTGCCGAGCCTGCCGCTTGGGAGGCAGCCTGAGCGACGCCGGCGACGACCGCCGTGATACGTCCGGTCGCTTGGCCCGCAGCGCTCGCCGCGCCGGCAACAGTTTCGACAACAGAGCCGGCCGCCTGGCCTGCTGCTGCTCCTTGGCCCGATGCCCCGAGGTTGACCGATCCGGTGGCTTGCGATGCGGCTTGCGCGCTCCCCGCAGCTACCGCCGTTGCTCCTGTCGATCCAGTTCCAGCAGCCTGGGATGCGCCCTGCGCCACACCGGCGGCCACTTCGGTCACGCCGGCAGCCGCTTGACCTGGCGACCGCGCGACGCCGGCAACAACCTCGATGACCGATCCACCGGCCTGACCCACTCCCTGCCCTGCACCTGCCGCGCCGGCGATGACTGTGCCCGCGGCTTGCGTTGCCGACCGCGCAGCGCCGGCCGGTGCCAGCGTGATTCCGCCAGCGGCCTGCGCGTAGCTCTGACCTCCGCCAAGGGCGACCACCACCGGCCCGCGTGCCGCTTGGCTCGCTGCCTGGGCCTGGCCAACTACGACCTGAGTCGATCCGCCTGCCGCCTGCGCCGCCGCCTGCGCGACTGCCGACAGCACGAGAACTGCGCCCCCAGCGGCCTGCGATGCTGCTTGGCCCACGCCTGCGGTAGCTCCCGCGATGGCCGAAGCCTCGACCAGCATCTCGCGCGCCGGCGAGGAAAACAACTGCCACGGGTTCCGGTGGAACGATGCAACCTCGGCTGCTGTCCAGATCCGCCGATAGGCACCCGCCAGCAGAATCGAGCCGTCGTGAGCCTTCGAAGTGTCGTACCGCTGGCGGCCGATGTAGAGGTTCTGCCCCGCATCGGTGCCGCTCGAACCAGACCCATCCCCTGTGCCCTTGGTCGTGCCAAGAACGCCGTTCAGGTAGATATTGATACCCGAAGCGGGGAAGCCGCCGTCATAGGTGACGACGAGGGTGTTTAGGCCAGCAGCAACACTCTCATTGATGCTCTTGCGGGTGTTGACCGAGCCCCACTCCTTGACGAAGCCGAGACCAAAATTGGCACCGCCGCCCGAGCCTGCGACATAGCCAAACCCCCACCCGATGTCTGCCGCGTTCCCGTCGCTGCGTTCCGCTATCGCAACGCCCGCGGTGGTGTTCGCGTAGAACACCCCAACCCATGTGGCCGGCGTTCCTTTGCCGAGATCGACCGATGCGCCGAGCGGTAGCCCCAGATCCAAAAAGCTGACTGTCGCCGCGCCGGTTGTGAACTGCTGCGCAACCCCGCTTGGCGTGCCCCTTACAACAGGAGGCGTCGTGCCGCCTGCCTTGACGATGGCCCCAGAAACCAGTTCCTTGCCGACCGTCGCCACCTGCATGAAAGCAGGAGCAGCATTTAGCGGGTTCGTCCGGTCGAGCTGGACAACCCCTTGAGGCTGTCGGTTCGAGGGAAGGCGAAAGATCGGCCGCACGGCTTACACCGTCTGGGCCTGCACCCGCTCGTACTGCAATGCGACCTGGGTCGCGTTCAACGCCACCGCCGTGTTGTGGACGACGAAGATCCCCCAGAAAGGCGGCAGCACGCCACCGAACAGACCAGCAATCGAGGTCGGCGGGATCGGATAGTCCCGGCCCGTCGTGTTATCGACCGTGATGGCCGTGACCAGGCGCAAGCCTGCATTCTTGACGTTCGCCGAAGTCATCGACTTGTTCGCGTCGGTGCCCGTGATGCCGTCTGCATAGGTCGGCGTGCCTGAAGCGATCGACAGGTACGAATAGGCCCACACCTCGATGGTCGTCGAGACGGTCGGGCTCGTGCCCGTGCGGATCGCACCGCTCAGCAGGTGATCTAGGTCCACGTTCGTGGTGTTGTCCACCGCCGTGGAGGCGCGGCCAGCCAGCAGGTTCGTGTCCGATGCGAGCGAAGCCGTCGTGAGCGTCAGCGCTACCGTGCTGGTGGCAGGGTAGCTGGTCTTGATCTGTGCAGCCATCGCTTAGCCCGGTTGGGCGAACACGTCGATCGCGTTGTTGACCGCCGTCTGCACGGTTGAATCGGTGGCTCCGACGATCTGCGCGAGCGTGGCGGCAGCGTTCTGCGCCAGCACGGCCCACAGCATCCGCTGCGTGACCGAATCGGGCGAGATGTAGACCGACTTGGCCCAGATCAGCCGATTGGCATGGTTCGTGACCGTGCCAGCTTCCGTTCGCACCACTTCGGCCGCGATGACGCACGCCACCCGGACCTTGTTGCGCAGCGTCTCGTTCTCCGACGCTGACAGGAGTTCGGCGTAGGTGGCCACGATCACTCCTCGTAGATGATCGCCCCGGCCGAGAGCTTCGGCGTGATGCCGGCCGACACCGCGATCGGCGTCACGCGGTAGGCCAGGCCGTCGCCAGCGGCCGAGATGGTCACCGCGGCACCGCCTTGCGTCGTGCTGACCGTGATGTCGTTCGAGCTCACCGTCTTGACCCAATACACCGTGCCCTCCGTGATGCCGGTTGGCAGGGTCGTGCCGCTGGGCTGGTAGAAGGCCACGCGGTCGTCGACGGCCATGGTGTGGCCGGGGACCGTGATGACGTTGCCAGACACGATCGCGGTGAATGGGCCCTGGCGGGAGCCGAACACACCGCGGTGCAGCACCTTGGTCGCGCCCGAGACCGCGACGCCGCTCGACCAATGGGTCAGGGTCGCCGAGCCGGCCGAGCAGGCGCCGAAGGAAGCATCCGCAACCAGGGTCACAACGCCGTTCGAGCAGGTGAAGCCGCCCGTGGTGCGGGCGACCGCCGGCCGCGCGTAGCCGGTGTAGGCCGCCTCGCTGGTGCTCTGCGTGCCAGCGGCAGCCGGGTCGGCGGTGTGCGCGGCCATCCAGATGTTCGCCAGCGGCGAGCTGGCGGCGTTGTCCGCGATGTTGGCGATGGCCGTCGCGTTGTAGATCAGCGCGACATAGTCGTTCGCGGAGGTGTTGCTTTTGGCCATGGATGTTCCTGTTTCGAAGGTGAGGAGCCGGACACGCCCCCGGCGTCCCAAAGGAGAAGGAGCTATGCCGGGGGCGGTGCGGGGCGGAGGGTTTGCCCACCCAGCCGCTGGGGCCAGCGCAGGTGCAGCAGAGCCGCCGGGTAGGGAATGGCGGGGCCGCGGGGGATGGCGCTGGGTTTTCTGGTTGCGGAGGAGACGCTCTACTCCGCAGAATGGGTTGCCGGTTACGCGATCCGGCGGCATGTCGCCCGAGTTAAGCCCGATGTATGCCGCAGGGGCCAGCCAACGCGCGCGCTCGGCGGTTGGATCACCTTGTTCCTGCTCGTGACTCCGATCTGAGGCTGCCGTGGTACTGAAGGCTACTTCTGCGTTCGCAGGGCGCCAATCCCGCTGCTACCGGCTCCCCGAGGGGCACATGCGCCGTAAGCCGCCTGTCGCATGAGGCCGATCACTCGGCCGGCGTGAAGTCGACGTAGAACTCTTTGCCGATTTCGAACTGTGCGAGCGCGTCCTGGTTGATCGTGCCGAGAGTGATTTCGCCGGAGGGCGTCGCTTCGTAGAACTTTTTGTTCTCTTCGCTGCCGCTGGTTACCGGCTGAAGCTTCACGGTGCCCATGGTGCCGGGGCCATTCCAACGGGCACTCGTAGTGATCGAGACGACTTTGAACTTTGCACGCACGCTCATGGCTGGTTCCTCAGTGGAAATGCTGGAATGAAAGCGCCCCGACCGTTGCCAGCCGGGGCGAAAGGACCGAAGGGCGGCCCGGAGACAAGAGGTTGGCTGACCGGGACTCGAACCCGGCTAACCCGCATCGCATTCGTAACTGTCCACGCCACGGGCCCGGTGACATTGCCGGATTGGTGCGTGCGGTGCGGGAATCAGCCCAAACGAAAAAGCCCTGGCTGTTTCCAGTCAGGGCAAGAGGTCGGTGGTCGACCTTGGAGAAGGGTTGCTTCTCGCTTAGGTTCACCACCAAGCCGAGAGTTCCAGAAACGAAAAAGCCGCCCGGAGGCGGCTTGCTGTGAAGACACCTTCCCCGTCGAGGGTGGCGCCCGTCGCCGGAGCGGCGGGAGGTGTTCGGCTGAGATTCGGAGGCAGCACCCTCAGCAGAGTGCGCGCATCGCATGGCTATTATCCACGACCCGACTGAAACATTCAAACACCTATTGCATCGCGCCAGCCCTCACAGCCGGCTTGATTCTCGCAAAGTAACCATCCACGAGCGCCCACGCCTTGGTCAAGACATCACTCTGATCAAGCGGAGCGACGCTGAGGACGTCACCGTGCCGAGGACCATCGGCGCCCATCTTGATTTCCTTGAGATGGTCAACGTTGCATCCGGAGAAATCCTTAAAGTGTTCCCATTGGACCGCTTTGTCGCCTTTAAGGTTATGCCATACCGCGCAGTGAATGCGAAGCGCCTCAATCGCTCTATAGCAATAGAAGGCTGCGTCGCCTGGATGTCGAATGGCCTGCACCAAATCTGCAAGGCATCGTTGGATGTACACCCCTTCGAGACCTACTGTGAGTTCCCTGAGGGCGACTCCTTCCGTTTCGATGTCGATGCCCTGCCTAATAGCTGCGATCGCGGGCATGTCAATTCCGAACACCTGATCGACTTCAAGGCCTCGGTTCAGCACGCGCGTCAGATGAAACTCATACGCGTAGCCTGTCAGGAAGGTGATCATCGCGAGGTAGTTGGAAATCTGCTGCGCCACCGCGTGCTTCAGGTGTAGCACATTCCAAACTTCCTCCACGTCGACCCAAACAACGATCTGATTCAGCAAGATATCGACCTTGCTGGAAATCATCGAGTTCAGACGTGTCGACAAGGCGGTCTTGGTCTTGAAATGCAGATTCAACGTCGCGCGCTCAGGCAGCACCACGCCGTAAAAGATATATGGGTCCATGGGCAAATTATTGCCGACCGCTACGTCGGCCTAAGCCTCCGCCCGATCGACGCCCGCGCGCGTTCCACGCACTGATCGAACCAGCAGGCCAGCCGGCGACCTTCCTGCTGGTGCGGAACCTCGCGCAGGCCCGTCCCGCCGCATGGCTGGCAGAGCTTCGCGGTCAGCCGGCCCGTGCCCTGGGCGGTCTGGAACTTCCGGCCCTGGCACACCGGGCAGCGCTGGGACAGCCACCAGCGGATGACGGCCACCACCTTCTCGCGGCAGCGTTCGAGATCCTCCGCCTCCTCGGCGCGGCGCCGGGAGTCGACCTCCTCCGTCCAGTGCGCGAGATCGGCATTTGCCGCGGCCAGGGCCTCCGGATCCTCTGCGGCCTTCGTCACAGCGTCGCGCATGCGCTTCAGCAGCTGCGCGTCCTGCTCGCGGACCTCCGAGCGCTCCGAGCGCGACACCGGGTCCTGGGAAACGCCGAAGCCCCACTTCATCCCCTGCAGGGTGGCCTGGGCCCGGACGTCCGGGAGCGCCTTCAGCTTGCCCAGCAGCAGCCCGGTCTCGTGCAGGTTGAAGGCGAAGGCCTGCTTGGCGGCCGCGGCGCGCTCCTCCTTCGAGGCCTTGCCGGCCGGCAGGAACTGGTCGCCAGTGGCCAAGCGCAGCTTCTCGCTGGCGTCGAACTCCGTGTGCAGCCGCAGCAGCGCGCCGCCGACGCGGCTCTGGCTCCAGCCAGCAGCGATGATCACGTCGGCATCGCCCGGCCGGTCGGCCTCGACCCGAAGGTTCGAGCTGGTCATGGCGGACGCGTAGGTCTCCTCGGTCCCACGCTTTTCGTCGTTCTGGAGCATTCAATTCCTCTCTGTGTATTCGGTGGGTTCGAAGCCCTGCTTGTCTGCGGGGGTGGCGGCATCACCCATGCAGGCTGCAGCCAAGGCAGCGAAGGCTGCGGTGCTGCCGAGCTCATCGACGATGACCCCAGTCGGCCGCATGCCGGCCAGCTCACCTTCGGGCAGCGCCGGCGCGGCGACCTGCGTCAATCCCCTCGCCTTCCCCCTCGGGCGCATGGATGTGGCGATTGCCGCGCGGAGCTGCTCTGGGTTCGCCACACTAAGGAAGTTGTGGATGACCACGATCTCGGGACCGCCTGCTAGATCCATGCCGATCAAGTGAAAGCCGCCGGTGGGAATGGCCTTCTTGCTGACCTCGGGAGCGAGGTGTGCAGCCTGGCCGGCGCCCGAGGGCAGCGCGGCGACGGTGGTGAGGTGTTGAGTTGGCTTCAATGCAGTTCCTCAGGTTTGATCGACGTAGGCTCGGGCCTCGGGAAGGTCTGCTCGCCGTCCACGAAGCAGGCGAGGATGGTGACGATGTCGCTTCGCTCGAACAGGATGCGGTGCCCTTCGAGTTCCACCTCGTGGGTTCCAGGCTCCGCAGCCTGCATCGCTTTGCGAAGCGCTCGCATGATTTCCAGTGGAGTCACGGTGCGGTTTCCTTGGGCAGTGGGAGAAGTGATGTGTCGATCTCGGGGAAATCGAGGGGCGCAGGTCCGCGGCAGTCGAGGGGCGGTCGCGCCGGGCGCACCATCGGCGGCGGGCCGTTCCAGCGGTTGGGCTGGTGACCGAAAACGCCTCGCTCCATTGGCGGGCTCGGCGGCAATCGGACCGTCGGCGCTTGGTGGTTTGTTCGGGATGGCCCCCAGCAGAGCAGCGAATGCACCATGCGGGCGACGAGAGAGCGCTTCATGCGGTAGCTCCTTGAGGCTCGACCTTCGAGCCGGTGTAGCCGGATCGCACCCGGTCGATGACCTTCTGCACGGCACGCTCGTAGGTAGCGAGGCCGACGCTGGTGCGCTGCAGGTCGAAGTACTCCAGCAGGTCGGCGAATGCCTTCAGGCCCGGACCGGTCGTGCCCATGCGCTGCGTACGCTGATACCGGTCGATCGCCTCTCTGAGGTGGCGCTCGACATCCTTGAGCACCGGCGCAACTTCCTGCGTGCCGACGCCCCACTCGCACAGGACCTCGGAGATGTTCACCAGGTCAGCGATGTCGCGCCAATGCTGGTCGGTGGCCGTGCCGGTGCGGAAGGCCTCGACCGCGGCGCGATCACGCACCCGGAGTTGCTCGAGGCGGCCGTCGTCGATGATGCAAGCGCCGGAGATCGCCGACGCGAAAGCGTTCGCGTCCTTCGTCCAGACCTTGCGGCGAACGGTGCGTTTTCTCACGGCCGCCCCTCGTAGAAGTCGACCGCAAGGATCGGGCGGATCTGCGCTTCCGACGTGCGGGCGTCCAGCACCACGGCCGCGCCAGTGACCGGGTGCGCGGTGGTGCATGGCAGGTCGGGCGCAGCATCGGACCGCGGCAGCCGCTCGAGCACCGCGCCGGCCAGGTCGGCGATGGAGATGGGCGTCATGCGGTCTCCAGCTTCGGCGCCGGGAAGAAGCGAACCATCTCGTCGACGGCGTCGTCGCCGGGGTCTCGGATGGGGCGCAGGTAGGCGTCTGCGATCGCATCGACCGCGACCGGTTCGCCCTTGAAGAAGCAAACGCCCATCAGGCTGAAATTGGCCCTGGCGCGGAACCTAACCGGCTTGTCGAGCAACCAGTAGGCCTCGCCAGCGGCCAGCACCAGCTCTTTCACCTGGACGAACCGGCCATTGGCCTCGGACACCGGATAGGGCATGTCCGTGACGTAGGCGAGATCGCCTTCTCGGCAGTTCATAGCGTGTCTCCCTGCCCTACGGGCGTTGCATTGAGGTGGTCGAGCGCCCACCGGGCGGCGGCGCGGTCCTTCGGTGGCTGGCTCTGGTCCGCGACGATCGCGCGCCATGCCAGCACCTGGCGGAGATGGCCGGCCATGAAGGCCGCCGTCTTCTGCGCGCGCGTGGCGCCGCCGTACGCATCGGTGTAGTGGTTGCAACAGTGGCAGCCCCAGGCCGTCAGGTGGTCGCCGACCTTGTAGCCCGTGCCCTTCCCGTTCGCGACGCCGCCGCCGTGACAGGCGACCGTCGTATCGGTGCCGCCGTCGCAGATCGGGCTGCGGATCAGGCAGGGCCGGCCCCGGGCCATGCTCAACAGGTGCTTGTTCTCGGCGCGCGGCGACTTCGGCACCGCCTTGACGACCGAGGTGATGCGCGCGACGACGACGGGGCGCTCGAGCGGCCGTGCCGGTGCGGCCGGCGCGCGCTCGTAGACCTTGCGGGCGAAGCCGGTACCGCGGGACATGGGCTTGCGCTGCTTCATGCCGGCTCCAGCACGCGGTGGCGGGCCTGGTGATACGACTCCCACATCCGTAGGTTGGCCAGCCGGGCGATGTCGATCGCGCTCTGCGCCGTGATGCGCGCCGCGTCCTTGTTCGGCGTCGCCCGCCGCTGGCAGCTGACCACCACCGGCATGGCGTCGGGGTTCTGGCCCGGCCGGAGCAGCAGCACGCCACTGGCCGGCGACGGCAGGAATGCGAGCAGCGAATCGTCCCAGATCTCGGCCGGCAGCGCGTAGTAGTGCTTCCAGACCTTGCGCGGGTGGGGGCGCAGCTGCGGCGGGCCCATGCCCTGGTACGACGTGATGCGCTCCCACCACTTTTCCTTCTTGGCATCAGCCTTCAGGTCGGCGCGGCTGATCTTGACCTCGACGTCGATGATGCGCAGGTCAGTCGTCACCGCCAGGACGTCGCACTCGTGGCCGGTCCAGTTGCAGTTGTCCACCAGCACCACGCACTTCCGGGCGAGCGTCTGCAGCGCGATGGCGCGGGCGATGGTGTGCTCGGTCCACTTCATTGCTGGGGCTCCATCTCAATGAACTCGACGCCGAGCTCGGTGCACGCGAAAGCGCATACCTGCAGCACGAACAGCGCGAACTTGTCGTCCGAGAGGGCTTCGGTGCTCCGCCGGCGCTGGCGGACCTTCATCTCGCCAGTCGCGCGGACGGTGTATTCCTCGAACTCGGGTTCAATGAACATCTCGGCGAAGAAGGCTTTCCACACCAGCGGGGCGTACCGCACGCGCTCCCCGACCCGGCCGTCCCAGAGCCACACCTGCTCGGCGATGTCCTTCAGGATCGGGCCGTGGAACATCTTCCGGAGCTGATGGCGGTGGTACTGGTCCACCGTCTCCCAGGTCAGGATCCCGGCCGCCCCAGTGCGGGTGTGTTCCTTGATCACGTTCTGGTAGAGGTCGACCACGGCTTCGTGAGCGGCGCGCGGGCTGGCGACGAGGATGCTTCGGGTGGTCATCGCGTGATCCCCCGCCAAACGAAGTCGCCCTTGTCTTCGCGGATCGCCGGCTCGTCGTCCACGCATGGACACTCGTACCCGGAGAGGTTGTCAGCGACCGGTCGCCAGAAGTTGCGCGCGATGCCGTTCGGCACGTGGTTGTCCTCTTTCGCGTCGAGCAGGCCGAACTCGTTGAGCACCCACAGGGCGTCCGCGCCGCTGCATCGCACCTTGCCGCGCTCGTTTTCGCTGCTGACGCTCAAGTGATACTCGGGGCCGAGATGCAATTGGCCCGGATCGCGGGCGACCTCGACCGCGCTAAATGCCTGCAGGCGGTTGCCGGCGTGCCACCAGACCTCGATGGGGTATCCGAGATTCAGCACGGCCGGCGGAGGCGTTTCCCGCTCCCATCCCGGACCGCTGGGGCGCTTAGGCTGGATGATGGAGATCGTGTTCACGGCCGAACCTCCGCAATCCGGAACACCACGCCGCCGATGGTGATGCGCTGGCCCACCGTGACGAAGAACGGCGGCACGCGACGCTCGTCGACCTCAATGGACATGGGGCGCCACTTGCCGCGGCCGATGGGCTTGAGGACAAGCATCACGCATCACACCCCTTCCCCACTGCACCCTTGTCGCCGGGCGCGGTGAACCACTTCCAGTGCACCCAGCCTCGATCGCAGTAGAAGCCCCACTCGCGCACGCGCGGGCCAGTGACGAAGAGCGTCCAGCATGGGATCGGGCGACGGTTGTCAGGCTGCGAGGCTACAGAGTCGGCGACCGTCAGCAGTTCGACGCGGTGTGGCGCAGGACCCCAGCGGAACTTCAGGGCGCCGGCGCGGCGCTCGACCTGGCCGGC
The DNA here is from genome assembly GCF_030486595.1 of Variovorax ginsengisoli. GTDB lineage: Bacteria > Pseudomonadota > Gammaproteobacteria > Burkholderiales > Burkholderiaceae_C > Variovorax > Variovorax ginsengisoli_B. The sequence goes on along the minus strand of NZ_JAUJZH010000034.1, from coordinate 45,041 downwards.
CGGCGTGTGCTCCATGTATTGGCCATCGAGCAACCAGCTGCAGTTGAAGAGCCACGGGTGATCGTGGAGCGCGCGGTCGTCGTCGCTGCGCTTGAAGCAGTGCAGGTAGACGTTGAAGAAGCGATTGCGCGGGATCAGCCACCACCGAAGCAGGTAGGGATCTTCGGCGCCGCCGATGATGAAGTCCGGGGCGCGCGCAGCGCCCAGGTTGCGGAGCCAGGTGCGGAGCTTCATGCCTTGTTCCTCAGACCCCAGTGACCGATGAGCACCGCCTCGGCGCGGTTGTGATGCTTGGCGAGCGACAGCGGCGCCGCTTCGTAGAGCGCGCGGGCGGTGGCCAGGGATCGCTTCTTGTCCGAGTCGAGCCCGTAGAAGCGCTTCCACTTCTGCGGGCTGAGCATCGTGGGCCGGTAGCCCATGCACTCGAGCACCGTCTCGATGGCACCCAGGGAGCGCATCAGCGACCCTTGGGTCTGCAGCGCGTTGTCTTTGCCGCCCATGGTGCTGACCTGCTCGACGTAGGCCTCGGCGGTCTCGCCGATCGGGACGTTCTTCCGGATCAGCTGCGCCAGCGCGCGGCCGTCGATCTTCTTCGTGATCAGGCCGGTGCCGGGCAGCGGCATGGTGGGCAGGTCCTCGACGATGCACGAGCGTTCGCTCACGAACGAGATGGCGCCAGACAGGCCAGGGTCGATGCCTATGTAGATCACAGGTCGCCTCCTTTGCTGGCGCGCGCGACGCGCACCTGGCTGGTCGGGATCGGCGTCTCCTCGGGCCAGTTCAGAAACTGGGTGTTCTCGCCGACGTACATCAGGTCAACGAAGCCCGGCTCGCCATCACGCGACTTCGCCACCTGGACCTTGGCGTAGTACTTCCACTCGTCGGCCAGGTCCGGCTTCGCCTTGTAGGGCCGGTGCACGAAGATGACGACGTCGGCGTCCTGCTCGATCGAGCCAGAGTCGCGCAGGTCGGCCAGGATCGGCATCTGGTCGGGCCGCTCCTCCACCTTCCGATTCACCTGGGCCAACAGCAGGATCGGGCACTGCAGTTCCTTGGCGAGGCTCTTCAGGCCCTTCGTCACCTCCTCGAGTTGGTAGACGCGCGGCATCTTCGGGTCGGTGCCGTCCATCAGCCCGAGGTAGTCGACGATCAGGCAGCCGAGCTTGCCGTGGCGCCGGCGCAGCGCGCGAGCACGGGTACGCAGCTGGTTGATGTTCAGGCCGCTTTTGTCGCTGACGTGGAAGTTGACTTGGCGCAGCTTCTCGACGGCCGACGTGAGGGCGGGCCAGTCATAGTCCTTGAGGCGCTCGCCGCGCTTGATCCGGCTGAGATGGATGTGCGAGAGCATCGACATCGCGCGGTTCATGACCTGGGCTTTCGGCATTTCCATCGAGAACATGCCGACGTTGAGGCCTTCGTGCAGGCCGACGTGCACGCCGATCGACAGGGCCAGCGCGCTCTTGCCCATGCCCGGCCGCGCGCCGATGACGTACAGCTCGCCGGCCCGCATGCCGCCGTCCAGCCTCTTGTCGAGATCCACCAATCCGGTGGGCGTGAAGTCCGGCGGCGCTTCGCCGGCGGCCTGATCGGTGATCCGGTCCAGCATCTGGACGACGCCGTCGCTCATGCTCTCCCAGTCGTCACCGTGGCCATCCGGACTGATCTGCATGACCTTGGCCATGGCCGCGTCCAGCACGGCATCGACGCCCTTGCCCTGCGTGTTGAAGGCGGTGGTCGCGATCTCGTCGGCCGCCGAAATCAGCTTGCGCAGGATGGCGCGCTCGCGCACGACTTCCGCGTAGCGCCGGACGTTCCCGGCGACGGGCACAAACTGCGCCAGGGTGTTCAGGTAGCCCAGGCCGCCCACGTCGTCCGCCTTGCCGCTCTTCTGCAGCTCGGCGAAGACGGTCACGACGTCGGCCGGCTTCGAAGCGTTGATCAGGGTGGAGATCGCGGCGAAGACGATCTTGTGCTCGGCCCGGTAGAAGTCAGTGTCGGCCAGCATGTCGCCGACACGGTCCCAGGCTCCGTTGTCCATCATCAGGCCGCCCAGCACGCTCGACTCGGATTCGATGGAATGCGGAGGGATTCGCAGCTGCGCGATATCGCTCGACAGCTGCAGGTAGTCGTCGTTGACGCGGTCGTTCATGCCGTTTCCTTGTTGGTGTAGTGGCCCTCGACCACTTTGCGAAAGTTCTCGCGCTTCATGAGCCAGCCGAGATCGCAGCGCTTCCACTTGCCATTGCGACCGCTGAGAAAGTCGGACTCGCCGACGGCGTCGAAGAAGCGCTTGAACCAGTCGAGGCCTTCTGCGGCGTTGGCCGCGTAGCGCTCGCCGGTGTTGGAACGGACGGCCGTCAGGAGCCATTTCCAGCGCTGTCGCATCGCTTCCGCGCCGGCGCTGTCCTCCCACATCTCGCGACGCGGCTGCGGCAGTTCCGGCACCGCTTTGGCGAACAGCGCAAGCAGCTTGGCATGGGGACAAGGCGGCACATCGACCGCCGGTGCGTCGTTCTCGCCTTCGCCGAAGAGTCCTGCCGGCGGAGCCGGTGGGCCGGGCGGAGCTGGCGGCGGAGCCGGCGGCAAAGGAGCGTTAGCTCCTTGGTCTTCTTCCTGCTCCTGTTCCTGCTCCTGCTCCTGTTCCTGATTAGGCATAGCCTTCGGGGAAGGCTTTGCGGAAGGCTTACCGAAAGACTCATCGAAAGCCTTGGCGAAAGACTCTCCGAGCGCATGGATACTGGCTCTCAGTGATTCCAGGGCCTCGCGCTTGAGGTCACATTCAGGGATCAGGTCGAACTCGGCAGCCCAGCTTTTCACCACGTTCGGCGACTCCGGACGGTTGTGCTTGATGGCCTTCGGGACCCACATGACCCGGGCCTTGAAGTCGGCTTTCACCATGCCTTGGGCGAAGACTTCCCGAAAGGCTTTGTCAAAGGCTTCCTGCTCCCAGTCGAGGTCCTCCGCCATCGCCGCGCGGCCGGCACGAAACAGGCCCGGAATTGGACCGGTATGGGGCCCAGTGATCAGGTAGAGCCAAAGGCCCTGTGCGCACGCAGGCATCGGCGACAGTGCACGAAACTTCTCATCTCCCCAAGTGCGGACCTCGACCTTGCGGTAGCGGCCCGACGCCCTTGGCTTGACATCGGACACATCAGCCACCAGCCGCCCTCCGCTGCGCATCCATGCGGGCCTTCTCGGCGTCGTAGGAGAAGTAGTCGTCTTCGAGCCGGGCCACGGCGGCCGGCGAGCGCGACTTGACCGCCTTGACCTCCTCGGCCAGCCAGTGGCGTGCGAGGGCCATGTCGCCCTCCCCGTGCGCCTTCAGGAACAGGCGGCCGCAGTCGACGATGTGGGCCTCGAGCTCGTCGTCGGTCAGGTCGGAGCGCAGGACGGCGGCCATCTAGATGCTCCCTCTGCGCAGCGCGTCACGCCGATCGGCAGCGCGCTGGCCAGCTGCAGCGCCTTCCACCGGCGGTGAGTAGCGGCGGCGCTCGGCCGCCCGTTCGTCGGACTTCCTCGAGATGCCGAGAATGACCGACGGCTCGATGCCCGCGGCGCGGGCCTTGTCGACCACCATGGCGGCCGCGGCGCGGCGGTTGGCTGCGGTCTGCAGGGGCAGGAAGACGGTGGGCTCGCCGGTGTTCCAGTCGAAGACGGATCGGGTTGTCATGCGGCACTCCAGCAGGTGGCAAGGGCCGGCCGCACGCGGATCGCCCGGCTGATCGTGGTCTCGCCCGGGGCGAGCAGATGCTCGGCGGGGTTCAGGGCATCCATGCCGGCCGACGTGATGCGCCAGACCGCGGGCTCGCCGTGCGGGGCGCCTTCATTCACCCGGGCGGCCAGGCCGCGCAGCTTGAGCTGGCCCATGTAGGAGGTCAGCAGCGGGATCGCGAAGCCGGTCGTGGCCTGCATCTCGGCGTAGGTGGTGGCCTGGCCCACGGCGGCCAGCACCTGCATGGCCTTGCTGAGCGGTCTCATGCTGTTGCCCTCACCTGGAACGTTTCCATCAGCACGCGGACCTTGAGTTCGGCCTCGGCAGCGCGCTTCTCGGCGGCCTCGGCGCGGCGCTCGGCCTCGGTCTTGATCTCGACCAAGGTGCAGCCGAGTTGGAAGGCGCACCACTCGGGATAGATCCGGTTGTTGACCGCGTAGCAGAACTTCGCCACGAGGTCAGCCTGCAGCGTGGCGAGGCCCTTCTTGATGCGCGAGAAGGTGCCGGCGTCGATTCCGACGAAGCTGTAGATCGACTGATCGTCGAGGCCGGAGGAGTCGCACGCCAGGGTGAAGGCCGCCCCGGCCGTGGGCTTCTTGCGGACGATCTCGAGCGGAACGTCGTTCGGCTCGGGCTGCCTGAAAAGGTCCAGTTCGCGCTGCACCTCAGCCTGGCTCAAATCTTTTGATTTCACTTGACTAACCCCTTCGGACCTAAAAAAAGGACCATCGGTCCATGTTCAAAACGCACTACGAATCAGCACTCGACGTCGTCCGTCCCCTCGTCCATGCGCATCGCACGGCGCATGACAGCGGCGTCGTGGAAGGCCGCGCTCGCATGGAAGAAGCCGTAGGCAAGAAAGGCGGCGAAGCCCGCGGCGCCGAGCGCGCCCTCGACGACGTAGAAGACCGCCGCGTAGACACAGCCCAGGAACAGGCCAGCCGAGAGAGCGAACTCCCCGTTCCGGCGCAGCCAGGCTTGGGCGCGGCGCATGGTTCAGGCCACCGCCTTGGCTTCGACCGGAGGGACGCCCTTGGGGCCGGCCAGCTCGGGCCAGTAGTCCGCCCAGTCGGTGGGGCGCAGCAACTTGCGGTCGATGCCGGTCAGAAGCTCGACCCGGGAGCAATACTTTGCGGGGATGCCGTTCTTGACCCAGCTCTGAACGGTCTGGTACTTGTCGACGCCGAGTTCGCGCGCCGCCGAGACCGGGCCGCCTAGAAGGCGAACGGCTTCCGCCTCGATGCAGTCAACATTGAATTCAGTGGTTTCGGCCATGTGGGCACTTCCATGCAAGATTTACTAGTAATGCTAGACGAACTTGTATGGCGCCACAAGCCCCTACATGGAAAACTTGTGCCGATGTCGATTCATGAAATGATCAAAACCGCCCGTGATGCGCGTGGGTGGTCAATGGAAAAGCTGGCGGAGGAAGTGAGCAAAGCCGAGGGACTGACCAAGCCGTTGGCATGGCAGACCGTGCAGCAATGGGAGAAGGAAGGGGGCACCGCGCCCAAGCGCAAGCGCATGGAAATCGTGGCGCGCCTGCTCCGCATCGACGTCCATGCTCTAATCACCGAGGGCAAAGGATCAATCCACGTCCACCACCCTGAGGATGAACTCCCCCCTGGAGTCATCAGAATTCCAGAATCCGCAATAGCGTTCAGTGCCGGCAACGGTCACACGCCGACATACGAAGTGATCGAAGACAGCGAGCCAGTCGTCTACCAGCTCTCGTGGTTCCAGAAGATGCGCATCAACCCTGCGATGGTTCGCAGGTTCAAGGTCAAGGACGACAGCGCCGAGCCTCTTCTATACGAGGGCGACAGCATCCTCGTGAACCATGCCGAAACCGATGTCGTCGATGGGAAGCTCTACGCTTTCCGCTATGGAGATGATCTCCGCGTGAAGCGACTGTTCAAACGGCTTGACGGCACCCTGATCCTGCGCAGCGTAAATCCATCCTACAAGGACGAGGAAGTACCTGCGGCGCTCGTCGAGGAGCACATCACGATCATCGGGCGCGTGCGAGACAAGGCCGGGTCCGGCGGTTTGTAGGAGGCATCGATGCGATCGATTCTTGCAGCGGTAGCCGCCCTCTCCTTGGGCGCATGCTCGTTCACCAGCACCCTGGCGCCGAACAACTCAAAGTCGATGGTCGAGGCCTCGCCGGCCAGCAGCGAGCGCACCTATCGGACGATCTTGCCCGTGCTGCGCGACTGCTTCCCGATCAACACCGCGATTGAATCGAACTACTTTCCAGAGGCGCGCGAAGGGGACATCGTGGTCGCGATGTCCACCGAAAACGTGCGCGTTGAACTCCTGAAGCTTGCGATCGCGCCGGCCAACTCCGGCGCCTCGGTCAAGATGACCAGGAACCAGAACTACGACAAGTTCGACAAGGCCCTGGCAGCCTGGATCGACGGCAAGGATGGCGGCTGCCCCTACGGCACGCGGGTCGAGGCGCCCTACGCCACGCACAACCCCTATTCGACCGCGCCGCGGTGAAGGTATCGGAGCCTCAGATGAACATGAGTGAGTCGCCATTTGCGACGCAATCGGCAGCGATGACAGCCCTGCTAGCAACGGTCGCCGTGATCGCGGGCGAACTGGGAAAGGCGGGACTCCTCGACCCGGACAGATTCGATGCGTCCCTAGACGAACTATTGGAAAGCACAGGCGAGCCCAGCGAAGTGGCCACCGAGATGCGCAAAGCCATTGTGCAGATGATGAAGCGCGCTGTTCGAGATGGGACCGCGCTGTGACGGACAACGTTCACCACCTTACTGATATTTCCAAGAGGTTGCGCGGCGGCCCACAGCCCCCAGATAATGGGGACATGGAAGCCCGCGTCGCCAAACTCGAAGACTTCGCGCTGGACACGCGCGAACGGCTGGCGCGCATCGAAACGCGGCTGGATGGGTTCGCCACTCGGGAGGACCTGCACAAGGAAATCGGTGCACAGACGTGGCGGATCATCGGCGCCATGGTCACGCTCGGGACCCTCCTCTCAGGCATCGTTTTCTTCATCGCCCGAAACGTCCGGTAGTTAGGACCGCCAGCCCCGCCCCAACCAAGCCCGCCTCGCGCGGGCTTTTTTACGTCTAGGGGTTTCCACCACAAGTCTTTTTTCTGCGCGCTCACTAGTTTCTCTTGCATTACTAGTATTTCTTGTCCAGAATCTCCCCACGCCCTGCCAATCCCGGCAGCGGCCCCTGGAGGGGATCATGGAAATCAAGACCGGCGACCAGATCAAGGCGAAGGACACGCTTCGCAATGCGATCGACGGCGCCCGCATCGGCCAGGTTGAGCAGCTGCAGCCGTACACCGGCCCGCTGATCGCCCTGCTCGGCGCCGGCACGCAGATCGCCAAGTTCTACGGCGGCATGGAGATGACGCTGCCGGCCGTGTCGCGCTACGGGGTGGCCTCGTGACCGCCGCCCTCGCCCGCCGCTGCGCCAACGCGGCCCTGTTCGCCTACGTTGAGGCGCATCGCGCCGAGCCGTCGAGCCTGTGCCAGTTTCCGAGGGCCGCCTCGTGAGCACGCTCAGCAAGCGCGACGCCATGCATCTGGTCACCAGGATCCGGGGCGCGAACCTCGCAGGCCACGCGATCGCGGCGCGCACCGGCCATGGCGACCCGTCGCCCGGTTTCCTCGGTGGCCTCGAAAGCATCCTGCAGCACTTCCTCCGCCAGCAAGGCTGCCCCGAAGCAGCAGAGGCCCTGGTGCAGGCAATGAACGAAATGCCGACCGAGGCCGAGATCAAGGCCCACAACGATGAAGTCGCGGCCATGCGTGCGCGGTTTCTGGGAGTTGCCTCGTGAGCGCCGCCCTCACCTTCGAAGTGCTGCGTGCGCTGAAGCCGTTCACCGAGCAGCACGTGGCGGAGAACGCGATCTGCCACGCGGGCCTGACCACCATGGAGGAATGCAGCCGCTGCGGCCAGATCCTCCGCGCCCGCGCTGTCCACCAGAAGGTGACCGCCCAACTCGCGATCGCCGACCAGGTGACCTACGCCGTCGCGATGCGCCGCAACGACCTGCACGCCTGCACGGCAATCGAGCGGCGTTGGGACCTGTTTGGCGAGAACCCCGAGACCGTGTCTGTGGGCCTTGCCGCTGCAGCTGCTGGCCGGGACCACCTCGCCGCCGTCGCCGCCCACCTGAACCCGGAGGTGACATCGTGAACGACGCGACCAAGCGCGCGATCGTGCGCAACCAAGAGCTAGCCGCCGCGTTCGGCGCAGTCCTGCCGCCCGCTCCCCTGACTGCGCGCCCTCGCCTCGTTGGCACGGTCGACGCCACGCGGGACCGCCGAGAGGCCACTCCGCGCTCGCTCGACGAAGCCTTCGGGCCCGGCGCGCGCAACACCGTCGTCGTCCCGATGGATGCCGACGAGTTCACCGAAGCCGACGCGCTGGTCATCCGCTGGAGCCTTCGCTGTGCCATGGCCCTCGTTCTCATCCTCACCTGCGAATGGCTGTTCCTATGACCGACGCACGGACCTCCCCGATCAGCATGGCGGAACACCGCTCGCGCCGCGTCCGCGCCGGCGGGCCTCCGCCGCACGGGCCATATAGCTACGGCAAGCCCGCCGACCGCATCCAGATCACCGACGGCATGCGCGAGAGCGTCATGGCGGCGTTGAAGCTGACCGAGCACCGCTACGAACCCATCGTGCGCGCGCCCTTCATTTGGTCCCTCGGCCTGGCGGTGGCGATCGGCCTCTATTCCCTCCTCTTCAACCACTGAGATCTCAATGACCACAGCTCTCGCAGTTCAACAAGGCGGCGCGCTCGCGCAGTCGCAGCAGTCCGGCCGAATGGCCGTCGCGGACATCATCAGCCACGTGGCGATGGTGCAGGAAGTCATGCGCGCCGTGATGAAGCCCGAGGTGCACTACGGCGTGATCCCGGGCACCGACAAGCCCACGCTCTACAAGCAGGGCGCCGAGGTGCTGTGCATGGCCTTCCGCGTCGCCGACTCGTACCAGGTCGAGGATCTGTCCACGGCCGACGTCGTGCGCTACCGCGTGACGTGCACCGGTGTGCACCAGATCAACGGCATCGTGCTGGGCACCGGCATGGGCGAGGCGTCCAGCGGCGAGGAAAAGTACAAGTGGCGCAAGGCCTACAAAGAAGAGTTCGAGGTCACGCCGGCGAACCTGCGGCGCGAGAAGAAGGGCTACAACAAGCAGAAGCAGGAGAGCTACTCCACCTACCAGGTGCGCACCGAGCCGGCCGACCTGGCGAACACCATCCTGAAGATGGCGAACAAGCGGGCCAAGATCGCCATGACGATCAACGTCACGGCCTGCGGCGACATGTTCGGCCAGGACCTCGAGGACATGGACGAGGCGCTGCGGGACCACCTGACGCGACATGCACCCGACGGGCGGGCTCCAGTTGAGCAAGAGAAGCCCGCGCTGCCAGAGATGTCGGCGGAACTGTTCGCCCAGCGGCTGACGGAATGGCGCACCGCCATGACCAACCAGGTCAAGGGCGCCACGCCCGACAACATCATCGGCAAGGCCAAGACGAAGTACACGCTCACGGCAGAGCAGGAGGCCGCCATTCGCGCGCCGATCGAGAAGCCCGCCAAGAAGGAAGAGGCCGCCACCGACGCGCTGCCGCCGATGGTCTACGCCGATGTCGCGGATGCCTTGACGAGCGCGACCACCAAGGCCGAACTCGACGCGGCCGCCCTGCTGATTCCGCGCGTGAGCGACGAGCAGTTCCGCAAGGAGCTCGATGAGATGCACGCCGAACTCGTGGCGGGGGTTCCGGCATGAAGCAGCAACACGACCTCCTCCCGGGCAGCGACGCCTGGCACCAGTTCCGCTTCGAGCACGACGGCGCCAGCGAAGCCGCAGCGATGCTCGGCGTCTCGCGCAAGGTGAAGCGCAACGAGCTGCTTCGCATGAAGAAGACCGGCATCGCCAAGGTCTTTAGCGACTGGGTGCAGGAGAACGTCCTCGACTACGGGCACGAGGTGGAAGCGCTGGCCCGGCCGATCATCGAGGAGATCTTCGGCGTCGAGCTCTACCCGGCGACCTACTCCAATGGCCGGATCAGCGTGTCGACCGATGGCATCGACGTCGGCGAAAAGCTCGTGATGGAGCACAAGCAGTGGAATGAAGCGCTGGCGACGCGCGTGCGGGCTGGCTCTGTGCCGCTCGAGCACATGCCGCAGTGCATGCAGGCCCTGATGGTGACCGAGGCGGACGAGCTCGTGTTCGTCGTCTCCGATGGCACCCGCAAGAACATGGTCTGGTGCATCGTCAAGCCGGATCCGGAGTGGTTCGAGCGCCTCCGCGCAGGCTGGGCCCAGTTCCACAAGGACCTGGCCGACTACGTGCCGACCGAACCTGTCGTCGAAGCGATCGGACGCACGCCCGAAACGCTGCCCGCGCTGCGCATCGAGGTCACCGGCGCCGTCACCGCCAGCAACCTGGCGCAGTACCGGGAGCATGCCCTCGCCGTCTTCGCCGCCATCAACCGCGACCTGAAGACGGATCAGGACTTCGCCAACGCCGCGAAGACCGTGCAATGGTGCGGCGACGTCGAGTCGCGCCTGAAGGCTGCCAAGGAACACGCCCTCAGCCAGACCGAGAGCATCGACCAGCTGTTCAAGACGATCGACGACATCACGGCCGAAGCGCGCAAGACGCGGCTCGAACTGGACAAGCTTGTCGAGGCTCGCAAGATCGCCCGCAAGGGTGAGATCGTCGCCGGCGGCGTCAAGGCGCTGCGCGACCACGTCGAGGCCCTGCAGCAGCGCACGGAGGGCGTGATGCCCTACCCGAGCGTCGACTTCGGCGCGGCGATCAAGGGCCTGCGCACCTTCGACAGCATGCAGAACGCCGTCGACACCGCTCTGGCCAACGCGAAGATCGCCGCCAGCGCCACCGCCGACCGCATCCAGGCCAACCTGACCACGCTGCGCGAGCAGGCCGCCGACCTCGCCTTCCTGTTCCCCGACACGCAGGTGATCGTCCAGAAGGCGCCGGACGACCTCGCCACTCTGGTCAAGGCACGGATCGCCGAGCACAAGGAGAAGGAGCGCGCCAAGGAAGAGGCGCAGCGCGAGCGCATCCGCAAGGAAGAAGCCGCCAAGGCGGAGCGCAAGGCGCGCGAGGCTGTGGAAGCCGAGGACGCGCTGATTGCCAGCCTCTGGAGCAATGCGCGCCGCATCGAAGGCGACAGCGTGCAGTACATCCAGAAGGCCATTGGGATGTTCGAGTCGGGCGCGAAGGACTTCGAGAACGATCCCCGTCCCCGCGTGACCGCCGCCGTCGCTGAAGCACGCGCCGAGATGAAGGCGAAGCTGGTGGCAGCCCAGGAACGCGATGAGGCTGCCGCCGCAGCAAAGCCAGTCGAGCCCGCGCCGGTAGCCGCGGCACCAGCTGCAGCGCCCGCAGCGACGCCGGCCCCGGCTGTGATCAAGATGCCCGCGCGCGCCGCCGCGGCGCCGGCACCGGCCACGCCGCCGAGCCTGAGCCTGGGCCAGATCGGCACGCGGCTTGGCTTCGCCCTGACGGCCGACTTCGTGAAGACCCTCGGCTTCGAACCGGCCGCCAAGCAGCGCGGTGCCGTGCTCTTCCACGAGTCGCAGTTCCCGCATCTCCTCGCGGCGCTCATTGGGCACATCGAGGCAGTGCAGTCCAGGGAGGCCGCGTGATCAAGGCGCCATCGCTCCAACGGCTGCGCGAGCTCTTCCACTACGACCCCGCGACAGGCGTGTTCACCCGATTGCATGCCAGCGGCAATCGTCGGCCCGGGCCCGTCACGGCCAAGCCGGATGCCCACGGGTACACGTACCTGCACTTCGACGGCGTCACGTACCGGCAGCACCGCCTCGCCTACTTCTACGTCACGGGCGAGTGGCCGAACGGCCCTATCGACCACATCAACGCAGCGCGCGGCGTCAATGCCATGAGCGAGATCCGCGCGGTGACAAATGCGATGAACAACCAGAACCGCCGCAAGGCGAACAGGAACAACAGCACCGGCGTTCTGGGCGTCTCCAAGAAGGTCTGGAAGGGCCGAGTCGTCGGTTTCGCCGCGCGCATCTGCATCGACTCCAAGCTCAAGAACCTCGGCACCTTCCGCACCAAAGCGGAAGCGCATGCGGTCTATGTCGCAGCAAAGCGCGAGTACCACCCAGGCAACACCCTCTGATCACTCCAAGGACCACCATGCCCAAGACCTATGCGGCCCCGGCCGCCTTCTCCGAAAAGCCTTTCGTCGCCATCCCGATGACGCCCGTTGAGAGCCACCAGGTGGCCGCCATCGGCTACAGCGCCGAGCGCAGGACGCTCCAGGTCACCTTCACGCGCGGCCCGGGCCACGTCTACCAGTACCCGGACTGCGACGCGCAACTGCACGCCGACTTCATGGCGGCGGAGTCGAAGGGCAAGTTCTTCGGCGAGCACGTCAAGCCGTTGGCCTTCGACAAGTTCCCGGCGCCCGTCGCGGCCTGACCAGTTTCCAGGGCGCGCCCGACCGGACCCTTCGACCCCTCCTCCGAACTGCACTCCCGGCCGGCTCTGCGACGCAGACGCCCTCTTTTCATTCCCAACCTGCACCTGAAAGGCAAGCATGTTTGAACTCCTGGACCCGACGACCGTCACCCTCACCAACGCCCAGAGCCGCGTCGAGAAGCACGGCGATGAAGACGTCATGGCGATCGACCTGGCCGTGACCTGGAACACCAACAACCGGTCGCTGACGGCCATCCACAAGCAGCTGCGCGACATGCTCTTCTGCGACATGCGCCAGGGCAGCGGCGATGCGCAGGAAGAGATGGACCTGCCCGTCGACGAACTGCCGAACGTGCGCGTGCCGGGCGCCGACTATCCGATCAAGCTGGACTTCCAGGCCGTCGGCGCCCGCGTCGAGGTGGCCTACGGTATCAGCGAGAAGACGGCGATCGTGCTGCAGCTGTGCAAGGTCCACAAGGTGCGCGTGACGCCCATCGAGGGCGGCAGCGCCGAGGTCAAGTTCGCGGTCTCGTCGGCGTCAGAAATCGACGACCACATCATCGGAACGCTCTCGGTGCTGCAGCAGCGCGAGATCTCGCTGAAGCTGAGCATGCCGGACATCGAGCCGGCCAAGACCCTGACCGAGGGCGACGTGTTCAAGACCGTGGTGCCGGATGAGCAGCAGAAGCAGCTGTCGGCCGAGGACGTGTTCGTCAACAGCTCGGCCCCGGCAGATGCGCCGGCCCCGGCCAAGGCCACCCGCAAGGGCAAGAAGGGCTGATCGGTGTTCACCGTCTACCCCATCGAGAAGGTCCTGAGCGCCTACGTGCGCGCCAGGGCGCTGCACCCGGACCACAACGCAGCCTGCGCGGCCGCCGCCCAGGCGCTCGGCATCGCTGTCGAGTCCGTTCGCGACGCTGTCGCCATGAGCCAGGGCGCCACGGCATGAAGCGCGATGACTTCACCCTGCCGCTGCTGTTCCCCGGCGAGCTGATCATCGACAACTTCGCCGGCGGCGGCGGCACGTCGACCGGCCTCGAGGCTGCCTTCGGCCGGCCGGTGGACATCGCGATCAACCACGATCCCGAGGCCCTGGCGATGCACGCGGTCAATCACCCGCACACCACCCACCTGTGCGAGAGCGTCTGGGACGTGGACCCGATCAAGGTGACCGGCAACCAGCCGGTGGGCCTGGTGTGGCTCTCGCCCGACTGCAAGCACTTCAGCAAGGCCAAGGGCGGCACGCCGGTCGAGAAGAAGATCCGCGGCCTGGCCTGGGTGGCTCTGCGCTGGGCGGCGAAGTGCAAGCCGCGCGTCATCGCGCTCGAAAATGTGGAGGAGTTCAAGACCTGGGGCCCGCTGCAGATCGCCGCCGACGGCACGGCCCGGCCGGATCCTGCGCGCAAGGGCAAGACCTTCGAGAGCTTCGTCCGCCAGCTGCAGGGCATGGGCTACGTCGTCGACTGGCGCGAGCTGCGCGCCTGCGACTTCGGCGCCCCGACGATCCGCAAGCGCTTCTTCCTGGTGGCGCGGCGCGATCACATCGCCATCGCCTGGCCGAAGCCGAGCCACGGCGCGCCGACCTCGAAGGAGGTCAAGGCCGGCAAGCTGCTGCCCTGGCGCACGGCCGCCGAGTGCATCGACTGGTCGATCCCGTGCCCATCCATCTTCGAGCGCAAGCGTCCGCTGGCCGAGGCCACGCTGCGCCGCGTCGCCAAAGGCGTGATGCGGTACGTCGTGAATGCGGCCGAACCGTACATCGTCGGCCTGGCCCATCGCGAGCACACCGAGCGCGCCGGCGGCCGCTCGCACGGGCTCGACGAGCCGATCAGAACCGTTCATGCCGGCGGCGGCAACCATGCGCTCGTCGTTCCCACCCTGGCTCCGTTCCTGACCGAGCACGCCAACGCCTCGAACCAGCGGGTGTTCAGCGCCGACGAGCCGCTGCGCACCCAGGTCGCCCAGGTCAAGGGCGGGCACTTCGCCCTGGTGGCGCCCACCCTCGTGCAGACCGGCTACGGCGAACGGCCCGGCCAGTCGCCGCGCACGCTCGACCTGCAGGCGCCGCTCGGCACCGTGGTCAGCGGCCAGAAGCACGCCCTGGTATCGGCCTTCCTGGCGCAGCACAACAACCACCGCGGCACCGTGCCCAGCGACGGCCGGCCGGTGACGGCGCCGGTCAGCACGCTCACGACCAAGGGCGCACAGCAGACCGTCGTCGCGGCGCACCTGGTGCACATGGGCCACGGTGAGGGCAAGGACGGGAAGAAGCGCTTCAGCCACGGCATCCGCCACGTGACCGAGCCGCTGAACACCGTTGCCGCGTCGGGCATGCCGGCGGCCGTCGTGACCAGCAACCTGGTCAAGCTGCGCGGCACCAGCACGGCCCAGGCCAGCGACGAGCCGCTGCACACCGTCAGCGCCGGCGGCACACACTTCGCCGAGGTCCGCGCCTTCCTCATTGCTTACTATGGCTCCGACCAGGATCCGCGCCTTGAGGACCCGATGCACACGGTCACCACGAAGCACCGCTTCGGGCTGGTCACCGTGCAGGGCGAGGAATACGCGATCGTCGACATCGGCCTGCGCATGCTCTCGCCGCGCGAGCTCTACAACGCCCAGGGCTTCCCGGCTGACTATCAGATCGAGGCCGGCCCGGACGGCAAGCCATTCACGAAGACCGCCCAGGTGCGGATGTGCGGCAACAGCGTCTGCCCGCCGCTGGCCGAGGCGCTGATCCGCGCCAACTTCGCGCACGAGGCGCAGATCTACGGGAGGGCCGCGGCGTGACGCCCTTCTTGCTTCAGAGCCTTCGACTCTCTTTGTGCGTGGCGAACAGTGAAGAACCTCGTGCACGCGTCGGTGATCAGTTCCACTGCGTACTTTCCATTGACGTCAGGAGCCTCGAGGATCGCCCAAGAAAGGTCGGCTCGAAGCGACATGGCGGCATTGACGAACTCGTAGTCCGAGGAGTTCCAAAACGGAACTTCCTCCAGCGGTCGTCGCAATTCGTCGAGGTGTTTGATTGCTTGCAACGGCAAAGAGTTGAGCGCCATCCTGCCAAAGCGAAAGTGCATTTCTGCGGCCGATTGGCGAAGCCTATTTGCTATTTCAACGGCCATCCGTTCGATGCTCTCGTCCTTTTCTCGCGCTGCCATGCGGTCGCGAGCATGCTGCTTGGCGTTCTGATACATCACAGTCCCGACCGCACCGGCGATCGCCGCGATCGAACCGATAGCCTGCACCCACGCCGGGGCGTCAAGACGCGCGAGCACCATCGCAGAGGTGACGAAGAACCATCGAATCGCCTCGGTGCCCGGAAAAATCGCGAGCGCAAACACCAGTGTCAAACCGGTCAAAACGGTCAAGCACACCAACGTGCCGATCGTGGCGAATCGTTCTTTCATTTCTCACTCCATCCTGGAGCGGAAGTATGACCGCGCACCAGTCCACCTTCTTCGACGGCGGCCAGCGCCTGCAGATGACCGAGTCGATCGAGATGACGATTCAGTCGCTGCAGGCCTACGGTCCGGACCATCCGCACTGGGGCATTGCCTGGTCGGGCGGTAAGGACAGCAGCGCCACGCTGACCATGATCTGCTGGCTCATCGACACCGGCAAGATCAAGCGCCCGGAGACGCTGACGGTCTTCTATGCCGACACGCGCCAGGAACTGCCGCCGCTAGCGATCGCCGCCGAGCAGATCATGGACGAGCTGCGCGAGCGGGGCATCCGCATCGAGGTCGTCACGGCGTCGATGGACAAGCGCTTCATGGTCTACATCCTCGGCCGCGGCGTGCCTCCCCCGAACAACAACACCCTTCGGTGGTGCACGCGCCAGATCAAGATCGATCCGATGGAGCAGGCGCTGCGCGATCGCGTCGACCAGCTCAACGGTCAGATCCTGATGATCACCGGCGTGCGCCAGGGCGAGAGCGCGATCCGCGACCGTCGCATCGAGATGTCCTGCAGCAAGGACGGCGCCGAGTGCGGCCAGGGCTGGTATCAGCAGGTCCTGCCGAACGCCAAGGGCCTGCGCGGCCGGCTTGCCACCCTGGCGCCCCTGCTGCACTGGCGCGTCTGCCACGTGTGGGAATGGCTCAAGCACTGGGCGCCGCAGGCCGAGTTCGGCGACTGGAGCACGGCCATCATCGCGGACGCCTACGGCGGCGACGAGGCCGAGGAGATCAACGCGCGCACCGGCTGCATCGGCTGCCCACTGGCCGCCGAGGACAATGCGCTCGACACGATCCTCACGAACCCACAGTGGGCCTACCTGGCCCCGCTGAAAGGCATTAAGCCGCTGTGGCGCGAGTTGCGTGAGCCGAAGCACCGCATCAAGAAGGCGGGCCTCGAGCGCCTGAAGGATGGCAGCATCGCCAAGAACCCACAGCGCATGGGTCCGCTGACCCTGGAGGCGAGGGCCATGGGCCTCGATCGGATCCTGGGCATCCAGACTGCTTGCAACGAGGCGGCCGATGAGCAGCGCCGCCCGCGCATCAGCCTCATCAACGCCGAGGAGGAATCCCGCATCCGCGCGCTGATCGCCGCCGGCACCTGGCCCGACGGTTGGGAAGGCGACGAGCCGGCCGCCGATACCGTCATGCCGATCGTCTACCAGAACGGCGCCGTGCAGCCCTTGCTGTTCAGCGCGGAGGACGCAGCGTGACGTCAGCCATTGACCGGCCGGTGCTTCTCCAGCCACACCGTCGCGGCCTCCAGGCCAGCCTCGGCGGCTTCATGGTCCGTGCCATACACGTTCCCCGTCGAACTCTTGATCTCGAGCTCCGCATTGCCTTGGTGCTCGGTCACCACGAATGTGGCAATGAACTTCCCTTCGGGAGCCGCCTGCCCGTAGCCCTTCAGGGTGAACCGGCCGCTGTGAACGTGTCTGATTTTTTCCATTTCCACCTCTCGTTTTTGGAGCCCGGAGTATGAGTCACGTCGAGCACGCCCACTCGGTCGCCCTACTACGCGGTTTGCGCAAGAGAGCGGAGACGCTCTCTCTCAAACCGGGTGCAAAGCTCGCGCATCGCTTGCAAGCCCACCTCGAAGCTTCCATCACTAGATGCGCTCACGGCGCCAAGCCTTTCCTTCTCGACGGCCATTGCGTCAAGCCTCTCGGCACCGTCCGCGATGCAGTAAGCGATCTCGTATGCAACCAGTATCAATTCATAGGTCGGCAGAAGGTGAAGCGGCAGCGATACGAATACGGCATGCAATTTCATTGCCTGTTCCTTCATACCCGCTGGAGCTCCCCATTCGCCGTATGCGCCATTTACGGCGCGAACCCTGCGATGCAAATCACGCAGGAGTCTCTCGGCTCTTTGCGCGACAGCAAGGGGCGCAGCAAGTGTTCGCGCTCGCTCGTCTGCCGCGATCTGTCGCCGTTGGCGAAGGTTCTGCCGATGTTGCACAAAGGCAATCAACACCGCGGCGGAGATTGCCAGGATGGTGCCCCAAGCCTGGACCCAAGACGCGCACTCGCTCGGATTCAAACCTCGCACGAGCATGCAGGTCTCCCACGGCCCATCAAAAAGCCCCATCTCCACCTCCATCGTTTGGAGCCCGCAGTATGAGCCACGTCCAACACGAGCACCCGCTGGCCATCAAGGCCGCAACCGAGGTCGATCCGTTGATCCTGGCGAACGCCCTGGACCATATCCGGAAGACGGCCGGCAAGTCGCGCACCAGCACCCGGCGCCTGCGCTGGATCGAGCAGCGCGCCCTGTTCGCCCTGCGCGGCGACGAATACCGGGACATCGACCTGGACCTGCCGAAGGACGCGGGCCCGAACACGCAGGAGAAGCTGAAGCGCCGGATGGATTTCCACATCGCCGTCAAGCATGCGCATGCCGAGGCGCTGCGCCAGCTGGTCGACGTGTGCGAGCGGATGGATCTGCACGGCTCGGACCAGCAGCCGAGCGAGGAGGAGTACCAGCAGGTGCTCGCTGTAGCGCGCGGCCTCCTCGCGTCAGGGAACCAGTTGAAAAATGGCGCCGACCGCCATTCCGATGAACCCGTACAGCTGGTGCCGGAACTGGCCCTTCATCTCCCGACCGAGCTGCGCGATGACCAGCTCCTGCGCATCTATAGTGATCCTCTCGCTGCCGGCCAGGGCTCTCGTGGTGCGCCAGGCCTGAAAGACGATGTACGCGGCAGCAGCCACCTGCAGCACGATTCCAGCGGAGTTGAGCGTCATGGGCGGGAGTGTAGCGATGGGGAAGCCCGGCCATGAAGGAACGCCCCACCATCCTTTCGGCGCCGATGGTCTCGTCACGCGGGAAACACGAACTTGGCTTCACATGCCTCGCAACGGACCGCAGCAATTTGGCTGTCGACGGGCAAGGGCATCAGCCGCTCAAGGCGCCCATCGAGGAAGCACGCGGGGCACGGCAGCGGCTCATCGGGAAACGAGAGCGCTCTGTGCCATGCAAGCGCCCAGTCCTCGATAACAGTCTCTGTCGCGCCTTCAGCTTTCAGGAACCGGAGCAGTTCGAATTGAAGACTTTCCATTGCCATCGCGCTCTCCAACGGATTGAACACGAAAGTATGTTCCTGACGAGGCGCCGACTTCAAGCCGGAGGGACGGTTTCGTGACCACGTCGACCTTCGGAGCCCTGGCAAGCGCAATTGCGCGCGCCATGGCCGCAGTGCGAACCCAGCACTGCCCTGCCCCTGCGTTCCGCCCTGCTGCACCGGTGCGCGCCTCGATGCGCTGCACGAAGTGCGCAGGCCTTCTGACCTACACCGCATCCGCCGTCACGGGCAAGACCTCAGGTCGCTGCTCGAGCCAGGGATGCGTCAACTGGAGCGAGCTTTGACCACTACCGCATACCAGCCCAAGGCCGGGGAACGCTACTGGTGTCTGCGCGGCATGCCTACCCGCGTGGACAGCCACCTGTGGGAAAACGACCGCCTCGACCAACTGCTGCGAGACACCGGCCGCACGTTCAAGACCGAAGCCGAAGCCCGCACCGCTCTTGCCCAGGCACAGAAGGAGCAGAACCCCTCTCGGGTGAGCGTCGAGATCAGGGAGGCGATGTGAATGAGCTACACCTGTTTTCTGGCGCGGGAGGTGGAATCCTCGCCGGGCACCTGCTCGGGCACCGATGCATTGGAGCCGTCGAGTTCAACCCATACCGCCGCAGAGTGCTTGCCCAGCGCCAGCGAGACGGCGCGCTGCCCAAATTCCCTCTGTTCTCCGACATTCGAACCTTCGACGGAAGCCCCTACCGCGGCCGAGCTGACATCGTGGCTGGCGGATTTCCATGCAGGCCATACAGCAGCGCATCTCGAGGACGGCCGGTGGAAGACGATCTCTGGCCGGAAATGCGGCGGGTCGTGGCAGATGTCGCTCCCCGGTACGGTGTTTGGCAGGCCGAGCCCGGAGAACCACGAATATCTGATGAACTGGCCCGAACTCTGGACCTCTCTGGAGGAGCTTCCAAATGAGAACTTCAAGCGGTGGCTACAAAGAAGCTCAGCGCATCTTCAAGACCTTGAAGTGCGAAGGATGCGGGACAACCGATCGTCTCCAGAGACACCATATCGATCGGAACCCGCAGAACAACGTGGCGGAGAACATTCAGGTTCTATGCCAGAAGTGCCACACGAACGTGCATACCTCAGAAGGGACATGGGGGGCCGGGCAAGTGAAACCGGCAACGTGCATGGTTTGCGGAAATGCCTTCCAACCGAAGCGCTCGCGCCGGGCATCGCTGTGCAGCGATGCATGCTTAGTGGAATCTGGAAGGATAGCTGCGGCGAAGAGATGGGCGAACCACTCAATGAAATCGAACTGTGCCATTTGCGGCCAAGAATTCACGAGGAACAGGCCGGCTCATCTAACTTGCTCAAGGTCGTGCGGGAGCAAGTTGGCTCGTCAGAACAGAACTTCTGGTCCTTCGTGCCCCCCGGCTCCAGTCCCATGAGCAACATCCAACGACTTGAGGCCACTGGTGACGGCCAGGTTCCGATCGTGGCTGCACGCGCATGGCGCATCTTGACGGAGGCCGCATGAAAAAGCGAGAGATCAAGCGACAGGCGCAGCTGCGCGCCGGCCAACTCCTTTTCAATTCGGACTGGGCCGGCCTATTCGATGCGGCCGGGTTGCCAGAGGAAGCGCGCCACGAGTTCATCGAAGCAGTCCACGACATCGGATGGAGCCTCCAAGAGAAGGCCAAAGCCCGGGCGCCGAAGGCGGCCCCTGCCCTGCACTCTAATGGAGGAAGCACGCAATGAGCATCGTCTTGACGACCGACGAGATCGAGGCGCTGACGGGCTACAAGCTCGCCACGATGCAGCTCGAACGCCTGCGCCGGGATGGCTTCTACCGGGCTCGCATGGGCCGGCACGGCGTCGTTCTGGAACGCACCCACTACGAGGCCGTCACCCGCGGCCAGGACGCCGAGACGCCCGCGCCGCGTAAAGTGGCGAACCTCTCCCACCTGAGGCCAGCATGATCCGAGCCCGCAACACACCAGACGGCCTGCCGTTCCGGGTCTACCAGACCTACGGCAAGCGGATCTACAGCATCGGCTACAAGCTCAAGTCAGGGCGCTGGGCCTTCCGGTTGAAGTGCCCGGTGGACGACGAGAACCAGATCCGCAAGCTGCGCCGGCAGGCCATCGAGGAATCGGCGCGCATCGTTGAGGATGCGCCGGAGGGCGGCTTCAAGGGGCTGGTCGATGACTGGTTCGCCATGCAGGCCGATCTGCCGGCCACCGATGGTTCCAAGCGCGCCAGCACCACGATTGCGGAGAACCGCCGCGAGGCCGACAGCCTGGTCAAGGCGTGGGGCCACTTCGAGGTGAGCGAGATCACGGCCAAGATGGGGTTGGACTACCTCAAGGCATGCAAGAAGTCCCGGCCGCACAAGGGCAACAAGGAAATTTCGCTGGGCCGGCTCATCATGCAGCACGCCATCGGGCTCGGCCTGATCGAGACGAACCCGCTGAACGACCTGGAGCGGAACAAGACGGTGCCCGTCAAGAAACGCTACGTGACGGACGCCGAGATGGCGCTGGCCGTCGAGATGGGGCGGAAGTTCGGCGGCGCGCGGCTGATCGTCGCCCTCGCACTCAAGACCGCGTGGCTGTGCGTGCGCCGGTCGTTCGAGGTGCGCCAGATCCAGCGTGAGGCCGTGACGCCCGCAGGGATCATCTGGACCGACTCCAAGAGCAAAACCAAGCCGACGATCCTGATCGAGTGGTCGCCGGAGCTCTCGGCCACGATCTACGAAGCCATGGAGGTGAAGCGCAACAAGGATGCCGGCACCCTGTACCTGTTCGGCAACCTCAGGGGCGAGCCGTACACCAAGGGTGGCTGGAAAGCGATGCTGGACGACCTGATGCGCGAGTGCGTCAAGGAAGCAGCGAAGCGGGGAATCCCGTTTCGGAAGTTCTCACTGCAGGACTGCCGGCCGAAGGGGGCAACCGACAAGCAGCAGCGCGGCGATACCGACACGAAGGACGCTCTTTTGCACAGCAGCGACGCCATGCTGGCCCGGCATTACGACCGGCGCGACTCGAAGAAAGCGACGCCCGCGGGCTAGGATCGACCATGACGAGATCGCTGGAAGGCTACATCCCGACCCCGCTGCGCCGAAAGCTCGGCTTGCCAGCGCCTGCTGCCCGTGTTTCCGGCGTCCTCTCGGATCGCATCGACTCGTCGGCTGGCAATGGCGCGTGCTGGCCCTGGCTCGGTCCCTTGGACCGGTATGGCTACGGGGTTGTGACGCGCACCGGCCGCGCTCACCGCCTGGCGTGGCAGGAGCATCACGGCCGGAAACTATCGCGGGATGAGGTCGTCAGGCATTCCTGCGACAACCCCTGCTGCTGCAACCCGGCGCACCTGGTCGTCTGCACCCAGGCCGACAACATCGACGATCGGGTGCAGAAGGAGCGCAGCGCAAAAGGCCAGACGAACGGTCGCGCCAAGCTGACGGCGACGAAGGCCAGGGAAATCTACAAAAGCGGGGTTGCGCCGTCCGTCATGGCTGAGCGCTACGGCATCGACGAATCCACCGTGCGCGGCATCCGGACGGGGAAAACATGGGGATGGGCCACGAGGGATATTCCAAAATGACCCTTTCGTATTCCAGAAAAGGAAACGGGCTACGTGATTTCTCACGTAACCCGTTGATTTTGGCGGAGTGGACGGGACTCGAACCCGCGACCCCCGGCGTGACAGGCCGGTATTCTAACCAACTGAACTACCACTCCTGGTAGACAACGTTCACTCCATCAAGGAGCCAAGTGCTGCGACTTGTGCCGGCTTCACCTTGCAGTGAAACTGGCGACCCTACGGGGATTCGAACCCCGGTAGCCACCGTGAAAGGGTGGTGTCCTAGGCCTCTAGACGATAGGGTCAAAACCTTAGGAACCGCGCTGCGATCAGCGCTTGTTACTTCAAACCTTCAACTCGACACCATGTTGGTGGAGGTAAGCGGGATCGAACCGCTGACCTCTTGCATGCCATGCAAGCGCTCTCCCAGCTGAGCTATACCCCCCTGGGTGTCGAGCCTCAAATTATAGCCTGAAAATCAGGCCTCCTTCAATCTCTTCAAAATAGTTTCGCGAGAAAAGAGCGCGAGGACTGAATCGAGAGAAGGCGTCTGCGGCGTGCCCATCACGAGCACTCGCACCGGCATGGCTAATGCCGGCATCTTGAGACCTTGCGCAACCAGCACTTCCTTGATGGCTGATGCGATCGCTGCCTTGTCCCAAGCGACGCCCGATAGTTTATCCGCAAGTTCGGCGATTGCCGGGCGCACCGCAGCAGAAATATGCTGTTCGCGATCGGCATCGCTCGGGTGCACGTCGGCATAGAACGCAGCGGCCCATCCGGCCAGCGCAACGGTCGTGTCGCAGCGGTCCTTGAACAGTCCGCAGATCGCAGGCAGGCGCTCGTCGGCCGTGATGCCGCGCTTGTGCAACTGGGCGGCCACCAGCGGTGCCAGCGCATCGTCGGCCATCGCCTTGAGGTGCTGCGCATTGACCCACCGCAGCTTGGTCTCGTCGAACTGCGCCGCACTCCGGCCCAAGTGGTCGAGGTTGAACCACTCGACGAACTGCGCGCGCGAAAAGATCTCGTCGTCGCCGTGGCTCCAGCCCAGGCGCGCGAGGTAGTTCACCATCGCCTCGGGCAGGAAGCCCTCGTCGCGGAACTGCGTCACGGGCTTGGCGCCGTTGCGCTTGCTCATCTTCTCGCCCTGCTCGTTGAGCACGGTGGGCAGGTGCGCATATACCGGCGGCTCCTTGCCGAGTGCGCGGAAGATGTTGATCTGGCGCGGCGTGTTGTTGACGTGGTCGTCGCCGCGGATCACGTGCGTGATCGCCATGTCGATGTCGTCGACGACGACGCAGAAGTTGTAGGTCGGCGTGCCGTCGGGCCGCGCGATCACGAGGTCGTCGAGTTCGTCGTTGCCGATCTCGATGCGGCCCTTGACCTTGTCGTCCCAGGCCACCGCGCCGCCCTGCGGATTGCGAAAGCGCAGCACCGGCTGCACGCCCTCGGGAACCGGAGGCAGCGTCTTGCCCGGCTCGGGCCGCCAGGTGCCGTCGTAGCGCGGCTTCTCCTTCGCGGCCATCTGCTTCTCGCGCAGCGCGTCGAGTTCGGCCATGCCCATGTAGCAGGGGTAGACCAGGTTCGCGGCCTGCATCTCGGCCAGCACCGCCTTGTAGCGGTCCATGCGCTGCATCTGATAGAACGGGCCCTCGTCGTGATCGAGGCCCAGCCACTGCATGCCTTCGAGGATCACGTCGACGGCGGCTTGGGTCGAACGCTCGACGTCGGTGTCCTCGATGCGCAGGATGAAATCGCCTCCGGTCGAGCGCGCGAAGGCCCACGGGTAGAGGGCCGAGCGGATGTTGCCGAGGTGGATGAATCCGGTCGGGGACGGTGCGAAACGGGTGCGGGTCTTCTGTGTCATGCCAGGGTGCTCAGGCCGCGCAGGAGGTCGGCCTTGATGTCGTCGATATGGTCGAGGCCCACCGCGACGCGGATCAGGCCCTGGCCGATGCCGGCCGCCTGCCGCTGCGCTTCGGTGAGGCGTCCGTGCGAGGTGGTGGCCGGATGGGTGATGGTGGTCTTGGTGTCGCCGAGATTGGCCGTGATGCTGAGCACGCGCGTGCTGTCGATCACGTGGAAGGCGTTGGCGCGCGCCGCTTCGGGGCCGTCGCCCTGGACGTCGAAGGACACGACCGCGCCGCCGAGCCCCGACTGCTGGCGCATCGCCAGTTCATGCTGCGGATGCGAGGCTAGGCCCGGGTAGTAGACGCGGGCGATGCTCGGCTGCGTCTCCAGCCATTGGGCCAGCGCCAGCGCACCGGCGCAGTGCGCCTGCATGCGGATGCCCAGCGTCTCCAGGCCCTTGAGCACGACCCAGGCGTTGAACGGCGACAGCGCCATGCCGGCGGTGCGCACCACCGGCCCGAACACTTCGTTGACCAGCTTCGCCGAGCCGCAGATCGCGCCGGCCAGCACGCGGCCCTGCCCTTCGAGGTACTTGGTGCCCGAATGGATCACGAGGTCGGCGCCGAGTTCGGTCGGCCGCTGCAGCGCCGGCGAACAGAAGCAGTTGTCGACCGCCAGCAGCGCGCCCGCGCCATGCGCCAGGTCGGCCAGCGCGCGGATGTCGCAGACGTCGGTCAGCGGATTTGTCGGCGTCTCGGCGAACAGCAGCTTGGTGGTCGGGCGGATAGCCGCCTTCCATTCGGCGACATCGGTCTGCGAGACGAAAGTGGTCTCGACGCCGAACTTGCCGAACTCGCGGCCGATCAGGTTCAAGGTGGAGCCGAACACCGAGCGCGAGCAGACAACGTGGTCGCCGGCACGCAGCAGGCCCATGCACATCATGAGGATCGCGCCCATGCCGCTCGAGGCGCCGATCGCGGCCTCGGTGCCTTCGAGCGCGGCCAGGCGCTGCTCGAAGCTGGCCACGGTCGGGTTCGAGGTGCGGGTGTAGGTGAAGCCTTCCTCGGTGCCGGCGAAGCGGCGCGCCGAGGTCTCGGCGTCGGGCTGCACGAAGCTGCTGGTGAGGAACAGCGCCTCGGAGTTCTCGCCGTACTGGCTGCGCTCGAGCGCGGTGCGCACCGCCAGCGTGTCGCGGTGCAGTCCGGGGGGCAGGGATCGATCGGTCGTCACGGGTTCACTCGGCGAGGTTGGGCAGCGCGAGGCGCGACGAGTCTTCGCCGGTCTCCTCGATGCGCGGCCGGTTGCCGTTCATGCGCGAGATGGCCTCGGTGTCGATGTCGCCCGTGACGTACACGCCGTCGAAGCAGGAGGCATCGAAGCCGTCGAGCTTCGGGTTCAGCGAGCCGATGGCGCGCTTCATGGCGTCGACGTCCTGGTAGATCAGCGCATCGCAGCCGATCAGTTCGCGGATCTGCTCGACCGTGCGGTCGTGCGCGACGAGTTCGTCCTTGGTCGGCATGTCGATGCCGTAGACGTTGGGGTAGCGCACCGGCGGCGCCGCGCTCGCGAGGTAGACCTTGCGGGCACCGGCGTCGCGCGCCATCTGGACGATCTCGCGGCTGGTGGTGCCGCGCACGATCGAGTCGTCGACCAGCAGCACGTTGCGGCCCTTGAACTCGCTGGCGATCACGTTGAGCTTCTGGCGCACCGACTTCTTGCGCACTCCCTGCCCCGGCATGATGAAGGTGCGGCCGACATAGCGGTTCTTGACGAAGCCTTCGCGGTAAGGAACGCCCAGCAGGTGGGCCAACTGCGTCGCGCTCGGCCGGCTCGATTCGGGGATCGGAATGATGACGTCGATCTCGCTCGGCGGCACGGTCGAGACCACGCGCTTGGCCAGCGTCTCGCCAAGGTTCAGCCGCGCCTGGTAGACCGAGATCCCGTCGAGCACCGAATCCGGGCGCGCCAGGTAGACGAACTCGAAGATGCAGGGGTTGAGCGACGGCGAGTCGGCGCATTGCTCGGAATGCACCTGGCCCTGCAGGTCGACGAAGACCGCCTCGCCCGGCGCGATGTTGCGCTCGAACACATGGCCCGAGCCCTCGAGCGCGACCGATTCGCTGGCCACCATGATCGTGCCGTCGGCGCCGCGGCCCATGGCCAGCGGCCGGATCCCGTAGGGGTCGCGGAAGGCCAGCAGGCCGTGGCCGGCGATCAGCGCCACGACCGCATAGGAGCCGCGCAGGCGGCGCTGGGTGTTGCGCACCGCCTCGAACAAGGTGGCCGAATCGAGCAGGCCGCCACGGGTGGCGCGGTCGAGTTCGTGCGCCAGCACGTTCAGCAGCACCTCGGAGTCGCTCTCGGTGTTGGTGTGGCGGTGGTCGGTGGAGAACAGCTCGGCCCGCAGCGCGTGCGCGTTGGTGAGGTTGCCGTTGTGCACCAGCACGATGCCGAAGGGCGCGTTGACGTAGAAGGGCTGCGCCTCTTCCTCGCTGTAGGCATTGCCGGCGGTCGGGTAGCGCACCTGGCCCAGGCCGACGTCGCCCGGCAGGCCGCGCATGTTGCGGGTGCGGAAGACGTCGCGCACCATGCCCTTGGCCTTGTGCATGAAGAACTTGCGCTCCAGCAGCGTCACGATGCCGGCGGCATCCTGGCCGCGGTGCTGCAGCAGCAGCAAGGCGTCGTAGAGCAGTTGATTGACGGGAGCGTTGCTGACAACGCCGACGATTCCACACATGAAGCGATCCTCTCAGGGCAGGTAGCTTGCCAACTTATCTGGCAAGGCGGGTTTCAGGCCCTGCAATGCCGCATCGAGAACAATGGCGCTGCGCGATTCGTGCCACCAGGCACTGTCGCTCAACGCCAGCAAATGAACAACCACCGCGACGGCGAGCATCGCCACCGCGCCGCGCGCCACGCCGAACACGCCGCCGAGGATCCGGTCCACCGGCCGCAAGCCGATCGCGGCGACCAGCTTGCGCGTGAGCGCCGCCAGCAAGCCGACGCTGAACGCCACGCCGACGAACACCAGCACGAAGCCGGCCGCATAGCGCCAACTCGCGGCCGGATCGCCGAAGGGCAGCCAGCGCCCGACGTCCTCGGCCAGCCATTGCGCCGCCACGAAGGCCACGACCCAGCCGGCCAGCGAAATCACCTCGAACACCAATCCGCGCACCAGTCCCAGCAGCATCGACACCAGGAGCAGCGCGACGGCGATCCAGTCGAGCGTGGCCACGTCGCTGCGCGAGCCTACAAGCTGAGGACGGCGGCCGACAAAGACAAGCCCTTGACCTTGGCTGCGGCCCGGTCGGCCTCGGCGCGGCTGGCGAAGGGGCCGACACGCACACGCGTGCGTTCGCCATCGGCCGTCTTCGCGACGCTGGTGTAGGTCTTGAGGCCGGATTTTTCGAGCTTCTGGCGAACTTCACGGGCCTTGTCCGCATCGGCGAAGGCGCCGACCTGGACCACGAAGCGGCCGTTGTCGTCGGCGGGCTTGGTGGCCACGGCGGCGGCCGCCGCCACGTTGGTCGGCTTGCCTTCGAGCAGCGCCCGGGCCCGGGCGGCGTCGTCGGCCGCGGCCGGCTTCGGCGCGGCGGGCTTGGGTTCGGGTTTAGGTTCAGGCTTGGGCTCGGCTTTGGCTTCAGGCCTCGGCTTGGGTTCGGGCTTCGGGTCCGGCCGGGCCTCGGCTTTGGGGGCCGCCTTGGGCTCCGGCGCGGCTTCGGCGGCCGGCGTCGCCGCAGCCAGCTTGCCCGGCGGGATCTCGCTGCCGTCGGCCGCCTCGGTGATCATGCCGCCGGAACCCGCGGTGGCGGGTGCGGCGGCGACCGGCTTGTCGGTGCCCGGTGCGGCGGTGACCGCGGGCGTCGGCAGGGCCAGCGGCTTGACCTTGTTGCGATCGGGAATGTCGATCGGGATGTCGACCGAGATCGGGCGTGGCTGGGTGTCGAACAGCAGCGGGAAACCGACCACGCCGATCAGCACCAGGACGGCCGCGCCCAGCAGCCGGTGGCGTGCCCGGCGGCGCATCGCCTCGATGCTCTCAGCCGGCGCGGCGGCGACGGTGTTTCGCCCTTCGTTGCCTTGAGGACCGCGGGTGCGGAACTTGAAGAACGCCATGAAATTCGTTTTCCTGAGGGGTGCAGCGTGCGGTTGAAACGAGAAGAATCGGAAGCAGGAGGCGCCGGAAATCAGGCTGTTTCAGGAGCCGGGAGCCAGGTGCCTGGCGCCCAGACGGGGTGTTCCGTGCTCGAGCACACCACCCACGGTGAAGAACGATCCGAAGACCACGATTCTATCAGCGGGGTCCGCGCGATCGATGGCCGCCCGCAGCGCCTCCATGGGTGCGCCGTGGACGCTGGCCGAGACGTCGCTGCGCTTGTTCTGGGCCTGCCAGCGCACGATCAGGTCGTCGGCCTTGGCCGCCCGCGCGGTCGGCAGGTCGGTGAAGTACCAGCGGTCGATCATCGGCCCGATGCGCGCGAACATCGGCGCCAGGTCCTTGTCGGCCATGACGCCGAACACCGCGTGGGTGGTCGGATAGAAGCCCATCGCGTCGAGGTTCTCGGCCAGTGCCGCCACCGCATGCGGGTTGTGGGCGACGTCGAGCACCAGCGCCGGCTCGCCCGGGACGATCTGGAAGCGGCCCGGCAGCTCGACCATCGCCAGCCCATTGCGCACCGCCTGGGCGGTGATCGGCAGGCGCTGGCGCAGCGACTCGAGCGCCGCCAGCACCCCGGCCGCGTTGACCAGCTGGTTGGCGCCGCGCAGCGCCGGGTAGGCCAGCCCGCTATAGCGCCGGCCGCGGCCGCTCCAGCCCCATTGCTGCTGGTCGCCCATCACGTTGAAGTCGCGGCCGACGCGCCAGAGGTCGGCGCCGATCGCCTCGGCGTGGTCGACCACGCTCTGCGGCGGCACCGGATCGCTGACGATCGCCGGCCGGCCCGGGCGCATCACGCCGGCCTTCTCGAAGCCGATGGCTTCGCGGTCGTTGCCGAGGAATTCCATGTGGTCGAGGTCGATGCTGGTGATGACCGCGCAGTCGGCATCGACGATGTTGACCGCGTCGAGCCGCCCGCCGAGCCCGACCTCGAGGATCGCGACATCGGGCTTGCTGGCCGCGATGCACAGCAGGATCGCCAGCGTGGTGAATTCGAAGTAGGTCAGCGCGACGTCGCCCCGGCCCTGCTCCACCTGCTCGAAGAACGGCGCCAGCACGCCGGCATCGACCGCTTCGCCGACCAGCCGCAGCCGCTCTTCGAAACGCACCAGGTGCGGCGAGGTGAACACCGCGGTGCGGTAGCCGGCATGGGTCAGGATCGACTCGAGCATGGCGCAGGTCGAGCCCTTGCCGTTGGTGCCGGCCACGGTGATGACCGGGCAGTCGAAGGCCAGGCCCAGGCGCTGCGCGACCGCGCGGACCCGGTCGAGGCCGAGCTCGATGTTCTTGGGATGCAGGCGCTCGGCGTGCGCCAACCAGTCTTCTAGGGTTTTCATGGAGCCCGGAATTGTCGCCGACCGGCGCCGCGGGCATCATCGCCGCATGACAACCCTCTACGGCATCCCGAATTGCGACACCGTCAAGCGCGCCCGCGCCTGGCTCGACGACCATGGCATCGCCTACGATTTCCACGACTTCAAGAAGGCCGGCGTGCCCGAGGCCGAGCTCGACCGCTGGCTGGCCGCGCCAGGCTGGGAGGCGCTGGTCAACCGCCGCGGCACCACCTGGCGGCGGCTGGACGACGCCACCCGCGCCGCGGTGGTCGACGCCGCCTCGGCCCGCGCGGTGCTGCTGGCCAACCCGAGCCTGATCAAGCGCCCGGTGGTCAACTGGGGATCGGGGCGAGACGTTACAACTGGATTCGACGCCGCCCAGTGGAAAAGCCACGCTTTGTAAAGGGTTGGAACCGCCGAGGCCCGAACGCCTCCAACGTTTTGGCAAGGGCGCCCCGCCCCCCGGGAATCCAGGAGATTTGACATGAACAAGACAAGCGCACGCACCGCAACCGCCCTGTCGCTGCTGGCCGCGCTGGCCGGCTTCGGCACGCTGGCCCAGGCCGAACAGGTGCAGGCACGGGTGATCACGAGCTCGCCGGTGACCGAATCGAACGGCGTCATCCGCTACAACGTGACCTACGAATACGCAGGCCGCCAATACAACACCCGGGTCAGCAACCCGCCAGGCGCCAGCATCTGGGTCGATTCGAGCGCCTACGGCGTCGCCACCCCTTCGCCGGTGGCGCCGCAGCCGCAGATGGCGGCCGGTCCGGTCGAGGCGCCCCAGCAGTACGGGCAGCAGCAGTACGGGCAACAGCAGCAACAGCAACCGCAGGACTGGAGCAACGTCGTGCCCGAGCCGGGCCTGGTGGTGTCGGGCGGCGGCGCGCCCGCCCCGGCCCCGCTCTACGCCCAGGGAGCCCCGGTGTATGCGCCGGCACCGGTCTACGTGCAGCCGGCACCGGTGTACTACCCGGCCCCGGCCTACTACCCGGCACCCGCCTACGCCTACCCGCCGATCGGCATCTCGCTGGGTTTCGGCTACTCGCGGGGCTGGGGCGGCCGCTGGCGCTGATCCCTGACTTGGGCCGGAAGGCCGGCCGGCAAGCCTAAAATCAACGGCTTTGCCAACCCAACCGGGCGCGTTTCCTCAGAACGCGCCTTTTGCTTGCCGCGACGCAGGCAATGCCAGGCCCTTCTACCCATGAGCACTACCGAATCCCTCCTGAGCGCCACGGTCTCGACCAAGGCCAACGTGTACTTCGACGGCAAATGCGTGAGCCACAACCTCACGCTGGCCGACGGCAGCAAGAAGTCGGTCGGCGTGATCCTGCCGTCGACCCTGACCTTCAACACCGGCGCGCCCGAAACCATGGAAGGTGCCGGCGGCCAGTGCGAGTAC
The DNA here is from genome assembly GCF_030486595.1 of Variovorax ginsengisoli. Taxonomy (GTDB): domain Bacteria; phylum Pseudomonadota; class Gammaproteobacteria; order Burkholderiales; family Burkholderiaceae_C; genus Variovorax; species Variovorax ginsengisoli_B. The sequence goes on along the minus strand of NZ_JAUJZH010000034.1, from coordinate 14,036 downwards.
CTGCTCGCGGGCAGCACCGAATGGGTGGCCTCGGGCGCCGGCCAGAAGTTCAGCGTGCCAGGCAACTCCAGCTTCCAGATCCGCGTCAGCGGCGAGCCCTACAGCTACATCTGCCACTTCGGCTGAACGGAATCCAGCGCATGTCTTCCACCATCCTCCAGAACGTTCCCGCCGGCCAGAAGGTCGGCATCGCCTTCTCCGGCGGCCTCGACACCAGCGCCGCGCTGCACTGGATGCGCAACAAGGGCGCGATTCCCTACGCCTACACCGCCAACCTCGGCCAGCCCGACGAGCCCGACTACGACGAGATCCCGCGCAAGGCGATGCTCTATGGCGCCGAGAAGGCGCGCCTGGTCGACTGCCGCACCCAGCTGGCCGCCGAAGGCATCGCCGCGCTGCAGGCCGGCGCCTTCCACGTCACGACGGCCGGCCTGACCTACTTCAACACCACGCCGCTGGGCCGCGCGGTCACCGGCACCATGCTGGTGTCGGCCATGAAGGAAGACGACGTCCACATCTGGGGCGACGGCAGCACCTTCAAGGGCAACGACATCGAGCGCTTCTACCGCTACGGCCTCTTGACCAACCCGGCGCTGAAGATCTACAAGCCCTGGCTCGACCAGACCTTCATCGACGAACTCGGCGGCCGCAAGGAGATGTCGGAGTTCATGCAGAAGGCCGGCTTCGCCTACAAGATGTCGACCGAGAAGGCCTATTCGACCGACTCGAACATGCTGGGCGCCACGCACGAGGCCAAGGACCTCGAGTTCCTGAACAGCGGCATGAAGATCGTGCAGCCGATCATGGGCGTCGCCTTCTGGAAGGACGAGGTCGAGGTCAAGCGCGAAGAGGTCCGCATCCGCTTCGAGGAAGGCCGTCCGGTCGCCCTCAACGGCGTCGAGTACGCCAGCCTGGTCGACCTGCTGCTCGAAGCCAACCGCATCGGCGGCCGCCACGGCCTGGGCATGAGCGACCAGATCGAGAACCGCATCATCGAGGCCAAGAGCCGCGGCATCTACGAGGCGCCCGGCCTGGCGCTTCTGTTCATCGCCTACGAGCGGCTGGTGACCGGCATCCACAACGAGGACACGATCGAGCAGTACCGCGACCATGGCCGCCGCCTCGGCCGCCTGCTCTACCAGGGCCGCTGGTTCGACCCGCAGGCCATCATGCTGCGCGAGACCGCCCAGCGCTGGGTGGCGCGCGCGGTCACGGGCGAGGTCACGGTCGAGCTGCGCCGCGGCAACGACTACTCGATCCTCAATACTGAGAGCCCCAACCTGACCTACGCGCCCGAGCGTCTGTCGATGGAAAAGGTCGAGGACGCGCCGTTCAGCCCGCTGGACCGCATCGGCCAGCTGACGATGCGCAACCTGGACATCGTCGACACCCGCGCCAAGCTGGCGATCTACACGCAGACCGGGCTGCTTTCGTCGACGCAGGGCGCGTCGCTGCCCCAACTCAAGAACGACGAAACGAAGTGAGTCGGGCCGTCGGGGTCGTCAGACCACGACCGGCTCCGGCTCCAGCCGGATGCCGAAACGCTCGTAGACGCTGGTCTGGATCGCCTTGGCCAGCGTCATCACCTCGCCGCCGGTCACCGGGTTGGCGCTGCCGCCGCGGTTGACCAGCACCAGCGCCTGGCGCTCGTAGACGCCGGCATTGCCGACCGACTTGCCCTTCCAGCCGCAGGCATCGATCAGCCAGCCGGCCGCCAGCTTGATGCTGCCGTCGGCCATCGGGTAGTGCACGATCTTCGGGTCGCGGGCGATGATGTCGGCGCACTGCTCGGGCGTCACGGTCGGGTTCTTGAAGAAGCTGCCGGCATTGCCGAGCACCCGCCAGTCGGGCAGCTTGGCGCGGCGGATGGCGCAGATCCAGTCGAAGACCTCGATCGCCTCGGGCTGGAAATTGCCGGTCTCGTCCATCTTTCGCTCGAGGTCCAGGTAGCCCAGCACCGGCTTCCAGGGCCGCGGCAGCCGGAACCGCACCCGCGTGATCAGCGCCCGGCCCGCCAGCCCGAAATCGTTGCCGCCGCTGGCGGCGTGCTTGAACACCGAATCACGGTAGCCGAAGGCGCACTGCGCCGCATCGAGCGTGAAGACGCGGCCGGTCTGCAGGTCGATGGCGTCGAGCGACTCGAAGCGGTCTTGCAGCTCGACCCCGTAGGCACCGATGTTCTGCACCGGCGAGCCGCCAACCGTGCCGGGGATCAGCGCCAGATTCTCGAGGCCCGGGAAGCCCTGCTCGAGCGTCCAGCGCACCGTGTCGTGCCAGACCTCGCCGGCGCCGGCCTCGATGATCCAGGCCCGGGGTGTCTCGTCGACCAGCCGGAGGCCCTTGATCTCGACCTTCAGGACCAGCGGCTTGACGTCGCCGGTCAGCACGATGTTGCTGCCGCCGCCGAGCACGAACTTGGGCGCGTCGCGCCACTGCGCGTCGGCCAGCAGCGCCGCGACGTCGGCCTCGCCGCTGATGCGCGCCAAGTGCTGGGCGCGCGCGACGATGCCGAAGCTGTTGTGCTGCTGCAGCGGTACGTTGTGCTCCACGATCATGGGAGAATTGTCGCATTCGCACACCGCGCGAACCCGTGCGCGGCCCCCTTTCCTTCTTTTTTGTTGCTGCCGGAGCCTTTCATCCATGCCGTCCTTCGACACCGTTTGTGAACCCAACTTGCCCGAGGTCAAGAATGCGGTCGAGAACACCGCGAAAGAAATCGGCACGCGCTTCGACTTCAAGGGCACGGCCGCCTCGGTCGAGCTCAAGGACAAGGAAATCACCATGATCGGCGACGCCGAGTTCCAGCTGGTGCAGGTGGAAGACATCCTGCGCGCCAAGCTGACCAAGCGCAGCGTCGACGTCCGCTTCCTCGACAAGGGCGACGTGCAGAAGATCGGCGGAGACAAGGTCAAGCAGGTCATCAAGGTCAAGAGCGGCATCGAGACCGAGACCTCCAAGAAGATCCAGCGCCTGATCAAGGACAGCAAGCTCAAGGTGCAGGCTTCGATCCAGGGCGACGCCGTGCGCGTCACGGGCGCCAAGCGCGACGACCTGCAGGCCGCGATGGCACTGATCAAGAAGGACGTGCCCGACATGCCGCTCAGCTTCAACAACTTCCGCGACTGACGCGCTCCCCATGAAAAAGCCGCTCCTCGCGCTCCTGTGCGCGGCAGCCTGCGCCCTGGCGCAGGCCCAGTCGGTCACGCTGACCGGCACCATCGGCAGCCGCGCGATCCTGATCGTGAACGGCGGCGCACCGAAGACGCTGGCTGTCGGCGAGACTTTCCAGGGCGTCAAGCTGGTCTCGCTGCAGGGCGAGCAGGCCACGGTCGAGGCCGAGGGCAAGCGGGTCGCGCTGCGCATGGACACGCCGGTGAGCATCGGCGGTGGCGGGCCTGCGGGCGGCGGCGGCACCCGCATCGTGCTGCCGGCGTCGAGCGGCGGGCACTTCATGGCCCAGGGCGCCATCAACGGCCGGTCGGTCAACTTCATGCTCGACACTGGCGCCACCACCATCGCACTCTCGGCCGCCGACGCGCAGCGCATCGGGCTCGATTTCAGCAAGGGCCAGCCGGTGCGCATGAACACGGCCAACGGCGTGTCACAGGGCTATCGGGTGAAGCTCGGTTCGGTCCGGGTCGGCGACGTCGAGGTCTACGACATCGACGCCATCGTCTCGCCGGAGCCGATGCCCTACATCCTGCTCGGCAACAGCTTCATCAGCCGCTTCTCGATGCGGCGCGATGCCGACCAGATGGTGCTCGAGAAACGCTTCTAGCGCGGCTCCCAGGCCGGGCTCAGTTCACGGCTGCCGTCACCACGATTTCAATCTTGTAGCCCTGCTTGGCCATCGCGGCCTGGACCGTGGCGCGCGGCGGCGTGTTTCCGGCCGGGATCCAGGCGTCCCAGACCTCGTTCATCGCGACGATGTCGGTGATGTCCGAAAGAAAGATCTGCACCATGAGGAGACGCGACTTGTCGCTGCCGGCCTCGGCCAGCAGGCGGTCGACCATCGCCAGCACCTGCGCGGTCTGGCCGCGGATGTCCTGCGACAGGTCGTCGGCCACCTGGCCGGCGAGGTAGACCGTGCCGTTGTGGACCGCGGTCTCGCTGAGGCGCGGACCGACGTGAAAGCGCTGGAGGGTGGCCATGGGATGTGTCCTTGTTGGTTGCTATGTTTTCTTCGAACCGAGCCTGGACTCGGTACCGGCCGCCAGTCGACGGATGTTCTCCCGGTGGCGCCAGACCAGCAGCAGGCTGATCGACACCAGCACCAGCAGCACCGCGAGGTCGAGCGGCCAGGCGATCTGGCCGCCGATGAGGTAGTAGGCCGGCGCGAAGAACGCGGCCACGATGGAAGCCAGCGACGAGTAGCGGAAGAAGACCGCGATGATCAGCCAGGTGACGCCGGTCGCCAGGCCCAGCAGCGGCTCGATGCCGACCAGCGCACCGGCGGCGGTCGCCACCCCCTTGCCGCCCTGGAAACCGAAGAACACCGGATAGAGGTGGCCCAGGAAGGCCGCCAGGCCGGCCACCGCGGCGGTGCCCGCGCCCAGGCCCAGGCCGGCGCCGAAGTGGTGGATCAGGAACACCGGCAGCCAGCCCTTGAGCGCATCGAGCAGCAGGGTCGCGAGCGCCGCACCCTTGTTGCCCGAGCGCAGCACGTTGGTCGCACCCGGGTTCTTGCTGCCATAGCTGCGTGGGTCGGCCATGCCGAGCGACTTGCTGACGATGACGGCAAACGAGAGCGAGCCGACCAGGTAGGACAGGACGATCGCGATCAACGAGGGGATGTAGGAACTCACGGTTTCTCCGGGCGCCTCCGTTCGAGGCAGCCGGCTATTCTGCCAGCGCGCACTGCACCGGCTGGGCGCCGAGCAACTGGAGGCACACCTGCGGGTCGATGCCCACGAGATAGCCGCGCCGTCCGCCGTTGATCGCGATGCGCGGCAAGTCGAGGATGGTCGACTCGATGTAGACCGGCATCGCGCGCCGGGTGCCGAAGGGCGAGGTGCCGCCGACCAGGTAGCCGCTGTGGCGGTTCGCGACCTCGGGCTTGCAGGGCTCGATCGACTTGGCGCCGATCTGGCGCGCCAGGTTCTTGGTCGACACCGTTCGGTTGCCGTGCATGAGCACGATCAGCGGCTTGGCGTCCTGGTCCTGCATGACCAGCGTCTTGACCACCGTGAAGGGGTCGAGGCCGAGCACCTCGGCACTGTGCTGGGCGCCGCCATGCTCGAGGTACTCGTAGGGGTGCTCGGTGAAGGCGATGCCGTTCGCCCGCAGCAGCTGGGTGGCGGGGGTTTCGGAGACGTGGGGTTTCTTGGCCACGGTTTTTAGTCAGTTGAGGACAGAGCAAAAACTGCTGCGCAGTTTCTTGGTCTGTCCCGCAAGGTCTCAGGAGGTCGAGGACAGAGCAAAAACTGCTGCGCAGTTTCTTGGTCTGTCCCGCAAGGTCTCAGGAAGCAGGATCTCGCATTTCCCACCGGATCTTGTCGATCTCGGCCAGCAGCTCCGGCGACAGCGTGGTGCCCCAGGCGTCCAGGTCTTCGTTCAGCTGGGCCACCGAGGTGACGCCGATGATGGTGCTCGCGACCTGCCATTTGGTGTAGCAGAAGGCCAGCGCCATCTGCACGGGCGTCAGGCCGTGCTCGCGGGCCAGCGCGTTGTAGCGGCGTGCCGCCTTCAGCGCATCGGGACGGCCCCAGCGCTGCTTGCGCACCGATTCGTAGCTCGAGATGCGGGCGCCCCTGGGCGCGTCCGGTCCCTCGGTGCCGCCCAGGTCGTACTTGCCGGTCAGCAGGCCGAAGGCCAGCGGCGAATAGGCCAGCAGCGACACGCCCAGGCGGTGCATGGTCTCGTCGAGCCCGTTCTCGGCCGCGCGGCTGATCAGGCAGTAGACGTTCTGCACCGTCGCCACGCGCGGCAGGCCGTGCTGTTCGGCCAGCCGCACGAATTCGTGCACGCCATAGGGCGTCTCGTTCGACAGGCCGATCGCGCGCACCTTGCCAGCCTTGACCAGCTTGCCCAGCGCTTCGAGCTGGTCGTGGATCGGGGTGGTCGAGGTCTCGCGCTTCGGGTCGTAGTAGAGCTGGCCGAAAGCCGGCACATGGCGCTCGGGCCAGTGGATCTGGTAGAGGTCGATGACATCGGTCTTCAGGCGCTTGAGGCTGGCTTCGCAGGAGGCGGCGATGTCGGCCGGCGTCATGCCGCTGCCCTCGCGCACCCACGGCATGCCGCGCGACGGGCCCGCGACCTTGGTGGCCAGCACGAGCTTCTGGCGCGCTGCGGGGTTTTTCTCGAACCAGTTCCCGATGATGGTTTCGGTGGCGCCGAAGGTTTCCTTGCGCGCCGGCACGGCGTACATCTCGGCGGTGTCGATGAAGTCGACGCCGCGCTCCAGGGAACGATCGAGGATCGCGTGGGCGGTGGGCTCGTCCACCTGCTCGCCGAAGGTCATGGTGCCGAGGCAGATCGGCGTGACATGGAGGTCGCTCTGACCGAGTTGGATTTTTTGCATGGCCGAAATGCTACAGGGTGGATGCAACGCCTGTCTTGCAGTCGACTGCACCGCCCGCCGGGGGTCCTTATCATCGGATTCGATGTACCAAGCCCTCCGCCCCTCCCGCAGCGAATTCGTCCCGGTCCGCCACCTGAGCTACCACGTGCGCCTGTGGGGCCACCCCTCGGCCGACCGGCCGCCGCTGGTCATGATGCACGGCTGGATGGACGTCGCGGCCTCCTGGCAGTTCGTGGTCGACGCGCTCGCCGAAGACCGCTTCGTGGTCGCGGCCGACTGGCGCGGCTTCGGACTCACCGACGGCGGGACGGTCGACAACTACTGGATGCCGGACTACCTGGCCGATCTCGACTGGCTGCTGGACCACTACGCCGGCGACACCCCGGTCGACCTGGTCGGCCACAGCATGGGCGGCAACACGGTCATGCAGTACGCCGGCGTCCGGCCGCAGCGCGTGCGTCGGCTGGTCAACCTCGAAGGCTTCGGCATGCCGGTCCTGAAGCCCGAGCAGGCGCCCGAGCGCTTCGGCAAGTGGATCGACGAGATCAAGCGCCTGCACCGCGGCGAAATGGCGCTGGCCGCCTACCCGGCGGTCGACGGCGTGGCGCGCCGGCTCATGAAGACCAACCCGCGCCTCAGCCAGGACAAGGCCGACTGGCTGGCCGCCCACTGGTCGGCGGCGCGGCCGACCGCCGAGGGCGAGCAGCGCTGGGAGATCCTCGGCGACCCGGCCCACAAGATCATCAACGCCAACCTGTTCCGGGTCGACGAGATGCTGGCGCTGTACGCCGCCATCCGGGCGCCGCTGCTGGCGGTCGAGGCGTCGGACGACAGCCTGGGCCGATGGTGGAAGGGCCGCTACACGCTGGACGAGTACCACGAGCGCCTGAAAAGCGTGCCCGATGCGCGCATCGCGCGGGTCGAGGACGCCGGCCACATGCTGCACCACGACCAGCCGGCCGCCGTGGCCCGCCTGATCGAAGAATTCACCGCCGCCTGAGCGCGCTCCCCCTGCCCCGGACCCGGCCATGCCGGGCATGAGAAAATACGCGGTTTCCCCCGAACACCGTCAGGACACCCCATGGATGCAGAGCAAATCAACCAAATCGGCGCAACTCTCGCGGACCTGAGCGCCCGCACGGTCGATTTACGGAGGTATCTTTGACTACGATGCCAAAGCTGAACGACTGAGGACAGTCAACGCGTCGCTCGAAGACCCGAACGTCTGGAACGACCCCAAGAAGGCCCAGGAGCTGGGCAAGGAAAAGAAGGCGCTCGACGACGTCGTGGTCACGCTCGACCGGCTCACCAGCGGCCTCGCGGACAACACCGAACTGTTCGAGATGTCGAAGGAAGACGGCGACATGGACGGCCTGCAGGCGATCGCCGATGACGCCGCCAAGCTCGAAGCCGACATCAAGCAGCTCGAGTTCCGCCGGATGTTCAACAACCCGGCCGATCCGCTGAACGCCTTCGTCGACATCCAGGCCGGCGCCGGCGGCACCGAGGCCTGCGACTGGGCCAGCATGCTGCTGCGCCAGTACCTGAAGTACGCCGAGCGCAAGGGCTTCAAGACCCAGATCGAGGACGAGACCCCGGGCGATACCGCGGGCATCAAGGGCGCGACCATCAAGGTCGAGGGCGACTACGCCTTCGGCCTGCTGCGCACCGAGACCGGCGTGCACCGGCTGGTGCGCAAGTCGCCCTTCGACTCCTCGGGCGGCCGCCACACCAGCTTCGCGAGCATCTTCGTCTACCCGGAAATCGACGACTCGATCGAGATCGACATCAATCCGTCGGACGTGCGCACCGACACCTTCCGCGCCAGCGGCGCCGGCGGCCAGCACATCAACAAGACCGACTCGGCGGTGCGGCTGACGCACATCCCGACCGGCATCGTGGTGCAGTGCCAGGACGGCCGCAGCCAGCACAGCAACCGCGACGTCGCCTGGAAGCGGCTGCGCTCGCGCCTGTACGACCACGAGATGCGCAAGCGCCAGGAAGAGCAGCAGAAGCTGGAAGACAGCAAGACCGACGTCGGCTGGGGCCACCAGATCCGCAGCTACGTGCTGGACAACAGCCGCATCAAGGACCTGCGCACCAACGTCGAGATCTCGGCGACGCAGAAGGTGCTGGACGGCGATCTCGATGCCTTCATCGAAGCGTCCTTGAAGCAGGGCGTCTGATGCAGGCCGCGACCCGCAAGGTGGAAGCCCTGATCTTCGACATGGACGGCACCATGGTCGACTCCATGCCCTGGCACGCCAAGGCATGGATCGAGTACGGCATCCGCCATGGGGTCGAGATCGACATCCCGAAGTTCATGCGGCAGACCACCGGCCGCACTGCCTTCGAGTGCGCCTGCGAGCTCATGGGCCGGGAGGTGAGCGAGGCCGAGAGCGCCGAGATCACCCATCACAAGGAATCGATCTACCGCGAGCTCTTCGGCGCCCATTTCCGCGAAGTGCCGGGCTTCGGCGCCTTCAACCGGGCCGCGGTCGCGCGTGGGCTGAAGGTCGCGGTCGGCACCGCCGGCGACAAGCACAACATCGCCTTCACGATGTCCCACCTGCGTCCGGACCCCGCGCCGCTGGCGATCGTCGGCGGCGACGAGGGCCTGCCCGGCAAGCCGCAGCCGGCCATCTTTCTCGAAGCCGCACGCCGCATCGGCGTAACGCCATCGCGCTGCATCGTGTTCGAGGACGCGCCTTTCGGCATCGAGGCCGCCCGCCGCGGCGGCATGCTGGCGGTGGCGGTCTGCACCACCCACAGCGCCAGCGAACTCGCGGGGCCGCACGTGATCGCGGCCGTGCGTGACTACAACGAACTAGCCAACTCAAACTTCCTGGAGACACTCGATGCTGCTGCGTGATGCCCAAGGCCAACCGATCGCGATCCGTCGCGAGGACTACAGCGCGCCGGCCTACTGGATCGACACGGTCGAGCTGACCTTCGACCTCGACCCGGCCAAGACCCGGGTCCTCAACCGCATGCGTCTGCGCCGCAACCCCGAGGTCGCGCCCGAGCCGCTGCGCCTCGACGGCGACGAACTCAACCTGGCCCGCGTGCTGGTCGACGGCCAGGGCGCCTCGTTCCGCATGGAGGCCGACCAGCTGGTGATCGACAGCCTGCCCGACGCCTTCGAGCTGGAGATCTTCACCACCTGCTGCCCGGTCAAGAACACCAAGCTCATGGGCCTGTTCGTGAGCGAGGACACCTTCTTCACGCAGTGCGAGGCCGAGGGCTTCCGCCGCATCACCTACTTCCTCGACCGCCCTGACGTGATGGCCAGCTACACGGTGACCTTGCGCGCCACCAAGGCCGCCTACCCGGTGCTGCTGTCGAACGGCAACCTGGTCGAGCACGGCGACCTGCCCGAGGGCCGCCACTTCGCCAAGTGGGTCGACCCGTTCCGCAAGCCCAGCTACCTGTTCGCGCTGGTCGCGGGCAAGCTGGTGGCACGCGAACAGCACATCAAGGCGCGCAACGGCCGCGAACACCTGCTGCAGGTGTATGTGCGCGCCGGCGACCTCGACAAGACCGAGCATGCGATGAACTCGCTGATCAACTCGGTGCTGTGGGACGAGGCCCGCTTCGGCCTGCCGCTCGACCTCGACCGCTTCATGATCGTCGCCACCAGCGACTTCAACATGGGCGCGATGGAGAACAAGGGCCTGAACATCTTCAACACGAAGTACGTCCTGGCCAACCAGGCCACCGCGACCGATGCCGACTACAGCAACATCGAGAGCGTGGTCGGCCACGAGTACTTCCACAACTGGAGCGGCGACCGCGTCACCTGCCGCGACTGGTTCCAGCTGTCGCTCAAGGAAGGCCTGACGGTCTTCCGCGACCAGGAGTTCAGCCAGGACCTGTGCGCCGATGCGTCGGCGCGCGCGGTCAAGCGCATCGAGGACGTGCGCGTGCTGCGCACCGCCCAGTTCCCGGAAGATGCCGGCCCGATGGCGCACCCGGTGCGGCCCGACAGCTACATCGAGATCAGCAACTTCTACACCGTCACCATCTACGAGAAGGGTGCCGAGGTGGTGCGCATGATGCAGACGCTGGTCGGCCGCAAGGGCTTCGAGCGCGGCATCACGTTGTACTTCGAGCGCCACGACGGCCAGGCCGTGACCTGCGACGACTTCGCGCAGGCCATCGCCGATGCCAACCCCGACACCGAGCTGGCGCGCCTGCTGCCGCAGTTCAAGCGCTGGTACAGCCAGGCCGGCACGCCGCGCCTGGCGGCCCACGGCGTCTACGACGCGGCCTCGCGCAGCTACACGCTGAGCTTCGTGCAGAGCTGCCCGCCCACCCCGGGCCAGGCGACCAAGGATCCGTTCGTGATCCCGGTCAACCTGGGCCTGCTCGGCGCCGACGGCCGCGAGCTGCCGGTGCAGCTCGAAGGCGAGGCCGAGGGCACGCCGGGCACCCGCACCCTGGTGCTCACGCGCGCCGGCGAGCAGTACACCTTCATCGGTCTCGACGCCGAGCCGGTGCCCTCGATCCTGCGCAGCTTCAGCGCGCCGGTGATCCTCGACTACGCCTACTCGGACGCCCAGCTGCTCACCTTGCTGGCCAGCGACCCCGACCCGTTCAATCGCTGGGAAGCCGGCCAGCGCCTGGCGCTGCGGGCGGCAATCCGCGCGATCAACGAGCCGGCCCTCGCCGGGGAGCAGCCGCTGGACGAGGCCTTCGTCGACGCGATGCGGAGCGTGCTGCGCCATCCGCAGCTCGACGCCGCCTTCAAGGAACTGGTGCTCACCCTGCCCTCCGAGACCTACATCGCGGAGCAGCTCGACGTGGTCGACCCGCAGCGCGTGCACGCGGTGCGCGAAGCCATGCGGGCGCAGCTCGCCACCGCGCTGTTCGCCGATTGGGAGCAGGCCTACGAGCAGAACCGCGACACCGGCGCCTACACACCCGACCCGGTCTCCTCGGGCCGCCGGGCGCTGGCGGGCATCGCCCTCACCCACCTGTGTCTGGCGGCGCGGGCCTCGGGCGACAACGTGTGGCCGGGCAAGACGCTGCAGCGCTTCAAGGACGCGGGCAACATGACCGACCGCTTCAATGCGCTCAGCGCGCTGGTGTCGTCGGGCCATGCGCTGGCGGCGCAGGCGCTGGCGCGCTTCCACGAGATCTTCAAGAACGAGGCGCTGGTGATCGACAAGTGGTTCTCGCTTCAGGCCGGCGCGCCGGACCGCGGCGGCGACATCCTGCCGCTGGTCAAGCAGCTCATGAAGCACCCGGACTTCTCGATCAAGAACCCGAACCGCGCCCGCAGCGTGATCTTCAGCTACTGCAGCGCCAACCCCGGCGCCCTGCACCGCCCCGACGCCGCCGGCTATGTGTTCTGGAGCGACCGCGTGATCGAGCTCGATGCCATCAACCCGCAGGTCGCGGCCCGCCTGGCGCGCGCTCTCGATCGCTGGAGCAAGCTGGCCGAGCCCTACCGCAGCGCCGCCCGCGAGGCGATCGCCCGCGTCGCCGCGCGGCCCGACCTGAGCAAGGACACGCACGAGGTGGTCACCCGCGCGCTGTCGATCTGAACCCGCAAGGACCCGAAGAACTTCATGGCCCAATCCAAGATATCCCTCACCCGCTACCTGGTCGAGCAGCAACGCGCCGACGGCCTGATCCCCGGCCAGCTGCGCCTGTTGCTCGAAGTGGTGGCGCGCGCCTGCAAGAGCATCAGCCAGGCCGTCAACAAGGGCGCGCTCGGCGGCGTGCTCGGCACGGCCGAGAGCGAGAACGTGCAGGGCGAGATCCAGAAGAAGCTCGACATCATCGCCAACGAGGTGCTGATCGAGGCCAACGAATGGGGCGGCCACCTGGCGGCCATGGCCAGCGAGGAGATGGAAAGCATCCACGTGGTGCCCAACCGCTACCCGCAGGGCGAATACCTGCTGCTGTTCGACCCGCTCGACGGCTCGAGCAACATCGACGTCAACGTCAGCATCGGCACCATCTTCAGCGTGTTGAAGAAGCCCGACGACACGCCCGGCGTGCAGGAGGCCGACTTCCTGCAGGCCGGCGCCAAGCAGGTGGCGGCCGGCTACTGCATCTACGGCCCGCAGACCACGCTGGTGCTGACCGTGGGCGCCGGCGTCGCGATGTTCACTCTCGACCGCGAGCAGGGTTCCTTCATGCTGACGCAGGAGGACATCCAGATCCCGGCCGACACCAAGGAATTCGCGATCAACATGAGCAACATGCGGCACTGGGACGCCCCGGTGAAGCGCTACATCGACGAATGCCTGGCCGGGAAGGACGGTCCGCGCGGCAAGGACTTCAACATGCGCTGGATCGCCAGCATGGTGGCCGACGTGCACCGCATCCTGATGCGCGGCGGCGTCTTCATGTACCCCTGGGACAAGCGCGAGCCCGAGAAGGCCGGCAAGCTGCGCCTGATGTACGAGGCCAACCCGATGAGCTGGCTGGTCGAGCAGGCCGGCGGCGCGTCGACCAACGGTCGCCAGCGCATCATGGACCTGCAGCCGACCAAGCTGCATGAGCGCGTGGCTGTTGTGTTGGGGTCGAAAAACGAGGTCGAGCGGCTGACCAGCTATCACGATCCGCTATAATCGAAGGCTTAGCCGGTGTAGCTCAGTCGGTAGAGCAGCTCATTCGTAATGAGAAGGTCGGGTGTTCGATTCATCTCTCCGGCACCATATGCAGTAAGGAAAGCTCGCTATCAAAACGATAGCGGGCTTTTTTGCTTTCAGATGTCTGTAGGCAATCTGTAGGCAAGTCGTCCAAAGAACAGTGGCTTGCTTGAAGATCATCTGTTGCTGCGGGCGAGGATGGCCGACCTCCTCGCCTGGTTGCGGAACCGACCCCATTGGTCGGCCGTCTTAGGCCGAGCCGTTTGGGCAGGAGGCTGTTTGCTGATTTGATTCGCACGCGGGGATGTTTTCTGCGCGTGAGATACCGAGCGGTTTCCAGCGAGCAGGCGCTCCAGGCCATTCGATACCCCACCTCACCCCCACCCCTCCAAGCGTTGCGGGACACGCCAGCGTTGCCTCTCATTGCGCGGCCGGCTTGACCGAAAGCCCCCGCCTATCGGCGGCAACGTGGTCCCATCAGCTTCAGGGTTGACGCCTGTCATACCAAAGCGCCCAATCAATCTTTGCCGGACTGGGGGCGACATGAAGACATCTTCAGTCGCGGCAGTTGTCGCAGGTTGCTCACTGGTTCTCGGCTGCGACATGGAGCCTCAAGTCCTGTTCGTGACGGATGGAGATCCGTTTTCACTCTCTGCAGTTGACCGATGCCCAAGGCGTATGCATCGCACCCTATCGTATTTCCTACCTCACTACGTTCGATGGCGCAGCGTCCAATGGATGTTGGGTTCGGGAAGGGCCGAACATCCGCACTCAATTTCCGACATTGAAAGACAAGCTCGGTTGATGTCCCAGGAAGTGGTGTAAGTCTTCTTTCACTCGCTGCGCGGCAAGGCGCGTAGGGCGTAGCCCGAAGCGGCTTGCCGCGCAGCGACTGCTTCCTTCGGGAGGTG
>NZ_JAUJZH010000033.1 GCF_030486595.1 Variovorax ginsengisoli | reverse complement strand
ACAGCACCTCGCCGACGCTGTCGGCCGGGATGCCGGCGCGCTCGACCGCCGCCTTGATGGCGACGCCGCCGAGGTCATGCGCCGAGAGGGATGAGAAGTCGCCCTGGAAGCTGCCCATGGGGGTGCGCGCGGCACCGATGATGACGATGGATTCGGACATAGGATTCCTTGGGGGAGTTGGACCTGCGCTATCTCGGAGGCAACCTGATCGCGCCGTCCAGGCGGATCACCTCGCCGTTGAGCATGTCGTTCTCGATGATGTGCCGTGCCAGCTTGGCGTAGTCCTGCGGCGTGCCTAGGCGGGAAGGGAAGGGCACGCTGGCGGCCAACGCATCCTGCACTTCCTGCGGCATGCCGAAGAGCATCGGCGTGCCGAAGATACCGGGCGCGATCGTCATGTTGCGGATACCGTTGCGAGCGAGGTCGCGGGCGATCGGCAGGGTCATGCCGACCACGCCGCCCTTGGAGGCGCTGTAGGCCGCCTGGCCGATCTGGCCGTCATAGGCCGCGACCGAGGCGGTGGAGATCAGCACGCCGCGCTCGCCGGTGGATTCGGGCTCGTTCTTCGCCATGGCGTCGGCCGCCAGTCGAATCATGTTGAAGGTGCCCAGCAGGTTGACCGCGATGGCCTTGCTGAAGACGGCCAGGGCGTGCGGGCCATTCTTGCCCACCGTCTTCTCCGCCGGCGCCACACCGGCACAGTTGACCAGTCCCGCCAGCTTGCCCAGCTTGAGCGCTGCCGCGACGGCGGCCTGGCCGGCGGCCTCCTGGCTCACGTCGCACTCGACGAAGGTGCCGCCGATCTCGCGTGCTACCGCCTCGCCCTTGTCCAACTGCATGTCGGCGATTACCACCTTGGCGCCAGCCTCGGCCAGCATACGTGCCGTGCCTTCCCCCAAGCCAGAGGCTCCACCGGTCACAATGAACACATTCGATTCGATTCTCAATTCAAGCTCCTAATGATGAGGGCGCCGCCTTAGCGCAGTCTAGGATTCAGTTGGTCCAATGGCGATGCCCGTGCGCCCCAGGCTCAGTGAGGTAATCGGGCATTTGAGATAGGCTAGGAGCCATGAGCAGGCCACGCCCGAGTACCCGACGCACGGCAGAAATTGCAGACTCTCGTCCAAAGGGGACGATCTCGGTCGATTTGGTGCGTGAGGCCGTCCAAGTTGCAATCGAACGCGGATTCGATGTTCCCTCCCTGCTCGGCCATAGCAACATTGACGCCGACCTAGTGAGAGTGCCTAGGGCCCGGGTCACAGCGACTGCCTATGCACGCCTCTGGGCAGTCTTGGCAGACGCAATGGATGACGAGTTCTTTGGAATGGACAGTCATCCCATGCGACGCGGCAGTTTTCGCCTCATGTGCCAGGTCGCCATGCAGGCGCGTACGTTGGAGCGCGCGTTGAACCGGATACTCGCATTTCTCCGATCCATCCTCGACGATTTTCGCATTGAACTCCTCATAGACGGCAACAGGGCGATACTGCGTGTCCATGACCGTGGTGAAGCGCGACGCATGTTCGCTTATGCAACTTTGCTGATCCTAGTGCATGGCCTTTGCTGTTGGCTGGTAAGACGCAGGATACCGCTGCTCGAAGCAAGCTTCAGGTGCTCTGCGCCTCAAGCAGTTGATGACTACCGATCTCGCTTTTGTGCATCAGCAACGTTCGATGAACCCGTCACGCAGGTGAGTTTCGACGTCAGTTTTCTTGTACTCAAGCCGACCACCACTGAACTCGGCCTGCAATCGTTCCTCAGAGGCGCTCCGGCAAACCTGCTGGTCAAATACCGGGATGACGCCGGTCTCGCGGCAAGGATTCGTAGTCGCCTTCGTCGAGAACGACCGAATGAGTGGCCTGACCTCAACGGACTGGCGCAGGATATGGGGATCGCCGCTACGACGCTTCAGCGGCGCCTGCAGGGCGAAGGCACCGCATATCAGGCGGTGAAGGACGAGTTGCGGCGCGACATCGCGATCGACCTGCTTAGTGATTCGGCCAGATCGGTGGCGGAAGTTGCCGACCAAGTGGGTTTCCAGGAGACGAGCGCTTTTCACCGTGCATTCAAGAAGTGGACAGGCGTAAGCCCCGGAGCTTACCGACGATCGACGCCGCGCCCGCCGTAAGGAGGATATCAGGCGACACGAGTCATCTTCCGTAGGTCGATACGGCGGCACGTTTCAAATCCCGATACGCCGCGATGCGCGATCGGGAACCATGCGCGCCCAGCCGCTACAGCTTGCTGATCGTCGACGAGATCGGCTACCTGCCGGTCGGCTCGGGCGGCAGCAACCTGTTATTCCAACTCGTCAACGCCTGCTGCGAGCGCCGCGCCATGGTGATGACGGGCATCCGCAGGCGCGCGGCCTTTCTGGCCGAGATGGACCGGCTAGATGGAGCTGCGTTGAACAGGTATAGACCCTTAGGCCATTTCGGGGTCACACCTTGGAGGCTCAAGTCCTCAGCGATGTGGAAGAGTCGCCAAGTGGACCACGGATGGCGGTGAAGGCGCCCACATCGGGCGCCATGGCAACGCGCCCGATGCGATGGCGCCGTTCCACCGCCTATTGGCCCGGATCGGATCGGGGCGAGTAGGCGCATGTTTCTCCTAGGCCGTTGGTATGGTCCCCCCATCAATCACATACTCCGTACCAGTGATCGCCGCAGCCAAAGGCGACGCAAGAAACGCGATAAGGTTGGCAACCTCGGCGGGCTTGGCTGGTCGACCAAGCGGTATTCCGCCAAGCGACCTCATGATGATTTGCTTGCCGCCCTCATAGTCCGTGCCTGCTTGCGCAGCTAGCCGCTCTGCAAGTGCAACTGCGGCCTCGGTCTCGATCCAACCCGGCGA
Organism: Variovorax ginsengisoli; assembly: GCF_030486595.1. Lineage (GTDB taxonomy): Bacteria > Pseudomonadota > Gammaproteobacteria > Burkholderiales > Burkholderiaceae_C > Variovorax > Variovorax ginsengisoli_B. Next base: position 78,885 of record NZ_JAUJZH010000033.1, on the reverse strand, counting down.
TACACGCACTACACGGACGCCATTGGGAGAGACCTCCTTTGACAAGCTTTTGCTATAGGTTGAGAGAGCCGCCTTGGCTGCGGCGTATGCCGTTGTCGCCTCGGGCAACGGAAGCGAGTGCTGAATAGAAGTGACGTGGATGATCACCCCCCCTCCCTGCGCCAGCATTCCGGGGAGCAAGGCTCTATCAAGGCGCACTGCTGGCATCAGGTTGAGATCCAGTTCCCGCCGCCACTGGTCGTCGCTCAGTGCCGCAAAGCCGCCGCCAGGCGACGATGAGCCTCCTAAAACATGGATGAGGACGTCTACGCCGCCCAGACGCGTGCTAGTGGCCTTTGCGACCACGTCGCATCCTTCAGCTGTCGTCAGATCAGCTGCGACGAAAATATCCTCTGATACATCGTCGGGCCGATGCCGCGCCGTCGTCAGGACGTTGGCGCCAAGTTCTTGGAATAGCTCAACCACGGCCCTTCCCGCACCCTTGGTACCGGCCGTGACTAGGACCCGCTTCTCGCGGAATTCGATCTGCATGGGCATCATTGAATCTCCAGATATCTTCGAAATTTCGTACATAGGAGCGCTTTCGTGTTCCAGGTTACTCGTGCTTCGTGTACGAAGCTTGCGGCTGGGGCAGCCCTCCGAATGTGGCTCGGCACACACTCTCAGAGTGCGCAATCCACGATACCGGAGACGAGCCTTCCTTCGCCGATAGAGCGACCATCATGTCTAGCCCTTCACGAAAGCCAACAGATCGGGGTTGATCACATCCGCGTGAATCGTGAGCATGCCGTGGGGGTAGCCTGGATAGGTCTTCAGCGTGCCGTTCTTCAGCAGCTTGACCGACAGCCGAGCGGCGTCGTCAATCGGGACCACCTGGTCGTCCTCGCCGTGCAGCACCAGGGTCGGAACCGTGATCGCTTTGAGATCCGCGGTCTGGTCCGTCTCCGAGAATGCCTTGATGCCGTCGTAGTGCGCCTTGGCCCCTCCCGTCATACCCTGGCGCCACCAGTTGCGTACCACCGGCTGCGACACCTTAGCCCCAGGGCGATTGAAGTTGTAGAACGGACCCGATGCCACCGCTTCATAGAATTCAGCGCGGTTTGCCGCAAGTGCCGCACGAAAATCGTCAAACACCTCGATGGGCGTTCCACGGGGATTGCCGGGCGTTTTCACCATCAGCGGCGGCACCGCGCTGACCAGCACGGCTTTGGCCACCCTGCCCCGCGGCTGGCCGTAGCGCGCGACATAGCGAGCCACCTCCCCGCCACCTGTGGAATGGCCAATATGCACCGCATCGTGGAGGTTCAAGTGCTCTGCTACGGCCGACGCGTCTGCGGCGTAGTGGTCCATGTCGTGACCATCCGAGACCTGCGACGAACGACCATGGCCCCGGCGATCGTGGGCGATGACCCGATAACCGTGCTGCAGGAAGAACAGCATCTGTGCGTCCCAGTCGTCCGAGGAGAGCGGCCAGCCATGGTGGAAGACGATCGGTTGGGCGTCGCGCGGCCCCCAGTCCTTGAAGAAGATCTGGGTGCCATCCTGAGTGGTGACGTACAGACCGCCTTGGGCGGCAGTCGAACGCGAGGCGCTTGGCACGCGTGTGGCCGCGTCTGCGGCAGCCGCAACGGCGGTAAGGCTAGCAGCAGCCGTGGCGCTCGCGCCTGCGAGAAGCAGGTTGCGTCTTCCTGTTTTGCGAGGAGTATCAGCGCAGCTTTCAGCCAGAGGGGTGGACATTGGAGGGCTCCTGAAGTGGAAGTGATTGAGCCCCTATCCTCGTCAGCGGCGGTTACGATACCGTTCCTTGCAATCCGCTGAATATTTCAAACGACATGCGCGCCCTGTAGCAGCGACTGGCCCCTCAAGTCGCTCGCGGCAAGCACAGATAAGCCGCCATGGAAGCCCGTTGCAAGAGGGGTTCGACCGCCAGTGCCCTGAGTGGGCACGCAGAATTGAGCGCTCAGCGTGCGCTCTTCATCATTCGCTGTGCGGTCTCATTCACCGCGCGGCGCAGTGACTGTACTGTGGGGTGCACCTCGACTTCCTTGAGCGTGAAGAAGCTGACGGGAGGCAGATTCCAGCTCAATCGGTAGGGCAGCGCCGCCCAGTCGCATGAGCGCTCCATGTCAAGCATCACGTCGCGCGCGAAAATGGTGACGGCATTGGGTTCATGCCGTAGCACCGTCTCGATGCTGCGTAGCGAAGTGGTCTCCAGGATCGGCATGGGCGGCTGCACTCCCGCACCGACGAAGATCGCGTTGTAGGTCCTGCGCATGGGCGTGTTGGGCGGCGGAAGGATCCAGTCCAACTGCGCGAGCCGCACCCAGTCCAGCGCCCCACGCGAGAGCCTCTTGACGTTCTTCGCACCGACCACCAAGCAGGGTTCCTGCTCGTAAATGGCCTGCTGGATCAAACCACTCGCGTCGCCGTCATAGGAGCGCCCGATCGCGCAGTCGATCTCGCGTGCGACCAAGCTGGCGACCAGTTCGTCCGTTGTGCCTTCGCGCACCATCACGGAAATCCGCGGCGACCGGTCGAGCAGATGCGTTAACGCGGATGCCATGAGCTGTTGGGGCACCTGCTGCGTCAAGCCCAACCGAATTCGTCCGCTGCGACCCGCTTCGAGTGAGGTAAGTACACGCGTAGTTGCCTCAAGTTCAGCGAGCCAGCGCTTGGCGCAGTGCAGCGCAGCCTCGCCCGCAGCGGTCGGCACAAGCCCGCGGCTCGTACGGTCGAAGAGCCGGCTGCCAAAGATGTCTTCGACTTCGTGCAGCGCCTTGGTGATGGCAGGCTGGCTGAGTTGCATCTGGTCTGCCACCCGCACAAGCGAGCGGTGTCGATCAACGGCCTGCAGCAAAGTCAATTGCCGCAACTTCAGACGAGAAAGCAGCGAATGCTGCAGTGCAGCAGCGGGGTCGATGGTGCCAGGCAATCCTTAACTCCACGGTTATAGGTCTATGAGAAATTATTTCACTTTTGTGAAGCTCAAATCCTAGAATTTTTCCATGGACTCGATCAACGCCCCGACGACCACGGCCCTTACGACGGAGTTGCTGGACGACCTCGCCGACTCGCGAACCGCCGATCAGGCCCTGCAGAGGATCGATCTGCATCGTTCGTTGATTGCCTGCGGCGGCATCTTCAGCATCCAGCAAAACGTGACGACCGCGCACGATGCTGCCGGGGAGATCCTACTGCGTCGCTTCTATTCGTCGGAGGGCGGCGCTTTCCCGGTCAATGGCGCCAAGCGCAAGACCCTGACGCAATGGACCCAGTGCCTCTTCGTGCAGGGTCGGGTGTTTGTCGGCGAAGGGGAGGATGTTCTTGCCCGGACCTTCGACGACTTCGACCAGATGCGTGCACACCAACTACGCAGCGTCGTCAACGTGCCGATGATGCATGGCAATCTCTGCTACGCCACCTTCAACGTCTTCGGAACACGCGTCTCTTGGCAACCAGAGCAAATCCTGGCGATCCGGCTGCTCGCACTGACCGCTGCGCGCTGGGTCCATCCGGTGGCCGGGCTTTCCTACAGCTTTATGAATGCGGGCGCCGCTGCAGCAGCCCAGGACGAACCGATGGCAGCAGCGCAGCCGAATCGAGAGGTCGAGACCACTCGGTCGCTCCGGATCAACTGAAAAGGAAATGCGATGCCCCTTACTGCTCTCCACCATTTCACAATTCGCTGCACGCCCGAAGAGTTGCCGCCCCTGGTCGACTTCTACACGTGCGTGATGCGCCTTAAGGTCGGTGCGCGGCCAGAGATTCCCGCGCCCGGCGCGTGGCTCTACGCAGAAGGGCAGCCGATCGTGCACCTCTACGCCCATTTGGACAGACCCGACGAGCCGGTGCAGCCCGTCACGGGCCACGTCGACCACATTTCGTTCCGCTCGCACGGGCTCGCCGAGATGCGGGAGCACCTTCGCGCACTCGATGTGCCATTCGCCGAAGCGCCGATTCCTGGCTGGGCGATCCACCAACTCTTCCTCCACGATCCGCGCGGTCTCAAAATCGAGATGACCTTTTGGCTAGACCAAGAGGAAGGAAGCGCCGCATGACGAACTTCGTCCGGGCGGGCGACCTGCGCATCGCCTTCGATCGTGAGGGAGACGGCCCGCCGTTGCTCCTGATGCATGGCGCAGAGGCCTCGCGTCTGATGTTCGCGGCGCTGGTGCCGCATCTGTCAAAGTACTTCACCGTGATTGCGTACGACCAGCGGGATTGCGGCGAAACCGAGGGCCCGGATCGTCCATCGACCCTCGCAGATCTGGCAAAGGATGCGCAAGAGCTCATGAAGGCGCTGGGATTTCGGCGCGCACATGTGTTTGGCTCGTCCTTCGGCGGACGGGTGGCGCAGGCACTGGCTTTGCTGTATCCGCGCGTCGTAGATCACTTGGTGCTGGCCAGCACCTGGCCGCTGCCCAGGCCCTATGAGGAGCTGTGTCCCGATGCGCGCCAGCTGGGCGAGTTGCGGCGCGGCCTTCCGGACACAGCCGAGGAACTGGCAACCTGGTTCTTCCCCGAAGCCTTCCTCGAGAAGCGGCCCGAACTGCGGTGCATCTTTGCCCAGGCACGGCCCGAATCAACCCGCTCCTCGAGCCGCGCAGCCACCGTGGCGACCGCGCTCGACATGGGCGTGGCCGACATCGTCGCACCCACGCTGGTGCTGGCCGGCGAACTCGATCGCGTAGTGCCTCCGGCCGTGACCCTCGCGATGTCAGGTCGGATCCGCGGCGCCGACGCGGCAATGCTGCCGGGCATCGGCCACGTCACCGCCATGCAGGCGCCGGAGGTCCTGGCGCATCACATCGTCCGCTTCCTCAGTCCACAAGGAACCAAGCAATGAGCACGAACCACGAACGCACACGCGGACGTCCCGACTACATCCGCATCGAAGGACTCTCGAAGCATTTCGGCGATGGCGGCCAAGGCGTGCTCGCACTGAAGGACATCGACTGCAGCATCGAGCAAGGCAGCTTCGTGACCATCGTCGGCCCGAGCGGCTGCGGAAAGAGCACTTTGCTGCGCATACTCGCAGGCCTACTGAACTACGACATCGGCCACGTGGTGCTCGATGGGCAGCCGATCCGGGGCACGCGGCGCGACGTAGGCGTTGTATTCCAGAGCTCGATCCTCCTGCCTTGGCGCACCATCCTCGAGAACGTGATGCTCCCGGCCGAGGTGCTGGGAATTCCGATGAAGCGGGCACGCGAGCGCGCGACGCAACTGTTGCACATGGTCCGTCTCGAGGGCTTCGAGCACAAGCTGCCCCGGCAGCTGAGCGGCGGCATGCAGCAGCGCGCCTCCATCGCGCGGGCCCTGCTGCACGACCCGAAGATCCTGCTGATGGACGAGCCATTCGGTGCACTCGACGCGATGACGCGCGAGCGCATGAACCTGGAGCTGCAGCGCATCTGGATGGAAAGCGGCAAGACCGTGGTCCTCATCACGCACTCGATCCCGGAAGCGATCTTCCTCGGCGACAGGGTATTCGTCATGTCTTCGCGACCCGGCACGCTGGAGCGCGTGCTACCCATCGATCTACCTCGTCCGCGCTCCATGGAGGTGATGTCCCACCCCGTCTTCGCCGCCGCATCCGCATCCATCCGCGAGCGCTTTTCGCACGCCGCTTCGTTTGACTGAGAGAGACCGTCATGACCACCGCCATGCTCACAACCAACGATTCCATTCCGCAGTCACCTAGTCCGACGGGGGCGAAGCCGACACGGCGCGCCAACCCTTTTGCCACTACGCGGGTGCAGTCGGTCTTGCTCCTCGTCGCGCTGCTTGGTTCGTGGGAAGCCGCGGTGCGGCTCTTCAAGGTGCCCAAGCACCTAGTGCCACCGGTCAGCGACATCGCAGTTGCGCTGTGGCGCGGCCTCGCGACCGGCCCACTCGCGAAGGACGGCTTCTGGTATCACGGAGGCGTGACCGTGGCCGAGATCCTGCTGGGCTTTGTGATCGGCAGCGGGATCGGACTCGCCATTGGTATCGTCGTGTCGCAGATGCCAAGAGTCGAGACGCTGCTTGAGCCATACGTCGCCGCCTTGCAAAGCGTACCCAAGGTGGCCATCGCCCCCATCATCGTGGTGTGGCTGGGCTTCGGCATCAGCTCGAAGGTGGTGATCATCTGCCTGCTCACCTTTTTCCCGGTGCTGGTCACCAGCATCGCGGGCTTTAAGGCGGTGGACCCGGACCGGATCGACCTGCTGCGCTCGCTGTCCGCAACGCAGTGGCAGATCTTCCGCAAGGCGAAGTTTCCGAGCGCGCTGCCCTATATCTTCGCGGGGCTGAACATGGCCGCCGCCTTCAGCGTGGTGGGCGCGGTCGTCGGCGAGTTCGTCGGCGCCCAGGCCGGCCTGGGCGTGCTCATTCTGCAGATGGAGGCGCAGATGGACACCGGCGGCAGCTTCGCCGTGTGCGTGTTGCTGTCGGTGATCGGCATCGTACTGACCGGCCTCCTACGCCGAATCGAACGCCGCGTGCTGCACTGGATGCCGGCCGACACATCGAAGCGGACGGTCAACGTCTGAACCCGGCCCCCTCCCCTATTTCTTCACAAAGGAGTAAACCATGTTGACGCGACGTAATTTTGGCCTGGGCATTGGTGCCCTTGGCCTAGCCGCCGAACTGCCGGCGCTGGCGCAGAGTGAGCGGGTGATGCGGGTCGCCAATACCGTCGGGGTGAACGACCCCCAGCAATGCTTCGTTACCGCAGGCCAATCTCCCAGACTCAACTTCTACAAGCCCAATGGTGTGGACGTCGAGTACGTCAACATGTCCAGCATGACCCAGGCGCTCCAAAGCCTGCGCGGCGGCCACGTGGAGTTCGGCCCGGCGGTGCCTGGCGTACTGCTGCCGGCGATGGCCAAGGACCCGGGGCTCGACTTGGTGAGCGTGTACAAGTGGCTGCCGCGCAATGCCAACGTGATCGTGGTGAAGCCGGACAGCCCGATTAAGTCGGCGGCGGACCTCGCGGGCAAGCGCATCGGCGTGCGCAGTCAGGGCGACACCGGCATCGTCATCACGAAGACCATGCTGGCGGAACTTGGCCTGAAGGACGACAAGTGCGAGTACATCGCGATCGGCGACGGCGCGCCGGCAGGCGCGGCGATCGACAACGACCGGGTGGATGCGATGGTGGCCTTCGACACCATCACCGCGCGCATCGAGCTGGTTGGTACCAAGCTGCGCTACGTGCCCCTCACGCCGAAGTTCGCGCAGCTGGGCTCGGGCTGGATGTGCGTGCCGCGCAAGCTACTGAAGGAGGACCGCAAATCGGTTGTGGCTTTGTTCCAGGGCATCGCCAAGTCGACGATCTTCGCGAATGCCAACCTCGACGCGGCAATCGACCTGCACTGGTCGGTGTACCCCGAAAGCCGGCCCAAGGGCCGCAGCGAGGACGAGGCGCGCAAGGAACTGGCTTTCATCCTCAAGGACCGCAAGAACAGCTAGATGCGCCGGCCCGACGACCCAGACCAGCGCATGGGTGCATCGTCGCTCGCCGAATGGAAAGCCAACATCGAGATGACCGCGGAGAGTACCAAAAACCCAAAGCTCGCCGAGGAACTCGGCGACCCGAATCGCCTGTTCACCAACGAGCTGATCGAAGACATCAACGCCTTCGACAAGCAGGCGGTGGTCCGGATGGCCAAGGAATTCAAGCTGTAGGAGCAGACCCATGAACGTCCTCATCTCCGGAGCCAGCATGGCTGGTCTGTCGGCCGCATTTTGGTTCTCCCGACTCGGCCACCGAGTGACTATCGTCGAGCGCGCAGATGGCCTGCGTCCCGGAGGCGCACCCATCGACGTTCGAGGCCGCGCACTCGCGACTGCCGAACGCATGGGCATTCTGGCGAGAATTGTTGAGGAGAAGGTCACCATTTTCGAGCCTGCGCCGGTTCTTGACGGCGCGGGCACACAGGTCGCGACTCTCGATCTGCGCTGGTTTGCCAATGAGACGGGCGAGGACACCGAGATCACGCGCGATCGGCTCAACCAGATCCTGTTGAACGCCATCCCCGCGGATGTCGAGTTTCGCTTTAGGACGTCCATCTCTTCGCTGAGCGACGGGTCTGGCGGCGTGGACGTCATCTTCACGGATGGGCTGAAAGGTCACTACCACCTAGTCGTCGGCGCCGACGGCCTTCACTCCAACGTACGTAAGCTCGCCTTCGGACCGGAGAAGGACTATGTCCGCCACTTTGGCCACTACGTCGCGCTCGTCGACCTTCCGAGCGATAGGGAGTGGCAACGGGGCATGCTCAACATTCCTGGGTTGACGATTGCGGTGCGCGATACGGGCGATGGGCCGCAAGCAATGATGCTTGTCGCCAGCCCCGAGGTGGACTACGACTACCGTGACCTGGACGCCCAACGCAGGATGATCGGCGACTTCCTCTCCCGCGTCGACGCATGGCAGGTGCCCGCGTTGCGCGCAGCATTCGCAGACCCCAATGCCAAGGGCTTCTATTTCGATTCGGTGAGCCAGACCCATATGCCGAGTTGGATTCAGGGCAACGTCGCAGTCATCGGAGATGCGGGACATTGCGCCGCGCTGCTGTCCGGCATGGGCACGACGCTGGCGATGGTTGCTGCGGAGACCCTCGCAACGACGTGGACTGAGTATGAGGGCAATATGGAAGCGGCCTCTCCAACCTACCATGAGCGCCTGCGCCCCTACGTCGACCAATGCCAGGCGTTCGCCCATCAAGGCGCTCCAATCATGGTTCCGTCGACGCAGGAGGCCCTCGACGAGCGCAATGCGACGTTCCGAGCACATGCCTCCAAACTCACGGCTTGAATTGTGGCTACACACCGAGGCACTGCGGCGACTAGTGCCGTCACCGCATCGTGGCATCCATCGAGGACCAGGGTGTGCAGCTTTCCAGTTGGGAGCCCATACATGCGGGGCTCAGCTCGTCGCTGAGGCCTGACATCCTGTCGTGAACCGGCGCCCAGTACAGCCGACACATTCACTGCAACATAGCGGGCGCAGTGCGTCGCGGTAGAGGTTCCAGTTATCAGAGCCATCATCCGGGCTTCGCGGCCGCAAATCAAACCGATATGCCGATCCCGCGCCGCGACGGTTGGCGCCTGGGTCTCCCGGCATCACCCGCGGATATTGCCGTGCCGTTTCAAATGCAATGGACGCCGGCGCTCTGAGACATAGTTCCGCATCGTCGAGAGCCGAGACTGGCGTGCATGAAACCACATACACAACCCGTGCTTGCTCTGGACGAGTTGGCAGTCGGAGACCATCTGGTGTCACCGCGCAGAGGTTATTCTCACCACGGAATCTACGCGGGTAACGGCCGCGTGATTCACTACTCTGGCTTCAGCCGCCGCTGGCGTCGCGGACCGGTAGAGGAGGTGTCTCTTGCGCACTTCTGCCTCGGCCACCCACTGCTGGTCCGTGACAGCTCCCAAACTCCCTGTGACGGGGCGGCTCGTGTTGAGCGGGCACGACGCCGATTGGGAGAGAATCGCTTCTCCGTATGGAGCAACAACTGCGAACATTTCTGCCACTGGTGCATGCACGGCGCCAGCCGCAGTGAACAGATCGAAGCTCTGCGCACCCCTTTGCGCACGCTAGTTTCCCTCCTTGTCCACAACGCCAGTTCTTCCCTATCCGCTGAGGGGGCACAAGCCTCACACCGCGCCGGAGTCCAGTACAAGCCGGGCGAAAGTTTCCCAGACGGCTTTGCCGCGAAATCGGGAGAATCATTTGGGGCTGGTGCAGGACCATCAACTCAGGCCAGCCGTCGAATCGGGACTTTGCGCGGCGGAAGCAGGCGGTTAACGAGCCCTCTGCTGGGGCGGCTTGATGTCAGTGACACATGAGCAATGCGCTCACATCGCGGCTTGTATTCATGGCCGCGGCCTTCGCCGCAAGCGCGGCGGAGAATGGCAGTGCGTAGGAACGCGTGCTCACTCCTTCGCTGGTCTATGACGGCTCGGCCATCGGCGTGTTGCAGGGCGGCGCCCGCGAGGGCGAAACCTTTGTGGGAAGCCTGCATGTGCGCCTGCACGCCACTGCGCCCGAAACCTCCGCCTGGGCCGGCACCACCGCGCTGATGGATATTCGCTCCTTGCACGGAACACCGCCGGGAGCCTGGGTCGGTGATGCGCAGGGTGTGACCAACATCGCTGGCCCCTCGGGAACCGACATCGAGGAGCTCTGGGTGCAGCACAATTTCCGGAACTCAACCATGTCGGTGCTAGGCGGGATCTATGATCTGAACACCGAGTTCTATCACCTGCAGGCCGCGGGTCTGTTCCTCAACAGTTCGTTCGGCATGGGTCCCGAGTTTTCCCAAAGTGGCGTCGAGGGGCCGTCCATATTCCCACGCACTGCGATGGGCGTGCGCGTCGCGGCCAAGCCCGCACCAGGGATGGTCCTTCGCGCTGCGTTGCTGGACGGAGTGCCCGTGGTGCGGCCGGACGGCTCACGTGGTGCTTTCCGCCCGGGCGATGGTGCACTGGCCGTCGCGGAGGCCGCCTTTCTCTCGCGGCCGACCAAGGCCGCGGACGACCAGACGAGCCCGCGCGATCGCATCGGTCGCTTCTCCAGCCTTTCGCCCTATCAGGACAAGCTAGCGCTCGGTGTCTGGCACTACACGGGGAGCTACCCGGACGTCGGCCCGGCGGGGGCGCTCGGCGCGCTCCATCACGGCAGCACCGGAGGCTACGCGATCGGCGAATGGCGGCTGCTGGGTCGAAGCGCCGACGCCGAGCAGACGCTCGCCGGCTTCATGCAGCTCGGCACCGCGGACGCGAGCACCAATCGCTTCCAGACCTACATCGGCATGGGCCTCGTTGGCACCGGCTGGGTCCCCGGTCGCCCTAGCGACCAGATCGGCCTGGCGATCGCCAGTGCGCGCAACGGCTCGCCTTACCGCCAGTCGCAGCGAATCCAGCGCCAGGACACGGCAGCGGCCGAAACTGCAGTTGAACTGAGCTATCTCACCCAGATCACCAAATGGTTGATCGTGCAGCCGGACCTGCAGTACGTAATGCGTCCGAACGGCAGTTTTACGTTGCGCAATGCCTGGGTGGCCCAACTGCGATTCGAGTTGACGTTCTGACGCGGAAAGTGACAGCTCCCGACGTCCTGTCGTCGCCGCGCAATGGATGAGGCAATGCCTTAGCCCCCAATCATTGCCAAAATTCAGGATCATCAATGGCTGAACTTCGCCTGCTCGAGGTGCGGGCACTCAAAACCATCCTATTGAATGCTGTATTGCTCCCGTAGCTCAGCCCATTTCAGCAAGCCGTCCAATGCCGGGCACAGTTGTTGGCCCCAAGCCGTCATCCGGTAGTCGACTCTTGGTGGCATTTGAGGATGCACCGTGCGTTCGACGATGCCGTCAGCCGCGAGTTGTCGCAATTGCTGGGCGAGCATCTTCTGGGAAATGCCGGTGATGCATTTCTCTAGATCCGAGAACCGCTGCACCTTCCCACCGAAGAGATGGAACAGGATCACGAGCTTCCAGCGCCCCTCCAGCAGGCTGAGACATGCCTCGACGTCGATGGCGGCGGTGAGTGGCGTATAGGCCTTGCGCTCGACAAGAGGTGCTGCACTAACTTGTTGGTGTGTACTTGTCATTTGATAAGTTTAAGCCGAGCATCGGCCCACTACCACTTGCTCGCTGACTTCCATGAATGTCAAAACCCCCGATGCCATTGCGCGGTACCTCGAATCGCGTGAAGCCGACAACGAAGCCTCGCTCAGCAACTACTTTCGCCCAGATGCAGTAGTTCGCGACGAGGGCCAGACGTTCCGTGGCTTGAACGCCATATGCGTCTGGAAGGCGGCAGCTAAAGCCAAGTACCAGTACCGGCTGACGCCACTCAGCCTATCGCGGGAAGGCGACACGTTCAAGCTGTTGGCGCACCTTGAAGGCAATTTCCCCGGCAACCGGATCGACTTGATTCACGTGTTTGTCCTCAAGGACGGCCTCATTGACTCACTTGAGGTCCGCACACCTGTGGAACTCGAGGGTCGTAGGGCGCTTGTCACGGGCGGCACCAAGGGGATTGGGGCCGCCGTCGTCGAGCGACTAACCCTGGCTGGGGCTACCGTGTTAACCACGGCACGCTCCGCGCCGGCGGACCTTGGGAACGCAGCCTTCGTGGCCGCGGATCTGTCCACTGCGGACGGCTGTGACAGCGTTGCACACGCCGTCGCGCAATAGTTTGATGGCGTGGACATCGTGGTACACGTGGCGGGAGGCTCTTCGGCACCTGCCGGCGGCTTCGCCGTGCTGGACGACGGCGAGTGGCAGAAGGCGCTCGCCATGAATCTTTACGCCGCCGTTCGAATTGACCGAGCCCTCCTGCCGGGCATGCTTGCTCGCGGCGTCGGCGTCATAGTACATATCACCTCTATTCAGGGCCAGATGCCATTGCCGGAGGCAACTACTGCCTACGCGGCAGCCAAGGCCGCACTGTCCACCTACAGCAAAAGCCTATCCAAGGAAGTCAGTCCCAAGGGCGTGCGCGTGGTGCGCGTGGCGCCTGGCTGGGTCGAGACCGAAGCTGCGGTGAGTCTCGTTGAAAGAATCGCCAAAGAGAAGGGAACTGACTACGACAATGCGCGCCGCTCCCTAATGAACTCCCTAGGCGGTATTCCGCTTGGGCGTCCCGCCAAGCCCGAGGAAGTCGCCGAGCTCGTCGAGTTTCTGGTGTCTCAGCGCGCAGCTTCCATCACAGGGGTTGAGTATGTGATCGACGGTGGAACGGTTCCCGTTGCGTAAAGACAAGGTGCGACGCAGCGCCAGTATGCACGGGACTCTTTGGAAACAATGATTGAATCTCACCCGACCCCCCACGAAGCAGACAACCCGGCCTCCACCACATCAATCGCTGATCGGAGTGCCCGATGAGCACGCCTGCGGATTCCCTACTCGGGAAGCTGCTGGCCGTGCTGCTCGATGCACACGACGACAAGGGCCGCGTACCGATCATGCATTTGCGCCGGCAGTTCGGCCTCCCACTGACCGACCTCATGCGAGCCCTCTCCACGCTCATGGAAGCGAAATTGGTGGAACTGACGAGACTTCCCGATCAGAATATTGCAGCCGCCCTCACCGAAGCTGGTCTGGGCCTCGCGCGCCAGAACCACGGGCTCCGCCTTGAAGCTCAGCGAAAGACTGTTCGATGAACTGGAGCGCGCCATCCGCAATGGCGTGCTGCGGGCGGGCGAGCACCTTCCCTCCATCCGGGAGGCCTGCCGTACCCGCCAGTTGAGTGTGACCACGGTGTCTCGTGCATCCCTGCAACTCGAAAGCCGCGATCTCATCGAGAGCCAGCCGCAATCCGGCTACTTTGTTCGCGCACTCCATGTCGAGCCCAGCTCGGATCCGATCGCGGTCTCGCAGCCGCCGGACACATCGACTGATGTAGACACCAGCCGGCTGTTACTCACCACGATCAACTCGATCCGCACCGGCAGCGCGGTGCCACTGGGCTCACCCTACCCGGACCCGACACTGCTTCCCTGGCAGCGCGTTCATCAGCAGATCAGCGCCTTCGCCAGGCGCCTTCGCGACGCGCGAGCCGTGTTGGACGATCAACCGCCCGGCCATCCGGAGCTGATTCGGCTCAGCACGCCCACCTTGCCCCAGCTCGGCGTCGCGGAATACCTGAAGAACGACGGCTTCAAGCATCACCTGCGCCGGGTGCGGCAGACGCTGGCGCAGCAGGCCCGCATCATGATCTCGATGGCCCGGCGCTTCTTTCCCGAGCACAGCCGCCTTTCTCGGCCAGAGGGCGGCTGCGTGTTATGGGTCGAGCTGGCCCCCCATGTGGGCACCATGGCGCTCTACAGGGAAGCGCTGGAACGCGGATGGTCGATCGGAGCCGACCGGATGTTCTCGACCTCGAACACCTATGGACATTTCATGCGGCTCAACTACAGCTATCCTTGGTCGCCCGAGATCGAGGCGGCGGTGATCGAGTTGGGCAGGATCGCGGCAGCAATGACCGTACGGAGTGCACGATGAGCACGGACGCGCTGCTGTCTGCAATGCTGTCTAGGCGCTCAGTCTCTCCGAGGCGCCTTGGGTCGCCTGGACCGAGCGCCGCGCAACTTGGGAGCTTGGTGGACGCGGTCCTTCGCGCACCGGACCACGGCCGCATGCTGCCTTGGCGCCTCGTCGACTTCGGCGATGCAACACGTGCGCGACTGGCTGATCTGTTCGAGGACGAGAAGCGCCGCAGGACACCCGATGCGACGACGCAGGACATCGAGCGTGCCCGCGCACATGCCACGCAGACGCCAACGATGCTGGCCTTCGTCGTGCGGCCCGAGGCGGATGCGGTCGTGCCCGTGCCTGAGCAGTGGCTCGCCGCGGGCGCGGCGCTGGGCCAGTTGTTGATGGCAGCCCATGCGATCGGCTTCGGTGCCATCGTCTTGAGCGGCGATCGCGTCCAGGACCAGACCCTTCGTGAGGCGCTGGGCATTGCGCCGGCCGAGGTGCTGGCCGGCTTCGTCAGCATCGGAACGGCGATTTCATCTCCACCGCCTCCGCCGCCCGTGGACCGGAGCCGGGTGCTGTCAGACTGGAAGCCCTGAGCACCGGCCGCGGCGATTGTTTCAACTGACATACCCCGGATTGCAGCCGCAAGACACCGCGGTCCAGCCGCAACCAACGCGCAAGCCGCGGCTTCGACGATAGCGCTGTGCTTCTCCCAAACCGGCGGACCTGTGCTCGTGGTGAAGGGAGTGGCGCTTCTAGACTTTTCCACACCTTGAAGCACTACCCAGGAGAGACTCGTGTCCAGCAGGAATAGCAACCCGAACGCCAGAATCGAGCCGTACACGCATGCTGCCGCCGGATGGGGCGCCATCAAGCAGGTTGTCATCTCACTGGTGAAGGAGCGCGTTCCCGGCGAGAACTACAAGACACTTTTCAAGCAGAACCAGCGCGATGGCTTCGATTGCCCTGGCTGTGCATGGCCCGACCGCGAGCATGCGTCGACCTTCGAGTTCTGCGAGAACGGCGTCAAGGCCGTCGCGGTCGAGGCCACCAGCAAGCGGGTGACGCCCGACTTCTTCGCCGAGCACACGGTGACGAGCCTGCTCGAGGAATCTGACTACGAACTGGAGGAACACGGTCGCCTGACCGAACCGATGGCGTACGACCCGGCCACGGACACCTACAAGCCCATCGCATGGTCCGCCGCCTATGAACTTGTAGCCCAGCACCTGAAAAGGCTGGCGAGCCCCGACGAGGCTGCGTTCTATACCTCAGGTCGGGCCAGCAACGAAGCCGCCTTCCTGTACCAGTTGTTCGTACGCGTCTATGGCACCAACAACTTCCCCGACTGCTCGAACATGTGCCATGAGTCCACCAGCCGGGGCCTTCCCGGTACCGTGGGTGTCGGCAAGGCGACAGTCACGCTGGACGACATGGAGCGCTGCGACACCCTTTTCCTGTTCGGCCAGAACCCCGCGACGAACCATCCGCGCATGCTCGGCGAGTTACGCGAATGCGCCAGGCGCGGCGTGACCATCGTGGCCATCAATCCGTTGCGCGAGCGCGGGCTGGAACGCTTCACCAACCCGCAGAGCCCCATCGAGATGATGACCATGGGCAGCACTAGGATCGCCTCGGTCTTCGTGCGCCCGAAGCTCGGCGGCGACCAGGCCCTGCTAAAGGGCGTTGCCAAGCGCGTGCTCGAACGCGATGACATCGCATTGCTCGAAGGCGCGCCGCGCGTTCTCGATGCGGACTTCATCGCCGAGCACTGCAGCGGCTTCGAAGCTTTCGCTGAAGACCTGCGTCGCCAGCCCTGGGACGAGCTCGTCGCCGAGTCCGGTGTGGCCAGGGAGGAAATCGAGCACCTGGCCGAGATCTACATCCGTGGCAAGGCCGTGATCTCGACGTGGGGCATGGGCCTGACCCAGCACAAGAACTCGGTGCCCACGATCCAGATGCTGTCGAACCTCATGATGATGCGCGGCAACATCGGGCGGCCCGGTGCGGGTCTTCTGCCGGTGCGCGGTCATTCGAATGTGCAAGGGAACCGCACGGTGGGCATCGAGAACCAGCCGTCCAAGGCCTTCCTCGACAGATTGGCAAATGCCTTCGCCTTCGAGCCGCCGCGCCGGCATGGCTTCGACGTGGTGGAAACCATCGGCGCCATGCGTGACGGCCGCATCAGCGTGTTCCTCGCACTGGGCGGCAATTTTGCGATGGCCACGCCGGATACGGAGCGCACCTGGGAGGGCCTGCGCAACTGCGACCTCACGGTGCACCTTGCGACCAAGCTCAACCGCAGCCACCTGGTGCATGGGCGCGAGGCGCTCATTCTCCCCGTGCTCGGGCGCACCGAGATCGACGTGCAGGACGGGGTTGCCCAGGGCGTGACGGTGGAAGACTCGGTGTGCATGGTCCACATCTCCTACGGCATCAACAAGCCGGCGTCGGAGCACCTGCGATCCGAGACGGCCATCGTGGCCGGTATCGCCCACGCCACGCTCGGCGCTCGGCCGGTCGACTGGCTCGCACTATCGCGCGACTATGCGTGCATCCGCGACGCCATCGCGCTGAGTGTGGAAGGCTTTGAGAACTACAACGCCCGCGTCTCGACTCCTGGTGGCTTCCATTTCGGCGTGGCTTCACGCGAGCGCGTCTGGGAGACAGAGACGAGGAAGGCCCAGTTCGTGGTCAGCACCATCGAGTCCGACACGCCCCTGCACCGCGCACGACGCAAGTACGGCGAGCAGTTGATGGTGCTGATGACCACGCGCTCGCACGATCAATACAACACGACAGTGTACGGCCTGAACGACCGCTACCGCGGCGTGTTCGGACAGCGCCGCGTGGTGTTCGTCCATCGCGAAGACCTGAAGGTGCTGGGCTTCGCAGCCGGCGAATGGGTCGACCTGTTCAGCGTCTGGGAAGACGGCATCGAGCGACGCGCCGACCGCTTCCTGCTGGTCGAGTACGACATCCCGCGCGGGTGCATCGCCGCCTACTACCCGGAGACAAATCCCCTGGTACCGCTGGACAGCGTGGCCGATGTTTCGGGCACGCCGACCTCCAAGTCGGTGCCGGTGCTCATGCGACGTTCCGTTGCCTTGCCTGTCCCGATGGCGGCGTAGGCCTGTACCAGGAAGTCCCATGCTGGAAATGAACGAACCCAAGGGCTACGTCGAAGTCGGCGTGGCGCGCCACCGCAATGCCGCGCAGACGTTCGCCACTGATTGCGTGGCCCAGGAGTGGCCGGTCGCCCTGGTCTTCAACGGCATCTCGCACGCTGTGATGATGGCCACGCCACGCGACCTCGAAGCGCTGGCCGTCGGTTTTGCGCTGACCGAGGGCCTTGTGCGCAACGGTAGCGAGATTCTCGATCTCGAGGTGCTGATGCACAAGGAGAGCGCCGAGGTGCAGCTGACGGTGATCCAGCAGTCCTTTCAAGCCCTGAAGACCCGGCGCCGATCGCTCGCAGGTCGCACCGGCTGTGGCGTCTGCGGTATCGAAAGCCTGGGTCTGCTCGACCTGATGCCGGAGCCGGTTTCGCGCTCCGCCGTCGTGATCGAGCCGACAGCCGGGAGCATCCGTCGGGCAGCGGAGGAATTGCCCCGGTTCCAGGCGCTCACCAGACTCACGGGGGCGCTGCATGCCGCCGCGTGGTGCAGCCCGCAACGAGAGGTGCTGATGGCCGCGGAGGACGTGGGGCGTCACAACGCGCTCGACAAGCTGGTCGGTCAACGCGTGCTGGCTCGCCTGCCGCTCGACGATGGCTTCGTCTTCCTGTCGAGCAGGGCGAGCTACGAGCTGGTGAGCAAGGCGGCGCGCGCCAACATTCCGATGGTGGCGACCGTGTCGGCGCCGAGTTCGCTGGCCATTCAGATCGCACGCCAGGCCGGCATGACATTGGCGAGTTTCTGCCGCAGCGATAGCTTTGTCGACTACACGGCGACGACAAACCAGAGCTGACAAACTTGTCGCTCGCTTCAGTGCGACGCGACAAGTTTGTTACAAAAAGAGAAGTACTAAGTATTCGTCCCTCGCCCTCGGGTCCAGCGGTACACGAAATGCTTGGAAGCCGCCAATGACAAATCGAATCTTGGAAATCGAAGCGAGGGGTCCGCAACATATTGCCATACAGATGGTAGCGCGATGAGGGTTGCAACACTGATGTGGGATCCCGGCGCCTCGGCGCACATTGCGGGCGCCCTGGTCGCGCAGGGCATCGAGGTCGCGCCGTTTTCGGCCGCCAGCGCGTTTATCGCGGCCCATGCGGAGCAAGCGTTCGCGGCCATCCTGATCGAGGATTCCATGGCGCGCATCGATGAATGCCTGCTGGAAGTGGAGCCGCATCTTGAAGCGCAAACCGCACTCATCGTGGTCGGGGAAGGTGGCGCCCACAACATATCGCGCGCGCTGCTCCACGGTGCCGACGACTATGCAATCCGTTGCGAGCTCTCGCCCCATCACGTGGTCCAACGCACTATCGCCCGCATCAGCGCAAAGCTGCGCGCGTCCCGGAAGAGCACGCTGAAAGTTGGCGCGTGCACGCTCGACATGGCCACCGGCGTGTTGCACTCGAAGGACCGAGTGGAGCGGCTGACCTCGCGCGAGCTCACGTTGGCGCGTCTGCTCTTCGAGCAGTGCAACCAGCTGGTGACGACCGAGTACCTTCGCCAGGAACTCGTCGGCCGCATCGACGGCAGCGCGGAACGCGCAGTGCAGCAGCATGCCTACGAGCTGCGAAGGAAGCTTCAGCGCGTCGTGCCCTCGGGCGGCGAGCCGCTGCGCATCGAGACGGTGTACGGCAAGGGTTATCGGCTCGTCGGGTGATGGCCCGGCGCATGGGCGCCGCGTTCACTGCGGCCGATTCGCGCCAGCCGATGTGACAAATCGTGTCACGCCCTGCGTTTTCCACATCAACGGTGATCTGGCACGAGGACTGCGGGATTCATCGACGGCGATCGTCATGAACTTCCCTGAAGTTTTCTGGCATCCACGCCGCACGAAGCACAAGGAAAACGAATCGTGAACAAGAAGAACCTCGACGTCGGGCGACCGCCGTCGCTCATCACTGTCTCCCTCGCGTGTCTCTTCATGGCTGCTGCAACGCTGAGCGCCTGCGGCGGTGGTTCCGGCGGATCGTCCGCGGCCATCGCCGCCACTGCCCTCTCGTCCAGCGCCGGGACGCCTTCACCTTCGGCGCCCGCGGAAAGCGCACCGGACGAGCCGAGGAACCTCGGCACCGACATCGACACGCCGAACCCAGTCCCTCCGTCGCCGCCCTTGCCCCCGACGCAGCCCGTGTCGGTGGATGCAAGCCTGGGCATCACCAGCTTCTATCCGCTGTTCGCGGCAGGCTCGCCGATGACGGAGCAGATCCAGTACCGCGGGCCGGACGGAACGCTTGTCACGCTGATGGGGATGCGCCCCACGGAACGACATGCGCGCGAGCGCGGCGAACCCTGGACCGCACCCGACGAAGGACCGGGCCGGTATCTCACCTTCCCGTCCGCCTACTTCCAGAATCGCACCTACGGCATCGAGATTCGTGACCACGTGCCGGCGGGGAAGCAGCTCATCGAAATGACCCTGATCGTCAACGACGGCACCTTCGACGGCACGACCTTCAGTCTCTTTCGGAACAGCAACGATGAAGGCGTCCGCGACTACGGCTGGTCGCTCAACACAGGCTTCAACAATCCGACGATGGGCGGCAATCCGATCTGCATGGCGGGCAGCCGGGACTGCAAGATCGACTTCGATTCCTACTGGGACGTGCCCAAAGGCCAACCTCACCGCGCGCTCAAGATGGGCGACGTGATCGAGCTGTCGCCGGCCGAGCGCCTGGAGCGCTACGGCGATGGCATGCACGCCGGCGAGCCGGTCGCCGACAGTCTGAAGGGCAAAGCGGTGGTCGATGGGGCCGGCAGCCGCTACTACTCGTTCGAGCAGCTCTACGTCGTGGGGCAAGGCCTGGTGCCGTGGTACGGCGTGGCACCGCGGCTGAACTCCGCACCACTGCCCGATGCGACGCTGCTGGGTGGGTCGACGAGCCTTTCGTACAACTATTCGGAAGAGCCGATGCGCGTCTTCCAGCAGATGTCCAACAACATCGGCATCGTCAACGCCAAACGCTTCGTGCAGGGGCGGCGGCTGTTCCACTCGTCGTTCCTCGATGGCAGGCATTCGGAGCACCCGGACGACAACCCGGTGTTCGCCGCGCACGTCAACCAGCTCGGCCCGCGCTTCAACCAGGAGGGATGCATCGCATGCCACACGCTCAACGGCCGAAGCGTCGTCTCCGGCGTCGGCGTGCGCCTGGACTCGATGGCGGTGCTGACCGCAGCGGGTGCATCGACGGGCGCGAATCCGTTGCCCGATGCGGCCTACGGCGTGAACGTGCAGCAGCGCAGCCGCGACGCCAATGCAAGCGACCTTTCCGTGAGCGTGCAATCCTATGACACCACGCTGTACACGCTGCCCGATGGCGAAAAGGTCGGGCTGCAGAAGCCTGTCTATGCATTCAAGGGTCCGGTCCCCGCGAAGTTCTCCGTGCGCCAGGCGGCACAGGTCGTGGGCATGGGTTTGATCGAGGCGATCGACGAAAGCACCATCCTCGCGCTGGCCGACCCAACCGATCGCGATGGCGATGGCGTCAGGGGCGTGCCGAACTGGGTGACCAACCCCGAGACCGGCAAGGTCCACCTCGGACGCTATGGCTGGAAGGCCTCGAAGGCCACGCTGCGCCAGCAGATCGGCGACGCGCTGCTCAAGGACATGGGCGTGACCAGCCCTGTCTTTCCTTCGCGCGACTGCCAGCGGCTCGACCCGGGCTGCCGCAATGCGACCGGCGCCACAGCGATCTCCGAAACCGAAATCCAGCGTCTTTCGGACTACCTCTCGCTGCTGGCCGTGCCGGCGCAGCGCAGCCTGCGCAGCGGCTTCCCGGACGACACACGCGTCTCGCCCGAGCATGACGTGAACCCCGACCAGATCAACCGAGGCAAGGCCCTGTTCGCGCAGGCGCAATGCGTGGCCTGCCATACGCCGCAGATGAAGACAGGCGCGAACCATCCCTTCGCGGAGCTGCGCAACCAGACCATTCACCCCTACACCAACCTGCTGCTGCATGACATGGGACCGGGCCTGGCCGACACGCTGCCGGAAGGCAAGGCGACGAGCAGCATGTGGCGCACCGCGCCGCTGTGGGGACTGGGGTCGTTGAAGTACGTGCAGGGCAGCGAGCAGAACGCGCGCTACCTGCACGACGGCCGCGCGCGAACGCTGATGGAAGCCATCGTGTGGCACGGCGGCGAGGCCGCTGCGAGCCGCGCCAGGTTCGAGGAGATGTCGAAGGATGAGCGCACCGCGGTGATCGCTTTCCTGAGCTCCCTGTGATGCACGCCAACAGTGGAGATGGCAAGTGAACTTTCGTTTGCTCGAAGAACGACGGCGCCTGCTGGCCGCAACCCTCGCCGCTGCGAGCCTCGTCGCGTGTGGTGGTGGCGGCGGAGGTGGTGGTGCCGGATTCGCTGGTGGTGGCGGCAGTGGCAGCAACAGCGGCAACGGCAGCACTGGCAGCGGCGACGCCTCCGCATCTGCTAGTACTTCTGCTGGTGCTTCTGACGCCACACCACCCGCATCACCATCGAAGAGCACGAGGCGCGGCATCGCCTACGACCTTGCCACGGAGCAGGACATGGCCGCGCTCGCGCCCGGCGTCAGCTGGTGGTACGACTGGGGCTTGCGTCCGAACGTCGGCGCGCCTTCCGACCATGCCGCACGCTTCGGGATGGACTTCGTCCCCATGCTGTGGGGCGACTTCGACGACGCGCAGGCACTCGCTTATCTGCAGGCCCATCCGGAAATACGGCACCTGTTGCTGCTGAACGAACCGAACCTGACCGACCAGGCCAATCTGACGCCGGTGCAGGCCGCGCAACTGTGGCCACGCTATGAATCGATCGCCGCACGGACCGGCGTGCAGCTCGTCGGCCCCGCAATGACCTGGGGCACGATGCCGGGCTTCGCCGATCCGGTCGTGTGGCTCGATGCCTTCTACGGCGCCTATCGTGCGGCGAACGGCAACCGCGATCCGCAGATCGACTACCTAGGCCTTCACTGGTACGACTACGGCCTCGAGTCCCAACTCGACCGGCTGAAGAAGTACGGCAAGTCGTTCTGGGTCACCGAATTCGCCAACTGGCACAATGGCGACGGGAGCGCCCAGATCGACACGGTGGACAAGCAGAGGGCACAGATGACCGAGATGGTCGCGCTGTGCGAGTCCCGCGCCGACGTGTTCCGCTACGCGTGGTTCACCGGCCGCTGGACGCAAGGCAACGACCCGCATCATACGAGCCTCCTCGCGGACAATGGCGAGCTCATGGCGCTCGGAAGCCACTACCTCCGATTGCCGTACTGATGCATGATGCTGCGCGCGAGCGTCTTGACTTCAGCGCTCGTTCACTCGCGACCGAGCGTTAATGCAAGGGTCTCGGCGAGTTCGCGCAGTGCAAGCGGCTTGCGCAGCAGCGCAATCACACCGGCGTCGCGAGCACGCTGCTCGAGCGTCGCGTCGACGTTGCCGCTGACCAGGATCACCGGCAGGCCGGGACGAATCGCCTGCAGTTGCCTAACCAGCTCGCTGCCCGGCATGCCCGGCAACATTTCGTCGGTCAGCACGGCATCGAAGCGTTGCGGGTCCTCGGTGAAGGCTTCAAGGGCACGCTCGCTGCTCTCGAAGCCCACGGGTTCGTAGCCCAGTTCGGCGAGCAATTCCTCGGCCAGTTCAACCAGCGGCCGCTCATCGTCCACGACCATCACCACCTGCCCCGAGCCGCGCGGCCAAGCGGGGTCGGGGCGCTGCGCCTGCGCGTCGAATTCACCGGAAATCGGCAACCACACCGCCACGCAGGTCCCGTGACCCGGCTCGGTCTGGATATCGATCGCGCCGCCGAGATCCGAGACGATGCCATGCACCATCGACAGACCGAGCCCCGTGCCCTCCCCCACCTTCTTCGTGGTGAAGAACGGATCGAAGGCTCGCTGCAGCACATCGGCCGACATGCCGCGACCGGTATCGGACACGATAAACCGCACATAGTCACCCGCCGCAATGTCTCCATGCAACAGGTGCTGGGACGCGCTCGAGCGCATGCGTTCCAGCCGCACCTCGATCACGCCTGTTTCGACGATGGCCTGCGATGCGTTGGTGCACAGGTTCATCACCACCTGGTAAAGCTGCGTGCCATCGCCCATCACCGCCGCCGCGCCCGCTTCGAGCCGCGCTTCGAAGCAGATCGACTCGGGCAGCGTCGGCCGCAGCATCGCGATCGCTTCTTCGACGACAGCCTGGATGTGAACCGGCTTGCGCTCGGCGACGCCGCTACGGCTGAAGTCGAGGATGCGGCGCACCAGCACCCGGGCACGCGCACCAGCCTGCATCACACGGTCGAGGTGACGCCGCATATCGCTGCCCGGCTCCGCGTGCCGCTGCGCCATCTCGCCGAAGCCGAGTATCGCGCCCAGGATGTTGTTGAAGTCGTGCGCGATGCCGCCCGCCAGCGTACCCAGCGACTCCAGCCGCTCCGCCTTTTGCAGCCGCGCCTGCAACGCGGCCTTCTCCGCTTCGCCGGTTTCCAGCCGTCTCAGCTGATGCAGCAGCCCGGCGATCGTCAGGACGACCAGCCCGGTGAGCAGCAGCGTTCGGATGATCGCGCTGCGCACCTCGTCATGCCAGGGGCGCAGGGCCTCTTCCTCGTCACGAATGATGCTCAGCGTCATCGGCCGCTTGCCGACCCCCACCGCCGCCACCAGCTTGGCCGATCCGTCGATCGGACTGATCGAGCGATCGACGAGAGGCGCACCCTTGAAGCGAGGAAGTTCTGGAAATCGCCGCGTCACGTCAAAACCTGCAATCTCCGGCTGCCGAACTACCAGCGTTCCGTCGTCCAGCGTCAGGACCAGCGCGCTGCCGTCGCCGAGATGGATCGCGGAGTAGGCGGCCTGGATCTGCTGGAGGGTGACGATCGCCGTGACCACACCATCGAATCTGCCTTCGGGCGTGCTGAGCCGCCGCGACACCACGAGCGCCGGCAACCGCTCGCTGCGCGTCACCACCGGCTCGTTGATGTAGAGGTCACCAGAGGGACGCTCGCGCTGGTTCTGGAAGTAAGGTCGATCCGAAACGTCCGCGAGCGGCTCGCCGGTCGTGCGGGAACGATGGCGCTGCATGCCCTGGGCATCGACCAGCGTGAGCACGCTGACCTGCGAAATGCCCACGACGCGCGCCGCCAGTGCGGCGGAGATGGCATCGGGCGGCAGGTGCCGGCCGGTGGTCTCGTACCAGTCGGCCGTGTCGCGCAGCAGCAGGTCGACCGCCTGCAGGTTGCGCGAACCCTGCTCGGCCAGCGCCTTGGCCAGATTGCCGAGCTCGCGCTCGTTGGCGAGCATGATCTGCTGATGCAGGCGCCAGCTGTCGTAGACCGCCGAGGCCGTAAAGGCCGCGACCAGCAGCACGCCCGCCGCGATGATCCAACGCCGAAGGCGGTCGCCCGACTTCATCACGCTAGAGCGCTTCCGCCACTGCGCCGAGCAGTTCTTCGCGGGTGCATGGCTTGGCGAGAAGCCGCTTGACGCCGAGCGCCCGGGCGGCGCCCGAATCGACGCCCAGGCTGCGCCCGAGTTGCGTGGAGATTCCGATGACCGCAGCGCACGGATAGGCAGCACGCACGGCCTTCACGGCGCAGGCCGTCTCGTCGCCGCGCGAGCGCGGATGCGGCAGATCCAGGATGACCAGAGCCACGGTGCTGTCGGATGCACTGCCTTGCCGCGGCAGCGCACGGACATCGTGCCCCTCGCAAGCCAGCCATTCGGAAATCAACACGCGCATCGCTACATCTTCCTCGATAACCATGATCTTTGACATGAATGCAATCCCTGTGTTGTCGTCTCATCTGGGTCCAATTAGGACCTATGCAGATGCTTTCGCGATGTCAGAACGGGAGTGGGCCATTACAGATGTAACCGGCGCACCGGCCTTCGCAAACGAGACAACGCCGGATCGCGCGGAGGGCCGGGCAGCCAAATGGCTAGCGCTGCGGCTCGTGCCGCGTGGATGTGTCGTCCAGCCGGTCGATGCGCTTGACGAGTTCACCGAGCTGGCTGCGGAGCGTCGCGACGCTGGATCGCAGATCGTCGAACTGCTGCGCCTGGATACGCGATTGCCGCTCCAGCGCGGACAGAAGAAGTTCCGTCATGTCGGCCATGGCAATGATCCTTACCGCCTCAGCCAGCGCGTCCGGCTTCGAAGAGGAACCACGCGCGCCGCTCGGCCTCGTCGATCCACACTTCCAGCAGGCTGGTGGTGGCCAAATCGCCCTGTTCGTCGCACAGCGCGTGTGTCGCGCGCATGAAGTCGACCAGGCGCAGATTGTCCTCGTGCAGCTCCGCCAGCATGTCCGTCGGAGTGACGAAGGTCGCGTCGTTGTCCAGCAGTCGTTGATGCCGCGAAATGTCGCCAATGGAGCGCAGCGTGGTGCTGCCCAGCTTGCGTGCGCGCTCCGCGATCGGGTCGGTGGTCGCGAAGATCTGGTCCGACTGCTCATCGAGCATCAGGTGATAGTCGCGGAAGTGCGGGCCGGACATGTGCCAGTGGAAGTTCTTCGTCTTGAGGTAGAGCGCAAAGGCATCGGCGAGCAGTGCGGCGAGTGCAGCCCCGACATCGCGCCGCACCTCTGCGCCGAGGGCGGTAGGGGTCCGGAGCGGTGCCTGGCGACGTGCGAGAGCAGATTCGAGCGTAGTAGTCATGTGATGTTCCTCTTGGGGGTGCATTCAATGAGAAGCGGGCTTCCGGCGAATGCGCATCCGACTGCCCGCCTCCACTTTGCCGCGCGCGAATTGAGCGGTGATTGCAGCGCGATCAACGATTCATTTCAGATGAAACTGGGACGCCTGCGATATGCAATCCGGCGGCAACCTGCCCCACCGACAGTAGAGGCAACCAAGCAGACGCGAGTCGCAAGGTTGTTTCGCGAGAGTGCCGGTTGCGCGTCTGCCGGTGCTGTCTCTACCCATTCATCCAGACGCGTGAAGGAAATCATCATGAAGAAGTTCAATGCAACGATGGGCCTGCTGGCCGTCAGCCTCGCCCTCACGGCCACCGCGGCGTCGGCCCAGGTGTCCCGCGCTGAAGTCCAGGCGCAATTGAAGGCCGCGCAGGCCAGCGGCCAGCTCGCTGCCCTCACCGGCGAGGACAGCGGCTCGGCCTACCTCGCGGCGCACTTCCACTCCACCGAGTCCCGCGGCGAAGTGAAGGACGAAGTCAAGGAAGCCCGCGCCGAAGGCACGCTGAATGCGCTGGACGGCAGCGACAGCGGTTCGTTCTACCTTGCGAAGCACCAGGTCCTGACCACGCCGCGCGCTGAAGTCAAATCTGAACTCGCGCAAGCCGAGAAGAACGGCACGCTCGATCAGCTCTATGGCGAAGACAGCGGCTCCTTCGAGCTCGCCGCCCTGCATGCGGCCGGTTCGCGGCCGGCCGTCGCGATGAAGTAAAGCATCGCGCCGCAAGGCGCATGCGGTCCCGAGCACGCCCGAGGGCGTGCTTTTCATGCTTGCAGCACGGGTTCGCGTTCAAGCGCGTCGAAGCCGTGATTCGCCACCGCCTCCCCACTCAGCGAGTGAACTCTCCTGCGACGCGCTCGGCATTGCCGGTATCCCGAAGCCATCCGCCGCCCAGCGACCGGTACAAGTCGACCAGGCTCTCCAGACGGTTCATCCGCACCAGCACCAGCCCGAGCTGGGCGTTGTACAGGTCGGTCTGCGCGGAGAGCACGTTAAGATAGTCGTCCACGCCGCTCTCGTATCGCAACTGGGCAAGCCGCATCCGCCGGTCCTGCGCGTCGGTGAATCGCAGTGCGGCAACGAGCTTGTCCTGATAGTTCGAGCGGGCGGCGAGGTTGTCCGATACCTCCCGGAATGCGACCTGGATCGCCTTCTCGTACTGCGCGATGCCGATGTCCTTTCGCACTTTGGCGACGTCAAGGTTGGCCTGGTTGGCGCCGGCATCGAAGATCGGCGCCGTCAGCGCCGGAACGAACGACCAGGCACTGGCGCCGGCACCGAACAGTCCCCCCAGCGTCGAACTCGCCGTGCCGAAGGTGCCGGTCAGCGCAATGCGCGGAAAGAAGGCCGCGCGTGCCGCGCCGATGTTCGCGTTCTCCGAGCGCAGAAGGGCTTCGGCCTGCAGGATGTCAGGGCGACGCATGAGCAGGTCGGAAGGCAGCCCTGCGGGCACGTCGTCGCGAAGGGTCTGCTCGCTGAGCTGGACCGGCTTTGGCAGGTCCGGCGGCAACGGTTGCCCCACGAGCAGCACCAGGCGGTTCTCTGCCTGTGCCCGCAGGCGCAACTGGTCCGCTTCATTCATGCGGGCGTTCTCGACGAGTGTCTGCGCCTGGGCCACGTCCAGTTCCGAAGCCGTGCCGACGTCGAACCTGCGCTGCACGATCGCAAGTGAGCTCGTGGCCGCTTCGAACGTCTTGCGCGTGACGGCGAGCTGGTCGTCGTACGCCAGCACGGTGAAGTATTGGTCGGCGACCTGCGACACCAGAAGGATCTGAACCGACTGCCGCGCTTGCGCACTCGCCAGGTACTGTTCGAGAGCCGCGTCGCTGAGGCTCTTCACACGTCCGAAGAAATCGATCTCCCACGCCGCGGAAAGCCCCACCGTCGCCGATCGCGCGTCGAGTGGGTTGCCGGATTGGGTGAGGCTGCCGGGCGTGCGCGAACGCTCACCCTGGACCCCGACCCCGATTTGCGGGTACAAGGCCGCGCGCTGGACACGGTACTCGGCCTGCACCTGCGCCACATTGAGCGCCGCGGCGCGCAGGTCGCGGTTGTTATGCAGCGCGATCTCGATCAGCCGCTGCAGACGCTCATCCGGCAGGAAGTCGCGCCAACCGATATCGGCAGCGGGCGGCAGATCCGCGTCGACGCTTGCAGCCGCGCCGTAGCCTTCGCCCTGAGGATAGGCAGCAGCAACCGGTGCCGTGGGCCGCTGGTAGACCGGTTGCAGCGAACAGCTTGCCATCAGGATCGCCGCGGCCGTTGCGACCGCACCGCGCTGGAGGAAGTGCATGTCAGACTCCTTCGAGGGTTGAGTTGGCGACTGGCGGCGGATGCGTCGGCTCCGAAGCGTGCTTCGGCCGCGCCAGCCTGCCTGCGATCACGACATAGAACATCGGGATCAAGAAGATGGCGAGGAACGTCGCCGTGGCCATTCCGCCGATCACGCCAACGCCGATCGCGTTCTGGCTCGCCGAACCCGCGCCCTTGGCCAAGGCCAACGGGAGCACGCCGAGGCCGAAGGCCAGCGAGGTCATGACGATCGGCCGCAGTCGCATGTGCGCAGCCTCTATCGCGGCATCGAATGCACTGCGGCCCGTGGCCTGAAGTTCGCGTGCGAACTCCACGATCAAGATGGCATTCTTCGCCGACAGGCCAATCGTGGTCAGCAAGCCGACCTGGAAGTAGACGTCGTTGGTCAGGCCTGACAACGTGGTCGCACCGAGCGCGCCCAGCACGCCCAGGGGAATGACCAGGATCACTGACAACGGAATCGCCCAGCTCTCGTAGAGCGCCGCCAGGCAGAGAAACACCACCAGGATCGACAGCGCGTAGAAGTACGGCGCCTGCGAGCCGGACTGTTGCTGCTGCAGCGAAACACCGGTCCACTCGTACCCAATGCCTTCCGGCATCTGCTTCATCAGGCGCTCCATCGTTGCGATGGCCTGCCCGGTGCTGCGCCCCGGCGCGGCCTGGCCCTGGATCTCGATCGCAGGCACTCCGTTGTAGCGCTGCAGCTGCGGCGGGCCGAAGGTCCACGAACTTTTCGAGAACGACGAGAACGGCGCCATCCCGCCCTGCACGTTTCGAACGTAGAGCTGGTCCAGATCCTCGGGATTCATGCGAAACGGTGCATCGGCCTGCACGTACACCTTCTTGATTCGGCCGTCGGTGTCGAGAAAGTTGTTGACGTATTTCGAACCCCACGCGATCGAGAAGGCCTGGTCGGCGTCCGCAATCGCCACCCCCAGCGCGCTCGCCTTCTCGCGATCCACGTCCACCCGGAAGGTCGGGTTGTTGGCGAGTCCGTTGCGTCGCACGAGCGCAAGGTCCGGGTCGTGCGATGCGAGGGCCAGCAGCTTGTCGAATGCCTGGGTGAGCTTTTCCTGACCCACGCCGCCGCGATCTTCCAGCTCGAAGTCGAAGCCGGAGGCAGTCCCCAGCCCCTGAATGGCTGGCGGCGTGATCGGGATGATGATCGCGTCCTTGTACGAGGCGAAGTGCCGGGCCAGGCGGGCGGACAAGGCAGCCGCACCAAGGTCGCGATGCTGCCTCTGGTGCCAGTCCTTTAGCTGGACGTACACCAGTCCCTGGCTCTGTCCACGGCCCGCGAAGTTGAACCCGTTGACCACGAGGCTGCCTTCGACAGTGGCCTTTTCATCATTGGCCAGGTAGTTCCCGATGTCCGCGAGTACGCCACCCGTGCGCTCCATCGTCGCACCCGGGGGCGTCTGCACCTGGATGTACATGAAGCCCTGGTCCTCCGTCGGCAGGAAGGAAGTCGGCAGGTGCACGAACAGCCACCCCACCGCGGCGACGAGCACCGCGTAGATCGCGAGCCAGCGGCCCGAGCGCAGGATCACATGGCGGACGCCGCTCGCGTAGCGCTCCCGCGAGCGCTCGAAGCGGCGGTTGAACCAGCCGAAGAAGCCAGTCTTCTTCTCGGCACCCTCCGGGGAGCGCTTCAGGAGCATCGCGCACAGAGCCGGTGTGAGCGTGAGCGCCACAAGCACCGACAGCAGCATCGCCGCGACAATCGTGAGCGAGAACTGCCGGTAGATCGCTCCCACCGTCCCGCCGGAGAACGCGACGGGCACGAACACCGCACACAGAACCGTCACCACGCCGACGAGTGCGCCGGAGATCTGGCCCATGGCCTTGCGGGTCGCCTCGACGGCTGACAGGCCCTCTTCCTCCATCACGCGCTGCACGTTCTCGACCACGACGATCGCATCGTCCACCAGCAGGCCGATCGCCAGCACGAGTCCGAACATGGAAAGGGTGTTGACGGTGAACCCGAGCGCTGCCATCACCCCGAAAGTCCCGAGCAACACCACCGGCACCGCGATCGTCGGGATGATCGTCGCGCGGATGTTCTGCAGGAAGAGGAACATGACCAGGAAGACCAGCGCGATGCCCTCGAACAAGGTCTTCACGACTTCCTTGATCGACTCCTTGATGAAGGGCGTCGAGTCATTGGGATAGACCACCTTCAGGCCCGGCGGAAAGTATTTCGACAGCTCATCGATACGCGCTCGCACCGCATTGGCCGTCTGCAGGGCGTTCGCGCCGGTGCCCAGTTGCACCGCGAGCGCCGCAGCCGGCTTGCCGTTGTACCGGGTGTC
The DNA here is from genome assembly GCF_030486595.1 of Variovorax ginsengisoli. GTDB lineage: Bacteria > Pseudomonadota > Gammaproteobacteria > Burkholderiales > Burkholderiaceae_C > Variovorax > Variovorax ginsengisoli_B. Next base: position 48,428 of record NZ_JAUJZH010000033.1, on the reverse strand, counting down.
TACAGCGAAGTTCTCGGCACCCAGTTCAATGCGCGCAACGTCGCGCAGGCGCACCTGTGAGCCATCCGGCTGCACCTTGAGCAGGATCGCGCCGAAGTCCTCCGGCGTGCGCAGCAACGTGGCGGCGGTGATCGTCGCGGTCAACTGCTGGTCTCCCACGGCCGGTGCGCCCCCCAACTGGCCACCGGACACCTGGACGTTCTGGTCCGACACCGCGCTGGTCACGTCGACCGGCGTGAGGGAGTAACCGTAGAGCTTCTGAAGGTCGAGCCAGATGCGCATCGCGTACTGAGTGCCGAACACGTTCAGGTTCCCGACGCCTTCAAGACGGCTCAGCGGGTCCTGGACATGGGACGCCACGTAGTTGGCAATGTCGTACTTGTTTATGCTGCCATCCGTCGACACGAAGGCCGCTACGAGCAGCGATGCGCTGCTGGATTTGGTGATCCGCACGCCGGTCTGTTGCACCTGTGCCGGCAGCAGCGGCGTGGCGAGCTGGAGCTTGTTCTGTACCTGCACCTCTGCGATGTCCGGATTGGTCCCGGGCGCAAACGTCAAGGTCGTGGTCGATTGACCGGTGTCGTCGCTGACCGAAGACAGGTACAGCAAGTGGTCGAGCCCGCTCATTGACTGTTCGATCACCTGCACCACCGTGTCCTGCACGGTCGTGGCTGACGCGCCGGGATAGCTGGTGGTGACTTGCACCGTGGGCGGCGCGATCTGCGGGTACTGCTCGACAGGCAACGTGAAGATCGACAACGCTCCCGCGAGCATCACGAGGATTGCAAGAACGATCGCGAAGATCGGGCGCCCGATAAAGAACCTGGCCATGTTCCGCTCCTCGCCTATTTTTCCGCCGATGCCACGACACGATCAGATCGTGCACCCGGCAATCCGGCGGAAGCGGCTGGCGGCTGCTTCTCCACTGTTCGCACCAGCGCACCGCCTTTCACTTTTTGGAGCCCGGCAACGATCACCTTCTCGCCGTCCTCGAGGCCGCCGTCTACCACCCATTGGTCTCCGGAGGTTCGCGTCGCCTGGATCGTGCGCAGCGCGACCTTGTCGTCGTCGCCGACGACGAGTACCGTGGCCTGGCCCTTTGGATCGTGCGTCACGCCCACCTGCGGCACCAGCAACGCATGCTCGTCCACGCCCTGCTCGATGCTGGCGCGCACAAACATCCCGGGCAGCAGCACATGGTCGGGATTCGGAAACACCGCACGTACCGTGACCGAGCCCGTGCCCGAGTCGACCGTGACGTCGGTGAACTCCAGCTTTCCGGCCAACGGATACTGGCTTCCGTCCTCGAGTGTCAACTGGACCTTTGCCGCGTCCGGACCGCCGACCCTGAGCGTTCCGGACACGATGTCACGGCGCCACTGCAGGCCCGCAAGGCTGGAGCGATTGAGATCGACATAGATGGGGTCGAGCTGCTGCACGGTGGACAGCAGCGTCGCCGCGGCTGCCTGCACGTACGCTCCCTGCGTGACCTGCGAAATCCCGACGCGACCGCTGATGGGCGACACCACGTCGGTGTAGCCCAGGTTGATGCGCGCGGTCTCCACCGCCGCCTTTCCGGAAGCGACCATTGCTTCGGCCTCCCCTTGCGCGGCCACGGCGTTGTCCAGGTCCTGCTTGCTCACCGCGTTCGCGGCGATGAGCTGCCTGTCGCGCTGCGCCAGTGCGGTCGCAGACACCAGACGGGCCTGCGCGTTCTGCAGCGAGGCCTGCGCGCTGTCCAGTGCTGCGCGATACGGCGCAGGATCGATCCTGTAGAGCAATTGGTTGGCCTTGACGTCCGAACCCTCCTCGAACTCGCGCTTGAGCACGATTCCATCGACGCGTGCGCGCACTTGCGCGACGAGATAGGCCACGGTGCGCCCTGGAAGCTCCGTGCGGACCGGCACAGCCTGGCGGTGAACGGTGACAACCTCGACTTCCGGTGCCTGTGCCACAGTCCCCTGGGGCTTCGAATCGCCACAGCCGGCCAATGACAGGGAGAGAAAGGCACAGATGACGGCGGCGACGCCGGCAGGTGAAGCCGCTCGGTGATACGTGCGAATGCTGTCGTTCTTCATCGTGAGTCCTTGTCGTCTGGCGCTTCAGTCGCGGCATGCAAAGCGGAACGAGCGCGCCGCGTCATGCACACGTTCGAAGTCCGTTGGCATCACCTGCAGCGGTAGGCGTTCTCCCAGCCACGCATTGGTCGTCACGAACCATTGCGCCAATTCGCTGTCATCCAGTGCGGCGGCGAGCTCCGCAATCAGGAGGGCCGCATCCGCAGTCACTGTGAGTCCTTCGCCCTCGAACTGAAAGCGCGGCAGCCAGTACTCGCCGCGCCATTCGAAGCTGATCACCTCTCGCGCAACGATGCCTCGGGCCAGCCGCGAAATGCCTGCCCCCGGCAAGCGCCCGGCCATTTCGGCGCTGACCGCGATGCCGCCGAACGCGCGGTAGCCTTCTGCCAAAGCAAGGAATTCCAGGTCTTTTGCGCTCGCTTCTACAGGGCCACCCCAGTTCGGGCGCAGATAGAACAAGGCCGGCGCTGCGGCTTCGCGAATGTCGATCGTCGTTACATGCATTTTTTGGTCCTTGTCTGAAGGCTGCGTTCGAGGGCGAGCTAGCGGGCAATCATCTCGGTCGAACCCTCGGTGTATCCACGTCGATGCCCACGAGTGCACGCGCGAAGAGGTAGTTGATGCGCGCACGTTCGCTCAAGGTGTCCATGTCGACGTGGCCTTCGGCGTCGCAAGGAAAGGCCCAGCCCCGCCGCTGGCGGAAAAGCGACTGGAAGCGCAGTTCGTAGCTCGCGACCGGCTGCGAGTAGCTTGGGTGGTTCATCGTTCGCTCCTTGACGTTTCATCTCATGCTTCGATGGTCAAGTTGTGCGGTTGCGCACGGATTGCGGAGGCGCAGCGATTCGCGACATCCGTAGCGAGTGCAATGTCAGTTGAAACAAGACCGTCACGAGGTCAGCCTCGTTGCGAATTGCAAATGAAACGATCTCCACTTCGCCTGTAGCAGAAATGAGGGACCACGCAACGGGCGCGCAACCGCAGCGCATCACAGTCAGCACCACCCAACAACACCAGGAGCCATGAAATGATGAATCGCCGCAACTTCGCAGGTTCGCTTGCCGCCTTGTCCGCAGCCGCGCTCGGGGCCAACAAGGTCTTCGCCCAGAGCACGCCCGCCGCGCGAAACGTGGTGCTGGTGCACGGCCTTTTTGCCGACGGCTCCAGTTGGGGCAAGGTCATTCCGCTGCTCCAGCAGGCCGGGCTGAACGTCATGGCTGTCCAGAATCCGCTGAGCTCGTTTGCAGACGACGTCGAGGCCACCCGGCGCGCCTTGGCGCTGCAGCAGGGGCCCACTTTGCTGGTAGCTCATTCGTATGCCGGCATGGTCATCAGCGAGGCGGGCGTGGACCCGAAGGTGACCGCCCTCGTCTACGTGGCAGCGCGCGCACCCGATGCGGGCGAGAACTACGGTGAGCTCGCAGGCCGCTTCCCCACGCCTCCGGCAAGCGCAGGCATCGTGTGGGGCACGGATGGCTACGGCCAGCTCTCTGAGGAAGCGTTTGTCCGCGACTTCGCCGGCGACCTTCCAACCGCCGAGGCGCGCGCCTACTACGCCGTACAGGGCCGCATGTCGAAGGCCACGCCGGCCGCACGCACGACCACTGCTGCCTGGCGCCTCAAGCCCACCTACTACGCGGTATCCGCGGAGGACCGCACGATCAACCCCGACTTGCAGCGCTTCATGGCCAAGCGCATGAATGCACGCACCATCGAGCTGCCTTCCAGCCACGTCTCGCTGCTGTCGCATCCGCAGGAGGTCGCGACATTGATCCTTTCGGCGGCCGGCCACCATTGACAGCGGGAGCCCGCTCGTCCATCCGCCGGCATGTCTGATGAAATGCGCCTCGGTTTCATCTGCAACAGGGCCGCTGGCGCGAGCGGGGACTCATGCACTACGCTTACGACGCCATGAATACCTCGCCTGCCCATATCCTGGTGGTCGATGACGATCCGGCCATCCGCGAACTGCTGACCGAATACCTGTCGGAGAACGAGATGCGCGTCAGCGCAGCCGCCTCCGGGGCCGAGATGGCCCGCATACTGCGGGAAGATGCCATCGACCTGGTGATGCTGGACCTGCGTCTGGCCGGGGAGGACGGCATGCAGCTCGCCCGACAATTGCGCGAGCACAGCGCGATACCTGTGATCATCCTGACCGGCAAGCGCGACGAGGCCGATCGCGTGATGGGACTGGAAATCGCGGCCGACGACTACGTCACCAAACCCTTCAGCAACCGTGAGCTACTGGCACGCATCCGCGCGGTGCTGAGGCGCTATCAATTGCAGGCCGAAGCGGCCCCGCCCACGCGAGAGGCCAGCTGCCGTGCCTACCGCTTCGCCGGCTGGGAGCTGAACCTGCTGGTGCGGCGCCTCACCACTCCCGATGGCCGCCGGGTCGAATTGAGCAATGGCGAGTTCAACCTGCTGCTCGCGCTGTGTGAGGCACCGCAACGGGTGCTTTCGCGCGACCGGCTGCTGGAGCTGTCGCGCCTGCATGGCGCGGAGGTCTACGACCGCTCAATCGACGTTCAGATCCTTCGGCTGCGCCGCAAGATCGAGGTGAATCCGTCCGAGCCCCGGTTCATCCGTACAGAGCGCGGTGCGGGCTATGTGTTCGATACCTCGGTTGAAATTCTGCGCTGAAGACGTCCGATCCCACCACTAACCGCCCAGCCGCCCGCATGGTCCGGCTGGCTTGGCCTCTGCACTGGTCGGTCTGCTGGCGGGCCTTGGCGGGACGCTCATCCTCCGCTTCGTTCAACAAAAATGCCTACGGCTTGATACGTACGGTCGCCAACTCGGCTTCTAGGGCGATTCGTGACGTGGCTCTTCCATTAGTCATATAGATTCTTACGTAGCCACAGCAAAGGCTCCCGCCAGGTCATCTGAAGGCGGTGACTACGCGAGCGGCCATGGCCGCGACCGTGCCACGACCCGCAGAGAATCCATGGTGAAGGAAGGTCATCGATGGCACAACGCCTCGTCGTGAAATTCTTCTTATGAATCAATGACTTGGAAACACCGCCGTCAAAGTTAGGTCCTAATTTTGATGGAGTTCCGGCCTAACTTTGAAGGAACTCATCATCAACATCGACATCGCCAGTGTGCTGAGCGACCTCGACTCACCGCTCTAAGACAAAGAAGTTCCGTGTGGGCTGAGCCCGCGTCGTGGGTCGGTTGTACTGCAGGGCGACTTCGCACCCATGGGAAAAAGGAACGCCGACAAGCGAGACCCCCGCAGCCATCGCGCGCGAGGCACCGACCCGTTGTCTCATGCCCATAGGCGATGAATTCAGCGGGCGGCGGCGCAAGAAAGGGGGCGGACTTTATTCGATCGCGAGGCTGACTTTATTCAATCGGGCAAACTTTATTGTCGTTTTAGATTCCTCCATGTCCAGGTCGCCCCCGGGGTCAAAATAAGAAGCTAAACTTCGTAGTTATCCTGTCCAACCGAGTGCAATGCCCGCCCAATTCGCCGACCCCGAAACCGACACGCCCCACGCGCTGGCGGTGGAGCTGCGCATGCTGGCCTCGCAACTGCGCCGTCGGCTGCGCCAGGAGGCCTCCGCCGCCGACTGGACCGAATCCCAGCGCGCCGTGCTGTTGAGGCTGGAGCGGCAGGAGGCCGCCACCGTGACCGAACTGGCGCTGGCCGAAGGCGTCCGTTCCCAGTCTATGGGCGCCACCGTGGCCTCGCTGATCGAGGCCGGCTATGTCAGGGGCGCGCCGGACCCGGCGGACGGGCGCCGCACGCTGCTGTCGCTTACCCCGCAGGCGCGCAAGGTGTTCCGCCAGGTCCGGGCCGCGCGCGAAGACTGGCTGCAGCGCACGATCTCGGCGCGCTACTCGCCGGCCGAGCAGCGGCAGCTGGCCGGCGCGGTGCGGCTGCTCCAGCGCCTGCTGGAGGCCTGATGGCCCTACCTTCCGTTCACTGCGCAACCGCAACTACCGGTTGTGGGCGGCCGGCGCGCTGGTGTCCAACGTCGGCACCTGGATGCAGCGCACCGCCCAGGACTGGCTGGTGCTGACGCACCTGACGAACCACAACGCCACCGCCGTCGGCACCGTGATGGCGCTGCAGTTCGGCCCGCAGCTGGTGCTGCTGCCTTTCACCGGCCTGGCGGCCGATCGCTTGAACCGGCGCAAGCTGCTGATGGCGACCCAGGCCGCCATGGGCCTGCTGGCGCTCGGGTTGGGCCTGCTCACGGTGAGCGGCATGGCGCAGCTGTGGCATGTCTACGTGTTCGCGCTGCTGCTGGGCTGCGTGGCGGCCTTCGATGCGCCGGCCCGGCAGACCTTCGTGGCCGAGCTGGTGTCGGAGACCGAGCTGTCCAACGCGGTGGCCCTCAACTCCACCTCCTTCAATGCCGCGCGCATGGTGGGGCCGGCGGTGGCCGGGCTGGTGATCGCGGCCACCGGGCCGGGCGAGGCCTTCCTGCTCAATGCGCTGTCCTTCGTGGCGGTGCTGACCTCGCTGGCCTGCCTGCGCCAGGGCGAGCTCTATCCGCGTCACGGCACGGCGGGGCGCAACAAGGGCAGCCTGATGGAGGGCTTCCGCTATGTCTGGCGCCGCCCCGACCTGCGCGCCCTGCTGGCCATGCTGTTCCTGGTGGCCACCTTCGGCCTGAACTTCCCCATCTTCATTTCCACCATGTCGGTCGGCGCCTTCCACGGCGGCCCCGGCCAGTACGGCCTGCTCTCTTCGACGATGGCCATCGGCTCGGTCACCGGCGCGCTGCTGGCGGCGCGCCGCGCCCAGCCGCGTTTCGGCCTGCTGCTGGTGGGATCGGCGGTGTTCGGCTTCGGCTGCCTGGCGGCGGCGCTGATGCCCAACGTGGTCGGCTTCGGCATCGCCCTGGTCGTGACCGGCGCGGCGGCGCAGACGCTCACCACCTCGACCAACGGCATGGTGCAGATGTCCACCGACCCGGCCCTGCGCGGCCGCGTCATCGCCATCCTGCTGGCGATCCTCCTGGGCAGCACGCCCATCGGGGCGCCGATGGTGGGCTGGGTGGCCGATACCTTCGGCCCGCGCTGGGCCATGGGCGTGGCGGCCGCCGCGGGCTTCGGCTCCCTGGCGATCGGCCTGCGCTACCTGTTCAGGCACCACGGCCTGCGATTGCGACTCGAAGGGCGCCGGCTGCGCTACAGCTTCGTGCCGCCCCCGCCCTGAGGTCCGAGTCCGCCGGCGCTGCGTCTGGACGGACAATATGCGCTGTCGAGACAACCGCCACACGCGCCACCATGGACCTCAGCAAATTCCCCAAGGACCTGATGCACGCCATCGGATTCACCGAAGTGCTTCGCGTCGACCACGAAGCCGGCATCGCCCGCGTTCGCTACACCGCGCGTCCCGAGTTCGCCCACACGAAGGGCACCGTGGTGCAGGGCGGCCTCATCACGGCCTGGCTCGACAGCGCGATGGCCTTCGCCGTCATAGCGCGGGATCCCGATGCCAGCCTGGCGAGCCTGGAGCTCAAGGTGTCGTTCCTCGAGCGGGTCGGGGTCGCCGCCTACGAGGTCGAGGCGCGGGTGCTGCGCTGGGGCCGCAGCGTCGTCTTCCTCGAGGCCGATCTCTTCTCCGAAAGCGGTGTCCTGCTGGTGCGCGCCTCGTCGACCGGGAAGCTGCTGAGAACGGCCCGCGCATGAGCCTGCTGCAAAGCGTCGAATTCGGCAACGCCGGCGACCTGGACACCCACGGCACCGGCTGGTTCGTCGGCTTCGGCGAATGGACCCACGGCCCGGCGACGGCCCTGCGCCATGTGGCCGACGGCACGACGTCGAGCGGACCGTGCATCAAGTACTTCCGGCATCCGGCGGGCCATCCGAACGGCGACCCCAAGCCGCTCAGCGAAGGCCGGACCCTGTCGATGCTGGTCGATGCGCAAGGCGAGTTCCGCATCGAGTTCTCGACCCGCGCCGACTTCGCGCCCGCGGACAGCCTCGCGCACACCCTGCGCCGCCACGGCGACTTCGTGATCTGGGGCCCCGGCATCCATCACCGCGCCTTCGGCATCCAGGCCGCGTGCATCCTGACGGTGCGTTGGGCATAGCCCCTCGATATGGACACTTCGTTTCGCATCCGCCCCGTCTCGGAGCCCGACTTCGCGGCCTGGAAGCCTCTCTGGGACGGCTACAACGCCTTCTATGGCCGCAGCGGTCCGACCGCGCTGCCGGCCGAGATCACGGCCACCACGTGGTCGCGCTTTCTCGACCCCGCGGAACCGGTGCACGCGCTGGTCGCGGAGGGTGCCCACGGCCTGCTCGGCCTGGCGCATTTGCTCTACCACCGCAGCACCACCCAGATCCGCATGAGCTGCTACCTGCAGGACCTGTTCACGGTCGAGGCGGCCAGGGGCCGGGGCGTCGCGCGCGCCCTGATCGAAGCGGTATGCGAGCGTGCAGCGGCGGCCGACTCGCCACGGGTGTACTGGCAGACCCACGAGACCAACACCACGGCGATGAAGCTCTACGACAAGGTGGCCGAGAAATCCGGCTTCGTGGTCTATCGCAAGCTGCTCTGAGGCGCGCCTGTCCCGCCGCCGCGCCGCGGCGGTCAGTGCTCGACCGGAGCCGCCACGGCGGCTTCCTCTGCGTGCGCAGCGCCGTCCCTGCGCAGCATCGTGATCAGTTCGTCCAGCGCGGCCACGGCACCCTCGGCGTCCCGCGTCCGCAGGCACTGGACAACCTTGCGCCGCAGCGGAAACACGTCGGGCCTGGGCCGCACCGGGATCACGTGCGTCATGCGCTCGCGCAGCACGGTGGTCATCGTCTGGGCCATGAGCCGCAGCGCTTCGTTGTGTCCGGCCAGGCTGATCGACGAGAAGAAGCGTGCCGTCGCCTCGATGCGCCGCGGCAGCGCGTCCGCGCCCTGGTGCTGCTCGATCTCTTCCACGGCGGCCTCGATCGCGTCCACCTCCTCGGGAGTGGCCCGCTCGCAGGCCAGCCGCAGCAGCTTGCCGTAGAGCGCGCGGTAGGCCTCGTCGATGTCGACCGTACCCAGCTGCCCTTCGAGCACCCGCTGGCGCAGCGACTCGGCCAGCATCATGTAGGCGCCCTTGTAGAACACCAGCGCATGGTCGGCGCAGCCGCTGCGCATGTGCTTGACCTCGCCGATGAAGATCTCGTGGTCGCCGGCCTCGTGGCGGGCATGGACCCGGCACTCGAAGCTCGCCAGGCAGTCGTCGACCAGCGGCGTCCCCAGCGGGCCGGGGCGCCAGGCCACGCCCTCGAACTTGTCGGCGATCCTGCTCGATGCGAAACGCCCGGACAACTGGTCCTGGCTCTGCGACAGGATGTTGATGGCGAAGCTGTCGGCCTCGACGAAGGTGCCCAGCAGGCTGCTCGCCTTGCGCAGGCTGAACAGCACCAGCGGCGGCTCCAGCGAGACCGAACTGAAGGAGTTGCAGGTCAGCCCCACGGGCGTGCCGTCCGGCGTGCGAGTCGTGATGACGGCCACCCCGGTGGGGAAGCAGCCCAGCAGCTGGCGAAACAGCTTGGGATCGATGGGCTCGGCGTGCGGCGTCGGCTGGTTCATTGCTTGCTCCCCTGGCGCTTGAAGAGTTGGACGATGTTGCCCTCGGGGTCGCGCAGCGACAGCACCGCGCCGTGCGCGCCCATGTCGCGCACGCCGAGCACCTCGCCGCCCGAGGCGGCGACCCGTTGCGAGGTGGCGGCGAAGTCGTCGACCTCGAACACCATGACGACGCCGGAAGTCGCCGGCACGGCTTCTTCACGGCAAGCCAGCGCAACGCTGGTGTTGCCCACCCCGTACTGGATCCAGCGGTCCTGGTCGCGGAACTTGAGCTGGAGCCCGAGCGCCGATTCGTAGAAAGCATGGAGCTCGGCGGGCCGTTCGGCCACCACGAAAACGTTCTGCAGCCGCTTGGGCGATTCGATGGCGGGGTTCATTGCGAGCTTCCGTAGAGATTGTTCAGCGATGCCTTCAGGAAGCCGCCGTCGACCACGATGTCCTGCCCGTTGACGTACGCGGACGCATCGCTGGCGAGGAAGCACACGGCATCCGCGATATCCGCCGGCAGGCCGAGCCGGCGGGCGGGAATCCTGGCGGTGCGGGCCGCCAGCGCGCCTTCGTCGCGGTAGTGCGGCTCCGACAGGGGCGTGCGGATCATGCCGGGACTGACCGCGTTGGCACGGATGCCGCGCGGTCCCCATTCCACGGCCATCTGGCGGGTCAGCGCCTGCAGCGCCGCCTTGGTCGGCCCATAGGCGCCGACCCGCGTGGGCACCTGCGCGGCGATCGACGCCACGTTGACGATGCTGCCCGCCTCGCGCTCGAACATCATCGGCACCAGGGCCTGCGCGCACAGCAGGGCACCGCGCAGGTTGACCCGGAAGATGCGGTCCCAGAGGTCGATCGGGAGGTCCTCGAGGCCCACCGGCGCCCCGCTGATGGCCGCGTTGTTGACCAGCACGTCGCAGCGGCCGAAGCGCGAACGCGTCAGCGCCGCCATCGCGGCGACGGAGGCCGGCTCGGCGATGTCGCAGTGCACCGACAGCAGGCCATCGGCCTCGGTCGGCGTGGCCGCATGGCTGATGTCGGCCTGCACCACCTGCGCGCCGATCGCGCGCAGCTGCTGGCAGATGGCCAGGCCCAGGCCGCCGGAGGCGCCGGTGACCACGGCCACCCGGCCCTGCAGGGCGGCGTTGTCGAAAGCGAGGGGAGCGCGCATCGGTGACGGCGCCTCAGGCAGCGACGGCATGCATCGATGCGACTTCCTTGCGGATCGCCGGAATGATCTTCTCGCCCCACAGCTCGATCTGGCGCAGCATGGTCTTCTGGTCGCAGTCGCCCAGCTGGGTCTGCAGCGCGATGTGCTTGGGCCGCAGGATGGCGATTTCTTCCAGCATCTTGTCGATCACCTGGTTCACCGAACCCACCGGCAGGTTCTTGCGGAGCTGCTCGAAGCTCGGGTCGGTGGGCGACGGCACTTCCTTGACCATGTAGCCGTCGTCCGATTGGGCGCGGCGGAACTTGAGGCTCTCCGAGATGCGGCGCTGGAAGCGCGCGTTGTCCAGGTAGGCGTCGATCTCGGAGGCCTTGTCGGAGGCAAAGGCGCAGCGCAGGAAGCCGAACTTCACGTCCTCGTCGAGGTCGGCGCCGTTGTCCGCCGCGACCTTGTCGAGCCGCTGGCGCAGCGCCACGATCGCGTCGGTGCCGTTGAGCAGCGCGGTCACGAACAGGTTGTGGCCTTCGCGCACGCCGCGGCCCAGCGTGACGGGGTTGCCCGAGGTGATCCACAGCGGCGGCATCGGGTCTTGCACCGGACGCACGGCGATCGAGCTCGGCGGCAGCTTCAGGTACTGGCCGTCGTATTCGACGACCTTCTGGGTCAGGCCCTTGGGCAGGATGTCCAGGAACTCGTTGTAGATCGCGCCCGACTCCTCGATCTTCACGCCGAAGCGCTCGAACTCGAACTCCTGGTAGCCCGAGCCGATGCCGAGCTCCAGGCGGCCGTTGGACACCGTGTCCACGAAGCCCACCTCGGCCAGGAAGCGCGCGGGGTGGTACAGCGGGAGAATGCACACGGCCGATCCCAGGCGGATGCGCCGGGTCTTGGCCGCCATGTGCGCGATCATCATCAGCGGCGAGGGCGACAGCGAGTAGTTGTTGAAGTGGTGCTCCGCATACCAGGCGGTGTCGAAGCCGGCCTGCTCTGCGACCACGCTCTGCTCGATCGAGTTCTGGATCACCTGCTGCGAAGTCTGGTGATAGCCGCGCTGCTGCGCCAGGATGAATACGCCGAATTCCATGTCTTGCCCCGCTTCCAATGAGTGATGTGCGATGCAGGAATTCTCCGGTCGCACCCATCGATCGGGAATACGGTCAGCGCGCGATTCAGTCCTGCAAAAAAGCGCAGGATCGACCGCCGGAGGCAAAAAAAAAGGGGCCCAGAGGCCCCGTTTATCGTCGCTTGCGCGCTTCTTATTTTTCGCTCAGGTCGGTCACCTTCGCGAGGCCCTGCCAGATGGCTGCGTCCTTCTTGACCGAGGCGGCGAACTGCTTGGCCGAGCGGGTCGGCGGCACGATCATGTTCTGGCCTTCGATCTTCTGGCGCACCTCGTCGGTCTTCTGCAGGCGGTTGATCTCCTCATTGAGCTGGTCGATGATGGCCGTCGGGGTTCCGGCCGGGGCGAACACGCCGTACCAGCCGTCGGCCTCGAACTTGTAGCCCTGTTCGGCCAGCGTCGGCACGTCTCGCGTGGCCGGCCAGCGCTGCGAGCCCGTCTGGCCCAGGGCCACCAGCCGGCCATTGCGCATGTGCGGAATGGGCGATGCGATGTCCGTGAAGGCCACGCTGATGTTGTTGGCGATCAGGTCGGTGACTTCGGTGACGATCGTCTTGTACGGCACGTGGGGCATGTCCAGGCCGTAGTGCGCCTTGATGCCTTCCATGGCCAGGTGGCCGGACGAGCCCGTGCCCCACGAGCCGTAGGCGAGTTTGCCGGGATGCGACTTGGCGTAGGCGACCATGTCGGCCAGGTTCTTGAAGCCGGTGCTCGGATTCGTCATCAGCAGGATGCCCGCGGCGCCGACCTGCGCGACCGGCACCAGGTCCGTTTCCGCGTTGTAGGGCATCTTCGGGTGGATCACCGGATTGATGAGGATGGACGACGACGGTGCGAACAGCAGCGTGTAGCCGTCGCCCGGCGCCTTGGCCACTGTGTCGCACGCGATCAGGCCGTTGGCGCCCGGCTTGGCGTCGACCACCACCGGCTGCTTCAGCGTCTTGCCCAAGGGGTCGGCGATCAGGCGGGCGAAGATGTCGCCACCCGCGCCGGCCGAGCCGGCCACCACCAGGCGGATCGGGCGCGAAGGCCACGGCTCCGGGGCGGCCATGGCCTTGACGCCGGCGCCGAGCAGCATGCCGCCGAGCAAGACCGTGCGGCGCTGGATAAATGTGTTGTTCATGGTTGTCTCCTGATTCGACTGCGCGAAGCGTTGGGGGATGGGGGTCCGCCCGTCCGGACCCGGTGCAGGCCCGCTGGGCCAGGGGGCCTGCCGATTGAATTCGGGTCAGGCAGCCAGTGCGTCGATCGCCGGCTGCTGGCGTCCCAACTCCTTCTGGATGGCGGGGATGATTTTTTCACCCCACAGGTCGATCTGCCTGAGCATGGTCTTCTGGTCGAAATCGCCCAACTGGGTCTGCAGTGCGATGTGCTTGGGACGCAGGATGCTGATCTCCTCCAGCATCTTGTCGATGACCTGGTTGACCGAGCCCACCGGCAGGTTCTTGCGCAGCTGCTCCATCGTGGGGTCGGTCTCGGACGGCACTTCCTTGATCATGTAGCCGTCGTCGGACTGCGAGCGGCGGAACTTCAGGCTCTCGGAAATGCGGCGCTGGAAGCGCGCGCAATCCAGGTAGGCGTCGATCTCGGCCTGGTTGTCGGAGGCATAAGCGCAGCGCAGGAAGCCGAACTTGACGTCGCGGTCCAGGTCCTTGCCATTGTCGTCGGCCACCTTGTCGAGGCGTTGGCGCAGTCCCTGGATGGCCTCGTTGCCATTGAGCAGCGCAGTCACGAACAGGTTGTGGTTCTCGCGCACGCCGCGGCCCAGCGCGACCGGATTGCCCGAAGTGATCCAAACCGGCGGCATCGGGTCCTGGACGCAGCGCACCGCGATCGAGCTGGGAGGCACCTTCAGGAAGCGGCCTTCGTACTCGAAGATCTTCTGGGTCAGGCCCTTCGGCAGGATGTCCAGGAACTCGTTGTAGATCGCGCTGGCGTCGGCGATCCGGACGCCGAAACGCTCGAACTCGAACTCCTGGTAGCCCGAGCCCACGCCCAGGTCCAGGCGGCCGTTGGACACCGTGTCCACGAAACCGACCTCCGCCAGGAAACGGGCCGGCTGGTAGAGTGGAAGAATGCAGACCGCCGTACCCAGGCGGATGCGCGTCGTCTTGGCGGCCATGTGGGCGACCATCATCAACGGCGACGGCGAGAGCGAATAATTATTGAAGTGATGCTCCGCATACCAGGCATTGCAAAAGCCGGCCTGCTCCGCAGCGACAGTCTGCTCGATGGAGTTGTTGATGACCTGCTGCGAAGTCTGGTGATAGCCCCGTTGCTGGGCGAGAATGAATATTCCGAAATCCATGTGTGCTGTCTCCGCGAAAAATCGGGCCCGCGAGGGGTCAGCAAATTCTCGGGCAGGCCAGCTGAATTGATAATGGATGAAATTGCAGATCTGAACTGCGGAGACTGGAGGACTGATGGATAGATTGCGCGCCATGGAGCTGTTCCTGTCCATCTCCCAGACCCGTAACTTTTCCGAGACCGCGCGCCGCTTCGGGATCTCCGCCACCGGCGTGTCGCGCATGATCACCGACATCGAGGACGAGCTGAAGGTCAAGCTCCTGCTGCGCTCCACGCGCCAGGTCGCGCTGACCGAGTCGGGCCAGGAATACGCGCGCCAGCTGGAGGGCATCCTGTGGCGCATCAACGAGCTGCAGGCCAACATCACCGCCATCAGCAGCGCGCCGCAGGGCCTGCTGCGCGTGCATTCGCGCATGATGTTCGGCCTGGGCGTGCTGCCGCCCCTGATCGCATCGTTCCGCAAGCTCTACCCGGAGATCCACATCGAGCTCACGCTGGGCGAGACCGCGGCCGACCTGCGGCGCAGCCAGATCGACATCGACTTCCGGATCTCGCCGCCGGTGGAGGCCGGCGTCAAGCGCCGCATGCTGTTCCAGAGCGATCGCTACCTCGTGGCCGCGCCCGCCTACCTGGCCGGCAGGCCCGCCCTGCAGGCGCCCGAGGACATCCTGGCGCACGAGTGCCTGGCCTACCAGCTGCCCGGCGACGAATACACCTGGCTGTTCAAGCAGCCGGCGCAAACCAGCGCCATCGCGTTCAAGCCGCGGCATGTCAGCAACAACGGCATCGCCCTGCTGGAACTCGCGCGCCTGGGCGAAGGCCTGGCGCTGCTCGACGACTACACGGTGCACAACGACCTGCGCCAGGGCCGGCTTGTCCGGGTGCTGGGCGACCATCGCATCAGCAACAAGGGCTTCGACGAGGGCATGTACGCCACCATCCTCGACACCCCCATCATCCCGGCCAAGATCCGCCTGTTCCTGGATTTCGTGGCCGAGCACGTGGCGGGGCCGGAGCTGCGTTTTTCTGCCCACAGCAAGCCCGCCGGGCTCGACGCCCCGCCCGCGGCCTGACCGCCGCACGGCCTACAGCAGCATCCGGCACTCGGGGCGGGCCGCGCCGCTGAAGCCCAGGCCGGTCAGCTTGAGCACCGCGCCGTCCAGGGGCCCGGAGGCGCTCAGGCGGCCGCTGTCGCTGATGGTCGTGACGAACAGATCGTCCATCGCCGGCCCGCCGAAGCACAGCGCGCTCGGGTGGGCCACCGGCAGCGCGACCTGGTGGGTGAGCCGGCCCTGCAGATCGAAGCGAGCCAGCGCCCCCACGCGCACCAGCGCCGTCCACAGGCCCCCTTCGCTGTCGAAGCAGCAGCCGTCCGGTCCGGAGTCCTGGGCGTCGGTGCGCACGAACACCTGCTTGTCGGCCAAGGTGCCATCGGCTGCGATCGCATACGAATAGACCACCCGTGCGGCGCTGTCGGCCACGTGCAGGCGGCCGTTGACCGGGTTCACGCAGGGGCCGTTGGTGATGCCCAGGCCGTCGTCGAGCTTGTGCAATTGCAGCCGGGTATCGAGCCGGTACAGGCCGCCCAGCGGCGGCTCGTCGGCCTCGCGGAACACATGCATGGTGCCGACCACGAAGCTGCCGTCGGCCAGCGCGATGCCGTCGTTCAGCCGCAGGTGGGGGTGGCTGTGCTCGATGCGCGCCAGCGGGCGCAACTGCCCGCTGCGCAGGTCCAGCGCTGCGATCTCCTCCTTCAGGGCCAGCACGATACGGTCGTGGCCGTTGAAGGCGAACGCGCCCAGGGGCGCGGGCGCCTGGTGGCGCGCCGTCACCGCCCCGGTGTCGGGGTCCAGCGCCAGCACCAGGCCGGCGCGGCAATCGAGCAGCCAGAGCTGCTGCCCATGCCACACCGGGCATTCGCCCAATGCGGTCTTCAAATCGCCGAGGCGTTGAATATTCATTTTTTGCACTCGCGCTTTAATTCTCTCGATTGAATTGAATCGATCAGATAAATCAATTCAACACATGGGAATACATGTCCATCAGCTGGATGGAGGCCATGTTAGCGACCCTCTGCCGTCCCACCCACCTGCGAATCCTTCATTTTTTGCAGAACACTCTCCCGGAAAAACGAGAAATCAAATTCAATGCAATTTCTATAATCGATCAAGCGTATTAAAACCGGGACAAACGTCTTTTTATCGAAGAGGTGACGTATGAGTGATGAATGGGTTCGTCTGGAAGTCGAAGGCGGCGTGGGACTGGTCACCATGGACCGCAAGCCGGTCAACGCGCTGAGCCGCGAGATGCGCCACGCGCTGGTGGCCACCTTCGACGCCATCTCCGAGCGCACGGACATCCGCTGCGCCGTCCTGACCGGCGCGGGCAGCGTGTTCTGTGCCGGCGCCGACCTGAAGGACCGCCCCGACGCCGAGGTCGCCGGCGACTTCCTCGCACACAACCGCATCACCCGCGAAACCGGCAACGCGATCCGCGAGTGCGCCAAGCCCGTGATCGCCGCCATCAATGGCGCGGCGCTGGGCGCCGGCTTCGGCCTGGCGGCCGCCTGCGACATCCTGTATGCCTCCGAGAACGCGACCGTGGGCATGCCCGAGATCAACGTCGGCCTGGCCGGCGGCGCCTCCATGCTCAAGACCCTGTTCGGCCGCTCGACTCTGCGCCGCATGTTCTTCACCGGCCAGCGCCTGAGCGCGCACGACCTGCTGAAGCGCAACGTGGTCGACGACGTGCTGTCCGAGAAGGACCTGCTGCCCTTCGCGATGGCACTGGCACGCGAGATCGCATCCAAGGCCCCGCTGGCCATCGCCTACGCCAAGCGCGCGGCCAACATGGTGGATGTCATGCCCCAGCGCGACGCCTATCGCTTCGAGCAGGAGTTCACGATGGCCCTGTCGAAGACCGAGGACGCCCGCGAAGCGCGCATGGCCTTCCTCGAGAAGCGCGCGCCCGTTTTCAAGGGACGCTGACACCATGCTGACCCAGGTTCAAGCCGCTCCGGGCACCGGGCTCGACGCCTTCTTCAAGGCCGACGGCGTCGCCGTCATCGGCGCCTCCGACGACATCACCAAGATCGGCGGCCGACCGGTGCAGCTGCTGCGCAAGTACGGCTACGCCGGGCCGATCTATCCGATCAACCCGAAGGGCGGCACCCTCCAGGGCCTGCAGGCCTACGCCTCGATTCTGGACACGCCCACGGCGCCGGAACTGGCGATCCTGGCGGTGCCGGTGGAAGCCACGCTGCAGGCGGTGCGCGAATGCGGCAGCCGCGGCGTGCGCGGCGTGATCGTGCTCACCGCGGGCTTCGCCGAAGCCGGCCCCGAAGGCGCGGCCCTGCAGGCCGAGCTGGTGCGGGTCGCGCGCAACCACGGCATGCGGCTCCTGGGCCCGAACTGCCTGGGCACCGTCAACGTGGTCGACCGGCTGGTGGGCTCGTTCTCGATCGCGCTGGAGCAGAGCCTGCCGCCGGCCGGGCAAGTGGGCATCGTCTCGCAGTCGGGCAACATCGGCAGCTTCACCATGCGCAACATGGCCGATCGCGGCCTGGGCGTGAGCCGCTTCATCGCGACCGGCAACGAAGCCGACGTCGACGTGGCCGACGGCATCGCGGCGCTGGCGCAGGACGACGACACCCGCATCATCCTGTGCGCCATGGAAACCTGCCGCGATGCCGGCCGGCTGTTCGAGGCGCTCGACTTGGCGCGCCGGCAGCACAAGCCGGTGATCGTCCTCAAGATCGGCGCCACCGAGCAGGGCCAGGCGGCCGCCGCCTCTCACACCGGCGCGCTGATGGGCTCCGACGCCGTGTTCGACGCCGTCTTCCGTCGTCACGGCGTGCTGCGCGTGCGCTCGTTCGAGGAACTGCTCGATGTCGGCCATGCCGCCGCCCTGCTGGGCCGGCAGCGCCTGCCCGCCACCGACGCCGTGACGCTGGTGGCGGCCTCCGGCGGCTTCGGCATCATGATGGCCGACGCGATGGTGCAGGCCGGCATGACCTTGCCGCAGCTCGCCGAGAGCACCCGGGCCCGGATCCGCGAGGCCGTGCCCACCGCCGGCACCAACAACCCGGTGGACGCGTCGGCGCAGATGTCGGCCCGGCCCGACATCCTGCTGAAGATGCTGAGCGCGCTGCAGGACGACGCCAATGGCAGCACGCTGGTGCTGCTGCTGGCCCTGTCGCTGTACAACCCGCGGCTGCGCGGCGTGTACCTGGAGGCGCTGTCCAAGGTCCGGGCCAGCCATCCCGAGCGCCTGCTGGTCATCATCAGCCAGGGCCCTCCCGATGCGGTGGCCGAGATCAATGCGCTGGGCATCCCCGTGTTCCCGAGCATCCCGGCGGCCGCCGCCGGACTGGCGGGCCTGGTCCGGGTCGGCCAGCTCGGCACCCTGCCCGCGGCCGCCGCTTACGACGGTCCGGTCGACAGCGTGGATGCGGCCGTGTTCCGCAACGAGTTCCATGCCAAGAAGGCGCTGGCGGCGGCGGGCATCAGCGTGCCGCGCGAGGAGATCGTGGCCTCGGCCGACGAGGCCGTGCGCAGCGCCCGTGCCACCGGCTACCCGGTGGTCCTCAAGATCGCATCGGAAGACATCGCCCACAAGACCGAGATCGGCGGCGTGGCACTGGGCCTGCAGGACGACGACGCCGTGCGCCAGTCCTATGACCGCCTCCTGGCCAACGCCCGGCAGCACGCGCCCGAGGCACGGCTGGACGGCGTGCTGGTGGCGCCGATGGTCCGCGGCGGCGTGGAGCTCATCGCCGGCGTTTCGCGCGACCCCGTCTTCGGCCCGGTGGTCATGGTCGGGCTGGGCGGCATCTATGCCGAGATCCTGAAGGATGTCGCGGTGCAGGTAGCGCCGGTCTCCGAGGAAGAAGCCCTGCGGATGATCCGCAGCCTGAAGATGTTCCCGCTGCTGGACGGCGCCCGCGGCCAGCCCAAGGCCGACGTGGCCGCCGCCGCGCGCACCGTGGCCCGGCTGTCGGCGTTCGCCTGCCGCCATGCCGCCGACGTGGCCGAGATCGACATGAACCCGATCCTGGTCAAGGCGCAAGGCGAAGGCGTCCTGGTCCTGGACGCCCTGATGGTTCCCACCTCCCGCAACCGCCCTGCCCCCTGAGGCCTCTCATGCACATGGAAAAGAACCCGGCCATCCCGGACGCTGCAGCGGGTCCGGCCGTCTACCGGCAGTACGCCCGCCAGTGGCTGGGCGCCCACCTGCCCGCGCACATGCGCGCCGACAGCGTCGACTACCGCACCCCCACGCTGGACGAGTGCCGGGCCTGGGAGGCGTCGATGTACGACGCCGGCCTCGCGGGCATGACCTGGCCCAAGGCCTATGGCGGCCTCGGCCTGAGCTTGCGGGAGCACCTGGTCGTCAACAAGGAGGTCGGCGCGCTGGCCATGCCGGAGAGCGTGAGCTCGATCGGCAAGGAGCTGGCGGGCCCGATCATCCAGACCGTCGGCACCGAAGAACAAAAGCAGCTGTTCCTGCCGCGCATCCTCGCCATGCGCGACTACTGGTGCCAGGGCTTCTCCGAGCCCGACGCGGGCTCGGACCTGGCCCGCCTGCGGACCAAGGCCGTGCAGGAGGGCGACAGTTGGCGCATCAACGGCCAGAAGATCTGGACCAGCGGCGCCGCCAAGGCGCGCTACTGCCTGCTGCTGACCCGCACCGGCACGGTGGCCGACAAGCACCGCGGCCTGCTGATGTTCGCCGTGCCCATGGACACGCCCGGGATCCGGGTGGTGCCGATCAAGTCGATCGATGGCAAGGTGTCCTTTGCCGAGGTCTTCTTCGACAACGTCGTGGTGCCGGACAGTGCGCGCCTGGGCGCACCGGACGAGGGCTGGAACGCGGCCATCCGCGTGCTGTCCATCGAGCGCGCGACCAACCGCATGTACCGTGCATGGCGCTTCGACTGCGAGCTGCGCCAGCTGGTCGCCGCCTGCAAGTCCGATCCGCAGTTGTCGAGGCTGCTGGACGACGGCAGCTACCAGCGCCGCATCGGCGACGTGGTGGGCGAGATCGATGCGCTGAAGGGCCTGGTCGAGCAGACCGTGAACCGGATGATGGCCGGCGACAAGATCGGTGCCCGGGGTTCGCTCACCAAGCTGTATTGGTCCGAGTGCCACCAGGCCTTCGCAGGGCTGGCGCTCGCGCTCGTGTCGCACGTGAACCCGCGCTCCAGTGCGCTGGCGCAGCGCGCGCGCAAGCACTTCACCACGGCCTACTTCTATTCGCGTGCCGAGACCATCTACGCCGGCACCACCGAAGTGCAGCTGGACATCATCGCCCAGCGCATCATGAATCTTCCGAAGGACCTCTGAGATGACCACGTCGGACAACGATCTCAAGCCCGAAGACTTCGCCCAGGCCGCGGCCGAGGCGATCAAGGATGCGCAGACCCGCGGCTTCCGTGACGCCGCCCGGGTGCTGGCCGCGGCGGGCCTGTGCGGCATCTGCGCGCAGGAGGACGCCGGCGGACTGGCGCTGGGCATCGCGTTCGCGCTGCCCATCGCGACCGCGGCGGGCAAGCTGCGGCTGCACTGGCCGCTGCTCGAAAACCTCCTGGTCGCCAAGGCGCTGGGCGACTCGCCCCTGGCGGCCCAGCTGGCCAGCGGCGAACGCGTGGCCACCTGGGCGCTGCAGGGCAGCCTGCAGGACGGGCTGGCCGGCCAGGCGCGTGGCGCCAGGGACTGCGACTGGGTGCTGGTCGCGGATGGCCGGGGCGGCGGCGCCCTGCTGGACTTGCGAAGCATCGAGATCCAGGAGGACGAGGCGCTGGACCCGGAGCATCCCCAATCGTGGCTGGCGCTGGACGGTGCCGAAGTGCTGGCGCAGCTGGATGCCGCGGCCTTCGCCGCCCTGCAGCGCGACAGCCACATCCTGATCGCCGGCTTCGTCAACGGGGCGGCCGAGTCGGCCCTCGCCACCACGGCCGGCTACATGTCGACCCGTGTGCAGTTCGGACGCCCGCTGTCGGCGAAGCAGGCCGTGCGCCACCTGCTGGCGCGCATGCGGCTGCAGCAGGAGGCCTCCAGCGCCGGCATCCAGCGCGTGCTCGACACCGACGAATACGGCCGCGTGCGCGCGACGCGGCCGGTGCTGGCCAATGCCCTGGCGAGTGCGGCCTTCGTGCTGGAGAAATCCATCCACCTGCACGGCGGCATGGGCTTCACCTGGGAGGTGCCGCTGCACTACGCCCTGCGCGAAGTGCGCAAGTTCGATGCCGCCTTCGGCTCGGGCGCGCTGGCCAGCCAGGTCGGCCGCGACTTCATCCAGTCAGTGTGAACCAAGGAATGCGAATGAACCAGGATCTGCTCGGCCGCGTGGCCCTCATCACCGGCGCCGGCGCCGGCATCGGCCGCGAAACCGCGCTGCAGACGGCCGCCCGCGGCGCCATCGTCTGCGTCAACGACCTCAAGGAAGAACTGGTCATGCCGGTGGTGGACGAGATCCGCTCGCGCGGCGGCCAGGCCCATGCCGTGGTGCAGAACATCGCCAGCCGCGAAGGCATCCGCGAGGCCATCCAGCGCGCGCATGCGCAAGGCGGCGGACGCTTCGACATCCTGGTCAACAACGCCGCCTGGGTGCGCTACCAGGCCATCCCCGAGATCATGTCCGAGACGGTGGAGCGCATGCTGGACGTGGGCTTCAAGTCCGTCATCTGGAGCCTGCAGGAGGCGGTGGCCCTGATGGACCCCGAACGCGGCGGCGCGATCGTGAACGTGGCGTCGGTCGCGGCCCTGCGCTCGGCCGCCAACTCGGTGGTCTATTCCGGCATCAAGGCGGGCATCCTGGGCATCACCCGCGCCGCGGCCGCCGAGCTGGGCGCGCGCAACATCCGCGTCAACGCCGTCTGCCCGTCGGCCGTTCCGACCGAAGGCACGCAGCGCAACCGCAATGCCGAGCGCGACGCCAACCGCATCGCCCGCACGCCGATGGGCCGCCTGGGCACGGTGGAGGACATCGCCCGCAGCATCTGCTTCCTGGCCAGCGACGATGCGGCCTTCATCACGGCCCAGGCGCTGGTGGTGGATGGCGGCATCACGCTGACCAACATCTGAGACGCGGGCGGTGTCGCGGATGCAGACCGTCCTGATCACCGGTGCGGCTTCCGGCATCGGACGAGACACCGCACGGCTGTTCGCCGGCGCGGGCTGGCAATGCGTGCTGGTCGACCACAACGCACCGGCCTTGCAGCAGCTGGGTCGCAGCCTGCCGGCGCCGGCCTCCGCCCCGCATCAACTGCGCGCCGTCGACCTGACCGACCCGGTGCAGATCGCATCCCTCGGCGATGACACGCCCCGGCTGGATGCGATCCTCAACAACGCCGGCATGTCGGACGCCTCCAACACGCCCCTGGCCGAGCAGGACGCGGCGCAGATGGCACGCTTGCTGGCGCTCAACCTGGCAGCGCCGGCGGCGGTGGTCGATGCCTGCGGACCGCTGCTGAAGCCGGGCGCGCGCATCGTGAACGTCGCATCGGGCGCCGGCCTGCATGCCATTCCCTGGCGCGGCGCCTACAGCCCGAGCAAGGCGGGACTCATCGCCCAGAGCCTGGCGCTGGCGCAAGCGCGGCCCGACCTGTGCGTGACGGTGCTGGCGCCGGGATTCGTCCGCACCGAACTGGTGGACGGACTGATCCAGGCCGGCCGCCTCAAGCCCGAGGGCGCCCTGGGCAAGATCCCGCTCGGCCGCATGGCCGCGCCCGAAGAGATGGCGCAGGCGCTGTACTTCCTGGCCAGTTCCGGTGCTGCGCCGCTGCGCGGCCAGATCCTTGCCGTCAATGGCGGCTCGTCGGTCCATGGCGGCAGCCAGCCCTTGCCGCCCGCGACACTGCCGCCGCTGCCGCTGGACACGCCCTTGCAACTGGAGGTCTGCGGCGGTGAGGGCGAAGCCTGGCAAGGGGTGGCGCCGACGGCGGCCGAACAGCCGCACTATGCGGCCTCCCTCGATCTGTCGCCGCTGCACTGCGCATCGGCCGGCGTGCTGCAGGCCGTGCATGCAGCCGCTGCACGTTTCGCCGCGCGCTACACGCAGCAGGCCAGCCTCACCCTGCTGCTGCCCTCGGCACAGCCGCGCCGCTGGCAGGATGCAGGCGACGGGGCCGCGGCTCGAATGATGGTCTCGACCCTCGCCTGCGAGTGGGGCAGCCGCGCCCTGCGCATCAATGCGCTGGAAGTGCCGAGCGGCGTCGATCCGCAGACGCTGCATCCGCTGCTGCGCTTCTTCTGCGGATCGGCCGCGCAGTACCTGACCGGTCAAACGCTGGTCTGCAGCGCGGCCGCGCCGGGGACGCCGCGATGAGCGATCCCGAACGCGCGCGGATCAAGGCGTACTTCATGGCCGAGCGCGGCTATTGGCGCCCCTGGACCGAGACCATGCTCGACGCCTGCCCCGGCTTCGTGCAGCACTACGCGCGCTACGCCGGCCATCCCGCGCGCTCGGGGCCGCTGAGCGAACGCATGGTGGAGTTGATCTACGTGGCGCTCGACACGTCGTCGTCGCATTTGTTCGAGGCCGGCCTGCAGACCCACATGAAGCGGGCGCTCGAGGTCGGCGCGAGCCGGGCCGACATCTTCGACGTGCTGCACCTGGTGGCCGTGCAGGGCATCGCCCGCGTGGGCCAGGCCGTCGACATCCTGGGCGAGTTCATCGACCTCGGCGGGGTGCCGGCCATCGATGAAAAGCTCCAGGTCCGGATCGACAGGCTCGGTGCCCCGCACGCCCTCGCCCTGCGCGGCGTGGCACGGCTCGACCCCGGCTATGCCGAGGTGCTGCTCGACTTCGTCGAGCAGGGCGGCCCCGGCACCGGGCTGAGCCTGGCGGAGCGCAGCCTGGTGCAGCTGGCGTTGCATGCGTGCTTCACGGCCTTCGACCCGGATGCGATCCGGCGGATCGTGCCCACGGCCCTGTCGCAAGGCCTGGCAGCCGCCGAATTGCTGCAAGCCATCCAGTTGGGCGCGCATCTGGCGGTGCATGGCACCGCACTGGGCGCCAACGTCTACCGGCAAGTGTCGGGAACGGCTGCAGAGTGAAGAAGGCCGTGCCCCGCGCGTTCAGTCCTTGCTGAATGCCCGCGCTGCCTCCGCCGTGTCCAGTGCTTCGCGAAGCAGTTTGATTTTTCCTCCCTCGGCAATCAGCAGGCCGGCATAGGTTTGGCTATAGAGCTTGCCGGTGTCGATCACGTGTGCCTCGACGGCGTATTCGCCGAACACCCTGTCGGGCGTATCGATCCACAACTTGAAGTCCTTGAATCGGAAGTCCGGTATTTTCGCCAGCAGCCCGGAGATCAGCTTCTCGATGGCCGCATGCCCCTGGGCGTGCGCCTTGACCGTTGGAAGTTCGAGTACGCCGTCCTCCGCAAAGAGGGCTGCGGCTGCGGCCGGGGTGCGGATGCTGGCTTGATAGGCTTCAAGCAATTCGAGCGCGGTCTTCATGATGGCTGCCTCAGACCTGGGCCATGCCGCCATCGGCGAAGAGCTCGATGCCGTTGATGAAGGACGAGTCGTCCGAGGCGAGGAAGACCGCTGCCTTGGCCACATCGTCGGGTTGCCCGATGCGCCCGACGGGAATTTGCGAGGTCAGGTAGTCGAGCAGCCCTTGCTGCTGCTTGGCGTCCGGCCCGGCAAGGTCGACCAGGCCCGGCGTGTGGATCGGCCCTGGCGACAGCGTGTTGACGCGGATCGCACGGCCTTTGAGGTCCAGCACCCAGCTGCGGGCGAGGTTCCGGACCGCTGCCTTGGTGGCGCTGTAGATGCTGAAATTCGCGGTGCCCGAGATGCCTGTCGTCGAGCCGGCCAGGATGACGGACGCACCGTTGGCCGCCTTGTCGAGCAGCGGCAACGCCTTCTGCACCGTGAACACCACACCTTTGACATTGCGATCGAAGGTCTGGTCGAAGTGCGCCTCGGTGATCGCCCCCAGCGGCAGCATCTCGCCGCCGCCTGCGTTGGCGTACAGCACGTCGATGCGGCCATGCTGCGACCCGACCATCTCGTACAGGCGATCCAGGTCGTCGAGCCGGGTCGAGTCGGCCTGCACGCCGATCGCCCTGGCGCCGATGGCGGCCACGGCAGCGTCGAGCTCGGCCTGGCGGCGGCCCGTGATGTAGACGAATGCGCCTTCCGACGCGAAGGCCTTGGCGGCGGCCAGGCCGATGCCGGTGGTGCCGCCTGTGATGACTGCGACCTTTTCAGAGAGTTTGTTGCCCATGTCTGGCTCCGATGTGTTGAGGTGAGCCAAGCTTATTAAGTTCACACAAATGAATAAATACGACAATCTTGACTTCTTAATTCACATATCTGAATAATCAGCCGCACCATGGACCAACTGCTTGCCTTGCGCGTCTTCGTGCGGATCGCCGAGTCGGGCACGTTCTCGAAGGCTGCGGATTCGATGAACATTCCGCGCCCGACGGTGACCAAGCTCGTGCAGGACCTCGAGCGCCACCTCGCCACGAAGCTGCTGCATCGGACGACGCGGCGGGTCAGCGTGACGCCGGAGGGCGCGGCCTACTACGAGCGCGCCACGCGCCTCATCGGCGACCTCGACGAGATGGACGAAAGCGCCGGCCGCGCACGGGCTCAGCCGCGTGGCCGCATCCGCGTCGACGTCGGCTCGGTGCTGGCCAACATGATCCTGATCCCGGCGCTGCCGGGCTTTCGTGCGCGCCATCCGGAGCTGCACATCGACCTGGGTGTCAGCGATCGGCCGATCGACCTGATCGGCGAAGGGGTCGACTGCGTGATTCGCGGCGGCGAACTGGCCGACACGTCTCTGGTCGCGCGACGCATCGCCGACCTCGATTGGGTCACCTGCGCGAGCCCTCTCTACCTCGGCGCGCGTGGCGTCCCGAAGCATCCTTCGGAGCTGCTGCCCCGCGAGCGGGGACACGCCATCGCCGGCTACTTCTCGTCACTTACCGGCAGGGCCTTCCCGCTCGAGTTCCACAAGGGCGACGAGCAGATCCTGGTGCAAGGGCAGGTCGTCGTCGCGGTCAACGAGAGCACGGCCCACCTGAGCGCGTTGCTCGCGGGCGTCGGCCTGGGGCAGGCTTTCAAATTCATGGTATCGCCTCACCTCCAGAGCGGAAGGCTTCGCACCGTGCTCGACGACTGGCGCCGCCCACGGCAACCGCTTCACGTGCTCTATCCGAGCAACCGGCATCTGAGCGCAAAGACCCGGCTGTTCGTCGACTGGGTGGCGGAAGTATTTGCGCCGTTCGACGACCGATGAGACAGGATGAGCTTTCGCCGGAGCCCAGCCGAATGGCTATCCGCCATCGTGTTGGCGGCGCGCGACAAGATGCCAAGGCTTGTGCATTGCGTGTGAAATTGCTCGCGCGCCACTGCCGAGCGCACCGCACAATTTCGACATGTCCAGCCATCGCCTGCCGCCGCTGTATCGCCACGCCTGGTGGCTGCCGGGCGCGTGCTCTGCCCTCGCGGTGACCTTGGCGGCTGCTGCGCTTCATCCGAGCGAGCAGAGCCTCCTCCTGGCTGTCGCGATCCTGTGCGCCCTCCCCTGGTCGCTGGCCCTTCTGCTCCTAGACCTCAGCCATGGATTCGCAGATCGTGCGGCACTGGTCGTCTCGCTGGGCCTGTTCGCGAACGCGATTCTGATCTGGGTGTTCACGGCACTCCTGCGTGCGCGCTTGCTCCGCCGTCTTCTGAACGAGTCCTGAGTCGTCGCGGCGCCATTCATGCGCTGGGCCTGTCGAACTGGGCAGCCATGGGACGCCCGTGTCGCCTGGATTCATCGACTGCCTCCGATGGGGGTCGATACGTGCGCATGCTCGCTCGGCGACGGCCGAAGACTCGATTTGGCCAAGACCACAACTTGATAGGGAGTTGGCATCCCTGACGTTCTAGACGCCCCGTTGCAGCCGTCGCCGTTGAATTGCGGAGCCAGATTGGGCACAAGCCGGAATTGCGGAGCTTCCACACAACGGTTGGTTTGAAAAACGTCGAGTGAAACGCTGAAGCGTGTGCACACCAACGGGCCTGCATGAACAATCGACTGCTGTCTTCAGGCCGATCAGCAATCCGATAGTTCAAACCTTTAGCAAGAACCAAACTAGCATGCCTCTTCTGAGACCCCTCGTCGGCACACTCCCCGTCGATCGTTCCAAGTTCACCGCTCGCATGCGCTTCCACCAAGGATGGTGGCGGGCGTTTGTCCTCAATCTTCCCGAAGGCCCAAGGCCGAACGAAGCCAACCAGACGGTCTGCAACGCCCTTGCCGATGGGCAAGCCGGTCGCGGGAATTTCCTCACCCATCGTGTGGCAGCAGCGGTGGATGCGGCGCTCAAGGGCCGAGACGGTGCATCGGCGGGTATCGTCGACGAGCGGCGTCTGCGCTGCAACCTCCTTTCCAGCCAGCCATTGGCCTTCAACTTCTTTGGTCACCTGGCAGACGACCTGGAACTCGCCTCGCGTGCATTGCTGCCACTGTTCGGGCTTGGTGGCGCAAAGGTTGTTGGGATTCACTTTGAGTACGCACCCGGCAAGCCGGCAGGTGACAACTCCGCATTCGATGTGGCAGTCGAGTACACGCGCAACGGCAAGCGCGGTTTGGTGGGCGTGGAATGCAAGTACACGGACACGTTTTCTCCCACCGAGTACCGGCGTGATACCTACGTTGATCTGCACCGAAACGGCTCGCCAACGTTCAAGGAGAGCTATGAGACGCTGACTTCCAGTCGCTACAACCAGCTTTTTCGCAACCAGCTCGTGGGCGAGGGACTGCGCCAGCGCGGCATGTTCGATGAGGTTCATGTGCGCCTGTTCTGCGCGCCCGATGACAAGGAGGCACGCGAGACAGGCCAGCGCTTTGGAGAAATGATCAGCGCTTCGGAGGTCGCGAGCTTTGCCGTGATCACCTACGAGGAGTTCATCGCCAAGGTGCAGCAGCAGGACCTATCGTGGTCGGATCGGGAGTGGACAATGCTGCTGTGGGCAAGGTACTGCGGAATGTACCTGAGTGATCCGGCTTTCGAAGAGGCTTAAGGCTCGCGAGAGACATCAAGTGGCAAGCAAGGTCGCGTGAGCCCATCGCCGTCGGCTGCGCCGCGTACTTCGCGGGAGCGGACCGACGCCTGCTCAGGAGGGATAGTCAATGTTGCCAGTCCACGTTGTTCAGCGCCAGTTCGAGGCTTACAACGCACACGACCTCAGTGCGTTCCTGGAGACCTACGCCGAGAATGCGGAACTGTATCGCGCGCCATCGACGGAGCCGGTTGCGTCCGGCAAGGCCGCCATCTCGGAGCTCTATGCGACCAAAGTCTTCGCCGTAAAGAGCCATCGAGCCGAGCTTCTCAGTCGAATGGTATGCGGGACCAAGGTCGTCGACCACGAGCGTGTGTTCGGCTTGCGAGAACGGCCGTTCGAAGTTGTGGCGGTCTACCACATGGCAAACGGGCTCATCGAACGCGTTTGGATATTTCCTGAGGAATGAGTGCAAGCTGCCGCAAGCGCCGTCCACGGCGGTCTATCCCCAGAAGTCCTGACACGCGCTGCGCGCTGATGCCAGTCAGCTGCGACTTGAGTGGATTTTGTTCGACGAGCAAGGCTGCTTGCGTTCGTGGCGCCTGACAGCCGACGCTCAGGCGGGTGGATTTCGCGCTGTCCGCCGCCTTGCAGATCGGTTCGCTTAAGCCTATAAAGGTCCGGCCACGCTGCCTGAGGAGGCTGTATGCCTGATGACCTGAAGAATTTTCAGCCACTGGATCCAGGTCGGATCCTTGAGGAAGATTCCCTAGAGTTGCAGTACTGGTGCAAGGAGCTTCGATGCACTGAGGCGAAACTGCGGGATACCATTTCCAAGGTAGGCAATCACGTCGCCGCCGTGCGCGAACATCTCGCGTCGCGGGAGTGATCCGCCGGCGGAACGAGCAGGATTGGCACGGCAAAAGGCGGCGCCACTTCCACTTGCGGCCGCGAGCACCGGTTCCCGGCTGTGCTTGGCGGCAGTGCTTCGACGCGATCGGCCAATTGGCGACGGACTGCCAAGACGAGTTTGGCGAACAGGAGTTGCTCCTCGTCCTGGAGGAGCGTGAGCCTGCGATTCGGCAGCCCATCGCTGAAGCCCTCCTCGATACGCACAACGATGTTTGGAATGAGACTGGTAGTCCCATCACCAGCGCAGAATTCGTCGAGCGTATCGGTGAGCCGACAGGGTTGACCGTGTGGAATCCGCAACAGCCGACGTTCGGCCCAACCTTCCGATTCGATGGTCGAACTCCACATTCGGCTTTCCAGCCTTACGCCGCTCAGGCCCGCGCAGCGCCGAAGCTTGCCTCACGCAACGGGAACTGTGCCCCCGTCGATAACGTATTCGACCCCGGTGATGGAGGCTGCGCGCTGTGACACCAGAAATTCGACCAGTTCTGCGACTTCCTGCGGCCTGGCAGGACGCCCAAGCGGTATGCCCCCGAGGGAGTTCATGAGGGAGCGGCGTGCACCGTCATAGTCAGTTCCGTTCTCCTTGGCGATTCTCTCGACGAGGTCCACAGCGGCTTCGGTTTCCACCCAGCCAGGCGCGACGCGCACCACACGCACACCCTTTGGACTGACCTCCTTGGACACGCTCTTGCTGTACGTCGACAGGGCGGCCTTGGCGGCAGCGTAGGCAGTTGTTGCCTCCGGCAACGGCATCTGCCGTTGGATGGAGGTGATATGCACGATGACGCCCACACCGCGGGCAAGCATGCCCGGCAGGATGGCTCGGTCGATCCGAACGGCAGCGTAAAGGTTCATGGCAATCGCCTTTTGCCATTCGTCGTCATCGAGCACCGCGAAGCCGCCGGCCGGCGCCGAAGAGCCCCCGGCCACATGGACCACGATGTCAACGCCATCGAGCTGTTCCTCGACGGCGCGTGCAACCTCGTCGCAGCCGGCTGCAGTGGACAGGTCTGCGGCCACGAAGGCCGCCTTCCCGCGGTCCGCAGGCGCGGAGCGGGCTGTCGTCAACACCGTGGCTCCAGCCCGGGTAAGTTGCGCGACCACGGCAGCTCCAATCCCCTTGGTGCCGCCCGTGACGAGCGCCCTTCGACCTTCGAGCTCGACAGGTGGCCGAATTTCGAGAGTTTCGATGAGTCCGTCCCTGAGGCCAAAGACGTGCATCAAATCGACGCGGTTTCCTGGGAAATTGCCTTCAAGGTGCGCCAACAGCTTGAACGTGCCGCCTTCCCGCGACAGGCCGAGCGGCATCAGTCGATACTGGTACTTGGCTTCAGCTGCCGCCTTCCAGGCGATGATGGCGTTCAAGCCATGAAACGTCTGGCCCTCGTCTCGAACAACGGCATCCGCGTGGAAGTACTCGCTGAGCGAGGCTTCATTGTTGGGCCCACGCGAATCAAGAAATCGCGCAATGGCGTCAGGGGTCTGGACGTTCATGGAAGTCAACGGGTAGTTGCAATGCACGGATGCTCGGCCTACGCTCACCTCATGACAAGTACGCACCAAAACGTTAGTGCTCCACCCCCCGCGGAGCGCAAGGCCTACACGCCGCTCACCGCGGCCATCGACGTCGAGGCGTGCTTCAGCCTTCTGGAGGGCCGCTGGAAGCTTGTTATCTTGTTCCACCTCTTCGGTGGGAAGGTGCTACGGTTCTCGGACCTGGAGAAATGCATCACCGGAATATCCCAGAAGATGCTTGCCCAGCAACTGCGACGACTTGAGGCTGACGGCATCGTCGAACGCACCGTGCACTCCCAAGTGCCACCGAGAGTCGACTATCGGATGACGCCTTGGGGACAGCAGCTCTGCCCGGCATTGGACAGCTTGCTGAAATGGGCTGAGCTACGGGAACAGTACAGCATTCAGTAGGACGTCGAACGGACGCAGGAGCGGGAGCAGTATTGAGGCAGTGGCTTGCGGCTCCAGTTTCAGCGTCCCGCCAAGACCGGACTTCCGCGATGAAGTAGACGCCGCGAGAAAGCACGGCTATTTCTTCTTCATCGTGTTAAGGCCCGTTTCGTACGGGCCTTCTTTTGCTAAGTCGCCAAACGCTTTGACACAAGCGCGCCGCCATGACGGCTGACGTTCATGAGCACGCTACCGGTGGTCGGGGCTACGGCCGGCGCGCTTGATGACTCTCAGGGAGACGGTCGAGACAACCATGAACACCACTCCGCCAACGGCAAATCGAAACGCGGGACTGAAAAACATGCCTGCCGCGTACAGGATGCCTCGCAGTAGATCCCATTTCAGCGCAATCGCCAGAGCCGTGGCTACGATGCCCCCGGGCGACACCATCCAAAGGCACAGGGCGCCGGCCAGCCCCAACGCAAGGATGGCAACGAGTCGGTCCCGTGGAATACGGGAGAAATCGCGATGCGGCAAAGACTCCAGGGCGAGGCTAAGAGAGAAAGGGTGATATCGACCACCGCACCGAGTCGCTCACGAATTCGAGCGTGTGCGACGTTCGTCGGGGAAGGTGCCAAGGGGGTTGCGCTTGTCATGGCTCATGCTAGCAGCGGTCTTAGTCTCAACCAAGAAGAAGCGGCCCACCGTCGCGGGCCGCAAGGAATGATGTGAGCTACTGAACGACGCATTCTTACGCCGCGCCTGCGCGGCATTTCGCGCCCGAACTGGGCGGCTGCCCATGTGGCAGGATTGCGGCCAACAGCGGAGTGTCGTGTTCGGTCTCCGCGCATGCGCACTGACAGCTGTCAAGCAACAATCGCCTCCGTTCTGAATCTGTGAAAAACATCTTGAGTGCAATCTGCGCGGTCTTGCTCGCCTGCGGCTGCGCAACCCAACCGTCGACTGTGCCTGGTCAAGGTTCAGGCGCGGCCTACGCTCCGATGGTCGATATGGAGGGTGTACAGGACGATGTATTTGCCAGGGATGTTGAAGCATGCCGGACCGTAGCGTCGAATCTGCGAGTGCAGAGCACCAAGAGGTACGGCAGCGACACTTCGGACGTCATCGTGATTGGCGCGGCCATCGTCTTTCCTGTAGCGGTGGTGGGCGCGGCCCTGGTCGGGGGTATCGCAACTGCGGTGTACGACGAGGCATATCCGAGCGGCGGGCGCGCGGAGCCGAGGATGCAGCAATCGGCCTTGGTCGATTGCATGGCCCGTAAAGGCTATAAGAACATGGACCCGAACGTGAAGGTCACGCATGTCGCCGCCACGCAGATTGCACCTCCATCGCCAGCCCTCAAGACGGGCCGGGATACGTACGTCGCCGAGCAGCTTGCAAAGGGCATGAACTGCAGCGCCGTGCCGCGGGCCGTTCTTGAAGAGAAAGGGCCTGGCTTCGAGCGATACAGCGTTGAATGCTCCGACGGCCAGACACTTGCCCTTCGCTGCGAGTTCGGCAACTGCTCGAAGGAAGCCGCCGGTGGAAATTGACCAAGAAGGACCGGAAGCTGAGGACGCGCAACATTGAACACCTGGAACATTTCGGGCCGTCCGTGCCGGAGGGGATGTGACAGGATGCGGCCACAAGCAGAAGTACGCGAAGGTCACCTTTCGGGCTTGCCAGTTGCGCCAACACCAAGGCAACGTGGCTGTGAAGACCATTCGCCCGGCCACTGCCTTGTTTGAGACCTGAACGTGAGCGTGTCGGCTTCAGGCTAGCCAATGCATGAACGCAAGCGCCAGCAGGACCAGAAAGACCGTCTCGCCAATCATCAGCATCACCGGCTTGAGACCAACGCTGACCAGATCCTTCAATTGAGTCTTCATGCCAATGCCCGCAATGGCCGCCACCAGGCACCAGCGCGACAAGTCGCTACCGCCCTTGGCGACGAAGCTGGGCAACCACCCGGTGCTGTTGATTGCCACCAGGAGTGCGAAGGCGATAACGAAGCCTGGGAGCAGCGGGGGGCGCGGGCCACCGACCTCACCGGCGTGGCGGCGCGAGAGCATGACCGCGAACACGATGACCGGCAACAGCATCGCCACGCGCATCAACTTGACCAGCGTGGCCACGTCGCCCGTCTGCTGCGACATGCTGTAGCCGGCCCCAACGACCTGTGCCACGTCGTGGATCGTGGCGCCGAGGAACACCCCGGCGGCACGCGGGTCCAGTCCCATGGCCTGCGCGATCATCGGGTAGACGATCATCGCCAGCGTCGACAACGCAGACACGCCAACGACGGTGAACAGTGTCGCGCGCTCCTTCAGCGGGTGGTTCGGCAGCGCTGCGGCCAGCGCCATCGCCGCCGAAGCGCCGCAGATCGCGGTGGCCCCGCCGCTGAGAAGACCGAACAGGGTCTGGAACCCCATCAGGCGCGCCGCCAGCATCGACAACAGGATCGTCGCCGCGACGCAAACCACGACGATCGCCACCGGCTGCCAGCCGAGCTCGACGACCTGGCCGATGGTGATCCGCAGCCCGAGCAGCGCGACGCCGATGCGCAGCAGCGTCCGACCCGCGAATTCGATGCCCGGCCTGCAGGCGCCCTCGCCGGAGAGGAAGTTCATCGCAATGCCCAGCAGCAGCGCGAACAGCATCACCGGCGCACCATAGTGCTCCGAGAGGAAAGTTGAGGCCGCAGCGACCACGCCACAGGCCAGCACGCCGGGAAACAGCAAGCGCACGTGCCCGGGAACCGCGCCGATCGTGAGTGTGGTCATGGCATCAGACCGTCGGCAGCTTGTGGTCCTTGAACTGCTCGCGCAGGCGGTGCTTGAGCATCTTGCCGGTCGCGCCGAGCGGGATCGTGTCGCTGAAGACCACGTCGTCGGGCGTCCACCACTTGGCGATCTTGCCGTCGTAGAAGGCCAGCAGTTCCTCGCGCGTGACCTCGACACCGCGCTTCTTCACCACCACCAGCAGCGGGCGCTCGTCCCACTTCGGATGGAATGCGGCAATGCAGGCGGCCATGCCCACTGCAGGGTGCGCCATCGCGATGTTCTCCAGGTCGATCGAGCCGATCCACTCGCCGCCGGACTTGATGACGTCCTTGGCGCGGTCGGTGATCTGCATAAAGCCATCGGCGTCGATGACAGCAACGTCGCCGGTCGGGAACCAGCCGTCCACCAGCGGGTTGCCACCGGCGCCCTTGAAGTAGCTCGCGACGATCCAGGGGCCGCGCACCATCAGCTCGCCCGAGGTCTTGCCGTCCCAGGGCAGTTCGTTGCCGTCGGCATCGACGATCTTGAGATCCACGCCGAACACGGCACGCCCCTGCTTGGACTGGACCGCGAGTCGTTCTTCGCTGCCCAGCGCCAGTTGCGCCGGCTTTAGCGTGCAGACGGTACCCAGCGGGCTCACCTCGGTCATGCCCCAGGCGTGCAGCACCTGCACGTCGTAGCGTTCCTGGAAGGCGCGCATCATGGCCGGCGGGCAAGCCGAGCCGCCAATCACGGTGCGGCGCATGGTGCTGAACGCGAGGTCGTTCGACTCGACGTGCGACAGCAGGCCCTGCCAGACGGTGGGCACGCCGGCCGACATCGTCACGCCCTCGGCCTCGAACAGTTCGTACAGGCTCTTGCCGTCCAGGAACGGGCCCGGATAGACGATCTTCGCTCCAACCGCGCAGCCGACATATGGCAGTCCCCACGCGTTGACGTGGAACATCGGCACCACGGGCAGGATGGAGTCGCGCGCCGAGCAGTTCAGCGCATCGGGCAGCGCCGCGGCGTAGGTATGCAGCAATGTCGAGCGATGGCTGTACAGCACGCCCTTCGGGTTGCCGGTGGTGCCCGAGGTGTAGCACAGCGATGAGGCACTGTTTTCGTCGAAACTCGGCCACTCGAAACCATCGCTCGCGTCGGCCAGCAGTTCCTCGTAGCACAGCAGGTTGGGCACCCTAGTGGAGGCCGGCATGTGCGCGCGGTCGGTCAAGACAACGAAGGCCTTGATCGTCTTTACGCGCGAGGCGATCGCCTCAACGATTGGCAGGAAGCTCAAGTCGAAGAACAGAACCTGGTCTTCGGCATGATCGGCGATCCATACCACCTGATCAGGGTGCAGGCGCGGATTGAGCGTGTGCAGCACCGCACCGGAGCCTGAGACGCCGTAGTAGAGCTCCATGTGGCGGTAGCCGTTCCACGCCAGTGTGGCGACGCGGTCTCCGAAGTTGACGCCGCGTTGCGCCAGTGCGTTGGCCACGCGGCGCGCGCGCCCCGCCAGTTCACGGTAAGTGGTGCGATGGACGTCGCCTTCGACACGGCGCGAGACGATTTCCTGTTCGCCGTGGTGGCGTTCGGCATGCGTCAGAAGGGTGGAGATCAGCAGCGGTTGCTGCATCATTTGTCCGTTCATGATGTGTGTTCCTTGATTCGTGTTCATTCAGGCTGGAAGCCGATGTCCTTGAGATTGGCCGCGTGCTTGTCGGAGGCCAAGCGCAGCGACTTCGACAACTCGTCCGTGCTGAGCGGCTGGCCCATCTCCTGGCCGAGTTCGTTGAAGCGCTCGATCACCTTCGGCTGCTGCAGCACCTTCAGCGCGGCCTCGCGGACCTTGACTTGCACTTCGGCCGGGACGTCCGGCGTAGTCCACAGGCCCATCCAGGCGATGTCGCCGATCTTCGGGTAGCCGAGTTCCGCGAAGGTAGGCACGTCAGGCAGAGCAGCCAAGCGCTTCGGTGCGCCGACCGCGAAGGCCTTCAGCTTGCCCGCCTTGATCAACGGGATCGAGGTCGCAGGACCGTCGAACATCAGCGCCACATGGCCGCCCATCACATCCTGGAGTGCAGGCGGCGAGCCCTTGTAGCCGACATGCGTCATATCTAGACCGGCCAGCTTGTTCAACTCCTGCCCCATGGTGTGCGACATCGAGCCGGAACTGTACGAGGCATAGCTCACTTTGCCCGGATGGGCCTTCACGTAGGCGATGAGTTCCTTTAGGTTCGATGCCGTGAGCGCCGGGCTGCCGACAAGCACCAGGCCCGTCCGCGATAGCTGGGCCAAGGGTTTGACCTCCTTGAACATGTCGACCCGGGATTTCGCGACATGCGGGATCTCGCTGACGAGGCCGTTGACGCCGACCATGAAGGTGTAGCCGTCGTGCGGTGATTGCAGCAGATCCTGCGTGCCGATGGCGCCCATGCCGCCCGCCTTGTTATCGACGATCACGGGCTGCCCGAGAAGCGGCGTCAGACCTTCGGCCAAGGTGCGCGCGACCATGTCGGCAGTGCCGCCCGCCGGCGCGCCGACGACCAGTCGGACCGGCTTGCTGGGCCAGGCTTGGGCAAGCGCGGCAGGCACTACGGCCAGCAGGGATGCGCCTGCGAGAGCGCCGAGCAGCGCACGACGCAGGGGGTTAGTAGGTTGCTTCATCGAGTGTCTCCGGAAGTTGATGTGGGGGTGAGTCGCTCAGATGTGCAAGGCGGAGAAGCCACGTCCACGCCTGCACCTGATCGAGGCCTCATTGTTCCGAGTTGGGGATTCGTCGATTGACCGAAGATGACACGCATTTAACCGATGAGGACAACTGGGTGCTAACCATGAAAGCTGCCTGTTGCGGGAACACTGTCAGAAGGAGCGCCATTCCTGCAGTCGCCCAACCCCCGATCGCTTTGGTGGCAATGAGTGGACGTTGCCCATCCGAAAGGTATGGACACGCGTCGTCGCAATGGCGAAGAAGCTTTTTGGTCAGGCGAGGCACTACAGCCAACACCCCGCGACCCCGCAGTCCCTCTGCGCGGACCGCGAACTGCTAGGCTGCCCGACCGAATTCGTCGTGCCGGTCGGTGATCTGAGTGGCAGCCCGCGGATGCAAAAGTGCGTCGTACTCAGACAGCCTTGGAAACGTGAGCAGCGCCTTCTCGCCGCTCAGGGACTGCAGACGGGTGCGCCAAGACTCGAGTACCAACCTTCGTTGTTCATCGGAGACGTAGGGGATATGCCAGCCTACAAAGGGCTCCAGCACACCCAGGCCGGTATATGCGAGAGTCCCTTGAAGGAGATGCCTGAGCATCCCCTTGAACGGCCCGTGAATCCCGCGCTCGCCAAACATGTGTTCCTGGCCCCCAAGGGTGACGCTGACGAGCGCACGTTTGCCGCTCAGCCCGCCGTGGTCATAGAAGCGCTTTCCGCCGTAGACGGTCCCGGAGACCAGTACCCGATCGATCCATCCCTTCAGAATGGCGGGCGTCGAGAACCAGAACAGAGGAAAGTTCAGGATCAGGAGGTCACACCATAGGAGCTTTTCGAGCTCGGCCTGGATGTCGGGCGCAATCGTGCCTGTTTGCATTCCGTGCCTTTGCTCTAGCGCGTAGGTGCAGTAGTCAGGATCGGCTCGCAACCCGAAGTCTTCGGCAGACGCCACCGGATTGAACTTCATCGCGTACAGATCCGAGATCTGCACTTCGTGACCCTGGCGAAAAAATTCTTCGATTGCCACCGACTTCAGAGCTGTGCTGAAGGACTGAGGCTCGGGATGGGCATGAACGATGAGAACCTTCATGTCTACCCCGTGATGTCCTTGCCGAAGATGGCGCGCGCGATGACCAGCTTCTGGATCTCATTGGTGCCTTCGTAGATCTCCGCGATCTTGCAGTCACGGTAGATCTCCTCGACGCGGTAGTGCGAGCCATCGGCCGCCAGCTCCGACATGAAGCCGTAGCCGCCGAAGATCTGAACCCCGTCGCGTGCGAACTCCGCAGCGAGGTTGGTCCCGTACCACTTTGCCATCGCGGCCTCGGGCTCCGGGAAGGCTTCGCCCGCATCCATGCGCAGCGCCGCCTTCATGTACAGGTTGCGCGCATTCTCGATCTCGGTAGCGCGCTCCGAGAGCTTGAACTGCCAGTGCTGGAACTGCGCGATCGCCTTGCCGAATGCCTGCCGCGTCTTCAGCCGCTCGACGCTGTGATCGAAGGTCGCCTGTGCCATGCCGACGCCGCTGGCCGCGATGCCGATGCGGCCGTAGGTCAATGTCTGCAGTGCGATCTTCAAGCCGCCACCCACCGCGCCAACGACGTTCTCGGCGGGAACCTGCACGTTGTCGAAATAGATGTCCGCCGTGAGCTGGCCGTGGTTGCCCATCTTCCGGTCCGGTGCGCCGACGCGCACGCCCGGCGCATCAAGATCGATGACGATCTCCGTCATGCGCCCTTCCTCCGCGCACAGCACAACGACGAAATCGGCTACCGGCGCGTTCGTGATGAAGCGCTTGCGGCCATTGACCACATAGCCCGCGCCTTCGCGGTTCGCAAAGGTCTGCATCGTCTTGATGCTCAGGTCCGTGCTCGCATCGGGTTCGGTCGTCGCGAAGCTGCCGATCTTCTCGCCCGCCAGCAGCGGTGCGAGGTAGCGCTGCTGCAACTCCGGCGACGCATGCTCCAGCGCGTGGCCGGCCAGGATGCAATGCACATCCACGACGGCAGCGACGGAGTTCGAGTGATAGGCCAGTTCCTCGATGAGCGCCGCGGTCGCGCACGCGGGGTACTTCAATCCACGGCCCCCCACTTCGGCCGCAAAGGGAATGCGGAACAGGCCCGCATCGGCCATCTTGCGGAAGAGCTCGCGAGGGAAGTTTTCGATCGACTCTTCGCGATGCCCGATCTCCCACGCCACCGGTGCAACGTGCTCGTCGGCAAAGCGGCGGACCTCTTCGCGAACGGCCTTCGTTTCCTCTGGCGTGAGCAGGTCGTGATGGAGCCTCGGTTGGTGGCGCTCCGGCGCCTGCTGCTGGTGCGTCGCGATGGTGTTGTCTGTGGCGTTCATGTCTCTGGTTCCTTTGGCGGGTGGGCCTGACGGCCCCGTTGATGTGAGATCAAGTCTAGGTTTGGGCGCGTTCGGGGTACATTGGCGAAACTGACGCTTTCTGTGCGAAATACGACAAGCCATGCCGCGCGCCGCCATCCTCGCCTTCGACGGCTGCTACGCCTCCAGCCTTGGCGGGTTCGCCGATGTCCTGCAAGTGGCGAACGCGCATCTGCGCAGGCAGCAGGGTGCGTCCGCCGCGCTCTTCGAATGGCGCTTCGTGTCGCTCTCCGGCGAAGCGATCGCGGCCAGCAACGGCCTGCAGATGCCGACTCACAAGATCGGTGCGCGCGAACACTACGACCTCGTGTTCGTCCCGAGCCTGCACTACGCGGGTCATCGCAAATTCGATCAGCTGCTCAAGGGCCAGCCGTCCACCTGCGCGTGGCTCGCGTCGCAGTGGCGTCGCGGCGCCTGGCTGGCAGCCAATTGCACTGGAACCTTCATCCTCGCCCAGACCGGTCTCTTGGACGATCGGATCGCCACCACGACGTGGTGGCTGGAGCGGCAGTTCCGCACACGCTTTCCACGTGTCGACCTACAGATGCGACCCGTGCTCACGGAAGTCGATCGCCTGCTTTGCGCCGGAGCCTCCGCGTCCTACCTCCTGCAGGCCATTCGTGTGGTCGAACGAATCGCCGGGCCGGCGATCGCGTCGCAGTGTGCCAAGAGCATGCTCATCGATGTGAGCCAGACTTCCCAGACCCCGTACCTGCCGCTGCTCGCGGACATCGCCCACACGGACGCGCTGGTTCATCGGGCCCAGCACTGGCTGCAAAGGAACATGTCCCGGCCGATCCGCATTGCCGAGCTCGCCGGCGAACTGGCTGTGAGCGAACGAACGCTGATCCGGCGGTTCAACGCGGTGCTCGATCAATCTCCGTTGACCTACCTGCAGCACCTGCGCATCGACTCCGCGCGTGCCCTCTTGGAAGCCAGCGATCTCGGGGTCGACCAGATCGCCGTCCAAGTGGGCTACAACGACCCAAGTTCCTTTTCACGCCTGTTTCGGGAGCGTATGGGTCTCAGTCCCGGCGCGTATCGGAATCGATTCCGATCGTTGGATCCTGACCGCCTCGGGAGCGCGTAGTCAGACCTGGTTGCCGTCGCTCGGATTTCTGGGGCGAACGGCGGCACCCTGCTGAGTCCACAAGAGACATCTGACATCTGCAAAGCGCGTTGGCTCGCCACGAGGCGATGCTCAGGCATCGGATCGTTCTGCACCGACGTTCATGCGGTGTCGCAGTCCGGCAACCTCGCCGAACTGCTGCTTGTACCACTGCGAGAAAGCACTCAACGCAAAACCCGAGCAGCTCGGCAATCCGCGACAGTGGCCGCGTGCCGTCGTCGATGTAGTGCACGGCAAGTTCCCGGCGGATGCTGTTCACAATCTCTCGGAACGCCGTGCCCTCGCGGACGAAACGCCGATGCACGGTCCGCCGATCGACGCCAAATTGCTGCGCCACCTGCTCGATCGAGCATTTGCCAGAAGGCAGCAGCACCAAGGTTGGCAGCATTCCTGACCTGGCTCGATGCGAACCAGCATTTCCCGCCGGTTGATGCACTCATGCGATCAGTTGGGGAGGCCGGACGTCCTGGCGCCGCCCACCGGAGCAGGATATTGCGCGCCCTGTCGACCGTGCTCATGCGCGCCGAACCGGCGGAGGCTTCGAGAACCTGTGGCGCATAGCGCGCCATCACCGGGTCGGCCATCGGGTTCGGTGCATCCAGGTCGCTCGTCGTGCAGACGAGCCCGTTGAAATCCTGTCTGAAGTAGACGCCGTAGCCAAAGAGCAGGAGTGCAGGCTCGGATCGCGCGGCGGTGCGTACGCGAAGCAAACCCGCAACGTACGCCTCGCTGGCAGACTACTTGGCGTCCGACGTGCTCCATCTGGCCGGGCGACAACTCCCCCGCAGCGCAGCACTCGGCCAACGCTAGCTCACGCCGAAGCGTTGAGCATCGTCGACGACGAGCGTCGAGCCGGTAATGAATGCGCTCGCCGTGGAGGCGAGCAGCAACAGGACCCCGTCAAGCGCGTCAGGCGTGCCCAGGCGTTGGCGCGGCAAGCCTTCGACCACCTTCCTGCCGGCTGGAGTCTGGAACATCGCACGGTTGATGTCGGTCTCGATGTATCCCGGGTTGATTGCGTTCACGTTGATGCGATGTGAAGACCATTCGCGGGCCATCGATCGCGTCAAATGCTCGAGCGCGGCCTTGCTAGCTCCATAGATTGCCAAGTTCAACGGATGCGTCTGCGCGGCGAGCGAGCAGATGTTGATGATGCGGCCGGGCAGCTCTCTCGCGATGAGGCGCTCCGCAAAGGCCGTCGCCACGAAGAGCGCGGCCTTGGTGTTGACGCCAAGAATCTGGTCGACCTGTGCCTCGCTGACTTCAAGCAACGCAGCGCGCCCGCCCACTCCGGCATTGTTGACCAGCGCCCACAGCGGTGCCATGCTCCCCTGTACCTCGTCCAACGTCTCGCTCACGGCTTGTCGGTGTGTGACGTCGACACAGAATCTGCGTGCGCGGCCGCCCCTCTCGGTGATGAGGTCCGCTGTCTCTCTCAGCGCTTGCTCTCGCCGGCCCAGCAACGCCACCTCGGCACCCGTCGCCGCCAAGGT
Organism: Variovorax ginsengisoli; assembly: GCF_030486595.1. GTDB lineage: Bacteria > Pseudomonadota > Gammaproteobacteria > Burkholderiales > Burkholderiaceae_C > Variovorax > Variovorax ginsengisoli_B. The sequence goes on along the minus strand of NZ_JAUJZH010000033.1, from coordinate 6,923 downwards.
GAGCGCGGCCTGGCGGCCGATGCCCGAGCCCGCGCCAGTGACGACCACCGTCAGACCGCTCAGCCCGAAACACTCTGCAAGAAACTTCGTATCGGTGCCAGCCATATCTCTACTCCCCCAATGCGACAATCGCGAAAGCTCGCTGGGCACAATTGCTGCGTCGTTGGATCGCCCTGTTGCCGCGTACGCCCGGCTATTCGAGCGTGACGTGAGCCGTAGTGGCAATTTCCTTCCACTGCTCGAGGTCTTCGCGTACCGTCTGCGCGAATTCGGCGGGTGTCTTGATCGGAAATCTGCTCAGGTTCCAGGCCTCGAGAACCGGTCGCATGTCCGGTGCCGCCAGAATCTGATTGATTTCCAAGTTGAGACGCTGAATTACCGGCTGTGGCGTTCCGAAGGGCGCGAACAGGCCATACCAGCCATCGGCACCGAGCCGATAGCCTTGTTCCTGCATGGTCGGCACGCCGGCAAGCGCGGGGAGGCGGTGGGAGCCTGTGACCCCTAGCGGCACCAGCTTTCCGGCCTTGATCAGAGCCAACGGCGAGGACGCATCGACGAAGGCGATCTGCAGCGTGCCGCCTTGCAGATCAGTCAGGACCTGCCCCATGGTCTTGTAAGGGACATGGGAAATATTCAAGCCTTCCTTCGCCTTCAACGCTTCCATCGACAGATGTCCCGTGGAGCCCATGCCCCATGTCCCGTAGCCGAGTTTTCCGGGGTTCGATTTCAGATACCTGACAAGTCCCTTCATGTCGCTGACCCCGACGTCCGGTGTCGTGACGAGCAGCACGCCGCCTGCGCCAATCTGAGCGATCGGAACCAGATCCTTGAGCGTTTGGTATGGCAGCTTCGGCTGAATGGCCGGATTCACGGCCACCGCCGATGCATTGCTGAACAAGATCGTGTAGCCGTCCGCCACCGATTTGGCGACGCTGTCATTGCCGATGATGCCGTTGGCACCGGGCTTGTTGTCGTAGACGATGGTCTGCTTGAGCGCCTGTCCCAGACGTGTTCCGATCAGGCGGGCAAAGATGTCGGTGCCGGCGCCGGCACCTGCGGGTATCACCATGCGAATCGGGCGGGCGGCTGGCCAGCTCTCCTCGGTCGCGGTGGCGTGGTTGACCTGGAAAAGCGCGGCGGCTGCGAGCAGCCAGCACCCAATGCCTGGTCTAGAGTTTCTGATCATTTCGTTTCCTTCGCACCCGCAAGGCGGGGCCGTGGTCAATGCTTTCAATGAACGATCTGGCGGCACCGGAACACCTGCAGGTTGCCGGCTCAGTCCGGAAACAGATTGGCCTTGAGTTCCACCCCGGGCAGGTGGATGCCATCCGGGCGACCGCTGGCGGTGCGACCTTGGAACTCCGTCGTCATGTAGTCGGGCAACGCTGGGCCATCCGGGCAGGCCAGCCATAGGCGCAACAGGTGGCGGCGCTTGTCGGGTTCGGGAAAGTCTTCGTACGCAGTCCGTGCATGGAGGATCCCATGGTTGAGCAGGAATTGCATGTCGCCCGGCCGGAACTCCATGTCCAGACGGATCTCGTCGTCGCCGGCCAACTCATTGACAAGCGCGATGGCTTCGCGCTGCTGCCGCGTCAGCGGAGCGACCCCGGGTAGCGCCTGCGCTTTCTCGATGGCACCCGCGATGAAGACCGCAACCATTCGCTCGCGATGTTGGCGAAACGGCGGGATCTGAAAGAATGGCCTCTGCCCCGGGCGCTCCTCGCCCCACCGGGTGAAGCAATAGGTCTTGGTCAGCTCTGCCGCCAAGTCGGGACGGTGCCGGACCGCCTCATTCCAAACGGTGGTGGAACTCGCAATGCGTGACAGTCCGCCCGAGCGGGCCCGCTGGATGCACATCAAGCCCACGATGTCTGCTGCATCGGTATGGAAACGCAGCTCCGCCGGTGTCTGGTACCCGCGAGTGGTGGGGTCGGAATAGTCAAGTCCGAGATTGGCCACATGGCCGAGCACATGACCCTTGGCATTCTGCGAGACAGCCTCCCCGAAGTGCGCGCCGATCCCGCGAAACGCACAGGCTTGCTCCTGCAACGTCAACCCCAGGGTATTCAGCCCACGGATGAGCGCAAAGCCTCGTCCGTGCTTGATCTCACGCCCGATTTCCACCAGTCTCACGCCGAACGAGCCCAGGGCGAAATCCGCGGTGGTCATTGACACAAGATCGACATTGCGCTCGATCGCATTCGCCACCGCGTCCCGGACCTCCAGCTGTTCCCGCCCCGAGAGCTCGTAAACCCACTCCGGGCTTTGCTGCAGATCCCTTCCGTACCAGCATTGCTCGTTCTGGAAGACGGGCAGGCCAGTCTCTTGGTCACATGCGAATTCTGTGCTCATGGTCGGTCCTTTTGATGGCGGCATTCATTCAGTGAGCCAGTTCGGCATGCACGGCCGAGAGCTCGAAAATGGGGGGGCGGGGATGGCGCTGCCACTCCCGCATATCCGAGTAGCGCTCCTCGTACGAAGGCGGAAGCTTCGCGAGCACGCCGCTATCCAGCCATAGACGAAGCAGGTATCGCCGGGAAGCGGCGTCGGTTCCGTCCTCATATTCCGTTCTGGAATGAAGCGTTGTGTAGTTGCAGATGAACTGCAAATCCCCGCGCTTCAGTTCCATCGACAGATGCAGTTCGGGGTCATTGCAAAGGGAGTCGATCAGATCCATGAGTTCGATCTGCGCGGCAGTCAGGCGAGGCACTTCGGAAAAACGCTGAGCCGATTCGATGTACTCGCGGTTGTATCGACCAAACAATCGCCCGTCGATGCGACTGAACAAGGGCCCGCTGTAGTAGCCCCGCTTGCCCTCAGGAGCCTCGCCCCGACGATCAATGTGGAAATCGGCCCAGGCCACTGACATCAAGTCGGGGCGAATGCGCAGCACTTCGTTATGTATCGTGACCGAGCTGACAATGCGGGACAAACCGCCCCTCCGGGCCGGATGGACGCACATCAGTCCCACGACGTCCATTGCGTCGTTGTGAAACGGAAGGTTCAGTCGAGTTTGGTACCCGCGAGCCCTCGCGTCGGCCCGATAGTCAACGCCAAGATTGGTAACGTGCCCAAGGAGATCGCCTTGCGCGTTTTGCGCCGCGCCGCAACCCAGATGCATGCCAATGCCCCAGTACGCGAGGGCGGCATCCTCCAGCGAATAGCGATCGATGTCGAAGCCCTCGACCAAGACAAATCCGCGCCCGATCATCACTTCCGACTGGATGCGCTCCAGTTTTTCGCCAAGCGAACCGAGCGCGAGATCCGACGCCCGCATGCGAGGAATTCCAAGCCCCTGCAGGCGTGCACGCACAACCGCCCGATGCAGGATCTCGTTCTCCTCGTCATCCAGCTTGACGATCCATTCAGTCGAGCCGCTGATGGCCCCGCCTTTCCAGGCGCTGGGGTGCTGATAAGGAAGATAGTTTTCGATCATTGCTTGCGTGCTCCATTGGCCAACGTGTGGAGAGAGCATAGATTTGCCGCGTCTTCCGAGTTGACTATTTCGGACATTCGCTTAGCATTAACGGACACCGAGGGTAAACAATGACTCCTCTTGTTCGCAGCGCTTGTCTGACCAACTATGCAACGGTCGCGCGCGAAGCCGGCCTTGATCCCATTGGCATGCTGGAAAGCGTCGGTCTGGAACCGTCCTGTCTGGAGAATCCGGATCTCAAGATTTCCTTGATTGCCACGGGAGAGCTGCTCGAGGAATCTGCGAAGCGCTCAGGATGGGAGGATTTCGGCTTGCGACTGGCTGCGACACGCCAGTTCTCTATTTTGGGACCGCTCGCATTAGTCGTGCGCGAGCAGGCTACCCTGCGCCCGGCGGTGGACATGCTGATGCGCTATATGCGCGTGCACAACGAGGCCCTGCATCTCTGGCTCGAAGAGGATGACGAGACGGCCTCCATTCAGTTCGAATTCCTCGGGCGCGGCTCTTCGGTGCGTCAGCCGATGGAGCTGTCGGTGGGCATGGTCTATCGTTTTTTTCGGCATGCCTTGCCGGAGACCTGGCGTGCCCAGAACGTTTGCTTCGTGCACGCGGCACCCAAAGATGCGCGCACGTCAACCCGCTTCTTTGCTCGCAGGGTTGAATATGGCGCCTCCTTCAATGGCATCACGTGTTTGGCTGGTGACTTGGAGATGCCGCTTTCCACATACTCACGGCTGGATCGGTACGCGCAGCAGTACGTGGAGTCGGTTGCTGCTGGACAGAATCAATCAGCAGCAGAGAGGGTGCGCCAGTTGGCACTGACGCTGCTGCCCTCCGGAAAATGTACGCTTGGGCATATTGCGCGGTATCTATGCGTGGACGAACGCACCGTACGACGTCACCTCTTGCGCGAAGGCTTGTCGTACAACGAACTGCTGAACGAGGTGCGACGCGAGCTTGTCCAGCGATATTTGAGCGGACCCCCGCGCAAGCATGTGGAAATTGCCCTGCTGCTTGGATTCAATGGCCCTAGCGCGTTTTCTCGTTGGTTCCGACAGCAGTTTGGCTGCAGCGCCTCGGCGTGGCCATCCGTACCCCCAGCAACTTGAAGGAGCTGGACGCTCAAGTCAGTGGAGTCGAAGGAACGGTCAAGGCCCTCCGCGTCGTCACCTGTGCAACGAAACTAGGGAGCCTGGCTATCTGGTCGAGGGCCGCGAGTTCGGTCATGCGGAACAGCATGTCCTAGAGGGGGATTGATAGCTCATGGGGATTTCCTCGAGTTCGACCGCAGATCAGTGCAGCGCTTTCACAAATTCCGGCACGGCCGTGAACAGGTCGACCACCAGGCCGTAGTCGGCCACCGAGAAGATCGGCGCCTCTTCGTCCTTGTTGATCGCCACGATCACCTTGGAGTCCTTCATGCCCGCCAGATGCTGGATCGCGCCCGAGATGCCGGCGGCGATGTACAGCTGCGGGGCGACGATCTTGCCGGTCTGGCCGACCTGCCAGTCGTTCGGGGCGTAGCCCGCGTCCACCGCCGCGCGGCTGGCGCCCAGGCCCGCGTTGAGCTTGTCGGCCAGCGGCGCCATCACTTCCTGGAACTTCTCGGCGCTGCCCAGCGCCCGGCCGCCCGAGACGATGATCTTGGCGGCCGTCAGTTCGGGGCGTTCGCTCTTGGTGACTTCGCGGCCGACGAAGCTGGACTTGCCGCTGTCGGCGACGCCGTCGACGGTTTCGATCGCTGCGCTGCCACCGGTGGCAGCGGCCGCATCGAAGCCCGTGGTGCGCACCGTGACGACCTTGATCGCATCGCTGCTCTGCACGATCGCAATCGCATTGCCCGCGTAGATCGGCCGCTCGAAGGTGTCGGGGCTGTCGACCTTGGTGATGTCGCTGATCTGGGCGACATCCAGCAGGGCGGCCACGCGCGGGGCGACGTTCTTGCCGTTGGCGGTCGAGGGGAACAGGATGTGGCTGTAGTTCTTGGCGATGGCCAGGACCTGGGCTGCAACGTTCTCGGCCAGGTTCTCGGCCAGGGACGGGCTGTCGGCGACGATCACCTTGGCCACGCCTGCGACTTGGCTCGCGGCCTTGCCGGCTTCGGCGGCGTTGGCGCCGGCCACCAGCACGTGGACGTCTCCGCTGGCGCAGGCGATGCCTGCAGTCACGGTGTTGAGGGTCGCCGGCTTCAGCGTGGCGTGGTCGTGTTCGGCAATAACAAGTACGGTCATGTCGTTGTTCCTCAGATCACCTTGGCTTCGTTCTTCAGCTTGTCCACCAGCGTGGCGACATCCGGCACCTTGATGCCGGCGCCGCGCTTCGGCGGCTCGCTGACCTTCAGGGTCTTCAGGCGCGGCTTGACATCTACGCCCAGGTCTTCCGGCTTCACGATGTCCAGCTGCTTCTTCTTGGCCTTCATGATGTTGGGCAAGGTCACGTAGCGCGGCTCGTTCAGGCGCAGGTCGGTGGTGATGACCGCGGGCACGGAAAGAGAAATGGTCTCCAGGCCGCCATCGACTTCACGCGTCACGTTGACCTTGTCCCCAGCCACTTCGACCTTCGAGGCGAAGGTCGCCTGCGGCAGGTCCGCCAGCGCCGCCAGCATCTGGCCGGTCTGGTTGGCGTCGTCGTCGATCGCCTGCTTGCCCAGGATGATCAGGCCGGGCTGCTCCTTGTCGACCAGCGCCTTCAGCAGCTTGGCCACGGCCAGCGGCTGCAGCTCTTCGGTGGTCTCGACCAGGATGCCGCGGTCGGCGCCGATGGCCATCGCGGTGCGCAGGGTCTCCTGGCACTTCGCATCGCCGCACGAGACCGCGATGATCTCGGTGGCGGCGCCCTTCTCCTTCAGGCGCACGGCTTCTTCGACGGCGATCTCGTCGAAGGGGTTCATGCTCATCTTCACGTTGGCAATGTCGACACCGGTGCCGTCGCTCTTGACGCGCACCTTCACGTTGAAATCGACAACGCGTTTCACTGCGACCAGAATCTTCATGATTGAATGTCCCTTTTTTTGAACTAGGGAAACGCTGATCAATAGGTCGCTGCGGGCACGGCCCGTGCATGCGTGAAGGCATCGCAAGTCACAGCACCTCCGAGATGAACCAACGCAGTTTTGCCAGCGCCGAGTACGCGATGAAGAAGAAGCGCACGCGGCGCGAGAAGTTCTTGGCCGACATGGAGCGCGTCGTGCCGTGGTCTCGTCTGATTGCCGTGATCGAGCCGCTGTACCCCACGCGCGGGCGCGTCGGCCGACAGCCGATCGGCGTGTCCCGGATGCTGCGCATGTACTGCCTCCAGCAGTGGTACGGCCTGGCCGACGAGGCGCTGGAGGACGCGCTGTACGACAGCCAGGCGCTGCGCGACTTCGTGGGCATCGACCTGTCGCACGAGGCGGTTCCCGACGCCACCACGCTGCTGAAGTTCAGGCGCCTGCTGCTGGACAACGACCTCACCAAGGCGCTGTTCGAGGAGATCAACGCCCATCTTG
>NZ_JAUJZH010000032.1 GCF_030486595.1 Variovorax ginsengisoli | reverse complement strand
GCCCGGCGCCGGCCTGGGTGACCCCCACGCTCCCTCACTTCGTGTAGTCGCTGCCCCCCGAGGGGGCCGCAGGCCGCCTTGGGGCGGCCCGGCGCCGGCCTGGGTGACCCCTCTCGTCCGGTGGCTGGCCGCCGAGGGCCCCATCGGCGGCTTCGTCGGGCTTCAGGCTGCCGGTGCGCTCCAGGCGCTCGAACTGGGCGATCACCTGGGCGCCGAACAGCACCAGCGTGGCGGCGATCTCCAGGCTCAGCAGCACCACGATCGCGGTGGTGAGCGAGCCGTAAACGACGTTGACCTGCGACAGGGTGGCGAAATAGAACACCAGCACCCGGCGAGTGACCTCCCACAGCAAGGCGGCGGTCACGCCGCCGATCAAGGCATGCCGCAGGCGCAGCCGGCCGACCGGCATCACCAGGTAGAGCGAGGTCAGCATGAAGATCTCGCCGCCCAGCCCGAGCAGGTAGAGCAGCACGCCCGAGACGCCCGACAGCGACCAGCTATAGCCGAACAGCTCGACGCTTTCCTCGCCGATCACCTGCAGCGCGCCTGTCACTAAGGTCACCAGCATCAGGCCGACGCACAGGCACAGGATGTAGACGTAGGGCATCACCACCGAGATCAGGAAGTGCCGCGAATGCTCGGCCTTGCGGTGGTGGAAGATCACCGCCATCGCGCCCTCGAGCACCGTGAAGGCCAGCGAACTGAAGAAGATCATCGTCACCAGCAGCACCGGGCCGAGCACCTCCGCATGGGTCAGGAAATTCGACAGTTCGGCGACGATCGCCTGCGACTGGCCGGGCAGCAGCCAGGCCAGGTAGCGCCCGACCGCACTCAGCAGCGCCGCCTGGTCGACGAAATGCGACAGCGCGATGACGCTGACGATCAGGAGCGGCACGATCGACAGCAGCGCGTAGTAGGCCACCGCGCCCGCGAGCAGCAGGCCCTGGTTGGCCTTGAAGCTCTTGAACGCCTGCCAGATGAAACGCAGTGGGTGGCGCAGCACGGGGCCGATCGGGTGGGTGAGGGAACGGCGGATCATTCGGTGCTTTCGGGCCATCGGCGGTTCGGGGGCCCGGCGCGGGCCTGACGGCTTGCGTATCATTTGGAGTTCCGAGCCTACATGACCATCCCCGCTTCTTTCATCCAGGAACTGATCGCACGCGCGGACGTGGTGGAAATCGTCGGACGCTATGTCCAGCTCAAGAAGGCCGGCGCCAATTTCATGGGCCTGTGCCCCTTCCACGGCGAAAAATCCCCGTCCTTCTCGGTCAGCCCGACCAAGCAGTTCTATCACTGCTTCGGCTGCGGCGTGCACGGCAACGCGATCGGCTTCCTGATGGAGCATGCCGGCATGGGCTTCGTCGAGGCGGTGCACGACCTGGCCGGCCAGTACGGCCTGCAGGTGCCCGAGGACGACGCCTCGCCCGAGGAACGCGCCCGCGCCGCCGGCCAGCGGCAGAAGCAGGCCACTTTGTCCGAGGTGCTCGAGAAGGCCGGCGAGGCCTACCGCAAGCAGCTGCGGCAATCGCCCGGCGCGATCGACTACCTCAAGGGCCGCGGCGTCTCGGGCGAGGTCGCGAAGCAGTTCGGCATCGGCTACGCCCCGGCCGGCTGGCGCTCGCTGGCCAGCGTCTTCCCCGACTACGACGACCCGCTGCTGGCCGAGAGCGGCCTGGTGATCGTCGGCGAGGCCGAGGAAGGCGGCGAAGCCAAACGCTACGACCGCTTCCGCGACCGCGTGATGTTCCCGATCCGCAACGTCAAGGGCGAATGCATCGGCTTCGGCGGCCGGGTGCTGGGCGACGAGAAGCCCAAGTACCTGAACTCGCCCGAGACCCCGGTGTTCAGCAAGGGCCGCGAGCTCTACGGACTCTACGAGGCCCGGGCGGCCTTCCGCGACCGCGGCTACGCGCTGGTCACGGAGGGCTACATGGACGTCGTGGCGCTGGCGCAGCTGGGCTTCCCGAACGCGGTCGCGACCCTCGGCACCGCCTGCACGCCCGAGCACGTGCAGAAGCTGTTTCGCTTCACCGAATCGGTGGTCTTCAGCTTCGACGGCGACGCCGCCGGCCGGCGGGCGGCCCGCAAGGCGCTCGACGGCGCCCTGAGCTACGCCACCGACGTGCGCAGCATCAAGTTCCTGTTCCTGCCGGCCGAGCACGACCCCGACAGCTTCATCCGCGAGTTCGGCGCCGACGCCTTCGCCCGCTTCGTGTCCGAAGCCACGCCGCTGAGCCGCTTCCTGATCGAGGCGGCCCGCGAAGGCTGCGAACTGTCGACCGCCGAAGGCCGCGCCCACATGGCGAGCAATGCCCGCCCGCTCTGGAGCGCCCTGCCCGAAGGCGCGCTCAAGCGCCAGCTGCTGGCCGAGATCGCCGCCCTGGCGCAGCTCGGCACCCAGGAGCTGGCCGAGCTCTGGATGCCGGCGGCGCCGCGCCCGCCCGCCCCGGCGCCTTCGCGGGCCAGCGCGCCGGTCGCCTCCGAAATGACCGAGGAGGACTGGGCCAGCCGGGACCAGTGGTTCGACGAACAGGCGCGCGGCGGTTCCGAGAAAAAGCGCTTCAAGTCGTTCCGCCAGCCGCCACCTCCCCGCCCGCCCCCGGGCGGCCGCCGGCTGCCGACCAGCCGGGCCGACGTGGCGGCGCGGCTGGTGCTGTCGAATCCGGCCGAATGGGAAGCCCTGTCGCACGAGCTGCACGCCCTGCTCTGCGACCTGCCCGGCGAGCACGGCCAGCTGTTCGCCTGGCTCGACAGCCAGGGGCATGAGCATGGGATCCAGCCCTGGGCGGCGCTGCGCGAGGGCCTGCGCGGCCTGAGCTTCGAAGCGCTGGCGGTGCGGGTCATGACCGGCCCGGACGGCGGTCCGATCGGCGATGCCGAGGGCGAGCAGGCGGCCGATGCGGCCCGCGAACTGCGCAACGTGCTCGACTACATGCTGGACGACCTGCTCAAGGCCCAGCAAAGCGAGGCGATCGCGGCGGTCGGCAGCGATCCGCGAGCGCTGGAACGCTACAAGGCGCTCGAAGCGCGCCGGCTCGAGTTGCGAAATCGCCTCAGGCCGAGCACAAACAGTGCTTGAAAAACTGGCAGCGCGCTATAATGTAAGGCTTAGCCAGACGCTCGAGGGCGTCTGGTTGAAGCAAAAACTGGCAAGAGCGACAGCAGCACCTCCGGGCCGACCCCAAGCGCAATGCACTTCCCGACGGGAAAAGGGTCAATACACCGCAAGGACTGCACACCAAATGTTCGCCCGACATCTTGCCTTTTGACGGCTGCCGGGGGGCTCGCGTTCCCCCAGCCTCAGTGTTTGTGCTCCTGCCTGCGCCGGGTTTCGAGGCGCGTGTGATTCCGCTTGGTCCATCTTGTTGTACGAGGTCGTATGCCCAGTTCAAAGAAGCCTGCCGTGTCCGCTGCCAAGAAGCCCGCTGCAGAAAAACCGTCGAAGACCGCCGCGCTGCAGGCAACCAAGACGGGTGCCGTCGCCTCCAAGGCGTCAGCAGCAACGAAAGTGAAAACCGTGCCCACCAAAACGACTCTCTCCGCCGATCCCACCATCGAAAAGCCCGCCGCCAAGAAGGTGGGCCGTCCGCCCAAGGCCGCCGGCGCCGCCACCACGACCACCGGCGCCAAGCGCGGCCGCAAGCCGAAGGCCGGCAATGAGTCGACGGGCAGCGACATCGACCTGTCCGACATCGAGGACGACCTGGCCGGCGAGGAGCCGGCAGCGACCACGACCGAAGAAAAGGTCAAGCCGCTGCGCATGAAGATCAGCAAGGCCAAGGAACGGGCCTTGATGAAGGAATTCGGCCTCGACGAGACCGTGCTCTCCGAAGAAGACTTGGCCAAGCGCCGTTCGCGCCTGAAGACCCTGATCACGCTGGGCAAGACCCGCGGCTACCTGACGCACGGAGAAATCTCCGACCACCTGCCCGACAAGCTGGTTGACGCCGAGACCATGGAAGTCGTGGTCACGATGCTCAACGACATGGGCGTGGCCGTCTACGAGCAGACGCCCGACGCCGAGACGCTGCTGCTGAACAACACCGCCCCGACCGCCACCACGGTCGAGGAAGCCGAAGAAGAAGCCGAAGCCGCCCTGTCGACCGTCGACAGCGAATTCGGCCGCACCACCGACCCGGTGCGCATGTACATGCGCGAGATGGGCACGGTCGAACTGCTCACGCGCGAAGGCGAAATCGAGATCGCCAAGCGCATCGAAGGCGGCCTGATGGCGATGATGGAAGCCATCTCGGCCTCCCCCGCCACGATCGCCGAGATCCTGCGCCTGGGCCAGGAAATCCGTGATGGCAAGGTCGTCATCTCGACCATCGTCGACGGCTTCTCGAACCCCAACGAGGCCGACGACTACGTGGCCGAAGAAGACTTCGACGAATTCGACGAGGAAGACGACGACGACGGCAAGGGCGGCTCCAAGGCGCTGACCAAGAAGCTCGAGGAACTCAAGCGCGACGCGCTCGAACGTTTCGACCGCATCGCCGTGCTGTTCGAGAAGGTCCACAAGATCTACGACAAGGAAGGCTACGGCACGCCGGCCTACGAGAAGGCGCAGCACGCCCTGTCCGAAGAGCTGATGACGATCCGCTTCACGGCCCGCACGATCGAGAAGCTGTGCGACCTGGTGCGCACCCAGGTCGACGACGTCCGCAAGAAGGAGCGCGAGCTGCGCCGCATCATCGTCGACAAGTGCGGCTTCCCTCAGGAAGAGTTCATCCGCGACTTCAGCGGCTACGACAAGAACGGCAACCGCGTCGCCTCCAACCTGCTCAACCTCAAGTGGGTCGAGAAGCAGGCCGCCGCCGGCAAGCCCTGGAGCGCCGTGCTGGCCCGCAACATCCCGCCGGTGCAGGAACTGCAGCAGCGCCTGACCGACATCCAGTCGCGCGTGGTGGTGCCGCTGACGCAGCTGAAGGACATCAACAAGCGCATGAACGAAGGCGAATCGTCTTCGCGCGATGCCAAGAAGGAAATGATCGAGGCCAACCTGCGCCTCGTGATCTCGATCGCCAAGAAGTACACCAACCGCGGCCTGCAGTTCCTGGACCTGATCCAGGAAGGCAACATCGGCCTGATGAAGGCGGTCGACAAGTTCGAATACCGCCGCGGCTACAAGTTCTCGACCTACGCGACGTGGTGGATCCGCCAGGCGATCACCCGCTCGATCGCCGACCAAGCGCGCACCATCCGCATCCCGGTCCACATGATCGAGACCATCAACAAGATGAACCGCATCAGCCGGCAGCATCTGCAGGAGTTCGGTTTCGAGCCCGACGCCAGCATCCTGGCCGCCAAGATGGAGATCCCGGAAGACAAGATCCGCAAGATCATGAAGATCGCCAAGGAGCCGATCTCGATGGAAACCCCTATCGGCGACGACGACGATTCGCACCTGGGCGACTTCATCGAGGACAGCAGCAACACGGCGCCGATCGAGGCCGCGATGCAGGCCGGCCTGCGCGACGTGGTCAAGGACATCCTCGACAGCCTGACGCCGCGCGAAGCCAAGGTGCTGCGCATGCGCTTCGGCATCGAGATGTCGACCGACCACACGCTGGAAGAAGTCGGCAAGCAGTTCGACGTCACGCGCGAGCGCATCCGCCAGATCGAGGCGAAGGCACTGCGCAAGCTGAAGCACCCGAGCCGTTCGGACAAGCTGCGCAGCTTCATCGACACTCTGTAAGCGCGCACTCGCAAGCAGACGACAAGAAGGCGCCCTCGGGCGCCCTTCTTTTTTCCAAGAACACCAAGAACCGACCGGAGACGCCGTCCATGAACCCCGAAGCCGACAAACTCTGGCGCGCGCCGCGCTGGGCGCTGGCCGTGCTGCTGGCGGTGCTGGGCATGCTGGGTCCGTTCTCGATCGACACCTACATCCCGGCTTTCTCGGGCATCGCGCGCTCGATCGGCGCCACCCCCGCCGAGATGCAGCAGACGCTCTCGGCCTACCTGTTCGGCTTCGCCTTCATGAACCTGTTCCACGGCGCGTTGTCGGACAGCTTCGGGCGCCGGCCGGTGGTGCTGTGGGGGCTGGCGGTGTTTACCCTCGCCTCGCTGGGCTGCGCCCTGTCGCAGACCATAGGGCAGCTGGTGCTGTTCCGCGCCCTGCAGGGCCTGTCGACCGGTGCCGGCATCGTGGTCTCGCGGGCGGTGATCCGCGACATGTTTCCGCCGGCGGAGGCGCAGAAGGTGATGTCGCAGGTGACGATCTACTTCGGCATCGCGCCGGCGATCGCGCCGATCGTCGGCGGCTTCCTGTTCGTGCACCTGGGCTGGCACGCGATCTTCTGGTTCCTGGTCGGCGTCGGCGTGGTGCTGTGGGTCGCCAATTTCAAGCTGCTGCCAGAGACGCTGCACAAGGACCATCGCCAGCCCTTCGAGGTGCGGCACCTCATGCGCGGCTACTGGGACCTCTGCTCCGACCCGCGCTTCCTGCTGCTGGCGCTGGCCAGCGGCGTGCCCTTCAACGGCATGTTCCTCTACGTGCTGGCCGCGCCCGCCTTCCTCGGCGAGCACCTGGCGCTGGCGCCGACCCAGTTCTTCTGGTTCTTCATCCTGACCATCGGCGGCATCATGAGCGGCGCCTGGGCCAGCGGCCGGATGGCCGGCAAGGTGGCGCCGAAGCGGCAGATCCGCGACGGCTTCGTGATCATGCTGGCGACCTCGATCCTGAACGTGGCCGCCAACGCCCTCTTCACCCCGCATGCCGCCTGGGCGCTGTGGCCACTGGCGGTGTTCGCCTTCGGCTGGGCACTGATGGTGCCGGTCGTGACCCTGCTGGTGCTCGACCTGCACCCGGACCGCCGCGGCATGGCCTCGTCGCTGCAGGCGGTCATCGGCTCGACCGCCAACGGCATCGTCGCCGGCGTGGTCGCGCCGCTGGTGATGCACTCCACGCTGGCACTGGCCGCCACCTCGCTGCTGATGCTGGGCGTCGGGCTGGTGGCCTGGGTCTGGCTGCACGGGCGCTGGCCCGAGATCGGTCGGCGGGTCGCCGGCGAGGCGGCCTGAAGCGATGCGGTCGTTCGATCTGCGAAGCTTCGCCCGCGCCTGGCTGCCCGGGCCCACCGTCGTCGACGGGCGCGAACGGCTGCGCGCGGTCGTGGGGGCTGCGATCGGCCTGCTGTTCACCGGCCTCGCCTGCGAATGGCTGGCCGGCGGCAGCGGCTGGCTGATCGCCCCGCTCGGCGCCAGCGCGGTGCTGGTGTTCGCCTTGCCGGCCAGCCCGCTGGCCCAGCCCTGGCCGGTGATCGGCGGCAACACGCTCGCGGCCCTGGTCGGCGTTGCCTGCGCCCATTGGCTGCCCGACGCCGTCTGGACCGGCGCGCTGGCGACCGCCCTGGCGATCGGGCTGATGTTCGCCATGCGTTGCCTGCATCCGCCGGGCGGCGCGGTGGCGCTGCTGGCCGTGCTGACCCGCACCGGCGAGCTGCCTTTCGCCTTCCTGCCGGTGTTCGCCGATTCGCTGCTGCTGGTGCTGGCCGGCGTGGTCTACAACAGCTTGACGGGACGCCGCTATCCGCACCTGCAGTTGGCGCCGCCGCGCCCGCCCGGGGCCGATGCGGGCGCCATGTCGGCCGACATCGACGCCGTGCTGGCGCGCTACAACCAGGTGCTGGACATCAGCCGCGACGACCTCGAATCGCTGATCCGGCAGACCGAGATGGAATCCTGGCACCGGCGGCTCGGCACGGTGCGCTGCGCCGACATCATGTCGCGCGACCCGGTGGTGGCCGAGTTCGGCATGCCCCTGCAGGACGCCTGGACCCTGATGCACGAGCGCCGCATCAAGGCGCTGCCGGTGACCGACCGGACGCGCCGGGTGGTCGGCATCGTCACCCAGGCCGACTTCTTCCGCCAGATCGACCTGGAGCACCACGAGGGCATCGGCGGCCGGCTGCGCCACTTCATCCGCGCGACCCGCAGCGTGATGTCGAACAAGCCCGAGGTGGTGGGCCAGATCATGACGCGCCAGGTGCGCGTGGCCAGCGAGGACCGGCCGCTGGCCGAACTGGTGCCGCTGTTCTCCGAAGGCGGCCACCACCACATCCCGATCATCGACGCCGAGCGCCGCCTGGCCGGGATGATCACGCAGTCGGATTTCGTGCGCGCGCTCTACCGCGCGGTCGGGCCGGAGAACTGACCCCGCCGGGCGGCCAGTGGGCCGGCTCGGCGAAGCGCGCCACCAGGAAATCGAGCAGCGTCCGCAGCGACGCCGGCATCTGGCGCCGCGACGCGTAGACACCGTAGACGCCCAGGCCCTGCGGCTCGAAGTCGGGCAGCAGCGCCACCAGCCGGTCCTGGGCGATCGGCCCGCGGGCCGAGTAGGCCGGCTGCATCGCGATGCCGGCGCCCTCGATGGCCGCCGCCAGCAGCACCTGCGACTCGTTGGCGCTGAGGTTGCCGCTGACCGGCACCGCGATGCGCTCGGCGCCCTGCTCGAACTGCCACAGGCTCTTGCCGAAGTAGGAATAGGTCAGGCAGTTGTGCAATGCCAGGTCCTGCACGCTGGCCGGCTCGCCGTGGGCCGCCAGGTAGGCCGGCGAGGCGCAGACCACCGAGTCGCACCGGCCCAGCGGCCGGGCGATCAGGTTCGGATCGAGATCGTTGGTGATCCGGATCGCGAGGTCGATGCGTTCCTCGACCAGGTTCACCGGCCGGGCGTCGATGTGCAGGTCGATCGCCGCCCGGGGATGGCGGCGGAGGTAGTCGGCCACCGCCGAGGCGAGCACGTCCTGGGCCAGCGACTGCGCGCAGGCGACCCGCAGCAGGCCGCGCGGTTCTTCCGCGCAGGCGCTGGCGGCGGTCGCCATCTCGGCCGCGACCTCGAGCATGCGGCGGCAGCGCGCCAGTGTTTCTTCGCCGGCCTCGGTGAGGCTGAGGCGCCGGGTCGTGCGATGCAGCAGCCGGGCGCCGGCCCACTGCTCCATCTGCGCAAGGTAGCGCGTCACCATGGCGCGCGACATGTCGAGCGTCTCGGCGGCCGCGCTCATGCTGCCGCGCTCGGCGATGCGGACGAAAACTTCGGCGGCGACGATGCGGTCCATATTCGATCGAATCAAGCAACAAACCATTGCATGCTACGCGGTTTTTCGATCGGATAGAGAAACATACGATACGGGGCATGACGGCAACGAACCCCCTCCCCCGGCGCGCCACGCTGCACTATGTCTTCGACCCGCTGTGCGGCTGGTGCTACGCCGCGGCGCCCTTGATCGAGGCCGCGCGCAGCCTGCCGGCGCTGGCGATCGAATGCCATGGCGGCGGCATGCTGACCGGCAGCAACCGGCGCCCCATCACGCCGGCCTGGCGCGACCACGTGAAGCCGCACGACCGCCGCATCGCCGAACTCAGCGGCCAGCCCTTCGGCGCCGCCTATTTCGACGGGCTGCTGAACGACAGAGGCGCGATGCTGGACTCCGCACCGCCGCTGACTGCGATCCTGGTCGCCGAGGCCGCGGCGGGCCGGGGGCTGGACATGCTTCACCGCGTCCAGCGCGCCCACTACGTCGAGGGGCGGCGCGTCGCCGACCCGGAGGTGCTGCGCGCGCTGGCGGCGGATCTCGGTCTCGACGCCGCCGCCTTCTCCGACGACTTCGACTTCATCGCCGGCGAAGCCACCCAGCGCCATATCGACGAAAGCCGCCGCTGGTTGGCCCGGATCGGCGGCCAGGGCTTTCCGACCCTGGCGCTGGCGACCACCGATGGCCGGCTGACGCCGCTGGACGCCGGCCGCTACCTCGGCCGGCCCGACGCCTGGGTCGAGCAACTCGACACCCTGCTTTCCCAACCCCTTTCACCACAGTCCCTCAAGGAACACCCATGAGCAAGATCGCCCTTCTCGGGATCACCGGCCGCGCCGGCTCCCGCATCGCCGACGAACTGCTGGCGCGCGGCCACAGCGTGACCGGCGTCGCCCGCCATGTCGACGGCGTCGACGCCCGCCCCGGACTGAGCCTCCACGCCGCCGACGCGAAAGCGCTCGACGCCCTGGTGCCGCTCTTGCGCGGCCATGACGTGCTCGTGAGCGCGACCCGTTTCGCGGGCGGCACCGACGCCGCGACCCTGATCGCCGCCGCCCGGCAGGCCGGCGTGCCGCGGCTGCTGGTGGTCGGTGGCGCGGGCAGTCTCGAGGTCGCGCCCGGCGCGGCGCTGATCGACGCGCCCGGCTTCCCCGACGCCTACAAAGCCGAGGCCGCCGCCGGCGGCGCGATGCTGGCCGCGCTGCGCGCGGAGAAAGACATTGACTGGACCTTCTTGTCGCCCTCGGCGATCTTCGAGCCGGGCCAGCGCACGGGCAAGTTCCGCGTCGGCGGCGACAGCCTGCTGAGCGACGCCGGCGGCAAGAGCTGGATCTCGATGGAGGACTACGCGATCGCGATGGCCGACGAGATCGAGTCCCCGAAGCATCCGCGTCAGCGTTTCACGGTCGGGTACTAGAGGGGCGGACGGGGCGGGCGGGTCGGCATGTTCAAGCGGCTGCCGACCCCGGATGTCGACTTCCATGGATCGACGACCAGGAGCCCGCAGCCCTCGAAATCGGTGACGTTCCGGGTCGCCAACTGGACACCATGGTGCCTCGCGATCGCGGCGATCTGAGCGTCTAACTGACTGATGGGACGACCGGCAGCCCGCCGCGCGCTCACGATGTCGGCGTAGACCCAAGCTGCCGAGGGGTCGAACGGCAGTATGCGCCCCCCAAAATCCTCGTCGAACATCGCCCGAACAGCGGTTTCGAGCGCCGCACGCCGCTTGCCTGCAGGCAACAGTCGCGCCCCAAGCATCATTTCCGCCTGCGTGATCGAACTGACGAACAGGGTGTCGGCCGGTTGGGCTTCGAACCATCTCAGCACGCCCGGGTCGGGGGTCGCCCGCAAGAGTTCCGACAGGACGTTGGTGTCGAGAAGCGTGCTCATCGAGCGCTTTCGCAGAGCGGCGCTTCGGACTTCTTTGGAGCGAGACTCCGGCTCGCCGAAAAGCTGCTGCGCAGCAGCGCTGCGGCATTCGCCTTCTGAGCGGCCGGGCGGCTCATCGTCGCTTCCGGGGCGCAGGGGCGGACTTTGGTTTGCTCGGCGCGGACGCGGCTGCCTCGTCGCCGAAGTCGGGCAGCGGGCGCACCGGACCCCTGGCCTCGATGGGCAATTGAACATCGCCCAGGGTCGCAAATCGAGAGCGAATGCGGGCGCTCAAATCCAGCGACGGCTGCGGCGACTCCTGCAGCGCGGCCCTCAGGATTTGACGCGCCTCTTCTTCCATCGACCGGTTGCGGGCCGCCGCACGCAGACGCAACCGGCTCTTGAGCGGATCCTCCAGATTGCGAATCGTCAGGGTTGCCATGGCGCGTTACTCCCGTGGAACCAGATTGTAGTCATTGCTTTCATTGCTAGCACCGACTGGCCACGGTTCCAGGGATAGCGCCTGAGCAGGCCTCCGTCGGACTGCCGCCCCGGTGATCGATGACGAAGCGTTCATTGAACAGTTGCTCCGCCCTGCGCAAGCCCTCCTCCGTCAAGACGACCGACTTGGCCTTGTTGACGGGGTCGTCAATGTAGCCCTGGGCGTGAAGACGGTCCAGCGCACCCCATTCATGGCCTTTCCAGGCCCGATTCCGTTCGTGCAGGGTCAGATAGAGGAGCGCCAGCACGGTTTCGTCGATGGCGCGCACATCGAGTTCCATGATCTTCTCCTGTCAGATGCCGGGGTTCTCCAAGGTCCTCTTCATCGCCTTCAGCCCCTCGGCGATCATGCCCGCGATCGCCGGCTTCATCTCGTGCGGCAGCAGGTCGGCGATCCAGACCAGGCGGCTGTGGGCCGCGTCTTCGGCGAACACCTGCAGCGAGGCGTTGTGGTGCGTGAGGCGGCCGCCGCTGGCCGACCAGACGGCGCGACGCGCCGCGTCGTCGAGGTCGACGATGACTTCGCGCGCCACCATGCCGTTGCCGAAGGTCACGATGCGGGCGTCGCCGTCGAGCTTGCAGTCGGTGACGAAACCCGGCACCAGCCGGCGGTGGATCTCGCCGACGTCGCGGACCGCGTCCCAGATCTTCTCGGCCGGGGCCGCGACCTGGATTTCCTGTCGAATCGATGCCATGGTCCGGCCCTTTCAGCGGAAACGAGGGCCGTGAGTTTAGGCCGCTGCGCGCTAGCGGCCAACCCCGAGCAGCCGTTCCAGCACCTCGGGCTGCGCCTGCAAGCTGGCCGCGTGGTCCGCATGCACCACGGTGCCGTGGTCGAGCACCACCGCCTCGTCGGAGATCGCGAGGATCGCCTGCGGATGCTGCTCGACGATGATCGCCGCCAGGCCTTCGTCGCGCGTGATGCGGCGGATCGCACGCAGCAGCTCTTCGACGATGATCGGCGCCAGCCCTTCGAGTGGCTCGTCGAGCAGCAGCAGGGTCGGGTTCAGCACCAGCGCGCGTCCGACGGCCAGCATCTGCTGCTCGCCGCCCGACAGCTGCGTGCCCAGGTTGCCCTTGCGCTCCGCCAGCCGCGGGAACATCTCGTAGACCCGCTGCGGATTCCAGCGGCCCGGCCGCTCCACCGCCGTCAGGTTCTCGTGCACCGTCAGCGACTTGAAGATGTTGCGTTCCTGCGGCACCCAGCCGATGCCGGCCGCCGCCCGCAGGTGCGGCGACAGCTTGTGCAGCGCCGCGCCGCCGAGCGTGATGCTCCCGCCATGCTGGCGCGTAGCGCCCGCCAGCGTGTTTATCAGCGTGGTCTTGCCGGTGCCGTTGCGGCCCAGCAGCGCCAGCGTCTGGCCCTCGCCGAGCGCGAGCCCGACGTCGTGCAGCACCACGGCCTCGCCGTAGCCGGCGCTCAGGTTCTCGATGCGCAGCAGTTCAGACATGCGCGGCTCCATGGCCCAGGTAGACCTCTTTCACCTTCGGGTCGTTGGCGATCGTGTCCGGATCGCCTTCGGTCAGCAGCGTGCCGTTGACCAGCACGGTCATGCGGTCGGCGAAGCTGAAGACCAGGTCCATGTCGTGCTCGATCAGCAGCACCGAGACGTCGGCCGGCAGCGCCGCCACGGTCTCGAGCAGTTCTTCGCGTTCACCGGCCGGCACCCCTGCGACCGGCTCGTCGAGCAGCAGCACGCGCGGCTCGCAAGCCAGCGCGATCGCGATCTCGAGCAGCCGCCGCTTGCCGTAGGCCAGATGGCGGGTCTGCTGCCAGGCGACGTCGGCCAGGCGGAACTGCTCCAGCAGCTGGCCGGCCCGTTCGGCCACCGCCGTCGAGGAGCCCAACGGGCGCCACCACTGGGCGCCCACGCCGCTGTGCTGCGAAACCACCAGCGCCAGCGTCTCCAGCGGCGTCATCGAATCGAACAACTGGTTGATCTGGAAGGTGCGCACCATGCCGCGCGCGACCCGGCGGTGCGGCGCCAGCCACGTGATGTCCTCGCCCTCGAGCACGATGCGGCCCTCGGTGGGCGTGAGCACGCCGGTCAGCAGGTTGATCAGCGTCGTCTTGCCGGCGCCGTTGGGGCCGATCAGCGCATGGCGGGCACCGCGCCGCAGGTTCAGCGTGACGTTGTTGGTGGCCGTGATGCCGCCGAAGCGCATCACGAGGCCGGTGGCGGACAGCACGATGTCGCTCATGGCTTCACCGCCTTGCGCGCGCCGAACCAGGTCCAGGGCTTGAGCAGCCGGTCGCGCCCGACCAGCACCAGCAGCACCAGGATCAGGCCGATCCAGAACATCCAGTACTGCGGCGTGACGGTCGACAGCGTGTCCTGCAGCAGCTTGAAGACGATCGCGCCGGCGATGCCGCCGTAGAGCCAGCCGACACCGCCGATGACCAGCATCAGCACCACGTCGGCCGAACGGTCGAAGGCCAGCACGTCGAGCGAGGCGAAGCCGGTGGTCTGGGCCAGCAGCGCGCCCGCGCCGCCCGCCACGGCCGCCGCCACGGTGTATATCACGGCCAGCCGCGACACCACGGGGATGCCGATCGCCATCGCCCGCAGCCGGTTGTCGCGGATCGCCTTGAGCGTGGCGCCGAAGGGCGAATGCACCAGCCGGCGCATCAAGAGGAACAGCAGCAGCAGCACCGACAGCGAGTACCAGGCGGCGGTGCGGCCGAACAGGTCGAAGTCGAAGACACCCAGCACCGGCCCCATCACCACGCCCTGCAGCCCGTCGGCGCCGCCGGTGAGCCAGTCGAGCTTGTTGGCCAGTTCGAGCAGCAGCAGGGCGGTGCCCAGGGTGACCATCAGCCGCGTCAAGTCGCTGCCGCGCAGGATGGTGACGCTGGCCACGGCGCCCAGCGCCGCCGACAGCGCAATGGCCACCACCAGGCCGATCGTCGGATCGGGCATCACGTGCTTGGCGAACAGCGCCGCCGCATAGGCGCCGAAGCCGAAGAAGGCCGCGTGGCCCAGCGACACGATGCCGGTGTAGCCGAGGATCAGGTCGAGCGACATCGCGAACAGCGCGACGATGGCGATCTCGTTGATCATCAGCGCATGCGACGGCACCAGCAGCGGCAGCGCGAAGGCCACCACCCACAGTGCGTATTCCCAGGGGCGCCAGCGCGCCTTCTGCAGCAGGGGTTGACGGAAATCCATCACTTGCCCCCCTTGCGCGTGAACAAGCCCTGCGGCCGCCACATCAGGATCAGGATCATCAGCAGGTAGACCGTGAAGGCGCCCATCTTCGGGATGAAGTACTTGCCCGCCACGTCGGCGACGCCGAGCAGCAGCGCGGCCAGCAGCGGCCCGGTGATCGACGAGGTGCCGCCGACCGAGACCACGATGAGGAAATAGACCATGTACTTGAGCGGGAAGGTCGGATCGAGGCCGAGGATCTCGGCGCCCAGCGCACCGCCCAGCCCCGCCAGCCCCGAGCCCACGGCGAAGGTCAGCAAGAACACCACGTTGACGTTGATGCCCAGACCGGCCGCCACGCGAGGATCGTCGACCGCCGCGCGCAGCCGGCTGCCGAAGCGGGTCTTGGAGAGGATCAGTTGCAGCACCACGGTGAGCAAGGTGCAGACCGCGATGATGAAGATGCGGTAGTGGCCCATGCCCAGCAGCAAGGCGCCGTCGCCAATCTCGGTGCGCCCGCGCAGCCACTCGGGCAGGTGGATGTTCTGCTGCGAGGAGCCGACGAAGTAATCGACCGCCGCCACCGCCATGAAGGCCAGCCCGATCGAGAACAACACCTGGTCGAGGTGCGACTTGCCATACATCGGCCGGTAGAGCGTGCGCTCGAGCAGCGCCCCCGCCGCGCCGACCACCAGGAAGGCCAGCGGCAGGCACAGCAGGAAGGGCACGCCCAGCTTCTGCATCGCGAACACCGTGAGATAGCCGCCGGCCATCGCGAAGGCGCCGTGCGCGAGGTTGATGAAGTTCATCAGCCCCAGCGTCACGGCCAGGCCGACCGCGAGCACGAACAGCAGCATGCCGTAGGCAATGCCGTCGAAAAGAATGGTCAACATGCGGCTGTCCGGAATCCTTCGTCTGGCTTACTTGGACTTGCCCGGGTCCTTGACCGCCTTGATGACGTCGAACTCGATGTTCCAGAGCTGGCCGTCCTTCTTCTCGACCTTGCGCAGGTAGATGTCCTGCGTGATGTCGCGGGTCTGGGCGTCGATCAGCACCGGGCCGCGCGGGCTCTCGAAGACCTGGCCCTTCATCGCGGCCAGCAGCGCATCGCCGCCGCCCTGGCCCTTGGTGGTCTTGAGCGCCTCGTAGATGATGCGCATGCCGTCGTAGCCGCCGACGGCCATGAAGTTCGGCCGCATGTTCTTGTTGGCGGCTTCGAAGTCGGCCACGAACTTCTTGTTCATCGCCGAGGGATGGGCCGTCGAGTAGTGGTGCGAGGTGACAACGCCGAGCGCGCCGTCGCCCATGTCGTTGAGCTGGTCGTCGTCGGTCACGTCGCCGGTGCCGATCATCTTGATGCCGGCCTTGTCCATGCCGCGCTCCAGGAACTGCTTCATCACGGCCGCGCCGGCGCCCGAGGGCACGAAGACGAACAGCGCATCAGGCTTGGCGTCGCGCACCTTCTGCAGGAAGGGGGCGAAGTCGGGGTTGCGCAGCGGCACCCGCAGCTTCTCGATCACCTTGCCGCCGTTGAGCTCGAAGCGCTCGGCGAAGAACTTCTCGGCGTCGTTGCCCGGACCGTAATCGGCCACCAGCGTGACCACCGACTTGATGCCGTTCTTGGGTGCCCAGTCGCCCATCGCGACCGCGGCCTGCGGCAGCGTGAAGCTGGAGCGCAGCATGTACGGCGAGGCCTGGGTGATGGCCGAGGTGGCGGCCGCCATCGTGATGGCCGGGGTCTTCGACTGGGTCGCAATCGGCGCCACGGCCAGCGCGATCGGTGTCAGGCCGAAGCCGGCCAGCACGTTGACCTTGTCGTTCACCACCAGTTCCTGCGCCAGGCGCTTGGCGACGTCGGGCAGGCCGGTGTCGTCCTTGACGATCAGCTGGACCTTCTTGCCGGCAACCGTGTCGCCATGCTGCGCCATGTAGAGCTTGGCGGCAGCCTCGACCTGGCGGCCGGTGGAGGCTTGCTGGCCGGTCATCGGCAGGATCAGGCCAATCTTGAAGGTGTTGTCCTGTGCCTGGGCGGCCAGCGGCAAGGCCAGCGCGATGGCGGTCAGGCTGGCGGCCTGGACGAGATGGCGACGAAGCATGGGAACTCTCCTATTTCAGTGGAAGCGTGACGGTGGATATTGTGACCAGATGCAAGCAGGCCCGGACGCCGGCAAATACCTAGGCTTCAAGCCCGGGCTGCGAATTCTGCGCGATCAGTAAAACGGCTGCGCGATGATCGCGCAACGCGTGGGGGTCTCAGGGATTGTCGGGTCGCCAGGCGGAGTCGAGCGTGATCGTGCCGACCGCGCGCGAGACGCAGGCGCAGATGCGGCGCCCGGATGCTTTTTCGTGTTCGCTCAGGAACACGTCGCGGTGGTCGATCTCGCCGTCGACCGCCAGCACGTCCATCGCGCACAGGCCGCACTCGCCGCGGCGGCAGTCCCAGAGCGTCTGGACGCCGGCGCCCTCGAGCGCTTCGAGCAGCGTGCTGCCTGCTGGCACGGTGATGGCGAGGCCGTGGCGCGGAATCCGCACCTCGAAGGCCTGGGTCGGCAGCCGGCCGCTGCTGCCGAAGGTCTCGAAGCGCAGGTCGGCCTGCGGCCGGCCGGCGGCGGCCCAGGCCCGCTTGACCGCCTCGAGCATCGGCACCGGTCCGCAGGTGTAGAGCTGGCCGCCGGCGGGCAGCGCGGCGATCTCGGCGGCGAAGTCGATCGGCGCCGCGCCGGTGTGGGCCTGCACGCTGGCGCTCGGGTGCGGCGCCAGCGCCGCACGCAGCTCCGGCAGGTAGGCCAGCTCGGATTCGTTGCGCGCGCCGTAGAGCATGCGCACCGGGACCCCGCCGCGCTCGGCCAGCGCCGCCAGGCGCTGCGCCATGTAGACCAGCGGCGTGATGCCGATCCCGCCCGCCACCAGCAGGTAGCCGGGCGCCGTCAGGTCGAGGCCGAAGTGGCTCTGCGGCTCGCTCACCAGCAGCCGGTCGCCGATGGCCAGCCGCCACATCGCGAGCGAGCCGCCGCGGCCGTCATCGAGGCGCTTGACCGCGATCCGCCAGCTGCGG
Source organism: Variovorax ginsengisoli (assembly GCF_030486595.1). Classification (GTDB taxonomy): domain Bacteria; phylum Pseudomonadota; class Gammaproteobacteria; order Burkholderiales; family Burkholderiaceae_C; genus Variovorax; species Variovorax ginsengisoli_B. Next base: position 64,323 of record NZ_JAUJZH010000032.1, on the reverse strand, counting down.
CCGTCGGGCGCGCCGACCACCGAGTAGGAACGGTTCTGCATGCGTCCCGCGCCGGGCGCGCCGACCAGCACTTGCACCTGCAGGTGGGCGCCCGGCTCGTGGCTGGCGACCTCGCCCGATTCGGGCGTGATCACGAATTCGCGCACGGTGGGGCTGAGGTCCTTGATGGCGCTGATGCGCGCCGGCATCCAGTGGATATCGCTTTTCATCTTGGGAGCTTCTTCATGCGCGGCGGCGGATCAGCTGCACGCCCGGCAGCGGATGGTTCTGGACACCGTGCAAGGCCTCCCGCAAGTTGCGCTGGGCGATCCGGCTGTGCTCGCGCATCAGCGCCTCGGCGCGCGAGCCTTCGCGGTTCTCGATCGCATCGAGCACCTGGCCGTGCTGGTCCTGCGCGATCAGCAGCATGTCGCGGGCGGCGGGCGAATTGGCCTGCACCACCACGAAGCCCGAGGGCGAGGCGAACGGCAGGTTGATGACGCGCTCCATCTGCTTGGCGATCAGCGCGCTGCCCGACATCTCCGAGAGCAGCCGGTGGAACTCCTCGTTGAAGGCGACGTAGCGCGAGAAGGCGGCATCGTCGAGCGCCGGCTGGCGCAGCAACTCGTCGATGCGCCGCAGGCAGGCCCTGGCCTCGCGCAGCACCACCGGCGGTGCGCCGCGCTCGGCCGCCAGCCGCGCCGACAGGCCTTCGAGCGTGCCGCGAAGCTCGATGGCGTCGGCCACGTCGCGCTCCGAGAAAGTCCGCACGGCATAGCCGCCGTTGGGCAGGCTTTCGAGCAGCCCTTCCTGTTCGAGCCGCATCAGCGCGCTGCGCACCGGGGTGCGCGAGACGCCCAGCAGCTCCGACACCGCCACCTCGGCGATGCGGGCCCCGCCGGCCAGCGCGCCGGCCAGGATCATCTCGCGCAGGCGCAGCTGGGCCTTGACCGCGTGGGAACCGCCGGCCTCGACCGGCTCGGGCGTCAACCCGACAGTGCTCATGAGGAAATCCCCGCCGGCTGGATTGGGATCGTCGGCGCGCGCGGCTTCTCGCGCGCCACCATCTGGTCGATCAGGCGCCGCGCCCACATCGCGCCGGCGTCGATGTTGAGGTTGTAGAAGCTGTAGTCGGGCCGATCGTCGATCGCCCGCTGCTGGGCCTCGAGCACCAGCTCGTCCTCGCGGAAGATGCCGGCCACGCCCTCGCGCAACTGGTGCGTGAGGCGCTGCTCGCCGATGCAGTAGTTGCGCGCGAAGGCCCAGAAGTAGAGGCAGCTCTTGTCGGTCTCGGGCGTGATGGTGTTGAGCACGTAGCCGTTGACGCCCTTGCTGCGGTCGCCGGCCTGGCCGTCGCGCGGCACCGCCCCGCTGCCCGCCTCGGCCACGCCGACGTCGATGTTGACCGTGCACGGGCCCTCGAAGCGGATGATCTGCCAGCGGTCGACCGGGCCCCGGTAGCCGCGCGCATGGTGGATCTGGCCGGCCCAGAACGGCGGCGCCTCGATGCCCTCCATCCAGCGCGTGACGGTCGCCGAGCGGTCGCCATGGGTGGCGACGAAGGGCGCCTCGGCGACCGCGCGGTTGCCGATCGACGAGCCGTGGACGAAGGTCTCGTGGGTCAGGTCCATGAGGTTGTCGACCACCAGCCGGTAGTCGCACGCCACCCGGATCATCTTGCCGTCGCCGGCCCATTCGGGGTCGTCGTTCCAGTGCATGTCGGGCACCAGCGCCGGATCGGCCTTGGCCGGGTCGCCGGGCCAGACCCAGACGAAGCGGTGCTTCTCGACCACCGGATAGGCCCGCACGCAGGCCGAGGGATTGAGCGTCTCCTGGCTCGGCATGAAGGTGCAGCGCCCCTGGCTGTTGTAGACCAGGCCGTGGTAGCCGCAGACCACCTCGTCGCCCTCGAGCCGCCCGAGCGACAGCGGCATCAACCGATGCCAGCAGGCGTCTTCGAGCACCGCGACCTGGCCGTCGGTGCGGCGGTAGAGCACCAGCTTCTGGTTGCAGATCGTGCGCGGCAGCAGCGCATGCGCGACCTCGACGTCGTAGGCGGCGGCGTACCAGGCATCGAGCGGAAAGTAGCGGGTGTCGGCTTTCATGGGATACGCAATGTATACAGTGATGCGCTAAAGTCCATCGTTTTCAGCCAAATCCAGGGTAAATACTGATCTTTCGGTATCCATTGCAGGGATTCCCTGTGCGGATACGATCGACCGTTCTTTTCCAGTTACGACGGAGCCATCCCATGTCCCAGCACGCTTCCCTGCCTGCCCGCTACGACCACGTCGGCAGCTTCCTTCGCCCGAAATACCTGCTCGAAGCCCGCGAGCAGAAAGCCAAGGGCGAGATCACGCCCGAGCAACTGCGCAAGGTCGAAGACAAGGCGATCACCGAGATCGTCAAGTTCCAGGAAGACATCGGCCTGAAGAGCATCACCGACGGCGAATTCCGCCGTACCTATTTCCACATCGACTTCCTCGAGCAGCTCGGCGGCGTGAAGACCGACATCCCGGTCACCATCCGCAAGCCGGACGGCACCGAGGAACTGGCGCCCCCCGTGATGCGCGTGATCGACAAGGTGCGCCACGCCAAGAACATCCAGCTGGCCGACTTCGAGTACCTCAAGTCCCAGGTGTCGGCGGGCAACACGCCCAAGGTCACGATCCCCTCGCCCACCATGCTGCATTTCCGCGGCGGCCGCGCCGGCATCAGCCGGGAGGCCTACCCCGAACTCGACCCGGTGTTCTACGACGACGTCGCCAAGGCCTATGGCGACGAGCTGCGCTCGCTCGCGGCCGCTGGCTGCACCTACGTGCAGATGGACGACACCAACCTCGCCTACCTCTGCGACGAGAAGATGCGCGAAGCGGCGCGTCAGCGCGGCGACGACCCGAATGAGCTGCCGCACCGCTACGCCGCCTTCATCAACAAGGTGGTGGCGCAGAAGCCCGAGGGCATGATCCTGGCGATGCACCTGTGCCGCGGCAACTTCAAGAGCACGCACGCCGCGGCCGGCAACTACGAGCCGGTGGCCGAGGCGCTGCTGAAGGAGATGGACCTCGACGCCTACTTCCTCGAATACGACGACGCCCGCTCGGGCGACTTCCGGCCGCTGCGCTTCCTGCCCAAGGGCAAGACCGTGGTGCTGGGCCTGGTGACCACCAAGTTCGGCGAGATGGAAGACAAGGACGAGCTCAAGGCCCGCATCGAGGCGGCCGCCAAGTACGTGTCGCTCGACCAGCTCGCGCTGTCGCCGCAGTGCGGCTTCTCCAGCACGGTGCACGGCAACAACATCGCGGTCGAGGCGCAGCGCGCCAAGCTGCGGCTGGTGGTCGAGACCGCCCAGGAAGTCTGGGGCGCGTAGCCCGCCCGGTTGGACTCCGGGCCGGTGTGAAGTAGGCTCGGGGCCCATGAAGCTCTATTCCGGCCCCCTCAGCATGTTCGGCGCCAAGGTGCAGATCGCGGCGCTCGAAAAGGGACTCGCCTTCGAGTGCATCATGGTGCCCTTCGACCGCGACGACCGCTACGAGCCCAGGCACCCGGAAGTGCTGCGGGTCAATCCGAAACGGCAGGTACCGGTGCTGATCGACGGCGAGGTCGAGCTGTTCGACTCGACCCAGATCTTCGAGTACCTCGAAGACCGCTTCCCCGAGCCCGCCCTGTGGCCCGGCGACGTGGCGGCCCGGGCCCACGCGCGCCGGCTCGAGCTCGAATCGGACGAGGTGTTCTTCCCGCACGTCATCAAGCTGTTCGGGCTGCAGGACGACATGCAGAGCCCGGCCGCGGTCGCGGCCTGCGCCGGCTGCGCCGCCTTCTACGCCAAGCTCGAGCCGCTGCTCGCCGCGCGCGAGTACCTTGCTGGCGGCTACTCCTTCGTGGACATCGCCTTCTACATGGCGCAGGTGTTCGCAGAGCGCAAGGGCGCGCCGATGACGCAGGCCACGCCGCGCCTGCTGGACTGGCGCGAACGCGTGGGAGCGCGCCCGCCGGTGCGCGAGGTGGTCGGCGCGATGATGCGGTTCCTGGCTTCCGAGGGCCGTCCGGTGCCACCGCACCTTCAGGCGCTGGCCCGCCCGTGAACCAGATCGACGACCTGCTCGACTGGCTGCCCTCGCCGTCGCAGCATCTGCTGGTCGTCACCTTCGCCCTGCTGGTCTACGTGCTCACGACCCGCGCGCGACGGGAGCAGCGCGCGCCCACCACCGCCATCGCCTGGGTCATGGGCCTGGCGCTGCTGCCCTACGTGATCCTGCCCATGTACCTGGTGTTCGGCCAGCGCAAGCTCCGGCCGGTGGGCCTTCCGCGGCCGCCGCGCTCGGAGCCGGCGGGACACTGGGCCGCCGAGCTGATCGAGAGCTTCGGCCTCGCGGCGCCGAGCCGCTGCGACACCCGGCTGCATTCCGACGGCGCAGGCGCGCGCGACGCGCTGTTCGAGGTGATCGAAAGCGCCCGCCATTCGCTCGACGTCTCGACCTTCATCATCGGCGACGACGCGCTCGGGCACGAGGTGATCAACCGCCTGTCGCGCCGGGCCCGCGGCGGCATCAAGGTGCGGGTGCTGCTCGACGGCTTCGGCGCCCTGTCGCTGCCGCGCACGCATTTCGATTCGTTGCGCGATGCCGGCGCCGAGGTCGCGGTGTTCCGGCCGATCTTCAGCCTGCGGCGCAGCGGTCCGCGCAATCTCCGCAACCACCGCAAGCTCACGATCGCCGACGACCACTGGCTCTGGTCCGGCGGTCGCAACCTGGCGGGCGAATACTTCACTGGCAACGACGCCCATCCGGTAGCCTGGCGCGACCTGTCCTTCGACCTGCGCGGCGACGCGGCGGCCGCGGCGGCGCGCCAGTTCGACCACGACTGGACATCGGTGCGCGGACGCCAGTCGCGCGCCATCGCGGCCGATGCGGGCCCGCAGGACCACGGCGGCCTGGCGCAGTTCCTGCCCAGCGGCCCCGACCAGACCGAGGACACGGCGCAGGCGCTGCTGATCGACGCCTGTTTCCGCGCCGAGCACCGGCTGCTCGCGGTGACGCCCTACTTCGTCCCCGGCGACGGGCTGCGCGATGCGCTGCGGCTCGCCGCCCGGCGCGGCGTCCAGGTCACGATCGCGATCCCGGCCCGGTCGAACCACCGCCTCGCCGACTTCGTGCGCGCCCGCACCATGCGCGACCTGGCCCGCGCCGGCGTGATTTTCAAGATGCTGCCCTTCATGGCACATGCCAAGGCCGTGGTCATGGACGAGGACCTGGCGCTTTGCGGTTCGATCAACCTCGACTTGCGCAGCCTGCTGCTCAACCACGAGGCGGCGGTGGTGTTCTACGGCCGTGCCGAGGTCGACTGGCTGGCGCAATGGATCGAGACCACGGCCTCGGCCGGCGAGACCTACCGGGCGCGCAGGCCGGGCCTGGTGCGCGACGTTGCCGAAGGCCTCTTGCTCACGATCGCTTTCCAGCTTTAGCCTTCTTGTCTTTCTTGCCGGGCCTGGCTTTGTTGGTGAAGCTGGCATTGCCCAGTCCCGTGCCGATGGTCAGCACCGCCCAGTGCTTCACGTCCTGCATGAAGGGCAATTCGCTCAGGCCCTGCACCACGGCGTCGTTGTGCATCAGCGCCACGGTCGCCTCGCCGGCGATCTGCGGCAGCCGCTTGACGAGTTCGCTAGGCAGGTGGAAGTTGTCGCTCTCCCAATCGCCCGGCAGATTCTGGGCGCCGCGCGAGATCGAGCCGTCCTTGCGGATCAACCCCGGACAGGCGATGCCGATGAAAGGCGCCAGCCGGATCCCCTGCTTCCTGCTGTAGCGGATCTGCGCCTCGACCATCTCGGCCAGCCGGTCGATCAGCACCTTGCGGCTCGGACCGTCGTCCGCATGCCGCCATTTCTCGCGTCGCACCACCTTGGCCTTCGACAGGTCCGGCGCCCGCTTCTTTCGCAGCTTGACGATGCCGCAGCGAACATTGGTACCGCCGATGTCGAGCGCGACGATGGCGTCGTGCCCCTTCAGCATCGGCGGCGGCACCAGGTGGACCCAGCCCAGCAGGCCGCCGTCGTCGGGCTCGTGGCAGATCCGCGCCAGTTCGACCGAAACCTTCATGTGCTGCAGGATCGCCGCCGCCTGCAGCACCACGCGCTCGCCGACGTCGCTGCCCGGAAAGCCGCCGCCGATCACGATCCGCTGCACGCCTTTCCACGAAGGCTGGCGCATGAAGCGATCGATCACCCAGGCCAGTTCTTCCGCGAATTCCTCGATCGCGCCGTGCAGCATGTCGGCGGCTTCGGAGGTCTTCGTCTCGCCGAGCGCCTCGTCGAGTTCACGCTTGCTGAGTTCCTTCGAATGCACGCCGCCCAGCGGATCATTGCCCTTGCGGCGCCGGCGCTGGCGCCAGCGCTCGAGCAGCTGCCTGAAAGCGGTCTGGCTGGCCTGGTCGCCGATGAAGCCATCCTTGCCGCGCAACTGCAGGCTGTAGCCATCGACCGTGACCGAAGGGAGTTCGCGGGCGCCGTGCGGGTGGTGTTTGTTCATTGCGTCAAGTGGATTTCAATCAACGGTGGTGTCGAGGATCAGGCGGGCGGTTTCTTCGGGCTGGTCCCAGTGCGGATAGTGGCCGCAGCGCTCGAACCAGTGCAGCCGGGCGTCGGGGAACTGCGCTTGTGCGCGCGCCGCCTGGCGCGGGAAGCACACCTTGTCGAGCCGGCCCCAGCCGATCACGACGGGCTTGGCGAGCGTGCCGAGGGCCGCGCCTTCGAGCGGCGGCGATCCGCGAACGAAATCGTCCAGCATGAGCTGGAAGGTTTTCGCCGCGGCGTAGCTGTGCATTTCCTCCAGCACCAGCGCCGGCGACAGCCGGTGGCGCTGCGCCGAGAACCGTGCCAGGAGCAGCGTGCGCGCCCATGCATGGGTCACCAGGGCCGGCATGGCGGATTCGAAACCGCGCGCCAGCCTCATCGTCAGGCAGACCGAGATTTGATAGGCCAGGTGCTCACGGCCGGCCCAGAAGCCGCCCGGCCCCAGCGCCACGACCGCGCCGAGCACCTGGCCGCGGCGCGCCAGTTCGAGCACCAGGCGCGCGCCCATCGAACTGCCGACCGCGTCGGCACCGCACAGATCGTGTTCGTCCAGGAAGCGGGCCACCGCACCGGCCAGGGTGTGCAACGTGACCTCGCCTTCCAGTGGCGGGCTCTTGCCGAAACCAGGCAAATCGATCGCCACCACCGCGCGCTCGACGGCCAGGGGGTCGAGGATGGTCTGCCAGGTCCGCCAGTTGCTGCCCAGCCCGTGCACGAGCAACAAAGGCTTTCCCTGGCCACGACGGACATAGTTGATGAGCACCACTCACTGTGCTGGCCGGATGCGCGCGGTCGAATCAGCGGCGCGAACCATCGGCTGTAGGAGAGGGACCCCAACTGGTGAGACCCGGACGGCGCGCGGGTGCCGGCGCCGATACACTGGCCGCGATGCAACTGCTGCGCCGCACCGGGCTCGCCGCCCTGGCTTTCATCTTCCTGCTCGGCACCGCCCTGGGCGCGGCCGCCCAGGAGCAACCGCTGCGCGCAGGCTCCAAGCGTTTCACCGAGTCCTACATCCTGGCCGAGGTGCTGGCGCAGACCGCGGCGCCGCATACAGCCGTCGCCCCGGTCGTGCGGCAAGGGTTGGGCAACACGGCGATCGTCTACGAGGCGCTGAGATCCGGCGGCATCGATGTCTACGCCGAATACACCGGCACCATCGCGCTCGAGATCCTCAAGGGCCAGGCCTCGATGACGCGCGAGGCGATGAACGCCGCACTGCGCCCGCTCGGGCTCGGCGTGGCGGTGCCGCTCGGATTCAACGACGGCTATGCGCTCGCGATGCGGGCCGCCGACGCCGAGCGGCTCGGCATCCGCACCCTGAGCGACCTGGCGGGCCGGCGCGAACTGCGCTTCGGCCTTTCGAACGAATTCATCGGCCGCGCCGACGGCTGGCAGGGCCTGGCGGCGCGCTACGGCTTCACTCATGCGCCGACCGGACTCGACCACGGCCTCGCCTATGAAGCGATCGCCGCCAAGCAGATCGACGTCATCGACATCTACACCACCGACGCCAAGATCGACCACCTCGGCCTGCGCGTGCTCGAGGACGACCGGCACTACTTTCCCCGCTACGACGCCGTGCTGCTGTACCGCCTCGACCTGCCGGCGCGGCTGCCGGCGGCCTGGGCGGCGCTGCAACAGCTGGAGGGCCGGATCGACGAGCACGCCATGATCGCGATGAACGCGCGCGCAGAGTTGCAGGGCGTGGCCTTCGACGTCATCGCACGCGATTTCCTGGCCGCGGCGCAACCGGGTGCGGGGGCTGCGCCGAGAAGCGGGGAAGGCGCCCGCGGCTTCATGGCCAAGCTGTTCGGGCCCGACCTCGGCCGGCTCGCGCGCCAGCACCTGATGCTGGTCGCGATCTCGGTCGGTGTCGCGATCCTGATCGCGGTGCCGGTCGGGGTCGCGGTGTTCGGCCACCTGCGATTGCGCGCGCTGGTCCTGGGCCTGACCGGGCTGCTGCAGACCATTCCCTCGCTGGCGCTGCTGGCCGTGCTGATCTCTCTGCTCGGCGCGATCGGCACCTTGCCGGCGCTGATCGCGCTGACGCTCTATTCGCTGCTGCCGATCATGCGCAACACCGTGACCGGCCTGGCCGAGGTGCCCACCGGCCTGCGCGACGCCGGCACCGCGCTCGGCATGACCAGCGGCCAGAACCTGCGCGCGGTGCTGCTGCCGCTGGCCATGCCGACCTTGCTGGCCGGCGTGCGCACCGCGACCACCATCGCGATCGGCACCGCCACCATCGCCGCCTTCATCGGTGCCGGCGGCTTCGGCGAACGCATCGTGACCGGTCTCGCGCTGAACGACCGCGAACTGCTGGTCGCGGGCGCGGTGCCCGCCGCGGCGCTGGCGCTTCTGAGCGAGGCCTTGTTCGAGGCGCTCGAACATTTCATGCGGCGCCGCCGCGCGGCGCGGGCGCCCTGAACATGTGATGTCCGTGAAAGTCCCGACGTGGCGAGTCCGGTATTTGCCGCATAGTCGAGGGTTGCTTCGCGGGCGAGCCCGCACACCTTCCCACTCAGGAGACTTCCCCATGAAATTGAGCCAACTGGCCGCAGGCCTGATCCTCGGCTTTGGCATCGCGAGCGCGGCCCTTGCGCAGACGACGATGAAGATCAGCATCTCGACCTCGCAGAACTCGCACCAGGGCGTCGCCATCGACACCTTCGCAAAGGAAGTCGCCGCGCGCACCAACGGCCGCTACAAGGTCGAGACCTTCTACAACGGCTCGCTCGGGGGCGAACGCGAATCGATCGAGGCGGTGCAGCTGGGCACCCAGGAACTCGCCTTCTCGTCGACCGGCCCGGTGCCCAACTTCGTGCCCGAGACCAAGATCCTCGACGTCCCCTTCCTGTTCCGCGACAAGGCGCATGCGCGCGCCGTGCTCGACGGTCCGATCGGCCAGGAGATGCTGGGCAAGTTCGACGCCAAGGGCTTCAAGGCGCTGGGCTGGGGCGAGAACGGCTTCCGCCACATGACCAACAGCAAGCGCGACGTCAAGGCGCCCGAAGACCTGAAGGGCCTGAAGATGCGCACCATGGAGAACCCGGTGCACATCGCGGCCTACAAGGGCTTCGGCATCATCACCACGCCGATGGCCTTCCCCGAGGTCTTCACCGCGCTCCAGCAAGGCACGGTCGATGGCCAGGAGAACCCGCTGCCGGTCATCATCTCGGCCAAGTTCGACCAGGTGCAGAAGCACCTCACCTTGACCGGCCACGTCTACTCGCCCTGCATCTTCGTGATGAACAAGGCCGCCTTCGACAAGCTGAGCGCCGCCGACAAGCAGGCCTTCCTGGACGCCGCCAAGGAAGCCATCAAGGCCAACCGGGCCCGTGTCGACGAGGACGACGCCAAGGGCGTGGCCGACCTGCGCGCCAAGGGCATGACCGTGATCGACAACGTCGACAAGGCCAAGTTCGTCGCCGCGCTGGCGCCGGTCAACGCCGACTTCGAGAAGCAGTTCGGCAAGGCCAACCTCGACAAGATCCGCGACGTCAAGTAATGCCATCCGCGGCCGCGACATGCTCGCGGCAGCGCGCGCCCGCTCAGTCTCACTGGCGGGCGCTTTTTCGTTCGATTCCCTGATGCCCCTATGAAATCCGCCTTCCTCGCACTCGACCGCTGGACCACCGGCCTGGCGATGGCGATCGCCTGCTTCATGCTGGTGGTCGCCTCTTCGCTCGGCGTGTTCCAGATCGTCACCCGCTTCGTGCTCGAACAACCGGCCGAATGGTCCGAGATCCTGATCCGCATCAGCCTGATCTGGATGGTCTTCATGGGCATCCCGACCGCCTTCCGTCAAGGAGCGATGGTCAGCGTCGACGTGCTCTACCGCTGGAGCCCGCCGAAGGTCCGTCGGGTGCTCGACTGGGTGGTGTGCCTGGCCGCGCTGACCCTGATCGCGGTGATCATCTGGTGGGGCTGGGACTACGCGCAGCGCGGCAGCGTGCAGTCGATGGCCGGCCTCGAATCGATCTCGATGTTCTGGGCCTACGTGGCGCTCCCCGTGGGCGGCCTGTTCTGCGTGATCGGCATCGTCGCCAACCTGATCGACCCGCAGCGCAACGAACTGGAAACCGCCCAATGACGCCGGTGATGGTCATCACGATGGTGGTTTGCTTCGCACTCACCATCTCCGTCGCCGTCTCGATCGGGCTGGCTTCGATCCTCGGCATCCATGCCTCCAACGCGAACATGCTGATCTCCGTCAAGGAGATGTTCAACGCGATCAACAAGTTTCCCCTCGCTGCCATCCCCTTCTTCATCCTGGCCGGCAACCTGATGGAAACCGGCGGCATCTCGCGCCGGCTCGTCGACTTCGCCAAGAGCCTCGTGGGTGGGGTGCAGGGCGGCCTGCCGATGACCTGCGTGCTGACCTGCATGATCTTCGCCGCGGTGTCGGGCTCCTCGGTGGCGACCACCTTCGCCATCGGCGCGATCCTGATCCCGGCGCTCATCAAGCACGGCTACCCGGTCGGCTACGCGGCCGCGCTGCAGGCCACCAGCGCCGAGCTCGGCGTGATCATCCCGCCCTCGATCCCGATGATCCTGTACGGCGTCAGCGCCGAGGTCTCGATCGGCGAGCTGTTCATCGCCGGTTTCGGCCCGGGCATCCTGATCAGCCTGGCGCTGATGGCCTTCGTCTATGTCTATTGCAAGTTCAAGGGGCTGGGCAAGAACGATGGCGAAGGCCGGCTCAGCGTCGGCACCGCCACCTGGCGTGCGGGCTGGGCCTTGCTGATGCCGGTGATCATCCTCGGCGGCATCTACGGCGGCATCTTCACGCCCACCGAGGCGTCGGCGGTGGCGGTGCTCTACGCGCTGATCGTCGGCACGCTGATCTATCGCGAGATCAAACCGGCCGAGCTCTATGCGGTGCTGCGCAAGTCGGTGGTGTCCTCGTCGGTGATCATGTTCATCATCGCCAACGCCGGCCTGTTCGCCTTCCTGATCACGCGTGCCGGCGTGCCCGACGCGATCGGCCGCTGGCTGCAGGAGGTGCTGCAGTCGCCAGCGATGTTCCTGCTCGGCGTCAATGCGGCGCTGTTCGTGATCGGCATGTTCATCGAGACCAGCGCGGCGATCATCGTGCTGGCGCCGATCCTGGCGCCGGTGGCGCAGCACTTCGGCATCGATCCGGTGCACTTCGGGCTGGTGATGGTGGTCAACCTGGCACTGGGCATGATCACCCCGCCCTTCGGCGTCAACCTGTTCGCGGCCTGCACGGTGGCGCGCATCTCGCTGGACCGGATCGTCCCCTACCTGATCCCCTTCGTGCTGGTGATCCTGGCCTGCCTGATGGTGGTCACCTACGTGCCCGGCATCTCGCTCGGATTGCGCGACCTGGTCTACGCCAAGTAGCGCCGGCGCGGGCGGTTTCACGAAGCCGTCACGCGCAGGGCCCATGCTGCGGCGCTTGCCCACCGCAACGCCGCAGCATCCCATGTTCCTCACCAAGACCGACAAGGCGCGCCACGAACTCCAGCCCGGCCGCCGCACGCTGGGGCAGCGCGAGCGCGCCCTGCTGCTGATGGCCGACGGCCAGCGCTCGCTGACCGATTTCGGCGCCCTGTTCGGCGGCCGCGAGGAAGCCGGCCGGGTGGCGCGCCACCTGCTGCAGGAGGGCTTCCTGCAGGGGCGCCAGGTCGAAGCGGTCGAACCGGTCGAAGTGATCGAAGCGGCACCGGTCGCGGCCGACATCTTCGACGGCAAGCCCTCGCTGGCCACCACCCGCATGTTCCTGTTCGACCTCTGCGAGCGCATGTTCGTGCGCCGCGACCCGGTGCTGGCCGAGCGCTTCCGCGAAGCGCTGCGCGAGGCGCGCGACCGCGATTCGATGCTGGTCACCGCCCGCGCGATGCTCGGCGAGATCGAGCAGGCGGCGGGCGCCGCGCGCGCCGAGGCGATCCGCGAGCGCATCGAGAAACTGCTTCCGGCATCGCCGGTGCACTGAAGTCGCCGGCCGGCTCCCGATTCCCTTACACTTCCCCGGTCAGGAGAGCGTCCCGCCGCGGTGGGGCCGCCGAAGGCGCAGGTCCCCCCAAACAAGGGCCCGAACGCTCAGGCAAAAGGACTGACAAGGCGCCCGGGTCCGGGCGTTTCCTTGCTGGAGAGAGGTGGTTCGGCACGCCAGGCGTGCCGTGCCGCCCACCGAAGGAGCAAACCCCGATCGTGGGGCGAATCTCTCAGGTAAAGCGGACAGCAGGGGTGGCCCATGGCTTCTCGTCATGGAACAAGCACTGCCCCTTTGGAGAACCGCCCTTGGCCGCCGCATCCGACGTACTGCTGAAGACCCCGCTCCACGGCCTGCACCTGGAGCTCGGCGCCCGCATGGTGCCCTTCGCGGGCTACACCATGCCGGTGCAATACCCCGCCGGTCTGATGGCCGAGCACAAGCACACCCGCGCAGCCGCCGGCCTGTTCGACATCTCCCACATGGGCCAGTTGCGCCTGGTGGGGCCCGATGCAGCCGCCGCCTTCGAGAGCCTGATGCCGGTCGACGTGATCGGCCTGGCGCCGGGCAAGCAGCGCTACGGCCTGCTGCTGAACGACCAGGGCGGCATCCTCGACGACCTGATGTTCTTCAACGAAGGCAACGACTCGCTGTTCGTGATCGTCAACGGCGCCTGCAAGGCCGCCGACATCGCCCACATCCAGGCCCGGATCGGCCAGCGCTGCCAGGTGCAGCCGATGCCCGACCACGCGCTGCTCGCGCTCCAGGGTCCGCAGGCCGCGGCCGTGCTGGCGCGCCTGTCGCCGGGCATCGAGCGCTTCGTCTTCATGACCGGCGGCCCGGTCCGGATCGGCGGCATCGAGGCCTTCGCCACGCGCAGCGGGTACACCGGCGAAGATGGCTTCGAGATCTCGGTCGCGGCCCAGGACGCCGAAGCGCTGGCCCGGCTGCTGCTGGCCCAGCCCGAGGTCCAGCCGATCGGCCTGGGAGCCCGCAATTCGCTGCGGCTCGAGGCCGGCCTCTGCCTCTACGGCAACGACATCGACGAAAGCACGACACCGGTCGAAGCGGCGCTGAGCTGGGCGATCCAGAAGGTCCGGCGCAGCGGCGGTGCACGCGAAGGCGGTTTTCCGGGGTCGGCCAGGGTGCTGGCCCAGCTCACTGCCGCCAGCGGCACCGCCGGCCACCTCGACCACGAGACGCTGAAGCGCCAGCGCGTCGGCCTGGTCGCGCTGGAGCGCGTGCCGGTGCGCGAGGGCACGGTGCTGGAATCCTTCGAGGGCCTGCCCATCGGCCAGGTCACCAGCGGCCTGCTGGGCCCCAGCGTCGACCGGCCGGTCGCCATGGGCTACGTCGCGCTGGCCTATGCCGAACCGGGCACCCGGCTGCAGGCCATGGTGCGGGGCAAGCCGGTGCCGATGGAAGTCAGCACGCTGCCCTTCGTGCCGGCCCGGTACTACCGCGGCTGACGCCCCTCTTCTCCAATTTCCCCAATTTCTCCAAGCCAGCCTTTTTTCCAAGGAGTTTTCCCCATGACCATCAAATACACCAAGGACCACGAGTGGGTGCGGCAGGAAGCCGACGCGGCACTGGTCACCGTCGGCATCACGGTGCATGCACAAGACGCGCTCGGCGACGTGGTCTTCGTCGACCTGCCCGAAGTCGGCAAGAAATTTGCCCAGGGCGAGGTCGCGGGTGTCGTCGAATCGGTCAAGGCCGCCGCCGACGTCTTCATGCCGGTCTCCGGCGAAATCATCGAAGTCAACGAAGACCTGCGCGCCGATCCCTCGCTGGCCAACAGTGCGCCGATGGACGGAGGCTGGTTCTTCAAGGTGCGGGTGAGCGAGCCGGCCCAGCTCGAGCCCCTGCTCGACGAAACCGCCTACGAGAAGTTCTCCGCCGACAACTGATTCACACGCCCCACCACCCGAGCCCTCCATGCCGACGCCCGTGCCTTTCCATCCCTCGCTGCGCGAACTGCAGAACGCCGAAGAATTCATCGCCCGCCACATCGGCATCGAGGCCGAAGACGAACCGGCGATGCTCGCGGCCATCGGCTCGACCACGCGCGCCGAACTGATCGACGGCATCGTGCCCCCGGCGATCCGCCGCAGCCGGCCAATGCGGCTGCCGGCGCCGATCACCGAGGCCGACGCGCTGGCCGAACTCAAGGCGATCGCGGCGAAGAACAAGGTGGCGAAGAGCTTCATCGGCCAGGGCTACTACGGCACCCACACGCCGGGCGTGATCCTGCGCAACGTACTCGAGAACCCCGCCTGGTACACCGCCTACACGCCCTACCAGGCCGAGATCTCGCAGGGCCGCATGGAGGCGCTGGTCAATTTCCAGACCATGGTCTGCGACCTGACGGGCATGGCGATCGCCAACGCCTCGATGCTCGACGAGGCCACCGCCGCGGCCGAGGCGATGACGCTGGCGCGGCGCAGCGTCAAGAGCAAGAGCAACGTGTTCCTGGTCTCGGGCGACTGCCATCCCCAGACCATCGAGGTGCTGCGCACCCGGGCAGCGCCGCTCGGCATCGTGGTCAAGGTCAGCACCGCCACCGAGCCGCTGCCGCTGCTGATGGCCAGCGGCGGCTTCTTCGGCGCCCTGGCGCAATACCCTTCCACCACCGGCCACGTGCACGACCTGCGTCCGCTGGCAGGCCACGCCCACCAGTGCCAGGCGGCCTTCTGCGTCGCCGCCGACCTGCTGGCCCTGACCCTGCTGGCGCCGCCCGGCGAGTGGGACGCCGACATCGTCTGCGGCACCACCCAGCGCTTCGGCATGCCGATGTGCAACGGCGGCCCGCATGCGGCCTACCTGGCCTGCCGCGACGAGTTCAAGCGCTCGCTGCCCGGCCGGCTGGTCGGCGTCAGCGTCGACGCCCACGGCCAGCCGGCCTATCGGCTCGCGCTGCAGACGCGCGAGCAGCACATCCGGCGCGAGAAGGCGACCTCGAACATCTGCACCGCGCAGGTGCTGCCGGCGGTGGTCGCCAGCATGTACGCGGTCTACCACGGACCCGAAGGGCTGCGCCGCATCGCGCAGCGGGTGAGCCTGCTGACGGCGGTGCTCGCACAGGGCCTGGAGCAGATGGGCCGCGAACTGGTCAACGACACCGCCTTCGATTCGCTCACCATCCGCACCGGCGAGGACACCCAGGCCATCCACGAACGCGCCGAGGCGGCGGGCGTCAACCTGCGCTGTCGCCTGCAGCAGCATCTGGGCCTGTCGCTCGACGAGACCACCACGCGCGCCGACGTCGAGATGCTGTGGGGCCTGTTCGCGACCGAAGGCACGCGCGGACCCGACTTCGACGCCATCGCCGCCACGGTGAGCATCCGCATTCCCGAGGGCCTGCGCCGCACGAGCGGCTTCCTGGCGCATCCGGTGTTCAACACCCACAAGAGCGAGACCGCGATGCTGCGCTACATCCGCAGCCTGAGCGACAAGGACCTGGCGCTCGACCGCAGCATGATCCCGCTCGGCAGCTGCACCATGAAGCTCAACGCGACCAGCGAGATGATCCCGATCACCTGGCCCGAGTTCGCGAACATCCATCCGTTCGCGCCGGCCGACCAGCTGCTGGGCTATGCGCAGCTCGATGCCCAGCTGCGCGCCTGGCTCTGCGAGGCGACCGGCTATGCGGGCATCAGCCTGCAGCCCAACGCCGGATCGCAGGGCGAGTACGCGGGCCTGCTCGCGATCAAGGCCTTCCACGAGGCCCGGGGCGAAGCGCACCGCAACGTCTGCCTGATCCCGTCTTCCGCCCACGGCACCAATCCGGCCAGCGCCCACATGGTGGGCATGAAGGTGGTGGTGACCGGCTGCGACGCCGAAGGCAATGTCGACATCGACGACCTGGCGCGCGCCTGCGAGCAGCATCGCGACACGCTGGCCGCCGTGATGATCACCTACCCCAGCACCCACGGCGTCTTCGAGACCCGCGTCAAGGAGCTCTGCGAGATCGTGCACGCGCACGGCGGCCGGGTCTATGTCGACGGCGCCAACATGAATGCGCTGGTCGGCGTGGCGGCGCCGGGCGAGTTCGGCGGCGACGTGAGCCACCTGAACCTGCACAAGACTTTCTGCATCCCGCACGGCGGCGGCGGGCCGGGTGTCGGCCCGGTCTGCGTGGTCGAGGACCTGGTGCCCTACCTGCCCGGGCATGCGACCGGCGGACTGGCGTCCAACGGCGCGGTCGGCGCGGTGTCGGCGGCGCCGCTGGGCAATGCCGCGGTGCTGCCGATCAGCTGGATGTATTGCCGCATGATGGGCGCCAAGGGCCTGCAGGCCGCGACCGAGACCGCGATCCTGAGCGCCAACTACATCAGCGCCCGGCTCAAGGACCACTTCCCGACCCTCTACGCGAGCCCCAATGGCCACGTGGCGCACGAGTGCATCCTCGACCTGCGTCCGCTCAAGGACGCCAGCGGCGTCAGCGCCGAGGATGTCGCCAAGCGGCTGATCGACTACGGCTTCCATGCGCCGACCTTGAGCTTCCCGGTGCCCGGCACGCTGATGGTCGAGCCGACCGAAAGCGAACCGCTGGCCGAGCTCGACCGCTTCATCGACGCCATGATCGCGATCCGGGGCGAGATCCGCCGCATCGAGGAAGGCATCTGGCCGAAGGAGGACAACCCGCTGCGCAACGCCCCGCACACCGCGGCCAGCCTGCTCGGCAGCGAATGGACGCGCCCCTACTCGCGCGAGCTCGGCGCCTTCCCGCTGGCCAGCCTCCGGCAGACCAAGTACTGGCCGCCGATCGGGCGGGTCGACAACGTCCACGGCGATCGCAACCTGTTCTGCAGCTGCGTGCCGGTGGACGCCTACGCCAACGGCTGAGGCGAGATACATATTTTTTCAATCGACGGCCTGCGGGCTGTCGATTTCGCCTCCGCTGCTTCGACGTCCTGGAGAGCCCGGCAGCCCGCCGGCCTCGCAACCGAAGGAGCAAGGACATGCGATTCATGGTGATCGTCAAGGCCAGCAAGGAATCCGAAGCCGGCGTGATGCCGAGCCAGCAGCTGCTGACCGACATGGGCAACTACAACGAGGCGCTGGTCAAGGCCGGCGTGCTGCTCGCCGGCGAAGGCCTGCACCCGAGCTCGAAGGGCGCGCGCATGCGCTTCTCCGGCAAGGAGCGCACCGTCATCGACGGCCCCTTCAGCGAGACCAAGGAGCTGATCGCCGGCTTCTGGCTCTGGCAGGTGCGATCGAAAGAGGAAGCACTCGAATGGCTGCGCCGCGCTCCCTTCGACGATGGCGTCGAACTCGAGCTGCGCCAGGTGTTCGAGATGGACGATTTCGGCGCCGCGCTCACGCCCGAGCTGCGCGAGCAGGAAAAGCGGGTGTTCGACGCGGCCCGCTCGAAGCGGCCTTGAACGCACCGATGGAGGCACGACCATGAAGTTCATGATCATCCGCAAGGCCGACGCCGAGACCGAGGCCGGCGCCATGCCGACCGCACAACTGGTCAGCGACATGATGGCCTACAACAAGGCGATGATCGATGCCGGCGTGATGCTCGACGGCATGGGCCTCAAGCCCAGTGCCAGCGGCGGCGCCCGCATCCAGTTCGCAGGCGGCAAGCCGACGGTGGTCGACGGGCCCTTCGCCGAGACCAAGGAACTGGTTGCCGGCTTCACCCTGATCCAGGTCGGATCGCGCGAGGAAGCGCTCGAATGGGTCAAGCGCTGGCCGCCGATCGACGGCCACGGCAAGGTCGCGCTGGAGCTGCGCCAGGTCTACGAGGCGGAAGACTTCGGTGCCGAGTTCGCGCCCGAGATCCGCGAGCAGGAAGCGCATCTGCGCGAACGCGCCGCGGCCCGCGATTGAGACGACGGCGCATGGACGCGACCGAGACGCACCGCACGATCAACGCCGTCTGGCGCATCGAGTCGGCCCGCATCATCGGCGCGCTGGCGCGCCAGGTGCGCGACGTCGGCCTGGCCGAGGAACTGGCGCAGGACGCGCTGCTCGCGGCCCTCGAGCAATGGCCGCGCGAAGGCATCCCCGAGAATCCCGCCGCCTGGCTGACGGCGGCCGCCAAGCACCGCGCGATCGACCTCCTGCGCAAGCGCACGCTGCACGCCCACAAGGAAGGCGAGATCGCCCGCGAGATCGATGCCAGGCACGCCATCGCCGCCGCGGACTTCGCCGACGCGGTCGACGCCGCCCTCGACGACCAGGTCGGCGACGACCTGCTGCGGCTGGTGTTCACGGCCTGCCATCCGGTGCTGTCGCCGGAAGCCCGGGTCGCCCTGACCCTGCGCCTGCTGGGCGGGCTCACCACCGACGAGATCGCGCGCTCCTTCCTGGTGCCCGAATCCACGATCGCACAGCGCATCGTGCGCGCCAAGCGGACGCTGGCCGCCGCCCGCGTGCCCTTCGAGGCGCCGCGCGGGCCAGAGCTCGGCGCCCGCCTGTCCTCGGTGCTCGAAGTCATCTACCTGGTGTTCAACGAAGGCTACGCAGCCACCGCCGG
The DNA here is from genome assembly GCF_030486595.1 of Variovorax ginsengisoli. Taxonomy (GTDB): domain Bacteria; phylum Pseudomonadota; class Gammaproteobacteria; order Burkholderiales; family Burkholderiaceae_C; genus Variovorax; species Variovorax ginsengisoli_B. Next base: position 45,324 of record NZ_JAUJZH010000032.1, on the reverse strand, counting down.
CGAGGACTGGATGCGGCCCGCGCTGTGCGACGAAGCCTTGCGCCTGGGGCGCATCCTGGCCGAACTGATGCCCGACGCGCCGGAGGTGCATGGCCTGGTCGCGCTGATGGAGATCCAGGCCTCGCGGGCCGCCGCGCGGGTCGATGCCGATGGCGAACCGGTGCTGCTGCTGGCGCAGAATCGCGCCCGCTGGGATCGGCTGCTGATCGGTCGCGGCCTGGCGGCGCTGGCGCGGGCGGAGCAGCTCGGCGGCGCGCTCGGCCCCTACGCCCTGCAGGCCGCCATCGCCGCCTGCCACGCCCGCGCGCAGGAGGCAGCGCAGACCGATTGGCCTCGCATCGCGGCGCTCTACGAGGCATTGGCCCAGCTCGCGCCGTCGCCGATCGTCGAACTGAACCGGGCAGTCGCGCTGTCGATGGCCTTCGGTCCGGCGGTCGGGCTCGAGCACGTCGACGCGCTGCGATCGGCGCCGCAGCTGCAGGGCTACCACCTGCTGCCGAGCGTGCGCGGCGACCTGCTGGCCAGGCTGGGCCGACATGCCGAGGCCTGCGAGGAGTTCAAGCGGGCCGCTGAACTCACGCGCAACGCGCGCGAGCGCAAGCTGCTGCTGGCGCGCGCGCGGAGCGCCGCGGACGGCTGAAGCGCTACTTCTTCGCCACCGCCCCGGTCGCGACCTGGGCCCGCAGTTCCTTGAGCTTGGCCTTCATGCGGCGCTCGTTGACCGGACCCATGCGCACCAGCATCTTCTGGCCGGCCGAGAGCGATTCGAGCTTCGGATCGACGAATTCGTAGCTGACCCAGGGCTGCCCGCCCGCCATCTCGCCCTTCACTGCGGTCAGCTTCACCTGCACCGGGCCCTGGGGTTCCGGGGCTTGCAGCAGGTGGTCGATCACGGCGACGAGGCGGTCGTTGAAATAGCGGTTCGGGTAACCCAGCTCTTCGTAGGCCTGCTGGAACAGCGGATAGAGCCGGGCATAGAGCGCCGCCGCCCGGGCGCTGTCGACCGATTCGGCGAACAGCACGAATGGCGTGTAGCGGCTGGCGTTGTCGATCCCGATGGTCTTGACCTCGCCGTTGCCCTGGACCTCGAAGGCCTTGGGCGCGCGCTGGGTCGGCCACATGCGCGACGAGGCCTGTGCGCGCGGCAGGTTGTCGACGGTGGCGACGAAGTGGCGCACGAAGCCGCTGGTGTCGAGGAAGGAGGCCACCGCCTTCTTGCCCAGCAGCTCGTTGAGCGCCGCAGCGACGCGGCCGTCGGCGTCGTTCAGGGCCGGCAGTGCCGCATCGGGCTGGGCCAGGGCATCGACCAGGTTCTGCGGGCCGGTCGCGACCGGGGCCGGGGCTGGCGCATCGGCGGGCCGGTCGGGCGGGGGCGGTGCGCTGGCGGCAGACGGCGCCGGCGGCGGCTCCTTCTGCAGGGACCATCGCCACCAGCCGAAGGCAGCGGCGAGAATCACCACCACGACGACGACCAAGGTCCAGACCGAGGACTCGCGCGCTGGCCTGAAATCTGCTGGGTCCCTTTCGGGCATGGTCGAATCCTCCTTTGAATCACGGGCGTTGCATGCGGTCCATTGGAAACCACGCCGGCGCCTCGTGCCGTAACGCCCTGTGACCGTCAAGGAATCCGAATGGACATCGACTTTTCCGCTCTCACCGAATACCAGCGCTACAAGCTCATGGCGAGCCTGATCGTGCCACGCCCGATCGCCCTGGTCACCACCCTCGGCGCCGACGGCGTCGTCAACGCCGCGCCCTTCAGCATGTTCAACATGCTCGGCGAGGAGCCGCCAATCGTGATGATCAGCGTCAACCGGCTGCAGGACAACGCGCTCAAGGACACGGCCGCCAACATCGTGCGCACCGGCGAGTTCGTGGTCCACCTGGCCGACGAGGACATCGCCGAGCAGATGCACCGCTGCGGCGACCGCCATCCGCCGCACGTGAGCGAACTCGATGTGGTGGGCTTCACGCCGCTGCCGAGCCGGGCCGTGAAGCCGCCGCGCATCGCCGAGGCCCCGGTGGCGTTCGAGTGCACGCTCTGGGAGACGCTGGAGACCGAGAGCCGGCAGATCTTCATCGGCCAGGTGCGCTGGATGCACGCGCGCGACGAGCTGATCGACACCGACGCCTGGCGCGTCCGGCTGCAGAACTACTTTCCGGTCGGCCGCTTCGGGGCCAGCTTCTACGTGAAGACGCGCGAGCGCTACTCGCTGGCGGCGCAGGAGCAGACGCGCAGCACGCAGATCGACGAGATGTAGGCGTGTCGCGACTCAGCGCAGCCTCACCACGTGCGCGGTGCGCGGGTCGACGCGGCCCCCGTGCAGGTCGGCGATCACCTGCTGCGCGGCCTCGAAGCCCTGGCTCTGTGCCAGCGTCATCCAGCGATTTCCCGGCCGGCTCAGCTCGGCGATGAAACGGCCCTGCGCCTCGTTGAAGCGCCGGTTCACTTCCTGGGGGCCCCAGTCGGCGTTGCGCTTGCGGATCTGCACCGGCGCGAAGTAGAGCAAGGGTTTCGGGCCCGGCAATGGCGACTCGGCCAGGAAGGCGGTCTTCTGCGCCGAGCCCGCATAGCAGTCGTAGACCAGGGCCGCACCGAAATGGTGGTGGACCGTGGCGCGCAGGTCGTCGTCGCCGGCGAAGTCGACATAGAGCGTCGGCACCTCGGCGGGCAGCCGCACCGCGCCGGCATACGAAAGCACCTGGTCGTAGCAGCCGAGGTTCTCGACGAAGCCGCGGTTGCGCTCCGAGGTCAGCGCGACCAGGCTGCGCCCGTCGCGCCGGCGCAGACAGAAGGCCGTGCCGTAGGCGGTCTTGCTCGAGGCGCTGGACACGACCACCTGCCGGGCGCCGAAGAAGGCGTTGTCCTCGAGAAAATCCGCCAGCATGAACGAGGTGATGAACAGCGGCCGCACCAGCATCTGGTAGTCCTCGAGCGCCGGGTCGTAGCCGGCATCATGGCTGCAGCGCATGTACTGGTTGTAGGCGGAGACCAGCTCGCCGCGGTGCGGCGCGCCGTCGTAGAAGCCGCGCTCGGTCACGCGCACCGGCGACATGCGCAGGTGGCTGGCGATCGGGAAGTAGCCGTAGAAGCGTTCGCCGACCGCGACGCCTTCGACCGTCGAGGCCACCACGTCGGCAAAGCCCCAGGCCGGCATGTGGCCCCAGGCCTCGTCACCGGTCGGAAAGAACGACCAGTACTTCATCATGGCGTCGCCGAAGGCCGCATAGGTGATGTTGTTGGTGGTGAGCGAGAAGCGGTCGATGCGCAGCAGCACCTCGCCGGGCGCCAGCGTGCCGGCGTCCGGAGCGCTGCGCAGGCGGGTGGTGCCGAGCGCGTCCTTGCGGGTTTCGAGACGGGTTAAAGTGAAAGCGTCGTTCATGTCTGGCCTCAGGTGATTCGGGGCCGATCCCCTTGCCGAAAAATGTATCGCCCTCCCTCCAGCCGCGGGTTCGGAAAAAAGGCGCCGGCCGCCGCACCTAGCTCCAAGCCCCTGAAACGCCCGACGCAGGCCCGCGGCAAGTTCACCGTGCAGGCCATCTACGACGCCTTTGTTCGGATTTGGGAGGCCGAGGGCTGGGATGGCGTGACGACCCGCGCCGTGGCCCTCGAAACCGGCATCGCGGTCGGCACGCTGTACGACTACTTCCCAGACAAGGAGGCGCTGCTCTCCGGCTACGTGCGCCACTGCGTCGAAGCCCTGCTGGCGCGGCTCGACGCCGACGTCGTCGCGCCGCCCGCGGCCGCACTGGCTGCGCGCGAGCGCATCGCGCGACTGGTGCGCATCACTTGCGACAGCCGGCTCGACGGCCTGCCGGCCTTCGATCACGGCATGCTGCTGCTCGAACACCGCGTGGCCGAGCCCAAGCATCACCTGCGCGTGTACGACGAACTGGCGACCCGCTGGCTGCAGGCCTTCGCCGCCTGCGGGTTGCCCGATCCGCCCACGGACGCGACGGTCCACGCCCTCTTGACCGCCGCCTGGGGCGGGCGGCGCTATCGCCTTCTGCGGGGCTTGGGCAGCGGCACGCCCGACGATGCGGCGTGGGTCGCCGAGATGGACGAGATCGCGTGGCGCAGCGTGGCCGCGCAGCGGAGCTGACGTTCGCCAGACGAAAAAAAAGCCACCCGTCGGGTGGCTTCTGCATCGAACAAACCGGTTGAACCGGCTGTGATGCTTCGCGTATCCAAAATTCTCAAAATCTGGAGCGGGAGAAGAGTCTCGAACTCTCGACCTCAACCTTGGCAAGGTTGCGCTCTACCAACTGAGCTACTCCCGCGAAGCCTTCGATTATAGAGCATTTTTTTCCTGTTCTTCACCAGCCGGCAAATGAATTTGTCCGGTCCGCAGATCGAACTCGAACACCTCGCCGTAGCGGCCCCATTCGATCGCGGTCCGCAGCACCCGTTCGGCGGTCGCGCGGTCCAGGCTTTCTTCCAGCAGATCGAGGAAAGGCTCCTGCGGCAATTCGCCCGCGGGCGCCTGCTCCAGGCTGTGGCGGATGTGGGCCGCGAGCGGCACGTGGGCCAGCAGCTGCTGGCCCAGCAGCTGCTGACGCAGCGTGTGCGCACCCGCGACGTAGTGGCGGCCCAGTTCGGTCAAGTGCAGGTCGCCATCCGCCAGTTGCGCGAAACCCAGCAGCGCCAGCGCCTGCGCCAGCGGCAGCAGGTCGTGGTCGGTGAGCTCGGCCTCTTCGGCCAGCTGCGGCAGGTCGGCACGGCCTTCGCGGCCGTCTTCCACCAGCATTTCGAGCAGGGCTTCCATGCGGCCGATGTCGGCATCGGGCAGCCGGTCGCCCAGGTGCATGCGCACCGGCTCCTCGGTTGCGCGGCCGGCCACCGGCGCACTGGCCGTCATCAGCGCGTAGGCCTCGTCGATCAGCGCCCTCACTTCGAGGCTGTCGACGTCGCGGGGCCGTGCCAGCCGGATCGGCAGCTCGGCGCGCACGCGGCCCGGGTCGGCGGCGAAGATCAGCACCCGGTCGGCCATCAGCACCGCTTCCTCGATGTTGTGGGAGACGATCAGCATCGCCTTGGTCGGCATCTCGCCCCCGCTCCACAAGCGCAGGATGTCGTCGCGCAGGCGCTCGCCCGTGAGCACGTCGAGGGCCGAGAAGGCCTCGTCCATGAGCAGCACCTCGGGCTCGATCACCAGCGCCCGCGCGATGCCCACCCGCTGGCGCATGCCGCCCGACAACTCGCGCGGCAGGGCGCCCTCGAAACCCGCGAGGCCGATGAGCTCGATCGCCGCATTGGCGCGCCGGGCGCGTTCGGCCGGCGCGACACCGCGCGCCTCGAGCCCGAGCTCGACGTTCTGCTGCACCGTGAGCCAGGGAAAGAGCGCGAACGACTGGAACACCATCGCGATGCCGCGCGCCGGCCCGTAGAGCGGCTGGCCACGGTAGCGCACGCTGCCGGCATCGGCGCCGATCAGGCCCGCGAGGATTCGCAGCAGGGTCGACTTGCCCGAGCCCGACTGGCCCAGCAGCGCCACGATCTCGCCCTCCGCCAGGCGGAAGTCGACGCCTTCGAGCACCGATCGCGCGGCGCCGTCGGCCGAGCGAAAGGACTTGCCCACGCCCTTGAGTTCAACGATGGCTTCGGCCATGGGCCCTCCTCGCGCGTTGGTCATCAGAAATGCATCCGGTTCTCGGCCAGTTCATAGAGCCGGCGCCAGACGAAGTGGTTCATGCCCATGACGAACACGCACATCACGCCGATACCCAGCGCGATGCGCGGGAAGTCGCCGATGGCCGTCATGTGGGCGATGTAGCTGCCCAGGCCCGCCGCCTGCAGCGTGGTGTCGCCCCAGGTGACGTACTCGGCCACGATGCTGGCGTTCCAGGAGCCGCCGCTGGCCGTGATGGCGCCGGTGACGAAGCTCGGGAACACCGCCGGCAGCAGGTAGCGCCGCCATTTGAGCCAACCCGTGAGCCCGAGGTTGCTGGCCGCATAGCGCAGCTCGGTCGGCACGGTGGAGGCGCCCGCGATCACGTTGAACAGCAGGTACCACTGCGTGCCCAGCACCATCAGCGGCGCCAGCCAGATGTTGGGGTTCAGCTGCCAGCGCACGATGAACAGCACCGCCACCGGGAACATCAGGTTGGCCGGGAAGGCGGCCATGAACTGCGCCACGCCCTGCAGCCGTCCGGCCCAGCGCGGATTCATGCCGATCCAGATGCCGATCGGCACCCACACCAGCGCCGCCAGCGCGATCAGCACCACCACGCGGATCATGGTGTAGAGCCCGAGCACGAACACGTGGGCCACCTCGGACCATCCGACCTCGGCGTGGATGAAGCGCACCAGCCAGACCACGGCGAGCAGCACCGCAGCGGCCAGCACCGCGTCCCAGGCACGGCCGACGGCCGGGTTCGGCGTGCTCGGCCGGGCCTTGATCGAGGTGCCGTCGTGGTCGCGCCGGAACAGCAGCAGCGAGCGTTCGAGCACCCGCGCCGCGGCGCCGATGCCTTGGCGGATGCGTTCGGTGCGTCGCAGCCAGGTCAGCAGCCAGGAGCGCGGCGCGTCTTCGCTGCTGCCCTCCTCGAAACGGAACTTGTCGGCCCAGGCGATCAGCGGCCGGAAGAAGAGCTGGTCGTAGAGCGTGATCCCGATCAGCATGCCGCCGATGGCCCAGCCGATGGCGCCGAGGTCGCGGGCCTGGATCGCCATCGCGATGTAGGAGCCCACGCCCGGCAGCATGATGCTCTGGTTGGACACCGAGATCGCCTCCGAGGCGACCACGAAGAACCAGCCGCCCGACATCGACATCATCATGTTCCACAGCAAGCCGGGCATCGCGAACGGGAGCTCGAGCCGCCAGAAGCGGTGCCAGGCCGAGAGCTGGAACACCGAGGCGGCCTCGCGCAGCTCGGACGGCACGGTGCGCAGCGACTGGTAGAGGCTGAAGGCCATGTTCCAGGCCTGCGACGTGAAGATGGCGAAGATCGCCGCGCACTCGACCCCCAGCAGGTTGCCCGGGAACAGCGCGATGAAGCCGGTCACCGTGATCGACAGGAAGCCGAGGATCGGGATCGACTGCAGGATGTCGAGCATCGGCACCAGCACCTTTTCCGCCGCGCGATAGCGGGTCGCGAGCACCGCGAAGGCGCAGCTGAACAGCAGCGAGGCCCCGAGCGCCAGGAACATGCGCAGCGTGGTGCGCAGCAGGTAGTACGGCAGCTGCCACGGGTCGAGGCTGATCGGCAGCGGCTGGCCGAGCTCGTAGGGCCGTGCCATCTGGGCGCCGCCGTAGGCCAGCGCGAACAGCGTGGCCAGCACCAGTGGCAGCAGCGCCCAATCCCAGCGGTTGCCGCCGGACGCGACGGCCTGGCGCGGAAAAAAGCGTTTGTCGAGCATGAGCGGAGGCGGAAGGGGTTCGGTTCACGGACCCGGTCCGCGGCGCGGCGCCATTGTGCCTTCGCCAACGGACCCCAGCCTGACCGCTCGCGCCCCGCCTCGCGGTGCAGCGGAAAAGCTACAGCGGAAAGGCCTGCAGCCCCGGCTGGCCCTCGGCACCCTGCACCGGCGTGTGGGCCGCGTTCATGATCCAGCAGACCATCGCGAAGTACCCGACCAGGGCCGACAGCTCGACCACCGCCGCCTTGCCGAAGCGGGCCTCGGCCGCTGCGTAGGTCGGCTCGCTGACGCCATGGTGCCGCAGCAGCTCGAGGGCGAAGTCGAGGCCCAGCTGCTCATCCTCGGCCAGCGGTGCCGCGCGGCGGCCCAGGCGAAGCGCCTCGACCGCGCCCGCATCGACCCCGGCCTTGACCGCCGCGCCCGCATGCAGCACCCATTCGAACTGGTTGCCGACATGACGCGCGACCGCGCAGATCACCAGCTCGCGCACGCGCGCATCGAGCGCGCTGTCGAAGCGCAGGTACTCGCCCAGGCTGCCGATGCGCTCCATCAGCACCGGGCTTTGCAGCAAGGGAACGAAGGGGCCGAAGACGGCCTTGCGCGGCCCGTCGATCAGCGCTTGCGCGGCCGCGCGCTGGGCCTCTGTCATGGCTTCGGCGGCAGGCAGTGGCAGGCGCTCGGCCCAGGGTTCGGTGTGGCCTTGAGGGATGAGCATGCGGAGTCCTTTCAGTTCGGTGAGGGTCGGGCGCTGCGCGGCGCGCGCAACAGCCATGCGGCACTGGCCAGCAAGGTGACGGCGCCCGTCGCCAGTGCGATGAAGAGGCCACCGAAGCCCGCTGCGCCGCCGCTCAGGGCGGAGGACAGCACCGGCCCGGCCATCTGGCCGATCGCGAAGGACGCCGTCATGCGTCCGAGCGCTCGCGCGGGATCGCCCGTGGCGCCGGCCCGCGCCGCCTGGATGCCCGCCATGGTGGCGACCATGAAGGTCCCGCCCACCAGCAGCGCCGCCGCGAGCACCGTGCCCGCGGACAGGTGCAGCACCGGCAGCAGGCAACCCAGCGCCATCAGCAGATGGCTGCCCGCCAGCACATGGCGGCGCGACAGGCCCGACAGCAGAGCGCCCGCCAACAGCGTCGACAACGCGGCCGCGGCGCCGAAGACCGGCCAGGCGGCACCGAACACCGCAGGGTTGTCGACCACCGCCCGCGCCAGCACCGGCAGGAAAGTGGCCGGCAGGATGTAGCCGAAGCCGAGCATGCCGTAGCAGATGACCAGGTCCCACTGCGAATCGCCCGGCGCTGCGCTTGCGGGTCCGGTGCCCGGCGCAGCGGCCGCCACGGCCAGGGGGCCGGCCTCGCGAGGCATCAGCGCCGCCACGATGATCGATCCGACGAGTGCCAGCAGGCCGAGATGCAGCCACAGGCGATCGGGCGCAATGTCGGCCGCGCCGGCACGCCAGCAGTACAGCCCCGCCAGCGCGATGCCGGCCCCGACACCCGCATAGACCATGCCGGCGCCGTTCGGCCGGCCCAGGCGCGCCAGCCACGACAGGCACCAGACGCTGGTGCTTACCAGCGCCCAGGCGCTGGCGACGCCGGCGATGCCGCGCAGCAGCAGCCAGGCCGCGAGCGAATCGACCAGCCCCATCGCCGCCGTCGACCCGACGATCACGGCCAGCGACAGCAGGCCCGTGCGTTGCGGCGACAGCGGCAGCCGCGCCGCCGTGAGCGCACCGAGCAGGTAGCCCGCATAGTTGGCCGCCGCCAGCCAGCCGCCGGCGCCGACGTCGGCGCTGCCGGCGCGGATCATCAGCGGCAGCATCGGGGTGAAGGCGAAGCGGCCGATGCCCATCGCGATCGCCAGCGCCAGCAGGCCAGCGCCGCAGACTGCGAACAAGGAGGGCCGGCCGAGGGCGATGGAAGGGTTCGACATGGCTCCAGATTGGACGCAAAATCGCCTCATTCGACAAATGAATTATTCTGAATATTCATTCTTTTTATGAGAACCATCGACCTCGACTCCCTGGAGATCTTCCGCACCGTCGTGGCCGAAGGCGGCGTGATCCGGGCCGCCGACAAGCTCAACCGCGTGCAGTCCAACGTCACGACCCGCATCCAGCAGCTGGAGGAGCGCCTGGGGCAGAAGCTGTTCCATCGACAGGGCCGCTCGCTCGCGCTGGCACCGGCCGGCCACAAGCTGCTGCCCTATGCCGAGCGCCTGCTGCGCCTGGCCGACGAGGCCGAAAGCGAATTGCGCAGCGACCTCCCCTTCGGCACCTTCAGGCTCGGCTCGCTCGAAAGCACGGCGGGCAGCCGGCTGGCGCCGGTGCTGTCACGTTTCCACAGGCTCTATCCGGGGGTGGTGGTCGAGCTGGCGACCGGCACCACGGGCGCATTGCTCAAGCGGGTCAGGGCCTTCGAGCTGGAGGCCGCGTTCGTGTCCGAGCCCTTTGCCGCGCCGGAGCTCGAATCGATGCCGGTGTTCGACGAAGAACTGGTGCTCATCACGGCGCGCAGCGTGGCCGCCGTGAGCCGCGCCGGCGACCTGGCCGATGCGACCCTGATCGCCTTCGCGCCGGGCTGCTCGTACCGCCGCTTGCTCGAGCAATGGCTGGTCAAGGGCGGCGTCTCGGCCTCGCGCTCGCTGGAGTTTTCTTCCTACCAGGCGATGATCGCCTGCGTCGCCGCCGGCACCGGCTTCGCGATCGTGCCGGTGTCGGTGCTGAAGGCGCTGCGCGCCACCGCCGATGTCCGCCAGCACCCGCTGCCGGAGCGCATCCGCGGCAACCGCACGCACCTGGTCTGGCAGGGCACGCCATCGGTGGCGCTGGCCCGGCTCATCGAGATGCTGCAGAAGCCCTGACGCGCGCTTGCAGGGCTGCAGGCCTCAGGCTTCGGCCGTGCGGGCCGGCTCGGCGCCCGCGATCTGCCGCAACGCGCGCTCGAACACTTCGACCGGCTGGCCGCCGGAGATCAGGTGCTTGTTGTCGATGATGATCGCCGGCACCGAATGGATGCCCGCATCGGTGTAGAGCCGCTCGCGCTCGCGGGTCTCGGCGGCGTATTCGTCGCTCGCCAGGATGCTCCGTGCGCGCTCCGGATCGAGCCCCGATTCGGTGGCCAGGCGCACCAGCACCTCGGGGTCGGACGGATTCTCGCCATCGGTGTGGCACGCTTTGAGCAGCGCCTTCTTGAGCGCCGCCTGTTTGGCCAGGTCTTCCAGCTCCGCCCAGTGCAGCAGCCGGTGGGCATCGAAGGTGTTGTAGATGCGCGGGCGCCCGCCCTCGCTGAAGGCAAAACCGACGTCGGCGCCGCGGGCACGGATCGCGGCACGGGCCTGGGCCTGCTGCTCCCGGCTCGACCCGTACTTCTGGTTCAGGTGCTCGAAGGTGTCCTGGCCTTCGGGCGGCATCTGCGGATTCAGCTCGAAAGGCTGGAAGCGCAGTTCGGCGGTGACCTCGGGGGCGACGTTGCGCAGCGCGGCTTCGAGCGCGCCAAGCCCGACGGCGCACCAGGGGCACGAGACGTCGGACACGAAATCGATGTGGAGTCGGGTGGTAGGCATGGTTGCGATGATGGGGCCGGCAACGCTTTTTTCAAGCGCCGGGCGACGGATTCCCCTGCCCTCGTTGCGGCATCGCCGGGGCGACCAGCTCGCGCCCGAACTGCGCCACCAGGCCGCGCAGCCAGCGATGGGCCGCCGAATGGTGGACCCGGTCGTGCCACAGCTGGTAGAAGCGCATGCGCGGGAAGCCCGCCGGCGCTTCGAGCAGCGCCAGCGGCAGCAGCCGCGCGTGGTACTCGGCGAAGTGCCGCGCGGTGGTGAACAGCAGCCGGGTGCTGGCCGCGATCGACGGCGCCAGCCCGAAGTAAGGCACCTGCACGCGGGCGTCGCGCCCGAGGCGGCGCTCGCCGAGGTAGGTCTCGACCACGCCGCGCTGTGCCATCGCATAGGGCACCGGCACCACATGCCCTGCTGCCAGGTAGTCGGCCTCGCTGACCTGCGTGGCGCCCTGTGCCAGCGGATGGTCGCGGGCCATCAGGCAGACGAGCTCGTCCTCCAGCAGCAGCGAGATGTGCAGGTGCTCGGGCGGTGAAGGCCAGTTGCCGATCACGAGGTCGAGTTCGTCGTCGCCCAGCGCACGCTCGAAGTCGAAGGTCGGGCCGAGCGCACGCAACTCGATGCGGCAACGCGGCGCCTCGGCGCCCACGTGCTGCGCCAGCCGCGCGATCCATGAGGGCGCGATGTAGTCCGGCGAGGCGATCCGGAAACGCTGCTCGGCCTCGGACGGGACGAAGGCTTCGGGCTCGACCAGCAAAGCTTCGAGTTCGCCGAGCGCACGCCGCGCCTGCACGGCGAGGCCGGCGGCGCGGGCGGTCGGCACCATCGCGGTGCCGTCGCGCACCAGCAGGGCGTCGCCGAAGATGTCGCGCAGGCGCTTGAGCGAGCCGCTCACGGCGGGCTGCGTCTGGCGCAACCGGGCGGCGGCACGCGACACGCTGCGCTCCTCCACCACCGTGGCGAGCACGCGCAGCAGATGGCCGTCGAGTAGATCGACGCCGCGTTGCATGGTGTTTTCCCTTAGTTCGGGTCTATCGATATGTCCGATGCAGTCTATAGCGATTCGCATGCCGGCACGCTATCGACAGTCCGGGGGTGCGCTGGCCCAATCCATGGACGCATCCGACGCCCCACCCGAATCCCGTCAAGGAGTTGTTCATGGCCACCCTGGAAGTTCCGCAACATGCCGTGCCCACCGCGCCGGCCAACGCGCTCGACGCGGCCTACAGCCGCATCACTTGGCGCATCATTCCGTTCATCTTCGCGCTCTGGGTCCTGGCCTGGGTCGACCGCGTCAACGTCGGCTTCGTCAAGCTCACCATGCTCGACGAACTGGGCTGGAGCGAAGCGGTCTACGGGCTGGGCGCCGGCATCTTCTTCCTCGGCTACTTCTTCTTCGAAGTGCCGTCGAACCTGCTGCTGCAAAGGATCGGCGCCAAGAAGACCATCATGCGCATCACCATCGGCTGGGGCATCGTCTGCGTCGCGACGATGTTCGTGAAGACGCCGGCGATGTTCTATTTCCTGCGCTTCCTGATGGGCGTGTTCGAGGCCGGCTTCTATCCCGGCATCATCCTCTACCTCACCTACTGGTATCCGAGCGAGCGGCGCGCCAAGGCCTTCGGCATCTTCATGTCGGCCTCGGCCATTGCCGGTGTCATCGGCGGGCCGCTGGCCGGCGGCATCATGAACAACATGCACGGCCTGAACGGCTGGTCGGGCTGGCAATGGGTGTTCCTGATCGAGGGCATCCCCTCGGTCCTGGCCGGCTTCGTGACCTGGTTCTACCTGACCGACCGGCCCGAGCAGGCCCACTGGCTCACCGCCGAGCAGCGCCGCCTCGTGCACGAAGACATGGCACGCGACAACAGGGCGCTCGGCCATCGCGAAGAGAGCCTGATCGCCTCGCTGAAGGACCGCCGCATGTGGCTGCTGATCCTGATCTTCTTCTGCATCATCGCGGCCAATTCGTCGCTGACCTTCTTCGGCCCCTCCGTGGTCAAGGAAGTGGGCTTCACCAACCCGGCGACGGTGGGCTGGATCATGGCCGCCTCGTACCTCTGCGGCGCCGTCGGCATGATCTGCAACGGCCTGCACTCCGACCGGCAGCAGGAAAGCCGGCTGCACTGCGCCTTCGCGGCGGCACTCGGCGCGATCGGCCTCGCGCTTACGGCGCTCTTCATGAAGCAGAGCCCGATGATCGCGCTGGCCGCGCAGACGCTGGCGATCGTCGGCACCATGAGCGCGATCCCGGTGTTCTGGCAACTGCCGGGCCGCTTCCTCGCCGGTGCGGCCGCGGCGGGCGGCGTGGCACTGATCAACTCGATCGCCAACCTCGCCGGCTTCGGCGCCCCTTCGATGATGGGCGCCATCAAGACGTCGACCGGTCTGCTCTCGCCGGGGCTCTACATCGTGGCGGCGGTCGAGGTCTGCGCCGCGATCCTCATCATCGCCTTCGTGCCGCGTTTCGCGAAGAAGGCGGTGACGCGATGAGCGCCGTCATGCATGTCTCCGAAGCGCCGGCGTTGAGCCTGTCGGATATCAACCGGCTCGACCGCGTGCGCTTCGTCGCCGCACTGGGCGGCGTGTTCGAGCACTCGCCCTGGGTCGCGACCGAGGTCTGGGCCGAGCGGCCGTTCGCGAGCATCGACGATCTGCACCGCGCGATGATCGGCGTGGTGCGGGCAACCTCACGCGAGGTGCGCATCGACTTCCTGCGCATGCACCCGGAGCTGGCCGGCAAGGAGGCCCAGGCCGGCACCATGACCGGCCACTCGACCGCCGAGCAGGCCGGCCTCAATGCCTTGACGCGCAACGAGTTGCAGATGCTTCGTCGGCTCAACGCGGCGTACGCGGCGAAGCATGGCTTCCCTTTCATCATCGCGGTGCTCAAGAACACGCGCTCGCAGATCTTCGAGGCGCTGCGCACGCGCATCGAGCGCGACACCGACACCGAGCTCGATGCCGCCCTCGAACAGATCTCGATCATCACGCGCCTGCGCCTGGGCAGGCTGCTGGCCCATTGAACGGAGCTACCGCGCCATGACCTCGCCCACCCTCACCCGCCGCGCCTTCCTGCCCGCCGGTCTCGCACTCGGCAGCCTTGCGGCCGGCGCTGCGACAGCACAGAACGCGCCGACCGCGCTCGCGACCGCGCCGGTGTCGCAGATCGACCTGAGCCCGCGCCTCACGATGCATGCGATCGACACGCACAACGGTTCGCCGGGTGCCGGCATGAAGGTGCAGCTCTCCAGATACGACGGCGATGACTTGCAAGTGCTGCGCCGCTTCGAGACCAACAAGGGCGGCCGCACCGACGAGCCCTTGCTGCTCGATGCGACCTACCAGCCCGGCCGCTACGAGCTGCTGCTGCAGCTGGACGACTACTTCGCCGCGCGCGGCACGACGCTGCCGAAGCCGAATTTCCTCTCGCAGGTGCCGGTGCGCTTCCGCATCACGAACCCGACGGAGCGCATCCACCTGGCGATCCTGTTCACCCCCTGGGGCTACTCGTACTACCGCGGCAGCTGATCCGCCGATCGACAAGGAGACAAGCACATGGCAGGCATTTCCACGCATGTCCTGAACAGCGGCACGGGCCGCCCCGGCGCCGGCATGCGCATCGATTTCTCGGTGCGCGACGGCGACGGCTGGAAGCTGGTGAAGACCCTCACCACCAACGCCGACGGCCGCACCGACCAGCCGGTGCTCGCGCCCGACGCGGCGAAGGTCGGGCAGTACGAGCTGCTGTTCCACGTCGGCGACTTCTTTCGTCGCCAGCCTGGCGCCGGCAACGACATGCCCTTTCTCGATACCGTGCCGGTGCGCTTCGCGATCTTCGACACGCAGCAGCACTATCACGTGCCGATGCTGTGCACGCCGTGGAGCTGCTCGACCTACCGCGGCAGCTGAGCGATAGCGCCGCAGTGCATCAAAGACTGCGCCAGAAATCGACGAGCAGTTGGGTGAACGCCTCCGGCCGCTCGACCGCGCTCAAGTGAGCGGCTGCTATGGTGGCCAGACGCGACCCCGGAATCGCCGCCACCATCGCCTCGGACATCGAGGGCGGCGTGGCCTCGTCGCGCGTGCCGGCGATCACCAGCGTCGGCACGGGGATGCGCCGGTTGCTCTCGCGGAAGTCGATCGCCGCCACGGCCTCGCAGCTCGCGATGTAGCCGGCCGCATCGGTGCGCAAGAGCATGTCGCGCAACTGCCGGGCCGCCGCGGCGCCTTCGGGCGTCGCCACGTAGCCGGGTGTGAGCCAGCGTGCCACTGCACCCTCGGCGATGCCCGCCACGCCTTGCGCCCGCACCGTCTCGATGCGGGTGCGCCAAGGGGCGGCATCCGGATAGTGGGACGCCGAATTGGCGATCACCACGGTCTTCAGCAACTCGGGACGACGGGCCGCCAGCGCCTGGGCCACCATGCCGCCCATCGACAGCCCGACGAAATGCACCGGCTCGCCCTCGGCCTCGCGCTCGATCAGCGCGGCCGCGTCGTCCGCCAGGTCCTGCATCGTGACCGGCCCGGCCACCGACTCGGAGGCCCCGTGGTTGCGGTGGTCGTAGCGCAGCACCGAGTGGGCCCGCGCCAGCAGCGCCGCCGCGCCGTCCCACATGTGGAGGTCGCAGCCGAGCGCATGGCTGAGCACGACGATCGGGCCACCGCCCTCGCGGACAAGGTTCAAGCGGATCATGGGCTTTCCTTTCTAGGATGCGACAGCGGCAGACGGGGCAGCCAGACATAGGCGATCAGCACCAGCGCGGCGCCGGCCAGCGCCATCGGCACCACCATCGGCCAGGCGCCGTGGCTGAGTTCGGGATCGACGAAGCCGGCGGCCACCTGGCCGACGACGAAAGCCACCGCCATCATCGCGAATCCGGACCACGACACCGCGCGCCCCGCCAGATGCGGCAGGTCGCCGACCGCGCCGGCCTGGCCGCAGGGCTGGTGGATGCCGTGGCCGATGCAGTAGATCGCATGGCCCAGCAGCAGCGGCCAGGCCGTGCGCGGCAGCAGCCAGCAGCCCAGCGCCTGCACCAGCGGCCCGGCGAGGCTCAGCAGCGAACCCATCTGCACCGCGCGCACCGCCCCCACGCGCCGCAGCAGGCGACGGCACAGCGTGGTGCTGAAGATGTAGACCAGCGAGCCGCCGGCCGGGATCCATCCGTACCAGGCGGGAGAGAAGCCCAGGTAGCTGATGTAGACCATAGGCGACAGCAGCAGGAAGCAGAAGATTCCCCCGTAGGTGGCGGCGGCCAGCGAGGCCCAGGCGCGAAAGCTCGCGCTGGCGAAGACTTCGCGCAGGCTGCCCTTGGGCGCGGAGGGGCCGGCGCTGTCGGCGCGCGTTTCGTCGAAGCCGCGCCAGCATAGAAGCCAGAGCAGGAATGCATATGCCGCCATCCCTCCCAGCACCCAGCGCCAGCCCGCGGACTGCACCGTCCAGGCCCCCATGAGCGGCGCCAGCAGGCCCACCACGCCGAGTCCGGTGAGGCCGCGCGCCATCACGTGCGGCCCCTCGTGGGCCGGATAGAGGTCGCGCACCGCGGCCCGCGCGCAGACCAGGATCGCCGCCATCGAGAAGCCCTGCAGCGCCCGGCAGGCCACCAGCATCGGGATCCCGCTCGACAGCGCGCAGCCCAATGCCGCCAGCGCATAGCTGGCGAGGCCGACCAGCAGCACCGGGCGGCGCCCGAACCGGTCCGACAGCGGGCCGCAGGGCAGCTGGCCGAAGCCGAAGGCAAGCACGAAGACAGTCAGGCTGGCGCTGGCCGGGCCCAGGTCGCGCGTGATCGCCGGCAGTGCCGGCAGGTAGCTGTCGGTGGCGACCGGCTGCGCCGCCAGCAGCAGCGGCAGCAGCAGGGCGAACGAGATGCCGCGGCGGGCTGCGGCGGAAGTCATCCCGCAATGTCGCTTGGATCGACGGGTTCGGAGGCTGACTGAAGGACCAGCACCTGCGCCAGTGCCTGCACACCGGCGGCCTCGGCTTGCGCCGGGTCGAGGCGCAGCTGTTCGATATTCGACAGCATCCGCGCGGCATCGACCTGCAGGCCGGGCAAGGCGTCCGCCAGCGCCCGCGCGCTGCCGTGCGCCGACATCAGGAGCTGGGGCCATTCGGCCAGCTCCGCCTGCCAACTGCCCGGCGAATGCGCCTGCGGCATGCCGGCCAGCAGCGCCGCCACGCGCTGCGGCGCGCGCTGCGCGGCCGCCAGCGCGACCACCGACGCCGGTCGCTGGCCGCGAGCGGGATCGCCGCCCTCCGCCAGCTCGCCGACCTCGGATCGGGCCAGCAGCGCGATGTCGCTGGCGACCCGGCCCAGGCTGCCGATCAAGAGCCCCAGTTCGCAGCCGAGTGCGATCCAGTCGTCGCGCTCGCTGCGCCCGTCAGCCCCCGGGTCGCGCAGGCCGAGCGCCTCAGCCAACTGCCGGCGCACCACCGCGCCCTGCCCCTGCATCCGGTCGTCCACACCGTCGCCGGCGCCGAACCGCACCTGCAGCGCCCGGCGCGCGGCCCCGGCCAGCCGCTCGCGGCGGCGGGCGAGCGGCGCCGCCCAGTCGACGCACACCCGCCCGAAACTCGTGACCGTGTCCGGCTGCCCCAGCGGGCGCGCGAGCATCGGCGTGGTGGCATGGCGCTCGGCTTGCACGAGCAGCGCCTGGACGGCGCGGGCCAGATCGGCATCGACCAGCGCCACGGCCTCGCGCGTCAGCAGCGCCATCGCACTGTCGACCAGTTCCTGGGCGCCGCAGCCGAAATGCACGAAAGGCACCGCGTCGGCGTTGAAGAGGCCGACCGCCTCCTTGAGGCTGTGGACCAGCGGGTCCGCGATGCTGCCGGCGCGGCCGCTGTCTCGAACGATCTTGGCGACGTCGAACAGCTCGACCTTGCAGCTGCCGGCGATCGACGCGGCGGCCGAGGCCGGGATCAGCCCGAGCCGGGCCTGGGCGCGTGCCAGCGCGGCCTCGAAGCGCAGCATCGCGTCGACCACGCTGCGATCGCCGAAGACGCCGCGCATCTCGGACGTGGAAAGCACCGCCTCGAAGAGGCTCATGACGTTCAGTAAGCCAGCGTCGCCACCGCCCGCAAATCTTCCGGCGTGGCGCTGCCGAAACCGAAGAACTCCAGGTAGGCCGGAATCATCTCGAACAGCATGTCGGTGCCGACCTGCACTGCGCAGCCCTTGTCGCGCACTGCGCGCAAGAGCGGCGTGTATTCGCTCTTCATGACCACTTCGCCAACGAAGGTGGACGGCGCGATGCGCGCGACGTCGAAGGGGAGCGGATCGCCCTCCTTCATGCCGAGCGGCGTGGCGTTGACCACCAGGTCGAAGCCGGCCGGGTCGTTGGAGCCGGTCGTGACCACCAGTTGCGGGTAGTGCGCGCGCAGGCGGCCGGCGAGCGCCTCCGACGAGGCGGCGCTGCTGTCGTAGAGCGCCATCTGCGCCACGCCGGCCGCGGCCAGCGAGGCGGCGATCGCCGAACCGACGCCGCCGCTGCCCGACACGAGCACCCGCGCGCCTTCCAGCGCGCGGCCCTTGCGCTGCACGCCGCGCACGAAGCCGGCGCCATCGAACTGGTCGCCCAGCAAGCTGCCGTCGGGCCGCTTCAGGATCGCGTTGCAGGCGCCGGCGATCTTCGCGGTCGGGGTCGCCTCGTCGACCAGCGACAAGGTCGTGATCTTGTGCGGCATGGTGACCAGCGCGCCGCGGATATTGGTCAGCTTGAACAGCGAGGCCAGCACGCCGGCGTAATCCTCGGTCTTGACGCCCATCGGCATCACGACGGCGTCGATGCCCTGCCGGTCGAACCAGGGGTTGTAGATCATCGGAGCCTTGAAGCTCTCGGTCGGGTAGCCCAGGTGGGCGATCAGGGTGGTCTTGCCGGAAATCATGGGGATGTCGTCCTTCGGTCGGCCGGCCTCGCGCCAGCCACATGCGATTCGCTGATCCAGCGCGCGCTCTTCATCGCGCGCTGGCCGATGACCATCGGGTCGGAGTTGACGTAGTCGTCGTTGAAGACCTCGAAGGTGTAGTGGCCGTGATAGCCCTTGTCCTCGAGCAGCTGCACCAGGTCGCGCACGTCGTGCAGGCCCTCGCCCGGGAACAGGCGCTGGTGGCGGGCCAGCTCGATCATGTCGGCCTGGCGGTCGCTGTACTCGAAGAAGTAGTCCGCCAGCTGCACCAGGAAGATCTTCTCGACCGGCACCTCGGCCAGTTGCGCCAGCATCTCGGCGCCGTCGTCGCCATGCACCGACATGTGGAAGAAGTCGAGATTGAGACCGACATTCTCGCGGTCGCAGCGGCGCACGATGTCCCAGGCCTGGTGCCAGCGGTTCACGTGGCGGCCCCACGAAAGCGCCTCGTAGCAGATGCGGATGCCCAGCGGCGTCGCCAGCGTGGCGAGCGTGCGCAGGTCCTCGGCGGCGCGCTCCGGATCGTCGATCGCCAGCGGCGAGGTGGTCGAGCAGCACAGCAGCAGGTCGGTGTCGACCAGCGCCATCTGGCGCAGCTGCTCGCGCGCCATCTCGAGCCGGTGCGGGCGCATCGCGTCGGGCGCGCACTCGAAGTCGCGCAGCGGCTGGAAATCGGTGACCTTCAGCCCGCTCTGCTTCACGAGCTGAGCCGCCTTCTCGACCCCGGCCGGATGGTTGATCAGGTCGCGCGCCCACAGCTCGACGCCGGCGAAGCCGGCCGCCTTCATGCATTCGAGCTTGTGGCCGAGCTCGCCGCCCATCGTGACAGTGTTGAAGCCGAAGCGGTCGAGGGCGATGGCCATGGCAGTCCCTGGTTCGGAAGATTCGGTTGTCAGGCCACGAAGCGCAGCTGGGCGCGCCGGGGCACATCGACGAGTTCGGGCTCGGGCTTGAGCTCCAGCACGGTGGGCCGGCCGTGATCGAACAAGGGCCAGTGCGGCAGGCCCTCGCCGTTGGGGTTCCCGGTCTTGGCGAACCGGATCCAGCAGCCCTGCATGAGGGCTGTCATGCGGTCGTCCTCGGCCCCCCAGTCGCGCGTGAGTTCGCGCGTGGTGCCGAAGACGTACGGGTACTCCGAGCTGTGGAAGACGCCGAGCGCCATGGCCGGATCGGCCTCGCGATAGCGCTGGCCCGGCCGGAAGGGCTGCAGGTGCGCGAAGTGATAGACATAGGTCGGCGCCCGCAGGGCCTGGGCACGCGCGGCCGCATGCACGCCGCCGGCGAAGAGGCCGTCGCCGAACAGCGCCCGGCTCGACGCCGCCGCCTGGGCGTCGTCGTTGGCGGGGTAGAAGGCTTCAGCCTCGCCGGCGCGCTCGCCGAAGCGCCGCTTCAGCTGGGCCCGGAATGCCTCGGCACTGGCCGCCGCCGGGAAGGCCGTGCCTTCGTCGCGGTTCCAGCCGGTGAGAAAGGGCACGGCCTGCTGCTCGCCGGCGCCGAAGGTCTCGGCCAGGGTGCGGGTCAGGAAGCGGCCGTCGACGATCGGCATGAAGCGCGTGCCCTGCGCCAGGTAGCGCTGCAGCAGCTGCTCCGCGGTCAACGCGCGCAGCGAGGCGATGGCGTCGCCGTCCGCGAAGGCCAGCCCCTGCGCTTCGCCGGCCGCCAGGTCCTCGGTCGGGCTGATGCCGAAGCTCTGCGCGATGGCGTGCCTGAACAGGCCGCGCGCCTCGGGCGAGGCCATCAGGGCCACGACCCCGTGGCCGCCGGCGGACTGCCCGAACACCGTGACCTTGGCGGGGTCGCCGCCGAAGGCCGCGACATTGCGCTGGACCCAGCGCAGGGCCGCCGCCATGTCGAGCAGGCCGTAGTTGCCCGAGCTGCCGCCCGCCTCCGCGCTCAGTTCCGGATGCGCCATGAAGCCGAAGGGCCCGAGGCGGTAGTTGATCGTGACCAGCACCACGCCCTGCCGGGCGAGATCGCCGCGCACGAAGACCGGGTTGGCGGCCGAGCCCTGCTGGAAGGCACCGCCATGGATCCAGACCATGACCGGCAGCGCCTCGTCGGCCGCTGCCGCGGGGGTCCACAGGTTCAGGCAGAGGCAGTCCTCGCTCATCGGCTGCACGCCCGAGAATTCCGCGTAGACCGAATCGGCGGCACGGCCCGGCTGCACGCACTGCGGCGCGAAGCGGTCGGCCCGGCGCACGCCGTCCCAGGGCACCACGGGCGCCGGCGGGCGCCAGCGCAGGTCGCCCACCGGCGGCGCCGCGAAGGGCACGCCCAGGTAGGCCCGCACGCCGGTGGCGGCGTCGCGCACGCCGGCCAGCAGGCCGCCGTCGACGCGCACCGTCTCGGCGCCGGGCACGGGCGCGGCGGCCAGCGACGGCATCGGCTGTTGCGGATCGTGGCGCATCAGGCGAAGGCCCTCGCGTTCTTGCCGAGTTCGTGCATCGGCACCTTGTAGGTCTCGCGCGCCGTCAAGATCGAGATCGCTGCGATCACGCAGGACGCCGTCACCAGGGCGGCCACCGGCATCCAGCCGTTCGGGCCTTCGCCCATGATCGCGGCGCTGATGGTGGGCGCGAAGCCGCCGAGCGCGAAGCCGATCTGGGTGCCGATGGCCATGCCCGAGAGGCGCACGCGGGTGTCGAACATCTCGCCGTAGAGCGAGGGCCAGATCGCGTTCGAGGCGCTGTAGACGATCCCCGAGGTGAGCAGGCCGAAGATGAAGATCAGCGTCAGGTCGCCGCGGCTGATGGCCCACAAGGTCGGCCAGATCAGCACCGCGCAGCCCAGCGCGCCGAAGATGAAGACCGGCCGGCGGCCGATCCGGTCGGCCAGGATCGCCCACAGCGGGATCGCGGCCAGCGCCACCACGTTGCTGCAGACCAGCAGCGTCAGCATGGTGGCGCGCGGGATGTGCACGGTGTTGACCGCGTAGGACAGCACGAAGAGTCCGAAGATGGTGCTCACCACCGACACCAGGGCGCCGAAGATCACGCGCAGCACGGCCGGCGTGTGGTCGCGGAACAGAACGGCCGCGGGCAGCTTGACGGTCTCCTTGGCATCGGCCTCTTCCTTGAAGGCCGGTGTCTCGGGCAGCGTGCGGCGGACCCAGAAACCCACCGCCACCACGATCGCGCTCAGGAAGAACGGAATACGCCAGCCCCACGAGAGCAGCTGGTCCTCGGGCAGGGCCGAGATCGGCAGGAACACGATGGTCGCCAGGATGAAGCCCATCTGGGTGCCGCTCAAGGTGAAGCTGGTGTAGAACGCGCGCCGGTGCGCCGGTGCATGTTCGAGCGTCATCGAGTTGGCCCCGGCCTGCTCGCCGGCCGCCGACAGTCCCTGCAGCAGGCGCAGGATGACCAGCATGATCGGCGCCGCCATGCCGACCTGGTTGTAGGTCGGCAGCAGGCCGATCAGGAAGGTCGAGATGCCCATCAGCAGCAAGGTGAAGGTCAGCACCTTCTTGCGGCCGAACTTGTCGCCCACGTGGCCCATGAAGAAGGCGCCGATCGGACGCGTGATGTAGCCGACGCCGAAGGTCGCGAAGGCGGCCACGGTGGCCAGCTTCGGGTCGATCGACGGAAAGAAGATCTTGCCGAACACCAGCGCCGCCGCCGTGCCGTAGATGAAGAAGTCGTAGTACTCGACCGCGCTGCCGATCCAGCTCGCGAAGGCGGCCTTGCGCGGCGTCTTGAGCCCTTCGGGCTCCGGCTGCGTCGCGCGCGCGTCCGCCGCGTTGAGGGTGATGGCCATCGTGCTTGTCTCCTTGGGAAGTGCTGGAATGGTCGGGCGCTGGCTCAGGCCACGCTCGCCGAGTGGTAGCGCAGGGGGTGGCGGATCTCGTCGGCCATGGCCGGGGGGTAGATCAGCTCGCGCAGGAAATCGGCATCGTGGCGCAGCGCATGGGCGGCGTCGCGGTGGCCGAAGAACTCGAAGTAGTGCGGCATCTGCTGCACCAGCATCTCGAAGCCGGCCTGGGCATGGAGGCCGCGCTCGCGGGCGGCGCGCACCAGCGGCGTCGGCTGGTTGCGCAGCAGGATGTCGAACAGCGCCGCATGCGGTTCCATGCGGGCGACGTCGACCGGCAGCGGGTCGTCGGGCTTGAGCCCGAGCGCCGTCGCATTGACCACCAGGTCGTAGCCGGCCGGGTCGCTGCTGTCGACCGCCACCGTGGTGGCATCGAAGAAGGCGTCGAGCTGGGCCGCGACGCCGGCCGCCTTGCCGGCCACGATGTCGTGGAAGGCGATGTGCTCGGCGCCGTTGACCGTGCCGCCCTCGGCCAGCGCGACGCCGATCGCCGCCGCGCTGACGCCGGCGCCGAGGATCAGCACGCGCTTGCCGCGGAACGGGATGTTGTAGTGGTCGAGCGCGCCGAGCAGGCCCTCGCCGTCGAACAGGTCGCCCTCGAGTTCGCCGTTGGCGATGCGCCGCACCACGTTGACCGAGCCGGCCACGCGGCCGAACAGGCCGCAGCCGTCGAGCAGGTCCACCAGCAGCGGCTTGTGCGGTGGCGCGATCGCCATGCCGCGCACGTTCTTGGCCAGGAAGGCGGCCTTGACGAACACCGCCAGGTCGCGCTTGGCCACCTGGACCGGCACCATCACGGCATCGATGCCGCAGCGCTCGAAGACCGCGTTGAACATCCGCGGCAGGCGGACGTTCGTGACCGGGTCACCGGGGAGCAGGTAGACGGAGGTGCTGCCGACGATGGAGGGGAACATGGATGGTGTCTCGCTTCAAATTGTTCGAATATCGCGCGATTTCGAAGAAGCGGCGCTAATGTAGGCCGCCGCCGCCCCGGCGCGAGCGTTCGTCCGTCACGCAGAAATCGATCATCGAACGCAAATGTTCGATAATCGCACGCATTCAGGGTTTCCCCGCGAACGATGACCACCGACGACGCCACCCCGCCCGAGCTCGACAAACGCGACTGGATCGCCGGCCTGGAACGCGGCGTGGCCGTCATCGAGGCCTTTGACGACGCGCACCCGCGCATGACGGCGAGCGAGGCCGGCCAGCGCACCGGCATGACGCGGACCGCGGCCCGGCGCTACCTGCTGACCTTGCAGCACATGGGCTACGTGGCCGGCGACGGCAAGCTGTTCTGGCTGACGCCGCGGGTGCTGCGGCTGGGCCAGTCCTACCTCGAATCGGCGCGGCTGCCGCGCATCGTCCAGCCCTTCCTGCAGCGCGTGGCGGCAGGCACGCACGAGATCGCCTACCTGAGCGTGATGGACGGCGACGAGGTGGTCTACATCGCGCGCAACGGGCCGAACCGCAGCATGAGCACCGGCTACGTGCTGGGCGCGCGGGTCCCGGCCCAGGTCACGGCCTCGGGCATGCTGATGATCGCCCTGCGCAGCGACGCGGAGCGCAGCCACTGGCTCGACACCCATGAGCTCGCGGTCTTCACGCCGCACACCATCGCCAGCAAGGAGCGCATGAAGCTTGAGCTGGCGCGCATCCGGGCCCAGGGCTGGGCGCTGTCGGAGCAGCAGCTGGACCTTAACTCGCGCGGCATCGCGGTGCCGCTGCGCGACCGCCACGGCGACCTCGTGGGGGCGCTCAACATCACGATGCCGATGGGCCACGAAGGCAGCGAAGACGCCGTGGCGCGGGTGCTGCCGGTGCTGCGCGAGACGGCGCAGGCGATGCGCGGGCTGCTCTGAGCCTTGTCGTCAATGCCCCGCCCCGCCCCACGCGGTGGCGATGGCCGCCGCCCCCGACAGCATCAGGCCGGCCGACCAGAGCGTGTCCAGGTCGAGCCAGGCGCTGCGCAGCGCCTTCAGGCCCAGGTAGCGGTAGACCAGCCAGGCGACGCAGAGCCCCGAACCGATCATCGCGGCCGAGTGGACCAGCGACACCGCGACCGCCGTGGCGGCGCTCGCGCGCATCAGGGCCAGGATGGACGGCGGATCGAGCGCCGGGTCCGCCGGGACGCCGCACAGCCCCACCAGGATCGGCAGCAGCATCAGCCCGGCGCCGTGCGCACTGGCCATCAGGAAGGACCACAGGGTCAGCTGTGTCGGCCGAAGGCGCCGGCTCCACCGGTGGCGGCCCGGCCGGACCAGGCGCCAGGCGCCGAAGACCAGCACCAGCAGGCCGACGCCGATGCGGATCTCGCGGCCCCAAGGCAGCAGGTTCGCCAGCAGCGCGAAGGGCAGCAGCACCAGCGCCATCGCCAGCAGGTGGCCCGCCCCCAGCGGCAGCCAGGTGGCGAAGACGGCCGCGCCGCGCTGGCGCTCGAGGCCATTGGCCACGGCCAGGGGCCAGCCCATCGCGGGATTCAGTCCATGGTAGAGGCCGATCGCCACCACGCCGGCCCAGAGCGAGGCTGCAGCGAGGGGGCTCACGGCGACTCGGAGGCCTCGATTCAGGCCGACGAATAGCAGAAGGAATCGGTCGAGCAGTCGCCCCCCTGCAGCCGGATCTGGTGGGCACCGTAGTCGTTGCCGAAATCGACCAGGAAGCCCGGGTCCAGCGTGAGTCCTCCGTCGGCACCGACGTGGCACAAAGCCTGCCGGCCCGGCACGCCGTCGGGATAGAACTGGGCGTCCCAGCGGCTGTAGAGCGAGTTGGTGAAATAGACGCGCTTGCCGTCGCGGCTGATCTCGGTCATCTGCGGTCCGCCGCCGAAAACCGTTCCGTTCGGGTGCGGCGTGCGCCGCGCGATGCCGCCGACGTGCACGCTGCCGGCCAGGCGCGGGTTCATCGGGTCGGACACCTCGTACTGGCGCAGCTCGCCGGTGCCCCAGCAGGCCACGTAGAGGAAGCGGTCGTCCAGCGACAGGTCGATGTCGCTGACCAGCGGCGGCACGGCGCCGAAGCCCTTCAGCAGCGGCGGCAGCAGCGCCGCATCGGCCGGCTCGGGCGGGATCACCGCCGTCTTCTTCGCCTGGAACTTGCCGCCCTCGCGCCACCAGGTCCAGATCGAGGCCTCGAGGTTGGTGGTGTCGACCACCACCCCGACGAAGCCGTATTCGCGCGTCGGCTCGTGCGCCGGCCGCACTTCCAGCGCCATCTGGTGGTTGGCGCCCAGGTCGATGCTCTGGACATGGCGGCGCCCGCGCAGGTCCCAGAAGTGGAGCTGGTGCCCGTAGCGGTTGGCCAGCAGGTCTTCGGCCACGATCCCGCCCTCGAACTGCGGCGGCAGGCCCCACTCGCTCGACACCATGTAGTCGCGCGGCAGGTTCCACCAGAAGTCGTAGTGCAGCTTCTGCGGCCCGCGCTCGATCTCCCACTTGCCGAGGACCTCGAAGCTCTCGCAGTCCATCAGGAACACGCCCGGTGGCCCCTCGCACCCGTCGGCGCCGGCGCCGCCGAGGGTGCTGATGTACAGCCCCTCGGGGCCGCAATGCACCGTGTGGGGCCGCGAGTAGCCGGTCTTGCGCAGCACCTCCTCCGGCTCGATCACGCGGGCGATGGTCGGCCGCACGGGATCGGGCTGCGTGTCGACCACGTAGATGCGCGACGACCGGATGCCCGGGATGACCAGGTAGCGCCGCTTCAGGAACGCATGGCCGGACATCGGCGACAGCACCGAGCTGCAGGCGTTCCAGCCGAAGTGATGGAATTCGTCGCCCCGGTTCGGCATGTCCAGCCGGTGCAGCACGCGGCCATAGGTGGCTGAAGCGGGGTCGACATCCACCACCGCCAGCGCATCCGGCCGGGAGGCATCGGGCGACAGCAGCGCGGTGTAGGCGATGCGCTCGGCTTCGGCCTCCATCGCCAGCCGCGGCGAGGCGTGGAAAGTGGGATCGGTTCGCAGCGATTCGAGCATGGCGAGCTCCTGCAGGCGATGGCGCGCCAGTATGCGCCTGTCGCCGGCTCTCAAAAACCCCCTGGGCCGGTCCGGGACTTTCCGTGCGCGGCCGATCTCAGGCCGCGGCCCTGGCCAGCTTGGCATCGGCCAGCGTCTGGGCCCGCATGCGCTCGTAGTCGGGCTTCGGGACCGGCACCGCATCGGCGTTGCCGAGGTCGTTCAAGTGGACCCGGTAGGTTTCGCGGGCGCTCAGCACCGCCAGCGCCGAGATGATGGTGATGCCGAAGGTCAGCGCGCCGATGGTCAGCGGGATGTTGGCCGCGCCGGGCGGCGCGACGGCGACGAACAGCGCCGGCAGCAGGGCCGTGATGGTGGTGCCGATGTTCTGCGAGATGGCCATCGCCGAGCAGCGGGTGCGGGTCGGGAACAGCTCCGGGTAGAAGCTCGGGAACACGGCGTTGTAGCCCTGGTACACGATGCCCCACATCAGCAGCGACATGACGATCGCCAGCGGCACGTTGTGGATGCTGATCGCGTAGAGGTAGCCGAAGGACAGCAGGCCGGCGCCGAGCGCACCGATCACGATCGGCGGCTTGCGTCCGACCTTGTCGGACAAGTTGCCGACGATCGGGATCACGATCACGGCCAGGATGTTGCCGAGCACCGGGATCCACAGGTAGATGTCCTTCTGGAAGCCGATGCCGTAGGCCGGCTGCACCGCGTAGGCGGCACCGAACACCGTGGCCACCACCGGGATGACGTTCATCAGGGCCGCGCAGACCACGCGGAGCATGTCGCGCCAGCTGTTGGTGAAGGCCTCGATGATCGGCGCCTTGGGTGCCGCATGCGCCTTGTCGACCTCGGCGAAGGCCGGCGTCTCGTCGACTTCGCGGCGGATGATGTAGCCGGCCACGATCACGATGAAGCTCAGCAGGAACGGAATGCGCCAGCCCCACGACAGGAAGGCCTCCTCGGGCATGAAGTGCGCGAGCGGAAGGAACACGGCGGCCGCCAGGATCTGCCCGGCCTGGACGCCCTGCAGGCTGAAGCTGGCGAAGAAGCCGCGGCGCCCGAACGGCGCATGCTCGAGGATCATCGAGCTGGCGCCGGCGATCTCGCCGGCCACCGCGAAGCCCTGGATCAGGCGCAGCACCACCAGCAGCGCCGGTGCCAGCAGGCCGACCTGGGCGTAGGTCGGCAGCAGCCCGACGGCGATGGTCGAGAAGCCCATCAGGAACATGCAGACCAGCAGCACGTGCTTGCGCCCGCGCGTGTCGCCCCAGTGGCCGAGCACGAAGGCGCCGATCGGCCGCGCCACGTAACCCACGCCGTAGGTCGCGAGCGAGGCGATGATCGCGATCCTCGGATTGCCCGAGGGAAAGAAGATCTGCGGGAAGATCAGCGACGCCGCGGTGGCGTAGATGAAGAAGTCGTAGTACTCGAGCGCCGAGCCGATCCAGCCGCTGGCGGCGGCCTTCCTCGACTGGTGCTTGCCTTGCGGCTCGTGGTCGTTGGGGTTGCTCATTTGTCTCTCCTTGGGGGTTCGGGGGTCGGCTGGCGCTTCGCGGGCCGAGGCGGCGACTTTGGACCGCCTCAGGGTTCTCCACAACGCCGAAGCCGCATGTCGCGAGCGATGATCGACCGCACCCGTGCACCACGCGCACGAAAACCGGGTTTCCCCCAGCCATGCTCCCACCTGCCGAGCCACCGCCCATCGACCGCAAGCTCCTCATCGAAGGCCTCGGCAAGGGACTTCGCGTGATCGAGGCCTTTTCGGAGGACCGGCCCCGCCTGACGGCCACCGAGGCCGGCGAGCGCGCCCTGCTGACCCGCACCGCGGCCCGCCGCTACCTGCTCAGCCTGGTGCACTACGGCTATGCGGCGACCGACGGCAAGTACTACTGGCTGCTGCCGCGCGTGCTGCGGCTCGGCCAGGCCTTCATGGAGGTGGCGCGGGTGCCGCGCATCGCCCAGCCCTTCATCCAGCGGGCGTCGATGCAGTGCGGCGAATCGCTCAACGTCGCCACCCTGGACGGGCACGAGGTGGTCTACCTGTCGCGCAGCAATTCGCCGCGCGTGGTGTCGATCGGCTTCCACCCGGGGGCCCGGGTGCCGGCCCACGTGGTGGCGCCGGGGCTGGCGCTGCTCTCGACCCTGGACGATGCCGGCCTCGATGCCTGGCTCGCCGCCCACGACTTCGCCAGCTTCACCGGCTTCACGGTGGTCGACCCGGCCCGTTTCCGCGAGAACGTGGGGGTGGCGCGCCGGCTCGGCTACGCGCATGCCGACCAGTACCTCGACTTCGGGCTCAGCGGCCTCGCGCTGCCCCTCAAGGACCGCAAGGGCCACTGCCAGTACGCGCTCAGCGTCACGGTGCAGCGGCAGGTCTACCCCGACACGCAGCTGGTCGACAAGCTGCTGCCGGTGCTGCGCGAAGTGGCCGAGGCGCTGCGGCCGATCATCTGAGAAGCTGTTTGCAAGCGCGTATCGGCGCCCGGTGCTGGCGGACTGGTTCGAACCGGCGCCAGCCTGTAATCTCCTGATCCTCACTTTCAAGGATCCCCATGTTCGTGGTCTGCGGCGAAGCCCTGATGGATGTCTACACGGGCGAAGCCACCCCCACCGGCCTGGCGCTGGATGCCCGCATCGGCGGCTCGCCGCTCAACGTGGCCCAGGGCCTGGCCCGGCTCGGGCGGCCGGTGGCCTTCCTGGCCGGGCTGTCGACCGACGCCTTCGGCGAGCGGCTGCTGGCCTCGCTCGCGGCCGAAGGGGTCGACACCTCGCTGATCGTGCGCAGCGATGCGCCCAGCACGCTCAGCGTGGTCAGCGTCGACGCCCGCGGCGTGCCGCGCTATGCCTTCCACGGCACCGGCGCGGCCGACCGGCAGCTCAGCCACGACACGCTTCCCGCGCTGCCGCCGACCGTGCGCGTGCTGCAGTTCGGCTCCTACGCGCTGGCGGTCGAGCCGGTCGGCAGCGCGTTGCTGGCACTCGCCGCCCGCGAGCGCGGGCAGCGGCTGGTCGCCTACGACCCGAACGTGCGTCTCAATGTCGAACCCGACGTGGCGCGATGGCGCGCGCTGGTCGACCGGATGGTCTCGATCGCGCACCTGGTCAAGGTCAGCGACGAGGACCTGGGCCTGCTCTATCCGGCCGAGACGCCCGAGCAGGTCGCGGCGCGCTGGCTGGCGCAGGGCGCGGTGCTGGTCGCGGTGACCCGCGGCGGCCAGGGCGCCAGCGCCTGGACCCGAAGCGCGCGAGCCGACGTGCCGACACCGCAGGTGAAGGTGATCGACACCGTGGGCGCCGGCGACACCTTCCAGGCCGGCCTGCTGACCTGGCTCGACGAACACGGCGCGCTGACGCCCGGGGCGCTCGCGGCGCTCGATGGCCAGGCGCTGGGCGCCCTGCTCGGCTTCGCGGCCAAGGCCGCGGCCATCACCTGCTCGCGCCGGGGCGCCGACATGCCGAGACGGGCCGAGCTGGACTGAGAACCTGCGGCTTCAGCGCGGGTCGAAGCCCGCGATGAAATCCTCGATCCGCACGATCGGGATCGCCGTGCCAGCGGCCAGCACCAGCAGATCACGGTCACCGGTCACCAGGGTCGCATCACCGACCGCGGCCAGGTGCAGAAACGGCAGGTCGAAGGCGTCGCGGCAATCTGGAACCTCGGGCGGCGGGTCGGGCACCAGCACGATCTCGGCGAACGGCAGGTAGTCGCCCAGCAGCTCCTCGCGCTCCGCCGCCGAGAGTCGGAATTTGGGACAGGCCAGCACGCGAAGCAGCTCGGCGGCGGTGGCCTTGCTGAGCAACGGCACGCAGGCCCCCTGCTGCCAGAGCCCGCGCAACCTTGCCGTCGCCGGGCCGCCGAACAGCAAGGCCGAAACGACCACGTTGGTGTCGAACACCACCCGGACGGCGGCCACGCGGCTCAGGCCCCGGGCTTGCGTCGGGGGACGGGAGTCCGGTAGGCGGGCGTGGGCTCGACGGCCACGGGCACCGGCTGCTCGCTGCGCGCCCAGGCCACGGCATCGACCACGTCCGAAGCGCCCAGGCCCAGCGCCGCCAGCTTGGCTCGCACGGCATCGCCGCGCTGGATGCGCACCGGTGTCAGAACGATCTGGCCGTCGCGCAGCGCCACGTCGAAGTACTCCGGGACATCGCCGAGCTGGTCCGTCACGCTGCGCGGCAGGGTGAGCTGGTTCTTGGAGGTCATCTTGGCGAGCATTGGAAATCCCTCCGGTAAGGAATCCTTACTTTAGCCCCGATCCGCCCCCACAGTCAAACCGCGCCGCCGACCCGCTGCGCCCGCCACGCGCATCCGCTCGCGACGGCCGCCACCGCCGTCGCCACGCTGAACATGGCGACATAGCCGAAGCGCTGCGCGATGGCGCCGCCCACCAGGACACCGAGCACGCCGCCGAAGCCATAGCCGATCACCGTGAACAGCGCCTGCCCGCGGCCGCGCAGCCGGCCCGGAAAGTGGCGCGACACCATCGCGATGCAGGTGGTGTGGTGGGCCGCGAAGGACAGCGCGTGCAACGCCTGCGCCACCACCAGGGCCCAGACCCATTTCCCGCACCCGGCCGTGATGCCCATGCGCAGCACCGCCGCGAAACCGCACAGCAGCAGCCAGCGCGGCATCGACAGCAGCCCGAGCAGCCGCCCCTGCAGGAAGAACCAGACGATCTCGGCCACCACCGAAAGCGCCCAGAGCAGGCCGATCGTGCCCTTGCCGTAGCCGAGCGAATCGAGGTAGAGCGACAGGAAACCGTAGACCGCGAAATGGGCCATCACGTGGAAGAACAGCGAGACGAAAAACCAGCGCACCGCCGGATTGCGCAGCACCGGACCGACCGGCTCGCGGGCCTGCGCGTGCTGCGACACCGGCTCGCGCACGTCAGGCAGCCGCAGCGTCGCAATCAGCACGATCGCCAGCGTGCCGCCGGCCCAGGCCGGGAAGTGCCGCATGCCGAAGCGCTCGAACCATTCGCCGGCGAAGAACACGGTGACCAGGAAGCCCGCCGAACCCCAGAGCCGGATGCGGCCATAGCGGCCCCAGTCGCCGGCCACCAGGTGCGCCATCGCGGCTTCGGTGAGCGACATCATCGAACTGGTGTGCGTGAACATCACGAGCAGCACCAGCATCAGCCACCACGGGCCGCCGTTCCACCACAGGCCGAACGAGGACACCAGCGCCACCGCGGCGCTGAAGCGCAGCAGCTTCACGCGCTCGCCGGTGTGGTCGCTCAGCGCGCCCCATGCATACGGCGCGAAGACCCGGGTCACCGACTGCACCGAGGTCAGCAGGCTGATCACGAAGATCGGCAGCCCGAGGTCCTTGAGCCACAGCGGCAGGTACGGATTGAAGAAGCCGATGTGGGCGAAATAGCTCGCCGACAGGGCCGCGAAGGCCAGCAGGTGGCCGCGCCCCCCGGCGGCGGGCGGCGCGGACGCCACTAGAGGAACGAAGCCTGGGGCGAGGGATGCTCCGGCAGGTCCGGCGCATGCACGTCGCCGCACTGGGCGCGGTTGCGCAGCGCATGCTCCATCACGACCAGCGCCAGCATCGCCTCCGCGATCGGCGTCGCCCGGATGCCGACGCAGGGGTCGTGCCGGCCCTTGGTCACGACCTCGACCGGCTGATTGTTGACATCGATGGACTGGCGCGGACTGATGATCGAACTGGTCGGCTTGATCGCGATGCTCACCTCGAGGTCCTGGCCCGTGCTGATGCCGCCGAGCACGCCGCCGGCGTTGTTGGTCACGAAGCCCTGCGGCGTGATCGAGTCGCCGTGGGTGGTGCCGCGCTGCGTGACGCTGGCGAAGCCGGCGCCGATCTCGACGCCCTTGACCGCGTTGATGCCCATCATCGCCCAGGCGATGTCGGCATCCAGCTTGTCGAACAGCGGCTCCCCGAGGCCCATCGGGACGTTCGACGCCGTGACCCGGATGCGGGCGCCGCAGGAGTCGCCGGCCTTGCGCAGCGCGTCCATGTAGGCCTCCAGCTGCGAGACGTCGACCATGGGCGCGAAGAAGGGGTTGTTCGGCACGTGGTCCCAGGCCTCGAACGGGATCACGATGTCGCCGATCTGCGCCATGCAGCCGCGGAAGCGGGTGCCGTACTTCTCGAACAGCCACTTCTTGGCGACCGCGCCGGCCGCCACCATCGGTGCCGTCAGGCGGGCCGACGAGCGGCCGCCGCCGCGCGGGTCGCGGATGCCGTATTTCTTCCAGTAGCTGAAGTCGGCGTGGCCGGGGCGAAACTGCTGCGCGATCTGGCCGTAGTCCTTGCTGCGCTGGTCGGTGTTCTGGATCAGCAGCGCGATCGGCGTGCCGGTGGTCTTGCCTTCGTACACGCCGCTCAGGATCTGCACCGCGTCGGGTTCGTTGCGCTGCGTCACGTGGCGGCTGGTGCCGGGGCGGCGCCGGTCGAGGTCGCCCTGGATGTCGGCTTCGGTGAGCGCCATGCCGGGCGGGCAGCCGTCGATGACGCAGCCGATCGCCGGGCCGTGGGATTCACCGAAGTTGGTGACCGCGAATAAGGTGCCGAAGGTATTGCCGCTCATGGCGGGATTATCCCAACAAAGGCCCGATGTTCCGGCCGGGCCGAACCACGGCTTCAGCGCTTGCGGCTGGGTCCGGGCGACCGGCCCAGAATTTCTCGTAGTGGGACAACCACACGGCGGCCTCCTGCATCGGGGCCGGCGACAGCGCGCAGCGCACGATGCGGCCTTCTTTCGTGCGCGACACCAGGCCGGCCTCCTCGAGCACGCGCAAGTGCTTCATGAAGCCGGTCAGCGACATGCCATGCGGCTGGGCCAGTTCGCTGACCGTGAGGCCGCCGCCGCGCCCCAGCCGTTCGAGCACGTCGCGCCGGGTGGCGTCCGACAGGGCGGAAAAGACGGCATCGAGGGTGCCGGCATCAGAGTGAACCATATGGTTTAGTTTCGAAGCCGGGCGCCCGCTTGTCAAGCCACGCGGCAGGAATGGTTTATGCGTGCTGCGGCGCAGCATCCCCCACCCCCTCCGAAGGAGCTCGCCCATGCTGGACCGTACCGACACGAAGTTCTCCCATGTCAAACCCGGCGACACCGACTACGTTTCAGGCGGATTGCGCGATTTCTTCCTGTATCGCGACCTCGGGGTGGCGGACGCCACCAACGGCCGTGTGATCGCGCACCTCGTCAAGGCCAACATGGCACCGGAAACGGGCACCGGCTGGCACCGGCACGAAGCGGATTTCCAGATCGTCTACATGCTCAAGGGCTGGGCCCGCTTCATGTACGAGGACAAGGAGACGCTGGTCGCCGCCGGCGACGTGGTCCACCAGCGCCCGGGCATTCGCCACTACCTGTTCGACTATTCGCCCGACATGGAATACCTCGAGATCGTTTCGCCGGCCGACTTCAAGAGCATCGACGTCGAGCCCGCCTGCGAGGTCCCGGCGCCGACGCCCTGGAAATAGCCTTTCAG
This sequence comes from Variovorax ginsengisoli, assembly GCF_030486595.1. Taxonomy (GTDB): domain Bacteria; phylum Pseudomonadota; class Gammaproteobacteria; order Burkholderiales; family Burkholderiaceae_C; genus Variovorax; species Variovorax ginsengisoli_B. The sequence continues at coordinate 11,250 of NZ_JAUJZH010000032.1, read as the reverse complement.
TCTTTCTTGAAGCTTCAGCAATTCGGCCTGAAAATCGGCCGATGCCCAAAGACGCCCTGCCCGCCCTCAGCCGAGAATTCATCGCCCACTTCGGGGAAATGGGCAGCAAATGGGGCATCAACCGCACGGTCGGCCAGATCTATGCGCTGATCTTCATCTCGGAGCGGGCGCTGAATGCCGACGAGATCGCCGAGTCGCTCGAGTTCTCGCGCTCCAACGTGAGCATGGGCCTGAAGGAGCTGCAGGCCTGGCGGCTGGTGCGGCTGCGCCACCATGCGGGCGACCGGCGCGAGTATTTCGAGGCGCCTTCCGATGTCTGGGAGATCTTCCGCGTGCTGGCCGAGGAGCGCCGCCGGCGCGAGATCGAGCCGACCCTCTCGATGCTGCGCATGGCGCTGCTCGAAGAGCCCAAGACCGACGCCGAGCGCCATGCCCAGCAGCGCATGCGCGACATGCACGACCTGATCGACCGGCTCATGAAGTGGTTCGACGACGTGCAGCGGCTCGCCCCGGAAACAGCGATGCAGCTCATGGGCATGGGCGCGACGGTGACCAAGGTGCTGGGGCTCAAGGACCGACTGACAGGCGGGTCCAAGGCCCTGAAGCCACCCAAGGAATAGCGGCCGGCTACGGCTTGTCGAGCTTGTCGTGCCTTACGGCCTCGTCGTCCATCAGCTCGTACCACATCGCATTCAGCACCGCGAAGGTCGCGGCGAGCGGCAGTCCCAGGATCCAGGCGAAGTACCACATGGTCGGATTCTCTTTCTGTGACTAGTACGCGTGGCCGCGGTCTTCGCTGATCGCGGCGGCGTCGACCTTGCCGCGCAGCACGGCGTACACCCAGCTGGTGTAGGCGACGATGATCGGGATGAAGATGGCGGTGACCACCAGCATGATGAACAGCGTCAGGTGGCTGGACGACGAGTCGAACACCGTCAGGCTGGCGCGCGGATCGATGGTCGAGGGCAGGATGAACGGGAACATCGAGACGCCGACGCTCAGGATGATGCCGGCGATCGACAGCGCGCTGGCCACGAAGGTCATCAGCTCGGCCCGCATGCGCAGGCCCAGCAGCGCCACCAAAGCGCCGGCCAGGCCCAGGCCCGGCACGACGTAGAGCCACGGATGCGCCTCGTAGTTGGCGAACCAGGCGCTCGAATGCACCTCGACGGTCTTGAGCAAGGGGTTGGACGGCCCGTCGGCCGGCAGCGCGCTGGTCACGCGAAAGCCGTCGACGAACTTCCACAACGCGAAGCCGGCGAGCGCATACAGCACGATCGTCGCGGCCGCCGCCACGCTGCCGTAGGCCCGCGCGCGCTGGGCCACCGGGCCCTGCGTCTTCAGTTGCAGCCAGGCGGCGCCGTGCATCGCGAGCATCGCCACCGACACCAGGCCGCACAGCAGCGCGAACGGATTGAGCAGGCCGAAGAAGGTGCCGTCGTAGAAGATGTGCATGTCGGGGTTGAAGCGGAACGGCACGCCGCGCAGCACGTTGCCCATCGCGACGCCGAAGATCAGCGCCGGCACGAAGCCGCCGATGAACAGCGCCCAGTCCCAGCGCGCGCGCCAGGCCGGCTCGTCGCGCTTGCCGCGGAACTTGAAGGCCACCGGCCGCAGGATCAAGGCCACCAGGATCGCGAACATCGCGATGTAGAAGCCCGAGAACGACACCGCGTAGAGCTGCGGCCAGGCCGCGAAGATCGCGCCGCCGCCGAGGATCAGCCAGACCTGGTTGCCCTCCCAGACCGGGCCGACGCTGTTGATGATCACGCGGCGCTCGAGGTCGTTGCGGCCCGCGAACGGCAGCAGCATGCCGGCGCCGAGATCGAAGCCGTCCATGACCGCGAAGCCGACCAGCAGGACGCCGAGCAGCAGCCACCAGACGAGGCGCAGCACTTCGTAGGAAATGAGGGTGTGAAGAATCATGGTCAAGCTCCCAGCGAGGTGCGCGGACGGCCCGCGATGTCGGGACCGGCGCCGGTGCGCCAGGCATCGGCCGGTGTCGGCGGATGTTCGGTCGGCCCGTTGCGGATCGCCTTCAGCATCAGCTTCATCTCGATCACGAACAGGATCGTGTAGATCGTCACGAAACCGACGATGGTGCCGAGCACCGTCGCGGCGCCGAGGTTCGAGACCGCGACCGCGGTCGGCAGCACGCCTTCGATCACCCACGGCTGGCGGCCGACCTCGGCCACGATCCAGCCCATCTCGGCGGCCACCCAGGGCAGCGGAATCGAGAACACGGCGACCTTGAGCAGCCAGGGATGGGCATCCAGCCGGCGCCGGGTCGACAGCACGAAGAAGGTGGCGGTCAGCACGATGAAGAACATGCCCAGGCCGACCATGATCCGAAACGACCAGTAGAGCGAGAACACCGGCGGCACCAGGTCCCACGAGGCCTTGGTGATCTGCTCGGCCGTGGCCTGGCGCGGATCGTCGACATAGCGCTTGAGCAGCAGCGCGTAGCCCATGAAGTTGCCGTGGGCCTCGAAGTCGGCGCGCGCCTGCGGCGGCACCTCGGCATCGCTCCTGGCCTGGCGGATCGTCTGCAGCGCGTCGTAGGCCTTGATGCCGTCGCGGATGTGGTCCTCGGCGCGCGCGACCAGGTCCTCGATGCCCGGCACCTCCTTGGTCAGCGAGCGGGTGCCGATCAGGCCCAGCAGCATCGGGATGTGGACCGCGAAGTGGGTCTCGCGGGTGCGCTGGTCCGGGAAGCCGAAGGCGGTGAAGGCGGCCGGTGCGGGCTCGGTCTTCCACATCGCCTCGATCGAGGCGACCTTCATCTTCTGGTGCTCGGTCGACAGGTAGCCGCTCTCGTCGCCGAGCACCACCACCGACAGCGAGGCCGCCAGCCCGAAGGAGGCGGCCACGGTCATCGAGCGCTTGGCGAGTTCGAGATGGCGGCCCTTCAGCACGTACCAGGCCGAGACGCCGAGCACGAAGATCGCCGCCACCGTGTAGCCCGCCGACACCGTGTGCACGAATTTGGCCTGCGCCACCGGGTTGGTCAGCACCGCGGCGAAGTCGGTCACCTCCATGCGCATGGTCTGCGGATTGAAGGCCGCGCCCACCGGGTTCTGCATCCAGCCGTTGGCGATCAGGATCCAGAGCGCTGACAGGTTGGAGCCGATCGCGACCAGCCAGGTGACGATCAGGTGCGCCACCTTCGACAGCTTGTCCCAGCCGAAGAAGAACAGGCCGACGAAGCTGGCCTCGAGGAAGAAGGCCATCAGCCCCTCGATCGCCAGGGGCGCACCGAAGACGTCGCCCACGTAGTGGCTGTAGTAGCTCCAGTTCATGCCGAACTGGAACTCCATGACGATGCCGGTGGCCACGCCCATCGCGAAGTTGATGCCGAACAGCACACCCCAGAACTTCGTCATGTCGCGCCAGATGGTCCGCCCGGTCATGACGTAGACGGTCTCCATGATCGCGAGGACCACGGCCAGGCCGATGGTCAGCGGCACGAACAGGAAGTGGTACAGCGCCGTCAAGGCGAACTGCAATCGGGAGAGGGCAACGATGTCGAGGTCCATGGGGTTCCTTTCGTATTCTTCGTTCTCAGTCCGGGCGCAGCGCCTTCAGTGCCGCGTCGAAGGCTGCGGTGCCGCGCCGCAGGTCGGCGGTGATCCGGCCGTCCTGAATCGAGATCAACCGGTGGGCCAGCGCCGCTTCGCGCCGCAAATGGGTCGCGACCAGCAGCGTGTGGCCTGCCGCCTGGGCATCGAGGCGTTGCAACACATCGTGGGCGGTCGCAGTGTCCAGTGCTTCGGTGGGTTCGTCCAGCAGCCAGAGCGGCACGTCGCGCAGCATCAACCGCGCCAGCGCGAGCCGTCGCGACTGGCCGCCCGAGAGTCCGAGGCCGCCCTCGCCCAGCGGCGTGTCGAGTCCGGCGGCCGTCGCGCGCACTTCCTGCGACAGGCCGGCGGCCTGCAACGCGGCCCACAGCCGGGCGTCGCCGGCACCGGGATCGGCCAGCCGGAGGTTGTCGCGCAGGCTGTCCTGGAACAGCTCCGTTCGCTGCGTCAGCAGGCAGTGCGGCGCGCAGCGCACCTCGCCGGAGGCCGCCGCGAATTCGCCAGCGACCAGGGCCAGCAAGGTGGACTTGCCGGCGCCGCTGGGCCCGACCAGTGCGACCCGCTCGCCGGTGGCCAAGGTCAGGGAGATGTCACGCAGCGCCGGCACCCGGCTGCCGGGGTGGGCCGCCACGACCCGCGCGAGGCAGAGCGCAAGGCCGGCGTCGGAGGGTGCGGCCGGCCACGCTGTCGCGGCCACCTCGGCAGGCAGGTCCGGCGCGAGGCGGCGCGCCAGGCGCCTCGCCGCCAGCCAGGCGCGGCCGGCCTCGAGCGCGCCGCGGCGCAAGGCGGCGAAGGGTTCGAGCGCGGTGAGCGCCACCAGCAGCGCCAGTGCCGCCGCGGGTGCGCCGATCGCGCCATCGCCCACCAGCGCGGCAGCCGCCAGCAGCACCGCCACCAAGGTCAGCGTGCCGGCCATGCCGTAGGCCATGCCGGCGCGCACCTCGAGCCGGTTGAGCGCATGGTCCGCATTCGCCAGATGGCGGTCGGCCGCGGCCAGCGCCTCGCACTGCGCCTCGCTCCTGCCGGCCATGACCAGCTCGGTCTGGCCCGACACCAGGTCGGCGGCCCGGGCCCGCAGCGCTTCCATGGCATGCGCGCGCCGCAGCGACGCCGGCCGGCCCCGCACCGCCACCGCCAGCGCGATGCCCCAGCCCGCCATGACCAGCCACAGGGCCAGCGCAACGCCGATCCAGGCGTTCATGAAGCCCAGCACGACGCCGGCGAACAGCGCCGCACCGAGCGCCGCGATGGCCGGCACCAGCAGCCGCAGGTAGAAGGATTCGAGGGCGTCGATGTCGGCCGTCAGGCGGAACAGCAGGCGTGCCGGCCGGGCCAGCAGCCGGCGTGCCGCATCGGGGCGGGCCCATCCGCGGAACAGCCGCTCGCGCAGTGCGGCCAGCACGCCGAAGGTGGCGTCGTGCGTGACCAGCCGCTCGGCGTAGCGCGAACCGGTGCGGCCCAGCGCCAGCAGGCGGATGCCGGCCGAGGGCATGAAGACATCGAAGCGCAGGGCCGTCGCGGCCTGCAGCCCGGCCAGCGCGGTGGCGCTGATGAACCAGCCGGAGAGGCCCAGCAGGCCCATGCCCATCAGCACCGTCAGCAGCGCCAGCGCGGCGCCGAGAGCCAGGCGGCGCGGCTGCGCCTGCCAGAAGGCCGCGAGCACCGGCCGCACGTCGCGCCAGTGCTTCATGCGGCCTCCTTTGCCGGCAGGTGGTCGAGCCGGATCACGCGGCCCATGCGGGCGGCCAGTACCGGGTCGTGGGTGGCGGCGATCAGCGTCTTGCCGCGCGCCAGCTGCATCAGGGCATCGACCACGCGTTCCGCGGTCTCGCTGTCGAGGTGCGCGGTCGGCTCGTCGACCAGCAGCAGATCGGCCCCGGGCTGCGCCGCCACGCGCGCCAGCGCCAGCCGCACCGCCTCGCCGCCCGACAGGCCGCCGCCGCCCTCCCCCAGCGCGACGCCGGGGCGGGCCTGGGCGACGCCGTCGAGCGCGACGAAGCGCATCGCGGCCTCCACCTGCGCCGTCTGCACGCCGGCCCGTCCGAGCGCCACGTTGGCCTGCACCGAGCCGGCGAAGACATGCGGCTTCTGGCCCATCCACGCCATGCGCGCGCGCAGCCCGGCCGCCGTCTCGTCGGACAGCGGCACGCCGCCGATCTGGATCTCGCCGCGCTGCGCCGGGAGCAGGCCGGCGATCAGGCTCAGCAGCGCCGTCTTGCCCGAGCCGCTGGGCCCCATCAGGGCAACGTGCTCGCCGGCCGCCACGCGCAGGTCGTAGTGGTCGAAGAAAGCCGCCTCCCCGGCATGCGAGAAACACAGGCCCTGCACCCGGACCGCGGGCGCGCCGGGCATGCCGACCTGCGGACACGGCCGTTCGCCTGTCGAAGCGGCGCCGGGCAGCGCGACGCCACCCTCGCGGAGGCGAGCCAGCGATGCCAGCGCGGCTTCGCCGGCCGCGCGGTCATGCCAGACCGCCGACAACTCCCGCAGCGGCTCGAAGAAGGCCGGCGCCAGCAGCAGGATGAACAGCCCCTCGCCCAGGCTCAGCGTGCGGCCCCAGGTGCCGAAGCCGAGGGTGCCCAGCAGATGGAAGCCGATGTACGCCGCCACCATCGCGACACCGAGCGCCGAGAACAGCTCCAGCACCGCCGACGACAGGAAGGCGATGCGCAGCACCGCCATCGTTCGGGTCCGCAGCGATTGGGCCGACTCGCCCAGGCGCCGTGCGGTGGCGTCGACCGCATCGAGCGCACGCAAGGTGGCGAGTCCGCGCAGGCGATCGAGCAGGAAGCCGTTCATGCCGCCCAGCTCGACCATCTGCGCCTCGCTCGCGGCCCGTGCGCGCCAGCCGACGATGGCCATGAAGATCGGGATCAGCGGCGCCGCCACTAGCAGCACGGCAGCCGCCACCCAGGACAGGCAGGCCACCACCGCGACGATGACCAGCGGCACCACCGTCGCCCGCCAGCGCGCCGGCCCGTAGCGCACCAGGTAGGGCACGACCGCCTCGGCCTGCTCGGCGATCACGCTGGCGGCGAGGCCCGCGGCCGGGCGCGCGCTGTCCATCGGCGAACGCGCGGCCAGCGCGGCCGCGACCCGGGCCCGCAGCGCGGACAACTGCAGCCGCGCCTGCGCATACACCCGCCGGGCGCCCCAGGCCTCCGCTGCCGCCCGCAACAGTCCGAGCAGCAGGATCCCGGCCGCCGGCCAGAACACCGCGGTCGGGCCCTCGCCCGCCCCGAGCCGCTGCACCGCCCAGGCCAGCAGCGCCGCCTGCGGCACCCAGAGCAGCGCGGCGGCGCCCTGGACCAGGCTGGCGAACGAAGGGGTGGCGGTGTTCAAGTACTAAATTTCTGTAATTTCAGTATTTACTGAAAACTCACGAATCATACGGGATGCACGCCCTCGCTGCAGGGCCGCGGTTCGTTAAGCTAACAGAAGCCCGTGACGCGCGGGGCACTCTCGGTGCCCGCGCCGGCGCACGCGGGCAGCGCTCAGGCCGAGACCAGCAGGCCGCAGGCCAGCAGGGCCGCGAACAGGCCGAGCACCGCGCGCCAGGTGGCGGGCCGCGACTCGACCCAGCGATAGAGCAGCGTCGCGGCTGCGATCGACAGCGCGAAGGTCGCCAGCAGGCCCATCAGGTCGATCCACGGTGTGTCCGGCAACAGATGGCTCATCGCCGCGCTGACCAGCAGCAGCACCGGGAAGTGGATCAGGAACAGCGAATACGAAATGCGGCCGAGCCGCACCAGCGGCGCGCCGATGCGAGGCCACGCGGCGGGGGCCAGTCCGTCGCGATGCTGCACCACGGCCACGGCCAATGCGGTGACCAGCGCGATCGCGATGCGGCTGCGCCAGTCGAGCGCCAGCGCCGCGGCGCCGACCAGCGCGAGCAGCAGCACCGCGTAGCGCCAGGTGCTGTCGCGGGTCGCGCGGCCGATCCAGAACACCAGCATGCCCAACCCGTACGAGCCGAAGAAATAGATCGCCGTGACATCGAGTTCCTGCCGGCGGTTGAACACCGCCAGCGAAGCCACCGCCAGCGCCAGCACGAGGCCGGCCACCAGCCAGCGCGAGCGCTCGCGGCCCAGCGCCCAGCGCCGCTGCAGCAGCTCCGACAGGCCGATCGCCGCCAGCGCCAGCACGAACAGCTGGAAGTCGATGGCCACGTACCAGACCCCGGTCGAAAGAGCGTCGAATCCGAGCAGGTCCTGCAGCAGCAGGCCATGCGCCAGCAGCTGGGCCAGGCCGGGCGCGGCCGGCACCGCGTCGCCGTCGAGCCAGGGCCGCACCAGCGCGGCGACCAGCACGCTGAAGCTGAGCGCCGCCAGGTAAGGCATGACCAGGCGCCCGTAGCGCTGGCCGACACGCGCCAGCGGGCGGTCGACCCGCAGCACACCATCGGGCGCCAGGCTGCCGGCCGCCAGGAAGCCGGCCAGCACCAGGAAGACCTGCACCGCCAGCCGGCCGTCCTGGGCCAGCCAGTCGAACAGCGCCGGCGCGAGCACCGAAGCGCCTTCCTGCAGCGGCCCGTAGCGCGCCAGGTGATGGCCGACGATCAGCGCGCATGCCACGCCCTTGACCGCGTCCAGCAGCGGCATGCGACCCATGGCCGCCCCTCGCAGTGTCACGGTCCTAGAGCGCGAGACGTCGGCGGGCGTCGAAGTATTCGCGCTTGAGCTTTTCGACGAAGGCCGCTGCGCTCGCGACTTCGGTCACCGCGCCGATGCCCTGGCCCGAGCCCCAGATGTCCTTCCAGGCCTTGGCCTTGCTGCCCTCGCCGCCGCCGAAGTTCATGGTCTTGAGGTCGCCTTCGGGCAGGTTGGCCGGGTCCATGCCGGCGGCCACGATGCTCGGCGCGAGGTAGTTGCCATGCACGCCGGTGAACAGGTTCGAGTAGACGATGTCGTCGGAGCTGCCGTCGACGATCGCCTGCTTGTACTCGTCGCTCGCGCGGGCTTCCTCGGTGGCGATGAAGGCGGTGCCGATGTAGGCGAAGTCGGCGCCCATGGCCTGCGCCGCGAGCACGGCGTCGCCGGTGGCGATCGAGCCCGACAGCGCGACCGGGCCGTCGAACCACTGGCGGATTTCCTGGATCAGGGCAAACGGGCTCTTCACGCCCGCATGGCCGCCGGCGCCGGCCGCCACCGCGATCAGGCCGTCGGCGCCCTTCTCGATCGCCTTCTTCGCGAAGGTGTTGTTGATGATGTCGTGCAGGGTCACGCCGCCGTAGCTGTGGACCGCATCGTTGACGTCGGTGCGCGCACCGAGCGAGGTGATGACGATCGGCACCTTGTACTTCACGACCATCGCCATGTCGTGCTCGAGGCGGTCATTGCTCTTGTGCACGATCTGGTTGATGGCGAAGGGCGCCGCCGGCTTGTCGGGATTGGCCTTGTTGTAGGCGGCCAGTTCCTCGGTGATCTCGATCAGCCATTCCTCGAGCTGCGCGGCCGGGCGCGCATTGAGCGCCGGCATCGAGCCGACCACCCCGGCCTTGCACTGGGCGATCACCAGCTTGGGGTTGCTGATGATGAACAGCGGCGAGCCGATGATGGGCAGCGGAAGGTTGGCGAGCACGGGCGGCAGCTTGGACATGGAGTCTCCGGAATTCGATGAATGAGATCTGTTGGTCTTAGAAGGATTCGAGTGCGAGGGCGGTGACGCTGTCGGCCCCCTCCACGATGCTGTCGCGCAGGCCCGGCGCCTTGTTCAGGATGTGCTCGGCATAGAAGCGCGCGGTGGCGATCTTGGCCTTCATGAAGGCGACGTCGGTGCCGGCCTTGGCGAGGTCTTCGGCCACCAGCAGCGAGCGCGCCAGCTGCCAGCCGGCCACCACGTTGCCCGCCAGCATCAGGTAGGGAACGCTGCCCGCGAACACCGCGTTCGGCGACGCCTTGGTCTGGCCGGCGACGAAGCCGGCCACGTCCACGAAGGCTTCGCGCGCGGCCTTGAGCTTCTTGGCCACCGCTCGCGCATCGGCGCTGTCGCGCTGGGCGAGTTCGGCTTCGGTCTTCTCGATCTGGGCGGCGATGGCCTTGGCCGTCTGGCCGCCGTCGCGCGCGGTCTTGCGGCCCACCAGGTCGTTGGCCTGGATCGCGGTCGTGCCTTCGTAGATGGTCAGGATCTTGGCGTCGCGCAGGTACTGCGCCGCGCCGGTCTCCTCGATGAAGCCCATGCCGCCATGCACCTGCACGCCCAGCGAGGCCACCTCCAGGCTCATCTCGGTGCTGTAGCCCTTGACCAGCGGCACCATGAATTCGTAGAAGGCCTGGTTCTGCTTGCGCGTCTCGGCGTCGGGGTGGTGATGGGTCGCGTCGTAGGCGGCCGCGGCCACGGCGGCCATCGCGCGGCAGCCTTCGGTGTAGGCCCGCATCGTCATCAGCATGCGCTTCACGTCGGGGTGGTGGATGATCGGCGCGCTGGCGTTGATGGAGCCGTCGACCGGACGGCTCTGCACGCGGTCCTTGGCATAGGCCACGGCGTGCTGGTAAGCGCGCTCGGCGATCGCGATGCCCTGCATGCCCACCGCGTAGCGGGCCGAGTTCATCATGATGAACATGTACTCGAGGCCGCGGTTCTCCTGGCCCACGAGGTAGCCGATCGCGCCGCCATGGTCGCCATACTGGAGGACGGCCGTCGGCGAGGCCTTGATGCCCAGCTTGTGCTCGATGCTGACGCAATGGACGTCGTTGCGCGCGCCCAGTGAGCCGTCCTTGTTCACCATGAACTTGGGCACCACGAACAGGCTGATGCCCTTCACGCCTTCGGGCGCGCCCGTGACGCGGGCCAGCACCAGATGGACGATGTTCTCGGCCATGTCGTGCTCACCGTAGGTGATGAAGATCTTGGTGCCGAACACCTTGTAGGTGCCGTCGGCCTGCGGCTCGGCGCGGCTGCGCACCATCGCGAGGTCGCTGCCGGCCTGGGGCTCGGTCAGGTTCATGGTGCCGGTCCACTGGCCGCTGACCAGCTTCTCGAGGTAGGTGGCCTTGAGTTCGTCGGAGCCGGCCGTCAGCAAGGCTTCCGTGGCACCGTCCGTCAGCAATGGGCACAGCGCAAAGCTCATGTTGGCCGAGTTGAGCATCTCGACGCAGGCCGCGCCGATGGCCTTGGGCAGGCCCTGGCCGCCGAAGTCCGCCGGATGCTGCAGCCCTTGCCAGCCGCCCGCCACGTACTGGGCGAAGGCTTCCTTGAAGCCCGGCGTGGTCGTGACCTGGCCGTCCTTGAACGACGAAGGATTGCGGTCGCCGTCCACGTTCAGCGGCGCGATCACGTCCTGGTTGAAGCGGGCGCATTCCTCGAGCACCGCCTGGGCGGTTTCGAGGCCGGCGTCTTCGAGGCCCGGCATCTGCGCCACCTGCGCGATGTTCGCGAGGTGCTCGATGTCGAACAGCATGTCCTTGAGGGGGGCGATATAGCTCATGTGCGTCTCCTGCGGCTTCTGGTGCCGGATACCAACCGATGTGAAAAAGGGCACCGCGAACGATGCCCTTTGGCTCACATGTCTCTAAGTGTCAGAGGGCCTTGACCAGTTCCGGCACGGCCGTGAACAGGTCGGCCACCAGGCCGTAGTCGGCCACCGAGAAGATCGGCGCCTCTTCGTCCTTGTTGATCGCCACGATCACCTTGGAGTCCTTCATGCCCGCCAGATGCTGGATCGCGCCCGAGA
>NZ_JAUJZH010000031.1 GCF_030486595.1 Variovorax ginsengisoli | reverse complement strand
GAGAAACTCGAGCGCAGCTTCGTCGCCCTCAACCACCTTGCCGCTGCCATCATTGCCTTCCGCAAGGTACCTGCCGACGTCAACATAATTTACGGATAAGTTCTTAGTCGAGAGCCACGAAAAAGTGTTCGCACCATGGTGCGTGTGCTGCTGCACCTTGGTGCAATGCGATCTATTCGGCCTTGGGCGTGCCAGTGCTCGCCGGTGCCACCGCCGGAAATTCGACCGCGGGCGCGGGAGCTTCCGCCTTTGCCACGGATGCCAGAACGACCGTGATGAGTTCGGGGTAATCGTACGCGGCGCCGGTGGCCACATCGACGCCCGCACCGATCACGCCCCCAAAGAGGATGTTCCCTGCCGCCAGCGCCTTGGTGGTCGACTTTGCAGATGCGACACCCGGCTCGTGGCCGTCCTTGTCGCAGTTGACCTTCAAGTCGCCGTAGGCGCGGTGAACCGTCGTGGAACCGGGCGTGGTGACGAACCAGACGCCCTTGTCATTCTCGAGCTTGCAGCTCGCGCCGGCCACCGGGCCGGCGGCATTCTGCGTTGCCACCGAAATGCTCTGGTTCGTTCCGCCGACGATGGAGGCGCATCCGACGGTTTGGGCCAGAACGGCCAGGGCGATGTAGGGACGAAGGTTCATTGTTGAAAATCCAGGGGAGATGGAGGTGCCGATGGGAATGGATTGTTCCGATCCTCCTCCGCGCCCACGATCAGAGGAGTCTGAAAATGTGCGGCAGGCCCGGCGCCGGCGGCCGTATCTCAGCGCTGCCGCCGCAGCAGCAGCCGCGCCACACCGCCCGGCATCACGAACACGAACAGGATCAGCACCACGCCGTAGATCGCCCAGGGCGCGGACTGGGTGATCTTTTCGGCCGCGGTCGGGACGAACACGATGAACAGGGCGCCATACAGCGCGCCCGAGAGCGTTCCGACGCCGCCGACCACCACGCCCACCAGCAGCGAGATCGACAGGAACATCGTGAACGAGTCGGGCGCCACGAACTGCACCGCGATCGCCGACAGGGCGCCGCCGATGCCGGTGTACATCGCCGAGATGCCGAAGGCGCCGGCCTTGTAGCGACGGTTGTCGATGCCCATCGCCTGCGCCGCCAGCGGATGGTCGCGGATCGCGACGATCGCCCGGCCGGCGCCGCTGTGCAGGAGGTTGCGCGCCAGCGCGAACAAGATCACCACCACAGCCAGCGCGAACAGGTAGAGCCACTGGTCCTGCGTGAGCGGCAGGCCGAAGGGCGCATCGGGCTTGGCCAGCACCAGGCCCTGCACGCCGCCGGTCCACGGCTCCAGGTGCTTGTACTTGAGCAGCTGCGGCATCGCCACGCCGAGCGCGAAGGTGGCCAGCGCCAGGTACAGGCCTTCGAGCTTGAGTGCCGGCAGGCCGAACAGCACGCCGGCCACCAGGCAGACCGCGCCCGCGGCCGGGATGGTCGCCCAGTAGGGCAGGCCGAAGCGGTCCATGAGGATCGCCGCGGTGTAGGCCCCGAGGGCATAGAAGGCACCATGCCCGAGCGAGATCTGTCCGTTGTAGCCGGTGAGGATGTTAAGCCCCAGCAGCGCCACCGCGTACGACAGCACCATGGTGGCCTGGAACACGGCGTAGCCCTCGGCCAGGAAGGGAAAGGCGAGGGCCAGCAACAGCAGCAGCGCGAAGGCGGTGCGTTCGACGAGGCGCATGGCTAGACCTTCACCACGATGGTCCGGCCGAACAGCCCGCTCGGACGCACGATCAGCACGCCGACGATCAGCACCAGCGCGACCGTGAGCTTGAGCTCGGTGCCGACCACGTAGCTGCCGATGAGGTTCTCCAGCACGCCGACGATGAAGCCGCCGAGCACCGCGCCCGCGGGGCTGTCGATGCCGCCGACCAGCGCGCCGGCAAAGGCGTAGAGCAGCACGCCACCCATCATGCCGGGGTCGAGGAAGACCACCGGCGCGACCAGCATGCCGGCCACCGCGCCGACCGCACCGGCCAGGCCCCAGCCTAGCATCAGCATCCACCCGACGTCGATGCCGACCAGCCGCGACGACACCGGGTTCTGTGCCGCCGCGCGCATCGCGAGGCCGAGCGCGGTGAAGCGGAAGAAGCCGAAGATCAGCGCCATCACGGCGAGCGTGATCGCGATTGCGCCGACCTCGTGCGCGGACATGAGCGCCGTGCCGTACCAGGCGCGCTCCGGGAACGGGCTGGGGAACTGCTTGATCGTGTAGCCGAACAACCAGCCGGCGAGGCTATGGAAGATCATCAGCAGCGCGATGAAGACGACCACCACCGACAGCACCGGCGCATGGCGCATCGGACGGATCACGATCCGCTCGACCAGCGCGCCCATCACGAAGGACAGGCCCACGGTGAGGCCGAACATCGCCCAGCCGAGGTAGGTGGAGAACATCGCCATCTCGCCCTGTGCGAAGTTCACGAGGTGGGTCGACTGGTAGATCATGACCAGCGCCAGCGCGACACTGGCGTAGATGCCGCCGGTGGCCAGGCCGGCCAGCAGCTGGTGCAGGAATGCTTGCATGTTGTCTCCTTGAGCTCGTGCTCAGCCGCCGAGGTACACGCGGCGCACCGCGTCATTGCCGCGGACCTCTTGCGGCGTGCCGTTCAGCACGATGCGGCCGCTCTCCATGAGGTAGACCGAATCGGCGATGTCGAGCGCCAGCGCGGCGTTCTGCTCGACCAGCAGGATCGAGACGCCCTGCTCCGCGTTGATGCGCCGCATGATCTCGAAGATGTCGCGCACGACCAGCGGCGCGAGCCCGAAGGAGGGCTCGTCGAGCAGCAGCAGGCGCGGCCGCGACATCAGTGCCCGGCCGATCGCCAGCATCTGCTGCTCGCCGCCGGACAAGGTTCCGGCCTGCTGGCCGCTGCGTTCCCTGAGCCGCGGAAAGTAGCCGTAGACCCGCTCGAAGTCTTCGGCGACGCCCGCGCGGTCTCGCCGCCCGTAGGCGCCCAGGCGCAGGTTCTCCTCGGTGCTCAACGCAAGGAAGGTGCCGCGGCCGTCGGGCACGTGGGCGACGCCGAGCCGCACGATCCGCTCGGTGGGCCGGCCGTCGGCGCGCTCGCCGCCGATGCGGATCGTGCCCGTGGTGCGCACAGCCATCTGGCACAGCGCGCGCAGGGTCGTGGTCTTGCCGGCGCCGTTGGCGCCGAGCAGCGCGGTGACCGAGCCGGCCCGCATCGACAGGCCGATGCCGTGCAGCACGCGGCTCGCGCCATAGGCCGCATGCAGCCCCTCGACTTCAAGCAGCATCGGCATGGGCGCCTCCCAGGTAGGCCTGGATCACCTCGGGGTGCTGCCGCACCGCGGCCGGCGGGCCCTCGGCGATCTTGCGGCCGAAGTTCAGCACCACCACCTGGTCGGAGATCGCCATCACCAGGCCCATGTGGTGCTCGACCAGCAGCACCGTGACGCCCAGCCGGTCGCGGATCTCGCGGATCAGCGCGGCCAGGCCTTCGAGCTCTTCATGGTTGAGCCCGCAGGCCGGCTCGTCGAGCAGCAGCAGGCGCGGCCGGCCGCAGAGCGCGCGGCCGAGCTCGACCCGCTTCTGGGTGCCGAAGGGCAGGTCGGCCACGATGCGCTCGGCGCAGTCTTCGAGCGCCAGGAAGCGCAGCAGTTCGTCCGCCCTCGCCTGCGCCTCGCGCTCCGTGCGTCGCTCGCCGGGCAGGCGCAGCAGGGCGCCCACGAAGCCGGCCGGCTGCCGGCCATGGCAGCCGACCAGCAGGTTCTCGCGCACGCTCATGCTGCCGAACAGCGCGAGGTTCTGGAAGGTGCGGCCGATGCCCTCGCCCGCCATGCGGTGGCGCGGCAATGTCGAGATGCGCCGGCCATCGAACTCGATGCTTCCGGCGCCGCAGTCGTAGATGCGCGAGAGGCAATTGAAGACGGTGCTCTTGCCGGCGCCGTTGGGACCGATCAGGCCGCAGATCTGGCCGGCCTCGACGCTGAACGACACCGCATCGAGCGCCACGATGCCGCCGAAGCGCACCGTCACCGCCTGCACGCGCAGCAGCGGCGCGCCGGTTGAAGGCGTGTTCACGGCCCGAGCAGGTCGCCGAATTTCTCATAGCCGGTGCCGTCGAAGCGCACCAGCTGCATCTGCCGGATCGGATAGAAGTTGTCGGGCCCGGTCTTCAGGCGGATGCCCGGATAGAGCATCGGCAAGGTCATGTCGAGGCTCGCGGCCTGCTTCATGAGGTTGGCGCGGGTCAGGTCGTCGCCGGCCTGGGTCAGCAGCTGCACCAGCGCCTGCGCCATCGAGTAGCCCGTGACGTTGAGCGTGTCGTTCGGGTCGCCCTCGGGGTAGTACTGCTTCATGAAGGCCGCGAAGTCGCGCCCCTCCGGCGTGTCGCGGCCATCGCTCGGATCGCGCAGGTAGGTGGCGGTGAGGAGCCCCTTCGCATGCTCGGCGCCGGCCGGCTTGAGCACCGCCGCCACCGAGTTCGACACGTTGGTCAGGTAGTGCGCGGGCTTCCAGCCGATCGCGGCCATCTTGCGGATGGTCTGGGCCGCGAACTTGGTCTGCGAGAAGTTCATCAGCGTGTCGGCGCCCGAGCTCCTGAGGCTGATGATCTGGCTGTCGACCGTGGGGTCGCTGACCTCGTAGCTGGCCTGGGCCACGACCACCGATCTGGCCTTGTCGCCGAGGCCATCGAGGAAGCCGCGCACGATGTCCTTGCCGAACTCGTCGTTCTGGTAGAGCACCGCCACCTTGGCATCGGGCCGGCTGGCCAGGATGTGGGCGGCGTAGATGCGGCCTTCGGTCACGTAGGTGGGGTTGAAGCCGATGCTCCACGGGAACTGGCGGTGGTCGCCCCAGCGCTCGGCACCCGAGCTCACGAAGAGCTGCGGCACCTTCCTGATGTTGAGGTACTTCTGCGTTGCTGCATTGGTGGGCGTGCCGAGCGGGCCGAAGATCAGCAGAACCTTCTGCTGCTCGACCAGCTTGCGGGTCTGCTCCACGGCCACCGGCGGGCTGTAGGCGTCGTCGAGCGAGATGAACTCGATCTTGCGGCCGCCGATGCCGCCCTCGGCGTTGACCTTGCGGAAGTAGGCGGCTGCGCTCTTGCCCACGGTGCCGTAGACCGAGGCCGGCCCGGAGTACGGCATGGTGTTGCCGATCTTGATCGTGGTGTCGGTGGCGCCGGGGTCGTAGCGCTTCTGGGCCTGCGCCAGCAGGGCGCTGCCTGCGAGGACGGCCACGGCCAGCCAGCGGCCGGCCCTTCGAATGTCGCGTGTCTGCATGGTTCTCTCCCTGGGTGGTGTGACAGTTCGGTGTGGCGGCGGACGGCTTCTGCCGTCTCTTGTTCCGCGCCGACCGGCCGCGCTTTAGGCCGGCGGATCGGATGCGGCGCGCAGGCGATCGCGCAGGGCGCGGCGGTTGAGCTTGCCCACCGCGGTCTTCGGGATCTGCTCGGTGAAGATCACGCGCCGCGGCTTCTTGTAGGACGCCAGCCGGGCCGCGACGTGTGCAATGAGCTCGGCCGCCAGCGCATCGCTTTCGGCATTGCCGGGCGCGAGCGCCACCACCGCGGTGACCGCCTCCACCCACTTGTCGTCGGGCAGGCCGACGACCGCGCATTCGCGCACGGCGGGATGGGCGAGCAGCGCCTCTTCGACCTCGCGCGGATAGACGTTGTAGCCGCCGCTGACGATCATGTCAGAGGTGCGGTCCTTGAGGAACAGGAAGCCGTGCTCGTCGAACACGCCGACGTCGCGCGTGAGCACCCAGCCGTCGGGCTTGAAGGTCTCTGCCGTGAGCTCGGGCGCAGCGTGGTAGCCGGCCACCGCCGACGGCGCGCGCACCGCGATCTCGCCGGGCTGGCCCGGCGGCACGTCGTGGCCGGACTCGTCGAGCAGCCGCACTTCGACCTCGATGGCAGGCTGGCCGCAGGCGCCCAGCCGCTCGCCATGGTGGTCTTCGGGCCGCAGCACTGCGAGGCACAGCGGCACCTCGGTCTGGCCGTAGTACTGCCAGAAGCGGTGTTGGCCCCAGAGCGCCATTGCGCGTTCGATCACGGGGCGCGGCATCGGCGACGCACCGTAGATCACGTAGCGCAGCGCATCGACCTTGCAGGTCGCCATGGCCGGCGTCTCGACCAGCATCTGCAGCATGGTCGGCACCAGGTTGATCGCGGTCGCGCGCTCGCGCTCGATCGCGGCCAGGAAGGACTCGGGCTCGAAGCCCGGCAGGATCACGGTGCGGCCGCCGCGCAGCCAGAAGGGCAGCACGAAGACGCCGCTGGCGTGGATCAGCGAGGCGGCATGCAGCATCGCGTCGTCGGGCGTCGCGGGCAGCAGGTTCAGCAGCACGTTGCGGCAGATCGCGGCATAGGAGCCCTGCGTGTGCTGCGCGGCCTTGAGCGTGCCGGTGGTGCCGGAGGTGAACAGGGTCAGGATCACGTCGTCGGCGCTCACCTGAAGATCGGGGTCGCGCGCCGGCTGCTGCGCGGCCGCGGCGATCAGGTCGGTGCCGCCGGGCAGGCTGGCATCGAGGCCATGGCAGTCCAGGCCCGGCAGGGCCTCGCGCAGTGCGGCGGCGCGCTCGGCGAGGTCGGCCCCGAACACCAGCAGGCGGCAGCCGGTGTCCTGCAGCATGCGCACGTGCTCGGGCAGTGACAGCCGGGCATTGAGCGGGACGCGGTTGAGCGCCGCCTTCACGCAGGCGAAGTCGAGCGGCACGCTGTAGAGGCTGTTGTTGACCAGCAGCGCGATGCGCGTGCCGGGCTCGGCGCCGCGGGCGCGCAGTGCGTGGGCCAGCCGGGCGCTGAGCGCATCGACCTCGGCGAAGCTCAGGCTGCGGCCGTTGAAGCTGAGGGCGGTGCGGGGCCCGTGCTGGGCGGCGCCGCGGCGGATCAGATCGAGGGTGGTGGGGACCATGTTCGCCTTCCTATTTGCCAAAGCTGCCGTGGCGGCCGGCGCCCTGGACGAAGCGGGCGGCGCCCGCCACGGCTTCCTCGAACACCACCGGAACGCCTTGGGCGCCTTCGGCGCGCAGCGCCTCTGCCAGCGGGAGATCCCACTGGCCATAGGCCGACGCGCGATCGGCCAGCATGCAGCGGCGCGGGAAGTCAGCGATCTCGCGCGCCAGGGCCTCGGCGGCCTCGCGCGCAGTGCCTGGGTCGACCAGGCGGCTGGCCAGCCCCATCGCGAACGCTTCTTCGGCCCCCACTGGGCGGCCGGTCAGGATCATGTCGAGCGCCCGGCCCATGCCGACGATGCGCGGCAGCCGCACCGTGCCGCCATCGATCAGCGGCACGCCCCAGCGGCGGCAGAAGACGCCGAACACCGCATCGCGTTCGACCACCCGCAGGTCGGCCAGCAGCGCGAGTTCGAGGCCGCCGGCCACGGCATAGCCGCTGACCGCGGCGATCAGCGGCTTGGACAGCGCCATGCGGGAGGGGCCCATCGGCCCGCTGCCGCCGCCCTGGGGATCGAGCTCGTGGCGGCGTGAAGGATCGCCGACGGCGCTCAGGTCGGCACCGGCGCAGAAATGGCCGCCGGCACCCCACAGCACCGCCACCTGCTGCGTGTCGTCGGCCTCGAAGGCTTCGAAGGCGCGGCGCAGATCGATCGCCATCGGGCCGTCGACCGCGTTGCGCACCGCGGGGCGGTCCAGGATGATCGTGCACACTGGGCCGTCGACCTCGGTACGGATGAAAGAACCCGCCATTCGCTTTCTCCATTGATATTTCAATGAAAATGATATAGACGGCAGAATAAGAAAGATTACACGTTTTCACCTAGATGGACATAATTCATAACATCGAAGAAGGCGAACCTTCGGCTGCGGACCTGGTGCTCGACCTGCTGATCACCCATCCCGAGCCGCACATGACGGTGCAGACGCTCGCGCGCGCGGGCGAGATCATGGGACTCAGCACGCCCAGCGTGCGGGTGGCGCTGACGCGCCTGCTGGGCCAGGATCGGATCGTCAAGACCGGACGCGGCTGCTATGCCGTGCAGCTGCTGGGCAACTCGGTGCACTACGAGGTGCAGCACTGGTTCGAGAAGGAGAGCCGGATGGGCCATTGGGCCGGCGGCTGGCTGCTGGTGCATGACGGCGACGTGCCGCGCAGCGACAAGACCGCCTGGCGGCACCACCTGCGGGCGCTCGACCTGAACGGGTTTCGCACGCTGGCCGCGGGCCTCTCGGTGCGGCCCGACAACCTCGACGGCGGCGCCGAGGCGATGCGCGCGGCGCTGGCCCGGCTCGGCTTGGCGGCGGGCAGCCTGGTGTTCGGCGGCAGCGGCTTCGACGCCGATGCCGCTGCGCGAATGCGGGCGCTGTGGGACGTTGAGGCACTGTCCGCCGCCTATCGCGGCGCATTGAAGCTGATCGAGGACAGCAACGCGCGCCTGCCGCGCCTGGCGCCCGAGGCGGCGGCCCGCGAGACGCTGCTGGTGGGGCGCACGGTGATCCGCGGCATCGTGCGCGATCCGCTGCTGCCCGAGGCGATCCAGCCCGGCGCGCCGCGGCGGGCGCTGATCGAGGCGACGCGCAGCTATCAGGCGCGGGCGCGTGAGCTTTGGCGAGAGGTGCTGGCCGGCTGATCGGCCAGCTCGCCTCTCAGTCCTCGAACACCTCGGTATCCACCTCGGTGCTGCTCTGCGCGCCATAGCGCGCACCGCTCACGGTGCGCTGGTTGATCACCGCGTCGACCCGCGCAACCAGTTCGGGCGACAGCCGGACCTGCTCGGCCTGCAGGTCTTCATTCAGGTGGGCGAGACTGGTCGTGCCGGGAATCGGGATGACATGCTCGCCGCGCGACAGCAGCCAGGCCAGTGCCAGCTGCGCCGGCGTGCAGCCGGCCTCTTTCGCCAGCGCCTTGTAGGCCGGCAGCAGCGCCAGGTTGCGCGCGTAGTTCTCGGGCGAGAAGCGTGGCATCGCGCGCCGGATGTCCTTGGCGTCGAGCGTCGACACGTCGTGCAGCACGTCGCACAGGAAGCCGCGCGCCAGCGGACTGAAGGCCACCAGCGCAGTACCCAGCTCGCGGCAGGCATCGAGCACGCCGATCTCGGTGTTGCGGCTCCAGAGCGAATATTCGTTCTGGACCGCGGCGATCGGGTGCACCGCATGCGCGCGGCGCAACGTGGCGGCCGAGACCTCCGACAGACCCAGCGCGCGCACCTTGCCTTCTTCGACCAGGCGCGACATCTCGCCGACCGAGTCCTCGATCGGCACCGACTTGTCCCAGCGATGCAGGTAGTAGAGATCGATGACCTCGGTCTGCAGGTTCCGCAGGCTGTCTTCGCAGTTGCGGCGCAAGGTGGCCAGGCGGCCGTCGATCACGCGGCGCAGCGTGCCATCGTCGCCGCGCACACCCGCCATGCCGCCCTTGCTGGCCAGCGTGAAGGCGCTGCGGTGCGGCTTCAACACCCGTCCGACCAACTGCTCGTTGGCCCCGAAGCCATACAGCGCCGCAGTATCGAACAAGGTCACGCCGGCATCCAGCGCCGCCAGCAGCAGCCGCTCGCCCTGCTCCGCCGACGGCGGCACGCCATAGGCATGGCTCAGGTTCATGCAGCCGAGGCCGATCGCGCTGACCGAGAAGGGGCCGAGTTGACGCGTGTGCATGGCGTGGCTCAGCTCTGCAGCTGCTGTTCGAGCTGCTGCAGAACCTGGTAGCAGGGCAGCACCTGCGCCACGCTCGAATTCGGCTCGCGGCCTTCGCGGATCGCGGCGAAGAACTCGCGGTCCTGCAGCTCGATGCCGTTCATCGACACGTCCACCTTCGAGACGTCGATCGCTTCTTCCTTGCCGGTGAACAGATCGTCGTAGCGCGCGATGTAGGTGCCGGTGTCGCCGATGTAGCGGAAGAAGGTGCCGAGCGGGCCGTCGTTGTTGAAGGACAGCGACAGCGTGCAGATCGCGCCGTTGGCCGCCTGCAGCTGGATCGACATGTCCATCGCGATGCCCAGGGTCGGGTGGATCGGGCCCTGCACCGCATTGGCCTTCACGATCGGGCTGCCGGCCTGGTAGGCGAACAGGTCGACCGTGTGCGCGGCGTGGTGCCACAGCAGGTGGTCGGTCCAGCTGCGCGCCTGGCCCAGCGCGTTCATGTTGGTGCGGCGGAAGAAGTAGGTCTGCACGTCCATCTGCTGGATGTTGAACTCGCCGGCCTTGATCTTCTTGTGCACCCACTGGTGGCTGGGGTTGAAGCGGCGCGTGTGGCCGCACATCGCGACCAGCCCGGTCTGCTTCTGCAGGTCGACCACGGCCTGCGCGTCCTTGAGCGAATCCGCCAGCGGGATCTCGACCTGCACGTGCTTGCCGGCCTTGAGCGCCGCGATGCTCTGCGAGGCGTGCATCTGGGTCGGCGTGCAGAGGATGACGGCGTCGACCTCCTTCAGCGCCAGCGATTCGGCGAGGTCGGTCGTGACATGGCCGATGCCGTACTTGGCCGCCACTTCTCGGGTCTTGTCGAGTTCGCGGCTGACCAGCGAGACGACTTCGACGCCGTCGATCTTCTTGATGCCGTCGAGGTGCTTGATGCCGAAGGCGCCGGCACCGGCGAGGGCAACCTTGATGGTCTTGGTCATTGTTGGTTCTCCAGGATGAGGTGGCCCACGGCCGTGTTGGACGCGGGAACATGGAAGAAGCGGTGCGCCACCTTGGGCGGCTTGCCGCCGGCGACGTCGGCCATCGCGCCGCGTGCGATCAGCCACATCACGAGCTCGATGCCCTCGGAGCCGGCTTCGCGCACGTAGTCGATGTGCGGCACCTTCGAGAGGCCGTCGGGGTCGGCGATCAGGCGGTCGAGGAACTTGTTGTCCCACTCGGCGTTGATCAGGCCGGCGCGCGGACCCTGCAGCTGATGGCTCATGCCGCCGGTGCCCCAGATGTGGACATTGATGTCCTCGTCGTAGGACTCGACAGCGCGGCGAATCGCCTGGCCCAGCATGAAGCAGCGGCGGCCGCTCGGCACCGGGTACTGCACCACGTTGACCGCGAAGGGGATCACCGGGCAGGGCCAGCGGAAGTCGGACTGCGGGGGCTGGCCGCACATCAGCGACAGCGGCACCGTGAGCCCGTGGTCGACGTCCATCTTGTTGACGATGGTGAGGTCGAAGTCCTGCTGGATCACGCTCTGCGCGATGTGGGAGGCCAGCGGCGCGTGGCCGATGACGGTCGGCACCGGGCGCGGGCCCCAGCCTTCGTCGGCCGGCTGGTACGAGTCGGCGGTGCCGATCGCGAAGGTCGGGATCATGTCCAGGCTGAAGGCCGTCGCGTGGTCGTTGTAGACCAGGAAGATGACGTCGGGCTTGTTGTCCTTCATCCACTGCTTGGAGAAGTCGTAGCCCGCGAACAGCGGCTGCCAGTAGGGCTCGTGCGATTTGCCGAGGTCGAGCGCGGCGCCGATGGCGGGCACGTGCGAGGTGTAGACGGATGCGGTGATGCGGGCCATGTCAGTTGCCTTTTTTTCCTGCGGCGCCCTGGGGCTGCCGATGCGCCTGCGCAGTGCCGTCCTCGCCGACGCGGCGATTGCCCTCGACCGAACGGCCGCCCTTGATCATCATGTCGCGGTATTCCTCTTCGGTCATGCCGGTCATGCTGCCGGCCATCTGCTGGAAGCTCTTGCCGTCGGTGGCGCCGATCTTGGCCAGGAAGTAGATGTTGCCCCCGAGCGCGATGCAGCGGTTGAGGTCGCGCGCCAGCACCGCGAGCTTCTGCTCTTCGGTCATCGGCCACTCGTCGAGGTAGGCCCGCTCGTCGGCCTTGAAGCGCTCGCGGTTGGCGGCCTTCATGAGCGACATGCAGAACTGGTTCAGGTGATAGCCCAGACGCGATTGCTCGGCGTCGAAGATGGTCGTGCCGGGCACGTCCTTGTAGGGTTTCTCGAGTGACATTACTTCAGCTCCGGCCAGTACAGCCGCGTCGGGTTGTCGACCAGCAGCTTGCGCTGCAGCTCGGCGGTGGTCGCGATCTGCGGGATGAAATCGACCAGCAGGCCGTCGTCGGGCATGTGGTCCTTGAGGTTCGGGTGCGGCCAGTCGGTGCCCCACAGCACGCGGTCGGGGAAGCTCTCGACCACCTTGCGGGCGAAGGGCACGACGTCCTGGTAGGCCGCCTGCTCGCCGTTCAATGCCTTCGGGCCGGTGAGCGACAGGCGCTCGGGGCAGCTGACCTTGCTCCACACATTGGTGTGCTCGCGCATGAACTTCAGGAACAGCTCGAACTCGGGGCCGTCGATCGGCTTGCTGACGTCGGGGCGGCCCATGTGGTCGACCACCACGGTGGTCGGCAGCGCGGTGAAGAAGTCCCACAGCTCGGGCAGGTCGACCGCCTCGAAGTAGATCACCACGTGCCAGCCCAGCGGCGCAATGCGGCTGGCGATCTCCAGCAGTTCGTCCTTGGGCGTGAAGTCGACCAACCGCTTGACGAAGTTGAAGCGCACACCGCGCACGCCGGCGTCGTGCAGCTCCTTGAGCTCTGCATCGCTGATGCTGCGCTTGACCGTGGCGATGCCCTTGGCACGTCCGCCGGAGGCCTTCAGCGCATCGACCATGGCGCGGTTGTCGGCGCCGTGGCAGGTGGCCTGGACGACCACGTTCTTGTCGAAGCCGAGGTGGTCGCGCAGTGCGAACAGCTGGTCCTTCGATGCAT
The DNA here is from genome assembly GCF_030486595.1 of Variovorax ginsengisoli. Classification (GTDB taxonomy): domain Bacteria; phylum Pseudomonadota; class Gammaproteobacteria; order Burkholderiales; family Burkholderiaceae_C; genus Variovorax; species Variovorax ginsengisoli_B. The sequence continues at coordinate 75,608 of NZ_JAUJZH010000031.1, read as the reverse complement.
CGCAGGGCGTGTACTTGCGTTCCGGGGCGAACGGGAACTGGTCGCCCGGGCCGAACACGTGGCAGTGCGCATCGACGCTGCCGGCCGGCACCTTGAAGCGCGGCTTGGAGGGGCCGGCGTACCAGTCGAGCCAACCCGGGGTCTTGGTGAATTTCTCGGTCATGGCGTCAGTCCAGCGAGATGTTGGCCTTGCGGATCACGTCGCCGAAGCGCTGCGTCTCGGCCTTGACGAACTGGTTGAACTGGTCGCGCGTCTGCGGGAAGGGCTCGTAGCCGAAGCTCTTGAACTTCTCCAGCACGTCCGGGCTCGCGAGCGCGGTCTCGATGTCCTTCTTGATCTTGTCGGTGACTGCCGGCGGCAGGCCCGGCGGCACCGCGATCGCGTTCCAGCCGGTCACCTCGAAGCCCTTCGGGCCACCGGATTCGCCGACCGTGGGCACGTCCGGGAAAGCGGCGTTGCGCTGCGGAGCGGTCACGGCCAGGAAGCGCAGCTTGCCGGCGCGCTGCAGCGGGCCCGCGGTGGCGGCGCTGCCGAGCGCGAAGGCCAGCTCGCCGGTCGACACCGAGGTGTAGAGCTGGGTGGTTTCCTTGTAGAGCACGTGCTCCATCTTGATGCCCGCGGTGCTCGCGAACAGCTCGGAGCCCAGGTGCACCGGGTTGCCGATCGACCAGGAGCCGAAGTTGAGCTTGCCCGGGTTGGCCTTGGCGTCCGCGATGATGTCGCCGACGGTCTTGTACTTGCTGTCGGTCGCGACCGTGAAGAAGAAGTAGGTCTTGAACAGCGGCAGCAGCGTGTCGAAGTCCTTCACCGGGTCGTAGGGCAGCTTCTTGAACAGCGCCGGGTAGGCTGCCAGGTGCACGTTGTCGAGCACGATCATGTCGTGGCCGTCCTTGGCGCCGCGCTTGAAGGCGTCGATCGCGATGAAGCCGTTGCCGCCCGGGCGGTTCTCGACCACCACCGGCTGGCCCCAGGCGCGCGAGAGCTTGTCGGCCACCAGGCGGGCGACGCCATCGGGGCCGCCGCCGACCGGGAACGGCGTGATGATGCGCACCGCCTTGGTCGGGAACTGCTGCGCGAAGGCACCCATGGGCAGCGCCGCGGCGGTCAGTGCGCCGGCGGTGAGAGCGAGGGCGCGGGTCGCGAGAAGACGTCGAGTGACTTGCATGATGAGATTCAGGTGAGGATGAAAGGAAATCAGTCGATGTAGCGCAGGCCGGCCTTCTCGAGGGGCTCGCGCATCTTGTACATGTCGAGGCCGAGCACGCCGGAGGCCAGCTTCTCGCGCTTGGCGCCCTCGTTGGCCTCGCGCGCCACGGCCGCTTCGAGCGCCTTCGCCGCCATCGCGCGGGGCACGCAGACCACGCCGTCGTCGTCGGCCACGATCACGTCGCCGGGCGTGACCAGCATGCCGGCGCAGACCACCGGGATGTTGACCGAGCCGAGCGTGGCCTTGATCGTGCCCTTGGACGAGATCGCGCGGCTCCAGACCGGGAAGTTCATCTCCTGCAGCGTCTTCACGTCGCGCACGCCGGCATCGATGATCAAAGCGCGGGCGCCGCGGGCCTGGAAGCTGGTTGCCAGCAGGTCGCCGAAGTAGCCGTCGGTGCATTCGGCCGTGACCGCCGCCACCACGATGTCGCCGGCCTGGATCTGCTCCGCCGCCACATGCATCATCCAGTTGTCGCCGGGCTGCAGCAGCACCGTGACCGCGGTGCCCGACACCTGCGCGCCGGGATAGATCGGCCGCATGTAGGGTTTGAGCAGGCCGACGCGGCCCATGGCCTCGTGCACCGTGGCCGAGCCGAGCTTGGCCAGGGCGTCGGCGGTGACGCGGTCGGTGCGCTCGATGTTGCGATAGACGACTCCGAGTTCGTACATGGTCATGTCTCCTTTAAATATCGGTTTTCCAACAGGCCGTCACAAGACCGATGCCGCACGAAACCGGCGCGACCGAGGTCAGGGATACCGCGGAACCGGCTTTGCCGGGCCGCTGGTATCGCCCCCCTTGAGGGGGGAGGCGCCGCAGGCGCATCGGGGGGTGTTTCACAGATTCTTGGCCTTGAGTGCGGCGTCGAGCCGCGGGAACACGCGGCGCGCATTGCCTTCGTAGATCTGGAACCGGTCGGCGTCGCTCAGGATCTTGCTCGACTCGATGTAGCGCTTGGTGTCGTCGTAGTAGTGGCCGGTGGTCGGGTCGATGCCGCGCACGGCGCCGATCATCTCGGAGGCGAACAGCACGTTCTTGACCGGGATCACCGTGTTCAGCAGGTCGATGCCCGGCTGGTGGTAGACGCAGGTGTCGAAGTAGATGTTGTTGAGCAGGTGCTCGTCGAGCAGCGGCTTCTTGAGTTCTTGCGCGAGGCCGCGGAAACGGCCCCAGTGGTAGGGCACCGCGCCGCCGCCGTGCGGGATCAGGAAGCGCAGCGTCGGGAAGTCCTTGAACAGGTCCGAGGTCAGGCACTGCATGAAGGCCGTCGTGTCGGCATTGAGGTAGTGCGAGCCGGTGGTGTGGAAGGCCGGGTTGCAGCTGGTGCTGACGTGGATCATCGCGGGGATGTCGTACTCGACCATCTTCTCGTAGATCGGGTACCACTGGCGGTCGCTCAGCGGCGGGCTGGTCCAGTGGCCGCCGCTCGGGTCCGGGTTCAGGTTGATGCCGACGTTGCCGTATTCCTTGACGCAGCGCTCCAGCTCGGGGATGCAGGTCTTGGGGTCGACGCCGGGCGACTGCGGCAGCATCGCCGCCGGGATGAAGTGGTCCGGGAACAGCTGGCTCACGCGATAGCAGAGCTCGTTGCAGATGGCGGCCCAGGTCGACGAGGTGTTGAAGTCGCCGATGTGGTGCGCCATGAAGCTGGCGCGCGGGCTGAAGATGGTGAGGTCGGAGCCGCGTTCCTTCATCAGCTTGAGCTGGTTGCTCTCGATGGTCTCGCGGATGTCGTCGTCGCTGATCTTGAGGTCCGCGGCCTTGGGGGCCTTGGACGGATCCTTGAGGCCGGCGATCTGCAGGTCGCGCCAGGCGCCGAGTGCAGCGGGGGCGGTCGTGTAGTGACCGTGGACGTCGATGATCATGTGGTGTGCTCCTATTTAGTCAGTTGTTTCTTGATCTGTCCCGCAAGGTCTCAGTAAGACTCAGCAGGGCTCCATCCCCTGCGCCCGCTTCGCCGCATCGGCCTCCGCCGATGCCATGAAAGCCAGCATCGCACGCACGGTCTCGGCCTGGGCCGATCCGCTGCAGACGCCGCCTGAAAAAGTCGTGACGATCTGAATCGCGGCCGGCATCGGGCCGAGCAGGTCGATGCCCTGGACGTGGATCAGTTCGCTGAGCTGCTGGAAGCCGAGTTCGACCTCCCCTCGCGCGACCAGCGTGCCGACCGGCACGCCCGGCGGGGCCTGGACGATGCGGGGCTTGATCTCTTCGGCGATGCCCCAGCGCTCGAACAGGGCGGCCAGAGCGACGCCGCTCGGACCGGTGGAATAGCTGAGGCTGCGTGCGGCGAGCACCGCGCTGCGCAGCGCGTCCTCGGAGCCGATGTCGGGGTGCGGCGCGCCGGCCTTCACGGCCACCGCGACGCCCGAGCGCACCAGGTCGGTCTTGCTGCCGGCATCGACGCGGCCGGCGGCGATCAGCTTGTCGATCGCGTCGGAGGCCAGCACCACCACATCGAAAGCCTCGCCGGCCTGCACGCGTTTGGCGGCATCCACGCCGCCGACCGATTCGATCAGGACCGCGGCGCCCGAACGAGCCTGGAACGCAACGACGAGGTCGGCCAGCACCTGGCGGGTGGCCATCGACGAAATACCCTTGATTGCGGTCTTCTGCATGCTTTTCGCCTTGTCTCCGTGCCGGTGCTCGGCTCGATGGGCCGGATTTTGCGACCGTATTGCCCTGCAGGATTCGCCATAAGCCACTAGCAGCTAGAACAAAACGGCATATCATCCGACGCTGATCCCGGAGATGAAGCTTGGACCTGAAGCAACTCGCGTATTTCGTCCGCGTCGCCGAATTGGGCAGCTTCACCCGTGCCGCGGTGGCGCTCAAGGTGGCGCAGCCCGCGCTGAGCCGGCAGGTGCGCCTGCTCGAGGTCGAACTGCGGCAGAACCTGCTGGTGCGCAACGGCCGCGGCGCCACGCCGACCGAAGCCGGCCAGGTGCTGCTGGCCCATGGGCGCGGCATCCTGCATCAGGTCGAACGCGCCCGCGAAGAGCTCGACCGGGTGCGCGGCTCGCTGGCCGGCCGGGTGGCGGTCGGCCTGCCGCCCAGCATCGCGCGCGCGCTGACGGTGCCGCTGACCCGCGCCTTCCGCGAGCAGATGCCGCAGGCCCAGCTGTCGATCAGCGAGAACCTGTCGACCGCGATGCAGGACCAGCTGCTGCACGGCGGCCTGGACATCGCCGTGCTCTACGACGCCCGCCCGATGCCGGGCCTCGATGTACAGCGGCTGCTGGATCAGTCGCTGCTGCTGGTCGGCCGCCGTCCGCCGGGCCTGCAGGAAGATCCGCCGCCGGCCCCCCTGTCGCTGGCCGAAGTGGCCCGCCTTCCGCTCGTGATCCCGAGCCGGCCGAATGCGATCCGGATGTACGTCGAGTCGGAGATGGCCGGCGTCGGCTGCACGCCGCGGGTGGCGCTCGAGATCGACGGCGTCTCGGCGATGCTCGACCTGGTGGCCGACGGCGCCGGGTTCGCGATCCTGTCGCGCAACGCGGTGATCCGCTCGATCAATCCCTCGGCCTACACCCTGCGGGAGATCGTGTCGCCGCCGCTGCAGATCCCGGTCTTCACCGCGGTCAGCGCGCTGCGCCGCGCCACGCTGACGCAGCAGGCGACGCTGGAGCTGATCCGCAAGACCGGCGAAGCGCTGCTGCGAGGCTGACGGGCTCAGTCCGCCGCCGCTCAGTCCTTGCGCGCGGCCAGCAAGCGGTCGGCGTAGTCCTGCCAGGGGGCGTCCTTGGCCAGTCCTTCGAACACGCCGGCCTTGGCCTGGTCGGCCACCCATTGCTGCTTGTCCGCGATGGCCGAGGCCATGAGCGGCACGAAGCCGGCCTCGCGCACCGTGTTGGCTGCCTCGCGCATCTCCTCGGCCCGGCGCTGGCCGTGCTGCACCACGCGGCTGAAGAAGTAGGCGCCCTGCCGGCTCCAGTCGATGCCCGGAAAGGTCTCCTGCAGGGTCGGCAGCACATGGTCTTCGACGCCGTAGGCGCGCGCAGTGGCGTAGCTCTCGATCGCCAGCGCCTCGAGGCCCTTGATCATCACGCTGCGGCTCATCTTGATCGCGCTGGCGACGCCGAGGCGCTCGCTCACCGCCCGGGCGTCGAGGCCCCAGGCGGACAAGGCCTCGGCCAATGCGGCCGCGCGCTCGCCGCCGAGCAGCATCGGCACGCGGACCCCGTAGGGCGGCACCGAGGTCATCACGCCGGCTTCGACGTAGTGCGCGCCGGCGGCTTCGACCAGCGCCGCGCACTGCTGCTTGGTGCCGGGCGAGGCCGAATTGAGGTCGAGGAAAACAGTGCCCGGCCGCAGGTGCGGCGCGGCCTCCCGGGCCACGCCCAGCGTGTTCGACGCCGTGACCGCGGAGATCAGCAGCGTGCTGGCCTGGCACACCGCCGCCATGGACGGGTGCGCCGCCACCCCGGCCTGCGCGGCGTGCGCCTGCTCCGCCGTCTGGCGCGCGGGATCGATGAACTTCAGGTCCCAGGCGCCGACCGTGCGGACGCCGAGCTTGTCCTTGAGTCCGAACGCGAAGATCTTGCCGACCTCGCCATAGCCGATCAGGCCGATGTGTTCGAGCTGCATGCCAGTCCCCTTCGAGAAATCTATTGCCGTGGAATGCCGGCCGCGGCGATCACGCCGCTCCAGCGCCGGATCTCGCTGTCGAGCAGCGCGGCCAGTTCCTCGGGCGTGCCGGCCCGCGGCTGGACGTTGAGGGTTGCCAGCTGCTGCTGCACCTCGGCCGATGCCAGCGCGGCCCGCACGGCGCGATTGAGCCGGTCGACCCGCTCGCGCGGCGTCTTCCCGGGCGCGGCCAGCGCATTCCAGGAGCGCACGTCGAAACCCTTGAGCCCCGCCCCCTCGGCCGCCGTGGGCACGTTCGGCAATGCCGGGTTGCGGCGCTCGCCCATGACCGCGATCGCGCGCAGCGCCTTGCCCGTGATCTGCGGCATGACCGGCGACAGGATCTCGACCGCGGCATCGATCTGGCCGCTGCGCAGCGCCGTCACCACTGCCGGCGTGCCGTTGAAGGGCACGACCTGCACATCGATGCCGGCCCGGCTCTTGAACAGCTCGGCCGACAGGTGCTGGGTGCTGCCGACGTTCACCGTGCCGATGTTCAGCCCGCCGGGACGCGCCTTGGCCGCAGCGACCAGGTCGGCCAGGCTGCGCAGCGGCGAGGCCTCGGGCACCACGATCGCGAGGTCGAAATAGCCGAGCAGCGAGATCGGCGCGAAGTCCTTGCGGGTGTCGAACGGAAGCTTCTGGAACAGGCCCTCGCTGACCGCGGTGCCGTTGCTCATCAGCAGCAGCGTGAGGCCGTCGGGCGCCGCGCTGGCCACCATCGTGCCGGCCACCACGCCGCCGGCGCCGGGGCGGTTGTCGACCACCACCGGCTGGCCCAGCTGGCTGGCCATCGCCTTGCCGACCACGCGGGCCGTGAGGTCGGCGACGCCGCCGGCACCGAAGGGCACGACGAGGCGGATCGGCTGGGTGTCGCGGCTGTCGGCGTGGGCGGCCAAGGGCCAGCACGCCGCCGCACCGAGCGCGGCAGGCAACAACAGGAACGAACGGCGGGTGGATCTCATGGCAGACGCAAGGGCTGGAAAATGACGGCCAGTGTAGGCCGAAGCACCCTGCCCCCGCGTGCCCGGCTACTCGTAGCGTTGCCCCGCCGCCATCAGCTCCGGCGTGCCGATCAACTCGTTGAGCCCGTCGAAATCCAGCATCCGGTCGCGCCATGGCAGCGTCGTGCGGTGCGCCTGCAGGCTCGCGTAGTAGCCCTGCAGCGTGTGCGCCACCGCGCGCGCCGTGCCGCCCGGGAAGATCGCGATGCGAAAGCCGTGCGCCTGCAGCGCGTCGGCATCCTGCACCGGCGTCTTGCCGCCCTCGACCATGTTGGCGAGCAGCGGCACGCGATGGGCGAAGCGCTGGCAGGCGGCGTCCATCTGCGCGGGCGAACGCAGCGCCTCGATGAAGAGCGCGTCGACACCGGTCTCGAGATAGGCTTGCGCGCGGTCGAGCGCAGCATCGAGTCCCTCGACCGCGACCGCGTCGGTGCGCGCGAGGATCAAGGTCTGCGCCGACGCGCGCGCGTCGAGCGCCGCCTTGAGCTTGCCGACCATCTCGCGCTGCGGCACCACGGTCTTGCCGTCCAGATGGCCGCAGCGCTTCGGGAAGCCCTGGTCCTCGATCTGGATCATCGCGGCGCCCGTGCGCTCGAAGCCGCGCACGGTGCGCTGGGTGTTGAGCGCATTGCCGAAGCCGGTGTCGGCATCGACGATCACCGGCAGGCCCACGCGCTCGGTGATGCGCGCCAGCGTGTCCTCCACTTCGGTGAAGGTGGTGAGCCCGACGTCGGAGCGCCCGAGCCGCGTGTAGGCGATCGAGGCACCCGACAGGTACAGCGCCTCGAAGCCGGCCTGCTCGGCCACCAGCGCGCTCAACGCGTCGTAGACGCCCGGCGCCAGAACAATGTCGTTGCGCGCCAGGCGCGCCTTGAATGTTTCATCGGCCATGGAAAGCCTTCCTTTCATCGATGAGCGCAGCGGCCGTGTGCGCCGCGATGTAGCCGCCGGCAACCGCGCTCAAAAGTCCGTTGCCCGAGAGATAGCCCCAGACCGCATCGCCCGACACGCCGCCCGCGGCGCCGCCGGCGGCCAGCAGATTGGGCAGCGGCGTGCCGTCCTGGCGCAGGACCCGCATATCGGACCCGACGTCGAGGCCGCCTTGGGTATGGAACAGCGCACCGGTGACCTTGACCGCGAAATACGGCGCGGCCAGTGGACGCGCGAACACACGGCCATCGCCCTGCACGGCGCCGGCGCGAAGCCCGTCGAGCGTCGATTGCAGCGTGGCCGCATCGCAGCCGATGCAGGCCGCCAGTTCGGCCATGCCGTCGCAGCGCCTGAGCGCGCCGGCCGCCTCGGCCTCGCAAAAATCGGGAAAGCCGCGCGCCAGATCCAGCAGCGGCGCATCGAAGACATTCCAGGCCACGCCGCCCGGCTGCGCCAGCACATGCACCGCGGCCTCGGAGTAGCCCTGCGTCTCGTCATGGAAGCGGCGGCCCTCGCGGTTGATCTGCACCCCGCCTTCCATCATCACGGCCCAGGACATCAGCGCGCCCTGCGGCGTGACCCAGGAGCCGTGCCCCTGGTAGCCGCCGAGGTCGCGCAGCCGCGCACCGATCGCCTGGCCCCAAAGGATGGCGCTGCCGTCGTTGCCGACGTGGCCACCGAAGGCGGCCTCGGCCATCTCGGGCAGCAGCGCGCGCACCATCGCCGCATTGCCGCCGAAGCCGTTGCAAGCCAGCAGCAGCGCGTCGCAACCCAGCGTTTCCTCGCGGCCGTCGGGGCGGCGGTAGCCGACGCCGATCGCTCGGTCTGACTCATCGAGCCACAACGTGTCGACCAGGGCCAATGTCAGCACCGGGATGCCGGAGGCTTCGACGGCCGCCTGCAAGCCGGCCATCAGGGCGGCCCCGGTCTTCTGCCGCAGCGCGTGCATTCGATGGACGCTGTGACCGGGATAGAGAAAGCCATCGAGCACGATCCAGTCGAGGCCATGCCTGGCCTGCAGCGCGTCAAGTGCCGGACCGGCGGCTTGCGCGTACGCCTGCACCAGCGTTGGCGCGGCCCGGCCATGGGCCTTGGCCTGGATGTCGGCCGCGAAGCGGGCAGGACTGTCGCCCTCGATGCCCTGCCGGCGCTGGGCAAGCGTGCCGGGCGCCGGAATAAAGCCCGAGGACAGCGCGGTCGATCCGCTCGGCACGGCGTCGCGTTCGAGCACCACGCATTCGATGCCCGCGTCGTGCAGCATCAGCGCTGCCGTGAGCCCGCAGGCACCGGCGCCGACGATCGCGACGCCGACCTGCATCTCGGCATCGATCCGTGCCGCGCGCCGGACCCGGCGCTCCGGTGCCGCGCTCGAGACGCTCATGCCAGCCCCTGCACGAACGCCGCGCAGTCCGTCACCTCGGCCACGTTGGCCATGTCGGCCAGCGAGGTCCGGTGCCGCTCCTCGCCGAACGCCGCACAGCCGTCGGCCAGCACCAGCGTGCGGTAGTCGCGCATGTGGGCATCGCGCACCGTGCTCGCCACCCCGCCGTTGGTGACGATGCCGCACACGGCCACGGTGTCGATGCCGGCGCGGCGCAGCACCCAGTCGAGCTGGGTGTTGAAGAAGGCCGAGTAGGCGACCTTGCTGACCGCCACGTCGACCAGGCCGGCCAGCACGTCGACGTTGGCCTGGCCCCAGCTGCCCGGTGCGAAGTCGCCCTTGCGCAGGTACGGGCGCAGCGCCTTCAGGTGCGGCGAGACCATCGGCTCGCCGGCCGCATCGGGCCACAGCGTGAACTGGCTCGCGGCGACCAGGCCGCCGACGGTCTTGAGCGCGCGCGCCACCGCCGCCACGCGGTCGGGCAGCAGCAGCGCAGGCGGGTTGCTGTCGCCGCCGCGCGCATAGGCGCCGCGGGCATCGAGAAAGTCGTTTTGCAGGTCGATCACGATCAGCGCCGTGGTCGCGCCGCGGATGGCCGCCGCATCGCTCATGACAGCCTCACCAGCAAATTGCCATGCGCATCGACCTCGGCATGGAAGCCGGGCTCGAGCCAGACGGTGGTGTCGGCCTGCTCGAGGATCGCCGGGCCGTCGACACGCGCGCCGACCGGCAGCGCCAGCCGCGCGAAGCGCAGCGCCTCGTGCCACTGCCCGGCGTGGAACACGCGCTGCGTGCCCAGCGGGGCGACGCTGCCCTCGCCTTCGGGCGCCAGCACGGCGAGGTCGAACTTGGGCCGCACGCCGATGCGCGCGTAGCGCAGGTTCATCACGCGGATGCCGATGCCGTCGAGCACCCGGCCGAAGGCGGCGCTGTAGCTGGCCTCGAAGGCCGTGCGAATGCCTTCACGGGTCAACGCCTGCGCGGTGGCGGCCGTGAGCACCACCGGCAGCGTGTGGGTCTGGCCGGCATAGAGCATGTCGAGCGCGATCACCTCGCGCACTTCGTCGAAGCGCACGCCCGAGGAATCGAGCCGTTGCTGGCAGGACGCCGCCAGCTCGGCGATGCGCCGCGCGAGCTGCGCGACGTCGAGTTCGTCAAGCGGGCGATTGAGGGTCTGCACCGCGTCGTGCCGCATGTCGGCGATCACGCAGCCCAGCGCCGAGGTCACGCCGGGGTAGCGCGGCACGATGCCGATGGCGACGCCGACCTCTCGCATCATCGCGCACACGTGCAGCGCGCCGCCGCCGCCGAAGGGCATGTAGGCGAAGCGGCGCGGGTCGTGGCCGCGCTCGATCGACACCAGCCGGATCGCGCCGGCCATGCGCGCGTTCGCGACCGTGAGGATCGCCTCCGCCGCCTGGTGGACGTCGAGACCGAGCGGCTTCGCGACATGCGTCTCGATCGCCTCGAAGGACTTGCCCGCATCGAGCGCCGCCAGCAGTCCGCCGCCCAGCGGCCGGTCGGCGGCGATGCGGCCGAGCAGCACGTTGGCATCGGTCACGGTCGGGCGCATGTTGCCGCGGCCGTAACAGGCCGGGCCCGGGATGCTGCCGGCCGATTCGGGACCGACCTGCAGCATGCCGCTGGCGTCGACCGAGGCGATCGAGCCGCCGCCGGCGCCGATGGTCTCGATCTGGATCATCGGCGAGCGGATCACCATGCCGAACTCGATCGCGGTCTGCGCCGCCAGCGCGGCCTCGCCGTTGGCGACCAGCGAAACGTCGAAGGAGGTGCCGCCCATGTCGCCGGTGATCGCATTCGGGAAGCCGGCCGCCCGGGCGATCGCCGCGCAGGCGATCACGCCGGCCGCCGGGCCCGACAGCGCGGTGCGCACGGGCAGGTCGCTGGCGGTCTGGCGCGACATCACGCCGCCGTTGCTCTGCACCACCAGCAGTTCGCCGTCGAAGCCCTGGCCGCGCAGGTCCGACTCGAGCCGCTCGAGGTAGCTGCCGACCACCGGCTGCAGCGCCGCGTTGAGCGTGGCGGTCGAGCAGCGCTCGAATTCGCGGATCTCGGGCAGCACTTCGCAGGCCGAGGTGACATGGGCGTTGGGCCACAGTTCGCGCACCGCCGCGACCGCCAGCCGCTCGTTCTCGGGATTGGCGTAGGTATTGATGAAGAACACGCACACCGCCTCGCAGCCGGCCTGCAGCAGCGCGCGGGCTTCGGCGCGGACCTGGTCGAGGTCGACCGGCGTATGGAGCGTGCCGTCGGCCAGCACGCGCTCGTCGACCTCGCGCCGCAGGTCGCGCGGCACCACCGGCACGAAGCTGCCGCGCAGGCCCCAGGTCTGGGGCCGGTCGCGCCGGCGCATCTCGAGCACATCGCGAAAGCCCCGCGTGGTGATGATGCCGGTGCGCGCCACCTTGCGTTCGAGCAGCGCATTGGTGCCGACCGTGGTGCCGTGCACGATGGTGGCGATGGCGGCGGCCGAGTCGGCCACGCGGGCCACGCCGTTCATGAAGCCGCGGGCTTCCTCGCCGCGGGTCGACGGCACCTTGACGATGCGCGCCGTGCCGTTCGACTCGTCGAGCACGAACAGGTCGGTGAAGGTGCCGCCGACATCGACGCCGACGACCAGGGATTGGCTTGGGGAAGTCATTCGGAAGCTTTCTTGGTTGCATCGGCGGCGGCGCTGACATAGCCCATGGCCAGGTCGCGCTCGCGCTGCTCGGGCGCACGCTCGGCGGCGCTGCCCCAGCCGCCGCCGCCGGGGGTTTCGAGGCGCACGCGCTGGCCGCGAACGAGCTGGATGCCACGCATCTTCGACACCATCGGCGGCACGTGCCAGGCGCCGTCGTTCTCGTAGCGGAAGACGTTCACTGCGCCGGCACCGCCGCCCGCGATGCCCTTGGGCGGCGAGGTGCCGCGCTCGCCGAAGACGAAGGCTTCGGCCTCCTGCTCCAGCAGTTCGATCTCGTAGACCGCGCCGAGGCCGCCGCGATGGCGGCCATCGCCGCCCGAATCGGCGCGCAGCGACCATTCGGTGAAGCGCACCGGGTAGGCCGCCTCGAGGATTTCGAGCGGCGGGATGGTGGCGGTGGAGATCGGCGCGTTGCCGTGCGAGAGCCCGTCGCCGCCGGCATGGCCACCATGCCCGCCGCCGAAGAAGCTGAACATCACCCAGCGCTGGCCCTCGCGCCCGGCGTCGCTGCGGTGGCCCGCGATCGACAGCGCGTTGATGGTGCCGTAGGCCTGCGCCACCGCGCGCGTCGGATCGGCCTGGGCGGCGGCGCTGAAAATCACGTCGATCATGCGCAGGATGGTCTCGGTGTAGCCGCCGACCGGCCGCGGCCGCTCGGCGCTGATCACAAGGCGGTCTGGCAGGACGAAGTCCACCGCATCGAGCACGCCGGCATTCGCCGGCACGTCCGGGAACAGGTGCTTCAGCGCCACGTAGCAGGCCGCGATCGCTGTCGCGCGCGAGATGTTCACCGGCCCCGCGCACTGCGCAGAGGTGCGCGAGAAGTCGAGCAGCAGGCGGTCGCCGGCCACCGTCATGTCGAGCGCGATGGTGAGCGGCTCGTTGACGATGCCGTCGTTGTCGAGCACGTCCTCGAAGCTGTAGCGGCCGTCGGGCAGCGAGGCGATGTGCGAGCGCATCAGGCGCAGCGCGCGGCTGCGCAGCTCGCCCATGGCCTGCAGCACCGGCGCATCGCCGTACTCGTCGAGCAGGCCGTGCAATCGCCTGGCGCCGAGTTCGAGCGCGGCGAGCTGGCCGTTGAGGTCGCCCCAGAGGCTTTCGGGCAGCCGCGTGTTGGCGCGCAGGATCGCCAGCACGTCCTGGTCGAGCACGCCGTCGCGCACGATGCGCACCGGCGGGATCTGGACGGCCTCCTGCCAGCACTCGGTGGCGGCCGGGTTGTAGTTGCCTGGCACCGCGCCGCCGACATCGTGCCAGTGGGCGGCCGAGGCCATGTAGCAATAGAGCCGGCCGTCGCGGAAGAAGGGCCGCACCAGCTTGAAGTCGTTGGCGTGCGTGCCGCCGTCGTAGGGGTCGTTGCTGATCCAGATGTCGCCATCTTTCATGCCACCGCGCGGCGCCGCGGCGGCGGCAGTCGCGCGCACCGCGAAGGCCATCGCGCCGACGAACACCGGCAGGCCCGACTTGCCCTGCACCAGCGTGTCGCCGCTGTCGGCGTCATAGAGGCCGTGGCAGGCATCGTGGGCCTCGGCAATGATCGGATTGAAGGCGCTGCGGTAGAGCGTCGCATCCATCTCGTCGGCCACCTGTTCGAGGCGGCCGCGCAGCACCGCGAGCGTGACCGGGTCCATCGGGGTCGGGGGGGAGTCGTTCATGGTTGGGATCTTTCTTTGCCGAAGCGTTGCCGCAGCTGCTTCATGAGGCCGCCTGCGCGGACCATGTCCATCAGGAATCCGGGCACCGGCTCGCAGGCCAGCAGCCGGCCATCGGGCGCCACCACCGAGGGGTGCGCCGGGTCCAGTTCGACGCGATCGCCGTCCTGCAGCGTCTCGGCCTGGGGGCAGGTCAGCAGCAGCAGGCCGAGGTTGAAGGCATTGCGGAAATAGAGCCCGCCGTACGAAGGCGCGATCACCGCCGCCACGCCCAGGTGCACCAGCACCGCGGCCGCCTGCTCGCGCGACGAGCCGATGCCGAAATTCGGCCCGGCCACGATCAGGTCGCCGGGCCGCACCTCGCGGGCGAACTCGGGCCGCACGGCTTCGAGGCAATGGCGGGCGATGACGTCGATGCCGTGCTTCATCGCATGGCCCGGCGCCAATGCGTCGGTGTCGACATCGGCGCCGAGGCGCCAGACGCGGTGCGCCGTCATGCCAGCACCTCGCGCGGGTCGGTGACGCAGCCGCGCAGCGCCGCCGCAGCCACGGTGTACGGCGAGCCCAGGTAGACCTGCGCCGTGGGCGAACCCATGCGGCCCTTGAAGTTGCGCGCCGTGGTCGAGATCACTGTGATGTCGTCGCCCATCGGGTCGCCGTAGCCCGAGCAGGCGCCGCAGGCTGTGGGAAAGAGCTCGGCGCCGGCGTCGAGCAGCGACTGCAGCACGCCCTCGTCGCGCGCCCGCTGCTGGTCCTGCAGGCTGGCCGGCGCGACGATCAGGCGCACGCCGGCCGCCACCTTGTGGCCGCGCAGCACCTGGGCCGCGGCCCGCAGGTCCTCGAGCTTGGCGCCGGTGCAGGCGCCGACATAGGCGACGTCGATCGGCGTGCCGAGGTAGTGGCTCACGCCGTGCGCGTTGGCCGGGCTGTGCGGCGCCGCCACATAGGGTTCGAGCGCCGATGCGTCGAAGCGATGGCGCGTCAGCTCGGCGCCTTCGTCGGTGAACCACGGCGCCGTGTCGATCGCCGGCGCGCCGGCTTCGGCAAGGAAGGCCGAGGTGGTCGCATCTGGCGCGATCAGTCCCACCTGACCACCGAGTTCGGCGCTCATGTTCGACAGCGTCATGCGCTCCTGCATCGACAGTGCCGCAACCGCCGGCCCGCAGAACTCGACCGCCTGGTAGCGCCCGCCGTTCATGCCGAAGCGCGCCAGCATGTGCAGCATCATGTCCTTGGCCGTGACGCCCGCGGGCAGCCGGCCGTCCCACCACATCTGGATCGTCTCGGGCACGCGCAGCCAGATCTCGCCGCTGACCACCACGCCGAGCATCTCGGTGCTGCCGATGCCGAACATGTAGGCACCGAAGGCGCCGCCGGTGGGCGAATGCGAATCGCCGCCCACGCACAGCATGCCGGGACGGATGTGGCCGTGCTGCGGCACCACCACGTGGCAGATGCCCTGGCTGTCGTAGACATGCGGCAGCCGCTGGTCGCGGGCCCAGTCGCGGGCGATGCGCACGATGCGGCGAGAGTCGTCGTCGCGCTCGGGCACGTAGTGGTCCATCACCAGCACGATGCGCGAGCGGTCCCAGATCTGCGCCCCGAGTTCCTCCAGCATCGGCTGCAGCCGGCGCGGCCCCGAGGAGTCGTGGAACATCGCCAGGTCGACCGCGCAGGTCACGATCTCGCCGACCGCGACCGCCGCGCGGCCGCAGGCACGGGCGATGAGCTTCTGCGCCAGCGTCTGCGGCGCCGGCTGGAGGGTGACGGCAGGCGCGGTCATTCGGGCCTCGCGCCTGAATACTTGACCACCTGGGCCCAGCGCTTGATCTCGCTCTGGACGAAGGGGCCGAACTGCTCGGGCGTATTGCCGACCGCGATCACGCCCTCGCTGTCGAAGCGCTTGCGCATCGCCGGCTCGGCGATCGCCTGCCGCGCGGCATCCGCCAGGCGGCGCGTGGTTTCAGCCGGCATGCGCGCCGGCCCGAACAGGCCGAACCAGGCGCTCGATTCGTAGCCGGGCAAGGTCTCGGCGATGGCCGGAAGGTCGGGAAACTCGGGCAGGCGCTTGGCCGAAGTCACGCCCAATGCCTTCAGCTTGCCGGCCTTGATGTGCTGCTGCACGTTGCCGACCGCCGCGAACATCAGCTGCACCTGGCCCGCGAGCACGTCCTGCACGGCCGGCGCGGTGCCCCGGTACGGGATGTTCACGATGTAGACGCCCGACTGCATCTTGAAGGCCTCGCCCGCCATGTGCAGCGACGAGCCCAGCGCGCCGATGGCGAAGTTGAGCTGGCCCGGCTTGGCCTTGGCCAGCGCGATCAGCTCGCGCACGTTGTCGGCCGGCACCGACGGATGGGCGACCAGGATCGACGGCGACGTGGCGATGCAGCTCAGGGCCGTGAAGTCCTTGACCGGATCGAAGGGCAGCGTGGGATAGAGCGTCGCATTGATCGCATGGCTGGTGAAGCTCAGCAGCAGCGTGTTGCCGTCGGGCGGGGCCTTGGCGACGACCTCGGCGGCGATGTTGCCGCCGGCGCCGGGCCGGTTCTCGACGATCACGGTGCGGCCCAGCACCGGGCCCATGCCGGCCGCCAGGGTGCGGGCGATGGTGTCGGTCGAACCGCCGGCCGGCGCGCCGACCAGCAGGCGGATCGGCGTGTTGCCGATCTGGGCCCGGGCGGTGCCGGCCAGCGCTGTCACGGAGGCGATGAGGATGTCTCTGCGTTTCATGGTCTTTCCTTGTGGGGTCCCTGGCTCAGAGCCCGAGATAGGCGCGGCGCAGTTCGTCGCTGCCGAGCAGTTCGTCCGGCGCGCCCGAGAAGCGAACGCTGCCGTTCTCCAGCACGTAGGCGCGGTCGGCGATCTCCAGCGACTGGCCGACGTTCTGCTCGACCAGCAGCACCGCGAGGCCGTCGTCGCGCAGGCGCCGGATCAAGGTGAACATCTCTTCGACCAGCAGCGGCGACAGGCCGAGCGAGGGCTCGTCGAGGATCAGCAGCACCGGCTCAGCCATCAGGCCGCGGCCGATGGCCAGCATCTGCTGCTCGCCTCCGCTCATGGTGCCGGCGTTCTGGCGGATGCGCTCGCGCAGCCGCGGGAAGATGCCGAACACCTTCTCCAGGTTGCTGGCCCGTCGTTCGCGGGCCCGCGTGAAGGAGCCCAGCTCGAGGTTCTCCAGCACGCTGAGGTTCGGGAACACCTTGCGGCCCTCGGGCACCTGGATCAGGCCGGCCTTGACGACCTCGCGGTAGTGGGCGCCGCTCAGGTCCTGGCCGTCGAAGCGCACGCTGCCGCTCCAGGCCGGGCACAGGCCGCAGACCATCTTGTTCAAGGTCGACTTGCCGGCGCCGTTGCTGCCGAGCAGCGCGACCATCTCGCCGGCGTTCACCTGGAGGTCGACGCCGCGCAGCACCTCGACCCGGCCGTAGCCGCCGCGGAGGCCCTTGATTTCCAGCAGCGCGGTCATGCGTTCACCCTCTTCGCCGCAGCCGCCTTGCGCAGCCGCGCCGCGGTGCCGTGGCCCAGGTAGGCCTCGACCACCTTGTCGTTCGACGTCACCTCGGCCGGACTGCCTTCGGCGATCAGCTGGCCCTGCGCCAGCACCCACACGTGCTCGGCCAGGTTCATCACGGCCTGCATCACGTGTTCGATCATCAGCACGGTCACGCCGCCGTCGGCGATGCCGCGCACCACCGGCATCATCTCGGCGATCTCCTGCGGATTCAGGCCGGCCAGCACTTCGTCGAGCAACAGCAGGCGCGGCTCGGTCGCCAGCGCACGCGCCAGTTCGAGCCGCTTGCGGCCGGCGACCGTGAGGTCGGAGGCCGGCTTGTCGAGCTGCGCTGCCAGGCCCACGCGCTGCGCCACTTCGTCCGCGCGCCGCAATGCCGCCCCACGGCTGCGCTCGTGCAGGTGGACGCCGACCGCGATGTTCTCGCGCACGGTCTGCGCCGCGAATGGCTTGACGATCTGGAAGGTCCGCGTCATGCCGAGCAGGGCGTTGCGGTGCGGCTCGCGGCCCGTGATGTCCTGGCCCGCGAAGCGCACCGTGCCGGTGTCCGGCTTGAGAAAGCCCGACATCAGCGCAAACAGCGTGGTCTTGCCGGCGCCGTTGGGGCCGATCAGCGCGCTCAGGCTGCCTTCAGCGACGGACAGGCTGACCCCCTGCACCGCCTTCAGGCCGCCGAAGGAACGGGAGATGCCATTCAGCACCAGCAGCGGTTCAGCCACGGGGACCTCCCTTCGCGGACGACCAGAGCTGCCGCACCGAGAGCCCCAGGCCGGCGATGCCGCGCGGCAGGAAGATCACGATCAGCACCAGCACCGTGCCGTAGATCACCATGTTGATGCCCGGCAGCTCGCCGAACAGGTTGCGCGTCAGGTCGGCCAGCAGATGCAGCACCACCGCACCCAGCACCGGCCCCCACAGGGTGCCGACGCCGCCGACGATGGCCCCGACGAGCGCCTCGACCGAAGTCGACGGGCCATAGGCGATGCCCGGGTCGATGTACTGGAACACCTGCACGTAGAAGGCGCCCGCGGCGCCCATGAAGGCGGCCGAGATGCCGATCGCGCCGAGCTTGACGCGGAACGGGTTCACGCCCACGGCGCGCGCCGCGTCCTCGTTGTCGCGCACCGCCTGCAGCCAGGCGCCGAAGCGGCCGTTGCGCAGCCACCAGGTGACCAGCAGCGCCGCGACCACGAAGGCCAGCACCACCCACAGGTAGCCGGCGCGGGTGGCGAACTGCAGGTTCGACGGCGCCTCGCGCAGGGGCAGCATCAGGCCGACGCCGCCGCCGGTGAAAGGCACCGAGAGCGCGACGATGCGGAACACCTCGGCGAAGGCCAGGGTGACCAGCGCGAAGTAGGAGCCCTTGAGCCCGTAGCGAAAGCTCAAGCCGCCGATGAACAGGCCGACCGCCGCGGCACCGATGACCGCCAGTCCGAGCGCGGCCCAGGCGTTGAGGCCGCCCTGCAGCTGCGCGATGGCCTGGATGTAGGCGCCGCTGCCGAAGAACAGCGCATGGCCGAAGGAGAACTGGCCGCCGAAGCCGCCGAGGATGTTCCAGGCCTGCGCGATCAAGGTGGCGTAGAGCGCCATCATCACGAAATTGAGCGTCGCGCCCGACGCTGTGACCAACGGCACGCAGGCCACCACCGCGGCGAACAGCGCGATGCCCGCGAGTTGACGAGGACCGCTCATGCCTTCGCTCCGAACATGCCCTGCGGGCGAAACAGCACGACCCCGATGAAGATCGCGAAGATGCCGATCTGCCCAAGCGATTCGCCCAGGTAGAGGCCGCCGAGCGATTCGACGATGCCGACCAGGAAGCCGCCGATCAGCGCGCCGACGAAGCTGCCCATGCCGCCCAGCACCACGATCGTGAAGGCCACCAGCACGAAGCCGCCGCCCACCTGCGGATTGACGTAGTAGGCCGGCAGCAGGAAGCAGGCGGCGGCGCCGAGGCAGGCCAAGCCGATGCCGAAACTCATCGCATAGACATGGTCGACATCGATGCCCATCAGCTTGGCGCCCTCCTTCTCCTTGGCGACCGCGCGGATCGCGCGGCCCAGGTCGGTGCGCCCCATGACCCAGAACAGCAGTGCCGACACCACCAGTGCCCCGGCGAAGGCCACCAGCTTGGGCACCGCGATCATCGCCGGCCCGATGGCGACCGTGCTGAGCGCGTAGGCGGTGTCGATGTTGCGGGTGTCCGACTTGAAGAACAGCAGCGCCAGGTTCTCCATCACGATCGCGATGCCGAGCGTGACCAACAGGATGTTCTCGTCCTTGCCATGGCCTGCGCGGTTGATGACCAGGCGCTGCAGCCCGTAGCCGAGCGCGAACATGCCGGGGATGACGATCGGCAGCGCCAGGTAGGGGTCGATGCCCCAGCGCTCCTTGAGGAAGTACACCGCATAGAGGGCCAGCATCAGCGAGGCGCCATGGGCGAAGTTGATGATGTGCAGCACGCCGTAGATCAGGGTGAGGCCGAGCGCGATCAGGGCATAGACCGCGCCGGTCGTCAGGCCGTTCAGGACGGACGAGAAGAGGATGCTGGGGTCGAACATGGGCGGTTTCGGTGGGGCTGCCCGCACCGCGGGGCGCGGCCGGGCAGCTGGCGGGCCTGGACCAGGCGCTCAGGCGTTCAAGGGGAACATGGGTTCGACCTCACGGAACTCGCGCGGGATGATGACCTTGATGTCGTTCTTCACGACCTGCGTCATCAGTGGCTGCGCGCCCTCGTTCTGGCCGTTGACGAACTTTGTCGGGCTGTACGGCATGATGTGGTTCGAGAAGGTGCTCTTCTCCAGCGCGTCGATGATGGCGGCGCGATCGCTCGACTTGGCGCGCTCCAGCGCGTCGGCCAGCAGCATCATCGCGGTGTAGGTCATGAAGACCTCGTAGCTGAAGAACTGGCCCTGGGCCTCGACCCGCTTGCGCAGTTCGGCCGAGCGCTTGTCCTTCGGGTTGAACCAGTGGTTGCAGTCGATGATGCCGTTGGCTGCGTCCGGAAACTCCTTGACGAACTTGTAGCTCGATGCCGCGCCGCCGAGCACCGAGAAGATCGCCTTCGGCTGCACCTTCTGCTGCTGCATGGTGCGCACCAGCAGCGCGTACTCGTTGTAGTAGTTGGCCGGGATCACGATGTCGGGGTTGATCGACTTCATGCGCAGCACGATGTTGTTGAAGTCGCGCGTCGGGTTGGCGTGCTTCACGACCTCCTTCACCTCGAAGCCGTAGCCCGGCAGCTCGCGCGACAGCAGCGCCGCCGTGCCGGAGCCGAACAGCGAGTCCTCGTGGATGATCATCACCGTCTTGGCCGGATTGCCCGCGGCCTTGTTGAGCACCAGCAGGTTGGCCATCGCGACCTCGGTCGACTTCTTGTAGCCGGGGCCGAAGCGGAAGGTGTTCTTGAGGCCGCGCTCGACAATCTGGTCGGCCACCCCGACATCGACCACGTGCGGCAGGTTGTACTTGGCCGCGGCCTGCGTGGTGGCCAGGCAGATCGCCGACGCGAAGGCGCCGACGATGGCCGACACGCCGGCCTCGTTCATCTTCTCGACCTCGGCGGCGCCGGCCTGGGGCTGCGATTGGGCGTCGCCGAGCAAGGCCTCGATCTTGGCGCCGCCCAGCGACTTGATGCCGCCGGCCTTGTTGATGTCCTCGATCGCCATCAGCGCACCGAGCCGGCACTGCTGGCCCGAATAGGCGAGTGCGCCGGTCACGGGATGCAGCACCCCGACCTTGATCGGCTTGGGCTGGGCGCCGGCCACCAGCGGGAAGGCGATGGCGGAGGCCACGGCGGCGGACTGCGACATGAAGCGGCGGCGGTCCGGGCGATCGAAGCGATGGGGCATGGTGCTTTCCTTTATCTTCAGTTGAACTGGGCTGACACGTCTTTGCTGACCCACACCTTGGCGTCGATGCTGCCGACGCGCGACAGTTGCATCTCGTAGGTGTAGCGATCGGGCCGGTAGAAGCCGTGCAGCCACTGCACCGGGCGCTCGGCTTCGTCGTAGATGAGGCGGCGCACGGCCAGCAGGGCCGAGCCGACCGAGACTTCGAGGTGCTCCGCAAGCACGTTGTCGGCCAGCCGCGCCGTGATGGTCTGGTGCGCGCGGCCGACCTTGACGCCGGACTCTTCGAGCAGCACCAGGATCGGTTTCTTGGCCAGTTCGCGGCGGCCGAACTTGCGCGCGATGTCGTTCGGCACGTAGGTCGTGATGTGCGACAGCGGCCCCTCGCGCGTCGAACGCACGCGCACCGCCTTCTGCACCGCGTCGCCGAGCTGGAGCTGCAGGGCGTCGGCGACCTGGGTCGAGGCCGAGATGGTCGCCACGTCGATCACCTTGACCGAGGTGTGCAGGCCCATCGTGACCAGGTTCTCGAGCAGGCCGCGCAGGTTGGCGCGCGCCATGCCGTCGGCCGCACGTGGCTCGCCGCTCAGTGCCGGCGGCACCGGGCGCGTGCGCCGGCCTGGGTTGCGCGAGATCAGGCCCTCGGACGACAACTGGCCAAGGGCCCGCCGCACCGTGACGCGGGCGACGCCGAACTGCTCCATCAGAGCCAGTTCACCGGGCAGGCCGTCGGCGAAGCGCCCTTCTTCGAGTTGCTCGCGCAGCACCAGATAGATCTGGTGGTACTTCGGCAAAGGCATCTGCGACATGCCCGCGATGGTTGGGCACTTCCATTGTTCTGTCAATGGGACATTTGATGCGGGATGGAAACGGGGTCCTCGGTACGCCCCCCAGTCCTCAGAGCTCGCCAGCAACGTCTCGCGTCGACTCGCGCACCACCAGTTCCGGCCGCAGCACCACTGTGAAGGCCGACGGCGCCCGGCCCTCGATGCCGTCGAACAGCATCTCGGCGGCGCGCCAGCCGAGCTCGCGGTGCGGCAGCCGGATGGTGGTGAGCGGCGGGTTGACCATGTCGACCAGCGGCATGTCGTTGTGGCCCGTGATCGAGATGTCCTGCGGCACGCGGATGCCGCGCTCGCGCAGCACATCGTAGGCGCCGAGGGCGACCAGGTCGTTGCAGCACACCACGGCCTGCGGCCGTTCGTAGACATCGAGCAGCCGCTGCATGGCGGCGCGGCCGGCCTCGCGGCTGTAGCCCTCGCATTCCTCGACGCTGGCCAGTTCGAGTCCGCGGTCGCGCAGTGCCTGCTCGACGCCCTGGCGCCGGCCGACGCCGGTCGGCACGTTCTGCGGGCCGGCCAGGTGGGCGATGCGGCGATGGCCCAGCGACACCAGGTGATCGACCGCCAGCTTCATTGCCAGCCGGTCGTCGCTCACCACCGCGGGCAGGCGCCCGGTCTCGTCGGCCCGGTTGACCAGCACCGCCTGCAGGCCGGCCTTGCCGATGTAGTCGACCAGCGGGTCGTCGCGGGTGGCGATCGCCAGCACCAGTCCGTCGACCCGCTGCGCCAGCATCCGCTCGACGATCGGGCGCGCCAGGGCATGGTCGACCACGTTCGTCACGAAGACGAAGTAGCCGCGCGCCGCCGCGCTGGCCTCGATGCCCTGCAGGATCGGCGGGAACACCGGGTTGGTGATGTCGGGCACCAGCACCCCGATGGTGTGGGTGCGGCCGGTCCGCAGCGCCGACGCCGCGCGGTTGGGCCGGTAGCCGAGCTTGCGCGCGGCCTCCTCGACCACCTTCAGCACCTCGGCGCTGATCAGGCTGCGCTTGTCCGGATTGAGCGCGCGCGAGACCGTCGAGACATGCACGCCGGCGGCCAGCGCGACATCGCGGATGGTGACGGTGGACGAGGGTTGGGGGTTCATGGATGCAAACGATTGAATGCCCGAATCGGGACAACCCGGCGATTTTCCACGATGAGGGAATGGATATGCGGATTTTACTTTTCCGAGAAATGGAGGAATAATTTGCAAACGTTTGCATAAAGGCCAGACACCCCATGAACATCGTGACCACCCCCGAATCCGTGCTGCAGATCACCCTCCAGGCGATGGAGCGCACGCCCGACCCGCGCCTGCGCAGCGTGATGGCCGCCCTGACCCGCCACCTGCACGCCTTCGTGCGCGAGGTCGAGCTGACCGAGGACGAGTTCGAGCGCGCGCTCGAATTCCTGGTCGCGATCGGCCAGGCCAGCGGCGAGACCAAGAACGAGGTCGTGCTGGCGGCCGACCTGCTGGGCGTGTCCACCCTGGTGGCCTTGCAGAACAACCAGGACCCGCAGGGCGAGTCGCCGGCCGCGCTGCTGGGTCCGTTCTGGCGCGCCAACGCGCCGTTCTGCGATGGCGGCGAGAGCATCGCGCGCTCGGAGACGCCCGGCGTTCCGCTCGAGGTCGCCGGCACCGTGCGCGACACCGCCGGCCGTCCGGTGGCGGACGCCACCCTCGATGTCTGGCAGGCCTCGCCGGTCGGCCTCTACGAGAACCAGGACCCGGCGCAGCAGGACATGAACCTGCGCGGCCGCTTCAGGACCGATGCCGAGGGCCGCTTCCATTTCCGCAGCGTCCGGCCGGCCGGCTATCCGGTGCCGACCGACGGCCCCTGCGGCGACCTGCTGCGGGCCCAGCTGCGGCATCCCAACCGGCCGGCGCACCTGCATTTCATGGTCAGCAAGCCGGGCCACAAGGTGCTCGTCACGCAGGTCTTCGCGGACGACGACGAGAACCTCGAGAGCGACCCGGTGTTCGGCGTGACGCGCCGGCTGATCGGCCGCTTCGAACCCCAGCAGGGCGGCGGCCACGCGACCTTGCAGTACGACTTCGTGCTGGAGCCCGGCGAGATGAAGTTCCCGCGCCCGCCGATTCCATGAACACCTCGATCGATCGCCTTCAACCTTTCCCTTGGACACCCCATGAGTTTTGATCCCACCTCCCGACTCGACGGCAAGGTCGCCGTCATCACCGGCGGCCTCGGCGCCATCGGCCATGCGAGCGCACGCCGGCTCGCCGCGCTCGGCGCCAGCTGCGTGCTGGTGCACCGCAAGGGCGAGGACGCCGACGCCCGCGCCGCCGCCTTGCCGCATGCCGACGGGCAGCGCCATTCGGCGCTGCGCGCGGACATCGTCGACACGCCCAGCCTGCAGCGCGCCGCCGCCGCCGTCCAGGCGAGCTACGGACGCTGCGACATCCTGGTCAACAGTGCCGGCCACACGCAGCCTGTGCCCGCGGCCGACCTCGATGCCTTGACCGACGAACTGATCGACGAGCTGCTGCGCGCCAACTTCCGCGGCGTGTTCGCCACCATCCGCGCCTTCGCGCCGATGCTCAAGGCCAGCGGCGACGGGCTGGTGGTCAACGTCTCGTCGATCGCCGGCTTCACCGGCGTCGGCAGCAACCTGGCCTATGTCGCGGCCAAGGCCGGGCTCGACGTCGTCGGCGATGCACTGGCCAAGGCCCTGGCGCCCGCCGTGCGCGTGGTCTCGGTGTCGCCGGGCGCGGTCGAGTCGGGGTTCGTGCCGGGCCGTGGCGCCGAGTTCGCGGACAAGATGGCCGCCACCACCCCGCTGGGCCGCATCGGCCGGCCGGAGGACGTGGCCGCCACCATCGAAGCGCTGGCGACCACCTTGCGCTTCGTGACCGGCACCCGCATCGTGGTCGATGGAGGGCGGCACCTGTGAAGACGCTGATCACCTGCGCAGTCACCGGCAACCTCGTGAAGCCCGAGCAGACGCCGCACCTGCCGATCACGCCGGCGCAGATCGCCGACGAATGCCTGGCCGCGGCCGAGGCCGGCGCCGGCCAGGTCCACATCCACGTGCGCGACCCCGAGACCGGCAAGCCGTCGATGCAGGTCGACCTCTACCGCGACGTGGTCGACCGCATCCGGCGCCAGAACCGCGAGCTCATCATCAACCTGACCACCGGCCCCGGCGGCCGCTTCATTCCGAGCGAGGACGACCCGAAGGTCGCCGCGCCGGGCAGCACGCTGCTGCCGCCCGAGAAGCGGGTCGAGCACATCGCGCTGATCAAGCCCGACGTCTGCTCGCTGGACCTCAACACGATGAACTCCGGGCCCGACGTCGTCATGAACACGCCGAAGAACGTGCGCCGCATGGCCCGCGTGATCCGCGAGGCGGGCGTCAAGCCCGAGCTCGAGATCTTCGACTCGGGCGACATCAACCTGGCGCTCGACCTGATCGCCGACGGCACGCTCGAAGGCCCCGCCATGTGGACCTTCGTCCTCGGCGTGAAGTACGGCTTCGCGCCGACACCCGAGACGCTGCTCTATGCCCGCAACATGCTGCCGCGCGGCGCCTTCTGGAGCGCCTTCGGCATCGGCCGCATGGAGTTCCCGATCGTCGCGCAAGCCTGGCTCATGGGCGGCCACGTGCGGGTCGGCATGGAAGACAACATCTACCTCGAGCGCGGCGTGCTGGCCGAAAGCAACGCGCAGCTGGTGGCCAAGGCCAGGGACATCATCGTGAGCCTGGGCGGCGAGGTGGCTTCGGCGCGCGAGGCGCGCGCCACGCTGGGACTGGAAGGAGGCAGCGCATGAACGCCGTCACTGTCGACGACAGCGCCCGCGCCTTGCGGCTGGCCGAGAAGGCCGCGGACATCGCCGGACTGCGGCTCCAGGCCGCCGCCCAGCCCGAACCGGCGGCCACGCCCGGCTTCGCGGTGGTGCGGGTCGGCGCCGCGGCGGTCAATCCGAGCGACGTCAAGGCGGCACTCGGCCTGATGCCGCAGGCCGTCTGGCCGCGCACCCCGGGGCGCGACTTCGCGGGCGTGGTGGTCGACGGCCCCAACGACTGGATCGGCCGCGAGGTCTATGGCTCCGGCGGCGACATCGGCATCACGCGCGACGGCTCGCACGCGCGCTTCCTGGTGCTGCCGGTGGCCGCCCTGCGCGACCGGCCGCTCAGCATCTCGATGGACGAATCGGGCGCGGTCGGCGTGCCCTTCGTCACGGCCTACGAAGGCTTCCGGCGCAGCGGCATGCCGCGGGACGGGCAGACGGTGCTGGTGCTGGGCGCCAACGGCAAGGTCGGCCAGGCGGCGGTGCAGCTGGCGGCCCAGGCCGGGGCGCGGGTGATCGCGGTGCAACGGCGCCCGGGGCCCTTCGAAGGCTTCGCCTGCGCAGCGGTCGAGACGATCGATGCCACGCAGGGCGACATCGCGGCGCGGGTGCGGGAGCTCACCGGCGGCCGCGGCGTCGACATCGCCTACAACACCGTGGGCAGCGCCTACTTCGACGCCGCCAACAAGTCGATGGCCAAGGGCGCGACGCAGATCCTGATCTCGACCCAGGACCGCGCGGTGCCCTTCGACATCTTCGCCTTCTACCGCGGCATGCACACCTACGTCGGCATCGACTCGCTGGCGATGGACTGCGTGGCCGCCACCGGCCAGCTCGACGCGATGCGCGAGGGCTTCGAGCGCGGCACGCTGAAGCCCTTTCCGGTGGCCCGCGCCTTCACGCTCGACCAGGCCGCGGATGCCTACCGGCTGGTGCTGTCGGGCAGCACCGACCGCGTCGTGCTGCGGCCCTGAGGAGACGCCGCCATGCACCTGACCCGATTCGAGCAGGCGCCGGCCTACGAGGCGCCCAATCATTACGACATGCGCTGCCTGCGGCTGCAGGGCAAGGAGGCCGGGCCCTCGACCCAGATGTGGATGGGCATGAGCCAGATCCTGCCGGGCGGCCACACCACGCTCGACGGCTCGCAGATCGAAAAGCTCTACCTGGTGCTCGAAGGGCGCCTGACCGTGGTCTCCGAACTCGACGGCCACCAGGAAGAGCATGAACTCGGCCCCTACGACAGCTGCCGCTTCGCGCCGGGCGAGAAGCGGCAGTTGCTGAACCGCAGCCAACGGCCAGTGCTGGTGGCGCTGGTCATGGCCAATGCCGCACCCGGCTGAGCCTTCTTTCGCCTTTCGTCGTTCCTCGACACACACATCATTCCAACGGAGACAACCCCATGACGACATCCTTCCTCGGCCGGCGCCAGCTGCTGGCGGCCGCCATCGCCCTGTGCGCCTTCCCGGCCGCCCAGGCCCAGGGCGACTGGCCGCGCGGCCAGACGATCCGGATGGTGGTGCCCTTCACCGCCGGCAGCGGTACCGACATCGTGGCCCGGCTGGTGGCCGAGCGGCTCGGGCCGGCGCTCGGGACCAGCGTCATCATCGACAACAAGCCGGGCGCGGGCGGCACGTTGGGCGCTGCCCAGGTCGCCAAGGCGGCGCCCGACGGCTACACGCTGCTGGTGCATTCGGCGGGGCATCTGGTGAACCCGTCGATCTATCCGGGACTCAGCTACGACACGCTGAAGGACTTCGCCGGCGTCACGCCGCTGGCCAGCCTGCCCAACGTGCTGGTCGCCCCGCCCGGGCGCTTCGCCGACGTGAAGGACCTGGTCGCGCAGGCCAAGGCCAAGCCCGGGGGCTTCAACTACGCCTCGGCGGGCAACGGCTCGGCGACCCACATGAATGCCGAGGTGTTCCGGCTCGCGGCCGGCCTCCAGGCCCAGCACGTGCCGTTCCGCGGCACGCCCGAAGCCATGACCGAGGTGATGGGCGGGCGGGTCGACTGGTTCTTCGCGCCGATGGTCTCGGCGCTGCCGCTGATCAAGGACGGGCGGCTGAAGGCGCTAGCGGTCGGAACCGGCAAGCGCTCGTCCGTGATGCCGCAGGTGCCCACCACCGTCGAAGCCGGCGTGCCGGGTTCGGAGTACCTGTTCTGGGTCGGCCTGTTCGCGCCGGCGAAGACGCCGCGGCCGGTGGTCGACCGGCTGCAGGCCGAGGTGGCGAAGATCATGGCGGCGCCCGACCTCAAGGAGCGGCTCGACAAGCTCGGCGCCGAACCCTTCACGATGCCGTCGGCCGACTTCGACCGCTTCCTGGCCGACGAGACCGCCAAGGCCCAGCAGGTGGTCAAGGCGGCCGGGATCAAGGTGGACTGAGCCACCTCCCGTTGATCCTCAGAGCTTGAACGGCACCACTTCCTGGCGCTGTTCACCGAGCCCCTCGATGCCGAGGGTCATCACGTCGCCCTTCTTCAGGAACACCGGCTGCGGCTTCTTGCCCATGCCGACGCCCGGCGGCGTGCCGGTGGTGATGATGTCGCCGGGCTCCAGCGTGTTGAGCTGGCTCACGTAGCTCACCAGCCTGGCGACGTTGAAGATCATCGTCTTGGTGTTGCCGGTCTGCATGCGCTCGCCGTTGAGGTCGAGCCACATCGCGAGCTTCTGCGGGTTGGCGATCTCGTCGCGCGTGACCAGCCAGGGACCGATCGGGCCGAAGGTGTCGAAGCCCTTGCCCTTGTCCCAGGTCAGGCCGCGCTCGAGCTGCCATTCGCGCTCGCTGACGTCGTTGACGACGCAGAAGCCGGCCACGTAGTCGAGCGCGTTCTTCTGCGAGACGTAGCGCGCGCGGGTGCCGATCACCACGCCGAGCTCGACCTCCCAGTCGCCCTTGACCGACCCCTTGGGCAGCATGACCGGATCGTTCGGCCCCTGGATGCAGCTGTTGGCCTTGGTGAACACCACCGGCTCCTTGGGGATCGGCATGCCCGACTCGGCCGCGTGGTCGGCGTAGTTGAGGCCGATCGCGATGAACTTGCCGACCTTGGCCACCGGGCAGCCGTAGCGCGGCTTGCCCTTGACCAGCGGCAGCTTGTCGACCTTGAGCTTGCGCAGCTTGGCCAGCGCGGCGTCGCCGAGCTGGTCGGGGCCGATGTCGCCGACCACCGCGCTCAGGTCGCGCAGCTTGCCCTCGGCATCGATGAGGCCAGGCTTCTCCTTGCCCGGGTTGCCATAGCGAACGAGTTTCATGAAGGTCCTTTGTTGTGGGATCAGTAGGTGGAGCGACCGCCCGAAAGATCGAAGGTCGCGCCGGTGGAAAAAGAGCAATCCTCGGTGCAGAGCCAGGCCACCATCGCGGCCACCTCCTCCACCGTGCCGAATCGCCCCATCGGGATCTTCGACAGCATGAAGGCGATGTGGTCGGGCGTCATCTGGTCGAAGATCGCGGTCTTGACCGCCGCCGGGGTGACGCAGTTGACGCGGATGCCAGTATCGGCGAGTTCCTTGCCGAGCGACTTGGTGAGCGCGATCACGCCGGCCTTGCTCGCACTGTAGGCACTGGCGTTGGGGTTGCCGTCCTTGCCGGCGACCGAGGCGATGTTGACGATCCGGCCGTAGCCCTGCGAGCGCATCTGGCCGACCACCTCCCGGCAGCAGATGAAGAGGCCGGTCAGGTTGACCTCCATGACCTGGCGCCAGGCATCGACCGGGTAGTCCCACAGCCGCGTGTTGGGCCCGGTGATGCCGGCGCTGTTGACCAGCGCATCGATGCGCCCGGCCTGCGCCAGCGTGGCCGCCACGGCCTTGGCCACCGAAGGCTGCTGGGTCACGTCGACCGCCAGCGCATAGGCCTTGGCGCCGAGCGCCCAGGCGGCCTTGGTCGCGGCCTCGCCGTCGCGGTCCCACACGGTGACGCTGCCGCCCGAGGCCAGCAGCCGCTTGGCGATGCCGAAGCCCAGGCCGGTGGCGCCGCCGGTGACGACCGCATGGCGGCCGTTGAAGTCGAGCTGGTTCATATCATGATGCCGCCGTCGACCGTGAAGGCCTGGCCGGTCGCGAAGACGGATTCGTCGCTGGCCAGGAACACCACCACCGGCGCGATCTCCTCGGCCCGCGCGAGCCGGCCCATCGGCTGGCGCGCGATGAAGGCCTTGCGTGCCTCCTCGGGGTCGGCGTTGGCGTTGATGCGGTCGCCGAGCGAGGGCGTGTCGACCGTGCCGGGGCACACCGCGTTGCAGCGGATGCCCTTGGTCACGTAGTCGGCGGCGACGCTCTTGGTGAGGCCGAGCACCGCCGCCTTGGTGGTGCCGTAGACGAAGCGGTTCGGCAGGCCCTTCATGCTGGAGCAGACGCTCGCCATGTTGATGATGCTGCCGCGCCCGGCCGCGAGCATCCCCGGCAGCACCGCCTGGATGGTCCAGAATTGGGCCCGCACGTTGAGGTTGAAGGCGAACTCGAGGTCGGCGTCGGCGGCGTCGAGCACGCTGCCGTTGTGGACCACGCCGGCGCAGTTGAAGAGCACGTCGAGCGCCGGCAAGGTCTGCACGAGTGCGCCGATGGCGGCCTTGTCGAGCACGTCGAGCTTCGCGGTCCTGACGTTGGCGACGCCGTCGAAGCGCGCCAACAGCTTTTCGTTGACGTCGGTGGCCCACACCGTCGCGCCCTCGGCCGCGAGTGCGAGCACGCTCGCATGGCCGATACCCTGTCCGGCCGCGGTGACGAGCGCGGTCTTGCCCTGAAGTCTCATGGGATGTCCTCTCGAAGCTGATGGCGATGGTGATGCCGCGAAGGCCGCGCTGCATTCAGGGTTTCGCCCGATGGCCCGGCTCCGGTGCGGCTCGTATTCTGAATTGGCCTTACCACTTGTCCAATTCAGGACAACCCTTAACCCCTCCCCCTTCCCTGCACGTGCCGCTGCAAACCGTCGAGCCTCAACGCCTCTATCGGCAGATCGCCGACCAGCTGCGCGCGCTGATCGCCCAGGGCGAGTTCGCGGTCGGCGCGCGGCTGCCTGCCGAGCGCGATCTCGCCAGGCAGCTCGGCGTCAGCCGGCCTTCGGTGCGCGAGGCCCTGATCGCGCTCGAAGTCGAGGGCTGGGTCGAGGTCCGCACCGGCTCGGGCGTCTACGTGCTCGACCGTTCGCACCGGACGGCGGCGCCGGTGGCGGCGGCCGAATGGGGCCCGCTCGAACTGATCCGGGCCCGCCGCGTGGTCGAGGGCGAGACCGCGGCCCTGGCGGCCGCGCTGGGCCGCCGGCGCGACGTCGACACCCTGACCCGGGCCATCGAGAGCATGCGCGAGATGGCCGATCGCAACATGATGCCGCTCGAGGGCGACCGGGCCTTCCACCTGGCGATTGTCGAAGCCTGCGGCAACGTGGTGCTGTCCGAGACGGTGCAGGGCTATTGGGATTCGCGCAACGGCCCGATCTTCACGCGGCTCGGCGGCTACTTCGAGACCGTCAAGTCGTGGCGCAGCGCGATCGCCGAGCACGAGGCCATCCGCGACGCGATCGCCGCGCGCGACCCCGACGCCGCCCGTGCCGCCATGCACGCGCACATGGACAAGTCCCACCAGAGATTCAGCGCGAGTTGGCGCCGCGCGAAGGCCTCCTGATCCCAGCCAAGTCAGTCCGCTTTTCTTCCCAACCACAACGGAGACAAATCGATGACCAGCAAACGCTTCGCCCTCAAGACCTTCGCGGCCTGCGCCCTGGCGGCTGGCGCGCTCGGCGCCTTCGGCCTCGCGCAGGCCCAGACCAAGCTCAAGTGGGCTCATGTCTACGAGACTTCGGAGCCCTTCCACAAATACTCGCTGTGGGCCGCCGACGAGATCAAGAAGCGCACCAACGGCAAGTACGAGATCCAGGTCTTCCCGGCCTCCAGCCTGGGCAAGGAGTCGGACATCAACCAGGGC
Organism: Variovorax ginsengisoli; assembly: GCF_030486595.1. Lineage (GTDB taxonomy): Bacteria > Pseudomonadota > Gammaproteobacteria > Burkholderiales > Burkholderiaceae_C > Variovorax > Variovorax ginsengisoli_B. The sequence goes on along the minus strand of NZ_JAUJZH010000031.1, from coordinate 44,182 downwards.
CTGACCCTGGGCACGGTCGACATCATCCTGACCGGCGCGAGCTTCGCGGGCAACACCTACAAGCCGCTCGCCGTGACCTACTTCCCGTTCATCTTCCGCGATTCCGAGCACCTGCTGAAGTACGCCCAGAGCGATGTCTTCAAGGAGCTCGCCAAGGGCTACGACGACAAGAGCGGCAACCACATCACGGCGCTCAACTACTACGGCGCGCGCCACGTCACCTCGGCCGCCGCCAAGCCGGTGGCCAAGCCCGAGGACATGAAGGGCCTGAAGATCCGCGTGCCCGACGCGCCGGCCTACCTGGCCTTCCCGAAATCGCTCGGCGCCAACGCGACGCCGATCGCCTTCGCCGAGGTCTACCTGGCGCTGCAGAACGGCACGGTCGACGCCCAGGAGAACCCGCTGCCGACCATCGAGGCCAAGAAGTTCTTCGAGGTCCAGAAGAACATCTCGCTGACCGGCCACATCATCGACTCGCTGCTCACCGTGGTCTCGGGCCAGACCTGGGAGAAGCTGTCGCCGGACGAGAAGAAGATCTTCACCGAGGTGATGCAGGAAGCGGCCGAGAAGACCGGCCGCGAGATCATCGCTTCGGAGATCCGGCTCACCGATGAGTTCAAGAAGAAGGGCAACAACGTGATCGTGGTCGACAAGGCCGCGTTCCGCGAGGCCGTGCTCAAGAACACCAAGCCGACCGACCAGGGCTACCGCCAGCAGGACTACGACCGCATCCTGGCGATCAAGTAAGGCGCCGCCATGACCGAGCAGAAGATCATCGACGACGAGGGCCACTTCCATGCGGAAGACGAAGTGGTCGACCTTTCGGACACCATCGCCGAGGGATGGATCGCGCTGGCGCTGTTCTGGCTGCTCGGCCTCACGGTTTTCTACCAGTTCGTCACGCGCTACGTGCTGAACGATTCCGCGGCCTGGACCGAGGAGGTGGCGCGCTACATGCTGATCGGCGTGGTCTTCATCGGTGCGGCGATCGGGGTCTCGAAGAACAACCAGATCCAGGTCGACTTCTTCTACCGCCACATGCCCAAGGCGATGGGCGTGTGGATGTCCAAGGCGGTCGACCTGGTGCGCATCGCCTTCTTCGCCGGTGCGGTGGTCATGACCGTGCAGATGATGTTCAAGATCGGCAGCCGCACGCGCATGACCATCGTCGACCTGCCGATGAACATCGTCTACGGCCTCTGCCTGTTCGGCTTCGCCGCGATGGCCTGGCGCTCGCTGCAGGTGGCGCGCATCCACTGGCGGCGCGGCTACAGCGTGCTCGAACGACCCGAATCCACGTTATCAGACCACTGAGACCGACTGTCCAACATGCTCAAGATCTTCTTCCTGGTCTTCATGGCCGGCGGCATCCCGGTGGCCATCGCGATGGCGGGCGCCTCGCTGGCCTACATCCTGATGTCGGGCGGCCTGCCGCCCTTCGTCGTGATCCACCGGATGGTGAGCGGCATCGACAGCTTCCCGCTGCTGGCCGTTCCCTTCTTCATCCTGGCCGGCAACCTCATGAACAACGCCGGCATCACGACCCGCATCTACAACTTCGCGCTGGCGCTGGTCGGCTGGCTCAAGGGCGGGCTGGGCCACGTCAACGTGCTCGGCTCGGTGATCTTCGCCGGCATGAGCGGCACCGCGATCGCCGACGCCGCCGGCCTCGGCACGATCGAGATCAAGGCCATGCAGGAGCATGGCTACGACACCGAGTTCGCGGTCGGCGTCACGGCCGCCTCGGCCACGCTCGGGCCGATCATCCCGCCCAGCCTGCCCTTCGTGATCTACGGGATGATGGCCAACGTCTCGGTGGGCGCGCTATTCCTCGCGGGCATCCTGCCGGGCGCCATGATGGCGATCCTGATGATGCTCACGGTGGCCTACTTCGCCCACAAGAACAAGTGGGGCGGCGACGTCAAGTTCTCGCGCACGCGGCTGTTCAAGGCCTTGAGCGAGCTCGCGGTCGTGATCGGCTGGCCGCTGCTGATGTGGCTGTTGATCAGCCAGCTGGGCACGCCGCCGCAACTGACGGTCTTCGGCGGCCTGGCGGCGCTGTTCGTGCTCGACCGGATCTTCCGCTTCGAGGCCCTGCTGCCGATCATGACCCCGGTGCTGCTGATCGGCGGCATGACCACCGGCCTCTTCACGCCCACCGAGGGCGCGATCGCCGCCTGCGTTTGGGCCATGATCCTCGGCTTCGCCTGGTACCGCACGCTGTCCTGGAAGATGTTCGTCAAGGTCTGCCTCGACACCATCGAGACCACCTCGACCGTGCTTTTCATCGTCGCCGCGGCGTCGATCTTCGGCTGGATGCTGACCGCGACCGGCGTCACGACCGAGATCGCGAGCTGGGTGCTGGGCTTCACCGACCAGGCCTGGGTCTTCCTGCTGCTGGCCAACCTGCTGATGCTGTTCGTCGGCTGCTTCCTGGAGCCCACCGCGGCCATCACGATCCTGGTGCCGATCCTGCTGCCGATCGCGACCCACCTGGGCATCGATCCGATCCACTTCGGCCTGGTGATGGTGCTGAACCTCATGATCGGGCTGCTGCATCCGCCGATGGGGATGGTGCTGTTCGTGCTCGCGCGGGTCGCCGGACTGAGCTTCGAGCGCACCACCATGGCGATCCTGCCGTGGCTGGTGCCGCTGCTGGTGAGCCTGGCGATCATCACCTACATGCCGTCCCTGGTACTGTGGCTGCCGAAAATGTTCTTCTGAGACCTTGCGCGACAGACCAACAAACCGCGCAGCGGTTTTTGCTCTGTCCCCAACTGACCAGATCCAGTGCCGTACAAGACAAAGGACCCCCACGATGAACCCCTTCATTCGACTCCATCCCGCCGACGATGTCGTGATCGCGCGCGGCCAGCTGGTCGGCGGCACGCCGGTCGAGGGCGTGACGGCACGCGGCCTGATCCCGCCCGGCCACAAGATCGCGGTGCGCGCCATCGCGCAAGGCGACCCAGTGCGCCGCTACAACCAGATCATCGGCTTCGCGAGCAAGTCGATCGCACCCGGCGAGCACGTGCATACGCACAACCTCGACATGGGCCCAGACAAGGGCCACTTCGAGCGTGACTACGCCTTCGGGGCCGACGTGAAGGCACCGCCGCCGAAGCGCGAGGCCACCTTCATGGGCATCAAGCGGGCCGACGGCCGCGTCGCCACACGCAACTACATCGGCGTGCTGACCAGCGTCAACTGCTCGGCCACGGCGGCACGCGCCATCGCCGACCACTTCTCGCGCAAGACCAATCCGGCGGCGCTGGCCGACTACCCGAACGTCGACGGCGTGGTCGCGCTCACCCACGGCACCGGCTGCGGCATGGACACCGGCGGCATGGGCATGCAGCTGCTCGAGCGCACGCTCACGGGCTACGCGACGCACCCCAACTTCGCCGCCGTGCTGGTGGTCGGGCTGGGCTGCGAGGCCAACCAGATCAATGCCTGGCTGGCCACCGGCCACCTGAGCGAAGGCGAGAACTTCCGCGTCTTCAACATCCAAGACACCGGCGGCACGCGCAAGACGGTCGAGAAGGGCGTGGCGCTGATCAACGAGATGCTGCCGCGCGCCAATGCCGTGCGGCGCGAGCCGTTGAGCGCGGCCCACATCACGATCGGGCTGCAGTGCGGCGGCTCCGACGGCTACTCGGGCATCAGCGCGAACCCGGCGCTGGGCGCCGCGGTCGACCTGCTGGTGGCGCACGGCGGCACGGCTATCCTGTCCGAGACGCCGGAGGTCTACGGCGCCGAGCACCTGCTGACCCGCCGCGCCGTGCGGCGCGAGGTCGGCGAAAAGCTGGTCGAGCGGATCCGCTGGTGGGAGCACTACACCGCCATCAACGAGGGCGAGATGAACAACAACCCCTCGCCCGGCAACAAGGCCGGCGGGCTCACGACGATCCTCGAGAAGTCGCTCGGCGCGGTGGCCAAGGGCGGCACCAGCAACCTCGAGGCGGTCTACGAATACGCCGAACCCGTGACCGCGCACGGCTTCGTCTACATGGACACGCCGGGCTACGATCCGGTCAGCGCCACCGGCCAGGTGGCGGGCGGCGCCAACATCATCTGCTTCACCACCGGCCGCGGCTCGGCCTATGGCTGCGCGCCTTCACCGTCGCTCAAGCTGGCGACCAATTCCGCGCTCTGGCAGCGCCAGGAAGAAGACATGGACATCAACTGCGGCGAGATCGTCGAAGGCACGGTGTCGATCCAGGAGATGGGCCAGCGCATCTTCGAGATGGTGCTGGCGACCGCCTCGGGCGAACCCTCGAAGAGCGAGCGCCATGGCTACGGGCAGAACGAGTTCGTGCCCTGGCAGGTCGGCGCGGTGATGTAGCCATGTCGCATTTCACTCAGCCCCCCTTCGGCACGCTGGACGGCTGCGGCATCGAGAAATTCGACGCCCGTTTCAACCGCCTGGTGCCCGGACCCGAGAAGGTCGAGCGGCTCTGGACCGGCGCCCGCTGGTGCGAGGGGCCGGCCTGGTTCGGCGCCCACCGCACACTGGTGTGGTCCGACATCCCGAACAACCGCATGATGCGCTTCGACGAGCGCAACGGCGGCGTGGCCGTGTTCCGCGAACCGTCCAACAATGCCAACGGCAACACGGTCGACCGCCAGGGCCGGCTGGTCAGCTGCGAGCACCTGACGCGGCGCGTGACGCGCACCGAGCATGATGGCAGCCTCACGGTGCTGGCCTCGCACTGGCAAGGCAAGCGCCTCAACTCGCCGAACGACGTCGTGGTGCACTCCGATGGCGGCATCTGGTTCACCGACCCGAGCTACGGCATCCTGAGCGACTATGAAGGTTTGAGCGCCGACAGCGAGATCGGCACCTGCAACGTCTACCGCATCGACCCGGCCAGCGGCGCGGTCGACCTCGTCGCCGACGACTTCGTCAAGCCCAACGGACTGGCCTTCTCGCCCGACGAATCGATGCTCTACATCGCCGACACCGGCGCCAGCCATGCGGACGACGGGCCGCGCCACATCCGCCGCTTCGCGGTCTCGAGCGACGGCCGGCGGCTGGGTGCCGGCAGCCTGTTCGCGGAATGCACGCAGGGGCTGTTCGACGGCTTCCGGCTCGACACCGAGGGCCGCATCTGGACCAGCGCCGCCGATGGCGTGCATGCCTTGCACCCCGACGGCAGCCTGATCGGCAAGATCCTGCTGCCCGAGCGCGTGGCCAATGTCTGCTTCGGCGGCCCCAAGCGCAACCGCCTCTTCATCTGCGCCACGAGTTCGCTCTACGCCATCACCCTCAACGCCAAGGGAGTTTGAATCACATGTCCCAAACACTGGAGCCGGGCCGCCTGAGAAATGAGGTCGCCCGCATCCTGGCCGCCGCCGGCAGCACGCCGGCCGAGGCCGAGCAGGTCGCCGCCAACCTGGTGCTGGCCAATCTGAGCGGCCACGATTCGCACGGCGTCGGCATGCTGCCGCGCTATGTCGACGCCATCGCCGAGGGCGGCCTGGTGCCCAATGCCGCGGTCCGGATCCTCCTCGACACCGGCGCCCTGCTCTCGCTCGACGGCCAGCACGGCTTCGGCCAGATCGTCGGCGTGCAGGCGATGGAGCTCGGCATTGCGCGGGCCAAGCAGCATGGCAGCTGCATCCTCTCGCTGGCCAGCGCGCACCACCTGGGGCGCATCGGCCATTTCGCCGAGATGGCGGTGGCCCAGGGGCTGGTGGCGATGCACTTCGTCAACGTGCTGTCGCGGCCGGTGGTCGCGCCCTGGGGCGGCGGCGACGGCCGCTTCGGCACCAACCCCTGCTGCATCGGCGTGCCGCTGGCGGGGGCCGAGCCCTTCATCCTCGACTTCGCGACCAGCCGGGTGGCGCAGGGCAAGATGCGCGTGGCCTACAACAAGGGCGAGCGCGTGCCGCCGGGCCACCTGATCGACGAGCATGGCGCACCGACCGACGACCCGGGCGTGGTGGTGGTGCCGCAGAGCAACGGCCTGTTCGGCGCCCTGATGACCTTCGGCGAGCACAAGGGCTATGGCATGGCGGTGGCCTGCGAGCTGCTCGGCGGCGCACTGACCGGCAGCGGCACCTGGCACCGTCCGGCGGACACCGCGCGCACAGTGCTCAACGGCATGCTGGTGGTGCTGATCGACCCGGCCAAACTCGGCACGCAGGCGAGCTTCGAGCAGGAGGCGACGGCCTTCGTCGACTGGCTGCGCCAGAGCCCGCCGGGCGCCGGCTTCGAGGCCGTGCAGATCGCCGGCGAGCCCGAGCGCAAGGCGCGGGCGGCGCGCGAGCGCGAAGGCATCTGGCTCGATGACGCGACCTGGCGCGAGATCGTGGAGGCGGGACGCAAGGTCGGTGTCACGGTCGGTGCCACCCGCGGTTAGGGCCCACCAACTGTTTCAATGTCGTCTTCGCCCGGCCTTGGGCTTGCGCTATGGTTTCCCCAACTGTTCGCAAAGTACAAGGAGCCGACATGAACACCACCAGACAACGCTTCATGCGCGTCAGCGCCATCGCCCTGCTGCTCGGCAGCGCCGGCTTCGCCCAGGCCCAGTCGCTGGACATGCTCAAGGGCCTGGCCGGCGGCGGTGGCGGCATGGCCTCGGGCAGCCTCGGCAACGCCGCCGGCGTGATCGAGTACTGCCTCAAGAACAACTACCTGAGCGCCGACAGCGCCACCACGGCCGTGAAGGACCAGCTGATGGGCAAGATCCCGGGCGGCAAGCCCGCCTCCGATCCCGGCTACGTGGACGGCGCGCAGGGCATCCTGACCGGCACCGACGGCAAGAAGATGGACCTGACCGGCGGCGGCCTGAAGCAGGAAGTCACGCGCAAGGCTTGTGACTTCGTGCTCAAACAGGCTAAACAAATGCTCTAGATATCGAAGCGATCGAGGTTCATGACCTTGGTCCAGGCCGCCACGAAGTCGTCGACGAACTTCTTCTTCGCGTCCGAGCTGGCGTAGATCTCGGCGATGGCGCGCAGCTGCGCGTTCGAGCCGAAGACCAGGTCGACGCGGGACCCGGTCCACTTCAGCTCGCCCGTCTTGCGGTCGCGGCCCTGGAACGCGGCGCCGGCCGAGTCCGCGTTCCACTCCGTACCCATGTCGAGCAGGTTGACGAAGAAGTCGTTGCTCAAGGTGCCCGGCTTGTCGGTGAAGACGCCATCGCGGGACTGGCCAGCATTGCCGCCCAGCACGCGCAGGCCGCCGACCAGCACCGTCATCTCGGGCGCCGTCAAGGTCAGCAGTTGCGCCTTGTCGACCAGCAGCACCTCTGCCGGCACGGCCAATCCGGCCTTCACGTAGTTGCGGAAGCCGTCGGCGACCGGCTCCAGCGGCGCGAACGACGCCGCGTCGGTCTGCGCCTGCAGCGCATCGGTCCGCCCCGGCGTGAAGGGAACCCGGACCTCGTGGCCGCCGTCGCGCGCCGCCTTCTCCACGGCCGCGCCGCCGGCCAGGACGATCAGGTCGGCCAGCGAGATCTTCTTGCCGCCCGCCTGCGCCCCGTTGAACTCGGTGCGGATGCCCTCCAGCACCTGCAGGACCTTGGTCAGCTGCTCCGGCTGATTGACGTCCCAGTCCTTTTGCGGCGCCAGGCGAATCCGGGCGCCATTGGCGCCGCCGCGCTTGTCGGAGCCGCGGAAGGTGGAGGCCGACGCCCAGGCGGTCGAGACCAGCTGCGCCGGGGTGAGCCCTGAAGCCAGCACCTTCTTGGCCAGCGCCGCGACGTCCTTCTCGTCGACCAGCGGATGGTTGACCGGGGGAACCGGGTCCTGCCAGATCAGCTCTTCGGCCGGCACCTCCGGCCCCAGGTAGCGGGCGCGCGGCCCCATGTCGCGATGGGTGAGCTTGAACCAGGCGCGGGCGAAGGCATCGGCGAACTGGTCGGGGTGCTCCATGAAGCGGCGCGAGATCTTCTCGTAGGCCGGGTCGAAGCGCAGCGACAGGTCGGTGGTCAGCATGGTGGGGACCAGCTTCTTCGACGGGTCGTGGGCATGCGGAATAGTCGCGCCGGCGCCCTTGGCCACCCACTGCTGCGCGCCCGCCGGGCTCTTGCTCAGCTCGTATTCGTAGCCGAACAGGTTCCAGAAGAAGTTGTTGCTCCACTTGGTCGGCGTGGTGGTCCAGGTGACTTCCAGGCCGCTGGTGATCGTGTCGCCGCCGCGGCCGGTGCCGAAGCTGTTCGCCCAGCCGAGGCCCTGGGCCTCGAGGCCGGCGGCCTCGGGCTCGGCCCCGACGTTGGAAGCAGGGCCGGCGCCATGCGTCTTGCCGAAGGTGTGGCCGCCGGCGATCAGCGCCACGGTTTCCTCGTCGTCCATCGCCATGCGTCCGAAAGTGTCTCGGATGTCGTAGGCGGCCGCGATCGGATCGGGGTTGCCGTCCGGACCTTCGGGATTGACGTAGATGAGGCCCATCTGCACCGCGCCGAGCGGGTTCTCGAGCTTGCGCGAGTGCGGCACCTGGCTGTCGTCGTCCTTCACGAGCACGCCGTGCGCCTCGTCGACGCCGGGCGAACCCTGGGCGTAGCGGATGTCGCCGCCGAGCCACTTGGTTTCGCGACCCCAGTACACGTCCTGGTCAGGCTCCCACACGTCGGCGCGCCCGCCGCCGAAGCCGAAGGTCTTGAAACCCATGGTTTCGAGCGCGACGTTGCCGGCGAGGATCATCAGGTCGGCCCAGGAGATCTTCTTGCCGTACTTCTGCTTGACCGGCCAGAGCAGCCGGCGCGCCTTGTCGAGGCTGACGTTGTCCGGCCAGCTGTTCAGCGGCGCGAAGCGCTGCTGGCCGCGGCCGGCGCCGCCCCGCCCGTCGCCGATGCGATAGGTGCCGGCGCTGTGCCAGGCCATGCGGATGAACAGGGGCCCGTAGTGCCCGAAATCCGCCGGCCACCAGTCCTGCGAATCGGTCATCAGGTCGGCGAGGTCCTTCTTCAGCGCCGCCAGATCGAGGGTCTTGAACTCGGCGGCGTAGTCGAAGCCCTCACCCATCGGGTCGGACTTGGACGAATGCTGGTGGAGCAGGTCGAGCCGCAACTGCTGGGGCCACCAGTCACGGTTCGTCGTGCCGCCCGCGGCGGGGCTGAACGGGCACTTGGCTTCGGTCTTTTCGCTGCTCATGGGGTTCTCCTACGTTCTACGATGAGGGTCGGAGGTGCATTCTGTGGCAGAACCGGCCGGCTGCGAATAGGGCCTCTCTATGCCGTGCATAGCCGGATCGGGGCATCGCGGGGCGACGTCCAGCGCGAGGCCGCCGCCTCGCACGTGTTCAGTTTGGAAGCATCAACGCCACCGAGGCGTCCAGGTGCTCGGACGGCGCCCGGCGAAAGCCCGAGCGCGCGAAGCGCTGCAGCCGTCCGACCACGAAGGCCGTGAGCGCCGAGGCGCGCACCTGCGCGTCCAGGGTGGGCGTGGCGGAGCCGTCGACCGCCGCCCCGTCGCGCAAGGACTGGCGCAGGGTCGCTTCGATCTTGTCGAAGAACTGGTTCATCCGGCTCTGCAGCCGCTCGTTCTCGAACACCAGCGCATCGCCCACCATGACGCGGGTCATGCCGGGGTTCTTCTCGGCGAACTGGACCAGCATGGCGACGATGCGCGCGGCCTGCTCGTGGCCCGGGGCCTCGCGCTCGACGATCTGGTTGACCAGAGTGAACACGCTCTGCTCGATGAAATCGATCAGGCCCTCGAACATCTGCGCCTTGCTGGCGAAATGGCGGTACAGCGCGGCTTCGCTGACCTCCAGCCGGGCAGCCAGCGCGGCCGTGGTGACGCGCTCGGCACCGGGCTGCTCGAGCATGGCGGCCAGGGCCTGCAGGATCTGCACGCGCCGCTCGCCCGGCTTGGGGCGCTTGCGCGTCGGTGCGGCCACCGGTTCTGAACTGCTTGTGGCGCCAGTGGCGCTCGGCTCGTCGTTCTGCATGGGCGCGTGCAAAATGTAAAAAAATGATTCTCGCACGGGAACGTTAGCGCGCGCCAACCGTGCAAGCCCTGCCTGTCGCGCAGAATCGACAAATCATTCACGCTTCCGACACAAGACAGACCATGAGCCCAACCATTCTCGTGACCGGCGGCGCCGGATTCATCGGCAGCCACACCTGCGTCGCGCTGGCCGCCGCGGGCTATGTGCCGCTGGTGCTGGACAACCTGGGAAACAGCGACGTCCGGGTGTTCGAACGGCTGGCGCGAATCATCGGCGAGGCACCGCGCTTCGTGGAGGGAGATGTTCGCGACCGGGCCTTGCTGGATCGGCTGTTCGCCGAGCAGCCGATCGCCGGCGTGATCCATTTCGCCGGCCTGAAGGCGGTCGGCGATTCGGTGGCCGACCCGCTCGCCTACTACGACAACAACGTGCACGGCAGTTTCGTCCTGGCCGCGGCCATGCAAGCTGCCGGGGTGCGCACGCTGATCTTCTCGTCTTCGGCGACGGTCTATGGCGAGCCGGATCACTCGCCGATCCCGGAAGACGCGCCACGCCGACCGGCCAATCCGTACGGCCGCTCGAAGCTGATGGTCGAAGAGGCACTGGGCGACCTTCAGCGTTCGGACCCGACATGGCGGATTGCGCTGCTACGCTATTTCAATCCCGTGGGCGCGCACGAGAGCGGGTTGATCGGGGAGCACCCGCAGGGGCGGCCCAACAACCTGATGCCCTTCGTCAGCCAGGTCGCCGTGGGCTTGCGCGACAAGCTCGCGGTGCATGGCGGCGACTATCCGACGCCCGACGGCACCGGCGTGCGCGACTACGTCCACGTGATGGACTTGGCCGAGGGCCACGTGGCGGCACTGAGGCATGCCGAAAGCCAGCCAGGACTCGCCACGCTCAACCTGGGTACCGGCCGGGGTGCATCGGTGCTCGAGGTGGTGAAGGCTTTCGAGCGGGCCTGCGGCCGGCCCATCCCCTACGAGATCGGTGAGCGCCGCCCCGGTGACGTCCCGGCCTATTGGGGCGATCCGGCACTGGCGCAAGCCACCCTCGGTTGGACGGCCCGCCGCGGTCTCGACCAGATGTGCGCCGACAGCTGGCGCTGGCAGCAGGCCAACCCGCGGGGATACGAAAGCTAGGCCCTCAGCGGGCGCGGATCATCGTGCCGTAGGCCTGGTCGGTGAGGATTTCCAGCAGCATCGCGTGCGGCACGCGGCCGTCGATGATGTGGACCGCGTTGACGCCGCTCTTGGCGGCGTCGAGCGCGCCCTCGATCTTCGGCAGCATGCCGCCGGAGATGGTGCCGTCGGCGAACAGCTCGTCGATCTCGCGGGCGCTCAGGTCGGTCAGCAGCGTGCCGTTCTTGTCGAGCACGCCGGGGGTGTTGGTCAGCATCATGAGCTTTTCGGCCTGCAGCACGGTGGCCAGCTTGCCGGCGACGACATCGGCGTTGATGTTGTAGCTCTCGTTGTTCTCGCCGAAGCCGATCGGGCTCACCACCGGGATGAAGGCGTCGTCCTGCAGCGCCTTGACCACGCTCGGGTCGATCGAGACGATGTCGCCGACCTGGCCGACGTCGTGCTCGAGGTTGGGATCGTTGCGGTCGGCCATCTTGAGCTTCTGGGCCCGGATCAGCCCGCCGTCGCGCCCGGTCAGGCCCACCGCCTTGCCGCCGGCCTGGTTGATCAGGCCCACGATGTCCTGCTGAACCTCGCCGGCTAGCACCCACTCGACCACTTCCATGGTCTCGGAGTCGGTCACGCGCATGCCCTGGATGAAGTGGCCGGTCTTGCCGAGCTTCTTGAGCGCGGCCTCGATCTGCGGGCCGCCGCCATGCACCACCACCGGGTTCATGCCGACCAGCTTGAGCAGCACCACGTCCTCGGCGAAGTCGGCCTGCAGCTCGGGGTCGGTCATGGCATTGCCGCCGTACTTGATGACGATGGTCTTGCCGTGGAACTTGCGGATGTAGGGCAGCGCCTGGGCCAGGATCTCGGCCTTGTCGCGCGGAGGGATGTTGAGGACGGGATCAGTCATGGCGAGCGATGGGAAAAGACGAATTTCCGGATTGTGGCGGAACTCGGCGGCGCCGAGGTTACGGCCGCAGCCAACGCGGCACCTTGAAGCGCACGATCATCAAGTAGGCGGCGACGTAAGTGGCCACGAACAGGACGCAGAAGGCGATCAGCACCAGCGTGTTGTTCCAGAACAGCACCGCCGGCACCACCGTCAGCGCCGCGAAGATCCACAGGTAGGGCGAGGTGCGGTTGTTGCGTGCCAGCAGCTGCCGGGCCTCGTCGTCGGCGAAGGCCACGCGCACGATGCGGCGGAAGATCAGCTGGTGGAAGTGCAGCGCGTCCGCCGTGCCCGGCGACTGGCCGCGCGCCACCTTGCGGTAGATCGAGAACAGCGTCTCCCAGACCGGGTAGATCAGCAGCAGCATCGGGAACCAGGGCGAGACAACGCGGTGCCGCTGCACCAGCGTGACGGCGGCGATGGCGATCACCATGCCCCAGACATAGGCGCCGCCGTCGCCGGCGAAGATCTTGCCGCGCGGGTAGTTCCAGATCAGGAAGCCGAGCGTGGCGCCTACCAGGCAGATCACCATGGCGGCGAGCTGCCGGTCGCCGACCTGCAGCGCCACGTGCGAGATCGCCAGGCAGACCAGCACCGCGACCGTGCCGGCCAGGCCGTTGTAGCCGTCGATGATGTTGAAGGCGTGCGGCAGGCCGCCGATGGCCAGGGCGGCGAACACGATCGCGGCAAAGGGCATGGCCTGCAGCCAGCCATCGACGGCAGGGATGCCGACCCGCGCAAGGCCCAGGTTCAGCACCCAGCACAGCAGCAGCGCCGAGCCGATGGTCAGGCTGAGCCGGTAGCGCACCGACACCTGCTGGGTGACGTCCTCGATGATGCCGCCGAGCACGGCCGGCGCGATGCACAGCAGCGTCAGCGCCGAGCTCTTGAGCGGCCAGGAGACATTGAACGGGTCCGAGCCGATGCCCGCGACCAGCCAGGCGACGCCGGTGCCGATGAAGATGCCGGCCCCGCCCAGCCGCGGCACGTGCCCCTTGTGGAAGCGCTGCGGCATGTCGGCGCCGTAGCGACGTGCATGCCGGCGGGCGCGGCGCATGAACAGCTGCACCGCGAAGGCGGAGAAGAGGAAGCTGATGACGATCAGGGCAATCATGGGTGGTGTTGGGGAACCCTAGAATTCCCGGACGAAATTAGACCATGCCGATGCCCCCCTCTTCCCCTGCCTCCATCACGGTGTCGATCGTGAGCCACGGCCAGCTCGACCTGGTGCGCCCCCTGATGGAGGAACTCGACCGCTTCAGCCGCGGCACGGTCGCCAAGGTAGTGCTGACGATCAACATCCCCGAGACCGACGCGCTCGCCGGCCTGCACTGGGGCTTCGAGGTGGAGCGGATCGAGAATCCGGCCCCGATGGGCTTTGGCGCCAACCACAACCAGGCCTTCGGCCATTGCGCGACGCCGTGGTTTTTGGTGCTGAACCCGGACATCCGCTTCGATCGCGACATCCTGGCGCCGCTGGTCGCCCAGGCGCGGCCGGACAGCGGCCTGCTGACGCCGCGCATCCTCGAGCCCGGCAAGGACGAGCCCGAGCAGCACCGGGCGATCATCACGCCGCACGAGATCCTGGTGCGCCGGCGGCCCGGTTACCAGCGCCCCGCGGTGCCGCACTGGATCCCGGGGCTGTTCATGCTGTTCCGCAGCGACGCCTACCGCGAGATCGGCGGCTTCGACGAGCGCTTCTTCATGTACGGGGAAGATTTCGACATCTGCGCCCGCACCCAGCTCGCCGGCTGGAAGCTGCAGGTGGCGGAAGACCTGCTGGCCCGGCACGACGCCCAACGCGCCAGCCGCACCAGCCACCGTCACCTGTACTGGCACGTGACCAGCCTGCTGAAGGTCTGGAGCTCGGCCGCGTTCTGGCGCTTCCGCGGCGCCCTGCGCAAGGCTCAGGCCTCGGTGCGGTAGAGCCGGCGGAAGCCGCGGATCAGGGGCAGCTTGGTGGCGGCGCCGATGGCGCGGACCATGCCGGGGGTGCTGTGGGAGAGCAGGAAGCGGGTCAGTCGCAGCTTGGTCTTGGCCTTGACGCCGACGTAGGGGTTGGTCAGGACCATCCTGGCGTAGTCGTCGAGGTGGGCGAACATCTCCTTGCGGTACTCGTTGTCGAGCTTGGTGGCCTGGATCGCGTGATCGACGAACAGTTTGCCGAAGCGCGGCATCAGGTAGTCGCGCAGGTAGTAGCGGTTGCGCTTCGGCTCGTCCGGGAACGTGGCGGCGAGCTTCAGGAAGAAGCGGTAGCGGCTGCGGATCATCCGGATGCCGAACGAGGTGCTCTCGGTGTGGATGCACCAGACCGTGACCGCGCGGTCGAGGAAATGGTTGCTGTAGCCCTTGCGGAAGATCCGCATGAACAGATCGTCGTCCTCGAAACCCATGAACTGCGGATCGAAGCCCTGCACGGCGTCGAAGGCCGTGCGGCTGACCAGCGTCGCCGACGGCAGCACGAACATGTCGTAGCGCAAGATGTCGAAGATGCTGGTCTTGGGATGGTCCTTCGAGTGCTGCTTGATGAGTTCGGTGCGCACCACGTTGCCGTCGACATCCGCCTCGTAGAGATCCGCGTAGACGAAGCCGAAGCGCGCGTCGTCACCGGGGATGGCGTTCGCTAGGAGCTCGATGTGGTTAGGAAGATAGAAATCGTCCTGATCCAGGAAGCAGATGTAGTCCGAACGCGACGCCGCCACGCCCGCGTTGCGCGCCGAGCCCTGGCCGCCGTTCTCCTTGTCGATGATTCGGAACGGATAGCGCTCGGCCAGCGCGCCCAGCGCTTCCCGCTCTTCCGGGCGCGAGCCGTCGTTGACGACGAACACCTCATCGGCGGGCACCGTCTGGTTGAAGACGCTCTTGACGGCGCGCTCGATGAAGTCGGCGCCGTTGTAGAACGGGATGACGACGACGACGGTGGGCTTGGCGGCAGCGGGGGAATCGTTGTTGGCGGGCATTCAGCGTGGCTTGTGATTCATCGGGGCGGTCTCAGACGGATTCGAACAGGTCGCGCACGACGCCGCGCGCGCCGCGGCCGAACTTCTCGTAGCGGCCGGTCATGGCTTCGCGCAGCACCGGCACGCACCGTGCCAGACGCGACGCCGGCAGCGCGGCCCGGAATCGCTGGTGTTCGAGCTTGTCGCGCAGCTTCCGGATGGTATCCGCAGCCACCTGGTCGCCCAGCGAAAGCAGGCGTTCGAGCAGCAACTCGGCTTTTCGGGCGCGATCCTGGTGGGTGGTGCCGCGGGATGCCAGGGCCTTGCGGACCTTGCCCATGAAGCTGTCGCGGCGGGCGCCGATCTGGTTGCTTTCGTGCTGGCGGTAGTCGATCAGTTCCTGTTCGAGCACGTCGACCCGGCCGATCGCGGCGGCGACGATGCCCAGCCACTCGTCGTGCAGCCACTCCTTGGGGAAAGGCAGGGCCTGGACCAGCAGGGAGCGCCGGAACAGGGTGGTTGCGCCAGTCACCAGGTTGCGCCGCAGGAAGACGTCGAATGCACGGCCCTCGTGGATCCAGGCACGCTCGAAGGGCTTGACCTCCAGCGCGTGGAACAGCGTGTTGCCGAGCGGCTCGAGCGATCCATCGACCAGGCGGGCATCGGTGTGCAGCAGCAGCAGGTCCGGGCGCGCCTCGAACTCGGCCACCATCCGGGCCAGGCGCTCGGGATGCCAGACATCGTCCTGGTCGCTCAGGGCGATCAGGTCGGCGGTGCAGGCGCTGGCGGCCTGCTCGAAGTTCTTGGTCACGCGGAGGGCCTTGGCGTTGCGAATCGGCCTGAAGCGAATCGACAGGCCCGGACGCTCGCGCTGGCAGGTCTCCAGGGCTTCCTGCGCCAGTTCGACGCAGCCGTCGGTGGAGGCGTCGTCGGACAGGACGATCTCCGAGGGCGGCAAGGTCTGGAGGCAGATGCTGCGGACCTGCTCGCCGATGTAGCGGGCGCCGTTGTAGGTGCAGAGCGCGACGGACACGGAGAGGGTCATGGGGCTGCGGCGCCGGTGATCCAGGGCACGCGAGGCGGCCAGGCCAGGCCGAAATCCTCCGCGTACACGGTGAGATTGGGGTTGTAGGCCGGATCATCGGCGATCAGCTCGCGCCATTTCGAGCGCATGTAGTCCTGCTCCTGGTCGAAACGCTGGCGTTTCGACCGCGAGAAATCGGATCCTCGCGTCGCCGATTCGTGGTGGAACAGCTCGGCGTGGGGAGTCCAGACGTTGCGGTACCCGGCTTCGCGAAGCCGAAGGCAGAAGTCGACGTCGTTGTAGGCGATCTTCAGGTCGACTTCGTTCAGGCCGCCCATCTGTTCGTAGAGCGATTTGCGAACCACGAGGCAGGCGGCCGTCACCGCGGAGAAAGACTGGACCGATGCTCCCCGTTGCATGTAGCCGGCCTCGGTCGCCGGCAGGAACTTGTTGGCGTGACCCGCAACGCCCGTGGCGCCACCGACGCCCAGTAAAACGCCACCATGCTGAACGGTCTCGTCCGGGTACAACAACTTGGCCCCCACGGCGCCAACGCCAGGCTGCATTGCCAGGGAAACCATTTCTTCGAGCCAGGCTGGCGAAATGACCTCGATGTCGTTGTTGATCAAGCCGAGCACAGCGCCGCGTGCATGGCGCGCTGCCATGTTGTTCAAAGCCGAATAGTTGAACGGCTGGGCGTCCCGAATGACGCGAATTCCCGGTTGCCGATCGAGTTCCGCCATGTAGGCCAACGCATCCGGTTCGTCCGAGCCATTGTCGACCAGAAGGATCTCGTAGTTTGGATAGGTCGAGAGCATGACAATGCTCTCGATGCACTGTCGAAGCAGCGACAGGCCGTTGCGCGTCGGAATGATCAGCGTGACCAAGGGCAGTTCGGCAGGGAGCGCGTAATTCACGCGCCTCACACCATCGGCTTCCGTCACGCGCGCCTCGACGCCGCGGCGCTCCAGGTGCTGGTCCAGCGCCCGCGACTCAGCCACCATCGCTTCCCTGCGATCGGTCGATTCGGGCGCATTTCGCGTGTGCCACAGGATGCGAGGAACCCGGTGAATCTGACCCAGGCTCAGACGCTCGACACACCTGAGCATGAGGTCGTAGCCGGCACCTTCGCCGAATTCCTCGCGAAACCCACCGACATCCCTCAGCAGCGCCCTCGAGTAGGCGGCCGTGTGCGAGACGTAGTGCTGCGAATAGAACAGGTCGAGATTCCAATCCGGCTTGAAGCGGGGATCGACTCGGTTGCCATCGATATCGAGGCCGTCATCGTCGCAATAGATGATCCCCGCCCCGCTCCGGCCAACGATCTCGAGGGCGAAATGGCTCAGCGCGCAAGTCGGCAAGACGTCGCCCGGGTCCAGGAACAACACCCAATCACTCTTGACCCACTCCAGTGCATTGTTGAACGCGTTGGCCTTCGAGGTCGGAACGGCGCTGGAACGCACCGTAGTGCGAACCCCCGCGCGGGCGTCCCGGGCAACAAGGCCCTCCACCTCGGCCCGTGCGCCTGCGGGGACGGTGACAACGAGGTCCCAAGCCGCATGGTCCTGGGCTAGGATGGCGCCGATCGACGGCGCCAGCAAGGACACTTCATCAATACTCGCCGCAAGCACGATCGAAAGCGAAGGCCGTACGACATGGCCAGCCCTGCGGACGCAGAAGGGATCCTGCATTCCGGGAGCCGGTGAGTCATACAGACGAATCCACTCGGCGTAACTCTGGTCCCTTCTCAAGGCGGCCGGGCTCGGCGCCGGCTTCCGTCCCAGCTGCCGGCTCAGCCAGCGCAAGGGCGCCGAGAACCGCCAACTGGTCGACTGACGCATGGCCTGGAGCTGTTCCTCGAGCCCTGTGACTTCCGAGGTCAGGAGTCGGACTTGGCGGTGAAGTTTGGCCTTCTCCTCGTCGACGCTGCGCGGGCGGGGGCGGCTCGGCGGATGCGTCGTCGGCAGGGTGGGCTTTGTAAACATCGTTCGTGAACTTCGGCATGGATCGGTGACAAGCCGAGGCTCCGCGGCCCCGGTCTCCGAGGCCGGCTGGAGTCGGACCGGTAAAATTATCGCCCGTCCAGATATCAGGAAAAAAATGCGCTTGCTTTCAGTTGTGCTCTCGGGAGGCGCAGGCTCCCGCCTGTGGCCCGCTTCGCGCCAGGCCTTTCCGAAGCCTTTCATGAAGCTTGGGGACTCAACCCTGCTTCAGCAGGCGATCGAACGAGGGCAGGCCTGCGGCACCGGCGACCTGTTGGTCGTCACCAACAAAGATCACCTGTTTCTCACCAAGGACGTCTTGGCGCAGATGGTTGACCCGCCCGAAGCCACGTTGTTGCTCGAGCCCAAGGGTCGCAATACCGGGCCTGCCATCGCACTGGCGGCGCTGCAGTGCGCCCGACAGTTCGGCGGCGACACTGTCATGCTGGTGCTGTCGGCGGACCACCTGGTACCCGACGTCGAGGCTTTCGTTGCCAGCGCCAGCCAGGCCTTCAGGCTGGCCGAACAGGGAGCCCTGGTGGTTTTCGGCGTCAGCCCGACCAGTCCGGACACCGGTTTCGGCTATATCGAGGTAGAGCATGTGTCGCGCGAAAGCCAGCGAGCCACGCGATTCGTGGAGAAGCCGGACCTTGAGACGGCACAGGAATACCTTGCGACCGGGCGCTACTATTGGAACAGCGGCATGTTCTGCTTCACCGCGGATGCCATCCTCTCGGCCTTTGAGCGCCACGCGCCCCAGTTGCTGACCGCCGCGCGCCGTGCGCTCGAATCGTCGCAGGTGGTGGGCCAGACAGTCCAGTTCGAATTGCACGCCTTCGGATTGCAGCCCGATATCAGCATCGACTATGCCGTGATGGAGCGCGCCGACAATGTCCACGTCGTCCCTGCCAAGTTCGGCTGGAGCGATGTTGGTTCGTGGCCATCGGTTGCAAAGGCCCAGACGCCCGATGCCAGCGGCAACACCATGCCGCCGGACGTCGTCGCCATCGACACCACGGGCACTCACGTGCAGGTCTCCAGCCATAGCCCGAAAGTGGTGGCCACGCTGGGCGTGCACGACCTCGTGATCGTCGACACGCCGGATGCACTGCTGGTGGCGCACAAGGACAGCGCGCAGTCGGTCAAGAGCGTCGTCGACATACTGAAGGCCCGCAGGCACGAAACGGTGCATCTGCCCGCCGTGGTTCATCGCCCCTGGGGCACCTATGCCTCGCTCAAGGAAGAAGACGGCTACAAGGTCAAGCGCATCACGGTGAAGGCTGGCGCGTCGCTTTCGCTGCAATACCACCATCAGCGCGCCGAACACTGGGTGGTGGTGCGCGGCTCGGCACTGGTACAAGTCGGCGACGTCGAGCACCAAACACACCCGGGCGAATACCGCTACATCCCATTGAAGGAGAAACATCGTTTGACGAATATCGGCGAAGACGAACTTGTGCTCATCGAAGTGCAATGCGGAGCCTACCTGGGTGAAGATGACATCGTGCGACTGGCAGACACTTACGGGCGCGTATGAGCCAGGCACATTCGAATTTGCATCGCAGCGCGTGGGGCGACTGGTGGGAAGGTACGCGCCGCACTGACATCTGGTGGACACTCGCCTGGTTCGACATCGTCCTGCGCTATCGGCGCTCGATGCTGGGCCCGTTGTGGCTCACGCTCAGCATGGGCGCCATGATCGGCGGCATGGGGCCGCTCTACAGCTCGCTGTTCGGCACCGAGTTGTCGAAGTTCTTTCCGCATCTGGCGCTCGGGATCATCTTCTGGGGCTTCTTCTCGGCCATGGTGACCGATTCGTGCAACGCGTTCATCGGCTCCTCGAACTACCTCAAGCAAGGCTATTTCCCTATCAGCCTGTTCGTATGGCGCAGCATGGCGCGCAACCTGATCCAGTTCGCTCATCAGATCGTGTTGTACATACCGGTCGCGATCTGGGCCGGCATCTCGCTCGGGTGGTCGGCCCTGCTCTTCGTGCCGGCTTTCCTGCTGGTGCTCATCAACGCTCAGGCAGTGGGTATTGCGCTCGGGCTGGTCTGCACGCGATTTCGCGACGTCACTCAGATCGTGACCAGCGTGATGCAGATGCTGATGTTCCTCACACCCGTGTTCTGGCTGCCCTCCAGCCTGCCCGGCCGCGCGCAATATATTCTGTGGAACCCGTTCGCGCAGATGCTGGACCTGCTACGCACGCCGCTGATGGGTGGTGTGGCCGAAATGCACAACTGGTGGGGCATCCTGGGCTGGACCGCTGTGACACTGATCGTGTCGAGCTTGCTGTTTGCGAAATACCGCCGTCGCGTGGTCTACTGGCTCTAAGGAACCATGGCTTTCATCTCTCTCAAAAGCGTTTCGGTCAACTTTCCCATTTACGGTGCCGGGGCTGCTTCCTTCAAGAAGACGCTTGCGGCATCGGTTACCGGCGGCCGCTTTGGCAAGGAGACCGGCGTCAATGTCGTTCAAGCCTTGAGCGGCATCAACCTGGAACTTAAAAGCGGTGACCGGCTGGGCCTGATCGGCCACAATGGTGCGGGCAAGTCGACATTGCTGCGCACGCTCGCCGGCGTCTACGAACCGTCATCGGGCGAATTCGCGCGCCAGGGCAGCGTCTCTAGCCTGATCGACCCTTCATTGGGCATCGAAGCGGACGCCACCGGCGTCGAGAACATCATGCTGCGTGGCCTCGTGATGGGCATGAGCAAGAAGCAGATCGACGCGTTGACCCCCGAAATCTGCGAGTTCAGTGGGCTCGGGGAATATGTCAACATGCCGGTGCGAACTTACTCAACCGGAATGATGATGCGCCTCGCTTTTTCGATCTCGACCAGCGTCGAGGCGGACATCCTACTGATGGATGAGTGGCTGTCGGTGGGCGATGCGGAGTTCACTGAAAAGGCCGAGCAGCGAATGAAGGATGTCGTTTCGAAGTCCGGCATCCTGGTGCTGGCCTCCCATTCGCCCTCACTGATTGCCAAAGAGTGCAATCGGGTCATCCATATGGAGCACGGGCGGATCGTCGAGCAATAGCTCGATCAAGAGGGCGTTGCGCGCCGCATCGCCCTGATCTCCTCGAGACGGCTCGCAATTCTTCTGCCCGCGGCCTCCAGCGACAGGTTGGTTTCGGCGCTAGCCTTGCCACGAGCCCCGACCTCGCGAGCCAACTCTTGGTCATCGTAGATACGGCGCATCAGTTGCGCTGCATGTTCCTCGGACGGCTCGGCCCACTCCAAATCCGCATCGTACGGAGGGATCGTCTTGCCCAGCTCTACCAGCTTATGATTCACCAGCAGGCTATTGCCGTCATCCATGAAGTCCACGTTGCCCGAGAAATTGGTGGCGATCACCGGCTTGCCCATCAGCATCGCCTCGGCCATCGTCAGGCCCAGGCCCTCACTGCGATGCAGCGACACGTAGGCATCGCACGCGTCCATAAGCGACAGCACTTCGTCAGGGCTGTACACCTGATCGATCACCGTGATTTTCGCGCCGCCGGCCGCAGCGCGCAGTTCCTGGATCTGCGCTGGATGCCGATCGCCGAAAGACGTCTTGAGCACCAGTTGAACCCCATCATCCTCGCCAAACGCCAGCTTGAACGCCCGTATCAGCCCCAGCGGATTCTTGCGCTCCATCACGCTCATCATGTGGAAGGTGAACAGGAACGTGAACGACTTCTCGCTCAGGCCGAAGTAGCTCTTCGGGCGCCTCGCGAACGGCGCCAACTTGACGCCCGGAAACAAGGTCCGCACCGGCACCGACAGCTTCTCGCGCAAGCCCTTCGCAACGAACTCGGTCGCCGCCCACACCTCGTCCACGTTGCCCGCGTGCGCCACCCACGCGTCCGGGATCGAATCGAATTCCCAGTACCAGTAGCCCACGCGGTAGGTGCGCGGCTGGCGCTCGAACAGGTTAGCGCGCCGATATGCATCATCGAAGAAGGGTTCGGGTTGCGTGTGGATGACTGTCACGTCGTGGCATTCCATGCCGCGGAAATCGACGTGGCGCGGGTCGTCCTTGGCATCGGTTCGCACGTCGCGCAGCGAAGTCGACACGCCCGCCAGGCGCACCGCCTCGACCATCGATTCGACTGACACCCTGAGGCCTGACGGATAGCAGAAGTGGCCAATGACATTGATGCCGAGACCGATGAGTTCGTCCGCAATCGCCTGGGGGTCGAGTCGCCCGCACCAATTCCGGACTGACTCGGACAGACCGGCTTCCGGTGACGCCAACCAGACCAGCAATGAGCGTGCACTTTGCCGGTCTACGAGCGCATTTGGCTGGGCTGCTCGCCACGCGTCTCGAGCCCAATAGGTTGTTCGAATCTGCAATGCCGGCTCTTGCCACTGCGGCCATCCGGACGGATCAATCCACCCGCCGGAAGCGCCGTACTCTGCAGCAAACCAGGACGCAAACGCATCGCGTCCGAATACCGTCATCCCGTCGGGGTGCTGTCGCTGCCACGCGGGCGTGAAGTAGTAGGCCAGCATAAGTTCCTGCTCTGGGTCTTGTGCGGCTTCCAAGAACAGCCACCAGACCTCCTCCGGACGCAGCCCCGCTTCGCCCGCGCCACATCGCATAAACCAACGGAAAAGGCCACTCATCCCAGCGGGCGTCAGGCCATGCGGCAGCACCGATCCGAGGACTTCGTTCGCGAGAAACGTCTGTCTTGCACGATCGGGCAGGCTATCCTCCAAAGCGTTAAGGAGGTGCGAAAGGGCGGCTTCGCTCAAACCCAATTCCGCGGCGCCCGCTTGCTGAAGCCAGCCGCCGAGTTCACCCCCACGTCCTCCGCCAAGGCCGGCAGGGAACCGCGCCCGAAGGTCACTGCGCCCGCGCCAAAGGTCGATACAGAAGCGCGCGGCCGACCAACGGTCCACCACCGCGCCGGGCGCGACAGGCGACCAAAGGAAGTGGCTCGCAGGCATGTCGACCAACCGGATCACCTCCGCGTCGGAGAACAGGTCGAGCATCTCCATGGGAGGCACGTCCGCGCCGCGCTGCCGCAGTGCGAGTCGAGCCTGCTCCCCCTCGACGAAGCGAGCCATCTCCGCAACTCGAGCCTCGGCAGCAGCGCGCGCTCGCAAGAACCTCACGCGCTGCCCCATCCGCCAAGGCGTGACAAGCCACCAGGCGCCCTTCGCGATTCGCCTTACGTATCGTCGGATCAGGCTATGCGGCATGACGCTTGAGAAAGTCCTCGTACGCGTGCTGGAGCCCAGCAGCGAGTTGGGTCTTCGCCTTCCATCCTAACGCCGCGAGGCGCCCCACGTCCAACAGCTTGCGCGGTGTTCCATCCGGCTTTGTAGCGTCAAACTTTAGTTCACCCTGGTAGCCCACGGTCGCCTTGACGAGTTCGGCCACTTCGCGAATTGTCACATCCTCGCCGACCCCGACATTGATCAAGGGCGCAACGTCCGGATGAGTCAGCGCGGCGAAACGCTCATCGGGCAATGCAAGAAGGAACATGATCGCGTCCCCGAGGTCGGACGAGTACATAAACTCCCGGCGCGGCCGGCCTGAGCCCCAGACAACTACCGACGACGCCGCCGTGACCTTCGCCTCGTGGAAGCGCCTGATCAGGGCCGGCAGAACATGCGAATGCTCTAGGTGGTAGTTGTCACCCGGCCCGTACATGTTGGTCGGCATCATCGCGAGATAGCGCGTGCCGTACTGCCGATTCGACGCCCAGCAGGACTCGACGCCGGCGATCTTCGCCAACGCATAGGGACGATTGGTCGCCTCCAGCGGGCCGGTCAACAGGTACTCCTCCTTGATGGGTTGGGGGCAGCCCCTCGGGTAGATGCAGGAAGATCCGAGAAAGATCATGCGATCGATCCTAGCCTCGCGCGCGGCATCAAACACATTCAATTGGATGCGCAGGTTGTCGTGAAGGAATTCGACGGGCAGCTTGGAATTGGCCAAGATGCCTCCGACCTTCGCGGCACACATGACGACATGGTCTGGCCGGTGTTCCATGAAGAACGCGCGTGTGGCGGCACGGTCTTGAAGATCGAGTTCGCCATGAGTCCGCGTCACGATCTCAAAATCCGGGTGGTTCTTCAGCGCCAGCATCGTTGCCGAGCCAACCAAACCGCGATGACCAGCGACGAATACCTTCATCTTTTCCATCGGAACTCTCATTGAAAAGTTGTGCACCACCAAGTTCAGCGTCCCAAGAGTTGCCGGGCTAGCCTGAGCATCGGATGCCAGATGAACCGGGTCGACCTGAATATCGCGTGGCGCTGCGCAAAACCGCGCAACCCGAAAGACGCCGATGCTCGCGGCGGCGCCCCTGATGCCGGCGCAGTCGACGCGCCGACCTCCGCCTCACCCAACGCGTGCTGGTACTTTCCGGCATATAGCGCCTCGCTGCGCGTCAGGATAAAGCGGACCAGATCTGCCTCAGCGTTCTCCCACGCGGCTCGGCCCGCCACGACGCCGTCCCTGGCCTGTGACCCTAGCTTCTCCACAGTCGAAAAATCCAGCGGCTGCGGATCGCGGGCTTCGTAGAGTAAGCCGTTAAGGCCTGGAATGATGTATTCGTTCATGGTGCCATGGTTGGGGGCCACGACGCACTGGCCTCGACCCATCGCCTCCAAAAAAGACTGCCCGATGCCCTCCTCCAACCGGGGCGCGAAGAAGACGTTCGCACGCTCCATCACAGCATCGAGATCGGCCTTGTTCTCGAACCAGGTCGAGGTCGTGATGTGATGCCTGGCGATGTCCTCGGCCGAGGGATCTTCAGGCGCAGGCGTGCCCGGATCCACGGCCAAGTGGATGTGGAAGCTGTCAAAAGCGGTGTTGCCGATCAATCGGCGGATGACCCGCCACGGCAACTCCGGCTCTCGACGCAACCAGAAGAAGCCATGAAGGCCTTGGCGCGCAGGTGCAGGCCGTGCAATAACCGGCTGGTAATAGCGCACGAAGTGGCTCACGATGCCGAACCCGCTCGTCATGCAGTGGACGGCGTTCGAGAAGTTCAGGACCTTCGAGCCCTGGAACGGCTCCCAGAACGCAGACAGGTTATAGACCGGCCCCTGCCACAGCCCGAACTGATCCAACATGGGAACGTATACGATGTTCGGGTGCGACTGCCGAAATTGCGGACGATCCGGCGCACAGTACGACTGGAACATGATCACGACGTCGTGCAATCGTACATCCGCCCACGCTACCGGTGGGCCACCTTGCCAAGCATCGTCCCAGAACAGATCGACGCTATGGCCGTGCCGGCGCAGGATCTCCGGCAAAAATGCTGTCGATCGGGTGGTGCGATGGAACGAATGATCGAGGTACGCGATGCGGGCCATGGCGCTACCTTCTCAGAACCGTTGAATAGAGCCCTTTGACCATCGCGTACGCGCCGGGATGGCGCCGCAGGGACGCCTTGACGGCTTCCTTGACCGCACCCTTGACCGTTTGCTTGCGCTCCTCGGCGACGGGCAAGGCAGCGGGCTGGATATCGCAGGGGTGTTGAAGTCTTTCGATCGACGCCCAGCCTAGCGCATAGAGGAACTCGGTGTTGGCCGAATGCCTTGCGAACACATCCCTGAGGAATGCAGTTCGATCGGAAGGAGGATTGGGCAGATCGGTCAGTCCGGCGAACAAGAAAAAGCAGTGATAGAGCCCGGTGATGTCGGTCGGCGACAGGAATGGGAAGCGCTCTGCGACCACTCTCATGCATTCGACACTATGCTGTCGAACGTCTCCTGACGTTCCGCCGAGCGAATAGTTGACCGTCACC
This sequence comes from Variovorax ginsengisoli, assembly GCF_030486595.1. Lineage (GTDB taxonomy): Bacteria > Pseudomonadota > Gammaproteobacteria > Burkholderiales > Burkholderiaceae_C > Variovorax > Variovorax ginsengisoli_B. The sequence continues at coordinate 18,498 of NZ_JAUJZH010000031.1, read as the reverse complement.
TCCCGCGTGTACACAAAGGTCACATCGACCTCCATGCAGGTCATGATCCACTTGAAGTCGGCGACGATCTTGTACGAGACGTCATACGGACCGGTGCGTTCATAGGCCGCCCTGGTGGCATAGATTCCGTTGTGGCAGTCGTTGGCGCACATGAAATAGCAGCCTGGATGCACGAACGCCGGGTACCATTCCTGGCTCACATTGCCCCCCCGCACGTTGGCCGCAGTCAGCAACATCGCGCAACCGCTGCTGTCGCCCATGCGATGAACGGCGATCTCGGCGGCATCGGGCTCGAGCCAGTCGTCGGAATTCAGGATGCAGATGAGTTGTCCGCGCGCGAGCGGGATGGCCTTATTGACGGCATCGTAGAGACCCTTGTCCGGCTCCGAGACAAAATAGTCGAGCCGGTCGCCGTATTGAAGGATCAGGTCGAGCGTGCCATCGGTCGACCCACCGTCGAGGACAATGTGCTCCACATTGGCGTACGTCTGCCGTTGCACGCTTTCGATCGTTCGCGCCAAGGTTTTCGTGTTGTTGCGAACCACGGTGACGTAGCTCACCAGAGGGCGGTCCGGCGCCCCGGTCTTGAAGACGCCACCCGCCCGCAAACCTCCTTCGACGCGAGTCGAGCCCGATGCGAGGGGAAGAGCATCGGTCCAACGGGGCCAATCGGAGCGTCGGGCCGCAGCGGGCACATCGGCCAGCCGAGGGAAATGCGGGCCGTGGCTCCCATTTTGGTAGTCGATGAAGTTGGCTTCGACGATACCGTCGGAGCGCATGTATCTGGCGGCCTGCGCACCAGGCAACAACGCGCGGCGCCGACGATTGTTCGGCCGTTCGACATGGCGCAGGTAGGCTGCGCACAAAGTGTCGATGACGATCTCCGCACAGCGTTCCCAACTGAACAAGCGAGCCTGCTGCAGGCCGGCCTCGGAGAGTTCGGCACGATAGTCCTCGGACTCCTCCATCCGACGAATTGTGCCGGCTACACCCGCCACGTCGTCCGCGTCCACCATCGCGCCCGCCCGGCCTACGACCTCCGGGAGCGAGGAATTGTCGGAACAGATCACCGGCGTGCCGCAGGCCATGGCCTCCAGCGGAGGCAATCCGAAACCTTCATAGCGGGACAGATAAACGAAGCACAGAGCATCGCTGTAGAGCGCCGACAAGTGGGCGTCCTCGACAAAGCCGGTGAGGACGATGCGGTGGCTCCACTTGTCTGCCGCCGCCAGGGCCTCCTGTAGCTGCTCGAGCTTCCAGCCTGACATCCCCGACAGCACGAGGTGTAATCGGCTCGACTCGTTTTGTTCGAGGTGGAGAACAAAAGCATTGACAACCTGGTCGAGGTTCTTGCGTATCTCCAGCGTTGCGAGGCTGAGGACGTACGGAACGCCTGGCGGGATCCCGTACTTTGCCCGCACTGCCTGCTTCAGGCTCGCATCGCCGCAAGGCTTGAAAGACGGCCCCGCTGCCAGCGGGATGACCGTGACCTGCCTCGGGCTCAGGTCCGGCCTGCACGCCAGCAGGTCCTTCTTCGTGGACTCAGAGATGGCGAACACCACCGTGTGCTCGTCGAGGCTGTCAACGATGTTTCGCACCTCTGCGGCGGCCTCGACCGAAAAGAACTCCGGCCGTTGGATGCCGATCAGGTCGTAGATCAGATGCGCCTGAAGTACTCCCGAATCGAGTAGCCAGGGAGACGGCGCGACGCCGAACGGCGACAGCAGAATGTCGGCGGACGCCGACGGCAGTTCACCATCGCCTGCCAGGCGCTGCGCAGGAAGCCGCTTCTGTGCCATGTAGCCGGCTGCCCTGGCTTCATCTCCATCACGATAGAAGAGCCGGGTATCCAGCTTCTCCGAACGCGCCAGGATGGGAAACAATTCGTCACAAACGCGGTAGATGCCCGTTCTTACGCCCTGTGCCAGCACGTACATGTCCAGCGCAAGGCGCGGCTTCGGATGATTCATTGTTCGATTCAGATTGAGTTTCCCAGATGGATGCCCGACAAGCTGAGGTCGCGCTGGCCCCCGGCGTGTCCGCACTCTTGCGGAGTGCCTGTGAACAACCACGGCTCCTTCCTGAGGGCCGGCCCACGGCCGCATTCGCTTCGTTTGCTATCGAAAAGCCCCATTCGGAATGGATTTCATCTTGACCGCATCTTCACGGTCGCCGGATGCGACCCAAAAACTTTCACCGGCCGCTTGCCGGCGGCGCCCGCCGCCTCTCAATCCAGGATTTCCGAAGCTTGGGATTTTAGGGGGAACCGCCTCATGGCCGACGGCACGGCGCGCCCGCGCTGGCGTCTTTCCGGGGGTGCTTACGTGTCAACTTTCAGAGCCACTGATCCTTTACGGCAAAATCGAGCACTTTGCGCTTTGCCGACTGAAGCCGGTAGAGCCGCTACGACGGTCAATCAAGAAAGGGGCTTTCATGAAAAAACGTGCAGTGGTCACAGGCATCACCGGCCAAGACGGGGCTTATCTTGCCGAGTTGCTGCTTAGCAAGGGCTACATCGTTTACGGAACCTATCGCCGTACCAGCTCCGTCAACTTCTGGCGCATCGAAGAACTTGGCATCCAGGACAACCCAGATCTGCACTTGATCGAGTACGACCTGACGGATCTCGGAAGCTCGATGTCGCTAATGAAGGAAGCAGCCCCGGACGAGGTCTACAACCTCGCCGCCCAAAGTTTCGTCGGCGTCAGCTTCAACCAGCCCGACGCCACGGCGCAAATCACCGGAATGGGCGCATTGCACCTGCTTGAAGCGATTCGCATGACCAATTCGAAGATTCGCTTCTACCAGGCCTCCACTTCCGAAATGTTCGGCAAGGTGCAGGCGATCCCCCAGGTCGAGGAAACCCCTTTCTACCCGCGCAGCCCCTACGGCGTCGCCAAGCTGTTCGCGCACTGGATGACGATCAACTACCGCGAAAGCTACGACATCTTCGGTTGCAGCGGTATCCTGTTCAATCATGAAAGCCCCCTGCGCGGCCGTGAGTTCGTAACCCGCAAGATCACCGACGCCGTCGCCAAGATCAAGCTCAACAAGCTCGATGTACTCGAATTGGGCAACCTGAGCGCCAAGCGGGACTGGGGCTTCGCGAAGGAGTACGTGGAAGGCATGTGGCTGATGCTGCAGGCGAAGGAAGCTGACAGTTTCGTGCTTGCCACCAATCGGACCGAAACCGTCAGAGAATTCGTGGACATGGCCTTCAAGGCCGCCGGCTACGAGTTGCGCTTCGAGGGCGAGGAACAGGAAGAAGTCGGCATCGACATCAAGACGGGCAAGACGCTGGTACGCGTCAATCCCAAGTTCTACCGACCCGCCGAGGTGGACCTGCTGATTGGCAATCCCGCCCGGGCCAAGGAGAAACTGGGCTGGGAGCCGAAGACCACGCTAGAGCAGCTTTGCACGATGATGGTCGAGGCGGATCTGCGACGGAACGCCGAAGGGCGCTCGTTCTAGAAAGTCCATGACTGTCAGCCGCAAGCCGCGCGTTTCCCGCGGCTTCATATAATTTCCCGCTTCCTGTGTTGGAGCCCCTGCGACAAGAGTCGCCGCCCGCACCGACCGTATTTCGCTTGTAGTCAGTATCCATGCACGCCACGAAGAAAATTGAGAGAGCCGGCGTGGACATTCGCGTTGCGCTCTCTTCGAAAGCGAAGATACTTTCGACACATCTCGATGCAACGGGCGGCCACGCGCCGAAGAACGATGCGGCCGCCTCGCCACCTGCGGCCGCGACCGGGTTCGATCTGGCAGTCAAGAGGACACTGCGCCCATTGGCGCGGCTTCTTTTCAAGCTCATCAAGCCGATCCTTCGCCCCCTGGCGTTCCGGCTCCGCGCCCATTTGCACGGCACTTTGCAGGTCGAAGCCCAGCAGCTTCGCCAGAGCCTCGCCGAGGAGCTCGAAGCACACAAGCAATTACAGCTGGAAGCCATCGAACGGCTCCTCACGGTCCACACTACCCAGCTCGTGCAAGAAATCCAAGCCATGCGAGTCGCTGCACGGCGCACGTCATCCATCGCTGCGCCGGATGTTGTCATGACCGAGCGGGTCGCAGTGCGACTCGATCGCCTCGAAGCCCAGGCGCAGAGGGCACTATATCGGCTCGCCGTCGCCTGCGGCCCCGACGAATTGATGCTGCGTACCGCAGTCGGCTACGTGCTCTGCCAAGCCTCGGACTACGCGCTGATTTCATCGCTGCTGGAAAACGGCGAGCTTGAGCCGGGCACGCGCATGCTGATACAAAAGCTGCTCCGGCCGGGCGACACCTTCGTCGATGCCGGCGCCAATATCGGCATGCACACCCTGGCGGCCGCCAGGGCCATGCAGGGAACGGGACGCATCGTGGCGTTCGAGCCGCACCCCGTGACGCATGACCTGTTGCGCAAATCCATCTGGATGAACGGCTTCTCGGATTTGGTCGAGACACGTCAGGCAGCGGTGTCCGATCGGGCCGGGGCAGAGCATCTCTACCTCGGCTCGACCAGCGGCCATCACTCGCTGTACCCACTCGAGTTGAAATTGACGGTACCGCCGCCCCTGGAAGTGCCACTGCTGCGAATCGACGACATCCTGGACGAATCGGGCAAGGTCGACCTGATGAAGTTTGACGTCGAGGGCGCCGAGCTTGAGGCCCTGCGAGGCGCGAAGGCGACGATCGAGCGGAACCCAGGGCTCGCCTTGATCGTCGAGTTCGGCATCTCTCACCTGCGCAGGACCGGGCATGGAACCGCGCAATGGCTGGGGGAATTCGAAAAGTTCGGCTTCGCCTTCAGCGTCATCGATCCCAGCGACGGCACGCTTCGCGACGCGTCGGTCGAAGAGCTCGAAAGCAACGTTTCAGTCAATCTCTTTCTTGCCCGTCCGGGCGCCATGGCCTGGCATCGGGCGCGGGGAACCGCGTGAGCCAGAGCGTCGTCATTGTCGGGGCAGGCGGACACGCGAAGGTCTGCATCGAACTCTTGCGCGCCACAGGCGTGCCTGTCGCCTGCTGCATCGGCGGCGCCGACTCCAAAGAATTCTGCCTCGACGTCGCCGTCCTCAAGGGGGACCATCACCTCGCCACGCTGCGCGAGCGAGGGCACGAACTCGCATTCGTCGCCATCGGCTCGAACGCGCTGCGCCAACGCTTGGCTGCAACCGTCCGGGCATTGGGCTTCAACCTCGTCAATGCCATCAGCCCGAACGCAGTCGTGTCGCACAGTGCCCGCCTCGGCACCGGCATTGCGATCATGGCCGGCGCAGTCATCAACGCCGACGCCACGATTGGTGACTTGTCCATCATCAATACCTTGGCGAGCGTCGACCACGACGGCACCATCGGCGAAGCCGTGCACATCGCGCCCCACTGTGGCCTGGCGGGCAACGTCCATGTCGCCACGCGCGCGTTCCTTGGCGTCGGGTGCAAGGTCCTTCCCGGTGTCTTCATCGGAGCTGACGCCGTCGCTGGGGCGGGTTCGGTCATCATCTCAAACGTGGCGCCAAACGCCAGAATCGTCGGCGTGCCGGCCAAGAACCTCAAAGAAAGAACATAGACAACATGAAACGCATCTCCGTCGCCGAACCCAAACTCGCGGGCAACGAACGCAAGTACGTCCTCGATTGCCTGGACACCAACTGGATCTCGTCCAACGGCAAATACATTGGCGCATTCGAGGCTGCCTTCGCCTCCTTTTGCGGCGTGAAGCACGCCGTGGCGGCCAACAACGGAACGACCGCGCTCCATCTCGCCCTTGTGGCCCTTGGCCTAGGCCCCGGCGATGAAGTGATCATCCCTACAGTGACCTACATCGCGACTGCGAATGCGGTGCGCTATTGCGGCGCGACGCCCGTGCTGGTGGACGTGTGTGCCGACACCATGAACATCGATCCAAAGCAGGTCGAGCAAAAGATCACGCCGCGCACCCGCGGCATCATCCCGGTCCATCTCTATGGTCATCCGGCGGACATGGTGCCGCTTTCGGCGATCGCACGAAAGCACGGGCTCTGGGTCCTCGAGGATGCCGCGGAGGCGCATGGGGCCGAAGTGAACGGTCGGCGGGTCGGAAGCCTGACGGATTGCGCAACCTTCAGCTTCTTCGGCAACAAGATCGTCACCACCGGCGAAGGCGGCATGGTAACGACCAACGACGACGAGCTGGCCGCCAAACTGCGCCTCTATCGAGGCCAAGGTGTCGATCCCCAGCGGCGCTACTGGTTCCCGGTAATCGGCTACAACTACCGCATGACGAACATCCAGGCTGCGATCGGCCTGGCTCAGATGGAGACGATCGACGCCGCGCTGCAGGACCGACAGGCATTGGCGAAGCTGTACAACGAAGCCCTGAGCCCACTGAAGGACCTGCTGGTTCTGCCTGAAGCGCAACCCGGCATGCGCCACGTCTACTGGATGTACACCGTCTTTCTGCGCGATGGCGATGAACAGAAGCGTGACGCCGTCATGCGCGCCCTCGACGAGCTCGGCATCGAAACCAGGCCGGTGTTCTACCCGATGCACGTGCTGCCTCCATACAAGGAAGACGCCGTCTATCCGGTGGCGGATCAATGGGCCCAGCGTGGAATCAACCTGCCGACGCATCAGTTCATGGGTCGGGAAGACGTTGATCGTGTTGCCGCAAGTCTCTCGCAAGCCCTCGCTCAATGAGAATTGCGCTTTGCTCTTCATTCGTTCCATTCATCAACGGCGGATACCGGAACATCGTTGAATGGCTCGAATCGATGCTCCGCGACGCGGGACACGAGGTGGAGCGCGTCTATCTTCCCGAGGTGGACACACCCGGGTTGCTCTTTCAACAGATGGCCGCCTTTCGCTATATTGACCTTAGCGCAGCAGAGCGGGTCATCTGCTTTAGGCCGCAGTCCCACCTGATCCAGCACCCGCACAAGATCGTCTGGTTCATTCATCACCTGCGTGTCTTCTACGATCTGTGGGACAGCAGTTACCGCAACTTCCCGGATGATGCGAAGCACCGCGGAATTCGCGATGCGCTGCGCGCGGCGGACACCGCCGCATTGCGCGAGGCCCGGCATGTTTTCTCGAACTCGCAGGTGGTGTCGGACCGGCTCGAGCGCTACAACGGGTTGAAGAGCGAGCCCCTGTTTCCGCCAGTGCTCAATCCAGAGCGCTTTCATCATCGTTCAATGAACGACGAGATCGTCTGCATCTGCCGTCTCGAAGACCACAAGCGGCAGCATCTGCTGATCGAGGCCCTCAAATACTGCCGGACGCCTGTACGGCTTCGACTCTGTGGGTTGAGTGGCGGCGCTGCTTACTTCGACTTGTTGCGTCAACTGGCCCAAGACCATGGCGTCACGGGGCGCGTCACGATGGATCATCGCTGGATCAGCGAGGAAGAAAAGGCTGACTTCCTGGCCGATTGCCTTGCGGCCGCCTACATTCCCGTCGACGAAGACTCCTACGGCTATCCGACCATCGAGGCGGCGCACGCGAGCAAGTCTATTCTCACGACCACCGACTCGGGCGGTCCACTCGAATTCGTCGTCCACGAGGTCAACGGCTTGATCACCCCGCCCCAACCTGAAGCCCTGGGCGAGGCCATGGACCGGCTCTACGAGAACAGGGCCGATTCGCGGCGAATGGGTGCCAACGCCAACACTCGGGTCGGCGAGCTGAACATCAGCTGGTCGCACGTGCTCGAAAGGCTGCTGGCGTGAAGGTTCTCGTCGTTAACAACATGGCGCCCTTCGTGTCGGGCGGAGCCGAGTCCATGGCGGCTCATCTCAAGACCAACCTTGAAATTGCAGGCCACGAAGCGGAGGTGCTTCGCATCCCGTTCCAATGGGAGCCGGCAACGCGCATACCCTCGCAGATGCTGATGGCGCGCAGCTTCGAATTGCAGAACGTCGACCACGTCATAGCGCTCAAGTTTCCTGCCTACCTCATTCCGCATCCGCGCAAGAGCCTGTGGCTCGTGCATCAATACCGCCAGGCCTACGACCTGTACGACGCCGGCCATACCAATCTGCCCGAAGGCCAGATGGGAATCGACCTCCGAATTCTGATCAGAAACGCGGACAACGAATGCTTCCGCGGCGCGCGGCGCATCTTCGCGATCTCGGATGTGACGCAGAAGCGACTTAAGCACTACAACGGCTTTTCGTCAGAAGTGCTGCGCGCGCCAATCAACGATCCCGAAATATTTACGGGCGGCCCATCAAAGGGTTACATCTTCGCGGGCGGCCGCGTGAACGCGGCGAAACGCCAGCACTTGTTGCTGGAAGCGATGGCAAACACGTCAAAGGAAGTGCGGCTGGTCATCGCTGGCCCGCCGGATTCGGCGGACGATGCCGCGAGGCTCCAAGAAATCGCCGAGCGACTCGGCGTGCAGGATCGCGTGCGGCTCGATCTGCGTTTCATGACCCGGACGGAGTACGCGGACTACCTCAACGGCGCCGCGGCGGTGGCCTCGCTGCCTTTCGACGAGGAGTCCTTCAGCTATGTTGCCATGGAGGCAGCGACCGCGAAGAAGGCCTTGATCAGTACGACCGACAGCGGAGGTGTTCTCGGGCTTGCAAAGAACAGAACAACGGGATGGGTCGCCGAGCCCCATGCGGACGCCCTGGCGGAAGCGATGAGTGCCGTCTATGCAGATCAGAAACGGACGCGAGAATTCGGATTGGCCGCGAAGGCTCGCTGGCTAAGCCACAACATCAACTGGCCCACGACCGTTCAGGCGCTCCTGTCATGAACATCGTTATCTTCAGTCCTCTCGCCACGACTTCCGCCATCGGTCGCGTCACGACACTCATCGTGCGAGCCCTGTTCAAACTTGGTCACTCGGCTGTTGTCGTGCGCACCGAACAAGAGCCCGCGCTTGGGGTTCCGGCCCATGACTGCGAAACCGAAGTGTTGTCGTGGACCGACGCCGGAGGCGTTGAACTAGCAGTTCGGGACGCGGACGCACTCTTCTACCAAATAGGGAACAACTACACATATCACTGCGGCGCTCTGCATTGGCTTCGAAAGCTGCCGGGCATCGTATGCCTGCACGACTTCCTGATTGCCCATCTTTTTGCCGAATGGGCGCACGGTCGCCGTCACGAGGCCGAGGCGGTGCTTCGGAACTGGTACGGCGACGAAGCTGCTGTCGCTTTTTTCAACGCCAGGTCTGACAGCGAGTTCATGGACCTTGCGAGCCGCCGTTACCCGATGACCGAGTGGATCTGCTCCCAAGCTTCGGCTGTCATCTCGCACAGCCACTGGGGCATGCCACGCGTTGCAGCGTCGTGCGCCGGGCCACTTAAGGTGCTGGCGCTACCCTATGACGCGCCGGGCGCCGCGCGATGCTCTGCGCGCGCCCAGGACGGCCATGCTCGAATGACGATCCTGACGGTAGGCCATGCCAATCCGAACAAACGCATCGACAGCGTCATCCGAGCTATCGGCTCCAGCGAGATGCTCGCCCGCGCCGTCACGTACCGACTCTGCGGGCGAATCGAGGCCGGTATGGCCGCTGATCTGGCCGCGCTGGCAAAAGCGAAGGGCGTCGATCTGGTCATTTCCGGCGAGACCACCGATGACGTCTTGCAGGAGGCAATGCTCGACGCCGATATCGTCTGCTGCCTGCGTTGGCCGAGTTTCGAATCCGCATCGGCCACCACCATAGAGGGTCTCCTTTATGGAAAGGCCGTGGTCGTGACCGACGCCGCCTTCTACCGAGAAATTCCAGACGATTGCGTGTACAAGATCTCGCCGTACGACGAGGTCGCGGAGCTCAGTCTCGCACTGGAAGAACTGATCACGGACAGTGACCAGCGGCTTGCGATGGCGCACCGCGGCCAAGCCTGGGCAGAGCGGACCTTCGATGCCGAACTTTATGTGGCCCAGTTGTCCGATCTGGCGCGGCTGGCAACTGCGGCCCAGCCAGTGCTTGCCATGGCACAAACCCTGATCGACCACCTTCGCGGCTGGGGCGCCTCCGAGGAGATCATGACCTCCGATCAGATCTCCCGTCCCCTGACGATCTTTGGCAACACGCACTCATCCGAATCCGAGACACCACCCAGCGCGACTGCGGCGCCGACGCACCACGACGCCGACAACCGGACCCAACCATCATGATTCCTCTTTTTTCCGCCAGCGCAGTGAATGCAGGCATCGATCTCGAAGGCGCGGCGCAACGCGTGCTACGAAGCCACTGGTATGTACTTGGCGAAGAGGTCAAGGCGTTCGAGCGCGAGTTCGCCCAGTACACCGGTACGACCGAATGCGTCTCGCTTGCCAACGGCACTGACGCGCTTGAACTGGCTTTGCGCGCGCTCGGCGTTACCACTGGTGATCGCGTCGCTTGCGTTGCGAACGCAGGCTTCTATGGCAGCACCGCCATCCATGCAGTCGGCGCCACGCCGGTCTACGTCGACATACAGCCAGAGACGCAGAACATGGCTGCGGACTCGCTGGCGTACGCGCTCGAGCGCAAGCCCAAGGCGGTGATCGTCACTCACCTCTATGGCCAGATGGCGGACATCGACGTCCTGAAGCGCTTGACGCACGACGCGGGCGCGAAGCTGATCGAAGATTGCGCGCAAGCGCACGGCGCAATGCGCGACGGCCGCCGTGTGGGCAGTTTCGGCGACATCGCCTGCTTCAGCTTCTATCCAACCAAGAATCTCGGCGCCATCGGCGACGGCGGCGCGGTCACTTGCGACGACGCAGCGCTGGCGGACCGTGTGAGGACACTGCGCCAGTATGGATGGTCCGCCAAGTACCACGTTGGCACGCCGGGAGGCCGCAACAGCCGCCTCGACGAACTGCAGGCGGCCGTGCTGCGCGCCAAACTGCCACACCTCGATGCGGGCAACCGCCAGCGCCGCGCCATCGCCGCTCGCTACAACGCGGCCTTCCAGGGCCTGCCGATCGGGCTTCCGCCCTCGATTGGCGACGATTACGTCGGTCACCTGTACGTGGTGCGCTGCAAGGAGCGCGAGGCCTTCAGGGCGCACCTGAGCGCACAGGGGGTGAGCACCGATGTTCACTACCCGGTGCCTGATCACCTGCAGGCCGCTTATCCCGCCGTCTCTGCGGCCGGCTCGCTCGATGCGAGCGAAGCCGCGAGCCGCGAAGTCGTCACCCTACCCTGCTTCCCCGGCCTGGCCGATGCAGATGTGGCCGCGGTTGTCGCTGCCGTTGGCTCGTTCTTCAATCGCTGAGCCCGACATGCTCACGCTCGTCATCCCGGTCTATCGCAACGAAGCATCGATCCCGGACCTTCTCGACGCGGTCGCGGGCCTGCACCGGGACCTCCAAGGGCAGATGGAGGCTGTGTTCGTCATCGACGGCAGCCCCGACCGCTGCTTCGAACTGCTGCGCGACGCACTGCCGGGGCGCCCCTTCCCGTCGAAGCTGGCATTGCTCACCCGCAACTTCGGTTCGTTCCCTGCCATCCGCGCCGGACTCGCGCTTGTCGAGAGCGATCGCTACGCGGTCATGGCGGCCGATCTGCAGGAGCCGCCTGAACTGGTGCTGCAAATGGATCAAGCGCTGCGCAATGAGCCTGTCGACGTGGTCGTGGCCACGCGCGAGGGACGGGAAGATCCGTTATCAAGCCGACTCCCAGCGCAAATCTTCTGGTGGCTCTACCGCAAGTACGTGATACCTGAAATGCCTCCCGGCGGCGTGGACGTCTTCGGATGCAACCGCGCGTTCCGGGACAGCTTGCTACGTCTGGACGAACGTCACAGTTCACTGGTCGCACAAATCTTCTGGCTGGGTTTCAGGCGCAAGCTGATCTGCTACTCGCGCCGCTTGAGGCAACACGGCAAGTCCGCCTGGACCTTCAAGAAGAAGCTCAACTATCTGATGGACAGCGTCTTCTCGTTCACGGACCTGCCAATCCGCCTGCTTGTGCGCGTTGGCGGCACCACGGCCATGCTGGCCGGACTGCTCGGCATCGTGGTGACGATCGGAAAGCTGATGGGCCTGATCTCGGTGCCGGGCTACGCCATGACCATCCTGACCATCGTCTTCCTCGGCGCAGTGAACTTGTTCGGGCTCGGCATCGTCGGTTCCTACGCATGGCGGATCTACGAAAACACCAAGGGCCGCCCTCACACCGTGACGCTTCGCGTCGATGAATTCAACAGGAACGTCTAGCATGGACTTCTTCACCCACCCCAATGCGCTTTGCGAAAGCGCCACGATCGGTTCAGGCACGCGTGTTTGGGCCTTTGCACATGTCCTGCCCCGGGCCCGCATCGGTATCGACTGCAACATCTGCGATCACGTCTTCATCGAGAACGACGTCATCATCGGCGACCGCGTCACCGTCAAATGTGGCGTGCAGGTCTGGGACGGTGTGCACCTCGAGGATGATGTCTTCGTCGGTCCGAACGTCACATTTACGAACGACATCTTTCCGAGGAGCAAGCAGTACCCCGAGTCCTTCGGCCGCACCGTCGTGCAGTCGGGCGCGTCGCTGGGAGCGAACTCCACGATCCTTCCTGGCATCACGATTGGCCGCAATGCGATGGTCGGCGCGGGCGCGGTCGTGACACGGTCGGTGCCGCCCAACGCGATCGTGGTGGGCAACCCAGCACGCATCACTGGCTACGTGGATGCGGCGCCCTACACGGAACCCGCAGCAGACGCCCGGGGGGCCAGGGAGCCAGGCGTGACAAAGACCTCGATCGAAGGCGTGACGCTGCACGCGCTGCGCGCGGTGCCGGACATGCGCGGCAGCCTCTCTGTCGGCGAATTCGAGCGCGAGATCCCGTTCAAGCCGCTGCGTTATTTCCTGGTCTACGACGTGCCCACGGCCGAAACTCGCGGCGAGCATGCGCACCGCAAATGCCACCAGTTCCTGATCGCGGTCAAGGGCCAGGTCAGCGTGGTGGCCGACGACGGCGTCAAGCGCGAGGAGTTCAGACTCGACAAGCCGTCGGCGGGCATCTACCTGCCACCGATGACCTGGGGCATTCAGTACCGTTACTCGCCGGATGCTGTGTTACTGGTATTTGCGTCCGACTACTACGACGGCGCCGACTACATACGCGACCACGCCGATTTCCTACGGCTCAAGCTCGGCGATGCGCCTAAAGCCTGACACTCCACCAATAGCGCTGAATCGCATGGCGTCGCCTTTCGTACGATTCCTGATCTCGGGGGGTGTCAACACCGGCGGTACCTACCTGCTGTACCTGATGCTGCTCCAGTTTTTGCCGTACTGGCAGAGCTACGCCATCGCCTTTGTCGCGGGCATCGGACTAGCCTATGCGCTCAATCGTTTCTTCGTCTTCGGTACGCCGCGCAACGAAAAGAAGGCGGCGATGCTGCCGCTCGTGTACCTGGCGCAGTACCTGGTCGGCGCGCTGATCGTATTCGTGTGGGTCGAAGTGCTGCGCCTGCCGGCGATGCTCGCGCCACTGTCGAGTATTGCGATCACTATCCCATTGACCTTTGCGGCCAGTCGCTGGCTGTTCCGCTAGCGAACCGGGAGCCCGGAGTCACGACTCATGAATCTGAAGAGAATTTCCTGGCTAGGCTGGGCGCTGCCGTCGGCGGCAGTGGTCCTCCTGCTGTGGCTCCCCTTCGGTTTCAGCCTGCACGGGCTGATCGAGGAATGGGACGTGCTGGGCACGTTCACGATTTCGGGCCCGGTGCTCTTCGTGACCCCGCATTCGTTCTTCGAGGTGCATCGGCTACGGCCACTCACGGTGTTTCCTCACGCCCTTGGTTACCTCCTCGATCGCGATTCGTTCGACGCCTGGCACTGGATCATGATGGCGATGCTGGTGCTGAAAGGCGCCGCCTCGTCCTACCTTGGCACCCGCATCACGCGCTCACCGCGGTGGGGCGTGTGCTTCGGACTGCTGGTGCTGTTGTACCCCGCGGACACGATGCAGCTATCTTTTCGGGGCCTGCACATCAACGCGGCACTGGCGATGGTTCTGCTTGGTGCAGCGCTGCTCGTGCATGCCCAGGATCGGCGCCCCGGCGTGGGACGCTGGCTCGTTGTCGCACTGGGCGCGGCAAGCCTGGTCGCCGCCCAGTTGATGTACGAGGTCGCGTTCACTCTGGTCCTTTTTCCGCTGCTGGTTCTGTGGTGTCGCGACGGATTCGGGCTCGCCTGGCAAAAGCTGCGCGTCCAATCGCTACCCACGCTGGGCTGGATAGTGGCGGCCCTGTTGTATGCCGGCTACGTGGTCTGGGCCTCGTCCAAGGGCGGCCAGTCGTACCAGCAGTCGCTCACGGACGGCCATTCACCTGTAGACATCCTGCGCGCGGCGCTGCCAAAGCTCTTTCAGATCGGAATGCTTCGCGCGTTCGTCGGCGGGTGGTTCGACGCCTGGGGCATAGCGAAGACGGAATTCGCAGGGCGAGCCTATCTTTTCGCCTTCGGACTGATCAGCTCCCTTCTGGTCCTTGCGTGGCCACGGTGCGAACCGCAATCCACAGAGGCCGTGCGGCCGGCACACGACCTGAGCTGGGCCCACCTCGGCCGTATGGTGCTCGCTGGCCTAGTTCTCTTCGTGCTCGGCTACGGGCCCTATCTGTTCTCCGGAGCGCACGTGCTCATCAGCCAGCGCACCTACCTGTTTGCTGCACCAGGCGCCGCGCTCGTGGTGCTTGTGTTGCTTATCGCGTTAAGTCGCGCGTGGAGGCCGCTGGCAGGCGCCGCGATTCTGGGCTTCATGACGCTGGGAGCGGCCGCCCAGCTCTACCAGTTTCAGCACTACGTCCAGATTTCCGAAGCGCAGCGAAAGATCCTGCGAGTGATCGTCGAAAATTTCGACGGCGAGGCGGGGGCCAAGAGCCTGCTGATTCTAGATGGCTCGAATCGCCTGTCTCATACCTGGTTCCTGCGCGACAACCTTCACCTTGCGCTCACCTACCTCTATGACAGACCCGTCAATCCGCCCGAGATTTGCCTGATGCCGAGCGGTGAGCGACAGCGGCTCGATGCGCTCGGTCGCGCGGGACGCTGCATTGAGGAAGCCGACCGATGGGTCTTCCAGAATGCAGCGGCCGTGCCCGGCGTCACGGCGTCGCCGCAATCCGCCAAGGCGATCGCCAAGTCGGACCTGATCACGCTGCGCATCCAGGCGGACGGTAGCGTCGTGCCTGACCCTGCGCTGGATGCCTATCGCGCCCAGCTTGCGACGGCAGATACACCGTCCGCGCGGCGCTACCGTGGCATCCTGCGTCCCGAAGTTGGGGGACTGCATCTTGGCCTTTTCGCGTCCCCCGAGAACGCAGACAGCTACCGCTGGGACTTCGGCCGATGGTGGAGCCTGGAAGTGCCGACACGCGGCAACGGATGGCGCGAGGCAGAATGGAAGATCGGCCGGTTGCACCATGATGCTTCTGCCTGGAAGACGCAGAAGAAATCGAGTCTGCTCTTCGAGTTGAGCCCGAAGGCCGCGCCCTATGCGCTGAGCGGGACGTTCACCGCGATCGTCAGCCCCGCGATCAAGGACAGCATCCAACTGCGGCTGAACGGGACGGATGTGCCGATTCACTGGATGTCGGAGCTAGAGTTCTTCGCAAGTGTTCCGCCGCTCGTATTACGCAAAGGCACTAACACGCTCGAAATCAATTCGGCGACCGACCCCGGCTATTACGACCTTTCGGCTCAATTGAGCGACTTCGCTATCGGTCCTCTCCGATAGCAGGACGCCGACATTCATCGTCACGGCACCATGCGCCAGCTAACCCAGACTCGCAGCCACCGAACTTGAGGCGGCACGTACAAGCGAGATTTCTGCCGCAGACTCCGGTCATCACTGGGATTCAGGATTTCGCCAGCCTTCGCAAGCGCTGCGCTTTTGGAGATGCTATGTGGGACTCCCCGAGCGAGGCCCGTCTAGCTAAAACGGGATTTCCTTAACTTCTGGCAAAGGAGATGGAAATGTCGACATCCCAGACAGCCCCACAAGGCAAAGATACGGCGACCGTGGTCGACCTGTATATGAGCTTTGAGCTCGGCGACAAATCGTGGAAGTTGACCGTCAGCGATGGCCAACGCGGCGCCAGTCGATACAACGTGGAGGCCGGGGATACGGCCGCCGTTGCGCACCGAATTGGCAAAGCCCGGGAGCGATGCAAGCTCGCGCCGCAGGCCAGGGTGCACTCCTGCTACGAAGCCGGGCGTGACGGCTGGTGGCTGCACCGTTGGCTGATCGAGCAGGAGGTTGACAACGTCGTCGTCGACTCCTCGAGCATCGAGGTGAACCGGCATGCCAGGCGGGCCAAGACCGACCGACTCGATGGCGACAAGCTATTGGCGATGCTGCTGCGCCACCATCGCGGCGAGCGTGTGTGGTCGGTGGTGCATGAGCCTACGCCCGAAGACGAAGATGCTCGCCGCACACACCGCGAGTTGGGCCGGCTGAGATACCGACTGGGGCTGTGCTCAAGCCAGCCATGAGTTGATTCCAACGCCATGCGCCAGCCCACGGTGGCCGCAGGAATGCACTCATCATGATCAAAGGTCGACGCGCCCGAGACGTTCACGGGTCACTGCACGAAAGTGACCGTCCTTGGAGATGGGGCGCGTCGGGAATCGGGGGTTTGCCAGTGCGCCTCGCGCGCATTCAGCATGAGGTGTCCGGGGTATTCCCACCCCGCACGGATAGAAGTTCGTCCGAGCATTGGCTCGATGTCAGGCGACACGACAAACTGACCCCCTGGGGGTGCGACCGAATTCTTGGACTACCCTGGAGGTAGTTCATGTATTCATACGAAGACCGAATCCGAGCGGTCAAACTCTTTATCAAGCTGGGCAAGCGCGTCGGGCTGACCATCGGCCAGTTGGGCTACCCGACAAAGAACTCTCTGAAGAATTGGTACCTGGAGTACGTGCGAAGTCGCGATCTGCCTGTTGGCTACGTGCGCTCGATGCCGAAGTATTCGCACGAGCAGAAGCAGCTGGCGATCGATCACTATCTCGCTCACGGTCGCTGCATTGCTGCAACCATGAAAGCGCTGGGCTATCCGGCTCGAGGGACCCTGACAGCCTGGATTGATGAGCTTCATCCTGAATCCAGACGGCGTGTTGTTGGCAGAGCCGGCAGTATGCCTCGGCCGCCGGAATTGAAGAGGGCCGCGGTCCTTGAACTGTGCGCCCGCCAAGGAAGTGCGCGGGCGGTTGCTCACAAGCTTGGCGTGAGCAGGCCGACGTTGCACAACTGGAAGAACCAGCTCGCCGGCCCGGAGATTCCAGCATCCATGAAACACCGCAAAGATTTTCCACCAGAGCCGCAGCCCGAGCGAGCGGAGCTGGAGCGGCAGGTTGACTCGCTCCGTCGCGACATTCGGCGGCTGCAGCTCGAGCACGACCTGTCGAAGAAGGCGAGCGAAATCATAAAAAACGACCCTGGGCGTCAGCTGCAGCTCCTGACGAACCGGGAGAAGACGATGCTGGTTGACGCCCTCAAACAGACCCATGCGCTGTCAGATCTCTTGACTGAGCTTGGTCTTGCCCCCGATGGCCAGGTCAAACTGCTCCACCTGTGGCCGGGTCAAACTGCTCCAGGCAGGACGGTCGGAATTATGCCGTGGCGGGGGTCAGCGCCAGGCGCGCAGCGGCCTCCTTTAGGCGGTAACTCTTGCCTTCGAACTCGAGCATGACGGCGCGATGCATGAGACGGTCGAGGATGGTGGTCCCCATGGTCGCGTCGCCGAGGTATTTGCCCCAGTCCTGCACGACGCGGTTGGAGGTGATGACGAGACTGCGGCGCAGCTTGTAGCGCTGGTGCACGACCGTCTGGAGCAACTCGGCAGCGGCTTCGCTGATGCGGCGCGCAAGGAAGAGGTCGTCCAGTACGAGCAACGCCGGCTCGGTATAGCTGCGCAGGATCCTGGCGCGTTCGATCTGGCTGGACAGGCCGTAACGCGCGAACTCGTCGTCGGCTTCGACGTATCGCACGTCATGGCCCTGAAGGGTGGCCTAGTAGGCCACGGCCTTGGCGACGTGGCTCTTGCCGGTGCCGGGTTTGCCGATGATCAGCGCATTGGCGCCGTCGGCGATGAACTTGAGGGTGTGCAACTCGAAGCAGGCTGCCCGTGGCAGCTTCGGGTTGAATCGCCAGTCGAAGTCGGCCAGTGTCGGACGTTCGTCGAGCTTGGAGTGCTTGAAGCGCCGTTCGGTCAGGCGGGATCGGCGCCGGTCGAGCTCGTCTTGAAGCATGGCAGCGAAGGTCTCCAGGAAGGGCTGCTGAGCGGACTGTGCCTGCATCAGGCGCGTGCTCAGGGTGTCGGCGATGCCGGACAGACGCAGCTCGCGCAGGGCGCGTTCGATCTCATTCATGGTCATGGTGGGAAGTCGGTTGGGTTGCAGGGGATACGAGAGAAGACAGGGGATGCGCTGCGCTGCGGGCGAACAGGTCGGCGTACTCGTCGGCCGGCCGGATGAGCTGTCAGTGGTCTTCCAATAATCCCCATCTGTGGTCGTCGAATTTTCCTCACCCATCAACTCCAAGGAGCAAACGATGGAAGTGGAAGTACGAAGCTCGGTGATCTCGCATG
>NZ_JAUJZH010000030.1 GCF_030486595.1 Variovorax ginsengisoli | reverse complement strand
TGAGATACCATGAACCCCTTCACTCGCGTGCTTCCGTGATCGTCCACGATCACCTTGAAACACCGTCCGCGATCACGCTGAAACCAGCGTCCACGATCGCTGAAATGCGCAATCAACCAAATGAGGGCACTCTTCCTATCCTGCGTGTATCGAGCCCGATAAACTGAACCTGAATGACCATCAGCAATCTTCCCTCGCGCCTTGCGAACATCGAAGTCTTCCGTGACGAGGAGCTGCAGGAGCTGAGTCGCTGTGCCCAAGCCAACCCCCTCTTCTCCCTGCTTAAGAATCCAAGGTGGAAAGAAGAGTCGGCCATCGACTTCGCCTATACGTCGGCTCAGATCGAAGGGAACACCTATTCCCGAGCAGACACAATCACACTGCCAGCCTCCGGTCACTCTACGAACGTCGCCAGGCGCTGTACGAGCACCAGGCCTGGGCTCGCACCCATCTTGGGCTGATCGACCTGGATGAGGTCCAGCGGCAGAAGCTCGAACAGGTTCTCGCGGTCGCTGCCTTGGGGCCGCTCACCCGGACGACCTGGTGCGAACCGCCCGCATCTAACTGTACGGCAGACGAATCATCAATCCAGGCTCACGCTGAATGCCGACTGAGCCCGAAAGGCGTTCGACGCCACGGAGGCTGCGATGGCCGCAACGATCGAGACGGCGATTGGAAAGGCGGCGTTGCGCCAAGCCATCGATTGGGCCCGGGCATCCTACCCCGCAGCATCAGGCAGCCACCTGGAGTAGCTCAAGACACCGCCCCAGCGTCACTCGCCGAGCACGATCGCGGAGACCCTGGAGAAGATCCGCGTCCTCAAGGCATTGAGGGTGCATAACTGGGCGCTGGATTCGATCGCCCCGAGCAAGCAACAGGCCTATGCGGCTCACGTCGTGATGCGCTGCCCATCGATGACCGCGCGCATCGAACAGCGACGCCAGGCTGTGGAGGTCGTCTGCTTCCTGCGCGCGACGCTCATGGAGTTGACTGACATCGCGCTGCTGCAGGCATCGCATCCCGGGCATTGCGGGCAAGTTCGAAGCCCGTTGCCGCTTAGGTCCCGAATGATTGGCGGCGCGCCGGGCGACTGTTGACCGCATTGAACTTGCTGCGTGATGGCAACGTTCGCGTGAGTGAACAGTTTGAGCTCAGACCTGCCAGGGAAGGCCGCGCATCCGCTCGCGTTTTTCTTCCTCATCGAAATGCGCCAGGGAAGGTTTGATGAGGTCGCTGCGGGACACGATGCCCACCAGTTCCCCCGACTGCGGATGGCGCACCACAGGTAGGCGCTCCACCCGCAGCCGCGCCATCCGGGTGGCGACGCTGCGACAGTTCTCGCCCAGGCTGACCGTCGCCGGCGGCTCGCAGGCGTCGGCAACGGATGCGACCGGATCGGCGCTGTGGCAAGCCGAAAGGACGGCCCGATCGGCCATGCCGACCAGCACCCCGTCGCGCAGCACGGGAAAGGCGCGATGCGCCTGGCCCGGACCGAAGTGAAGCGAGAGGGCTTCCCGCACCGACAGGTCGGCATCGATGGTCTGGACCTCGCGGGTCATGACTTCCTCGACGGCATGACGCTCGAGCGGATCGATGCCGTATTCGCGGTAGATGTGGTACCCGCGACGCGCGATCTTCTCGGTCAGGATCGAACGCCGCATCGTCAGCACCGTGAAGCCGTAGGCCGCGGCCGAGGTCGCGAGCAGCGGCAGCAAGGCATTGCTGTCGTGCGTGAGTCCGAAGGCGAACACGGTGGCCGTCAACGGTGCACGCATCACGCCTCCCAGGGTGGCGGCCATGCACACCAGCGGCCACAGCAAGGGGTCGCTGCCGGGCAGCAGATGCCCAAGGGCCACGCCGAGACCGGCCCCCATCATCAGCAGCGGCGCCAGCACGCCGCCCGAGGTTCCGGAGCCGAGTGCAACCACCCAGATCACGACTTTCACGCCGAGCAGGGCCAGCACCGCTGCGAGTGCCAATCGGTTGTTCAGCAGATCCCCGATGACGTCGTAGCCCACCCCCAGGGCGCGCGGCTCGAGGTAGCCACCGAGCCCGACGACGAGACCGCCCATGGCGGGCCACCACATCCAGTGCAGCGGCAGCTTGCCGAACAGGTCCTCGACCTTGTAGAGCGAAGTCGAAAGCACCAGCGCCAGCACGCCGCATGCGAGCCCTGCAGCCGCGCAGTAGAACAGGACCATCGGATCCGGCACGGCCGTCTGCATCGGAAACAACGGGCCCGGTCCCATCAGCAGGGGCCGGGCGAAGCCGGCGACGGCACAGGCCACGGCCACCGGCAGAAGACTGCGTGGTCGCAGTTCGAACAGCAGCAGTTCCACGGCCAGCAAGACGGCCGCGACCGGTGTTCCGAAGACCGCCGTCATGCCCGCCGTCGCACCCGCCACGAGCAATGCCTTGCGCTCCCCCGCCGTCAGGTGGAAGTACTGGGCCAGCAGCGAACCGATCGCCCCACCGGTCATGATGATCGGGCCTTCCGCACCGAAGGGTCCGCCGCTGCCGATCACGATGCCGGATGACAGCGGCTTCAGTAAGGCGACCTTGGGCGACATCTTGCTCTTGCCGAAGAGAATGGCCTCGATGGCCTCCGGGATGCCGTGGCCGCGAATCTTGTCGGACCCATAGCGCGCCATGACGCCGACGATGAGGCCACCTATGACGGGCACCAAGATGACCCAGGCGCCGAGCGTATTCGTCGCCGGCGAGCGATCAGCCAAGGACAAGGTCTGAAAGAAGAAGAGGTTGGTAAAGAACCGGATGAGGTCGAGCAACACATAGGCGGCCACCGTGCTCAGAGCCCCGATCACCGCCGCCATTGCGGTGATTCGAAGGAGGCGCGTGTTAAGGGCGAAATCGCCGCGAGATGAATGACTCATTGCATTACCGGAAGATCGATCTGTGGAACCTGGAACGTGCCGCCGAGCGATTTCAGTTCGGCACGGTGCAATGCAGCGAGGCGCTGCAGCAATTGCTCGCCCTTCTCAGCCAAGTGGACTCCGACCTGCCTCCTGTCGCTGGCGTTCGGCCTGCGCTCGACCAATCCGAGCGCTTCGCACCGGGTGACCAATGCGACGGCGCCGTGTGACTGCATCTGCAAGCGCTCGGCGAGTTCACCAACGAACGCCCATGTTCGGTTCGGGAAGCCCTTCACATGGAGCAGCAACAAATACTGCTGCGGCGTGATGCCCTCGCCTTGTGCGGCGCGCTCCGAAAAGCGCTCGAATCGGCGCATCTGGTAGCGGAACTCGGACAAGGTTTCGAAATGCGCTTTGGTCAGCGCGCGGGGAGGGGCTGGCATAACAGATGGAATGTGCGAAGGGGCCGCATTTATATCATCTCGTGACATATTGACGGTCGGGGACTTGACCGGGCTGAGGATTGGTCAGGTGTTGTGGTCACCGTCGATCCTGGCCAGGCCGGTTTCGTAGAGCGCGCCGACGAGGTCCGTCTGCGTGACCATGCCCACCAGGCGAGACCGTGAATCGACCACAGGTAAGTGGTGAAATCCAGCATCGGACATGAGGGGCACGAGTTCGGCGAGCGGCGTCGAATCCAGGGCCGTCTTGACGTTGGTGCTCATGATCTGCCCGACCACTTCGTGCTTGTCTGAATGGGTGTGGTCCGTGCGTCGAAGGAAGGTCTTCAGGCGACCGCGCATCCCGGTGTAGTCGGACAGATCCGCGTGATAGATGAAATCGGACCGCGTCAGAATGCCGATCACATGTCGCGCCGAGTTCAGCACCGGCAACGCCTCGATTTCATGCACCCGCATGAGGGTCCAGGCCTGTGCCAGTTCGGTCCCGAATTCCACCGCCACGACATCTTTTGACATGATGTCGCGGCAGAAAGTGTCGCCGAAGCGTCGACGGAAGGCGTGCATCTCAGTGCGCCTGAACAATGCATCGAGGTCGTCCTCGCTGACGTCCAGAACCTGGTCATAGTCTTTCACTGCGGCCTGAATATCCTGTGCGGTGAATCCGAGCCGGGCCATGGGGACCAAATCGTCGGTTTGATGCGCGCGCTGCGCTTCGGGCTGTTGGCTATGCGGGTAGCGGCGCCCGGCCGCCCTGTTGTAGATCACGGCAACGAGGAGAAGAAGCATAGAATTCAGTCCTACTGGGGCCACGACGAATCCGTAACCTGCTGCGTGAATCTCGGGGCCGCCCAGCACCGCAGTCAGTGCAACGGCCCCGCTCGGTGGATGTACGCAGTGCAGGGCAAACATCGCACCGATGGCAAAAAAGATGGCAACTGCCGCAGCGGGTATGGGCGCATGAATGGTCTTGGCGCAGGTAACGCCGATTAGCGCTGCAACCAGATTCCCTCCCAGGATCGACCAGGGCTGCGCAAGAGGGCTCGCGGGCACGCCGAAGAGCAACACGGCGGAGGCGCCCATGGGGGCGATGAGCCAGGCCGCAGCCACCGGCGAGTCAAGCAGCACCGCACTAAGGAAACCCGTCAAGAAGATGCCGAGCAAGGCGCCCAAGCCGGAACGCAGTCGTTCGGCTTGGCTGACCGTCGCTCGAGCCGGCAACAGGGCCGTGAGCCAGCGCGGGAGCGTGAGATTCATAGGCAAGAGAAATGGGCAAAGCCTGCATTACATCACGACGTGATAGAACTAGACCCAGGTCGTAATGTTCCAGTCAGACCTCTCACGTCGCGGAAGGGGCGGCGCGAGGCGCGCAGCCGTTGGCGATCGAGCGCGAAGTGATGGCGCATTGGACCGAAGCTCGATACAAAGTTGTTTGCATGCTCGTGCCGGCGAAGCCTCGCATGCGCCGCTCGCGCTCAAAGGCGGGCGTCATGATGGTGGGATCTTGCCGTGTTGCGACCGCTAGGCTTGAAATCCGGCCAAGCGCACGGTCCGTCGGACCTAGCGGCTCCGGACAAGGTCCGCGCCGAAGTTGGGGTTGAGCAATTCCACCCCGGCCGACGTGGCGCACGCTCGGCTTGGCGAGCCTGGGCGTGATGAGCCGAGCGAGGCCGCGTGGAATCGAGGGAAGGCGGAGCACGCCGTCATGGACGCCGCCCTTGCGCTTCAACACGTGGACCCGTAGCTCCCAGTCGACGCCCACGCTGACCTGCACCCGCAGCGACGCCGCGGTCGGTTCGTGTTCCGCGGCCGCCGGGCGGCAGAGAAAGACGGTGCTGTCGCGAGCGCACGCCCACCTGCAGTCCGGCGATGTGGATGGCCTCGATCCCGTCCCGTGGCGCAGGCGGAGGTGGGTCACGCGCACCCGGTGGCGAGCCGCCACGACGGTCACCCCGAGACAGGCCTGTAGCAGCATGAACACCGAGCCCGCCGCCCAGGCCTGGGGCAGGCAGGCGACCGGATAGGCCCCCCGGCGCCTCGCCGGGCGCGCGCTCGAAGCCGCATAACAGCTCCGACAGGCGAAGCCCGAAATGCACGGCCGCTTCGAACATGTCGCCGAGCAACTGGACAGGATCTGAGAGCTTGCTGATCGAGGTTGTGACGCTAAGACCGGCGCTGGCTGCCCTTCGACCGCACCGCTATTGCTGCTCCGGCTCGAGGGCGCGGCGGCCTTCTTCTGTCAAGCAGACGAGCATCTCGTCCTGGTCCTCGGATTCAAGTGTGTGCACCAAGCCCGCGGCCTTCAGCGCAAGCACTTTGTTCATGGAATCTCTCTCGCAAACGAGCACAGGCAGTGCGTTCCTGCCCATTTGGGCAAGCAACTTCAGTGGCATTCTCTTGTCTCCTCTCTGAATCCCGTCGACGAGTCTCGAATTGCAGCAATCGGGTCGGCAGCGACTGCGGGCCGGCTTCTGACAGCACGCAGCCACTGACGTATTCATTCACGTGCAAAAAATGCGCGATTCTGGCCGCGCGGCGCGGGTAGGAAAACGACGACTTGTCACAAATGTGGGCCTGTTCGATGCTCACGTTTTCAAGGACGATTCGGGGGAAGTCCACGAATGAGGATGAACAACATTGGCAGCTTGCTGGACGAGCGCGACGCAGCAGTGCGGGCCCGGTCGACTCTGGCCGATGGTCGGATTTCAACCCGTGATCGACGGGCACGTGTGCGAGCAGAGCGACGTGCAAGGAGAGTGGTTCGGCTATGGGTTGTGTGTGATGGTTAAGCCGCGATTCGCTGCAATCGCACAGGGCATCGATTTCCCGATGACGCTGCGACGCACCACATTCTCTCGGCTCATAAATGCACGCGGGCGTAGGCCGAGGCATTTCGGCCTGTCGAGGACAGCGGCTGCCCGCTGGCGAAAAGGAGCTGACGCGGAAGTTGGTCCCTCACCTCATCTCTACCTGAAGCGCAGCGGCGAGGTCGCACAGCTCGTCATCGATCGGCCAGAGAGGCGCAATGCCCTTTCTCTTGCAATGTGGCGCGCGATCCCGCCGCTTCTCGCGGAGGTGTCAACCGACCTCACCATCAAAGTCCTGATCATCCAAGGTGTCGACGTCATTCGCTGCGGGCGCGGATATCGACGAGATCGCCGAACACGCCGGCAGCGAAGAGCTGGCCTGGGAGTTCATGGATTCGGTCCATCCTGCCGAGTCTGCGATCGGACGGTGTGAAAAGCCTGTGATTGCGATGATCCGCGGCGACTGCATAGGCGGCGGTGTGGAGTTGGCCCTCGCTTGTGACTTGAGGTTTGCCCAAGGAGGCTCGCGGTTTGGAATTACACCGGCGAAACTGGGCCTAGTTTACAGCCTGGCCCAAGAGCCTGGCCGATCTTGCCGAAGCCAATAATTGCGTAGCTCATATATTTTCCTTAGGAGGTTGCCGCGCCCGACGAGCTCCGAGTATCGAATGGAGTGACCGGCCGGGCGTGGCGCGTCAGATTTGCGCCAGGCCGCCGTCGACTGCGACCTCGCTGGCGGTCATGAAGCTGCTGTCCTGGGACGCGAGAAAGGCAGCCGCCGCCCCGAGCTCCGCCGGAGCGGCCATGCGCTGCAGCGGATTCATCGAGGCGAACATCTTCATGCCTTCCTCGCCTAGCGCTGCCTTCGCGAGTTCGGTCGCCGTCGGCCCGGGTGACAGCACGTTGACCCGAATACCGGTGCCCTTCAGGTCCTCCGCCCAAGTCCGCGCGAGGTTGCGCACTGCCGCCTTACTCGCGCTGTAGACGCTGAATGCAGGGGCGCCCGTGGTGCCGGCGCTCGATCCGGTCAGGATGATCGAACCGCCTTGCCCCATCAGCGGTAGCGCCTTCTGCACCGTGAAGATCGTGCCCTTCACATTGGTGTCGAAAGTCTCGTCAATGTGCTCGGCGCTGATCCCGCCGAGAGCAAGTGGGCTTCCCGCCCCGGCATTGGCGAAGACGATGTCGAGGCTTCCGCGCTCGGCCTTCACCGCCGCGTAGAGTCGGTCGAGGTCGTCCAGATCGGAGACCGAGCCCCTCACCGCGCGGGCATTGGGCCCGAGGTCGGCCACAGCGGCGTCGAGCGCTTCCTGCCGGCGGCCGAAGATGAAGACGAAGGCGCCCTCCTCAATGAAGCGCTTTGCCGCCGCGAGGCCGATGCCGGTAGCGCCGCCAGTGATCACAGCGGTCTTTCCATTCAGTCTGGTCATGTCATGAATCCTTAGTTGGAGTTGCAGGGAAGCTGAATAAATGCTTGCCTGAGGACAACTATGGAGTTCCGATAACCTATTGACAAGTATGCACTTTTTGGTAAGTATCAAAAAAATGACGATGCCTTCTCAAATCTGCGATACCGGCTGCGGGCTCAACGCCACGCTCCGCATCATTTCGGGCAAGTGGAAACCGTTGGTCCTGTTCTTCCTGCGCGACGGCCCGAGGCGCTATGGCGAGCTCAAGCGCTTGATCCCGGGCGTCAGCGACAAGGTGCTGATCCAGCAATTGAAGGATCTGGAGGCCGATCGTGTGCTGGCGCGGAACGACTACAAGGAAGTGCCGCCGCGTGTCGACTACGCGCTGACTGCGCTCGGTCGCAGCTTGGCCGAGGCGATCGTCCCGTTGTGTACTTGGGGAACCGAGAACGCGGCGGAAATGGCGAGCATCTTCGCCAAGCGAGACACCTTGTTACTACAGGGTGCTGAAAAGCTGACGAGACGGACGCCCCTCCAGTCCTGGGAGGACGGCACGTCGTCGGCTACGTCGATCAATCTGTCAAGAAGACGCTGACGGGCTTAGTGTTGGACTTGAAGCGGGAGCGCACGCGCGACCGGCTACCAAGCGCGATAGCGCCCAGCTTCGACCCAGACTCAGTCGGCGGTCTCAAATGCGCCTGCCGCTCCCGAGCCAGTCGGGACGATTCGGACTTGTTGCCAAAGGGCCTTCAACTGGTCGACGAACCATTTTCCGGCAGGCCCTGGAGGCGCCGAGGCGCGATGGAATGCGGACATCGTCAACATGAAACCCGTTAAGGGCATCTCGTCCACATCCAGGGTGACCAGCGTTCCGGCAGCGACATCCTTTTCGATCATGTGCCAGGGCATGCCGCCCCATCCCACGCAGTCTTTGAGAAAGGCATGTTTGGTGGACAGATCCGCCAGTCGCCAAGTCATCGGCGACGCAACAGCGAAGTCCCGGCCGGCCGTGAGGTCGGATCGGTCGGTGAGCACCAGTTGGACGTGCTGTGCCAGTTCGCGCCGCGGCACGCGTCCCCCAAACTTCGCGAGGGGATGACAGGGCGAGGCAACCGCGATCAACGGCAGCTCGCCCAGTCGCTCGCTGACCAACGTCGGGAAGGCACGCGGCAAGGGAGGAAGGACACCCAGGCTACATCGGCCGTCCAGAACTGGTTGATAGGCCGCGCCCAAAGCTTCGACAAAAAGCCGAAGCGGCGTCAATGGGAACTGGGCCGCGAACGCTTTCGCGACGGCGCTGACGACGCCGGTAGGGAAGAATACATCGATCACGACGGATAGCTCCGCCTCGACGCCGGACGTCATGAGCTTGGCGCGAGCCTTCAGCGTGTCCACGCTGTAGACGATGTTTCGGGCGTCCGCAAGCAACAGCACGCCCTCTGGCGTGAGCTTCGGGAATCGGCCCGAGCGATCGAATAGCACTACGCCGATCTGGTCCTCAAGCCCACCGACCCAGCCGCTCACGGCGGACTGAACACGGTTCAGCTTTCGAGCCGCCGCCGAGAAGCTCCCCTCGTCGACCGCCGCGATGAAGGTTCTGAGCTGATCCAGCGAAACACCATCGAGCATGCACACCCCTTCCATCTCAAATGGAGATGGATTGCATCTCAATATACCGTCTTCTCAGATGCCCCGGTCGTCGTCACCATTGGTAGCCAAGCAGCAAGGGGCATACGCAACAGCAGCCAGTTCGGCATCGCTCACGACCCTGGCCCCCCCAACAAAGGTATCTCCATGACTTATTCCATCATCGGCAGCGGCAGCGTCGGCAAGGCCCTGGCCAGCCAATTTGCCCGTCATGACATCACGGTCGGTATCGCCAACAGGCGCGGGCCGGGCTCGCTGGTGGCAATTGCCCAAGAGCTCGGCAACTCGGTGGCTCCGATGACGCTTGCGCAAGCGCTCGAGGCCGACGTGATTGTCCTCGCGGTTCCCTTCGAGTCGCATCGCGACGTCGCCAAGGCCGCCGCGACGTGGCATGACAAGGTCGTCATCGACGCCACCAACGCCTATGGCGTGCCGCTGTCAGACCTGGACAACTTGCCGTCGTCGGCGTTCGTGGCGAAGGCAATGCCCGGAGCGAAGCTCGTCAAGGCGTTCAACCATCTGCCCGCAGGCGTTCTTGCCCAGGAGGCCGGCACCGCCGCTGGCCGTCGGGTCATCTTCACGTCGAGCGACGATGAAGGCGCGAGCGCTACGGTGGCCGCCTTGCTCGAACGTCTCGGCTACGCGCCAGTCAGTCTCGGAAAGATCGCGGAAGGCGGGCAACTCGTTCAGGCGCGGGACAAGAGTTGGGCGCCCCTCATTTTCCAAGACCTGTTCAAACCGGCGAACTGAACTATGTACGACCATGTCATCTGGCCCACGCGTTACGACCCGAGGAGGTCGGCGATCTACGCACTCAACGACATCGACGTGAAGGCACCGCCTGAAGTGGTGTGGCAGCTGCTTGTCGACGCCGAGCGCTGGTCAAACTACTTTCCTCCCGAAGATCAAGTCAGGATCTTGACCGGCGAGACCGCACTTGGACTCGGCACCCACTACAGCCGGGTAACGGTGGGTTTTCCGATGAGCCTGATCGTGACGGAGTGCGCGCCCCTACGCAGGCTCGCGTGGGCGACGACGGTCGACGGCGACAAGACCGGTTCGAGCGCATACCACGGCTGGGTCATCACCCCGACGGAAACCGGTTGCCACGTGCTCACTGAAGAGACGCAACAAGGCGTCTTCTTCCTCGAAGAACTCGGACGCAAGCATCCCGGCGCGCTCTACCGATACCACCAGGACTGGGTGGAACGCCTCGCCCATGCCGCCGAAGCCGAAGTCGCCAAGAAGGCTGCTTTGACAACGCTGTCTTGAAACCTGAGCGCACAGCAACGCGCTCGCTTCACCAAAGAGAAACTCATGAAAATCGAACTCAAGGGCCGCAAGGCGATCGTGACAGGATCCACAGCAGGCATTGGTCGCGCGATCGCCGAAGGACTCGCACGTGCAGGCGCATCGGTCGTCATCAATGGGCGCGGGGAAGAGCGCGTCGCGACCGCGTTGCGCGAGCTTCGTGCGCTTCTGCCTGACGTCGACTTCGTGGGCGTGGTCGCCGACCTGTCGACGCCCGAAGGCTCAGCAGCGCTCGCGGCTCAGGTCAACGAGGCAGACATTCTTGTCAACAACGCAGGCACCGCGCATCCCAATGGCTTCTTCGAACAGGAAGACAGCGAATGGCTGGACCTGTTCCAGCTCAACGTCATGAGCGGTGTGCGCGCCGCACGGCACTACATGCCCGGGATGGTCAAGCGCGGCTGGGGCCGGGTCGTGTTTATCAGCAGCGAGTCCGGGGTCGCGATTCCGAAGGAAATGATCGACTACGGCATGACGAAGACGGCGCAGCTCGCCGTCTCTCGGGGACTGGCTGAATTGGTCGGGGGCAGCGGTGTCACCGTTAACGCGGTATTGCCAGGGCCGACCCGCTCCGAGATCCTGGGCAACTGGATGAGGTCGACCGCTGAAGAGCAAGGCATTTCGCAGGAGGAGGCTGAACGGAACTTCCTGAAGACGATGCGACCGACGACGCTCATCAACCGGTTCACGACGACCGAGGAGGTCGCGAACATGGTGGTCTATGCGTGCTCAGAGCAGTCCTCCGGAACGACCGGTGCCGCATTGCGCGTCGACGGCGGCGTCATTCGCGCCATCCCTTGAATTGCCTCGCCGACTCGCACCACTAGAGGCGGTCTGGCGAAGTTCGGTTTTTCAGCACCTTATCCCACGGAACACCCCATGTTCGAAGCAATCAATTGGCCGGCGGACATGACGCCCAGCCGCTCGCCCATTCATTTCACCAACGAGCTTGAAGTTGCCGTCTCACCGGAGACCATCTGGTCGCTACTCCTCGACACCACGAATTGGCCGCTCTTCTATCCTGGAGTCCAGGAAGTCCACCTGCTAGACGGGCACAAGGCGCTGCAAGCCGGCACGCGTTTCGAGACCAATCTGGCTGGCCAGGACGTCGCTGCATCCGTGCTGGAGTTCGAGCCCATTACCCGTCTCGCCTGGGGCGGTGGACCCAAGGCTTCCAAAGAATCCCGGGCGCATCACGCATGGATCATCACTCCGACTCGGCGCGGCGTTCACTTGTGGACCGAAGAGACGATGCAAGGCCCGCTCTGGCTAGAGCTGGCGAAGGAGGCGCCTGACATTTTCTGGCGCACCCACGAGAAGTTGCTGCAAGACTTAGCGAAGGTAGCCGTTGAGTACGAAACCAGATTCAGGAAGTAACTCCGGCCGTCAGTCCCGTCCACATTGTCAACGGCTTTTTCACCACGCGCTCGATGCTTCAGTCAGGCAAGAGCAAGGGCATCGCGGGTTACAGCGTCCAAACGGCCGTGGATGCGAGACATCACCTGATCGTGGCGCACGACCCTCCGGCTGAACAAGTCCCGCCTAAACTGTATCTTTGCTTAAGTCGACAAGCTTGTGTACGGACCGGGAGAGGCGCAAGGCTGGCCGCGGACGCAACGAACGCACCCTTTCTCTAGTCGCCCACGAGGCTCAGCGGCTGCGCGGCATGGCAGTTCGCGAGCTACTCAGAGGGACTGGTAGTCATGAAGTGATTCTTGGCTCGTTCGTTGGTTTTCCAACTCGGAGAAAGAGCCAGAAATCGACCGCGGGGGCAGGCCCGCTTCTTTTATCGCGACAGAGACGGAGTTGGTGATCTAGCGGATATCGACGTTCAAGGCGATATTCCAGCTCGCGGCGCCGTTCTTTGCCAAGCCGATCAGCATCAAGCCAAGCGCTTCGAGCGTCTGCGCCATGTGCAAGCCGCCGACATCGAGCGGACGCAGCCCAAGACTCTCGATGAAGGTTGAGACGCGCGCCTTGGCCTTCGCATCGTCCGCTGCGATGAACGCGTCAAGGCGCCCACCCTGCGCGAGCACATGTCCGAAGAGTGTGTTGAACGCCTTGACGACATGTGCCCCGACTGGAGCGCTCTTGCCGATCTCCTGCGCACCAGAACTGCCGTAAGGAGTGACAAGTCCGGTGAGGTCAGGGGATACCGGATTGCTGATGTCGATGATTACCTTGCCGTTAAGCGCGTCCCCGAAGTCGGCCACCACCGCCGTCGCATGGGTGTATGGCACGGCGAGGATGACGATGTCGCCCGCCGGGACCGACCCATACGTCCCCGTGGTCGCACCGGCTGCGAGCTCGCCGGCCAGCTTTCGTGCCTTGGCCGTGTCGCGACTGACTACCTCGACGGTGTGTCCCGATCTGGCTGTGAGACCGCCGATCGCCGCAGCCATGCCGCCTGATCCGATGATGCTGATAGTGCTCATGTCAAATGCCTTGTGAGATGGTGAGTTGCCCGACTCATCGAGCAGGAAAGTAATGGCCGTTGTCAAGGTTGTCGAGGAGGCGGGGGTGTGCGGACTCCCAGCCGAGGGTCTGGCGCGTGATGTCATTCGACGCCGGGAGATCCAGCGTGACCAGATTGGCGAGGAATCCAAAGTACCCCGGCAGCATCAGCACGTCCGCGGGAATGCTCACGGCGGGCACGCCCAGGCGGCGGCCGATGGCCTCGGCGATCTCGCGGAACCGGATGCCTCCGCCTTCAACCCCATGCCAATTCTTGCCAGCCGAGCCTTTCTCCAGCGCGAGGCGGAATAGCGAAGCGAGATCGCGGCCATGCACGGCAGGCCATACGTTCGCGCCGTCTCCGGGGTAGCCGCTGGCGCCCTTCTCCTTCGCGAGCGCGATCAACAAGGGGAGGAAGCCGACATCGGTCGTACTGTGCGCGATGGGAGGAATACGCACGATCGAAGACCGCACGCCCCGCTCCGCGAGACCGATCACGGTTCGCTCCACGACGTTGCGAACCCGCAGGGTGCCCTTGTACTTGTCGCCGGCCGGAAGCGCCGGGTCTTCCTCGGTTGCTGGCCGTCCCAGGGGTTCCCACCCCGGCGAGCCAAGGCTCCCCGACACGATTAGCGGCTTCCCAGTTCCTGCCAGTGCGTCGCCGTATGCGAGCATGACCTGAAGCTCCGCGGCGGCCACCGCATCAATCCCGCCGGACGGGAGCAAGTCTTGCCTGTGTGCGACGTGAATGACGCCATCGGACTCCGTCGCTGCCGCCTTGAGCCCATCGAGGTCGGAAATATCTCCGCGACGCACCTTGGCGCCGAGCGCGAACACCGCTTCAGCGGACTTGTCTGACCGGGCCAAGCCAGTGACCTCGTGACCCGCTGCGATGAGCTCGGGGATGATGTACGAACCGATATGGCCGGTGCCGCCAGTGACTAGAACTTTCATGCTGTAGCTCCTTGTGATGACTAGATAAAGTGAATTGGTGCCGCTCAACCGAGCAGACTTACGCCAAGTGAGAAACGGCTGTGCTTGACGGAGTGGGCGAGCAGGCCCAGCGAGAGCAGAGCAAAGTGCTCCAGCGTCTGCGCCATGGGCAGCGGCCCGACATCCAACGGACGCAGTCCGAGGCGCTCAATGAACGCCGAAACGCTTGCCTTGGCTGGCGCATCGTCTCCGGCGAGGAACACGTCCAACGGGTGGCCGCCAACCGGACCGGCAGCCAGGACGTGGGAGAACTGGGTGTTGAAAGCCTTGACGACAACCGCATCGGCAGGGGCAATCCTCACGATCTCCCGGGCGCCGAAGCTGCCGTCAGGAGTCACGAATCCTTCGAAGGTGGAATCGATGGGGTTGGTGATGTCGACGAGAAGCCTGCCCGCGAGCCTTTTACCGTACTGCTTCACCACATCGAGAACGATTGCGTAGGGAACTGCCATGATGACGAGGTCCCCGGCCGGCGTTGCACCGAACGGTTCTGCCGTCGCGCCAGCGCCCAGCTGCCTGGCCAGAGCCTGAGCCTTCGTGGCGTCGCGGCTCATTACCTCGACGGCGTATCCGGCCTTGGCGGCCAGGCCACCGATCGCTGCGGCCATGCCGCCTGAGCCAATGATGCTGATCGTGTTCAACTTGATTTCTCCTGTCGTGTTGCTGGGCAGCACCACTGTTCCCACGGAAGCAAAAGGCGCGGTATGATTCGAATCACTGATCCAATTATGTGGATCAGTGATTCATTTGTCAAGAAGCCTATGCGAGCCGACGCAAGAAAAAATTACGACCATGTCTTGGCGGTAGCGCGGGAAGTCGTAGCCGAACACGGTGCAGATGTGTCTATGCGGGACATCGCGCGCCGAGCGGACGTAGGCTCGGCGACACTGCTGCGCCATTTCCCGACGCGAGAGGCCTTGTTTGAAGCGCTGCTGTGCACTGACCTGGACGCACTGACGCAAAAGGCAGACGAACTCGAGAAATCACAGGCACCCGATGAAGCGCTGGTGGCCTGGCTTGGCGCTTGGGTGTCATTCGCTCAGAGCTATCGAGGCGCTGTCGCCCTGATGGCGGCCGCCCATTCGAATCCAGACTCCGCGCTTTACGCCTCATGCGCAGCGGTGCACTCAGCGAGCGCGCGAATTCTGGTCCGTGCGCAGGCCAATGGTCTGGCTCGCGCCGACATGAATGGGGACGACTTGTTCGGCCTGATGTCGGCGCTTGGCTGGCTCGTCGATCTGCCCTCATTCGCGCCGCGGGCCGATCATCTTTCTCACATCATCGCGAGCGCCATTCTGCCGAATCGGGCGAACGGTGGTGCCGAGAAGCAAGGGCGCTGAGTCAGATTGGTGAGCTGGGACGCACATGCCACGAGGCGGGCACTTCGCTGCGATGGCGCGTAGCGCTTGCGAAAATGTTCACTATCTCCGCTGCGTTCTTGGTTCCCCAAATGCCCGGCGGGACGTTTGCGCGACGCAAGTTTGGCAGCCGCCAGCCAACATCGGATTTCCCAAGGATTCACCTAAACCGAATCGAGAAGGCAATCACACCCGAGGTAACGTCACCGCTGGCGCGCAACGCATCGAGCTAAGCAAGAAGTGGGGGGTACTTTGTTCGAAAGCAGCCCTATGGTTCCGATGCTTTCCTGATCGCCAACAAAGGGGACTGCGCTTGGGAGGCTCTTCGAGGTCACCGCATCTCCCGCAATCCGCCATGAACGCATCGAAGTGTCGTGGAACACCTTGGGCATGGTCTATGAGGATGCGCAACTGGAGACGCCGACCTTGGTCTTTGGTCGGCCGCGTGGTTCCGCGCAAGTAAGGAGGCAGGTTCGCCCCGGTGCATTTGCCGATGAATCTTTGGCACACGCCGATGGGGCGCTACGGCCATCCGAACGAACTGGTTAGCGGCTAGCCGTTGGTTGCCCCGCCGACAGCGATTTACATCGCCGGCCAGTCGCTGATGGTGGGGATGTGGCCGACGGTACGCTGGTGGAGCTCGATGTGGATGAGATGCTGCGAACGGGCTTCATACTGACGCCTTTTCCACCATGAGCAGCGGCATTCCGCCCCAGCCGACATCATGGTTCTGGAAGGTATGCTTGGTCAAAAGGTCGGCCAGCCGCTAGGTCAACGGTGAAGACAAGGCGAAATCCTTCCGGCCATCAGCGCGTAGCGGTCGATCACAACCAGTTGCACATGCCCGGCCAAGACTCCAGATGGGGTGCGGCCGGTGAAGTGCGCACCTGGATGGTTGGCAGCGGCCACGGCCGCCAAGGGGAGGTCGCCCAGCCGTTCGCTTGTGAGGGAAGAAAACGCCTGCGGCAGTGGCGGCAAAATGCCCACACTGCAGCGCCCGTCCAGCACCGGTTCGTAGGTTGCGCCGAGTGCCTCCACAAAGAGTCGACGCCCTCATCAGATGCAGGCCCCTTTAATATCCGGGGTCATCAAATGGAGGCGACAGAGTCATACCATCTGCTCGGGCTGGCGCGCTCGGTATAAGCTGAGGTCTGACACATTAACAAGGCGCAATCGAGCGTCCCTACCAGACCGATGGAAAGACTACCTCCGCTTAACGCGCTTCGGGCCTTCGAGGTGGCAGCCCGCCATTTGAGCGTGACACTCGCTGCAGACGAGCTTTGTGTCACGCCGGGCGCCGTCAGCCGGAAGATTCGGGAACTCGAAGAATTCGTCGACACGCCACTTTTTGTTCGTGGCCATCAACAGATCGCGTTGACGGCAGAGGGCGCCGACTATTTCAAGTCGATTTCGCGTCTGTTCACGGAGGTGCGTGAAGCAACGTCGCGACTGGGACGCAGGTCGCAGAGGCAGCAACTCAAGATCCGCGCCTACAGCACCTTCTCGACGCGATGGCTGATCCCCCGCCTCTCCGACTTTCATGATCGTTACCCAGAGATCGAAGTGTCACTGACCTCCTCGCTGGAAGAAGTCGACTTCGATCGCGACGAGATCGACTGCGCCATCCGCCTTGGCGAAGGCACCTGGCGCGGCGCCAACAGCTATTGGCTGGTTCCCAATGTGATCTGCCCGGTGATGAGTCCGAAGCTGCCGCGTGCGGATGCGCCACTCAACGCACCGGAGGACTTGGGCCGCTACACGCTGCTGCATTCACTGGCGCGCATTGATGACTGGGGCGACTGGCTGAGGTCGGTGGGCGAAACCGGGATCGATCCACTCGGCGGCGCGACCTTTCAGATCTCGTCGATGGCCTATGCGGCTGCGATCCGCGGACAGGGCATAGCGATGGCACAACTCTTCTTGATTGAAGACGAGCTTCGCAGCGGCGAACTAGTGAAGGTGTTCGATCGTGGGCTCGAACGCGGACGCTTCACCTACTACCTCCTCACACCTTCCGACCGCCCGGAAAAGCCACAAGTCACCGCATTTCGCGAATGGATCCTGGCGCGCGTCATCGGCTCCGACGACGCATCAGCTTGAATCGTCGTCCTCCACGAAGCGGCTGCGCGGGCGAATGATGTAGCCGCTCTCCCGCTGTTCGAAGGCGTGCGCAATCCATCCGGCTGTTCGTGACAAGGCCAGCAATGCCCCGGCAGTACCGCTCGGCAAGGCCAGCGCGTCGCACATGGCCAATAAACCAAGGCCGACGTTCGGCGCAATGCTCAATGCGCGGCTGGCCTGGTTGATCCAGTCGACGAATCGGCTCGCGCGGCCTGCTGCGGCATCTAGGCTACGCGCCATGTCCATGAGAAATCGACCGCGCGGATCACCCACGAGATAAGCCGGATGGCTGTAGCCGGGCAAGGTCTTGCCGTCGGCCTGCCAGTGTGCCAGCGTCTCGATGTAGCGAGACACATCACCCGCCCCACGCAACAGG
This sequence comes from Variovorax ginsengisoli, assembly GCF_030486595.1. Taxonomy (GTDB): domain Bacteria; phylum Pseudomonadota; class Gammaproteobacteria; order Burkholderiales; family Burkholderiaceae_C; genus Variovorax; species Variovorax ginsengisoli_B. Next base: position 77,260 of record NZ_JAUJZH010000030.1, on the reverse strand, counting down.
TTCTCACTGGCCTCGGCCACCAACAAGCCCTCGAAGGACGACAGCGCTCCCGTCACCGATGAAAGCAGGTTGGCGCCAACCGACGCGCTGATGCGTGTCACGAACGTCGCGGTCGCGAGCTCGTGGTCGGCACACAGTACCAGCGCGGCGTCGACCGCTTGCACTGCCTCGTCGCTCGGGTGCGCGCCCGCACTGCGAAGCAGCAGTTCAGAGATGCGGCTTGGCGCGTTCGGCAGTTCGAACCTAGGATTCGCGCGCAAGAGCCCGAAGGCGGCCGCCAGCACCGCGATCAGTTGCTGTGCGACGTGCGCCGGCGCTTCTTCGCGCTCCGTCCAGCCATCGCCCAACGATGCGCCGTAGCTCTCGATCGCAAGAACAAGTAGCGGCAGTGGTCTGTTGCGCCGCGCTATCGCCGCGATGCCGGTTGCGAGCTGCTTGAACTCCGCGGAAGCTCGCGGTAGTGACCAGCGCGGCTCATCTACAGGTAGCTTCGACGTCCACAACAGTTCGGCGCAACGTTCAAAGGAACAGTGCGATGTCGCCAGTTCGAGTACCGACAGACCGCGGTATTGCGGCCCATCCGACGTGAGCCGCGTGATCGCGCTTTCAAGTACCGGCGACCCGCCCCACTTCAAGGCGCGCTCCGCCGGACTTGGCAGCGCCCCTTTGAGTCTACCGCGCAGGCCGACCGCTTCTACGTCCTCGCGAAAGTAAAGGTTTGCCGATGCTCCGGGCGCATGCGCGGTCCTTATGAGGCCGCGGCTCACGTAAGCGTAGAGCGTCTGCCGTTTGACGCCGAGCTGCTCCATCGCCTCCAGCGATGTCATCAGTTCTGAGTGCGAGACCACACTCTCTGTTTCGACGTCGGCCGAACGGCGTCGATACTTCTCATGCGGCGCCGGCGCGGTGGCGCCGATCCCCAATGAAGGAAAGAAGTGCGGAGGAGTTGATCCGTCAGTGGTCATGACTCATGTTGATTGGCGATCAAGATGTACGCCGCCCGGGGTTTGGTCGAGGATCGCCTTCATTGCAAGCCACTAAAGAAAGCCATGGAAACCAACCAGCCTCTGAATGAAGCCTCCGACATTTTCGATGCGCTCGACCAGCTCGTGCGCCCGGGCATTCCCTCATTCTTCACCCTCGCAGCACATCTGCCGACCGAAGGTCGGACGGACACGCCGGTCGCAGCCTCCGAAAACATGACGGTACTCGTAAAGAGCTACGCGTCAGGCGGCGAGAACGAGTTGCATGCGCATCCGAATGAAGACCATGCCTTCATCGTCCTGCAAGGCGAGGCTACTTTCTATGGGCCCAAGAATGAGACCAAGTCGTTGCGGAAACACGGCGGCGTCATGCTGCCGCATGGCGTGTTCTATCGCTTCCAGTCAACCGGCTCGGACCCACTCGTGATGATCCGCGTCGGCAGCAAGACGCGCAGCGACGACGACGTCTATGCGCGGGTCGACATGGAGGGCCACCACTTCCCGGGCAATTCCAAGGCCAACCGGCAGGTTCCGCTCTCTCTCTCCGGTCAATGGTTCGGCAGGGACTGAGCGACCGAACGTGAAGGACCAAAATGTCGAGACAATACCCCCATTCCATCGGATACGATCCAAATCGCCGACAAGCATTAGAGGCATCCCTCCTGACAGTTGCCTCGCTGGCCACACCGCGCGTCTTCGCGCAGAGCTACCCCAGCAAGCCCATTACGATCGTTGTGCCCTCGCCACCCGGCGGCATTCTGGATTCGACTGCGCGCTTCTCGGGCGACATCCTTGCGAGACGTCTCGGGCAGGCGGTTGTCATCGACAACAAAGGCGGTGGCAGCGGCAACATCGCATACGGCCAAGTGGCACACGCTGCGCCCGATGGTTACACGCTGCTGGCCTCTAACTCGGGTTTCCATCTCATCAACCCAACGCTGACGCCCAGGTTGCCGTGGGCACAGAAGGATCTCGTCCCTATCTCGATGATCGGCACGTCGCCGAATCTCATTTTGGTGAATGCCGAAGTCCCGGTCAAATCGCTGAAGGAGCTCATCGCGTACCTCAAAGCAAACCCGGGCAAACTCGCCTATGCTTCGCAGGGCAACGGCACGATCTCCCACATCGGCACTGAACGTTTCAAGCAGGAGACCGGCACGGACATGCTGCATGTTCCCTATCGCGGTACATCCCCCGCGATGATCGACGTCCTGTCGAATCAAGTGCAGGTGATTTTCGCGACGCCGGCCGCCGTGCAGGGCTACATCAAGCAAGGCAGGCTGCGCGCGCTGGCGGTCGCGTCGAAAACGCGCTATGCGCCGCTTCCGGATGTGCCGACCGCCGCCGAGGCGGGTGTGCCGGACTTCGAGCTCGACACGTGGGTCGCCCTGTGCGCACCCACCGGCACGCCACCGGAAGTCATCGTCCGCTTGTCGCAGCAATTGCAGCAAGCTTTTGCGAACGAAGAGACCCGTCGTACAGCGGAAGACGCCGGCTTCGAATTGCACTACGAATCGCCGCAGGCATTGGCGCAGCGCATCCGTAGGGAGACCAAGTACTGGGCGGCCGTCATTGCGAAGGCCGGTATCCGGGCAGATTGAGCCTCGGGCCGGTGGGGGCGCGCCGGCCCGCATCCGCACTAGGTGTCGAGTTGCAATTGTTCCCGCCGGGTGAGGAAGGCAGGCAGCCAGGCGGTACGTTCCTGGCTGTTGGCCCAAACGCGTCCATAAGGCCCATTCGCGCAGTCCGGTCTGGATGAAGCGCTCCGCCTTGCCGTTTGTTTGTGGTCGGCAAGGCCTGGTAAAGATGTGCTTGATGCCCAGCGTCTGGCAGGTCTTGGCGACCAGCTTGGAGCGGTAGGCCGAGCCGTTGTCGGTGATCAGGCGCTTGATCGTCACGCCTAAGGCGGCGTAGTGCGTCACCGCGGCCTGCAGGAAGGCCACGGCCGAGCCTTTGCGCTCGTCGTCTTGCATCTGCACGAAGCTGGCCCTGGAATGGTCATCAATGGCCACATGGGCAAACTCCCAGCCCGCGCCTTCCACCGAATCGCGCCGACCCCCGTGACGCGATGACTGGGACGCACGAGACGCCCGAGCTTCTTGGTGTCCATGTGCAGCAGTTCGCCAGGGGCCTCGCGCTCGTAGTGCACCACGGGCACAGCGGGTTCGCGCGCCTTCAGGCTGGAAAGGCCCAGGCGACCAAGTAAGCGGCAGATGGTGGCCACGCTGGGCCCGACGACGGCGACGATCCGGCGCATGAGCATTCGCGAGCGGCGCAATTGCTCGATCCGTTGGGTCAGGGCGTTGTCCAGACGCGTGCGCGTTCTCGCGGGTCGCGAACTGCGGTCGCACAGGCCCGCAAAGCCTTGCGCCTGGAAGCGTTCGAGCCACTTGCGGGCGGTGCGCGCGCTGATGCCGGCAGCCTCGGCTGCCGGCATCAGCCCCATCGCGGCAATGCGTTCAATGAGCAATTTGCGCCCTTCAAGGGTCAATCTGGCATTCTTGTGGCTGTTCACCTGGCTATTTCCTCTGGGATGTGCTGAAGCGTCGTAACTCCAGTCTCCCAGACTCTTCCGGGTGAACAACCTATCGCGACATCAAGACTAGGCCGGAATGCGCCATGCGGCCGGAAGGTCCAGCGCCGGCAGTTGCGCCAGGCGCTCGCGCCATTTAAGCTCAATCTCCGCGTTCTTGCAGTAGAGCGGCAGTTGCCCGTTCAACACGCGGCGCATGTTCTCGATCGCTGCCTTCGGGATGGCGTCGTAGAGGTTCCGGGTCTGACCCACCATGTGCGGTGTGAGGATGACGTTGTCCAGCTGCCGCAAAGGACTGTCCACTGGAAGTGGTTCGATCGCGAAGGTGTCCAGTGCCGCGCCCGCGATCCGCCGTCGTCGCAGCGCATCGACAAGTGCCGGCTCATCGATGGCGTCGCCGCGCGCAACGTTGACGATGAAGGCTGACGGCTTCATGCGCTCGATCGCGTCGCCGTTGATCATCTGTCGGTTTTCCGGCGTGATCGCCACGAACACGCCCACGATGTCGGACTGCTGCATCAGGGTCGCAAAGTCGACCAGTTCGACCCCTGCGGGCAGAGACTGTGGATCGACATCCGGACTGCACGCAATGAGTCGCGCACCGAACGGCGCGAGGAGCTGTGCGACCGTACGTCCGATGTTGCCAAGCCCCAGGATGCCCACCGTCATGCCGCGCAGCATGCGTGCGCGGATTTGGCCCGGCGGTGGCTTGGGCTGGCTCTTGCGCAGGACTTCCTCGGTCCGGCGCAGGTCGAAAACCAGGTTCAGCATCAGCATCACTGCGGCCTCGGCCATCGACATGTAGTTCTCTGGCGTCGCGCCGTTGCCGACGATGATGCCCAGCTCCGAAGCGGCCGCCAGGTTCACCGTCTCGACGCCGATCGTAGGGTTGATGACAGCGCGCAGCCTCGGCGCCGATTCCAGCAGCCCGCGCGTGCAGCGTGAGCGCGAGCTGAACATGGCAATGTCCGCCTCACCGAAGAGCTCGGCGTACTGTGCGCTCTCGTAATCGAGGATGGTGCCCGGCACCGGGTCCGGCCCGCGCACCACGCGCAGCCCCCACGAAGTCAGCTCGTCGCACAACGGATCGAGGATCGCGTTGGCCATTGGGTCACGGCACACAAAAATCTGCGGCGTCATCAGCGGTCCTCTTTCGTTGACCTGCGACTATCGACGACTGGAGTCCGAGAGCGCAAATGATAGTTTGGCAGGGACGGTTGACGGCGGCTCAAGCCGCGAAGAAAAGGCAGTGAGCCAGCGGCGAAGTTGATTTCGTGTCAATCTTCACGGCTGTTGCAGCCTTGCTGAGACTTCCGCCACCGAAACGGAAACCGGAGAAACATCATGAGGCAGATCCGACGCATTTTAATCGGTGCACTGCTCTCGCTGTGCGCCCTCCACGCCGTGGCGCAAAGCGACGCTGCCAAGGCGCGCCTGAAGGCCCTCAAGCCGGGCGACTACCCCACCCATCCGATCGAACTCAGCGTGGGATATGCGGCCGGCGGCGGCATGGACATCGTGGCGCGGCTGGTTGCGCAGAAGTTCCAGGACTACACCGGCGAGACGCTGATCATCAACAACCGTCCAGGCGCTGGTGGGCTGCTGTTTCACCGTTGGATCCTCACACAGGCAGCGGCGAACGGTTACTTCATCGGCGTGGCCAATAACGTCATCATCGACGACAGCCTGCTGCGCTCCGAAGGCAAGTGGTCCTACCGCGATGCCGACAACTTGGCCTTCATCAATCTCGAGCCCGTGCTCTGGTTTGCGTCCACTACAGGTCGATTCAAGGACCGGTCGCTGGCCGACATCATTCAGGCCGCAAAGAATGAGCCCAGCAGCGTCAGGGTGGCGACCGTGTCGGCCACCATGCTGGAGATGCTTGCGGAGCAGGTCGAGCAGAAGGCGTCGATCCAGCTCATGAAGGTGCCGTACAACAGCGGGAAGCCCTCCCTCGCAGCCCTGATGGGCAACCACATCGACATCTCCTTCGGCTTCATCGGCGAGGTGCAAGGCTTGGAGGACAAACTGAGGCCGATCGGCGTGGCGAGCGAAACGCCCCTCCCCGCCTTACCCGAAGTTCCGACCTTCAATGCGGTGCTTGGCGCGAAGGATGTGAACTGGTTGATGTGGCGCTATGTCATGGCCCCTAAGGGTCTGCCGGTGGATCGCAAGAACTGGCTGGTCGCCTGCTTCAGCGAAGTCATGAAGGACCGGCAACTCAACGCCGAGTTGGAAAAGCTGGGCGGCATCCCCAATCCGAACATTGATACACCGCAGAGGGTGAGCGCAGAGCTGGACCGCATGGCGTCGGCCGAGCGCAGTTTCTACGTGCAGACCGGAAGACTCAAATGAACACCATCTGCAGATCCCATGACAGCGAACGTGCGCCGCGTGTTTTCGTCGTGCATGACCACATGCTAGAACCGATGTTTGATGGCATCGTGCAAGATCTCGAAGCGCATGGCGTGGAGATCCTGCGCGGACCGGCCAGCCGGGCCGGAGATACTCCGGGCGTGTTGCCACCGGCGTTCATGAGCACCCTGCAGCAGTCCGACATTGCCATGTTCAGTTCACGCGCCGTCTGCGACGCGACCATGTTGACGGCCTGTGCGCCGCGCCTGCGGGCAGTGATCAATCCGACGATCGGCGTCGAGACGGTGGATCTTGCATCCGCCACCGAGCTGGGTATCCTGGTGGGCAACGGTGCCACACCCGAGAACTACCTCGGCATGGCCGAATCCGCGATGATGTTCATGCTGAACCTTTTTCTCAACCTGCGGACGACGGAGCGACATCTGCGGGAGAACAAGCCCAGACCCGCGCCCGACAAGGTGCATGCGCGCACGCTGCGCGGTAAGACCATCGGCATCCTTGGTCTCGGCAACATCGGGCGATCCATCGTCGACATGCTTGCGCCCTTCGGCGTTGAGGTGCTCGCGTTCAGCCCGCGCGCCGATGCCAGCACGGTGCCGCCCGGAGTCGAAATGACCGGCCTGGACGACCTCATGGCGCGCGCTGACCTAGTCTGCGTTTGCATCGCCGTGACGCCGGAAAACCGACAACTCGTCAACGAGCGCACGCTGGGGCTCATGAAACCCTCGGCCTATCTGGTGAACATCGCGCGCGGCGATGCGGTGGACGAGCCGGCATTGATCCGCACCTTGCAGGACTGCCGAATCGCGGGCGCCGCCCTTGACACCTATGTCCATGAGCCGCTGCCCATGGACAGCCCCCTGCGCCAGCTCGACAACGTCATCCTCACGCCGCACGCTGTGGGCTACACCAAGGAGACTGTCGATTCTCTGCGTCGTGCGGCGCTGGAGAACATTCGTCGTGTGGTGATAGGACTGCCCCCGCTGTACTGCAAGAACCCCTCGGCCATCGCGCGCTGGAACACGCGCATCTCATCCATGGACCGCCTGCGCGGCTGGCGTCAGGCCATGAGGGAAGTGATCGCCTGACGACTTGACCTGTGCTCAATCGCTCGCCCCGAAAAGTCGTTTGCGGCGGTGGCCGGACATCCTCAAGATGCTCCAATCTTCACCGTAAAAAAGGTTTGATTTATGTCAGGTCGATTCGACAGTCGGGGCGTCGCAGTAGTCACTGGCGCCGCACAAGGTATCGGGCTGGGGTTGGTGAGCCGGCTCGCCAGCCAGGGCTTCGCAGTGGCGCTCATCGACCGCGATGAGGAACGCCTCGCCCAAGCCGCAGGCCAGCTCGAAAGCAGCGGCGCGAAAGTGGTGAGCGTCGCAGCGGACCTGACGAAGTCGGAATCCGTGACAAAGGCCTTCGAGACGATCAAGCACGCTGCGGGCCCCGTCGACTTTCTGGTCAACAACGCGGGCGCCGAGCGGAACCAGAAGTTCCTTTCGATGACCGAGGCCGAGTGGGACTACATCCTAGACGCCAACCTGCGTTCGCAGTTTCTGTGCTGCAAGGCGGTGCTGCCGGACATGGTCGAGCGCAGCTTCGGCCGCATCGTCAACATCTCGTCGCGCGCATGGCTGGGCGGCTTCGGCCAGGCCAACTACTCCGCGGCCAAGGGCGCGGTGGTCAGCTTGACGCGCAGCCTTGCAATCGAGTTCGCCGCCAAGGGCGTCACCGTCAATGCGATTGCACCCGGCCTCATCGATACCCCGCTTTTCCGCACCTTCAAGCCGGAACTGCAGGAGCAACTGAAGAGGTCAATTCCCGTGCGCCGCATGGGCACGCCCGACGACGTCGGCCTCGCGGTCGACTTCTTTCTCGATCCGGCCGCGTCATACATCACCGGCCAGACTTTGTATGTTTGCGGTGGGCGCAGTCTTTCGTCCGTCAGTGTCTAGGAGCTCAGCATGCCAGTCAATTTCCAGCGTGATGGTGCGGTTGCTATCATCACCCTCGATCGGCCCGAGGCCATGAATGCACTCGACGTCGACGCCCTTCAATCCTTACGACGGCATCTGATGAATGTACGTGACGACGAAGAAATCCGCGCCGCCATCGTCACGGGCACCGGCAAGGCCTTCTGCGTCGGCGCGGACCTGAAAAGCACGTCCAGTTCCGATGCCACCTTTCCGCAGGCACTGTTCAAGTCGACCGAGAAGTCTGCCACGATGGGACTCTACACTCGGCTGCTGGACTTCAACGACCTCGGCTTGTACAAACCACTGGTCGCCGCAGTGAACGGCCATTGCCTCGGCGGCGGCCTGGAACTGGCGCTGCAGTGCGACACGCGCGTCGCGTCTACCAACGCGACCTTCGCACTGCCAGAAGTCTGCGTCGGCTCGATTCCCGCGGTGTCGGGCGTCTACCGGCTCATGAAGGCGGTTAGCTTGGCGCATGCGATGGAAATGAGCCTCACCGGCACGCGCATCGACGCGCCATCAGCACTGGCGCAAGGCCTGGTCACCGCTGTGTGCGAGCCGCCCGATCTGATGGAGCGGGCACTCTCCTTGGCACACAAGATGGCTTCGCATGCGCCGCTGGCGGTACAGGCAATAAAGCGGCTCGCGCGCCAGTGCGGGCACCTCGGCGAGGTCGAGGCGCAGACGATGACGGAGATGGTCTGGGGCACTTTGCGCGACACCGAAGACCGTGCCGAAGGCCGCAAGGCCTTCGTGGAGAAGCGTCAGGCGGTCTACCGTGGCCGCTGAGCTGCTTGACAATCCCTTGCTTGAATCGCTGGGAGTTCGCCCGGGACGATGGGAGGCAAGCCATTGCGAATTGGAGCTTCTCATTCAGTCCGTGCATCTCAACCGAAGCGGCAGTCTGCAGGGCGGCGTGGCGGCGTGGCGGCCGCCATGCTGGACGCCGCGTGCGGGTATGCCGGCCTGATCACCGAACTTGGTGGCGATCCTGGCAGCGGCCTCACGCTGATGCTGACCATTAGCTATCTCGCACGCGCCATCACCGGCCTTGTCACGGCTATCGCACCGTGACACACAGTGGTCGTGGCGTGTACTTTGCACCAGGTGAACTGATCGATGAACACGGCACGCGAATCGCCACGACACAAGGCACCTTCAGGCGCACCGGCTCCCCGCCGATGGCCTGAAGGCTGACGCGACGGCTCAATCCGCCGCAGGCGTTCGCCAGGCAAGTTCGAGCACCGCCCGCAATTCCAGTTCGTTGCGGATTGGACGGATGTTATTGCGCGTCACCATCGGGTGCTGCAGCGCGGGCACGATCATCTCGTCGACCCTGGCGCGTGTCAGTCCGAGGTCTTCGAGGTAGAGCGGCATCTCCAGTCGCTCGAGCAGGTCGCCCAGCACCTCGTGGAAATCGCGCGTTGGTTGCTGGAGCAGCCGCAGCATGCGAGCGTGCTGGTCGGCCGCCCAGCCCTTGAGCCACTTGGCCTGCGCGTACATCAGGGGGCAGGCCGCATCGCTGTGCGGGATGCTGCCGTAGGGGCCGATGATGTGTACCATCCAGTGGCTGAAGCCGTGCGGCACTGACATCTGGCCCATGCCCGTGTACCAGGCTGCGAGCTGGCAGTTGGTGAAAGCCTGTGTGTTCGCCGGATCCTTGAGCAACGGCAGGTTCTCGACGAAGAGCTGAACTGCCTTCTCCGCCAGATGCGTCGCAAAAGGATGGGGCGACGACGAGCAGGCGGTGTTGATCGCGTGGTCCAGGCCGCGAATGCCGGTCGACATCAATAGCTCTGTTGGCGTCTGCGCAAGGATCTTCGGGTCGTAGATGATCGCAATGGGCGAACCATCGGGCACTACGAAGCGGGCCTTGAGGGAGGTCTCTGTGTCGATCGGCGTGCTCACCGGCGTCCACTCCGAAGTAGCGAGCGTGGTCGGGATCGCGATCTGGCGGATTGCCGCCGGTGCCGTCGAAGTCGTGAGCATCTCCGTGCCGTCATCGGAGATCACGAACTGGAGCCGCAGCATGGTTTCGCGGTCGAACGCCTGCTCCGAAATGCTCAGCTGGATTGCCTTGCACATGTCCATCACCGATCCGCCGCCGACCGAAACGATGACGTCGGCGCGCGCTTTCTTGATCGCCTGCGCCGCCTTGATGATATTGGGTAGTGGCGAGTGTTCGCCTACGTCGTCCGTCAGGCCGACGCAGCGGTCGCCGAGCCGGGCGCGCAGGTCCTGGACGATGGAGGTCTGGGTGTTGATGGTCCGCGACGCGACGATGAAGGCGCGCCGGTAGCCGAACAGATCCATCATGGCAGGCAATACTTGCGCGGCCTCGACGTTGTGAAGGATGCGTTCGTGGCCGGTGAAGCGGTAGCGGTAGCTACGAAGGTCAGGGGTGGTCATCGGTTCGCTATTAGCAGGATTGAGGAGAAATTAGATCGATAGAATGGTCACGACGGCCACGGCGGAATCGCCTGCCAACTGGCCGCCATTGTTTTCGGCCAGAGCGACCTTGGCGCCAGGGCGCTGGCGTTCGCCGGCCTGGCCGCGCAGTTGGCGCGTCAGCTCGACCAGTTGCGCGGCACCTGTGGCGCCTACCGGGTGGCCGCGGCTCAGCAGGCCACCGCTTGGGTTGACCGAGATGCGCCCGCCCAGGCCGGTGTCGCCCGAACGGATCAGCCTGGCGGCATCTCCGTCGTCGCACAGGCCCAGGTTCTCGTAATGCATCAACTCGGCCGGCGCGGAGGCGTCGTGCAGTTCAACCACGTGCAGCTCGCGCGGGCCGATGCCCGCCTCTTCGTATGCCTTGTCGGAGGCGGTGACAGCCACCAGTTCGGCATCTTGCACCCCGGGCGCGGAGACGATGGAACAGGCGTCGATGAAGACCGGCGCGACGCCGCGCTGGCGCGCGAACGATTCGGAACACACAACGATCGCCGCCGCCCCGTCGCCGATCGACGAGCACATGAACAGCGTGAGGGGCTCACTCACCATACGGCTGTTCAGTACCTCCTCGACGGTCGTCGGCTTGCGGAACTGGGCGTCTGCGTTGAGCGAACCGGCCAGCCGGCTCTTGACGCAGACGCGCGCGAAGTCGCTGGTGTCGGCGCCGCGGCTGGCCAACCACTTGCGTGCCTTGGCGGCATAGATGTCCATGAAAACCGAACCGCTGCCGCTGCCGACACCTGGCGGCAGCGGCTCGTCGAGATCAACGCCGCGCGCGAATGCGCCGAAGGAAATCCGCTTGTCTTCGTGCGAGAGCTTTTCGGTGCCGACCACGAGTACGCAGTCGTACTGTCCGGCTTGCACGGCCGTGCGCGCCAGATGAAAGGCCGAGCTGCCCGAAGCGCAGGCATTTTCGATGTTGAACATTGGCTTGCCCGCCAGGCCAGTATTGCGCAGGGAAGACTGCGCCCGGATCATTTCCTGGCCGGTCACCACCCCCGCCGCGGCATTGCCGAAGTAGACGCATTGGATATCCTGGGTCTCGACGCGGGCGTCATCCAATGCCTTCGTCACAGCCTCTTCGGACAGGGACTTGAGGTTGCGCTCGAGAAATTTTCCAAACGGCGTCATACCGACGCCGGCGATCACTGCTTTTGGCATGGCTTGCGTCCTCTCAGGGAACCAGAAGTGGAGCGAGGATCTCGAGCGTGTGTTCGCCGAGCAGCGGCGCAGGCCGCATAGGCCCGGCACGATAGGCGCCGTCTAGCCCGTTCGACAGCGGCTTGATCACTTTAATCTCGCCCGCTTCCGGATGGGAGAAAGTCGACGTGAGCGCCGCGTACTTGAACGGCAGCGACGCTACCACCTCGTCGTAGCGTGCTACCGGCCCACAGATAATGTCTTCGCGCTCGAAGGCCGCGAGCAAGTCTTCCGTGCGCCATTGTCGGGTCTTTCCCGCAACGAACTCAAAGAGCTCCGGGCGATGGTGAACCCGCAGGTCCGAACTCGCGAACCGTGCGTCGTCCGCGAGCGCTTCCAGGCCGAGCAGCCCGCAGAAGGCCTGCCAGCGCTTCGGCTGGTAAGCCGCGACCATCAGCCAGCCGTCCTGCGTCGGATAGGCCTCGTTGGGCGCCGCATAGGGCGCGGCGCTGCCGCAGGGCACGGGCGTTTCTCCGTTGGCCAAAAAGCCAGCCAGGCCCGTCTGCTGCAGTTGGATGGCCGCCTCGTACATGCTGATGTCGAGCCAAGCACCTCGGCCAGTCATCGTCCGCACCTTCAAGGCATCGAGCACCGAGATCGTCGCTAGCATGCCCGTCACCATGTCGACGATAGGCGCTTGTATCTTGGCGGGTCTGCCGTCTGCGGCACCGGTGACACTCATCAACCCCGAGGCCCCCTGGATGATGCCGTCGACGCCGGGCTTGAGCCTGAAGGGACTCTTTTGCCCGTAGGCTGAGACGCTGCAGTAGATGAGGCCGGCCTGCCTTTTCGACAGTTCGGTGTAGCCTAGCCCGAGCCGCTCCATCACACCCGGCCGGAAACTCTCGACGACGAGGTCAGCAGTCTCGATCAACTGGCGCGCCTGCGCCAAGTGTTCTGGCTGCTTTAAATCGAGCATCACGCTGCGTTTGTTGCGGTTCAGCGAGAGAAACACCGTTCCGTGGCCGCCAACCCACGGCGGGCCCAGCATGCGACCCAAGTCGCCGTTCGGCCCTTCGATCTTGATAACGTCCGCACCGCGGTCTGCCAGCATCATGGTGCAGGTAGGCCCGGCGGCGACTTGAGTGAAGTCAACAATTCGCAAGCCGGCCAGTGAGCCGGAAGATTCAGTCTGTAGATTTGAGATCATCAGCGCTCGTGGATGGTTAGAGTTAAGCGATCCTGAGCATGTTCCGCGCTATCAGCAAGCGACATTTTTTCCCGCCGGGTTGTCTTCAAGTCAATCCAGCGTTGCGGGCAGGTAGTCGGTTCCATCTCAACACAGCGGCAGCCGCGTTTCTGACAAGCCGTCAGTACGGCATATCGTCCAATCAGAAGCGGACCCTCGCTACTGCGAATCCACGGCCGAGGCTGATACCACGATGTTCCTCGGCCCCATGGACGCGCTTGGAGAGAACTTGTTCGTGGTTGCGCACGATGAACGCAATTCTTGGACGAACCGAGAATTCGTCAAGCCACGGCACCTTTGGTGGCGCAGTTCGGTGACATCGCTCGGGGGGGAAGCCCGCACCGGCGGCCGGTTGTCCGCGGCCTGTGCGGCATCGAAGCCCGACCTCGAGGGTTTGACGCGCTACTACGCGACGTATCTGCGTCCGTCCGCATAGCATCACCGCGAGTGCGACCGCATCCGGCGGTGGCTTCGATGCTGCACGTCTTGGGCAAGTCGACGTTGTGCCTCAAGCCGGCTGCCCGTCGGATTCGAAACCTCACTGTCGACTGCTCGGCTATCTGCGCAACGACTCGGATTCGCTGTCCAACTATAGAAGGCGCTACCAAGCGGGCCGACGCATCTCAAGTGCGTTCGTGGAGTCCGCGCTCAACCAACTCATTGATAAGCTGCTGGCCTCCGTCGCGACATCGCCGAACTCGCTGACCCACAACGTGCCGCCGGTGAACCGTTCGAAGCGCAACATGTCCATGACGCCGACACAGGCAGCGCGGTGGCGAAGAGGTTGAGGTCGCTGGTTGACGACCGCGGCGACAAGAAGGCCACCATTGAATTCGCCCTGGATCGCAAGACCGCCGGCGGATGTGATGCCCGCGGCTTTCAGGTACTCGCCGGCAGCGATGAAGTCATCAATGCTGTCCTGCTTGTTGAAAAGGCGTCCTGCATCGTGCCACTGCTCGCCCTACTAGCCCCCGCCACGGATGTTGGCCACTGCGAACGCACGGCCCTGCTCCACCCAGGCCAACTGCGCCGGAGAATATACCAGCACGTAACTGATGCCGAAGTCTCCATAGGCGGTCAGCAGGGTTGCAGCAGGTGCGGTGACGTCCTTGCGGCGCACGATGAACATGGGCACCTGGGTGCCGTCCTTCGACGCGTAGAAGCATCGCTCGACCGCGCTACGATCGAGGTCGATGGCGGTGCGCGGTTGGGCCCAGATCGCCATGCCGCCAGAGCCGAGGTCGAGTCGGTAGATCGGCGCGCCGTAGCTCGTGAGATCGAAGAAGGCTTCGTTGTCGGAGGCCGGCCGCGAAATCCTCCGGCGCTGCCGATGCCGTGGAGCGCGACCACGCCATCGGCCGTGGCGTCGAGGCGGTAGTACTCGACCTGCGTCTTCGCATCGACGAGATACGAGACGATGAGCCGACCTCCGAGCAGCGTCGCGTCGTTGAGGACTGCTTCCTTCTCTCGGATCAGATCCGTGAAGGTGTATTCGGCGCTGCCGAAGTCGATCGACACGATCTTGCCGCGCTCGGCGTTCTGCTGCGTAATGAGGACGAACCGGGTGCCGATGTTTCCGACAATGGACCAAAAATCGTCGACACCCGGAACGAGCGCGCGCGCTGGCCACCCAGGACTTTGCAAGTCGATGACGGTCGGCGCGCTGCCTCCGGAACCCGGAGACGAATACACGGTTGCATAACGTCCGTCCTCGGTCACGCCGGCCACGTGCACCAGATACGGCTGATCGGGGGTCGAATGGACAAGCCGGTCCTCGCGTTGCGACGTACCCAGCGCATGCAAGTACACCGCATGCCCCGTGAAGCGTGCATCCGCAGTCGCTTCTGTTCCAGGCTCGGGAAAGTGAGTAGAAGAAACCGCTGCCGTCGCTGACCCAGGAGATGCCCGTGAACCTCGCCCACTCGACCCGATCTCCGAGCGTGGCATCGCTGTCGATGTCGAGCGGCCGCCCGCCGCGAACCCGACCAGGTGCATGTCCAGAAGACCGAAGCGGCCCGTCGCGAGCTCGAGCTGCAGCGCGAGGCGCTCGCCCGGAAGGAGTCGGAGCTCACCCAGCGCGAGGCATCCTTCGAGCAGGCCCGGGTGGCGACGATGAGGCCCTGGCGTCCTCGCGCCAAGCTGCCACGGCCATGGAGGCGCAGATGCACACGCAGCAGCAGGAATTCGCTCGCCTGCTCAGCGATGCAGAAGCCGAGGTGCGGCGCCTGCGCAAGGCGTTCGACGAGGCCGTGGCCAGCAAGGAAGCGCTGCGCGAGAACGCGGCGATGGAACTCGGCGCTGCGTAACGCGACCGAGGGAGGCCTTGCAATCTGTGGGGCGATACGGCGCCTACTCGGCTGTCCCCAGTGCTACCACAGGTGTCAGCCTCATGCGGGTTGTGGACCCACACCACAGAATGGGACTCAACCCTCTCTTTGTCGCGAGCCATTGAGCGGCGAAGCGCCACGTGCTACCAATTTGGCCATGCAATAGAAAGTATTCACCTTGATAGCCAATACCCAGCTGCGCGGCGCGATAGCCATACCATTGTGCGGCATGCTGCTGGCATCGATGTCGAGTTGTGGCGGCTCCGGTAGCTCAGGCGCATCCACCCCATTCGCTGGCACCGGCGCGAATGCATCGGCCAAACCAAACATCCTGTTCGTGATCATGGACGACGTAGGGGTCGACCAGATGAAGTCGTTCGGATACGGCGGAATCACGCCACCGGCCATGCCGAATATGACTGCGGTGGCCAGCGCCGGAGTGCGGTTCCGCAATACCTGGTCCATGCCTGAATGTTCGCCTGGACGAGCTGCGATGTTCGCGGGCCGATTCCCGCTTCGCACCAACAACTATGCGGCGCTCGGACCTTACGACCTGGCCAATTCGCAGATCTCGAACAGCGAGATGACCACGCCCAAGTTGCTCAAGCAGGCCAACTACGAAAGCGCCATGTTCGGCAAGTTCCATCTGGCCGGACCCGACAACAACGAGGATGGCAACAACACGCCGATCCAACTGGGCTGGGACTACTTCTATGGCTGGATCCGCGGCGGCCCGGCGTCGATCGACACCACGGCCGGCGGCGTCGCGCCAGAAGGTACCTATTCCTGCGGCTTCGTCCCCGGCGCGGCTGCTGGCGGCGCCGACACGGGTGCCTGCTACCACGCGGACAACTCCTGCAGCACGCTCACGGGCTTGTCTGCGCGAGGTGACGCACCAGGAAAGCAGTGCATGAATGAAGGCGGCATCTTGAAGCCGTCAAGCGCTTGCCAGAGCGTCGTGCCGGCTGGACTCAACTTCACGAAAGCCAATGCCTACTATGTGTCGCCGCTGGTCATCGCCGATGCGAACAGCGTGCAGACGCCACCCAATTCCGACCCGCGCAACCGCGGCTATCGCACCACCATCGAGACGCAAGGCGCCATTGACTGGATCAAGAGCCGCTCCGGCAAGCAGCCCTGGATGGCCACGGTGAGTTACAGCGCGGCGCACACGCCCTACCAGCAAGCCCCTGGCGGCTTGGTGCAAGGCACGCCCGGCGACGGCTTGAAATGTGACGTGTTCGAGCCGCATCGCGTGATCTCGAACAAGATGACGGAGGCGGTGGATTCGGAGTTCGGCCGACTGCTGGTGGAGACCGGCCTCGCCACTCGCAACGCCGATGGAACGCTGGCCTACGACCCCAAGGCCCAGAGCACTGTGATCGTGATCGTGGGCGACAACGGCTCGTTCGCCAACGCCGTGAAGGAGCCCTTTGACATCGGTCGGGCCAAGTCCACCGCCTACCAGACTGGTGTGTGGGTGCCCTTGATCGTCGCCGGCAACGTCGTCGCCAGCCCCAACCGCGACGTCGAACACATGACCAACACGGTCGACGTCTTCCGCCTGTTCGGCGAGATTGCGGGCTTGGACGTCGTGGCGTCCGTTCCCCGCACCATCGACGCCGCGCCGCTGATGCCCTACCTGACGCGCCCTGACCAGGCAAGTATTCGCTCCGTGAACTTCACCCAGGGCGGCTACAACGTCCAGGCCAATGGCCAGCGCAATGGCGCCTGCATCGTCAAGACCGTGATCGGCGGCAAGACGGTGGCGTCGATCTGCACGCAAAGCGTGTTCGACAAGGGGCCGTGTGAAGACAACGCAGGCGTCTGGTGGGGACCGGGCTACACCGATGCATCCGTCATCTCCACCGGCCACCCGAACGACGTGGGTTACCGCAGTTGCTGGGAAGTGAACCAAGCCGAGCACAAGGCCAACGTGGCTTTGACGCCGATCGCGGCGGAGATCACGATGGCCGTGCGCAACGACAACTACAAGCTGGTTCGCAACACGGTCCAGACCTATGATCCCACCACGGACACCGGAGGCCCGGTGACAGCAAACGAGTTCTACGCGGTGGACCAAAGCGCTCCCACTCCGAAGATCGACAAGGCTGACCTGGACCTGTTGCCAGCCAAAGCGACTTGGTCCATCCCGATGCTGAATGCCTACAACAGCCTCACGTCCCAGTTGGACACCATCCTGGCATCGCAACCTGCCTGCATCGGTGACGGCAACATCGACGGCGAGGTGAACGGCGCCGACGTCGGCCTTTGGACTCGGATCAACCGGGGGTGGGGTCTGTCGAGCATGTTCGACTTCAACTTCGACGGCAAAACGGACTTCACCGACCTGGCATTGATCCAGCAGAACACCGGCAAGTGCAAGCCGTCGAGCGCCACCTTTTGACGTGTCGATTCGAGTTGCAGGACCGCCGGAAATGTCCTTGATCAAGCGTCGCTCGCTCATCACCGCGGCGGCCGGCGTGGCAGTTGCTGGCGGCGGTGCGTACTTCTATGTGAAGAAGTTCGGGGCAGCGAAAGCGCACCGCGTGATCCTGAGCGACGGCATCAATGCACCGATCGGAATGGCGTGGGTGCCTGCCGGAAAGTTTCTGATGGGCAGCGATCACAAGCTGGCGCAAGCCAACGAGCGACCCACGCACTGGGTCAGTGTGCCCGGCTTCTGGATGGACGTAACCCACGTTACCAACGACCAGTTTGCCAAGTTCGTGGCGGCCACGGGCTACGTCACGACGGCCGAGAAGAAGCCGCAATGGGAAACGCTGCGCGTGCAACTCCCGCCGGGCGTCCAGCGTCCCGACGATGCATTGCTGATTCCGGGCGCCATGGTGTTCACCGGCACAGCCAACCAGGTCCGGCTCGACGATTACTCGCAGTGGTGGGCCTATGTCGCGGGTGCCGACTGGCGCCACCCGCATGGCCCACAAAGCACCATCGGTGACAAGGGAGACCATCCGGTGGTTCAGGTCAGCCACGAAGACGCCGTCGCCTATGCCAAGTGGGCAGGCAAACGGCTGCCCACCGAGGCGCAGTGGGAATACGGCGCGCGCGGCGGCTTGAATCAGGCCACATACGCCTGGGGCGACCAGCTCGAAAAGGATGGCAAGCCGCAGGCCAATTTCTGGGACGTCAATCAGCAAGCGTTTCCCGTCATCAAACCCAGCACGGGTGGCGCGGCAGATACGACGCCCGCCGGCTCGTTTCCCAGCAACGGCTACGGCCTGTCCGACATGACGGGCAATGCGTGGCAATGGGTGGCCGACTGGTACCGCGCCGACTTTTTTCGGTCACAGGCCAAGCTGGCCAATGGTGGCACGCTGGCCAATCCCTTGGGGCCGGCCGACTCATTCGATCCGGCTGACCCGGGCGTGCCGCCGTACGCCCCCAAGAAGGTGATTCGAGGCGGATCGTTCCTTTGCAACGAGGACTACTGCCAGTCCTACCGGCCCAGCGCGCGACGGGGCTCTGATCCGTTCAATTCAGCAAGGCCGGCAACCGGAGGGCTCGATTGCTACTCGTGGAGTTGGCTTGAAGCTAGCTTCGTCTGCAACCGGGGCAGTGCGATGACCGATTAGTTCAGCAAGGGGATCGCATCGGATGCCAGCCTGACGCTCAGCGACGTGAACCTGCCGATCGTCGCGTCGACCGCGAACGACATCGTGGTCAGCGGCGCGTCATCGCACACCAAGGATCCGACGCTGGTCCTCGACTGCAGCCAGGCCTTCGTGGACTTCCCGGCGATCGGCGCGTCGAACCCGTTCGGCACCCACTGGGCGCCTTGATGCGGCGGGCGCGCGGGCTGCGTCAGCGCGCTGCCTGCGCGCCCGCGATCGCCTGGGCCAGGTCGGCGATCAGGTCGGCCGTGTTCTCGAGCCCGATATGCAGCCTCAGCACGCCTGCCGTGCCGTGCCAGCCGCGATGCGCCGCCAGCTTGTCGGCGGTCGCCGGCAGCACCAGGCTTTCGTAGCCGCCCCACGAGGCGCCGATGTCGAACAATGCCAATGCATCGGCGATCGCGAACAGCTGGGTTTCGGCGAGTCCGCGAAAGCCGACCGACAGCAAGCCGTTGGCACCCCGGAAGTCGCGCCGCCACAGCGCATGGCCGGGATCGCTCTCCAGGGCCGGGTAGTAGACCCGGTCGACGCCCGGATGCTGCGCCAGCCAGCGCGCCACGGCCAGCGCGTTGTGCGCATGCTGCTGCATCCGCACCGCCATCGTGCGCAGTCCGCGCAGCGCGAGATAGACGTCGTCCGGGCTCACGGCGAGGCCCAGCGCCTCGTAGGTCGTGGCGAGCCGGGAGGCATGGGCCGCATCGCGCGTGACGATCACGCCCAGCATCAGGTCGGAATGGCCCGACACGTACTTGGTCCCCGCGATCAGCGAGATGTCGGCCCCGAGCGCCAACGGATTGAACAGGTAGCCCGAGGCCCAGGTGTTGTCCGCCACCACGCTGATGCCGCGCTCCCTGCAGGCGGCCACGATCGGAACCAGGTCGTACATCTCGAACAGCAGCGAGCCGGGCGTCTCGACGTAGACCACGCGCGTCTCGGGCCGCAGCCGGTCTTCGATGCGCTCGGTCAGGGGATCGAAGTAGTCGACCCGCACCCCGTTGCGCGCCAGATGGCCGGCATCGAGCTTGCGAACCGGCTGGTAGACGCTGTCGATGGCCAGCACGTGGTCGCCCGGCGCCGTCAACGCCAGCAGCGTCAGCGAAATCGCCGCCAGCCCGGACGGCGTCAGGAAGGCCCGCGATCCGCCTTCCAGTTCGCACATCGCCTCCTCCAGCGCGCGATGGGTTTGCGTCCCCTGCCGGCCATAGGTGCTGATGGGCAGGCCGCCGGCGCGCTTCCGGACCTGGGCATGCATGGCTTCGATGCTGTCGAAGCGCACGGTGCTGGTTCGAACCACGGGCACGTTGACCGGCCCGCTGTCGCCGTTCATGGCGGGTCGGCCGCAATGGGCGAGGCGGGTGTCGAGATGAAGCGGCATGGGGCCTTTTTTCAATGGAGGGAAATGCCGGCGCCTTCAGGCACGGCGCACATCGGCAAGGAAGGTCTGCAGACGCGGATTGCTCGGGCGGGTGAAGAACTGCTCCGGCGGGGCGTCCTCGCCGATCGCGCCGTCGGCCATGAAGATGACGCGGTCCGCCACCTCGCGCGCGAATCCCATCTCGTGGGTCACGCAGACCATCGTCATGCCGTCGCCGGCCAGTTCGCGCATCACGGCCAGCACCTCGCCGACCATCCCGGGATCGAGCGCGCTGGTGGGCTCGTCGAAGAGGATCAACGGCGGCTTCATCGCCAGCGCGCGCGCGATCGCCACGCGCTGCTGCTGGCCCCCCGACAGATGGTCGGGGCGGACGTGGGCCTTGTCCTGCAGGCCCACGCGGGCCAGCAGCCGGATGCCGCAGGCGCGGGCTTCCGCGTCCGACTGGCCGAGCAGATGGCGCAGCGCCAGCGTGATGTTGTCGAGCGCGGTCAGGTGCGGGAAGAGGTTGAAGCTCTGGAACACGAAGCCGACGCCCTGCCGATACCGGTTGATGTCCCGCTCCCGGGTCGGCAGCGACACGCCGTCGACCGTGATCACGCCCCCGTCGATCTTCTCGAGCCGGTTGATCGTGCGCAGCAGGGTCGACTTGCCGGAGCCCGAAGGCCCGCAGATCACCACGACCTCGCCGCGATTCAACACCAGGTTGATATTGTTGAGCACCCGCAGGCTGCCGTAGTTCTTGTGGACGTTCGCGAAGTGAATCATGCTTTCTTCCTTCCGAGCACGGGCAGCATTGCCGGAATCGGGGCCGCGGACGCGGCCTTGGGTTGGGTGGCATAGCGCTTCTCGAGCCAGCGGCCGAAAAGCGTCAACGGGTAGCACAGCGCAAAGAAGGTCAGCGCCAGCAAGGCGAAGACTTCCAGCGACCGGTTGCCGAGCCGGTCATTCAGGTCGAGGAACTGCTGGGTGGTCTCGGCCAGGCCGATCAGCGAGCCGAGCGACGTTTCCTTGATCAGGATCACCAGCTGGCCGACGATGCTGGGCGTCACGTTGCGCAGGGCCTGTGGCCCGACGACGCGGCGCAAGGCCGCCAGGTGGCCGAAGCCCATGGCGCGGGCCGCCTCGTACTGGCCCTTGGGCAATGCATCCATGCCGGCGCGAATCGTCTGCGACAGGTAGGCGCCGTTGAAGATCACCAGGGTCACCAGCACCGAAGTGAATCCCGACAATGCATGGCCGAGCAGCAGCGGCAGCACGAGGTAGTGGATCCACAGCAGGTGCATGAGAAGCGGCACGCTGCGCATGTAGAAGACCAGGGCGGTCGAGGCGGCGGCCACCGGCCGCCAGGTCGAGGTCAGGCCCAGCGCCAGGATCACGCCGGCGGGCAGCGCCAGAAGCAGCCCGGCAAGGGCCAGCAGCAGCGTGAGCGCGACACCGCCGAGCGGTCCGCTCGGGTAGTTGCCGATCAGGATCTGCAGCCAGTATTCGCGGACGATCTCAAGCACGGGCGCCTCCCTTCGACCAGCGCTCGTAGCGCATGGCGAGCATGGTCAGCAGCGAGCACACGATCAGATAGGACAGGGTCGCGAACGCATACGGCTCGACGATCCTGAAGGTCGTGTCCTGCACCCGCCGGGCCGCGCTGATTAGTTCGACCACGCCGATCATCAGCGTGATGCTGGTGTTCTTGGTGATGGTCATGGTCTGGCCGATCAGCGGCGGGATCACCGCCGCTGATCGCCTGCGGAAGAATCACGAGGACGAAGGTCCGCAAGAAGCCGAAGCCGAGCGCGCGCGCCGCCTCGACCTGGCCGCGCGAGATCGAGCGGATGCCGCTTCGGATGTCCTCGGAGACGAACGCCGCCGAATAGACGATCAGCGCGATCGAGCCCGCGATCATGCTGGCGTCGCGGTCGTAGAGCCACGCCTTGGCCGCGTCCGGCAGCAGCTCGGTGGCGCCGAAGTACCAGAACATCGCATGCACCAGCAGCGGCACGCAGCGCACGAAGTCGACGTACGCGGCGGCGAGGCTGCGCAGCGGCGCGAAGCTCGACAGCCGGGCCAGCGACACCAGCGTGCCGAGCAGCAGGCTGCCGACGATGGCCACCACGGCCAGCTCCAGCGTCATCGCGAGGCCGGCCAGCAGCGACGCGCCGTACTGGGCCCACAGCGCGACTGTCCCATTCAAAGTCATGAGGGCATTCCTGTCTGGTGGAGGAAGGTTGCGGGCCGAGCGGCCGCAAGAAAGGTCAGTTGTCTTCGGTGGAAGGTCCGAAGGTGAAGTTGCGCTTGCGCTTGAGCGGCGAGTTGGCGCCGAACCAGCGGTCGTAGCTCTCCTGTGCCTGTCCCGACTTCTCCATATCGAGCAAGGTCTGGTTGACGATCGCCAGCAGCTTGGGCTCGTCCTTGCGCACGCCGATGCCCATCTTCTCGGTCACCAGGTAGTCGCTGAACATCACGTACTTGCCTGGTGTCGAGCGCATCAGGCCCAGCAAGACGGTCTCGTCGCCGGCCATGGCCTGGACCTTGCCTTGCTCCAGCGCCATGAAGCCCGTCGCCGGCGTCGGGAAACCGATCGGCTTGGCGCCCGGAATCTTGCGGCTCACGG
The DNA here is from genome assembly GCF_030486595.1 of Variovorax ginsengisoli. Classification (GTDB taxonomy): domain Bacteria; phylum Pseudomonadota; class Gammaproteobacteria; order Burkholderiales; family Burkholderiaceae_C; genus Variovorax; species Variovorax ginsengisoli_B. The sequence continues at coordinate 54,610 of NZ_JAUJZH010000030.1, read as the reverse complement.
CCGGGCCGGTGCTGCCGCCCTCCGTCACCGAGACGCGCTTGTTCTCGAGGTCGGAGAAGGCGTTCATCGGGTTGACGGCCGGCGTGATGATCGCGGTGCCGGACACCAGGTAGGGATAGCTGAAGCTGATCAGTTCCTTGCGCTCGGGGGTGATCGTGACCGAAGCCAGCGCAAGGTCGACGCGGCCCTGCTGCACCTCGGGAATCCGGGTGGCGGTGGTCACGAATTTCAGTTCCGGCTTCACGCCGATCGACTTGGCGACGGCCTCGCAGATGTCGACGTCGTAGCCGACGTTCTTGCGGGTCTGCTGATCCTCGATATAGGAAAAGGGCACGACGTTGCTGCCCGTGCCGCAGATCAGTGTGCCGCGCGCCTTGATGGTGTCCACCTCGTCGGCGCTCGCGGCACCGGCGAAGCCGGCCGCGAGTGCCAGCAATGCGGCGGCGGCCAAGGGGGTCGTGGTCGTTTTCTTCTTCATGGTTTCATGTCTCCGTAAGAATGGCGTGGCGATTCAGCCGATGGCGTCGATGGCCCGTTTTGCCGGGGGAAGGTTCTTCAGGTTGAAGCGCGTCACCTCGCCGGTCTTCAGGTTGAAGCCGACCCGGTTGTCCAGGACCTCCAGCGGCTTGCCGTACAGATGGAAGTGGCGGGTTCCGCCCACGCCCTCGATGTGGATGCTGTGGATGTCCTCGGGCAGGAACTGGATCCCGGCCCCGCGGCGCACCGTGAACTCGCGTTCCAGCGCGAGCTGGGCCTGCGCTTCGTCCGCCCGGTCGTCGAGCCGGCGATAGATCCGGTTCAGTTCCTCGCCTTCGAGCGCGACGATGGCGGCCCACGTCATGTGGTTGTGCGGTGGCGTGCTCTTGCCCGGGTCGAGGGCATTCAGGTAGAGCGAGAAGTCGGTCTCCGGGTCGGTATGGATGATGTAGCGTACGCCGCCGCCCGTGTCCTGCGGACCCGGCGGCGGAAAGCTCGCCGCCGAGAACAAGTCGGCATGCTGCGTCGCCAGCTTCTCCAGTTCGTCTCCGATCTTCGACAAGGCCGCGCGCGTCGGTCCCTCGACCTCAAGATGCCGGCGCACCGCCTGCATCAGCGCCCTGGCAGCCAATTCGCGGCGCTGCGGCACCGAAAGCTCATTCATTGCAGATCTCCTTTGGTTGCAAACTGTGTGTCGTGGCGCCCCGCATCAAGCGGCCGCCGCCAGGCCTTCGGTGGCCAGCATCCTCTGCACCGCGGGGCGGTCCAGCATCCGGTCCAGATGCGCCGAGAGGCGCTCCGGCAACGGCAGCCCGCTGCGGCGCGCCCACCATTCCAGGATGAACAGGGCGGCGTCCGCGATAGAGAAGGCGCCCAGCGCATAGGGCGCATCGCCCAGGCGCGCATCCATCCATGCCAGGCCGTCGCCCACGATCGTGCGGCCGGCCGCCCTGACCTTCTCGGGATCGCCGTCGGAACTGAAGACCTCGGGCCTGGACAAGCGCGTGAAGCCACGCATGTGCACGGTCGCGATCGCATGGTCGATCAGTTCGAGGGCACGGACCTGCGCCATCGTGTCGCCCGGCAGCAGCCGCGATGCCGGATCCAGCGAGGCAACATAGAAGGCGATTGCCGGAAACTCGGTGATCACGCCGTCCTGGCCGGCGTCGAGCACAGGCACCTTGCCCTTGGGGTTGACGGCCAGGAAACCGTCGCTGCGCTGCTCCTCCTTGGCGAACGACAACCGGATCGCCTCGAAGGAACAGCCGGCTTCCTCGAGCAGCAGGTGGATGCCCATCGAACAGGCACCCGGCGCGTAGTAGAACTTCATGTCCGCAGGCCCCTAGCGCGCAGTCGCACAGTCGAAGTCGACGCCGCTCTCGTTGCGGATCTGCGCCAGCAGATCGACCTCCCATTGCAGGTAGGCCGTCATCGAAGCCTGGCGATCCTCGAAGTCGTAGGGGCTGTACCAGATGTCGTCGTTGCGGTCGGCCATGTTCTGGAAGCCGGTCGAGCAGCGCAGCCCCGCCGTGCGCCAGGCCTGGGTGCCGCCGCGCAGAACGCGCACCGGGGCCCCGGATGCGGCCTGCGCGTCGGCGGCGGCCATCGCCGCGAACTCTCCGTCCTGCGAGGTCAGCACCAGCAGGCGGTGATCCGGCAGCTTGGCCAGGCTCTGCCGCAGGCGCGACCGGACGGCGAACCAGGCACCGGGTATGTGGCCGGCCGCATAGGCCAGGCTGGTGTCCAGGTCGACGACCACCGCCTCGTCCTGCTCCAGCAGGCCCTTGAGTTCGAAGACCGAGATCCAGTCGACCTGCGTCAGGTGCTCGCCGCCCAGCACCTTCTGCGCTTCCGGTCCGCGGCTGAGCACGGCACCCGCGGCATGCAGCCCGTCGCGCAGGACATGGACGTCCTTCCAGCCCATCTGCGCCAGCCACGAGGCGGTCACGCGTGCGCGCACCCCGTTGTCGTCGACCAGCACCCGGCAGGCGTTGCGCACGCCCACGTAGTGATCGGTCGACTGCACCAGCTGCCCGCCCGGCGCACTGCGCGAACCTGCGACATGGCCGGCCCTGTATTCCTCGGGCGTCCGGACGTCCAGCAGGTACAGGTTGCGATCGCTGCGCCGGCGCAGTGCGGCGAACTGCTCGGCGTCGATCTCGCTGACGCCGAAGCGCCGGGCGATGCGCTGCGATGCCGCGATCGCCTTTTGCAGGGCCTCCGGCGTCGGCGGCGGTGCCACTTCGGTCCGGCCCTCGGCCATGGCTTCGCCGCTGAGGTGCCAGCCCGAGGTGCCGTTCTCGACCACGACCACCGGATTGGGAATGCCGGCATTGATCAGCGCCTGCGCGCCGATAATGCCGCGAGTCCGCCCGGCGCAATTGACGACGATGGTCGTCTCGTCGTTCCTGATCAGCCCGAACACGCGATGGACCAATTCGGCCCCCGGGCAGGCGATGCCTCCCGGCAAGCTGTAGCGATGGAACTCTTCATAGGGGCGGCTGTCCAGCATGAGCATATCCTTGCCGGCGCGCTGCCAGTCGCTCAGCGTCGCGGCGGTGACATGCGGCGTCCCGCAGGCATGTTCGACGAACTCCCCGAACGCCTTGCTCGGCACGTAGACCCCCGAGAAGGTCTGGAAGCCGGCTGCTTTCCAGGCCTGCAGGCCGCCGTCGAGGAGGCCGATGTTCACGTAGCCCCAGGCCGCCAGCCGGCCGGCGGCGGTGGCCGCCATGCCGTTGTCGTCGTCGACCAGCACCACTCGCGTGTCGCGTCGCGGCACCATCGCGTCGGCAAGAAATTCCAGCCGGTTCAGCGGCATGGAGGCGGCGGCAAAGATGTGGCCGGCCGAGAACACGCCGCCGTCGCGGACATCGAGCAAAGCGCCGTCGCCGACCGCGGCAGCATCACCGCCGCAGCCGAGCGGTTGTTTCTCAGCGTCCCGGCGGTCAGCGCGCACATCGCCAGCCTGGAGGCCGCCTTGGGCACCCCGCTGCTGGATCGACGGCGCAAGCCGGCGCAGCTGAATTCGGCCGGCGCCGCGCTCTGCGAACGCGCGCGCGGCGTGCTCGGCGCCTACCGGCAGTTCTACGAGACGGTCCCGGACGGCGCCGATCTCGCGGGCATACTGACGGTCGGCGCCTCGCCGACCGTGCTGACCAACGTGATTCCGAAGACGCTGGTCGCGCTGCGCGCCGCCCATCCCCGGATCCAGGTCCGCCGCATGCGGTACGGACGCGCGTGGAGCCTGCTGAAGGAACTGCAGCACGGCGAGATCGATGCGCTGATCATCAGCGAGCCGCAAGGCGCCATCGGCGACACGAAATGGACATTCTTCGCCCGCGAGCCGGTGATGGTCATCGCACCGCCGGGGGCCAAGGGGCGCAGCGATGAAGCGCTGCTGGCCGAATATCCCTACATCCGCTTCGGCAAGGACTCCTGGGTCGGCGACACCATCGCGGCTCATCTGGCCGCGCGCGGCATCGTGCCGAACCAGATCATGGAAGTCGATTCGCGCGAGGCCATCGCGCTCATGGTTCGCTGCGGCCTCGGCGTCTCCATCGTGCCGGAAAGCGATCCCCCGCTCAGCAAGCTCCATGGGCTGCGCAAGGTGCCTCTCGGCAAGCCGCCGTTGAGGCGCAACATCGGCCTGGCGGAGAGCCCCGGCAATCCCAAGCAGCCGCTGATCGACGCGCTGCTGCGCGGCCTCAAGGAAGCCACGAGCGGACGGCGCCGCGACTAGGACTCGAGCATTTCGACCATTTTCCGCGCGGCGGGCGCCAGCGGGCGGCTCTTCAGGCGCAGCCGGTAGAGCGGCCGCGACAGCGCCGCACCGGCCAGCTTCAGCTCGCGCAGCGTGCCGGGCGCCAGGATGTCGGCGACCACCACGCGCGGCAGCATCGAGATGCCGACCCCGCTGGCCACGGTCCGCGCGATGGCCTCGTTGCTTGCCATCTCCATCCAGTGCCTGGCCGCGATGCCATGGGCCTGGCAGAGGGCTTCGGTCGCCTGGCGCGTGCCCTAGCCGGCCTCGCGCAGGACCAGTTCTGCTGTGCCAATGCCTCCGCGCCGACCGCGCGGCGTGACCGGTCAGCATCGGGTGAGACCACGATGGCCAGTGCATCGGCCTGCCATTCGCTGACTTCGATGCGCTCCTCGTCCACGCGGCCTTCCACCAGCGCGAGGTCGATGCGGCAATCGAGCAGCTGCTCGCAGACCCACTGCGTGTTGGCGACCGCCATGCGCGGCACCACCGTGGGATAGGCAGCGCAGAACGCGGCGATGTAGGGAGGCAGCGAGCAGCTCGCCACAGTGGTGCTGGCGCCGATGGTGAGGCTGCCGCGCTGCACGCCGACGCGGGCGCGCACGTCGTCGCTCGCGGCGCGCTCCATCGAGAAGATGCGCCGCGCATGGGTGAGCAGCGAGGCGCCTGCCTCCGTCAGGCGCAAGCCCCGGCCTGCTGATCGCCGCCGCGATGGTGGCGTCGACCTTCGGCCCCGCGCTGTACGTCGACACCCGCTGGCTCGGGCTCGACCGGCAGACCGCGGCGCTGATCGGCGCCGGCAGCGCCATCTGCGGCGCGGCGGCCGTGATGGCCACTCAACCGGTGGTCCGCGGCGAGGAGCACAAGGTGTCGATCGCGGTCGCCACGGTGGTTGTTTTCGGCACGCTGTCGATGCTGCTGTATCCCCTGCTCTATCCGTACCTGGGCCTGCCGGAGCATACCTTCGGGCTGTTCGCCGGCTCGACCATCCACGAAGTGGCGCAGGTGGTGGCGGTCGGAGAGGCGGTCGGCCCCGCCGCCGCCGACGCCGCGGTGGTCGAGAAGATGCTGCGCGTGATGATGCTGGCGCCGTTCCTGCTGTGGCTGTCCTTCGGCTCGGGCGCGTCCGCCGGGGCGGCGACCGGCTTCAAGGCCTGCTGCAAGCAGGTACGCGTTCCGTGGTTCGCGCTGCTCTTCATCGCCGCCAGCGCCCTGCATTCGCTGGTCGCGCTGCCGCCCGCCCTAGTCGCCGGCCTGGTGCAGCTTGACACCTTGCTGCTCGCCACCGCGATGGTTGCCATGGGGCTGCGCACCGGCGCCGCTAGCCTGCGCCGGGGAAGCATCGAACGTTGAGCATTCGGTCAACGATGGTGCTGCCGTTCGGGTTGCGTTCGGGAACGCCACCCAGACGTCCGTACTCGACGGATTGAGAACCGCCGCAAACCTAAACACGCCATCCGGGTGTTGCGTAAAGAGGCAACAACACGAAGGAAACGCAACTCCTTGCGTGTTGCCATGCTGATTCGCCTCGTCACGTAGTGATGCTCCAGCCGGCAATCAGTCGGGTAGCAAGTTACGTGAGGCAACAGGTCAGCTCGAGTAGAAAATCCGACGAGTCAATGCGCGTCAAGACAATTGACGCCCGCCAAACGCCACCCGAAAATCTCGAACTCTTAGACTTGGGTAGTCGTCGCGATAGAAGGATTGAAAAAATCGCACCGGGCCTAGCCGGACCACCGATTCTGGAACGGCTTTTCAGCTAAAACACGGTTGGAAGTGAAGCGAACGTCTCTGACGACAATCTGGCAGGCCTCGTGAGGATATAGTCCCCTAAGTTTGCAGAGCAGCCGCCCTTTATCTAAAATGACTGCATGACCACCACCCTGATTTGCGCCCACGTTGCCTTGGCTTCGCTGTATCTTGCAGCGACCTACGCGCATGCGGCCGCAAAGAAGGCGCGTCGTCAGCTGACGCCAGCACATTCCTAAGCCCGGCGGTTCGCACTCTCCCCCTTTCAGCGCAACCATCCACCGCCGGGCAAAAGCCCCGCGCGGTCGCGGATGCCTCTCATCGGCGTTCGCATTCGATGGAGTGCAGCTATGCATGCGGTTGTTCACGGCGAGCGCACGCTCACCGACCTTGATTTCGCCCGTCTCACGAAGCTTCTGAGCCAGCAGCTTCCACCCACACTCGCTGACCTCCTAGCCAGCGCGGAGGTCACCAGCTCCCGCGCGGTCAACGCGGATGTCGTCACGATGTACTCGCGAGTCGAGGTCGTCGACGTCCACACGCGCCGGCGCCAGGTGCTCACGATTTGCTACCCGGGTGACGCCGAGCCCGCGGCTGGCTTCATCTCGGTGCTCTCACCAGTTGGCAATAGCCTCCTGGGCCTGAAGACGGGTGACGTCGCCCGGTGGCTCACGCCCACCGGTGAAGAGTGCGCTGCCGAAATCGCAGCCATCCAGTACCAGCCCGAGGCCACCGGGGACTATTCCCGGTAGCCCCGCGACCACCAGGTCGCACCTCGTCGGCTTGTTCGAGCCGCCCGTATCCGCACCCGCGTTCCCGAAACCGCGTCATCGCGCAGGAAGGCTGGCGCTAGCCATTCGAAAGGATTTAACCATGACCCCTCACTCCATCCTTGCTGTGACCGATTTCTCCCCGCGCGGCAACAACGCGCTCGCTCGGGCAGCCCTGCTCAGCGCGGAGCACGGCGCGACGCTCAAGCTCGTCTACTTCGCCTACCCTGGCGAGGCGCCGCCGGCCGATGCCGCAACCAGGCTGGCACACCACGCGCTGCAGCTCAGCCAACGCCACGGCATCCGGGTGCGCACAGTGAGCCGACTTGCCTTCACTGTCGAGGAGCTCCTCCCCGAAGTCCGCGGCGCCGACCTGGTCGTCTGGGGCACAGCCGAGGTTCGGAACCTCAGGACGTTCTTCGGGGGCCAACCCGTTGAAGCGCTGCTGCGAACGGCGCGCCGGCCGGTGCTCGTCGTGCGGCGCGAGGCCCAGCAGGATTACCGCAGCCTCCTGGTTGCCGTCGACTTCACTGAGGCGTCACGGGGCCTCGTCGACCTTGGGTTTGCGCTGAACAAGTCTGCGCAGGTCGAGCTCTTCCATGCGGTGAGCACGGCCAACGAGGGGAAGCTTCGATACGCCGAGGTCTCGGACCATGCCATCAAAGCCTACCGCCACGAGTGCCGGCGCTACGCTCAGGACCGGATGTTCTGGCTGACGGACTCGTACGACTCGAGGCGCAACCGCGTGCTTTCGGCCGTCGGCCATGGTGACGCTGCCCGGCAGACGGTCGTGCAACAGCAGAACAGCGGCGCCGAGCTCATCGTCGTTGGGCGGCAGCCCTCTTCTCGCCTGAGCGACCTTTTCTTCCCGAGCACCGCGAATCGCATTCTTGGCTACACGAACACCGACGTGCTCGTGGTTCCCCATAACTACGAGCCCGCATCCAGCTCAACAGCGGTGAAGAGGCTGTCGCCAGGCGAGCCCGAAGTGCGCAGGGTGCGCGCGGGCGCGCCGAATCCCCCTCACCTCCCGAATCCTGCTGCGGTATTCGGAGGCGCCTGAAGCCAGCGGCTGGGTGTGGCAGCCTATCTGCCCTCGACCATGAGTCGAGTTCGATCAAGACGCCACGGCTACAGCAAGGCTCGCTCTGAGTGCGTGCAAGCCACGGCTCACGGTTCGGCCGCAGCCGGAAGGCTGCCCCACCTTGGTCGCGCTTCCAAGTGGACAACTGCCGATCGTCCAGCCTACACCCGCGGCCTTTTCGCCAAAGCCAACGGCGCCCCTCATTCAGGAGAAAGACATTGAAGTTTCATTCCATTCTCGCCATCACTGATCTTTCGCCGCGGAGCAATCGTGCGGTACTGCGCGCTTCGATGCTTGCCTCACAGCAGCGCGCACTGCTGAAGATCATGTATGCCCCTTCGAGCCTCGATGGATCCACAATCGAAGACGTCGAGCAGCAGTTGAAGCGAATTGCCGCAGAGGTTCACACGCGCTTCGGCATCCTTGTAAAGATGATTCCCGACACAAGTGGCCACTTGGAAGCTGTCGCTGAAGAAGCCCGTTGGGCGGACCTCCTGGTCCTCAGTGAGCGCTGGGAAAAGTCCACCGAGGCATTCTTCCGCGGCCAACCCATCGAGCGCCTACAGCGTCTTGTGCCGTGCCCCATTCTTGTAGTGAAGCTGGAAGTGTTTCATCGCTATCGCCGAATCCTGGTTGCGGTCGACTTTACGCCTTACTCAAAGAAACTTCTAAAACTGGCCCGGTGGCTCGACAGTGACGCTCGAATCGAACCCTTCCACGCGCGAAGCACGATGCTCGGTGGCAACCTGCGCTACCAAGACGTCTCAAAACAATCCATTCTGCCGTTTCGGAGTCAGACAAACGACGCTCAAGAGCATTCTCTTCAGGCAGGCGATTCGATAGCTCAAAAGCGTAATCGAATCGCCACCGTGCTCGGGCGCAACGGCGTGGCGCGTCAGGCAGTGATTCATCAACAGCATCTTGACGCCGATCTGATAGTCGTCGGGAAACGCAGAAGTTCCGGCTTGTCTGATTTTCTCTTCGGGAGCGTTGCACACCTCGTGCTGCGCTGGTCGAGTCGTGACGTCCTTCTGGTACCACACGATATGCGCATCGATCCAAATCCTGAATTGGCGGCATCGTTTACGTCATCGTCGGGTCAAATAGTGCTCAGGGACCATCTGAGCTTGGTCATGTGAATGCTGCCGACGCGGGCGCTTCCCGCTGCTAAGAACCCCAGGAGCACTTGCCGGCCCAACTTCTAGGAGAGCCACTCATGTTTAACGACATCAGCCTTGCCAGATACCCGCTGCGGCAATCGCTATTGCCAGGCGCAAGAGGACTTCGGATTTTCGAATCGCTCGGCGTAGTGGACTGGCTGTCGCGTCCGGATCGCTATGTCGTGGTATGCGAAGGAAGAGGCGGACGAATCTACGCAGCCGACGAGCGGTTCCTGGAAGAGGCGCAGGATCTGATTCGGAACTCGCACGGGGACAGGGTCGTCTTCCGCGAGCCCGAGGTATACACGTACACAGATGCAGAGTTGAACGCAGTAGTCGAGCCCGTGATGTTCCTTCGCATCAAGGTGCCTCATGCGTACGCCCGTGAAGTTGTGACAGAGCTCGTTCTACGAGGCGTAAGAATCCTAGAGCAGGACATGCAACTGTATGACATGGTTATTCGTGCTGAGGGAACACTTGTCAATCTCATGGGATTAGCTCGTTCGCTCAATTCAGTTGGTCAGGGCTCTGTCGTCTTCTGGACATGGCTTGAGCGATATGAGCGAACGTTGACCACCTTTGCAAGCCCACAACGAGCCGGAAGCCGCTCAACAAACGAATCCATCGAGCCCGAATCGACTGCCTCCACTCCTCCCACGGGCTGATGAAATGAACCTCGCACTGCCGTTTCCCCATTTCCGCATCCCTTTTCATCGCCCCGTTGATCTTCGGGTGGACGTCGATCCGTCCGCTACCGACCGCGGGGACCCGCTCGCCCTGGTTCACGAACGCATCCATACGCCAGGCGACCCACTTCACGGCCTGCCAAGTTTCGGCCTTCGCGATCCCCGCTTCAAGGTCCACGTCCGGGAGGTCGACGGCGAGCGCTATGCGTACGTCGAAGACATGGATCGGCGATGCTTGGCCGGGAGCACGGTCTTCAACAGATTGGTCGAAGTCGACCGTCGGGCCGATCGACATCTTCGCTCTCCTCATTCACGATTTCTGCCCCAATACCAACGACAAGGAATCGCCACGGCCGTGTACGACTGGGCGCTTGCCACTGGAATCTGCCTGATGACAGGGGCCCGGCAGTCGCCGGGCGCGCACGCCTTGTGGCGCAATCTGGCGCGGAGATACGAATCGGGCTTCGCAGAACTTAGCAACAAGAAGCTCACCTATCTGGGCATCGACATAGCCCCCGGCGATCTCGAGCGACTGGAAACCCGGATGTTCTTGCTTCCGGCGAAGTGCTCTCTACCCGAATTCTGCGAGGCGGTCGGAATGCGGAATTCACCGCGCTAAGACGGGTTCGGAAGCGGTCAGTTCGGCAGATGCGAACGCTTCCCGCGTGTGGGGCACCCTACTCATCGGGCGATAGCCACAGGCAGCGCCGCGTCCACGCAATGTTGTCGCGGCGCGCAGTCAGCATCTGCGCCAGCGCGTTGCACAGTGCATCCTCATCGATGCGCGGGACCAGGGCTCCCAGCCTACGGGCCACCCAAGCCTGTCTACGAGATTTTCGCCATTGCGTTCGACGACATGCGATCTGGAAGTGATTGCAGCCCGATCGTTCCTTCAGTAGCCCGCTAAGAGCGCTCGTGCCAACTCTTCAAGGCGGAGCCGTGGCTTCCGCGCGCGGCGGGCCGCCGGAGAGGTCGCCCCGCGGTAGAATGGAATTTCGAAAAGCCGTAGCCGCCGGGCGTGCGCCCAGTGCCGCATTCCAAACCGCGACGACAGGTTCGACCTGTCTGTCGAGCTTGAATGGCAGCACACGCACTCTGCCTTCGTCTGACAGCTGCCGGGCGATCTGCTGGGGATACACCGCTAGAAAATGGCCGGCCTGCATCAGCTGGGTCGTCATGGATACATCGCTGACACGCACCCCGCTGGCCGGCGGCGGCGCGCCGAGGACGCGAAAAGCAGAGTTCAGATGATGTTGCATGCGTGAGCCATGACTGGGAAGGCACCATTGCAGCTCGCTCAGTTCTTGCGCGGCAATGCGCTTGCGTCGCAGGAACGGATGATTCGGGCTGGTCACAATCAGCAGCGGTTGTTCGGCGATCACTGCCGCACTGAGAAGAGCTTCGCGTTCGAAACGGGGATCGTCGTAGGCGAACAGCAGATCCAGCTCTCCTTGTTCGAGTTGATCGACCAGGTCCATGACAGCGCCATCCACGACCGTGACATCGACGTTCGGATAGCGTTCGCGGAAGGTACAGATCGCCTGCGCGACGAGAACGTGGACTGAGCTAGTGCGAAAGGCGACGGTGAGTCGCCCCCGCGTTCCCTCGCGCATGGCGTGCAGCGACTCGGCCATGCGTCCGATCTGTTTGATTACTAACGCGGCGTTCTCGAGCATCTCAACACCGATCTCGGTGGGATGCATGCCCCGGCGTCCTCTTTCGAACAGGGGCGCGCCGACGAGCTCTTCCACCTCCGCAAGCGTCTTCGACACGGCAGCCGGACTGATGTGGAAATGCGCTGCAACCCGGGCGGCGGAACGCAGATCACCGAGAGCCTGGATCACGCGCAAGTGCCGGAGCTTTAGGCGCGCCAGCATCGACTGGACAGGATTGACAGTGGACACGATTAAGACTTTCCGTCAGGGTTAACCTTTTACTCAACATTGATCAATATTAATTCGCTTTTGGCTAATGCCGTCTCGGCCTAGCATTGACCCCTGATGCCACATAGACGACGTTCGTGGCGGCGGCATCCCGTTCAGAACTCACAGAGGCAAACCATGAAATGCTCCTTCTTGTTGCGCAAGACGATCGCGACCCTGCTCCTGACCACCGCGGTGATCGCGCCCGGCGCCGCGGGTGCGGCCGATGACATCACACGTATCGTCGTCGGTTTTGCTCCGGGTGGAGCGCTCGATGTCCTTGCCCGCTCGCTTGCAGAGAAGCTGCGCGGGTCACTCGGCGGTACGGTGCTGGTTGAGAACAAGCCCGGCGCGTCAACCCGCCTCGCTCTCCAGGCGGTCAAGCAGGCGCCACCGAATGGGAAGACGATCCTGATATCGCCAGCACCGCCATTCGTCCTTTTTCCGATGACGTACCCTCGCCTAGGCTACAACCCAGATAAGGATCTGATCCCGGTCGCCCATCTGGCGGACGTACCACTCGCCGCGTCCACCAGCGTGGAACAGCCCTTCAAGACCATGCCCGAATATCTCGCCTGGGTAAAACTCCATCCAGAATCGCTCGGAGTCGGCATGGCGACGCTAGGGGGAACTATCCACTTCGGCGTGCTCACAATGAGCAAGGCCCTGAATATGCCACTGGCCCCGACCGCCTATCGCGGCGCATCGATGATGATGACGGATTTGGTCGGCGGATCGCTGCCAATTGGCATCGATGCCGTGGCAGCCCAGATAGGGCTGCAGAAGGCCGGAAAGATCCGATTTCTAGGTGTCACTGGCGTCCGGCGCTCCACCTTGCTGCCCGACGTACCGACGTTCAAGGAAGCCGGCGTCGCAGGATTCGACATTGCCTCCGGCTGGTATGCCGCTTTCGTGCCGGCTGGCACCCCCGCCCCGATCGTCGCCAGACTCGAAAAGGCGCTCATCGAAGCGGTAAAGGATCCGGCCCTGCAGTCAAAGCTGGCCACGGCTGGCATGGAGGCCACAGGGCTGCCCGGCGCCGAGGCCGGCAGGATCATCCAGGCGCAGCGCGCCCAGTGGAAGCCTGTCGTTGAAGCATCTGGCTTCACTGCGGAAGATTGATGGGTCAAGCGTCGTGAACACCATCATCTATGCCGCCCGCAAGATCCTTACCATGAACCCGATGCAACCAGATGCCACGCATGTCGCCGTGCGTGACGGCCGCATTCTGGGTGTGGGCTCGCTGGCGGAGCTGTCGGCATGGGGCGACCACACATTTGACGACCGCTTTGCCGGCAAGGTGTTGATGCCAGGTCTGGTTGAAGGTCACTGCCATTTGAAAGAGGGCAGCATGTGGGACATGCCGTTCCTCGGTTGGTTCGACCGTCGCGATCCACAAGGCAAGATATGGCAAGGGCTGCGATCGATGGACGCGGTGGTTGAGCGCCTGCGCGAGATTGACTTGCAAATGCAGGCACAAGACCGCCATGCTCCCCTGCTGGCTTGGGGCTTCGATCCGATCTACTTCTGCGGCGAGCGCATGACCGTAGAACACCTCGATCGTGTTAGCGTGACGCGGCCGATCGTGGTAATGCACGCTAACGGCCATTTGATGAACGTCAACACCGCAATGTTGCGGCTCGCTGGGATCACGTCCGACACCGAAGTCGAAGGCGTCGTCAGGTTCGGCGCGGGGGCGAGGTCGGGCGAGCCGACAGGCGAGTTGCAAGAGCCCGCGGCCATGTTTCTCGTGATCCGCAAGATCGGGAAGGCCGGATTGCTGGCGCCGATGACAGAGGCAGGCGTGCGCTCATTCGCGAGGCTTGCCTGTATGCAGGGTGTCACCACGGCCACCGACCTGGTCAACAAGCTGACCGAAGCTGAATGCGAGGTGCTGGAATCCACATTGGCTGACGATGACATCAGTATCCGCATACTTCCCGCTTTCCAGGCTTACCATGGCGCGCAGGGCGCGGCGCTCGGCGCGGCGCATGTGAGTCGCCTGCGGTCGCGAAATACCGATCGGCTGCGCTATGGCTTAGTCAAGATGATGCTCGACGGATCGATCCAGGGGTTTTCGGCGCGGCTTCGCTGGCCCGGATACTTCAACGGCGCGCCCAACGGCATCTGGGTGACAGCGCCGGCGCAGTTCGAAGCCGACTTCGAAACTTATCACCGCGCCGGCCTCCAGATTCACACACACGTCAACGGCGATGAAGCGAGCGAGGTGGCGATCGATGCGATTGAGCGTATTCTCACCCGCGCGCCGAGTCTGGATCATCGCCACACTTTGCAACATGGCCAGATGATCGACGGCCCGATGTTTGGCCGCATGGCGACACTGGGCCTTGGCGTCAATCTCTTCGCCAATCACCTGTGGTACTGGGGCGATCAGCACCACGAAGTGACGATGGGCCCCGACCGGGCGAACCGGCTCGATGCCTGCGGCAGCGCGCTCGCGGCCGGCGTGCCTATGGCGATCCATTCCGACGCGCCCGTGACGCCTCTCGGTCCGCTTTTCACGGCCTGGTGCGCGGTGAACCGCCTGACGCCGAAGGGCCGCGTGCTTGGCGTGTCCGAGCGACTGAGCGTGCCGCAGGCGCTGCACGCAATCACGCTCGGTGCGGCCTGGACGCTACGGCTCGACCATGAGATCGGCAGCATCGAATGCGGCAAGCGGGCGGATTTCTGCGTGCTCGAAGACGATCCGCTTTCTGTTGATCCCACAGCATTGAAGGACCTGCGTGTTTGGGGCACTGTGCTTTCGGGCCGTGTTTTTGAAGCGCGCGGGCAATTGACATGAGCGATCGCATCCCTCGCTCACCGCTGCCGCTAACGGTGATTGGCGGCTTTTTGGGTGCCGGCAAAACGACGATGCTGAACCATTGGCTGCGGAATGCCGGTGGGCAGCGCCTCGCGGTTCTGGTCAATGACTTCGGCGCGCTCAATATGGACGCCGAGCTTATTGAGGGCGGCGCTGGGGATACCATCGCGCTGACCAACGGTTGCGTCTGCTGCCAAATCGGAGATGACCTGTCCCTGGCGCTGATCAGGCTGCTCGAGTCGGAAACGGAATTCGATGGCGTGGTGATCGAGGCCAGCGGCGTTTCAGACCCGGGACGGATTGCGGCAATCGCCCGCGCCGATACGTGCCTGCACTTGGAGTGCGTGTTCGTTCTGGTCGACGCCAGCATGGCGCTCGAGCAAACGCGCGACCCACTGCTGGTCGACACGCTCGCCCGCCAGCTTAGGGCAGCGGATCTCGTTGTGGTCAACAAGTGCGACTTGGTCACAGGCGAAACGAGGCGCGCATTGCAGCGCTGGATTGAATCCGTAGCGGGCCCCGTCTCCCGCTTGGAGACCACGCGGGCGGCCGTGCCGAGACTGGGCAGCCTCGCGACACGAACCGCTCACGCGGGGTGGGCGCACGGTGCTTTCAAGGGACACGGCCATGCCACTGAGGATCACGGCAAGGTATTTGAAACCTGGGCCTGCAGGCCCCGAGAGGCACTCGATCCTTCGGCCTTGCGTGTCTGGCTCCGAGATTTGCCCGCCGGCGTCCTTCGTATGAAGGGCCTGGTGCGCTGCGCCGGACCCGATGGTGACGTCGAATGGGCCGAGCTCCAATTCGCCGGACGCAGAGGCACGTTGCGCCTCCTACTGTCGCACGTCCCCCGGTCGGAAGAAGCCGGCATCGTTGCCATCGGCCTGCGCGGCCAGTTGCCGCGGCCCGCACTCGATGCGGCTCTGGAGAAACTCTTCTGTCCGAAAGCTCGACAGTCATGAAGGCATCCATTTCCCTTGGCGCCCCAGCATCCTCCGCTCCAATTACGGGCGGTGACCTGTTCGCAGCACTATGCGTGGTCGTGATCTGGGGGATGAACTTTGTCGCGATGAAGGTGGCCCTGCACGACTTCACGCCGTTCCAACTCGGCGCGATCCGATACGTTTTCGCGGCGCTCCCCCTGGTACTTTTCATCAAGCGCCCGCAGTTGCCGGTGAGCTGGCTGATCTGCTATGGATTTGTTCAGGGTGTCGGGCAGTTCGGCCTTCTGTTCGTCGCGCTTGAATCCGGGATGACGGCGGCGTTAGCCTCAGTGCTGATGCAGACGCAGCTGTTTTTCACGACGATCCTCGGCGCGGTGCTACTACATGAGCGAATCGGCTCATCGCTACGCGTGGGTCTTGCGCTCGCGGCTGCCGGTCTGGCTTGCTTTGCATTCAATTTCTTCGGCGGTAAAGCCGCCGGCGACGTGACGCTGCTCGGATTGACATTGAATCTCTGCGCGGCTGCCATGTGGGGCGTTTTGAACATCATCACGCGCAAGGCGCAACACGCGTTTCCCTCATATGACGCGCTGCAGCTGGTTGTTTGGGCAAGCCTGGTGCCGATCGTGCCATTTATAGCGTTGGGCCTTCTGTTCGACCCACCTGCATCGCGCTGGCAATGGATGCATGCCGGGTCAGGCGCCTGGGTTTCGGCAGCCTACCTGGGATGGATTGCGACGATTCTGGCCTACACGACTTGGACTGGCCTATTCAAGCGTCATCCCGCCAATCGTGTCGCTCCGTTCAGCCTCGGCGTGCCCCTGGTTGGTCTGGTTGCCGGGATAGGTCTGCTGGGCGAAACAATCACGCCGTGGCAATGGGCGGGCATCGGATTCGTGGTCGCGGCGTTGGCAACCGTATTGCTCGGGAGGGGCGCGCTTCGAATCTTCATCCGGTGAAAACCTCTCGAAGGTATGCAAGGAGGCGCGTTGCAGCCCGTAGCGATCGGTCCAGCCATCCCACACGAAGTCCAATTGCTCGAGAGAGTGCTCGGGACAAACCCGCTGTCGAAGATCTCCTCCTCAATCGGCCGACTCCACCAGCGAGGGCAAGCCACGAGGCTACCAGAGCCTCCACCACGGCCGACGATGGCGCAGGTGCACCGGCCGAAGGTCCAGACCATCGATGATGCTGGCCGCCGCGCCGAAGCGGTTGGCAGGTTCGGGTTTCTGATCCGACGATTTGGGACCGTATTTGATGGCGTCTTGTATCGGAGGCTGATCTTGTCGATTCAGCGGCGAGGAGGCTGTGTCCGGGGAGAGCATGGGGCATTCTGGCACGAGCCTTCCAACAACTGGGCGAGTGAGGAACTTCACGTGCTTGCTGCCCGCTGTGGGCCCGCGCTGTGTCGTTCAGCCCGAATGACAGCACAATCGCAGCGACTGAGGCACCAGATTCGGCTGCCGCCAGAACCTGCGCCTTGAAAGCCGCGGCCCGACACATCAGGTGCGACTCCGATCCCCTTCGGTCGACAAGGCGAGCAATTGATTCTGCATTTCCGCGATGTTGTGCTCGTGCGACGAGAGCATCTCGCTTAATTCTTCCTGAAGCAGGCTCTCGGGCAAGCGCGGGATCAGGTGTCGCAGCCGTCTGGCAACCCACTCCTGGCCGCGGTTGAGGAACGCCAGGCGCGCTGCCAAGCCATCGATTGCCATGGTCTTCCCGAAGAAGGCACCAGTCCGCGTGCTCGGTGTTTCGCGCCGAAACTGGATGGCCTTGATCAACATGCCACACCATCTGACCTCGTCGCGCCGAGCCGATTGAAGTGCCTGCCGCAGCGCCTCGTCTTTCACATCCTTCGCCAGCACCATGAGTACCCGAGCGCCGGCGCGTTCGGCTTCCAGGAGTTCGTTCAGCGCCTCCCCCACCTCCTGCGGCTCCGCCTGGCCCAGGTACGCTCCGTCCAACTCGCTTGCGTAGCACACAGGCGACGAGAGCTCGACACCGGGGGCTGGAGTGTCGACCGCCACGTGCAGCGCCTCGGCGGCATCCCGGGCGATCTCACGAAGGCGCTCGACGGCCGAGGTCACGTTCCGTATCCGTGCGGCGCCTTCCCCCGCGTAGAGCGCCATGGCTTCCAGATCGCCGGTCGTTGATCTCAAGGGAGAGTCTGTGCTGAACAAATAGATCGGGCGCTCCGGCTCGGCGCCAATGGGCACGCGGCCGCTCGAGAAAGGGTTTCCGCGCTCGCCTCGGGTCACGCTGTTCTTCAACACGCGCACCATGGCGCCGCGTGGCCAGTTGATGTGGAACGCGTCCGTCAACACGGTCCCCTCTTCCTTGGCCTCAACGATCGCCCGCTTGTGGAAATCGTGCGCGAAAGACTCCTTCGTCGCGAGGAGTGCAGTCCCCAGCAGCGCGCCCTGGGCCCCCAGCGACAGAACGCTCGCCACGTCCTGTCCGTCTGACAGGCCCCCCGCAGCCAGAACCGGAACACCGACCGCCTCCAGGACCCGGGGAAGCAATTCGACTAGCGGCAAGCGGCCCCGTACATGCCCACCGGCCTCAATCCCTTGCGCTACAACGATCTGAGCACCCGCCTGTTGCGCCAGCCTCGCCTCGTCGGCGCAACCCACCTGGCACACGACCAGGATATTCGCCGACCTCAGGCGCTCGATGGTTGCAAACGACAGATCCCAGAAGAGGCAGACCACCGGCACAGCCAGTTCGATACAGGTGGCCACCTGCCGTTCAAGCAGGTTTGGATCAGTGGCCGCGGGGATGATGCTGACCCCAAACCGGGCAGTCGTCGAGGCGCGGACTTTTTGAACCTCGTCACGGATGAAGGCCGGCGTCTCGCGCACCATGCCCAGGAGGCCGAATCCACCCGCAAGACTCACCGCACTCACGAGTTCCGAACGCGCAACGCCGCCCATTCCCGCGAGCACCAGCGGGTAGCGACACCCGAGGAGGTCACACACAGGTCGATGGAGAGAACCCGACTCCAGCGCCCCTGTGGCGACGAACTCCGCGTCGGCCTTCATCGGCGCACCCTTCAGCGTATGACCAGAACCGGCACCTTCGAGTGCGCCAGGACCTGATCGGTGTCGCTGCCTGTCAACAACTTGGCAAAGCCCGATCTGCCGTGGGACGCCATCACGATGAGGTCGCTGCCGTGTTCGGCTGCTGCAGCGATGATCGCGTCCGCCACTCCGTCAGCCACGCTGACGGCCGTCTTCAGCGTCACGCCGCGTGCCTCGGCGCGCGCAACGGCCACCTGAAGCTTGTCCTGCGCAGCATTCACGGTGCCGGCTTCTGCATTGGCGATCTCCTCGGGGGAGAAAGGTACGACACCATCGAAATAGTTCATGGCGTATCGCGGCACCACGCTGAGTGCGACAGGTTCGGCATGATTGTCTGCAGCGAGCCCGATCGCCCGCTCCATGGCCTTGTCACAGAAACTGCTGCCGTCCGTGGGAATCAAGATATGTTCAAACATTTCATCTCTCCTTGCAGTACCAGTGAACCTTGGGTGCGGGTGCCTAGAACATGGCCTGACCTTCTCCATAGAGCGTCCGACGATCCTCCACGGCGCAAACACCCGGAATGTTCTCGGCGGCGATGCGCGCGGCCTCCTTGTCTGCCACACGTTGCACCACGCCCACGTAGCTGACGATGCCCTTGTTGACGAAGACACTCGACCAGGAGTCGGACCACCAAGAGTGGGAATTCAGCTCCGACATCAGGCGCTTGAGGATTGCTTCATCATCGACGTCCGGATCCGCCGAGCGCATCGCAAAGCTGTCGCTGGCCGCCAACGCGCGCATCAGGTCCGCCCGCGTCACCAACCCCTGCAACTGGCCGTCCTTCAGCACCGGAATGCGTCGAATATGCCGCGCCTCGAAGATGACCGCGATCTGTGCGATCGGCGTGTCGACGTCTACGCTCACGACATCCGTGCTCATGACATCTCCGGCATGCGCGCCGTTGGCCTTGACGTACGCAACGGGACCCGGATCCAGGCGGGTGAGCCGTTGCCACCACGTTCGGTATTCTGCCCATCGATCGGTCCCGATCTCGTGCCGATGCAGGAGGTCGCCGTCCCCGATCACGCCGACCACCTTGTCGTCCTCCATCACCAGGACGCCGCTGATGCGGTGCGCCAGCAGTAGCTCGACCACGTCATGCAAGGGCGTGTCCGGATTCACGGTGATGACGGGGGTGGTCATGATGTCGCTGGCCTTCATGGTCGCTTTCCTTCAAGGTGGTGGCGCAAGAAGCGCCCTTCGATCAACACATCCCTCAGCACAGTCCCATGACTGAGGGCGAGTTCCTTGGCGTCGCAGAGCAGCGTGAGGCGCCCACGCCTGCGCAGGTCGTCGAGCAAGTGCAGGAGGTCGTCGTGCCCCGCAAGTTCGGCCCGATACCGCAGCGCGAATTCGTCTTTGCGCCTCAAGTCATGTGCATACCAGTTGCGCAGCCCCGCACTCGGAGCGATCTCCCTGAGCCATAGATCGATGATGAGATCTTCCCGCGGCACGCCGCGAGGCCACAGACGATCGACCAGCACACGCATTCCGTCATCGGCGCTGACGCGTTCCCTCGCGCGCTTGAGCGTGACGGTCTGTCGCATGCCCACGCGAATCGGAATCTTTTCGTGAAAGGACGGCCCCGCGAGGCGTGTCAGCAGCGGGGTCAGCATGGTGTGCCCGCCAGAAGACACAGAGGACGGGGCGGCGCCAGCAGGCTGTGGCCGCCGCACTGATGCTTGAGCACAGTATCGTCAGATAGCCTGGATGGATCATCCAGCCGCCACGGCTGCCAGCCCGCAATCCGACGGAGCAATCGGGTCGGAATGTTCCAAACGACCCAGTCTCGACGCTGTGGTTCATCCGGAATTTCAAGCACCTCGCCCACTGTCATCTCCTTCGTCCTGCGCGACGCCGAACGGGCCGCCTTAAGATCATCCTGCCCCCTTCCTTTCATCGTGTAAAACGACATTAATTGCCAGTTCGATGCAATACTTTCGCATCAACTCGGGAGATAGCATGGATCTCACCCTGGCACAGACGTTTCTTCGGATCGTTCAGACACGCAGCTTTCTGCGCGCAGCCGAGCAGCTCCACGTCACCCCGACCGCTGTAAGCGCACGAATCCGGATGCTGGAGGAGCTGCTGGGCCGGCCTCTTTTCGTTCGGAACAAGGCGGGTGCTGTTCTGACGGTCGCGGGTGAGCAGTTCCTGCCGCATGCGACCAGCCTCATGCAGGTCTGGGAGCGTGCCCGTCACCAGGTCGCGGTGCCTGCAGGCCGCCGTGCAGTCCTCACGGTGGGCTGCGAGATCAGCCTTTGGGATCCGTTGTTGCTCCAATGGCTTTTGTGGATGCGCTCGGCGGCGCCGCATCTGGCCGTACGCACCGAGGTGGGCTTCCCGGACGATCTGCTCGACAAGACCGCCAGCGGCGTGCTGGACATCGCGATCGTCTATGCGCCGCAGCAGCGTCCGAATTTGCGGATCGAGTTGCTGCTCGAGGAAAAGCTGGTCATGGTGACGACATCAAAGCGGCTGCGCGCTCCGCGGCTGGATGACTACGTCTATGTCGACTGGGGTCCGGACTTTGCCACCCAGCACGGATTGGCGTTTCCCGAACTCTCCAATGCGGCTGTGAAAGTCGGCCTCGGCCCGCTGGGCCGCGAGTACCTGCTCAGCGCAGGTGGAACCGGCTATTTTCGGCTCGACGTGGTACGCGATCACCTCGAGAACGGCCGGCTCCGACGGGTTCCAGACATGCCTGAGTTCCTTTATCCCGCCTACGCTGCATATGCAGATTCCGCTGACGCGAAGATTGTCAATCCCGCGCTGGCGGGCCTTCGCAAGGTGGCACGTCCTACGCAAGCCATCGCCAAGCGCAATAGGCGAGCGTCGTGACCTACTTTTTCCATCGTTCGTGTGTCGCCTCGACCAACGCACGAGCAGGCACCTTGTCGATGACAAGGGGGAAATCCACGCGTTGCAATGCCCCGGTGCGCTCCAAATGAGAAACAGGCCGTTCGCGGGCGAAGCTGGGCGACGACGTACAGCGCACGTGAAATCATCGCGAGTGTTACCACACGACTCGACGCTCTTGCAGGAGTCAGTCTGCTGACGGCAGACCCAAAGGCAACAATCCTTAGAGCGGCCGATGGGGCAAATGTCTATGAACAGCTCATTGTGTTGAACGAACGAAGGAACCAGCGAACACACTTGTATCCTGAGTCGGCGTTGTAGCAGGCTCGTGTCCGCTTGAGTTAGGCGGACAGATGGACACTTGCGGAAGCGAATGAATGGGCCAGCGTCGTCGGTGTCGGCACAATGGCACAACTCGGAGTTTTCAGGTTTTCAGATGCGAATGCGCCCCGGAGCGTCGAAGGCGAATAGCTTGAACGCGAACATGCTGGGAAAGTGGGTGATCGGCTCGGAGAGCGTCGCTGGCGCCGATGCCCAGGGTCGGGCTGCCGCTGTGCACTGAGCGGGTGGACATGTGTGCCGGCGCCGTCACCACGCTCGCTGAGGGTCTTCGGCGCGGCGCGGCCACATCGTGCGTGCACCTTCTCACGCCAGCAAGGACAACTCGCGTGCGAGCAGCTATGTGATGCATTCAAGTCCATTCCAGGCTTAAGGCTCGAAGCCGATCGACTGCGGATCAAGGTGCTGGACGCACCCGCAAGAGCGCTGTGTCAGAGGTGCGCGGGGCGCTATCGACGGATCACGCCGGTCCGACGCATCGTCGTCAACCTCAGGGTTTGTGCGCACAAGAATTTGCGCACAGAAGATGAAATGACTGATAAATTTGCGCCCAACACATCCGATACATGGCCACTACCCCCCCTCCCTCCTCTATTGATGACCTGCGCCGTTTGGTGGAAAACGAACGCGATGCGCGCGGCCGCGACCGCATGGGCGAGCGCACGCTGGCCGTACTCGTCGATATGCTGGCGCGGCCGGGGCCAGCGGCCGTCCAGAGCATTTCCGAACTTGCCGCGCACAATGGAGTCGACCCGTCGACGCTCACGCGCCTGGGCAAGCGGCTCGGCTTCAACGGCTTCGCACCGCTGCAGGATGTGTTCCGTCGGCACGTATCGGCGACGCAGCCCTTCTACAGCAGCCGCGTCAGCGAGTTGGTCGCGCACCAGGGGACTTCGAGCGTCACGAGCGTGCTGCAGCAACTCGCACAGAATGAATGCCAGAAGATTCTGGCCGCAGCCAGCAGCCTCGATGAGAAGAAGGTCGGCGAGGCCGTCACCCAACTGATCAAGGCCAAGCACGTCTACGTCATGGGACTGCGCGGCACTTATAGCGTCAGCCAGTTCTTCGGCACGTTCCTGAGTACGCTGCGCGAATCGGTCACGGTGCTGGGCGGCCCAGGCTTTCCCATTGCTTCGGAGTTGGCGCGCATCAAGAACGAGGATCTGCTGGTCGCGATTTCTTACCGGCCCTATACGCGCACCGTCGTGAAGGCGGTCGAACTGATCAAGGCGGAGGGCACGTCGGTGCTCTCGCTGACGGACGCCGGCTCGGCGATCGAACTGGCGCCGCACGAGGGTACGACCATCGCGGTCGACCAGCCCTACTACTTCGACTCGGCGCTGGCCCAGTTCTTCGCGGCCGAAGCCATCCTGATGGCGGTTGCGCGGCGACTCGGACCGAAAGCCATGCTCACGATCCAGCGGCGCGAGGCCTTCAACAAGGCACTCGACATTGAAATCAGCTAACCCTGTCCGTCCGATGCCAACCACTTCGAAGTCCCTGCAGATCCCGCCCGAGGCGCTCGCCTCGGCCATCGCCGACGCCAGTTCGCGCTACACGGCCGCGAACCCGAAGAGCCTCGCCCAGCACCGCGCCGCGAGCGAGGTGATGCCGGGCGGGAACACGCGCAGCGTGCTGTTCAGCGCGCCGTTTCCGATCACGCTCACGGCGGCTCAGGGATGCCGGGTGACATCGCTCGACGGACGCTGCTACGTCGACTTCCTCGGTGAATACACGGCGGGGCTCTACGGCCACTCGAACCCGGTACTGTGCCAAGCCGTATCCAAGGCGCTGGAAGGCGGCTGGGTCATGGGCGGCCACATCCGTGCGGAGGAGGAACTCGCACGTCTGATCTGTGAACGCTTCCCGTCGATCGAGCTGGTGCGTTTCGCAAATTCGGGCACAGAAGCCAATCTCTATGCGATCTCGGCGGCCAAGGCGATCACCGCCAAACCCAAGGTCGTGGTTTTCGAAGGCGGCTACCACGGCGGCGTCTTCACGTTTGCCGGCGGCGGGCCGGGTCCGCTCACGGCTCCCTTCGACTTCGTACTCGCGCCCTACAACGACATCGACGGCACCCGCGCGTTGCTCGACACCCATGCGGATGCAATCGGCACGATCGTGGTGGAGCCGATGCAGGGCTCGGGCGGTTGCATCCCGGCCGAGCGCGGCTTCCTCCAGACGCTGCGCGACTGGGCCAGCGCACACGGCGCGCTGCTCATTTTCGACGAGGTCATGACCTCGCGCCTGTCGCCGGGCGGCCTGCAGCAGGTACACGGCATCACGCCAGACTTGACCACGCTCGGCAAGTACATCGGTGGCGGTTTTAGCTTCGGGGCTTTCGGCGGGCGCGCCGAGCTCATGCGCCGCTTCGATCCAAGTCAACCCGGTGCATTCGGCCACGCGGGCACCTTCAACAACAACGTCTTCACGATGGCGGCCGGCGCCGCCGGACTGCGCGAGGTCTACACGCCGGCGGCGGTGGGACCGTTCAATGCGCGCGGCGACGCGCTGCGCAAGCGGCTCGACGCGATCGCGGGCGGTGCGCGCTTCCCGATGCAGTTCACGGGCCTCGGCTCGATGATGAACGTGCACATGCACCGTGGCCCGGTGCGTAGCATCCATGACGTTGCGCACAGCGTGCAGCCGCTGCGCGAGCTGTTCTATTTCCACATGCTCGAGCACGGCATATGGCTCGCGCGGCGCGGGATGATCAACCTGTCGTTGCCTCTTGGCGAGGCCGAGTTCGCGCAACTCGAGGACGCGGTCGCGTCCTTCGTCGAGCACTGCAACGCGCTGGCATGAGCACGATCGAACTGCTTGGCCTCAGCAAGCGTTACGGCGGGGTCACGGTCGTGGCGCCCACCGACCTGCGCATCGAGCAGGGCGAACTCGTGACGCTGCTCGGGCCGAGTGGTTCGGGCAAGAGCACCATTCTCTCGATGATCGCAGGTCTCACCACGCCGAGCGAGGGCATGGTGCGCATCGGAGGGTGCGACGTGACGCACGTGCCGCCCGCGCAGCGCAACCTTGGCATGGTGTTCCAAAGCTATGCGTTATTTCCGCACATGACCGTGTTCGACAACATCGCATTCGCGTTGAGCATTCGCAGCGTGGCCAAGGCCGAGATCGCGACGCGTGTGGACAGGGCGCTCGCGCAGGTCCGGCTTGGCGGGCTCGAGCGGCGCCGGCCTTCCGAGCTCTCGGGCGGACAGCAGCAGCGCGTGGCGCTCGCGCGCGCGCTCGTGTTCGAGCCGGAAATCCTCCTGCTGGACGAGCCGATGGGTGCGCTCGACAAGAACCTGCGCGAAGAAGTGCAGCTCGAGTTGCGCCAACTGCAGCGCGAGCTCGGCGTGACCACCGTGCTGGTCACGCACGACCAGGAAGAGGCGTTGTCCCTGTCGACCCGGCTCGTGGTGCTCGACCAGGGTCGAATTCAGCAAATCGATACGCCGATCGCAGCCTACCAGCGTCCCAGCAACCGCTTTGTCGCGCAGTTCATCGGAACCGCCAACCTGTTCCGGGGGGAACTTCGTCATCGAGACGGTCAGGCCCTCGTGGCATTCCCAGACGGCGCCCTGCTCGGTTGCATGGCTCCTTCGGGCCCGGCCGGTCCGGTCGACGTGGTGGTGCGGCCCGAGCATGTCGAACTGCTGCCGGCCGACGCGGCCCAGGGCCTGCGCGTCGAAGTGGTCGAGAGCGTGTATCTGGGCCAGTCGAGCCGCCTGCACCTTCGCACCGCGGACGGCGTGCCGGTGGTTGCGCTGTTGCAGCGGCAGGGCCCGGCGTATTCGCCCGGCGAGGCGCTGCGCATCGGCTGGCGGCCCGCGAATGCCTGGGCCATGGCCGGCCGTGCCAGCCTTTGACGCGGCCTTCGCCGGCCAACCCCCGAGATCCATCTTCGAATTCAACCCAGAGGAGCTTCCATGCGCAAAAGTGTTCTGTTCAACGCCCTGTGCGCCGCCATGATGGTGTCCGCAGCCCTCGGATCGGCGGCCGTGAGTGCCCAGACGGGGGCGGCACCTCCCAAGGAGATCCGAATCCTCGAATCGGGCGGCCCCAGCGGCGACTCGATCGAGCAGGCCTACATCAAGCCCTACACGGCGCGTACCGGCATCAAGGTGACGCGCGAGAGCCCGACCAGCGCAGGCAAGCTGCAGGCGATGGTGCAGTCGAAGAACATCACCTCGGTCCTGGTCGAACTCGGCGCCACCAACGTGGTCGCAGCCCGCGCCCTGGGGCTGCTCGAGCCGCTCGACTGGAACGCCATTGACCCGGCACCGATCTATCCCGAGGCACGTTGGCCCGATGCCTTCGGCTACCAATACTCGTCGACCATCATGGCCTGGGGCAAGGGCAGCAAGCAGCCCAAGACTTGGGCCGACTTCTGGAACGTGAAGGACTTTCCCGGCAAGCGCGCGCTGCCCGACTACCCGGGCTATACGCTGCCGCTGGCGCTGCTGGCCGACGGCGTGACGCCCGACAAGCTCTACCCCCTCGACATCGACCGGGCCTTCGCGAGCCTGGAGAAGATTAAGGGCAGCGTCGCGGTCTGGTGGAAGGCCGGCGCCCAAGCGCCGCAACTCCTCGAGGACAAGGAAGTCGCCTATTCGGCCGCGTGGTCGGGCCGCATCGTCGGCAACCCGAAGATCGACTACACCTATAACCAGGGCCTGCTGCAACTCGCCTACTTCGTCGTGCCCAAGGGCGCGGACCCGGCCGCCAAGGCCGCCGCCATGGGCCTGCTGCACGAGATGTCGAAGCTTGAGAACCAGCTCGTCGCGACCAACGTGATCCCGTACACCGGCGCCAGCCCCGGCATCGAGAAGCTGGTGCCCAAGGACAAGGTCAACGACTACCCGACCACCGAAGCCAACAAGAAGATCCAGGCCCAGGCCGACCCGAGCTGGACTGCGGACAACGCCAAGCTTATCGAGAAGCGCTGGCAGGAATTCAAGCTGGGCCTGTAAGGCCGCCGCCGGTGCGCCGGCTTTTCTTGGCTGATCGAAGGAACGAGATGAATGTAGCATCACGCAGGCAGGCCGCGCCCGGCTTCTGGCTGGTGGCGCCCCTGTTGGCTGTCATGGCGCTGGGCTTCAACCTGCCGCTGGTGCTCATGCTCGGCAAGAGCGTCGTCGGCGAGTCCGGTTTCACGCTGCAACACTTCGTCGAGATCTTTCAGGTTCCCGCCTATCTCAAGGTGCTGTTCAATACCTTCCGCATCGCGTTGATCACGGCCGTGTGTTGCGTGCTGCTCGGCTATCCGCTGGCCTACTGGTTGCGGCGACTGCCGTCGCGGTGGCAGTTGTTGGCGCTCGCGGCCGTGGTGATTCCGTTCTGGGTCAGCATCCTCGTGCGCACCTATGCCTGGATCGTGGTACTCGGCAATGCGGGAATGGTGAACCGCTCGCTGCTCGGGTTCGGCTGGATCGATTCGCCCATCGCATTTCTCTACAACGAACTCGGGGTGGTGATCGGGACGATCAACGTGCTCCTGCCCTTCCTGGTGCTGCCCCTGTTCGCGGCGATGCTCAAGATCGACGAGCGCCTCCTGCGCGCCGCCGAAACTCTGGGCGCGAGCAACTGGACTGCTTTCTGGCGCATCTTCTTTCCGCTGAGCCTGCCCGCGCTCGCAGCCGGCGCGATCCTGGTCTTCATCCTGACGCTGGGGTTCTTCATCACTCCTGCGATCCTGGGCGGCGGGCGCGTGCCGATGGTGGCCAACATGCTCGACCTGCTGGTCAACCATCTGCCCAACTGGGAGCTGGCATCGACCATCTCGACCGTCCTGCTCGGCGTGACGCTGGTGTTGTTCGTGATGTATCTGCGGCTCACCACCCGC
Source organism: Variovorax ginsengisoli (assembly GCF_030486595.1). Lineage (GTDB taxonomy): Bacteria > Pseudomonadota > Gammaproteobacteria > Burkholderiales > Burkholderiaceae_C > Variovorax > Variovorax ginsengisoli_B. Next base: position 27,105 of record NZ_JAUJZH010000030.1, on the reverse strand, counting down.
AAGGAGGAAGCATGACTGTGCCGACCGGCCGGGGTACGCTTGCCGCACCCGCGAGCACGGGCGAGGCGCTCGCGCGTCTGCACCGCTGGCTGGTGGCGGGCGCCGCGGTCGGCGTGCTGGCCTTCCTTTGCCTGCCGGTGCTGATCGTGATACCGATGTCGTTCTCGAACTCGAATTCGCTGCGCTTCCCGCCCGAGGGGTTCTCGATGCGCTGGTACGTCCAAGTCTTCACCGACGAGCGCTGGCTGCTTGCGATGCGGACCTCGCTGCTGCTGGCCGCGCTGTCGAGCACCCTCGCGCTCGTGCTGGGCAGCTTCGCCGCCTATGGCATCACGCGCGGACGCTTCCCCGGCAAGCAGTTGCTGCAGAGCAATTTCATCTCGCCGTTGATCATCCCGTCGGTGGTGATCGCGGTGGCGCTCTACTTCGCGCTGGCCAAGGTCGGGCTGCTTGGCTCCTTCGCAGGCCTGTTGCTCGGCCACACGCTGCTTGGCGTGCCGTACGTCGTGCTCATCATGGGCGTCGCGATTCGCAGCTTCGACATCCGCATCGAGCAGGTCGCGTTCACGCTCGGCGCCTCCTGGTTCACGATGTTCCGCCGCGTGTTGGTACCCAACCTCTTGCCGAGCACCGCCGCGGCCTGGATCTTCGCGTTCGTGACCAGTTTCGACGAAGTGGTGATCACCACCTTTGTCGCGGGCACGCACGAGACGGTGCCGAAGCGCATGTTCAACGACTTGGTGCTTCAGGTGAACCCGTCGATCACGGCCATTGCGACTTTGTTGATCGCGGTCAGCGTCGGCCTCATGGCCCTGGCCGCCGGGCTGGTCCAGCGTGGTCGGCGCCGCCTTGGAACACCACCGGTCAATTGAGTCCCGCCTTTTCCAATGTCCGCAGCGCGGATCTTCACCCCAACGGAGTCAAAGACATGAACACCTCCACGCCCGGATATGCCGCCCATGGCGGCCCGGTACAGCTCTTCTACCTGAAGGATGGCGCGCCGCGCCGTCCGGTGGTTGAGCGAGGCGAAGGCATCTACCTCTGGGACTCGCGAGGACAGCGCTACATCGATGCCTCTTCGGGCCCGATCGCGGTCAACATCGGCCACGGCAATGCACGCGTGATCGAGGCGGCCGATCGACAGATGCGCAAGGTGGCCTATGCGAGTCGCGCCTTCTTCGAGAACGAGGCCAATAGCCTGCTGGCCGACATCGTGACGCAGCTTGCGGGACCGGGCCTCGAACGTGCGTTCTTCGTCTCGGGCGGCTCCGAGGCGACAGAGAGCGCCATGAAGCTGGTTCGCCAGCATGCGCTCACGCAGGGCCAGGGCAGCCGCTGGAAGGTGCTCTCGCGCAGTCCGAGCTACCACGGCGGCACGCTGGGCGCGCTCGCGATCAGCGGCGACCCGGTGTCGGAAGCGAGCTTCGGAGCGATGGCGCGGCTCATGCCGAAGGTGCCGACACCGTTCAGCTACCGGCTGCCGGAAGGCCATACCGTCGAGAGCCTTGCTGAACACTGCGCGGCCGAGCTCGAGGCCACCATCGTGCGCGAGGGGCCCGAAACGGTGCTGGCGTTCTTTCTCGAACCGGTCGGCGGGCTCGCCACTGGCGCGCTGGTCGCCATCGATGCCTACTACCGCCGCGTGCGCGAGATTTGCACCCGCCATGGCGTCATGCTGGTGTTCGACGAGGTCATGAGCGGTGCCGGGCGCACCGGAAAGTTCCTGGCGGCACACCACTGGCCGGACGCGATGCCTGACGTGGTCACTCTCGCGAAGGGTATCGGCGCCGGATACACGCCGCTCGGCGCGGTGTTGGCGTCGCGCAAGATGGTCGATGCGCTGTCGCAGGCCGGCGGCTTCATGCACGGCTACACCTACGCGTCGAACCCGCTGTCGTGTGCAATCGGCCATGCGGTGGTGCAGGAGACCGTCAACCAGGGCTTGATCCCCAACGCCGAGGCCATGGGAATGCGCCTGCGCGAACGTCTGCTCGAAGTGCAAAAGGACAGTCGTGTGCTCGGCGACATTCGCGGCAAGGGGCTGCTGATGGCGATCGAGATCGTATCCGACCGGGAAAGCAAGGCCACCTTTTCGGCCGAGACGCGAGCGATCGACCGCATCGTCGAACTCGCCATGGCGCGCGGCCTGCTGCTGTATTCGCGCCGCACGGCCAAGGGGCAGTTCGGGGAATGGCTGATGGTCGCGCCGCCGCTGATCGTCGACGCGGCGCAGATCGACACGATCGCCGGCCTCATCGGCGAGACGCTGGCGGCCTTCGAGGCGCAGTTGCGCTGAGGCCGTTTCCAGACTTCCATCACAACGCGTTGCCGCTTGGGCACTTCGCCGCAGGGCGCGGCGCGGACGTCCGCGCGCTCCTGTCTTCGATCCTGATGCCGGTCCGCCGGCGCTTCACATCATGAACAACACTTTAGAGTCACATTCGGGCGGCGACTTCCTGGCGCGCACGCTCAAGGGCTACGGCGTCGATCACATCTTCTTCGTCGATGCGATTCTGCGTCATACGCTGGCGCACGCCGAGGCGCACGGCATCCGGCGCATTCTCGCCCATTCGGAGAAAGCCGCCGCCTACATGGCCGACGGTTTCAGCCGCGCGTCGCGGCGCCCATCGGTCTGCATGGCGCAGTCGGTCGGCGCGGCCAATCTCGCGGCCGGATTGCAGGACGCCTACTTCGCGCACAGCCCGGTGATCGCGCTGACCGGGAGGCAGGTGGCCAACAACCAGTACCGCCATGCCTACCAGGAGCTGCCGCATGAGCCGCTGTTCACGCCGGTCACCAAGTTCTCGGGCAGGGTCGAGACGCCGTTTCAGCTCGCTCACCTCACGCGCCATGCTTTTCGGGTTGCGACCAGCGGGCTGCCTGGCCCTGTGCACTTGGACATGGCCGGCCACGTCGGCAACATCGCGGACAACTGGCAGAGCGGCGAACCAGTGGTGGCCGAACCGCGCCACAGGCGGGTTCCGGCCCACCGAGCGCGCCCTGAGGCGCAGGCGCTTCACGAACTCGCGCAGGCTTTGCAGCAGGCCCAGGCGCCGGTGGTGGTGGTCGGCGCGGCGCTGGTCTGGTCCGGTGGCGAGGCGGCACTGCGCGCGCTGGCCCAGCATGTCCAGCTACCCGTGCTGTGCACGCTCGACGCAAAGGCCGCGATGGCTGACCTGCCCACGCTCGACATGGGGGTCACCGGCACCTACGGCACCGACGGCGGCAACCGTTTCCTGTCCGAAGCCGACTTCGTGCTCTTCGTCGGCTGCGACGTGGGCGATCAGGTCACATCGAACTGGCGGCTCCCGCTGCCCGGCGTGGCCACTGCCCATGTGGGTGTGGACGCAGAAGATCTCGGTCGAAACCTGCCCGGCGCGCTGACTCTGCAGGCCGACCCGGCGACCGCGCTGGAAGAACTGCGCGCACTGTTGCCTTCCGCCTCGCGCGAACACTGGATCGGCCGTGGCCGTGCGTTGAAGGCGCAATGGTGGACGCAGCATGCGCCGATGCTCGACTCGGCCGCCGAACCGGTCCGTCCCGAGCGGCTGATGCGTGAGCTGGGTCGCTGGCTTCCATTGGATGGCGTGTTGGTGGCCGACACCGGCTACGCGTCGCAGTGGTCGGGTCAACTCCTGCAGCTCAAGGCCTCGAGCCAGATCTTCTTGCGCGCGGCCGGCTCGCTGGGTTGGGGGTTTCCGGCATCGCTCGGCGCCAAGGCCGCGAGTCCGGACCGGCCCGTGGTCTGCCTGACCGGCGACGGCGGCTTCATGTACCACCTGCCCGAGCTCGAGACGGCCCGGCGCTGGGGGCTGCGCACCATCACCGTGGTCAACAACAATGGCTGCCTCGCGCAGGGCCTTTCGAGCTTGCGCAAGGCCCAGATCGGCGGCGAGCGGATGCACGACTGCTACCAGTTTATCCATCAGGACTTCGCTGAGATTGCACGTTCTTTCGGATGCACCGGATTGCGCGTGACCCGGCCATCGGAGCTCGGCGCGGCGCTGGAGCAGGCGCTTGCGAGCGAGCTCCCAGTGGTGATTGATGTTCTAAGTGACCCTGCGGCGCTGGCGCCGGTCCCATGGATGCCGCCCGCCTGAACGGTTTGGTGGCCGGCCTGACGACTTCTTGAGCGTGCGCTGAGCAGGGTAGCCCTAGGGAAATCCAACATCCCTTGACGTCTTGGGCTCCGGGGGATCTGGCCGGGGCCATCTCATCTCACGGCCCGCTCATGCAGCACACCTTACAAAGCACGCGGCATCGCTATGAACTGCTCCATACGGGCGCAAAGCAGGCAGATCTCCGAGCGCTCTGCGGCGCGTGCTCGACGCGGATCGCCGAAGATCATCCCTGCGCACAAGGCGCAGCATAAGGGTTTCTCCTGTTTGCATACGTATGCAATGGACTCACATTGCATACGTATGCAAATATCGAACGAGCAGGAAAACACATGATCAGATATCTCAAGCGCGGCAAGGACGTCCAGGTCCGCGCCGAGGATGATGCCAAGGTGCGTGCCACGGTCGAAGGCATCATCAAGGCCGTCGAGGCGCGGGGCGATTCAGCCGTGCGCGACTTCAGCCGCCAGTTCGACAACTGGGACCCGGCCGATTTCCGGCTCTCGATCGACGAGATCGAGAAGGCGCGAAAAAGTCTCTCGGCCCGAGAGATCGAGGACATCAGCTTCGCCCAGACGCAGGTGCGCAATTTCGCGCAGATCCAGCGCGACTCCATGAAAGATGTGGAGGTCGAGACCTTTCCCGGCGTCGTGCTCGGCCACAGGAACATCCCCGTGAACGCGGTCGGCTGCTACATCCCCGGCGGCAAGTACCCGCTGCTGGCCTCCGCCCACATGAGCGTACTGACCGCCAAGGTGGCGGGCGTGAAGCGCGTGGTCGCGACCGCGCCGCCCTACCAGGGCGCGCCGCATCCGGCGATCGTGACCGCCATGTCGATGGCCGGCGCCGACGAAATCCTGGTGCTCGGCGGGGTGCAGGCCGTGGTCGCGATGGCCGTCGGCACGCAAAGCATCGCGCCCGTGGACATGCTGGTCGGTCCCGGCAACATGTATGTGGCCGAAGCCAAGCGCCAGCTGTATGGCCGCGTCGGCATCGACCTGTTCGCCGGGCCGACCGAGACGCTGGTGATCGCTGACGAGACCGCCGACGGCGAGATGTGCGCGGTCGACCTTCTGGGCCAGGCCGAGCACGGACCGACCTCGCCCGCCATCCTGTTGACCACGAGCGAACAGCTCGCACGCGACACGATGGCCGAGATCGAACGTCAGCTCGCGATCTTGCCGACCGCCGCGATCGCCTCGGTGAGCTGGGCCGAATACGGCGAAGTGATCGTCTGCGACACGCAGGAAGAGATGCTGCAGAAGGCCGACGAGCTCGCCTTCGAGCACGTGCAGGTGATCACGCGCGACCCCGACTATTTCCTGCAGCACATGACGAACTACGGTGGCCTGTTCCTGGGCGCGCGCACCAACGTGAGCTTCGGCGACAAGGTGATCGGCACGAACCACACGCTGCCGACCAACCGCAATGCGCGCTACACCGGCGGACTGTGGGTCGGGAAGTTCCTCAAGACCTGCACCTACCAGAAAGTGCTGACCGACGAGGCCAGCGCGCTGATGGGCGAGTACTGCTCGCGCCTGTGCCACATGGAGAACTTCGCCGGCCACGGCGAGCAGGCCAACCTGCGCGTGCGCCGCTATGGCACCCGGGCCGATGTGCCGTGGTATCAGCCGGTTCCGGCCCTGGAGGCCTGAGCATGCTGCCGCGTGCGCCGAACTTCCGCATCGACGGGCGCCGCGCGCTGGTGACCGGCGCCGGGCGCGGCATTGGCCTGGCTGCCGCCGCGGCGCTGGCGCAAGCCGGTGCCGCCGTGTCCCTTGCCGCGCGTTCCGAAAGCGAGCTGCGCGAGGCCTGCCGGCAGATCCGCGCCGAGGGCGGTCGCTGCGACCACCTGGTGCTGGACGTGACCGATGCGCAGGCGGTGAACGAAAAGCTCACCGCGGCCGGGCCGTTCCAGATCCTCGTCAACAACGCCGGCCTGAACCGGCCGAAGCCGTTGGTGGAGGTGGAAGACAGCGACATCGACGCCGTGTTCGACCTCAACGTGAAGGCCGCCTTCTACGTGACCCGCACGGTGACGCGCGGACTGCTGGCGGCCGGCCTGCCGGGCTCGATCATCAACATCTCGTCCCAGATGGGCGTGGTGGGCAGTCCGCGCCGCACGCTCTACTGCGCCAGCAAGCACGCGATGGAAGGCATGACCAAGGCCTTGGCGTGGGAACTGGGGCCGGCGGGCATCCGCGTCAACACAGTCTGCCCGACCTTCATCGAGACCGCGATGACGGCTGGCATGTTCGCGGATGCGAGCTTCCGCGACTGGGTCACCTCGAGGATCGCACTGGGCCGGCTGGGTCAGGTCGAAGAGATCATGGGCGCCATCGTGTTCCTGGCGAGTGACGCCGCGAGCCTCATGACCGGCAGTGCGCTGATGCTCGATGGCGGCTGGAGCGCCGCATGAAGTCCAGCGCCACTGCCCAGGAAGTGGCACGGCTCGCGCAGGTGTCGCAGTCGGCCGTCAGCCGGACCTTCACGCCGGGTGCCAGCGTGTCCGAAGACACGCGCAACCGCGTGCTGGCCGCCGCCAAGACGCTGGGCTATCGGCCCAACGCGCTGGCGCGCAGCCTGATCACGCGACGCAGCCGGATCATCGCGCTGGTGATGAGCTACCTGCAGAACCAGTTCTATCCGCTGGTGATCGAGAAGCTCTCTCAAAGCCTGCAGAAGCAGGGCTACCACGTCCTGATGTTCATCAGCGACCTGGAGGAGACCGACGGCGTGCTGGCTGAGATCCTGCAGTACCAGGTCGACGGCATCGTGATGGCCTCGGCCATGCTGTCGCCCGACCTGGCGCGGCAATGCGCCGAGTCGGGCGTGCCGGTGGTGCTGTTCAACCGGGTGCCGGACATCAGTGCATTCGCACGCCACAGCACCAGCTCGGTGACCTCCGACAACCATCGTGGCGGCCGGATGGTGGCCGAACTGCTGCTGGCGCGCGGCCATCGCCGCATCGCTTTCCTGGCCGGCCTCGAAAAATCGTCGACCAACCTGGAGCGTGAGCGCGGCTTCCACGAGGTGCTGGAAGCGGCGGGCGTCGCGGTGTTCCGCCGCGCTGTCGGCCACTACAGCTTCGAGCTCGCGAAGGAGGCCACGCGCGAGTTGTTCGCCGGGCCCGATCTGCCCGACGCGGTGTTCGTCGCCAATGACCACATGGCCATCGCCGCGATGGACGTGCTGCGCCAGGAACTCGGCCTGCGCGTGCCCGAGGACGTCAGCGTGGTCGGCTTCGACGACGTGCCGCAGGCGTCCTGGGGCGCCTATCGCCTCACGACCGTGGTGCAGAGCGTCGAGGACATGGTCGAGGCCACGGTTGAACTGCTGCACGAGCAGATGCGCGAGGGCACGCACCCGCGCAACGTCGTGATTCCATGCCGCGTCGTCGAACGCGACTCGGTGCGCGCGGCCGGCTGAGGCGGTCCGCGCTGATTCATCTTTCATCCATTCGAACAGGAGACTTTCATGATCCCACGCATCCGCGCATTCGCCGTGGCCGGCCTGGCCTTGCTGGCGCTGGCGGCCGTCCCGGCATCGGCCCATGCGCAGCAGGCGCCGGCCTGGCCGACCAAACCGATCAAGTACGTGGTGCCCTTCTCGGCCGGCGGTGTCTCCGACGGCGTGGCACGGCTGGTGGCGCAGCATCTCGGCGAGCGAATCGGCCAGCCCGTGGTGATCGAGAACAAGCCGGGCGTCTCGGGCATCGTCGGTACACAGTCGGTCGCTCGCTCGGCGCCCGATGGCTACACGCTGATGGGTGGCACCATCACGACCCACGCGGTCAATCCCTTCTTCAACAAGAACCTGGGCTACGAGCCTGTGAGCGACTTCGTGCCGGTGAACCTGGTCGGCATGGTCAGCAACGTGCTGGTGGTGCCGGCGGGCAGCCGCTTCAGTTCGGTGGCGCAGATCGTGGCTGAACTCAAGGCCACGCCCGACAGCCTGACCTACGGCACCGCGGGGGCTGGCACCTCGCAGCATCTGTCGGGCCAGCTGTTCCAGAGCATCACCCACACCCGCATGCGGCAGATCATCTACAAGGGCGGCTCGCAGGCGATGGTGGACCTCGTCGGCGGCCAGATCGACATGGTGTTCGAGACCGTCGCGGCTGCACGGCCGATGATCGACGGCCAGCGCGTGAAGGTGCTCGGCGTGACCTCGAGCCGGCGCCTGGCCAGCTTGCCGGGCGTGCCCACGCTGGCCGAAGCCGGCGTGTCCGATTTCGAGATGCAATCGTGGCAAGGCGTGTTCGCGCCGGCAGGAACGCCGAAGCCGATCGTCGACCGCCTGAGCCGCGAGATCGCTGCGATCGTCGCGCTGCCCGATGTGCAGGAGAAGCTGCGCAAGCTCGGCGTCGAGCCCGACGGGCGCGCCTCCGAGGCCTTCACTGCGTTCCAGCGCGCCGAAATCGCGAAATGGGGCAAGGTGATCCAGGAAGCCGGCATCCAGGCCGAATGAAACCATCCCACCCGGACCCATCGACATGAAGAACAGAACTCCTTTCCCGCCGCTCACCCGCGGCGCCCTGCTGCGGCGTGCGGCCGCGGCACTTTCGGCGCTGGCGTTCGGCGGCGCCGCCATCGCACAGGCTGCGCCCGCGGCCGCTGGCCCGGGTGGTTATCCGGCGACCGGCCGCGTGGTGATCGTCGTGCCCTTTGCGGCCGGCGGCGCCACCGACATCGTGGCGCGTCTGGTCGCCGACGAGCTTGGCAAGCGCTGGGGCACGGCGGTCGTGGTGGACAACAAGGCCGGCGCGGGCGGTGGCATCGGCACCGAATTCGTCGCGCGCGCGAAGCCCGACGGGTACACGCTGCTGCTCGGCACCCAGACCGCGCTGTCCGTCAACCCGACGTTGCTCAAGAAGATCAGCTACGACGTGGACAAGGATTTCGCGCCGGTCACCCAGCTTGCGAGCACGCCGCTGGTGCTGCTGGCCGGCAACAAGTCGGGCGCGCACAACGTGAAGGAGCTGATCGCCCTGCTCAAGGCCAAGCCGGATGCGCTGTCCTATGGCACCAGCGGCAACGGGACCTCGCAGCACCTGACCACCCTCATGATGCTCAACCGCATCGGCGCCAAGGCCGTGCACGTGCCCTACAAGGGCAGCAGCCAGTCGCTGGTCGACCTTGCCGGCAACCAGATCGACATGCAGTTCGACAACATGACGACGGCGCTCGCCTTCGCGAAGAACGGCCAGGCCAAGGCGCTCGCCGTGACCAGCCTCGCCCGCTCGCCGTTGCAGCCCGAGCTGCCGACGCTCGCGGAATCGGGCGTGCCCGGCTTCGAGGCCGTGACCTGGCTCGGCCTGCTCGCACCCGCCAACACGCCGCCCGCAGTGGTGAACTGGCTCAACAAGGAAGTGGTTTCGGTGCTCGAATCGCCGGCGGTCACGAACCGCCTGGCGGGCCAGGGCTTCACGCCCAAGCCGATGACGCCGGAGGCATTCCGCAAGTTCATCCAGGCGGAGACTGTCAAGTTTTCCGAGCTGATCAAGACCAACAACATCACGATCGACTAGTTGGACGATGCTCACCGCCGAATTGATCTGCAAGCTGCGCTCGGTCGACACGCCGACGATCTGCAATGCGCTCGAACTCGCCATAGGCAGGCGCAGCGCGCACGGCTTCACCTACGGCACGCTGGTCGCGGCGCCGCAACCGCTGGCGCCCATGCTCGGCTTCGCGCGCACCGCGCGCATCCGCGCCGCGGCGCCCTCCTCGCTTCCAGCCGCGGAACTGCGCCGGCTGCGGCTCGACTACTACCGCCATGTCGCGCCGACGCCGGGCCTGCCGACCCTCGTCGTGATGCAGGACCTCGACGAGCGCCGCGGCACCGGATCGTTCTGGGGCGAGGTCAACTCGGCGGTGCATCAGGCGCTGGGCGTCGCGGGCGTCCTGACCGACGGCTCGGTGCGCGACCTCGGCGATCTGGCGCCAGACTTTCCGATCCTGGCGGGCAGCGTCGGTCCTTCGCATGCTTTCGTGCACGTGGTGGACATCGGCGAGCCTGTCGAAGTGTTCGGCTTGTGCATCGCGAATGGCGACCTGGTCCACGCCGACCGCCACGGTGCGGTCCGGATCGCGCCCGAACACCTGCACGCGCTGCCGGGCTGCATCGACCTCGTCCAGCGCAAGGAGGCGCCGTTGCTGGCGGCCGCGCGCAGCGGCTCCTTCGACATCGCTGCGCTCGAGCGGGCGATGTGCGCGGCCGACGACATCCACTGACCCACCCGACAAGTACACACCATGGACATCCGTCATCCTCTCGACACGCGCCTGCCGGCCATGCTGCGCAGCGGCCGACCCTTGCGCGCGATCTTCAATTCACTGCCCAGCGCTGCCATCGTCGAGATGTGCGGCTATGCCGGCTTCGACTTCGTCGTGATCGACAACGAGCACGGCAGCGCGGGCCACGAGACCACCGAACACATGCTGCGCGCCGCGCGCGCGAGCGGCATCGTGCCCGTGGTGCGCTGCCTGCGCCAGGACATCGCGCGCGTGCTCGACATGGGGGCAAGCGCAGTGCAGATCCCGATGGTCGAAAGCGCCGATGAGGCGCGCGACCTGGTGCAACAGGTGCGCTACCCGGGCGTCGGGCGCCGCGGCAGCGCGTTCAGCTCGCGCGCCGCGGGCTACGGCGCGTTCGCCGGCGCCGCCCACACGCAGCGAAGCAACGAGGGGATCGCGCTGATCGTGATGATCGAGACACCCGAGGCCGTGGATCAGGCGGCCGAGATCGCGGCGGTCCCCGGCGTCGATGCGGTCTTCGTCGGCCCCAACGACCTCGCGCATTCGATGGGCTTCGGCAACGACTGGAAGTCGCCCGCAGTCGAAGCAGCGATCGAGCGAGCGCTGCGCGCAGTCTCGAATGCCGGCATCTGCGCCGGCATCATCGCCCTGACGCCCGAGGACGAAGCAAGGTACGGACAATGGGGTGCGCGCTATTTCGCGACGGTCGCCTCGAGCGTGATCACGCAGGCGCTGCGGCACGCGTCGACCGCGGGCGGGCGCGCCAAGGCGGTCGAAGGCATTGCCTACTGATCGAGATGGAGCATGGCTAGGAGTCTGGGCGGCAGAGCGACAGTCCTGTCGTCGTGAGCGGGGCGCAGTTCGTTGATAGGCGATGGCCGCGAACTACCTTCCCTACGAGCCGCAGCAGATGATGCTGCTGCCCGAGACGCTGCAGGAATGGTTGCCCGAAGGGCACCTGGCGCACTTCATCAGCGACGCCGTGGACGGACTCGACCTTGGCGCCTTCCATGCGCGCTACGACAAGGACGGCCCACGCAACCAGCCGTTCCACCCGGCCATGATGGTCAAGGTGCTGGTCTACGGCTACGCCACGGGCGTGTTCAGCTCACGCAAGATCGCGCGCAAGCTGCACGAGGACGTGGCGTTCCGGGTGCTGGCGGCGCGCAACTTCCCTGCGCACCGCACGATCCGCGACTTCCGCGCCATCCACCTGAAGGAACTCGGCGATCTGTTCGTGCAGGTGGTGCGCCTGGCGCGCGAGATGGGCTTGGTCAAGCTCGGGACGATCGCGGTGGACGGCACCAAGGTCAAGGCCAACGCGAGCCGCCACAAGGCGATGAGCTACGGTCACATGCTCAAGGCCGAAGCCGAGTTGAAGGCCCAGATCCAGGCTTTGCTGAACAAGGCCCGTGCGGCCGATGAAGCCGAGAAGAACGAGCCGGACTTGGACATCCCGGCGGAGATCGCGCGACGCCAGGACCGCCTCGATGCCATCGCCGCAGCGCGCGCCCGGCTGGAGGCGCGTCAACGCGAAGCCGACCTCGAACGCGGGCGCAGCGACGACGACGACCAGAAGCCGCGCGGCAAGGACGGCAAGCCCAAGGGCGGGCGCTACAGCCGGCCCTTCGGCGTGCCCAAGGACAAGGATCAGGACAACTTCACCGATCCCGACAGCCGCATCATGCAGCGCGCCGGCGGCGGGTTCGACCCGGCCTACAACGCCCAGACCGCCGTGGACGACAGGGCCCACATCATCGTGGCGGCCGAGTTGATCAACAACGCCTCGGACGTGCGCGAACTGCCCACGATGCTGGAGGCCGTCAAGGACACGCTGGGTGCATATCCCGAGCAGACGCTGGCCGATGCGGGCTACCGCAGCGAAGCCGTGTTCACGGCGCTTGCCGGTTGCACAGACCTGGTAGTGGCCATCGGGCGCGAAGGCAAGGAACACCGAGCGATCAACGAGACATCGCTGCCGCTCACCGCAGCGTTGGTGGCGAAGAGGAAGATGCCAGAGGCGCGCGACGCGTACCGCCGCCGCAAATGGCTGGCCGAACCACCGAACGGCTGGATCAAGAACGTCCTGGGGTTCCGTCAGTTCAGCATGCGCGGACTGGACCGAGTGCAAGCCGAATGGAAACTCGTGTGCATGGCGCTGAATCTGCGAAGAATGGCGACGATGCAGGCGGCTTGAGGGTCTGAGCAGGCTCAGAACGCTCTCTCGAGCCTCGCAATTGCGACCCCTGGCACTCCCACCGCACCAACCCACGACTCGAGTCGCGTCAAGCCGCGCCCATTGCCCGCTGCAAACCGTCTGCCGCCCAGACTCCTAGCCGTGCTTCGGCCTGCTCGCTTCTTTGAGATCGAAGCTGGAGATCGCCGCCTCTGCAGCGGTGATCTCGTCTTTTCGGTGCTTCCTTCGGCGCCGATGCCCAACGAGGTAACGATTGCCGACCTAATGCGCAAACGAGAACGCAAACGCAAGCCTGCGCGCGCAGCAGTTGCATTAAGAGCCGCTTAAGGCTTCGGGTCTAGCCTTTTGAAGGTCATAAGTTCTGCCGGGAGACATCATGAGCATTCCCTCGAAGGCCCCTTCCCGTTTTGTCCTTGCGCTTGTCGCGGCAAGCGCGCTGAGCGCTTGCGGAACGCATGCGCAGACGATAGCGCCCGGCGCGGCACCAAGCGCCTCGTCCGCGGCGGCCGGCAGCCCGGCAGTGACTCGCGACTTCTCTCAGATTGTCGAGCGCTGCGGCGGCGCGGTCGTCAACATCACCGTCAGCGGCAGCAGGCAAGTCGCCGATCGCAAGCACGACGGCCCCAACCTGCCTCGTCACGGCTTTCCGCCCCTGGATCTCAACGACCCCTTCCTCGAGTTCTTCAGGCGGTTCGAAGCCCCGGGCGGCTCGCTTCCCGGTCAGACCGAAATCCCTTCCCATGGCCTGGGTTCGGGGTTCATCGTCAGCAGCAACGGCGTGATCCTCACCAACGCGCACGTCGTGCGCGATGCCCAGGAAGTTGTGGTCAAGCTGACCGACCGACGCGAATTCAAGGCCAAGGTGCTGGGCGTCGACCCGAAGACGGATGTCGCCGTGCTCAAGATCGACGCTCGGAATCTGCCGACGTTGAGCATTGGCAATTCGCGTGACCTGAAAGTTGGTCAGTGGGTCCTGGCAATTGGTTCGCCCTTTGGCTTTGCCAATAGCGTGAGTGCCGGCGTCGTCAGTGCCAAGGGACGCGCGCTTCCGGGCGATGGCTACGTTCCCTTCATCCAGACGGACGCGGCCGTCAATCCCGGCAACTCGGGCGGGCCCTTGATCGACTCGCGCGGCGAGGTCGTCGGAATCACGTCGCAGATTTTCACCGGAAGCGGAGGCTTCCAAGGTCTCTCGTTCGCGATTCCGATCGAGGTGGCGACACGCGTGAAGGACCAGATCGTCGCCACGGGAAAGGCCACACACGCCCTTCTCGGTGTCACCGTCCAGGAGGTGAATCAAACGCTGGCCGACTCGTTCAAGCTCGACAGGCCCGAAGGCGCGCTGGTCTCGAACGTCGTCAAGGGCGGCCCCGCCGACCATGCGGGGCTCAAGGCTGGCGACGTGATCGTCAAGGTGAACGGACAGCCCATCGTCTCGTCCGGCGATCTCCCCGCGCTGATAGGAATGGCCAGCCCCGGCGACAAAGCTGCGCTCGACGTCTATCGCCAGGGCAGCCGCGAACACGTCACGGTCACTCTTGGCGATGCTGGTGGCAAGGCCGCCAGCCTTGTGAACTCCGGCATCTCAGGCGCCAAGGGTGACCTTGGACTCGCCTTGCGCCCGCTGCAGCCGCAGGAGCGGCGCGAAGCCGGGGTAAGCGGCGGCCTGTTCATCGAGGACGTCCATGGGCCCGCGGCACTCGCCGGTGTACTTCCAGGCGACGTGCTCGTGGCCGTCGACCAAAACCCGGTCAACAGCCCCGCCCAAGTGCGCGATCTGGTCACGAAGTCAAGCAAGGCGGTGGCGCTGCTGATCCAGCGCGACGGAAACAAGATCTTTGTGCCTGTTCCCATCGGCTGACGAAGGACGCGCACGCAAGGCAGTGCCTGGAGCAACGCATTGCATGACTTCGTTGCTCCACTACGGGAAAGGAGAAACGAGATGAGAGCAAAGTTCAACATGACCGCCGTCGCCATCGCAGCGGCACTGGGACCGCTGGCGTTGGGCGCCGCCTATGCGAGCGCCACCACGTCGCCACCGGTCTAGAAGGCCGGTGCGGTCGAGTTCATGAGCCGCGGCATCGGCCGGGAAGAATCCAGGGCGATCGAGAAAGCGAGCCCCAAATGGCCGCTGACGCTCGAATCCGCCACGAAGGACCGGCATGGCGCCGACTTCGCGGCCGATGTCAACGTCGTGATTCGAGATGCCAGGGGTCATGCGCTGCTGCAGACCGTATCGACTGGACCGTTTGTCCTGGCCCGGCTTTCCCCGGGTCACTACGACGTCGATGCAACGTTCGACAGAAAGACCCTGAACAAGACGGTAGTCGACAGTGAAGGCCTGCCGGCAAAGGCGTTGTTCCTGTGGTCGCAACAGGTCGGAGGCCAGCACTCCTGACGAGGCAGGTCGCGCTGTGTCGACAACGGCGGGGCGCAACGGCGCCGACTGCTCCCGGGTGCGCGGGCCGGGATCGGACTGATTGCGGTTGCTTTTCGGTTCGTCGCCAGCATGGAACCGTCCTGCCGCGCGAGGGCGCGCGCAGGGCTCCGAGGCTCGGGGCCGACCGAGGCAGTGCTGCGGGCGTCGCGCCTTTACTGGCTGAACGGCGGTGAGTGGGGGGCGGGAGTCGTCTCACGGCGGCATCGGAGCGCGGTTACGCGCACGGCTTGGGGCGCAGAGTCAAGGTCCGCAGGACTTGCCTCCGATGCGCCCCAGCGGTTCGTCGACATATGAATGTCATATCGACGCTGCCACCCTTTTCCCATGGCCTGATCCATGCAAGCGTTCAGATCGAGGTAGCGATCCGCGATGTCGGAATCGCTGGGCGCAGCGAAGGAGCACGTGGCGAACAGCGCGAAGCACAAGGACAGTGAAGAGTAACGAAGATTCATGTATTTCAAACAGTGATGCCTTCGCCAGAGTGACGAAGCTCTCAAGTATGGCGACCTGGGATCAGGACTCGGTGGGGGAGTATGTCGACCGGGAGCGAGCTCGTTCGAGTCGTCGAACCGCCATGGCTTCGCGAATTCGCAGGTCGGCTTGTGCACAAACGTGCCGCTCGGAATCCTCTCCATGGCGTCTTGGGTCGGTCGCCAACCACCACAGCGCGAGCTTCAGCGCGTCCATGACCAAGTCGTCTGAAGAAGCAAGTGAGGAAGATCCATTCATGCGGTTGCCTCTGATTTGCGGCAGGCGGATGCGCACCTTCTCTCGTAGCCCTCGCCGCCAGAAACAAGGCACTTTAATCACAACGTGACATAAAGTCCAGAGCAGTCGTCGGAGGCGAACCCTTCGTCGTCCGTCAATCCTGAATCCGGCTCGCCAGCCGGACTGCCAGAGCGAGCGCATCGAGTTGGTCGGCGTGTTGAGTGGCGAGCGTGGCGAGCTTCCTGCGTCCAGCGGCCAACAGGTGGACCTCGACCTGTCGACGATCGACCTTGCTGGTCTTGCGCTTGACCAGGCCAGCCTCCTCGCAGCGGGTCACCAGGGCGACGACGCCATGCGGTTGAGCCTGGAGTCGCTCGGCGATCTCGCCGATCGTCGCCCAGTTCTTACCCGGGAAGCCCTGGGTATGCAACATGAGTTGATACTGCAGGACAGTGATGCCTTCAGCGCGAGCGGCATCTTCGCTGAACCTCAGGAAGCTTCGCAGTCTGAATCGGAAGTCTGAAAGGGCCTCGAAGCGCTGCTTCTCGGCGTCACTTGGGGGAGTCGGCATGGCAATTGGCTGGGTGAATGCACGAATGTAACAGCGCTGCCGAGTATTGCATGGCCTACGGGAGGCCTGCACCGCGCCAACGGCCAGGGTCACCGAGACCGGCCAGAGATTCGCCGCTCCTTCCGCGAAACGATCTACTGGCCAACTAGCGAATTCGATAGTCAAGCAGCGCTGCGCGAACTGATGACCCGGCCGTCCCGCCCCGCTCCAGATCAGTGTGGGCGTCGGCAATCCTTGCGCAAAGCGCAACCACGGCCATTGTGTAGCTCCAAAGATCGTCGCTTACCCCGGCCTCACTGTCGGCCAGCAGGCGGTATTGGACAGCCAATTCCCTGAAGATGCGATCCGGATCGATGTCGGCAAGCAAATCCACAGTCTGTGTCATTTCGGTCCTTCCAAGGTCGAACGCACGCCACAGGCTGCAGATCAGACGCAGCGCCTGAAGGCGCGACTCTTCTCGTGATGTCGATGGCTCAGAAAGGTTCCCGCTCCCAGGGCAAACGCGCGAGACGCAAACGGTCCGGCATTCCTGCGTCACTCGACGCCGCGAATTCAGCACACCTTCACCTCAATTTCCCGGCGCCGCGCCGCCGTGGCCCCGACGCGGGCGCGCCCGTTGACGCTCGGCTCGGATACATGCTCGACGTGAGGACCGACATGACCGTGGACATCGCGGCTCCCATCAGGAGCGCCCCGTGAACCACGGCTCGCTCAAGAAGAACACCTGCGCTTGCCGCGGTCCGCGGCTTTCGCGGCTAGGAGGGTAATCCCTCACAGCGTGATACAACGTCTGTCATACTATGACATACCTGACTGTGGCCTGACCGCGTGTGGCTGTCCTGCAAGGGACGTGTCGATGAATCGGCGCCTTCCAACCTCCTCCATTCCCCCCCGATCTCCCATGAAAATCAAAAGCCAGAAGGATTTCCTGTCCGGTCTCATGTTCACCTGCGTAGGGCTTGCGTTCGCCCTCGGCGCGACCAACTACACCATCGGCAGCGGTGCGCGCATGGGGCCGGGGTACTTTCCCCTCCTTCTGGGCACGATGCTCGCGATCGGCGGCGGCGTGGTGATGCTCGGCGCACTCACCGCTGGCTCTGGCGCACCCGGAGGCGATCCGGTCGGACGCATCGCGTGGAAGCCGCTCGCGTTGATCATTGGCTCCAACCTCGTGTTCGGCGTCCTGCTGGGCGGCCTGCCCAGCATCGGGGTCCCGGCGATGGGCCTGCTGGTGGCCATCTACGCGCTGGTGGTCGTCTCAAGCCTTGCGGGCACGCGCTTTTCGCTTAAGTCGGCGCTGATACTGGGCACGATCCTGGCCATCGGAAGCTACCTGACCTTCATCATCGGCCTGAGTCTGCAGTTCCAGGTCTGGCCCACCTTCATCACGGGCTGACGGAAGCAACCATGGACCTGATTCACAACCTTTCCATCGGCTTTGAAGCGGCCTTCACGTTTCAGAATCTCATCTATGCCTTCATCGGCTGCTTGCTCGGCACGCTGATCGGCGTGCTGCCGGGCATCGGTCCTGTCGCGACCATCGCGATGCTGCTGCCGGCCACGTATGCATTGCCGCCGGTGGCCGCCCTGATCATGCTGGCGGGCATCTACTACGGCTCGCAGTACGGCGGCTCGACCACCGCCATCCTGGTCAACCTTCCTGGGGAATCCTCGTCCGTGGTGACGGTGATCGACGGTCACCAGATGGCCAAGCAGGGTCGAGGAGGCCCCGCGCTTGCCGCCGCAGGCCTCGGATCCTTCTTCGCGGGTTGCGTGGGGACCTTGGTCCTCGCCGCGTTTGCGCCACCCCTGACCGAACTCGCCTTCAAGTTCGGGCCCGCGGAATACTTCTCGTTGATGGTGCTGGGTCTGATCGGCGCCGTGGTGCTGGCTTCGGGTTCGCTGCTCAAGGCGATCTGCATGATCATGCTCGGACTGCTGCTCGGACTGGTCGGCACCGACGTCAATTCGGGCGTCGCACGCTACAGTTTCGACATCCCGGAACTCACCGACGGCATCAGCTTCATCGCCATCGCCATGGGCATCTTCGGCTATGGCGAGATCATCGCGAACCTCTCCCAGAGCGAGGAGGAACGCCAGGTGTTCACGGCCGAACTCCACGGCCTCATGCCGACCAAGGAGGACTTCAAGAACATGGTGCCCGCCGTCCTGCGCGGGACCGCGCTGGGCTGTTCGCTCGGGATTCTTCCGGGCGGCGGGTCGCTGCTGTCGGCATTCGCGTCCTATACGCTCGAGAAGAAGCTCAGACTCAAGCCGGGGGAGATTCCGTTCGGCAAGGGCAACATCCGCGGCGTCGCGGGGCCCGAGTCGGCAAACAACGCGGGTGCGCAGACCTCTTTCATACCGCTCCTGACGCTCGGTATCCCGGGCAATCCCGTGATGGCGCTGATGGTGGGTGCGATGACCATCCACAACATCCAGCCCGGTCCCCAGGTCATGACCAGCAATCCGGAGTTGTTCTGGGGCTTGATCGCCTCGATGTGGATCGGCAACCTGATGCTGATCATCCTGAACCTGCCCTTGATCGGGATCTGGATCAAGCTGCTCTCCATTCCCTATCGCTGGCTCTTTCCGGCGATCGTCCTGTTCTGCGCGATCGGCGTCTATTCGACCAACAACAACACCTTCGACGTCTGGATGGTCGGCTTCTTCGGAATCGTCGGCTATGCCTTCCTCAAGCTTGGCTGCGAGCCTGCGCCGCTGCTCCTGGGCTTGATCCTCGGTCCGATGATGGAGGAGAACCTGCGGCGCGCCCTGCTGCTCTCGCGTGGCGACTGGAGCGTTCTGGTCACGCGTCCGATTTCGGCCGGCCTGCTGGTGGCGGCAGCCATCCTGCTCACGATCGTCCTTCTGCCTGCGGTGAAATCCAAGCGCGAGGAAGCGTTCGTCGAAGAGGGATGATGATGACCGCAGTCAAAGACGTCCCCTGCACTCGTCAGGAACAAGCGATGCTCGACCATTTCACGCGCGGCGGCGCGCTGATGACCCTTGCGCTGCTCTGCGCTTGCGGTACGTCCGTGCCGCTGAAGGCGCCTCCCCCTGGCTCGACGGCGACGCCGATGCAGACACCGATGCCTGTCGCGCCGGCTCCCCAGCGGCCGGTGCCGCAAGCCAGCTTCGCGCACCCGGCACGCGGCGCGACCATTTCGCACTTCGATGGCCGCCTCAACAAGGGGATCGACATCGAGGGTCGACCTGGCGATCCGGTATTGGCAGCGCGCGACGGGCGCGTCGTCATCGTCACGAGCGCACTGCCCGCCTACGGCAAGATGGTGATCCTCAAGCATGACGAAAATTTCATTACCGCGTACGCCCACATCGAACGTTCGCTGGTCGGCGAGAACGAGGTCGTGCGCCAGGGACAGCCCATCGCCGAGATGGGCAAGAGTGGCCGAGACAGGGTCGCGCTTCACTTCGAGATTCGAAAACTGGGAATCGCCGTCGACCCGGAGCCTTATCTGCGGGGAGAAGTGAACTGAAGTCGCGTTGACTCCTGCGCATGAAACATCTGATGGAAATTCTTGACAGCATCGACTGGGATCGATGGAGCGCCCCTGCCCTTTCCGCACTTCGGATCTTGCTGATCGTGGTTGCCGCCTGGATCGCCATCGCGACGCTTCAAAAGGCGGTGCGCCTGGTTCGCCTGAGGGTCGAAGGCAGGCTTGACGGGTCCGACGGCGCGAGGCGCGCCGAAACGCTCGGACGGGTCATCCGCTACCTCATCGCGCTGGTGATCGGCGCCGTGGCCGTGATGCTGGTTCTGGCCGAAGTCGGGGTTTCACTCGCCCCGATCCTGGGGGCCGCGGGCGTGGTCGGCCTGGCTGTCGGCTTCGGTGCCCAGAGCCTGGTCAAGGACTACTTCACGGGCTTCTTCATCCTGTTCGAGGACCAGATCCGCGCGGGCGACGTCGTGACGATCGCTGGTCTTGGCGGCTCGGTCGAGGACATCACCCTGCGGCATGTTCGACTCAGGGACTATGACGGCAACGTGCACTTCGTGCCCAATGGGCTGATCACGAGCGTCACCAACATGTCGCGCTCGTTTGCGCACGCGGTCGTGGACGTCGGCGTGTCGTACCGCGAAAACGTCGACGAAGTTATCGCGGTCATGGAGGCTGTAGGTGCCAGATTGCGCATCGATCCTGCATTTGCGGTGCGCATACTCGGCGACCTCGAGATGGCCGGGGTTGATCGTCTCGACGACAGCGCCGTCGTCATCAAGTGCCGCTGCAAGGTGACGCCGCTTCAGCAGTGGACTGTGCGACGCGAGTTCCTGAGAAGGCTGAAGGCGGCGTTCGACGTCGAGCGCATCGAGATCCCCTACCCTCAGCTCACCGGGTACGCAGGACAGGCCAAGGATGGTTCGGCGCCGGCATTTCGGCTGCGCGATCCGAGCGAAGCGACGGCAACCCTGGAACACCTCGACAAGGCAGAGACCCCTAATCGCTGACTTGGCGGCGTCGATCGTCGCACCTTCACCGCATGATGTTGACGGCGCATGCGAGGAGCGCAGTCGCGAACAACACGATCCACGCGGTGAGGAATCGGGTTCGTACCGGCTTGCGCATGCCTTCGAGGCGCGAAGGCAGGGTCTGAATTTCTTCGAGCGGCTGGGGCAAGGCGAGGCGAGGGTCGGCCTCGATGTTGGTCAGCAGCGCGGTGAGCGTGGCATGACCACGAACATCCTCTTCCAACGTGGCAGATTGGTCCCTCACGCTCGACCCATAGGCCAGGAAGACGTTCCCCGCCGGCGTGAATCCGACGCTTTCACCGCTCATCGACAAGATGCCGATGTCTATCAGGGCGTCAATGCCGCGCCTGACGTAAGGTCGCTCGCTGACAGGCGCCGTGCATTGCAGAGCGGTTCGGGACGTCTTGGAAACGTTCCCGGCAATGCATCGCTGCAACACCAAGTCTGTCAACGTGCTTGCGATTGTCTCTCTTTCGGTCGGTCGTCTGGCCACATTGCTCCGAGGCTTTGAGCGGGTGCCCTTCCCGGGCATCCCAGCAGCTTTCTTGAACGATGAGCGCGAGATCGTTGTGCTTCGCACTCGCACAGATAGATCATGGCATGAGTGATATTGAGAGACACTGGTCCTTCACGGGGGTCCACGCAGTCTGTCGCGCTGAGCGCGCTCAGTTGGCGCCGCCGATCGCAGCCCGGACGGCGCGGCCGATGGTCATTCCCTGGACCAGGATTGAAAACGCCACGACGCAATAGGTCAGCGCGAGGATGATCTCGCGCTCGGCGCCGACCGGCAGCGAGAGGGCCAATGCCACCGAAATGCCGGCACGCAGACCGCCCCAGTTGAGCACTCGGGACGAGCCGGGTGGCAGGCCGAACTGCGCGCTGGCGGCAGCAACCGGAAGACCGACAGTCAGCCATCGAGTCGCCAGGGTGGACATGGCCAGTTCCCGGCCGTCGTTGCCGATCATGAGACCGCAGACGACCATCGCCAACGGCCCCGACACTTCCAGATGCCTGGCCAAGGCATAGCCCCCCATCACGGCCGCGAGCGTGAGCAACACCTCCACCTGGTAGTGATCGATGCTGCGCAGCAATCGGAACGTGACATAGCCCAGCGCCAGACCAAAGGCAATGCCGCCGCCCGCTTCCCGCAGCAAGAGCCCCGCGGCTCCCGGAACCGTCAGGGCCGTTCCGCTCGCGAGTATGCCCAGCAGCAGGGCGAAGATCACCACGCCCACGCCGTCGCTGAAGAGCGACACGCCCGCGATCACGAGTTCCAGGTTCTTGGGGGCGCCAGCCGAGCGGAGGATCCCCATGGCAGCGATCGGATCGGTCGGCGAGATCAGCGCCCCGAAAAGCAGGCAGTACAACAATGAGAGCTTGACGTCGATGAGAGGGAGCACCGCCCACATGCCGAAGCCGACGACCATGGCCGAGAGCAGGGTTGCAGCGAGCGCGAGGGCGGCGATCTGCCGCTGAGATTCCCTGCATCATGACGTCGGAGAAGTCGATCGATCGCAGGAACGACTCCTCGTAGCGCCGCAGCCCGTGGTCTAAGCGGAGCGTGTCCAGACCGAACATCGACAGCGAAATTCCGAGCGCGATGGCCATCACGCCGATGGCCGTTGGCAACCGGATGAACCGATGATTCAGGTAGGCAAGCAAGGCCGTGACCACGAGGCAGATGGCGGCAATGTCGAGCATGGGTCGTCAGACGGGCGGCTTACGGGATGCTTGCGACGATCGCGCCAAGTGCACCATGGGTCACCGTCCGGCGTAGCGTCGCATGACGGCGGCCCACGTCAGCCCGATCCCCTTCATTGGCGATGTCGCGCTGTGCGTCGGTCCAGACCAGATCGGCATGGCGCAATAGAACCGCGCGGCGGTCCTGGTCGCTTTCGCAGGCAATCACCGCGGTGAGTACATCCAGCAATCGGATCATCACGGCTGTGCTGCCCGCCGCGTTCTGGCGAATCATGTGGAACATGACGTCGGCCAGGCTGCCGTAGGTGGCGCTCGGCACGACGAGCACGACTTCATCGCCACGAAGGGTCACACCGCTCGGCAGGTTGGCGCCCGCGAGGTCGCACAGCGCGGCGCCCAGTCGATCAAGCACGCTCATGGCGGTATGGGGGTCGTTGATGCCCGGAGACAGCGCTCGGACGGCCACCTCCACCAATTGGCGAACCGCGTACTCCAGGTCACCGACGCTGCCGCGCGCTGCCCCCAGCGCGGTGGCACGGCGCACTGCGTCTTCCGCTTCGGCCACCTGCACCGACATCAGGGCGACCGGTGCGCCTGGAAAGACATAGTCGCCCCTGCGCGCGAGGAGTCGAATCGCCGTTCCGTGTTCGGACGCCCAGTCGGCAAGACCCGCTTCGTCGAACTGTTGCAGGTAGCCGCGTCGTGCATCGACGATGGTGGAGGCGTTGGCCCAGAAATCTGCCGACGGAGGTGCGGGCTGCGCCTCGTCCGTGATCGTGGCCTTCATGGCGGCACGAATGTCGTAGCTCACCAAATCCACAACCGTGTCGACGTTGATGCGATTGGCCATGTGGCCAACGAAGTACACCAGCGTCCCGACGCAGGCGAAAGCCAGGAGGATTCCGAAGCTCAGGGCCAGATGGGGCGTGAAGGGCCCCTCCTCCTGCGTCCTGACGCTGCGAAGGACCATCAATGCATAGGAAAAGGTGCCGAGATACGCGCCCAACGTGACCTGTACACCGCGATCGCGCGTGAAATTGCGCAATAGCCGTGGCCCCATCTGTCCGGCCGCCAGCGACAGCGCTGCGATGGTGATCGAAAAGACGGTGCCTGCCACGCCGATGGTCGACGCCGCGATGGCGCCCAGCAAGGTGCGAGCGCCCGTCCCCCTCCGTTGTACAGCCAGCTGCTTTCGGCGACCCATGCCGGGAGCCGCCCTCCCCGATCAACTTCCAGCAAGGCCACGGCCAACAGGATGCCGGCCAGCACCATCGCGCCTGGCACGAGCCAGAATGCCTCGCCCAGTTGATCCATGAGTTTTCGGAATCTGGCGGTCATGAGCGTGGCTCGACCGGATGGCGCGAGGTTGTGGCAGCAACCGCTGGCAGATCGGCATGGGCAGATCTTCTGCCACCGCATCCCGCGACTGCGACCATGTGGTCAGCCAGCGAGTCATAGAGAGGCCGCGTGATCATGCGCGACACCAGCGTCGCCAGCATCGCTGCGGCCATCAGGCTCAGAACCATCGCATGGCCGTCGACCATCTCCATCACGATGATGAACGCCGTCAACGGAGCGCGTGTCACGGCTGCAAGGAATGCCGCCATGCCGAGCGCGATCAGTGGAGGTCCAAGGCCGGGTTGGGTGGCCTGCGCGATCGGGTTTCCGACTCCGGCATCGATGGCAGCCCGAACAAGGCGAGTTCGCCAGCTGGACATTTGGCTGCGAAGGTGGGAGCGGAAGTCTGCTTTTTGATTCATCAGGCCAAATGCATGGCAAGATTCACGTCCACCCAGATGCCCATGAACACCATCATCAGGTTCTCGGTCAGCGATACGAGACCCAGCGGCTGGTGATGAAGGTCTTGCTCGTCGGGCTCGGCATGGACAACCTTGCTTCATTCAGGAAGCGCATACGCAATGACGTAGTCGCCCGCCTTGGTGTGGGTGGATCCATGGCCTCCGGCCACCACCAGGAGGTACTGCCGGCCGTCGGACCCGGTGTAGGTCATCGGCGTGGCTTGGCCGCCGGCAGGAAGCCGGCTTTCCCACAACTGCCGGCCATTGCCGACGTCATAGCCGCGCACGTAGTCGTCAAGCGTCCCTGAGAGAAAAGCTACGCCACCTGCAGTCATGATGGGCCGCCGATGTTCGGCACGCCCATGCGGAACGGCAATGGGATCGGCGCAAGATCGCGGACAGTCCCGTTGCGGTGCTTCCAGACTATCCTCCCGCTTGCGAGATCGGCGCCGGCGACGTAGCCCCAGGGGGGTGCAGTACAGGGAAATCCGAGCGGCGATGTGAAAGGGCTGAGCGCCACGGCAAAGGGCGCGCCGAAGTTCTCGTTGAGCGCCGGCAAGGCCCCTCTCGGCGGCCCCTCGGTCTGCACCACGAGCGCCTCGTCGTTCGGTCTCGGAACGAGCTTCGACACGAAAGCGAGGTAGGTCGGGGTCGTGAATGCGACTTGGCGCTGGGGGTCCACCGCGACACTGCCCCAATTGAACACACCGAAGTTGCCTGGGTAGATCAAGGAGCCCTGGGTCGAAGGCGGGGTGAAGCGACCTTCGTAGCGCAGACGATGGAACGCGATGCGGCAGGCAAGCTGGTCGAACATCGTGGCGCCCCACATATCGCGCCCGCTCAACCTGGGTGGATCGAAGGACAGTGCGGTCTTCGGCTGCGTCGGCGCGGTCCGGTCACCGGTCGCCGCGCCTTGTGGCGCCGCCACTTCCGATACCGGATTGATGGGCTTGCCGGTTCGCCGGTCGAGCACGAACAACTCGCCCTGTTTGGTGGGCTGCACCAGGGCCGGCACCGTGGCACCGTTGATCGTGAGGTCGATCAAGCCGGGCTGGGAGGGGACGTCGTAGTCCCAGAGGTCGTGGTGGACGGTCTGAAAGACCCATCGCACTTGCCCGGTCGCAAGATCGAGCGCGACCACCGATGACGAGTACTTTTCCACCGCGGCGCTGCGCCGGCCGCCCCATTGATCCGGTGGCTGATTACCCATCGGAACGTAGACCATGCCGAGCGCCTCGTCGACACTCGAGATTGACCAGCTATTGGGTGAATTGACTGTATAGCTCTCGCCAGGCGCAATCGGTGCGGTCGCCTGCGGATTGCCGGAATCCCAGTTCCAGACCAACGCGCCGGTGTCTACGTCGAAGGCCCGGATCACACCGGACTGCTCGTGTGTTGATACGTTGTCAAGGACCGTCCCGCCCACGATCACCAACTTCCGTGTGACCACGACCGGGGAGGTGGAGTAGTACGAGCCGGGCCGCGGATTGGGCATATGTGCCCAAAGGTTGATCTGGCCCTTGCCGTCGCCGAACGCACTGCACACGGCGCCGTTGTCGGGGTTCAAGGCAATCAGGCGACCTTCGGCTGTGGGCATGAAGAGCTTCCCATGGGCGCAGACTTCCGACACGGCGCCGCGCGCGGTCGCGACGGGGAGCGGTGGCTCGGAAGGCGAAGCGGTCGGCACGGCCGCTGCGTTGTCTGCGGATGTGTTTGGAGGCTGGTATGAAAGCCCGCGGCAGGTGAGATGCTGCAGCGCCAGAGCGCCCTTGATCTCTGGGGCGTAGCGCCAGACTTCCGCTCCCGTGGTCGCATCCAGCGCGATTACCGACTGATGGGGATTGCAGAGGTAGAGGCGGTCTCCCACCTTCAGCGGAGTGACTTCATTGGTCGTCTCCTCCGGGTCACCGGGCTGCCCGCGCATGTCACCGGTTCGGACCTGCCAGGCCATCTTCAGTTTCGAGACGTTGGCCGGCGTGATCTGAGTCAGCGGCGAAAAGCGCTGGCCGTAGCCGGTACGCCCGTAGGCGTGCCATTCGCCAGCGGGCAGGATACTGGTGCCGGACGGTTGTGACTGGCCGACTGGCAAGACGCCCTCGATCGCATGCATGTCTCTGGTCCAGGAAGCCAGCATGGCTGCAGCGCTCACGGCAAGGGCCGCACTCAGCGCGAGGCCGCCCCCTTGCTTCCACGAAGCGCGCCGCTGCTTGCCGGCGCCGTCGTGGCCGGTCGCTCCGGCAACGCGCAATGAATGCACGGTCCATGGGCCGCCTACATAGACGCCCAACAGAAAGAGAAAGCCCAACCGCGCGGCGAGCGGCCACCAGTCCAGTCCCACTTCCCACAGCGCCCATGCCAGCGTCCCCACAAGCAGGGTTGCCATGACCCAAGTTGAGAGCCGGCTCCGGTCGTCTGAACACGCATCGACCTGAGTTAAGTGGATTGGCTGCGGTTTGATTCTTTCAATCTTCAGGCCCCTGCCAGGCCGCCGGAGGCGCCTTGGTTGAGCCATGTACTCATGGTTCGACCCATCAGGCAGCCTCCTTCATTGCGGGTAGCGTGGCGAAGTAGACCATGTCTGGCGTGCATCCGTCGTGCGATTGATGGGGCCGCCGCGCGTTATAGAAATCGAAGTAAACGGCCAAGTTCAACCGTGCGGCACTGACACTGTCGTAGGCCTTCAGGTACACGTCCTCGTATTTCACGCACTTCCACAGCCGCTCGACGAAGACGTTGTCCCGCCAACAGCCCTTGCCGTCCATGCTCTGGCGCGCGCCTATGCGCTTCACCTCGGCGACAAAATCGCAGCTGCTGAACTG
>NZ_JAUJZH010000003.1 GCF_030486595.1 Variovorax ginsengisoli | reverse complement strand
GCCACGCAACAATGGGTGATGGACCCGACAGCCCTTTCCGACGACGAACTCTTCCGAAACTGCCAAGAGCTTCGCGTGCAGGCGACGCGAGGTGACCAAAACGCTATGCACGAAGCCCGAGTCATGGAAGCAGAAGCCAGACGCAGATTTCAAGCGGCCACCACCATTGCCGCGCCGATGGCAGCATTGCCTATCGGCCGGCGACCATGGTGGCGGTTCTGGTAGTCGCAGAGGACCGCGGCTATCGCTTGAACCGCTCCGCCGGCACCGCGCCCTTCCGCTTCACCTTGACCCAGTCCCGGCTCCGGCTGCCGGGCACGTAGATGCTGTCGTCGCGTTTGGCCACCAGGCCCTCCAGCTTGAGGCCGAGGACAGCGTCGTTGAAGATGCGCGGGATGTCCTCGTCGAAGTGGCCCACGGCCAAAACGTTCTCGGGACTGGGGTCCAGCAGCTCCGCGAGGAGCGCCTTGCGCTGCAGGAGCGTGTGCTGGGTGATGTCGATTCCATGGTCAACCATCAGGTCGAACACTGCATAGCCCACGAGGTCGCAGCCCTCGTACCAGCGGCGCCGGCGCGCGCGGTCCTGGAGGCGATTGAAGTCGGAGCGTCCGATCTCATCGAACGCGCACACCTCGCCATCTGTCACGTAGGGTCCGCCGCGCAGCGCAGCCAACGACTTGGCCACCTCCGGGAACCAGCGCGTCGCGTCGGCGCCGTTGCGGGTGCGCAGCTGGCACTTGCCGTCCCCGAACATCGCCGTCATTCGGTAGCCGTCGTACTTGATCTCGAAGATCCAGCCGGGCGCGGTCAACGGGAGCGGCCGCTCGTCGAGCAGCATCGGCGGGTAGTCAGCAAGGTCCATGTCGCAAAAAGTGCACCGCCTGTAGGGCGCCGGCTGTCAGAAATTGGCGCGAATTGCTGAATGCGACGCCGCCCAGAGTGCGTCGAAATCTCCCATCTAACTAGGAGACTCACATGGCAGACGACCCCAAGAAGACCGGCCTCGACCGGAAGCTGATCGCCCTGAACGAGCCACACGAGGTTCGCAGCTGGACCGAATCGCTTGGCGTCGACGAGAAGACGCTCAAGGCCGCGGTGGCTGCCGTCGGCAACTCGGCGGAGAAGGTGCGCGAGTACCTTCGGAAAAAATGACCGCCCGGGCCGCACCGAGAACGGGGCCTGGCGAGCCCACCTTCGACGAACAGACCGCTCGTCTGATTGGCTCGCTGGCAAGCCAGCCCAGAAAGCCGGTCAAGCGTGCGCCGGCTGCAAAGGTGACTGCCATGGGCAAGATGGCAGCAGCCCGGGCCCAGGCGCGAACCAACAAGAAGAAACCGAAGTAGCGATGGACCAAGAAGAAGATGAAGACGCCGATCCAGTCGGCTGCACGCCAATCCGCGACCCCCTGCGCGAGTTCCGCGCCGCGGCTGAGGCCTCCGGGCTCATCTGGCATGGAGATCCGCTCGACCAGAAGCTGCTCGACTTCGCTCATAGGATCGTCGAGCGCTGCGCCTGCATCGCCGAGTCCTTTATCGACGATCACGACCACAGCGCGGCCGACGCCATCAGGGCCGAGTTGGGCGCGCACTGAGGCTACCAGGCGTCCCGTGCGGACTAAAGTGGACGTCGCGGTCCGGGTAACGGATTGATACGATCCGGCACCATGACCAGTGCCCACCACCGACAGACGTACCTTCCAGAGATCGACGGCCTGCGCGCATTGGCGGTGCTGTCGGTTGTGGTATTTCACGCTTTCCCCTCGGCGCTGCCGGGTGGGTTCGTTGGCGTGGACATCTTTTTCGTCATCTCCGGCTACCTGATCACTAGCCTCCTGCGAGCCGAGTGGGAGGCCGAGGCCACGATCGACATCGTCGCGTTCTACGCGCGGCGCGCTCGGCGGATCCTGCCGATGCTGGTCGCCGTCATCCTGGCGACACTGGGCGCGGTCGCAGTGTTGCTGGGAAGCCGGGTCCTTTACGAGACCGCGCAGTCCGCGGCCGCGGCCCTGCTCTTCGCGGCTAATGCCTATTTTCAGGTGACGACCGGCGGCTACTTCGATCCGGCGACCGACAAGCTGCCGCTGCTGCACCTGTGGTCCCTGGGCGTCGAGGAACAGTTCTACCTGGTGTGGCCGTTGGCCCTCGGTCTGCTGCTGGGCAGGGGACGGGACAACGCTGTACGGTGGATCAAGTGCGCGGCCTTCGTGTCGGTGCTGCTGGCTGCTGTGACGTGCCTGCTCGATCCGAACGCGGTCTTCTACCTAATGCCGACCCGGTTCTGGGAACTGGCGGCCGGCGGCCTGATTGCCTTGGGTGCTGGGGGTGTAGCGCGCAAGCCCGCAGCGGTTGCCGCGGCTGGTCTGGCGCTGATGATCGTCGCCATCAGCCTGCCGACGAGTGGCCTGGCGGCCGTCAACGTGGTGCTGGGGACGGTGGGAGCCGCCCTGCTGATCTGGGCGGTGCACGCGCGTGGAGTGCTTGGGATGGTGGGCCAGGTGCTGCGCTCCAGGCCGGCCGTGTTCTTCGGCTTGATCTCGTACTCGCTCTACTTGTGGCACTGGCCGATGCTGGCCATCGCCCGAAACTTGCACCCGGGTGAAGTTCCGGCAGAGATGCGAGCCGGCCTCGTCGTCTTGGCAGTCGCGCTTTCCTGGGGCAGCTATCGGGTCATCGAGACGCCTTTCCGCCGCCCGCAGGCCTCGACGCCGAACCGGCGCCTGGTGGGCGGGTCGCTGGCGATGTGCGTCTCGCTCTCCAGCCTGTCTTGGGCGGTGGCAAACGCAGTCGAGCCGCCCCCGCAGATAGCAATGAACGCCAACCCTCTGGCCGCCGCCACGGGCGAGGACTACCCAAGGGACTCCAAGAGGTGCCGATATATCTTCAGCGACAAGCTGGACGTGTTCCCAAAGAAGGGATGCGGCCGCCAGGGTGACGAGCCCGCTGTCATCGTTTGGGGCGACTCTCATGCCTGGGCGATGGGGCCCTTTGCTGCCGAGGTCGCCAAGCAAGAGGGCACGCAATGGGTCAGTCTGTCGCGGGATGCTTGCCCACCCGCTCTCGGCTACAACGTGAAGCCGACCCGCCCCATCGAGGCCGAGACGTGCCGCAAGTTCAATGACCTTGCCGCGGCCCAGATCAGGAAGACTGACACCGTCGTCATCGTTGGCCATTGGGAGCCCTACCCGAACAGGACGGAACTGCTCGAAGGCGTTGCAAGGAGCGTCGCGCAGGCATCAGCGACGGCGCGCCGGGTGATCTTGATGGGGCCTTCGCCGACGCTGCGCGACACCGTCCCGCGCTGCATCGAGGCGAACAACGTGGAGGCGTGCAGCGTTCCCCGCGTCCAGTTCGAGTGGCAGACGGCAGAGATCTCGGAGGGCATGGCAGCCATGGCGCGACGTTTCAAGAACGTGACCTACGTCTCACGCACCGACTTCTTCTGCACCGTCGACACCTGCCCGGCGATGAAAGATGGCTACAGCCTGTACTGGGATTCGCACCATCCCACTTCCACCGCCGCGAAGGCCTTTGCCTTGGGGTTCCTGACCACAGCTCAGTGACCGACAGACCAGCAGCTGGCTCAGAGACCAGAAAACCTATCGATGCACGACGGTCAAGGCGCTCCGAATCCACCGACCCAAGACGGCATGGTAGGCCGATCGAATGAAGCCAGTCCCGACCATGTTGCGAGGCAACGGGTAGGTGGCGAAGCGCGTGAATCCCGCCTTCTTCGCCAGACGCCGGATCAACAGCGAGGGCATGGACCGCTCGGTCACGCCGAACTGCTCCATCGCACGAACAGAATCGGGCGAGCTGCCGTGCCCGAAGCCGGGTTCGTTGGCGATCATCACCCCGCCGGGCTTGAGAGCCTTGAATGCCGCGGCCACGGCCAGCGCCGGGTCTTCGGCATGATGAAGGCAGTCAAAGAACACGACTGCGTCAAAGTTGGCCTCATTGATCGACTCGTAGTCCAACGCCTCGAAGCGCGCCGAGAGGCCTTCCGCCTGTTGCCTCGCGATCCGGACGGCATCATCCGCGATGTCGACGCCCAAAACGTCGTACCCGGCTCGAGCGAAAGCGATGGAGGTCCACCCAGTCCCGCAACCCATGTCGAGGATCCGCGCCGGTGGAGGTGGCAGGTGCTGAAACACGCCCGCCAGATTGGCCAGCAAGTCAGCCCGCTCTGGGTGGCCGAACGGTTTAGCAATCGCCTGCTGCAGTTCGACTGCGGGCAAGGCTGCAAAGAAAGTGATCTCGCCGGCTTTTGACATGCCGGGAGTGTAGACGGCGACCCGGGCGCCCCGGCTCAACATCGCTGTGACTTAATGCCCGCCTGCGGATTGCAATTCGTCGGCGTAGCGCTCGCAGGTGCGACCGCGCGCGTGGGCATCGTCAGCGAACTCTCCCAAGAGCCGAGCTCTTTCTCGAGCGCGGCCGAACAGGTCGGCAAGCAGAACGGCGGGGTCTGCGGCTGCCGGCCCTGTGGCGGCAATGCCGGAATCCGCGGCGGCTCCACGGATGGCAGCGAGGAAGGCGGAGACACGCTGCTGCAGCCGGCGCTCAGCAACACCAGCGCGGTCAGCATCGGCGCGCGCCACATCGATCTGCTTCTGCCCATCATTCGCCACTCCTTCGACCGCTCGGGTCCATCGTTGTTCTGTCTCGCGGCGCGAGCGCTCGGCCAGGCGGCCGGCCTCCGCCTGTGTTGCTCGGTAGCTGGCCAGCTCGGTGCGCGCGCGGTCGGCGCCGGCACGGGCGTTGCTCACGCTCACCTGGTCAAACATCACGACGGCGAGCAGCGCGCCGATGATCGCCAGCCAGCCTACCTTGCCGGCGGCCCAGGTGTAGAGGAAGCTCACGCCAGCGCCCTCTGCGCATCGACCCACAGGTCCGTGCGCTCACTCCAGCCGTTCGGGAGGCCTGTGGCCTTGTTCTTGCCGTTGATGCCGACGCAGTAGCCCAGGAAGTCGCCGGCATCCGCCTTGGGGTTCAGGTTGCGCATGCCCACGTAGTCGGCTGCCGACAGGGCGGCCCACTGCGGCAGCTCGAGCTTGGCGGGCTCGGCCTCGAAGTCGGGGCAGTCGATGCCGCGGGCGCGCAGGCGCTTGGTCAAGGCGCGGTAGTTCGCCCGGCCGGTCGTCTGCAGTAGCCCCCTGCCCTTGTACCGGGGCCCGTCGCCCGGCTGCGTGTTGCCGAGGTCCAGCCGGCCGTTGTAGCGGCTCAGGTAATCGTCGCCGCCGAGCTCGGCCAGGTAGCGGAGCCTGGTGGTCTCGTGGCCGACGTTCGCCAGGAACATGCCCTGGCGCGCGCGGGTAGTGATCTCGTAGGCATCCATCGCGCTGCTGATCGCTTCGGCCATGAGTTGGGCACGGTCGAGCCGCGCGCCGGTGCAGCGCGCAAGGGTGGTTGCATCCATTCAGATCTCCGAGAGTGGCGCAGGGCCGGTGGCGGATTCAGGCGGGCCGTGCCGCCACTGGTAGCTGTCGGACCAGAGCATGTACAGCACGGACCCCGAGAAGAAGACCGAGGGCCAGCCCGGCATGTCGAACAGCCACGGCGAGGCGCCAAAGCCGGCGGCGGCCATGACCAGCACGACATATTGGGAGCCCACGCGCAGCAGCACCCGCTTGTCGATCTTGTCGAGCCGGCAGATGCAGACGAACACGATCGCGGCGCAGACCAGGCCGTTCAGGCCGATCGGGAAGTACTGCGGGTCCATCACTTCGCTCCTCGCGCGGCGATGAGCACATCGACGAAGGCGCTGATCTTGGCGCCGCACCAAGCCAACACCGCAGGCCACTTGTCGCCGAGGAAGCCGAGGCCAAAGGACACCGGTGCGAATAGCCAAGTCGCATTGATGGGCTCGTAGGCCAGCGCCGCCATCATCGACAGCGGCACCGTCAGCAGCACCGCCAGCGCCGTCGACGCCAGGAAGTAGACGAAGGCCCGGACGTTCCCGTCGCCAGAGCGCTGAAGGATCATGACGGCCGCGCCGCCCATGGCGCCGATGCCGATCACGATGTACGGACCGATGATCACCGCCATCTGGACGCCAAACACTGAGGAGGCGATGACGGTGAAGACGTGGACCGGGGTCAGGTCCTGGTTCATGCGCGGCCCTTTGCGTGGATGGTGTTCATGGGGTGCCGAAGTAGGCCTTCTGGTCGGTGTAGATCGTCGAGCGATTCGCGACTTGGTCCGAGGCCCACACCAGGATCTCGGACAGCTTCCCTTGGAACGGCCGGTCAAAGCTGGCGTTCGTGGTCGTCTGGTTGCCGTTGCCGATGATGATCTGATGGGGTCCAGAGCCTGCGTTCTGGTGAGTGCCGACAGCACCGGTCCCGCTCACGTAGGAGTTGCTCAGCGTCTTGAGGGTGTTATCGATATACATCGCCTCGGCCGGCGTCTGAGGCGTGATGAAATAGGCCGCCTGCGAGAGCGCCGTGGTGTTGCTGTCCGCACCCTGGCGCCCTACATAGTTGTTGGCGCCGCCACCTGCGCCAGTCGTCAGACCAACGCTGATATTCGTCGTGCGTCGCTCATGCACAAAACCGGAGTCGTAGTCGCGCTGTCCGGACCGCCGGAAGGCGTAGAACGCCTCGTTGCTGCTGCTCGTGCGCTGGCTTCGCTCAACAACGGCCGATGTGAATTGCCTTGTCGAATTGGGAGCGCTCGAGCTGTAGGCGGACGCAAGGACATCGTTCGTCCCGTCGAAGACGATGGAGGGCTTGCTGTTCTCCGTGTCCAGCGTGCCAGCGTTGACGATGCGCGGCTGGTTGGCCGTCGTCGCCATCGTTGCATCCAGTCCATTTCCGCCCTGGTCGTACCACGTCACCACGAAGCCAGAGCCGGCGCCGACAAACGACAGGAGCGTGGCGCTGTCCAAGTCGTTGCCACTGAAGCCGATGTCCTGCTCGGCGTTGTCGCTGCTGCGCCGAACGCGCAGAGCGCTGCCCGCATACGCCGTCCGCACCCTGCGGACGCTGTAGCCATGCCCGACGCCGGGCGGGAGCAAATCGAGAAGCAGGGTTCCGGTGATGCCTCCGATGTCCAGCAGAAGCCCGCGATGACCGACGATGCCGCTCATGCGAAGGCTTTCGCGAT
Source organism: Variovorax ginsengisoli (assembly GCF_030486595.1). Lineage (GTDB taxonomy): Bacteria > Pseudomonadota > Gammaproteobacteria > Burkholderiales > Burkholderiaceae_C > Variovorax > Variovorax ginsengisoli_B. The sequence continues at coordinate 400,873 of NZ_JAUJZH010000003.1, read as the reverse complement.
GGTGGCGCGCCACGTCGTACCTTGATCGAAACTCGTGATCGCGATCAAGTCGATGGCGCCCGATCCGGTCGAGACGACCCCGGCCGCACCACCCGCCCACTTGAACGATGCCGGCCAGGCCACGGTGCGCGCCGTCGTGTCCTGCGTGAAGCGAATCATCAGGCTCGCGCCCTTGCCAGCGGCCGGCAGGTTTGTGAAGACGATGCTCGTGACATTGGCCGTCGGCGCCAGCGTGAAGTAGTCGCCGAGTGAGCAATCGATGGTGACGACACCAGACGCGGGCGTGAGGACGGACACGGCGCTACGGTCCGGAGCGCCAGCGATCGCCGCCCAGGCGCTGCCGGTGTAGCGGTACAAAGCGCCGGCCACGTTGACCACCACGCCGGTGACCGGAGCGAATGCGTACCAGGTGCCCCCGCTGTAGATCGCCAGGTCGAGCGGGGTGAATCCAGCCCACTGCGCACCGGTATGCATCGCCGCGATGATGTAGATGTCCCCCTCGGCCGGACTGCCGGGCTGCGCGGTCACGGCCTGGCTGATCACGTTCCCGTGCAGGATCTGGTTCCGGCGCGCGTTGTCGTTGGCCGGGATCGAGTTCTGGTTCGTGCCCGACGCCCAGACAGCGTACGGAAGGATTGGAGTGCTCATCAGATGGCCCCTGAGGTTGCTGGGCCTGCGCCCATAATGCGATTGATAGAGGCGACGCTGACCGTGACGCCGCCACCGATGGCCGAAACGTCATAGGTGGAGGTCGGCGCCGTCTGGTCGAAGGTGACGGTCGAGGTGCCGACGAACGTCAGCCGGAAGCCCTGGAAGTTGATCGATGCCAGCGGTGCGTCGTCGGAGCCGAAGCGATGCCGCGGCGCCCAAGTCGTCGTCACGACATTGCCAGAGCGGGACAGCGCGAAGGAGGCGACGGGCCATTCGATCTGCGAGCGGCCGGCGTAGGTCTTCGACTGCTGCGCGGCGAGTTCCGGCGCCTGGTCGAAGCTAACGCCGCGGTGCGTCAGTGTCTGGCCGATCCACGACGACTGCGCCGGGACGTGGGTCATGTCCTCCAGCATCACGAACTTGGCGCCGACCAGGTGGGCCGCCGCGCCCGAGTTCAGCCGGCCGCGGTGCAGCGTCGATAGGCGGAAGATCCCGCCGCCCTCGTCCACCGCATCGCGGTACTGCATGACCTCGTGCGTGCCGTCAGCCTTCTCGAGCAGAAAAGCGCCCTGCTCCGCGAGAAACTGCGTGTTCGAGATGCTGTCGATCGTCTGCGTGGTGCGGTACAGCTGCACGCGCACGACGTTGGTCGTGTCGGTGATGTCCTCCGATGCGGCCGGGATCGCGTCGAGCAAGGTCCCGATTCGGGCCGCGCTGCTGATGCTGACGGCGTCCGTGAAGGATGCCCCGCCGTCCAAGCTGCGCTGCACCAGGGCGCCATACCACGCCGGCAAGGTGCCGGAAACCGCCACCAGGTAGTTCAGATCGTCCTCGGTGTCCTGCCGGCCCGAGATGTCCGCGACCACGAGCACTGTGTCGCCCGTGATGGTCGGCGGCGGGAGGGTTGGCGGCGGGATCGGGACGCCCGTCAGGCTCGAGGTGTATGCGCTCTGCCGGTCCTTGCGGAGGGTCCACTTAATGACGCCGTCCGCGTGCTCGGTCTTCTCCAGCCGTTCGCGCGAGGTCCGACCGCGCAGGGTCACCGCAAGGACGTCGCTTGCCACATACTTGATGAGACTGTCCGGGACCGACAGGACCAGTTCGCCCTCGGCTTCGGCCCACACGACTTTATGGCGCTTCGATGCGGACTGCGCGGCCTGGTCTTCGTTGAGAGAGAAGGCCGTCTGCATCGTGACCTCGCCCACTACCCGGACATCCGGGCTGCTGCGCTGGCTCGTCGCCTTGACGGTCGGATAGCCGCTGGCGGCATGCTGGTACTGCAAGTGCAGCTTCTTCGGGAACTCGACCGCTTGCTCACGGCGAGAGAGGTCTGGAACCTCGATCAGATCGTCGATGGTGATGCTGCCGGCGACCGCCTTCCCGCGCTTCGGATACCAGAGCTTCTTGTCGTACTCTGCCTTGTCGAAGAAATACTGGCTGCGCGCAGCATCGATTGCGTCCCCGCCGTTGTAGTCGCCGGCCAGAACCAGCCCGGTGACCTGGTCGGTCAGTTCGGACACATCGCGCTTGGACGCAGGAACGCCACAGCGGTCGTGGATCTCGGCCACGATGTCGCCAAGTACCATCGGGACGCCGCTGAAAGTCGCAGGCGTGCCTATGAAGTAGGTCTTGCGAGTGCGCTGGATGTAGATGCCGTCATCCGTGAAAACGACGCGTGTGATGACGCCAGTACCGGCGCCAGTGAGGCCGACCGATGTCAACAGGACACCCGTCGAAAGCCGGTAGATGTCCGCGGTCGTGCCTCCGTAGACGTAGACGGCCATGTCCTTCGTCTCGTCGATGCCGAAGCCGTTCAGCGCCGAAGCGCCTGGGAATCTGGCGGCCACCGCTGCGGGGAGCGTCACCGTCCCCGTCAATGCGAGATTGGCGTCGTAGGTGTTGAATGTGCCGGCGCAGTTGTAGGGAATGGCGCGAACGTTCCCGGCGCGCGAAACGTGCATCCAGAAGATCGGGCTGGTCGAGCTCCCGGTGATTCCCGAGATCGAGGCCGATGGCAGAGTGCCACCCACCTTCGAAAACTTGTAGATCGAGTCCCACGCCGTGCCAGCACCGCTTCCCGTCATCCGAACGCCGAGATATATCGCGTTCGACGTGATGAAGATCAGGCCTCCGTATTCTGGGAAGAAGGTGCTCTCGCCAAACCACCAGCTTGGAGATGCGCCAGAGGTCGGCTTCAGGGATGAGACCGAGGAGCCGCCTGCTACCACCTTGCAATAGCCAAAGTTGGCGTCGTAGGAAACGGCATACCCTTGGTCATCGAAGGCAATCGGCCACAATCGAGGATCTCCCGCTGTGTTGCCTGCGTTGAAAATAGTTGCCGTGCTGGTGGGCGTCAGCGATGTGAATTTCTTCGGGTACATCGCAACGTCGTAGCTACCCCCAGGGCTTGCCACTTCAAACCCCGAGGCGCCTCCATTGATGAAGTTCTGTGCCAAGTAAGGCACGCCCGTCGCGTCCGCTGCGATATAGGTGCCGGTCGATGGTTCCGGCCCAACAGTGAGGCCGCTCGGATTGCTCGACGTGATGGCCCTTGCGACTTCGAAGCGGTACTGCGGAATCGAGCCCCGGCGGTCGGTCAGGTCGCGCCCGACGAACACCATGTAGGCGGTGCCGCGGTAGGCCGGCGTGTCTGGCGCCTGGCCGAAGGGTTCGGGCCCACCCTGAGACATGAGGAAAGCGTCGGGCATCTGGGTCTCGTCGCCCAGGTAGATCCCACAGCCGAAGAACCACTTCGCAGACTCGGCCAGCATCGCCGAGCCGGTTCGAACGTCATAGACGAGCTTGTCGTCCTCCCAGATCCGCAGGACGCCGCCGATCGGCCCCTCGCAGATGCGAATCGCGTAGGTGCGAATGCAGATCTCGTTCGACTGCTTGGCCTCGCCGCCCTTGCCGCCAGTGATGACATCACCTTTGACAAGCCGGCCGGACTGGATGATGTTACCGGTGACCGTATGGGTGGCGAAGACGATCGCGCGCGGGGCGCCTTCTGCAGAGGTCTGCACACCGGTCTCGCCGATGCGCGGGCCTTTCATCATCTCCGGATCGACGGCATTCCCGATCAGGGAGCCGACCGCCAAGCCGACCTGCGGCATGCCGAAGATCCCGCCGACGATGCCGCCAACGACGGTTAGAGCTGTGCGCGCCATCAGTCGGCACCCCCCATTGGCATCGGCCAGCAGACCAGCAGGCCAGCAACAGACTTGAGCTCCATAGGCTTGACGTCGGGCTGGCCGACGAGACGGCCGCAAGCGGCGAGCGGGTCAATCGCTGTGCCGATGCAGCTGCCACCCCCCGTGAGGCCAATCGGGTAGTTGAAGAAAGCACCCGGAACACCGGCTCCAACGATCGCAAGAAAAGTGCGCGCCATTAGACGGGCCTCCGGAAGACAGCGACGATGCGGCGCCGATAGTGGTCGACCAGCCCGACTTCGGACACGCGCGAAACGCTCGGCTCGCCGTCCGCGTGGATCAACGAAAGGACGTGATGCGGGTCGTCGCCTACGATCCCGAGGTGGTGCGGCTGGGTGGACCCGAATGCAGCGCTGGTCATCAGGAGGATGTCGCCGACCTTCGGGCCGTCCAGCACCGGATCGCCCAGCGCCGCGCGCACGCCTGCCATCAGGCCATCGCGGTACGGCTCGCGACCGTAGTGCTCGATGACGGGCACCACGACGCCCAGGTCTGCATACGCGCAGATCAGCAGGCCGGCGCAATCCACGCCACGGCGCGAGCGCCCAAGGTGGCGCCAAGGCACGCCCAGGTAGGTGCGCGCCTGTTCAACTAGCTTGTTCATGGGGCGGTGGTGCCTCCGCCAAGGGAAGCGCCTACGGTGGCGCCAGGGGTGTTGATCGCGTCGCCATCAGCGATCGGGATCAGCGGCTCGCCGCGGTAGTGCAGCTTCCATTCCGTCGCGCTGACGCTGTTCCAGTGGGCTTTGCATCCGTTGGCGCCCTCCACCCACTTCGTGCAGTCGGGGCGAACTTTGAAGGTGTCGCCGGCCACGATCGGGAACATGGTCTCGAAGGTGAGCGTGATCGCCCCACCCGCGCTCTGCGACTCCACCTCATAAGTCCGGCCCATGTTCTTTCCCGAGAGCCACACCAGCATGCCGGGAACATAGGTGTTCGCCGCGGCGCCGAGCGCGCTGGCCGTGAACGAGTTGTTCGGCTCCGCGCCCACCGACGTGACGGTCTGCGCCCCAGTGAACTCGGCAACTGCATTCTTGCCGCAGGGGAAGCGCTGCTCGAAGACCCCGCCACCCGTGCCGATCGGCTGGCTACCGTAGACGGCGCGGCAGGTGATCGAATCCTTCTCCACGATCGACTGCTTGAGCAGCTTCGACAGCGCGGTGAACTCGGTCCAGAAACTCAGACCATTCTCGACGCGCATCTGCCCGGTCGTTCCGTAGCCGAGCACGACATGGCCCATCGACAGGTCTTCGTAGTTGACCAGGTAGATGGTCGCCTCGGCATAGTCGTAGACGCCCGCGACGATGTCGGCCTCGCTTATCGGAAGGTCGAACTCCGGGATCAGGCTCTGGATCTCGGTGTTGTCCACGGTCATGTCCAGCGACGACACCAGGGCGGCCGGGACCATGCCGATCTTGGCGAGGTACGTCACCGCGCCGGCGCCGTCGTCGTAGGTCACATCCTTGTCGAGCAGCGTGATGCCGATGGCCGGGTAGCCGGGCGTGACTGGCTTGATCAGCAACAGCTGCGTGACGGTCGTGGAACCGCTGTCGAGATGCGTCTGCAGCGCGGAAGGAACGGACCGGGTCATGCTGTGAGTGCCTCGACGAGTTCGATCGTCACCGTGCCGAGCCTCGGCGCGTTCCGGGTGAACGGGATGAAGTCGGAGCCGAAACGTACGCGCACGTCGAACTCGCAACTCGACTTGATGACCTGGCCAGAAGGCCAAGGCGAGACCGGCGTGACCATGCCGGTGGTCTCGTTCGTGGTTACCGCGATCGGCGTGCCGTTGGCCGTGACGACGACGGTCGAGGCGATCGGCAGGAGGATGTTCCGGACGAACGACGTCGGGCCGAAGGTGTAGGTCTTCGTGAGTTGGCGCGGCGTGCTGGTGCCGTCGCCGTTGGCCATGGCCTGATTGATCGCCTTGAAATCGTTCCAGTCCTTGAACCGGAAGGAATCCTTCTGGCCGCGCGCCGCCCAGAAGGCGATCAGGATCTCGTTCTGGCTCTCGGGGTCCAGCAGCGTGTAGTCCGCGGTGAACTTGTGGTGCGGCAAAGCCCACTCCGCATTGCGCTTGTCGACGCCGCTCGCCATCGGGACGACGCGGGTGTTCCAGGTCGGGCCGCCCGAGAAGCCGACGCTGACCTTGCGGCTCAGCTTGGTGTCGATGAAGGTCATCCCATCCTCCCGGCGCGGCGCTGCACGAGCGAGAGGTCGTTCGCGATCTGCGTGCGGGTGCGACGGTCGACCTGGCCATGCACGTCGACGTGGAAATTGTTCACGACGCCACCACCGCCGGGCGAGCCCTGCGGGGCCGCCAGGTTGCCGCCGACGATCGAATTGACGTAGCCGCCCTCGGCATAGCCGCGCTTGTTCAGACGCTCGAGGAACGACAGGCCAAGCCGCCGCGTGTTCTCGGCGTTCACGACGTACTCGCCGGCGTGGACAATCCCGGCCGGTTGGTACTTGGTGCCCGGGCCGGTATAGCCGCCCTCAGACCAGCCCATCGAACTGATCAGAGAGCCCAAGGCATCGCCTCCGCTCGAGCCCACGCTGTTGGCCAGGCCGAGTGCGCTGGAGATGCTGGAGCCGCCCATGGCTGCGGCGGCTGCGGTGGCTGCGGCAGCAAGGGTCGTGATCGCGGCGGTCGCACCCGTCGCGCTGGTGGCCAAGGCCGCCGTCGAGGTCGCAGCGGCAGCAGCGCCCGTTCCGCCCTTCGAGCCCGTTACCGAGCTGAGCAGCCCGCTCAGCCCATCTCCACCGCCGCCGAGACTCTTCAGCGCATCCTGCGCGAACGAAGCGAGCGGAGCAATGATCTCCTTGTCGACCATGCCCTTGATGATCTGGCGGCCGAGATTCTTGCCGAGATCGAGCCACTTCCCATCCTCACCCATGAGCTCGGCGGTGAGCGAGTCGCTGAGGCCGCCCAGGCCATTCGAGAGGATGCCTTCGGTCGTCTTCGCGACGTTGTTCGCCTCATCTATGAAGTTCTGCAGCGCCTCGCTCGCGCCGACGGCCCAGTCTTGCTGCTTGGCGAGCTTCTCCTTCCAGTACTTCTCGTCGAGGGCCAGCGAGCGCGCATGTGCATCGGCTTCGATGGCCAGGAACTTGTCGTATTCCTCGCTGGTGATCTGGTTGGCGCGGCGCTGCGTGTCGAGGTCGTTTCGGCGGCTCTGGAACTGATCGTCGCGTTGATTCTTGCGGGCGTCGATCTCGCGGTTGAGATTGCCCTTGCCCATGCCCGCGATCTCGCGGTCGTTCTGCCGAGCGATCGTGTCGACGTAGAACTTCGCGGCAGACGTGGCCTCCTCGTACTTGATCCGGATCTTGTCGAGGGCGTCTGCCTGCCTGATCGCCAGGACCTGTAGCTCCGTCGCGCCGTCCTGCCGGGCCTTGGCCAGCTTCGCTTCGACGTCCAGGATCTTCCGGGCGTTGTTGATCTGGTCCTTGCCGGACAGCTCCTCCTGCTGCAGGCGCGCGAGTTCCTTCTCCAAGCCCTGCTGCTGGGCTTGGTTGTTGTCGACTAGGAACTGCTTCTTCTGGTCCCAGTAGGCCGCCTCGGTGATGAGGTTGGCCGCGCGCTTGGCGTCCAGCACCTTCTCGCCGTTCGCGATCGTGTTGGTGATCGCCTCTTGCGCCTTGCGGATGTCCTCGAGGTCGAAGGCAAGCTGGGCCTTTGCCTCTTGGCCGGCTGTATCGCGGCCCTTCTTGACCCGGTCGGTGTTGATGCTGCCGGCCCGGGGCTTCTCGGGCGTGAAGCCCCGATCTTCCCGGCGCTTCGCCGCTGCATTGGCTGTGCGCTCCGCGATGCGCTTGTCCAGCGCGTCGGCCACACTGCCGCGGTTCGAAATCTTGCCGAAGTCCTCCGAAACGCCATCGATGATGCCGCCGATCGCCCGGAACTCGCCGCGCGCCGCGGATGCAGCTGCCGCCGCCACGCCGCCGATGGTCTTCCCGACGTATAGGAAGCCGGCCGCGACGTTCCCGGTCATGTCGACCAGCGTCGCCAGGAAGCGAGCGCCCTCGGTCGCGAAGTCGGCGATGCCCTGGTTCTTCGCCAAGTCGTTCGCCGCACCGCCCAGACCGACCGTCTCGGTGATCGCGTCCTTGATCGCGCCGGTCAAGTCGGTCACGGCCGGCAAGGACTGTGAAACGACGACCTGCGCAAGCGCCGTGATCTCGCTGCGCAGCCGGGCCTGAGCCTTCGAATGCTCGTCGGCCGCTTGGATCTGCGCGTCTGTGAGGCGGATCTGACGCTCGCCGCCGTCGGCGAGGTCGTTCAGGAACGGGATGATCTCCGCCGCGTTCTTGCCGTAGATGGCAGTGATCGCCGCCGTCTTGTCTGTCCCGTTGGCGAGGCCGGACATCGCTTTGGCGACCGCATCCAGCTGCTGCGCCGGCGAGAACTGTTTGAACTCCTGGAAGTTCAGGCCTAGCGCCTTGACGCCTTTGGCGACCAGCTTCGATTCGTCGTCAGTCTTGGCGAGCGCAGTGCTCAAGCGAATCGACGCGGCGGCGACCGTGTCGAGCGAGACGCCGGACACGTCGGAGGCGGTCTGCAGGCTCGAGATATTCTCGGCCGTCTCGCCAGTCTTCTCGCTGAGCTCTTGCCACTTGGCGATGCTCTCATTGACTTTGTTGAACAGGACAACGCCGCCCACTGCCGCAGCGCTCAGCGCGGCGCCGAGCTTGACCGCAGCCGCGGCCGTCGCGCTGAAGCCTTCCCGGATCTTTTGCCCGGTTGCCAGGCCGCGCTTGTAGCCCTCGTCCAGCTTGATCGCCGTGTCGGCTGCCTGCAGCTGCGCCTTCGTGGCCCCCTGAAGCGCCAACTCGTACAGCTTCGCCTCGCGCGTGGTGAGCCCGTTCGTCGCTGCGACCTTTTGCAGGTTTTGGACGTACTTGTCGATCGAGGACGCGCTGTCACGCGCGGCCTTGGCGCCGGCATCGAGAGTCTTCCCGAGCTTCTTGCTGGCGTTCTCGGTTTCGGCGATCGAAGAGGCGACCTTGTCGCCCACGGCAGCCAGCGCGTCCAGGTCCTTGGTGGCCTGGCGCGCCTGGCTGCTGTCGATCTTGATCCCGAGCGCTGCGAAATCGGTCATTGGCTGGCCTTGTTTTTCTGCGCCTGCATCTGCTGAAGCGCCATGCCTTCCATGAGAAGGAGGTGCTCGAAGATCTCGTCGCGTTCGTTGGAGGGCACCTTGAGGCGGCGCCAGATCTCAGGCAGGACACCCAGATCGAGCCCGTAGGCCCCGTTCATGCCGGCGCGCCACTGCGTGCGCATGGCACAGAAGACGCTGACCGTCATCCAGTTCTCGGGCCAGATGCCGAGTTCCTCGTCGGGAAAGTCTTCAGGCGTCAGATCCCACGCCGCGCGCGCTGCCCAATCCGGCGGATCGAACAAGCGGCGCGCGGCGTCGATCAGTTTTTTTCGCGTTGCTTCGTGAGTTCGTCGATGTACTTGTCGCGAATGGCGACAGCGGCGCCGATGCGCTCCTCGAGCAGGATCTCGACGTTCTCATTCGAAAAGGTCTCGTCGATGCCCCATCCCGCGATCACCTCGAGCACGATTTCGAGATCGAGGTTCTCGCCCGCGCGCGCCTTGCGGCGCTCCTCGAGTGATTCCAACCAGTCCGCGAACTGCTTCTTGGTGCGGTGCTTGAAGGTGAAGGGCACCTCCACGGAAGCCCCGCCGGCGACGGGGATGGCGACCTTCGCGGAGAAGGTCGGATCGGCTTTGAGTTTGAACATGCGGCCGATCAGTACTTGGTGGAGCGCGGGTTGACCTGCGAGAAGGTCGCGACGACCTGCATGTTCTGGTTCGTGTTCCACGACGGCTCACCATCGAAGCCGACGATCACCGACCAGTAGAAGAGCTTGCCGTTGGGCAGCGCGGCGCGCAGCACGTAGGTGTCGCCGGTCAGGTCGCTGGTGAGCAGCTGGTTGTACCAAGCGAGCGCGTTGTCGTAGTCCAGCGTCATCTGCATGGACCGGGCGTTCTTGAATGTCGGGCGCTGTTGCTGCAGGCCGGTCTCCAGGTAGACCCACTGGAAGTACTGCTGCTCGCCGCCGCTGGTGGCGATGTCGGTGACTTGCGACAGCGCGGTCCAGGCCGAGACCTTCTTTACCGTGCCCACGCCGGCGCCCGCGGGGAAGCGCGTCAGGCTCGTGGTGTCGAAGCCCTCCTCCTCGAAGGTGTTCGTCACCGGATTCGCGACGCGCACCACGCGGTCGCTCAGTTCCGGCCAGCCGGAGCTCTGCAGCAGGATGTCGCCGGCGGTGTAGCCGTGGGCGGCCGAGGTCGCCACGCCAGGATTGGCATTCGAGAGCGCAGTCACGCTCTTGGCGGCGTCGATCGTCGAGCTGATCGAGAAGATCGTTTTGTTGGGGAAAAGCGAAGACATGGCGGATGCCCTTTCGGAAATGAAAAAGCCGCCTCAAGGGCGGCTGGTTGCTGATGCCCGGAAGGGCGGGAAGGAAGCGGGAGGCGCGCGCGGGCGCCTATGTCGGGTAGGTGTCGGCCCGGTACTGGAAGTCGACCGGCAGGAGGTAGCGGTCGGAGCTGTCCGGCGACCACAGGCGCAGCGGGCTCAGCTGCTGCACGGCAAACGTGCCGCTCGTCAGGCGCAGATTCATCGGGAAGAGCGCGTCGAGCTCGGCGGCGATCGATTCGGCGGCGCCGGCTCCGTTGCCAGCCGGGCAGACGATGCTGATCTGGAAGACGCCGACGCGGTTGCGGTTGTCGCCGGCCAGGTCCCGGCTGGTGGTCGCGCCGCGCAGCAGGAAGGCTCGCAGGTAGGCGCCCGCCGGCGGCGTGAAGCTCACGTTCTCCCAGGCCACGGGCAGCGCCGGCACGCGCGCGGCGGCCCAGGTGCCCAGGCGGCCCTCGAACAGCGACCTGATCAGCTTGTCGCTCATTGCAGCGTCCTCACGTAGGCGTCGACGGCGCCGGGCAGTTCGGCCAGGGTGATGCGCACCATGCCGGCCGGCGCCTGCTTGGACCAGCCCTCGAACTCGAGGCGGTGGCCGTAGGGCAGCGAGTTGGAAATCCAGAACACGCCGCGGGCGGCATCGCCGACGACGTTCGCGCGAACCTGGGCCATGATCCCGCCCAGCGTCTGGCGGCCCGACTTGTCGGTGGTCTCGGTGGTGGTCGTGTTCTGCACGTCGATGCCGAACTGCCAGTTCGCGCGGAAGCGGCCGGTGTCGACCGGGCTCTTCAGGATCACGCCCTGGGCGGCCAGGATGATCGAGTACTGGACGGTCTTGTCGATGTTGTCGTTGGTCTTCTTCGTGAAGCCCCGGATCTGGTCGCCGAAGCCCGACATCAGAGGACCCCGCGCACCTGGACGTCGAACAGGACCGCCACCAGGGCGGGCTGGAGCGGCCGCGAGGCGACGACGTTGTAGGCCGTGCCGGCGATCGTCAGGGTGTCGCCCGTCTGCGGGTTGACGACGCCGATGGTCGACAGGTAGACGCGCTGGTCTCCCTGGCGGATCTTGGTGCCGTCGATGTCGTTCTGCTCGTAGTCGAACTTGGCGCCGGTGGCCGGCCAGGTGGTCGTGGTCTCGCCCGTCGTGGTGCCGGTGGTCGGGTCGTAGGCAGCCGGCGTCACGCGCGACAGCACCGCGGGGCCGCCGAACTCCTTCAGGATCTCGTCGGCGACGGCCGCCATCTCGTCATAGAAGCCGCTCATTCGAACCTCAGCGTGTCGATGCCGTTGCCGCAGTCGGTCTGGAAGTGGCACGCCACGCGCACCCCTTCGGCGGCACCATGGCCGAGGAACATCGCTGCCTCAGCGAAATCTCGCCCCGAGCCGAACGCGACCTGCTCGTTTTCGATGGGCATCGGATAGGGGCCGCAGCCGTAGGTGTCGATCCGTTCAGCGGTGATGACGATGAGCGTGGCCTTGTCTTCGCGAGCCTTTGCCGGGAACTTCTCCGGGTCGGCGCCGGCGCGAAACCACTCGCGCATCTCCGCCGCGGTATCCCAATCGCCCGTCATGGCGATCAGCTCACCGGCTGCGCCCCGGCAGATCTTGGTGACGGTGCGCGCGATGCCGCCACCCGAGGTGGCGCGCTTGTCGGCCGCCAATGTCTTCCCGTCCCAGGCGATGACCGTCATGCGCGCACCACCGGGATCAGGTTGCCGCCGGCGCCCAGGTAGGCGGCCAGCATGTTGTCGACCGCGGTGTACCGGGTCAGGCCAGAGGTGCCCTGGACGTATTCGGTCTCGATCGGGCCGACCTTCACCTTGGCCTTCAGGCGGCCGACATCAGGGAACAGGCTCGGCGCCGTGATCGCGCGCAGGGCCAGCTCGGCGCAGGCGTTGGCGACCGCCGCCGGCACCGTGGTGCTGTCGATGCAGAAGTTGTTGACGTAGACGCCGTAGCGCGGCCAGTCGAGGCTCTGGGTCGGCGTGACGCGATCGCCCTTCCACCGCTGACCGTAGGCCTGGACCATGTAGTCGGTCGCCTTGCGCAGCAGCTGCTCGCGGGTCGTGTCATCGACGACGGCGGCCCAGGCAGCATTCCCGCGTGCAAGGTGATAGGCGGTGGCGCCGGCGACCGAGATGTAGCTCTCAGCACCTACGGTGGGGGCGACGATCAGAGTCATGGAAGCTTCCGGTAGACAGTGCCGTAGGCCAGCCCCGGCGTGTTGCTCGGAGCACCGTTGGCGATGGGGATCTGGATCTGGATTCGGCGCACGTCCAAGTCGCTCTTGGTCTCACTGCCAGTCAGCTGGCAGTTCCCGTTCGCGGTGCCGATGAAGTCCAGCGGCTGCAGATCAGCGACCTGAATCGAGCCGCTGGGGTCATTCCAGCGGGGCGCCCAGTAGTAAAGGTAATTGGCGCCGAGGTCCGCCCAGGTGTCGCAGTACATCCGCTTGACGACCGTGCAGTAGCGGGTGTCTTCCAGCGCACGCGAATAGATCGTCCACGGGTTGTTCGGGTTGCTCGCCCATGCTGCTGCGCTGGCTGTCAAATTGATCGGTGGCGGCGTTGGCGTCGTCACCTGAATCATGGGAATCATGGCCGCCGTCTGGCCGGTGTTGTTCGGGTGCAGGATGTCTTGCAGCAGCGGATTGACGTCCACCAGTACGCGGCCGAACACCTGCTGCTTGTCGACGAACGCGACGTTTGCCGGAGCTGTCAGGCGCACGTTCTCGTATGCCTGCCAAATTCGATCGGTGTAGTCCTGCGCGGAGGCCAAGGGCACCACATATCCGTAGGCCTGGGGGTCCGTGAGTTGGAAGCTGTTCGGCGTCCACATCAGGATGTCGGCGCCCGGCAAGTTTGTCTTGATGCCGTCGATGAACTGCAGCAAGTTGGCCTGCATCTGCGCGACGGTGCGAGCGCCTTGTCGGACATCGTTGATCAGCCAACAACCGATAACCAGAGTTGCCGCCGATGCGTAGATGTCTCCCATGGATTGGGCCAATTGGCCCTCCAGGGTCTGGCCGTTGGCGCCACCGTTGACGACCGTCACGCCGCCCCACTCGCCGCCAGGTGCCGTGATCTGTTCGTTGATCTGCGACCACATCTGGTTGGCGACCAGCGTCGTACTGTCGCCGGACATGTAGACCTTGCCAGTTCCCGCCAGCACAGACGCCTTGAAGCGGGCCAGCGGATCGACGGCGGCATCGGCGCGCACATAGACCCCGCCGACCTTTGCCGAAAGCCCCGCTACCGCGGAATACACCCCCGCGTTCTTGGAGAAGACGCCCACCGTGTCGGTGTAGACGCCGCCAACCTTGACCTTGATCGCCATGTCAAGCTGTCTGGATGTAGATCGTGCCGTCGGGACGGCCGTCAGCGTTGGATGGGGCTGAGCTAGAAATCACGAACGCAGGAGGCTCTGTGGGCGGCTGCGTCGGGACCGTGAACGACACCGCGCCCGCCGTGCATTTCATGTGCAGGGTCTTGGTCGTCGGGTACGGGCCGAAGGTGGTCGTCGCACCGGTCACGGTGGAATCTGGGTTCTGGTCAGGCCTGTGATAAACGCGCACCGACGATCCCGGTGGCGCAACGACAACCAGCGAATCGCCGATCGCGAGTCGCTCGATGATCTCGGCATCTGTAGAACGAAGAGTTGGCATGGTGGAACCTTCAGGATCGAGTGCGGACCTTGCAAAGCGCCAACTCGTGGCGCTTCAAGAGATCGACTCAGGAGGCGTCGAGCAGTGCGGCCAGGTCGGCCTTCTTGGTGACGCCGTCGGGGATGGCGATGCCCTTGGCCTCGAGCTCGGCCTTGATCTCTTCGACCTTCAAGCCGTCGGAGGGCTTGGCTTCGGCGCCTTCCTGCTTGGCACATTCGCGCCAGCCGAGGCCCTTGTGTTGGTCAAGCGTGGTCGGGTGCACTTCAAGGTAGGCGCCATCCTTGGCGACGGGGATCAATTCGACTTGGGACATGGTGGTTTCTCCAGGGGTTGAGCGAGGCGAGAGGCCGGGAGCCGAAGCCCCCGGCGCTTCATCAGCCCATCACGAGGGCGACGTGCTCGCCCTGGACGACCTTGAAGCCGTAGGCGATGTGCAGCTGCCAGGTGGTCATGCCGTAGCCCGCGATCTGCAGCAGCAGGTAGGTCATGCCGAACTTGTCGCTGATCAGGGTCTGCTGAATGATCGGGTTCTCCGGGATGATCGGAGCGCGCATCACACCCACGACCGCCGAGCGCTCGAAGGCGAGGTTGGCGGTGTAGTTGTTGCCGACGGTCAGGGCGTTGGCGGTGGCGATGGTCACCCGGGCGCCAGGGCGACCCATGGTGATCGTGCCGGGCGCCGCCACACCGGTGTTGACCACGTACTTGTTGGCCGTGTCAGCCGCATACGTCACCACATCGCCGGCCAGCACGGTGCCGGTGCCGGTCACCAGCGCCACGTCGCGCACGCCGGGAGCGGTCGAACCCGAGGTCACATAGGAAGCGCCGGTGCCCTTCGTGTGCAGCGTGATGCCGGCCGATTCGCGGATCGCGAAGCCGAACTGACGCAGCAGGTCACCCGAGCGGCGCTCGGCGTCGCTACCTGCCTGGTAGGCCTGCTGGACGATGCCCAGCTTGCGCGCCGAGGTGCCGGCGGTCGAGTCGATGCACAGCTGCAGGTCGGCCATGGGCGCGCCGTTGTCGAACAGCACCTTCCGGACGTCCGGGATGATGTTGATGTCGGTGGCGAACGGGTTGGTGCCGGCCGTGCCGACAGCGCGCGAGGCGCCGACCTTGATCGCCGTGCATGCGGCGATCTCTGCCTTGTTGCGCAGGGCGCGCATGCCTTGGGCGACCATCTGGCGGACCCACTCCTTGTCGGAGTCGGCGTTCTGCAGGCTCTTGACCTGCTCGCCGGTCAGGTTCCAGTCGACGTAGTCGGTATTGGTGATCGCCACCGAGACACCGTCAGCCGTCGCGTCGTCTCCGGTCGGCATCGCCATTGCCGGGGTGAAGCTCTTGACTGCACGGATCGGAGCAACGGGCACCTTCACCAGGTCACCCACTGCGACACCCTTGTCGTCGAAGTCCGCGCTGATCGCGCTGATCACGCCGAAGGGCTCGTTCGAAACCTCCTGCGCGGCGCTGAAGAGAGTCGGCTGGATGGCGGTGAACACGTTGGCGCCGAGCACCATGCCGTTCTTGGCCATGTGCGCGAAGAGCGCATCGTGCACCTTGAAGCCGCAGACCTTGACGAAGTCGCGGGCCTGCGCGGGGAGCGCCGCGGCCACCGACGCAGCCGAAGCGAGGGCCACCGCAGCGAAGGCGATGAGCGAGGGGAAGAGCTTTTTCATGATTGGGCTTTCAGAAATGACAAAGCCCGCTCATGGCGGGCCCGGGGGGTTGGTGAAACGGAACCTGTTACTCGACGATGGAGTAGCCGTCGGCCATCGCCTTCGCGCGGGCTTTGGGCGGCAACGCATCGAACGCTGCCTGCTTCATCGTCTTGGCGCCGCCGCCCGAGCCGCCACCAGAAGCACCACCTCCCGTGGTACCCGACGGCTCGAATGCACGGCCAAAAACATCGGACTGGCGCATCTCGCCGACCAAATCCGCGATCGAAAGGAACTCGCCCTTGCCATTGACGCGAGGGTTGCCCGCCGCGTCCACGACTTGGACCTTGAAGTCGCCACCGTCCTCGATGACCTTCACCGAGGCGCGCACATGCGGCAGGAGCAGCGCGGGCACGCCCTTGGCGTCGGCGATTGCCGCCGTCGCATCGGCATCGATCAGACGCCGCTCCAGGCTTTTCGTCAGAGCACTGATGCGCTCGTCCTTTTTGCCCAGTTCGGTCTTGTGCTGGTCGGCCATCTGCTGCTTCAGCTTGTCCCACTCGCCGCTCTTGCCGAGGCGGTCCTGTTCGGCCTGAGCCGCCGCGTCGACGAGCGCCTGGATCTCCTCGGGCGTCTTGCCCAGAGCTTTCCACGCCGCAGCCTGCTGGGTGGCAGTCTTGGCGTTCTGGCGCTCTGCCTGCAGGGCAGATTTCAGGCCGACCGGGTCCTCGTAGCCGTCCACGTCGAGGACGAACTTCCCGTTCGACTCCTTGTAGAGGGCACGCTGAGCTTCGGGGATCGCGTCGATTGCGTCGACCGTCATCGGGATGGCGGTCAGCAGCAGGCCGGCGCGGGCCATGTAGCTCGTGAGGCGGTTGTGGGCGATGAGGAACATGCCGCGGATTGCGGACTTTCGGGTAGCGGTGGACATGAGAACCTTCCTCTCGAAGGGGTGGATGCGCCCATCTCGGGCAGTTGATGGCCGACGCGCATCACACGCGGCGGCCGGGAACGAAAAAAGCCGCTGGGCATCACGCACAGCGGCTTCGGGATCGGTGGGCCTTGCGGCCGAGGTATCAGGTCAGGCGACGACGACGCGCTCGCCCTTGAGCAGGCAGATAGCGCAGATCAGCGTCTTGGTGCCGCCGGTGGGCTTGCCGTCCTTGAGCAGCACACCGGACTTCGTTTCGATGAACTCGCGGGAGCCGCAGCGGCATTCGAGCATGGCGGCCGGCTTGGGCGTGCGCTTCACGCGCTGGCGCACCTTCTCGGCGAGAGGTGGTTCGGAGGGTTGGACGAGCTTCAGGGCCACGCCGGGATTCTAGGCCGGCCGAGGCTCCTGGCGGCCATAGCAGTGGAACAGCACCGGGCGGAGGCCGCCGCCGCGGATCGGGTAGATGGTCGCGAACCGCGTCGTGTACGTGGCGAATTCGTCGCCGACGGTAACCCTCAGCGGCTGCTCTGCGCGCACCACCTCGCCCAGTTCGGTGTCCACCCACAGCACCTCGCGCAGCTGCTCCTTGGTCTCGACGTCGTAGACGGCGGCGCCGCCTGCGTTGCTTGGGTCGTAGATCATTGGACGCCTGCCTTCTTGAATGCCGCCGCGTCGCGCTCGCGCAGCTGGTCGATGTCGATGAAAACGCCCTTGTCGTTCTGGAACTTGTCGATCGTCAGGCCGCCGTCGCGGAACAACTTGCCCCGCGTCGGGCCCAGCACCTCGTCCTGCACGCCGGCCGGCTGTGTCTTCAGCCACTCGCCGTAGCTCATGTTCGCGTCGACTTGGCCGCCGGCGCTGGCCCGCGTGCCGTACAGCTTCGTCTGACCGGGCAGCAGCGGAAGCGCGGTGCTGCGGCAGTTGTAGTGGACGTTGCCCGGGCCGCAGCCCATCGGCGTGCACCAGGGCACCGAGTGACCGATCGGCTTCGGCCGCTCGTCCAGCGTGTAGCGCCGGCCGGAGCGGGCGATGCAAATGTCCGAGGTCCGGCTGTCCAGGGTGCTCAGCCACATCTGGCTGTCGATCACCTGCTCGTTCTCTTGGTAGAAGCGGTTGCGCGCGCCGGCGGCCGTGTGGCTGAGCGCGGTGCGCACGGTGGTTTCCAGGTTCCTGCGGTCCGTTTCCACGAACCCCTCGACGAACCCCTTGGCGCGGGTTCCGCGGATGTCGCTCACGATCTTGGCGGTCGGCTTGCCCTCCAGGTAGCCCATGCGGACGGCGTCCCGGATCCGCTTCGCCCGGGTCTCTCCGAGCTCGACAACCACCTCGCGCAGCATCTTCCCGGCGAACGGCCGGCTGTAGACCGCCTGCCATGCCTGCTCAGCGGATACCGCGGCCAGGCTGACCGACGGCGCGATCGCACCGCGGAACAGCTCGAACTGGTAGTTCGCCTCGGCGCCGGCCAGGTCACGCATGCCGACGATCAGACCGCCTTCGATGGCTTGGTAGGCCTGCTGATTCAAGGCCCGGACGCTGCCGAGCATGCTCTCCAGGTACTCGACGGTGGCGGTTCCAGCCGGCAGGCGCTCGAGGGCGACGGTCAGGGCCGCGAAGATGTCCGCGTCGGCCCGGTTCAGCATCGACATCAGCCGGCGCACCTGGCCGTTGCTGTAGCGCTGCAGGCTGATCTGGTGGCGGATGGTCAGGTCCAGCAGCTTCTTCGCCGCGGCGACCTCTGCGGCGTTCATCAGGCGGCGGCCGGGTCAGGCTTCTTCTTTGGCAGCCCGGTCAGCGGGTCGATGTTCGGGTCGGCGTTCGGATCGTCCATGGCGCCGAGCGCCGGGCCTTCCTCGTCCACCGCTGCCAGCTCGTCTTCAGGATCGATGTCCGCCGCCAGCATGCCGCGGCGCTGCTGCTCCCGAATGGCCGTCTGCTTCGTGATCAGGCCGGCCTGCTGCATGCTCAGGATCAACTGGGCCGAGGCATCGCTCAGGCTGCCGGCACCGAAGTCCTTGAACAGGCTCGCGTGACCGCCTTGCGGCTCCTTGACCCAGGCGGCCATGAACTGCAGCACCTGGTCGAGGCCATCCTCGACGATCTCGGTGATGCGCTGCAGGTCGCTCTTGTTCGCCTCGGCGTCGTTGTTCGACTGCGTGGCGGATTTCTGTTCGCCCGGCTTGACCACCAGCAGCTCTGCGCCGGTCTGGACCATCTGGGCTTCCAGCTTCTCGAGCGAGGTCTCGCCGGCCTCGATCGCCTTGCCCGTGTGCTCGACGAACTTCATGTCCGCGTTCAGCGGCAGCTTCACGGCCGAGGATGCGCCCACGGTCAGGCTCGAATTCTCATCGGCCCCGATCATGGCCAGGATCGGCACCCGCGCAACGTGCAGGATCGTGTCCTGGTCGCTTTGGCTCTGCCAGTGCTTGACGTTCAGGTGCGCCAAGTCGAGCAGCGGCGACACGCCGCACATGAAGCCCAGCTTCTTGCCGTAGAACGGCACAAACGGGATCTCGGTCAGCGTCGTGACTCCGCCCTCCTCCAGCGTCCAGTCATCCTCAGCCCTGGCGCCGGGCCTGTAGACCGACCACTTGCCGGGTTCCAGGACGCGCACGCGCGGTTCATTCTTGACGCCGAACTCCCCGTCCGACACCTCCTTCGTCTCTGCCAGGCGAAGCTGCGTCAGTCGAGTAACGCCGCCGGTGCGCATACTCTTCCACCCCAGGATCTGCGAGTGGCGGACGAAAACAAGGTAGGGACGCACGCCGAGTTCGCGCTCCTGCGCCAGTGTCCTCACGCCCTCGCCGACCTTCGGATAGTCCACCAGCACGCCGCAGATGCCGAAGCCCAGCGCCTCAGCCATGACGGCAGCCGAGAAGGTGTGCAGGTTGTTGCCCTGCTGGTCGGCGTCGTCGCACCAGGTCTTGATCTTCTCCGGCACGTCATCGGCCAGCGTCAGCTGCTTCGAGAACGGCTTGCCGCTCATCACCCCGATGGTGCGACCGAAAGCCGGGAAGAGGGTCGCCACGCTCAGGCGCGTGTTGTAGCTGGGCTGCTCCTCGTTTGGCCACTTCGGGAGGTAGGCGGCGCCGGCGGCGCGCATGGCCACAGTCCCGCCCAGCAACGCCTCGGCGATGGGCCAGTTCACCGCCATCGCGGCGACTTCCGGCGATTGATCTTGTACCTTGAGGGCCATGCGTTTGTCTTTCCGCGTCACATGCGCAGTGGCTCGACGGTCGTTATCCGCTTCACCGCCAGGATGCGGTAGCGCACCTCGTCGGCGATGTGGTCTTCGGCGTCCGTGTCGATGTCGTCAGGATCGCGTTCGCTCCGCGGCAGAACCGGCATCGTTCGGATGAACTGCCTGCAGCTCTCGAAAACGAAGATTCCCGGCTCTTCCATGCGCGCCGCGGCAGACGCTTGCAGCCGGCCGCGCAGCAGGCTCCAGCCTCGCTTTCGGGATCCCGGCGACTTGTCTGCCTTCTCCCAGCGCACCTTGTGGCGCTCCTGAATCTTGGCCGGGCTGTCGCCGTTCGTCTCGTCGAAGATGCTGCTGTCGGCCGGGCCCGGTTTGACCCGGTCTTGGATGCCCATATCGACCTGGTGCGTCACGATGCCGTCGGCGATGCCCGCATCGCTCATCTTCAGGCCCTCGTTCGGGCGCCCGTTCCAGCCATACCACTCGCCGATCCGGAACAGCGTGCCGCGCGGGAAGGCACGCTTCGTGCCGTCGGCCATGATCGCGTCCGTCCCATCCGACTCCGCCCAGAACCCCACCGAGAACGGCTTGCTGCTGCCCCAGTCGAAAGCCCTGTCGATTCGCCAGCTCGCCGGGATGGCGAAGGGCTTCAGGACATGCTTTTCCTGGTCCCACAAGTCATCGAACATGCCGCCAGCGATGATGTTCCAGTCGCCGTCCCGCATCGCCTTCACCAGCGCCGGGTTGCCGAGGCCTTCCAGCCGGTCCACATAGTCGGGATCGGTCTCGGTCAGCGTCGGGTTGTCGGCCAGCTTCGCAGGCACGTACTGCCGGCGCATGCCGCCCTCTTCCTTGGCCATCTGGGTGATGACCATCGGCGCGGCCTGGTCGACGAACGTCGCCTTCACCCAGTTGTGACCGACGCCGCCCGGGTTCGACCCGTTCACGATGCGCGGGAACAGACCCAGGTACTGCGCCGGCACCCGCAACCCGCCAAGGCGACACCGCCCGCGTAGGTAGCGATAGATGACGTCCGTGAAGTGCGTCAGCTCGTCGATCATCAGGACGTGGATTTCCGCGCCCTGGTACTTGAACCTGTCCTTCTCGTATTGGCAGTGGCAAAGGTGAATCTTTGCCCCGTTCCAGAACTCGATCGAGTTCTTGGACCAGTTGATCTTCGCGTGGCCCTGCTCGATCCACTCCGACAACATCGCGGGAAAGCCGGTCGGGCCTTCCATGTGGTTCTTCGCCAGGTCGTCCGAGATGCGCCGGAAGATGTAGACCTGCAACCCAGGTATCGCCGTGCACCACGCGATCGCGGCCGTCCGCATCAGGTGGCTCTTTCCGCCGCCGGCCGCGCCTCCGTACAGGATTTCCGTCGCTGTGGAGAGAAACGCCTCAGTTTGCCGGGGGTGGAGGTGCAGTTCCATGCAGCACCAGCTTCAATTCTGGAGTGGCGACCGAGCCGCTGTGCTCGAGCTTCGTCTTGTTCGTGAACACGCCGCCCGATTCCTTGGCGGCCTGCTCCAGCAGCTGCGACACCATCGCGGTGTTGCCCTGCCCTTCGACCTTGGTTAGCGTCCGCTGCAGCACCCGCAGCCGGTAGGCCTGCTGGGCAATCGGGATCGCGCTCACGTCGGCGAGGAACTTCTCGCGCGTGGCCTCGAAAACCGCCTGCAGCTTCTTGCTGATGCCCCGGCAGGTCGGCTTGCCAAAGTCATACGTCGAGACCTGCATCCGCGTGATCTCGACCTCGAACTGCTCCTTGACCGCGGCCGCAACCTGCGACGGCGTGTCGTAGCAGGCCAGCGCCTGGACGATGAACAGCTTGATCGGATCGGAAAGAGTTGCCATGTATGAGACCAGTCGCAGCTATGCCGCGCGAAGCAAGCAGGTCCCGCACGCGCCTGCAACGTCTGCCAGCCTGACTTCCGGCCGGCTGCCGGCGGCACGCGCCAACTGGGCGATTGCCCCGTTCGGGTCGCCCACCCCGTAACGCCTGACGACTCCGACGAACTCCTCGACGTCGTGGCCGCGGATCCCGATCTTGGGCAATCCGTCCTTCGTGAACACCGGGGCGCCGAACTCGTCCTTCTTGTGGGCGAGGTGGTAGAGCTCGTGCTCGACCAGGGCGCACCAGTCGACGTCCGAGCACTGGGCGGCGTAGTGCGCGTCCAGGGTTATCAGGAACGTCGGCAGGCGATCGAACCAGGCGAGGAACTGCTCCTCTTGCCGCATCTTCTGCCAACCGCCGGCCCGGAAGGTCACTTCCTCGGCCTGGCCGATGACTGTGCGCATCTGCTTCTGGAAGCCGCCCGGAGCCCACAGGACCTCAAGGTCGGCGTCGATCAGGTGCGCGTGGTCGGGGTTGTGGATCCGGCCGTCCTCGGCCAGGATCTCGCGCCCGATCCATTCCAGCACCTCGGGTGCTGGCTTGAACTGCTGCAGGTCTGCGGGCGGCATCGGGCGCGCGGGAAGTCCTGGAGCTTGCTTCTTTGCCATGGCGCCCTCGGAAATGCGAAAGCCGCCCGGAGGCGGCTAAATGGGTTGGCCCGGCTTCGAACTATTTCACTCGGCCCGGCTAAACATGTCGACGTATTCGGTGTCGAGCCTGAGTTTCTGCGCCAATGCCTTGTGCAGCGCCCTTTGCACGGACTGCGGCGTGAGCTGCCCGTGTTGATCCGCCACGCTCTCTCCGTCGGAGTCGATCCATGCCCCGTTCATTCGAAGCCTGATCGCGTTCAATTTGCGTTGCCGCACCATTCCGTCCACCACGCCTGAATCGGTGAAAGCCACCGCACCGCCTGGGTAGCCGTCGTCGAGGACAAGCACGACCGACACATCAATCTCCCCGAGCGGCGTCTTGACAGTAAGTCTCGTCGCAGGCGTGATCTTCTCGGGGATCTCAAACTCGAAGCCTTGCTGCACTAGATACTGCTTCGTCTGTCGCATCAGGGCTACAAAGTCAGTAAACCTACTCAATGCCTCCGAGGTTCCGTACCTCAGCCTATCGAAGCCTGTAGCCTCTTTGTACTTCGTCCATCCCGCCTTTTCCATACTGCTCCTCCGAGTCGCCGATATTGGCCGGAGCATTTTGTAGCATCCCATCGGACTACGCCCTTGCGGGCGCTGGGCGGCTGCCGTTCTTCCTTGCTTGGACGTGGGCGCCAGGAGCTTGTCGCCGGAAAACCCCGCCATTTACCCGTGGCGAGCGCGTTCAAGTTTCGCGGTGAGTCGGGGCCGGAATAGAAAGGCCCACCGAAGTGGGCAACTGGCCGACGGCCAGGGAGACAACCAGGCCCACGGCGCGAGGGCGACCTGCGGCAGTGAATGTGTGCAGCGAGCCTCGGCCGTGGGTGGAAAGCAGAGCCGGCCTTACTCGGCCGGCGTGAAGTCGACGTAGAACTGGCGGCCCGGCACGAACTGCTCGGCCGCGGTCGGGTTGATGGTGCCCAGTTGGATCTGCCCGCCGGGCGTCCACTTGAAAAACTTCTCGTTTTCGGGGCTGCCGCTGGTGACCGGCGACAGGTTGGCCGTCTTCAGGCCGCCTTCCGACTCGGTGACGCTCTGCACCTTGAACTTGGCTCGAACGGTGGTCATGGTGGTGGTGCCTTCTACTGGCGCGCTCGGACGTCCGGTCCAGGCGATATGCCGGGCTCCGATTCCATGCGTGCGAGTTCTGGTTGCAAGGGCGCGATTCGAACGCGCGACCTCCGGGTTATGAGCCCAGCGGGATGACCAACTTCCCTACCCTGCTGAAACGAAAAAGCCCTGGCTGTTTCCAGTCAGGGCAAAAAGGTCGGTGGTCGACCTTGGAGAAGTGTGCTTCCCGCTTAGGTTCGCCACCAGGCCGAGAGTTCCAGAAACGACGAAGCCGCCTCGGCGGGCGGCTTTCAGGAAGAAATATGGGGCGATGCTGCAGGCGGGTGCCACTCAAGGCCTCGGCCGGATCGCCCTGCAGAGCTAGCCAGCACCATGACTTCATCCCGTGCTCTTGGCCTACTTGCTCAGCACTGGCCGCACGGTCAGCCCCTTCGGGGGGTGTATTCGGGGTCGGCTCCGCCATCAAAGGGCGGGCCTGCTCTATTGCTTTGCCAGCAACACGCCGGCTATGTACAGGTGCGCGGACTGTAGCATACGGAAACACCTCGCCGCAAGGGGTTTTCATCCAGTCATTTCAGAAGTCCAGGCGAGGCGCCAACGCCTTCATCGCCGCCGGTCCCGCTCTGCCCTGCTCCCGCTCCATTTCGGCCACCAGCCACGCGGCGAGGTCGCGCCACTCCACGCGAAACTGGCGCTCGAAGGGGATCTTTCCGTGGCCGCGACAAGGCTTGCACTGCTGGACGCCCAGGGTCCTGCTTCCCGGGATCACGAGCGTGCCGTGGCCGCCACATGGCCGGCACACGCCGTCGCGATGCCACGCCAAGCAGGCGCGCGCCATGTCGACGGCCTGGGTGGTGGTCAGCTTCAGACGTAGGGCCGGCGCCTTGCCGCGGATCATGGTGGCCAGCACCTCGACGATCTCGATAGAGGCGCCGTTGTCGCCGGCGAACAGCCGCTCGAGCGCGACAGCGAGCGGGTGCCCTTCCGAGGTCAGCGCGCGCGCGGCCAGGCCCATGGCGCCGAGGACGTCGGTGTCGGAGAACGTGGTGCGCTCGTCGACCGTGAGGCAGGACGAGCGGACGGCAGAGGCGTAGCGGTCGGTGACTTTCATTCGGTTCCCTTGTGTTCTGGCGGCATCCCCGACAGCACCTGCGCCATGGTCATGCGGACGGTGCCCGGCTTGTCGTGGCCCTCGGCGGCCTTCTCGGCGATGGCAATCCATTCTTCGGCCGGCGGCATCTGCATCTCGCGGATGCCGAACTCGTCGAGAGTCAGGAAGTGCTCAAGGTCGCCGATGACGCCCCAAGCCTTGTGGTATTCGTTCTGGCTCACCTTGCGGCGGGCCATGATCTTCATCTTCGGGATCAGGTCCAGAAGGCGGGCGCGTTGTTCTGGGGTCACTTGCGATACCCCGCGATGGCAATCCTCATGCCCAGGCAGAAAGGGTCGTCCCGGTCGCTCTCAGCCTGCTCGCTCAGCTGGCGCAGAAGACACGGGTCGGTTTCCTCGCGCAGCACGCTCAGGGCGTAGCCGAAGCCATCCGTGGCGGCCTTGTACTGAGCCTCCGTCGCTCGGTTCAGGCGGAACGCTTCAATCCATGCCTTGAGCCATCTCAACATGCTGCCTCCACAGTGAGCGATGCCGGCGGCATGGTGGCGCCGACGATCCACAGCGCCACGGTGCCGCCGGCGTTCAGCTTGGCTAGGTCGTCGGCGTCCGGCCGCCAGAACGAAACAACGTGGCGAACGCCTTCAACGGCCACGTCGGTAATCGCCAGCGCGCCGCAGGGCAGCTCGGACTGATCCCAGCCCTTCGGCGCACCGAGGACGCGGGTATTCGAGGGGTGCTGTGTGGGCCTCACTTGCCGTCCTCCACCCGAATGCGCGGCTCCATCTCGTAGAACGCAGCAATCTCCTCCTTGGTGATCGCGCGCTTCGGGATGATGGTCACGTTCCACGGCGCGCCCTGGAATTTCGCCGGACGGGGCTCCTCGCGGAGCACGGCACCTGTTTTTGGATCGAGGTGCTTCCGGGTGTAGGTGGCATACGCCGCCATGTCGTACTCACCTGCGGCCAGATCCAGGTCGGTGAGGTCGTCAATCCCGTAGCCCTGGAACTTCTGCTTCGTCTCCCCTACCTCTGCCGGGAGGTGTGCAGCCTGGCCGGCGCCGTTCGGGAGGGCGGCTATGGTGGTGATGCCGTTCATCGCACAGCCTCCACACGAAGGCAGGCGGGAAACTGCGCCGATGGCCCGCCGCGCGCGCTGCTCAAGCGCTCCATCTCTGCCGCAGCAGCCTCGCAGCGGGCTTGGGTGTTGAAGTGCTCCACGACCACAGCCGGCCTGTAGCCGTTCGCGGTGAAGATCAGTAGCCAAAGGGTCACGGTCGTCATGCTGTTTCCTTGGGTGCGGGTAGGAGTGGGAGGCCATTCGGCCATTTGTGGAGCGCCAGGATGCGGCGGCGGGTGTCGGCGCCCCATGCCGGCTCGATCGCGCGGCGGGCCGCCTTCGAGAACATGGCGCCTTGGTCGAATAGCGCGTGGCACCCGGGCCGGCCGGGCTGCGGGCCGCACAGCGGAAAGCAAAGACGATCGTCCGTCTTCATGCTCATGCCCTTGTCGGTGTTCGGGTGCGCGGCCTGACAGGGACCGCAACCGCAGGCGATGCAGGGCATGGCGGCCACGAGGCGGCGATAGGCCTCGCTGCGCATGATCTCGGTCTTGGGGAGCGATATGGGATTCCCCATAACGGGCGAGGCGTAGGTGCCCCGGCGCTCAACCGGCGCATACAGGGGCTGGGGCTTTCGCTCGTAGGTGCGGTGGCCGAACGTCATGCCGACCTCAACATCAGCACATCCTTCTGACGCAGGATCACGTCCTGCGGGGTGCGCTGCTCCAGCCACGTCGCCACGACCGAACCATCGTCCAAGCAGAACTTGAACATCATCCGGCGCGTGCGATCGCGCTCCAGCACCAGCAGATCACCGAGGCCAACCATGTGGCGCTTGAATGGAACTGCGATCATTTGCTCATCCACTCCATGATGAAGGGGCCGATGACGCTCCACGCCAAGCACATGGCAGAGAAGACGATGCCGGCCCGGCGAGAAAGATGCGGCGCCATGTAGATGGCGGCGAGCACCAAGAATGTTTGGCTCAAGCTCATCACCACTCCCCGAAGCTGGCGAGGATCGTCTCCAGCATCTCGATGCGACCGGTCACGGTCAGGTGCTTCCAGAGCGTCTTGCCGGCATGCTCGGTGCGCAGGAACTCGATGGCGTCGTTGTGGAACTTCTCCATCTCGCCCTGCTCCAGCTTCGTGTAGCTGATCGACTTCGGCACGGGGAACACGCCGCCCTTCGGGCCCGGATACCAGTCGCAGAAGCCGGCGCCAACCTTGAGCCAGTCGCGGAAGCCTTCGAAGACCTCGAAGCGGTCCTGGCTCTCGAACAGGGTCTGCTCGAGCGCCATGTGCTTGCGGTGGTACCAGCCGATCCGCTGCTGGTGGGTCTTGATCTCCAGCATCTCGCCGGGCTCGAGCCGCAGGATGTTCGACCAGAGCCGGCGCCACTGCTTGCGGCCGCGCTCGCCCAGGCCGTCGACGATGCCGAAGATGCAGCGGGTCAGCACCGCGCGCTCCTCGGCGGTGAGCTGGACGGGCTGCTGGCGAACCAGGGTGATGTCGCTCATCAGAATTCCTCCACAGCCCAGCCGCCGCCTTCCTTCTTCGTCTTCGCCTTGATGGCGATGAACCGGAAGGGGTACAGGTCGGCAGCGATCTTGATCTTGGCCCGGGCGTCGTCCTGCCAGAAGCCCTTGACCTCGTGGCATTCGATCTGCCCGCCGGCGCGCATGACGGCGAAGTCGGGCGTGTAGAAGGTGTTGTCGGCGAGCCGAAACTTCAGGCCCTCGAAACGGTGCCACTCGATCTCGCCGGCGTGCTTCAGGAGCTCGAGGTGCGCCGCGTAGGCCGCTTCGGTCTTGTTCATGGCGCCGGTCTTGAGCCGGCCGAGTGCGAAGTTCTTCATTTCAGCTTGCCTCGCGCGAGGAGGAAGACCGCCGTCCAGTGCTGTCCTTCGGGGGTGTCGTAGGCGTAGGGGCAGGCGTCTCGACGGGTGCGTCCATCGGCTGCAGCTCGTCGGGCGTCGCGCTCGATGAGGAGCTTTGCGGTGGGGCTGAGACGTGCCACCGGCGCGTCTTCACTTCCGCCTTGATCCTGGCCGTCATCCCCGCATAGTCCGGGTACGTCGCTTCCAGTTCCTCGGCCTTGCGCCAGATCTCGTCTTTCCAGGCGCTGAAGAATGGCGGCGCCAGCATCCGCAGCATGTGCTGCACCTCCGTTTCGAGGTGATCCATTCATCGCGCCCCCAGCCCGGCGAATGGGCTCGGCTCGGCCCACGACTTTCCGGTGCGCACGAGACTGATCAGTTGCGGCGTGACGCCGAAGCGTGCAGCCAGCACCTTCCCGAGCTCGTCGCTCGCCCGGATCTCGCGAGCCTTCTCGATGCTCAGCTTGCCGTGCTTCTCGCGCATGTACCGCACCTGGCTCGGCGCCTGGCCGCGGCCATTCCGGAGCGCGGCCATCATCGTGCGCCGCTTCGCGGCCGTGATCTGCTCCAGGTGCTCGGGCGCCACGCATTTCAGCGTCTTGCAGGTGTGGATGACCTCGTGGCCTGGCTTGATCGGGCCTACCGCGAGGCCGAAGACAACGCGACGAACCGGGCGCGGCGCGCCGTCGACGTTGATAACCGGCATGTGACCGTTGCAGTAGCGGTCCCACACGAGGCAGTCGCCGTCTTCGTGGGAGTAGGAGCAGATGCGCTCGAGCAGGTAGGCACCTTCACTCATCAGTGAACTCCTTGGCGTTGGGCGGCCATTGCGCCCAGGGTTTTGAGATCGAGACCGGGCGCTGGCCGAGCGCCGCGGACACGGGCGCGGTACAGCGGGAACTGCTCCAGTTGGTCCCACGGCCCGATGCCCTTGGCGATGCCCTCGGCTTCGATGGCGGCGCGCGAATCGGGATCAGAGGCCTGCTGTCCGCCCTGCCCCGTGGCCACCTCGTCCTGCCATCGGCCTTCGTTCAACCAGGTCGACGGATGCGGGATGTATTGCCCGTCGTCGTCGATCCACTTCTTCAGTCGGCGCTGCACTTCGATGGCTGCCAGCATTGAATCCAGCAGTTCGCGGGTGGGCTTCCGTTTGTCGAATGCCCTGAGCGCAGCGTCCTTGCCAACCTTCTTCGGGTAGGCCTTCCAGAATTCTTCGAAGAATCCAGCACGAGCGCCGGCAGGCGCGGCTGCATTCCCGCCTTCGCCTTCGGATACGCCTCCGGATACGGATACGCCTAAGTGCGCAGAGGCTTCGCTGCTGCCATGCATCTGCTGCGCATCTGCTGCGCATGTGTCTGGCGGTTGAGGGAACTTGCTCGTGGCTGCGCGCACCTGCTGTTTGAAGTCCAGCAGCTGCAAGTACCTCTTTCCGTCCTGAGCCGGATACACCCTTACAAGAGCCGCGTTCTCGCAAGCGGAGAGCCACTTCTCAATGTCCGAGTCGGATACTTTCTTGAGCAGCAACGGGTAGCAGGCAGCCAGCAGGAGGGCCGGACGCGCGTAGTAGCGCCCGAAGTCATCCACCACCGACATGAGCCGGCGATAGAACACTTCCTCGGCCCAATTGAGCTTCTCGACGCGCTCACTGGTCAGGATCCCTTCGCGGAGGATTCGGTTAGGCATGCGCTCCCTCTCCTGCCGCATACAGCTTGCCGTCGCGCGCGCCATGGCCGCGCACCCGTGGCACCTGGCCGACGATGCGCAGCAGCTTCAGCTGTGATTCGGCCTTGCGGAAGATTGGCCCGAATGCCCTGTCGTCCTTTGCGGGCACGATCCCAGCCGCTTTCATGGCCCGGGTCAGTTCCTCGCCGGGGATGGAGGATCCCGCCGGCATGCGGCGAGCGAAGTCGCGCAGGAACTCGATCGCGCGCGGCATGAAGGTTGGATCGTTCGCCTCGAGCGCCCGCTCGCCGGCCTCTGTGCCCAGGGTCCGCGCGACCCGTGCGCGCGTTTCGAAGGAGATTGCGAGCTGGTTCATGCTGCCTCCAGGAGTAGCGACGGCTGCCGCAGGCGCTCGCGCTGCAGCGGTTCATTCGCTTCGTTGAGCTCGATGCCGATGAACTGGCGCCCGAGCTGCTGCGCGACTTGGCCGGTGGTGCCCGAGCCGAAGAACGGATCCAGCACGATGCCGCCAGCGGGGGCGCCCGCGAGGATGCACGGCTCGATCAGCGCCGGCGGGAACACTGCGAAGTGCGCGCCGCTGTAGCTGGCAGTCGGAACCGTCCAGACGGAGCGCCTATTTCGCTCGCTCGCGACGCTTGTCAGCACTTGGATCGACGCTTCCCCGTCGAGCGGCTTTCCAGGCGGTGAGTCGCGTCGGCCGACGGCCTTCAAGGCGCCATTGGTCTTGGCACCACCGTTGGCGCGTTCACTCCCGAGCTGCGCGGCAACGTTCTGCGACAGGCGCGCGTGGGTGAGTGGGCTGACCGGCTCCAGGATGGCGCCCTGATCGAAGTAATAGCGCTCCGACTTCGACAGCAGGAAGATGTACTCGTGCGCCTTGGTGCATCGATCCTTGATCGACTCGGGCATTGGGTTCGGCTTGTGCCAGATGATGTCCTGACGCAGCCACCAGCCGGCGTCCTGCAGCGCGAAGGCGAGGCGCCAGGGCTGGCCGATCAGATCCTTCGCCTTGAGACCAGGTGTCCGGCCCAAGTTTCCGGTGCCGGAGGCCTTCATCTGCGCCGCCTTGACTTGGTTCGCACTGACGCTATGAACGTGCTTGCCGGCATGCTCGCGCGACTGGGCGCCCCACGACCCGGCGTAGCTGTCACCCATGTTCACCCACATCGTGCCGTCATCGGTCAGCACGTCGCGGCAGAGGTCGAACACCTGGACCATCGCCGCGATGAACTCGGGCACAGTCGACTCGCCGCCAATCTCCATGCTCTTGTCGACGTGCTCGGCCGGCAGATAGGAGCGGAGACCCCAGTAAGGCGGGCTGGTGACGATCGTCTGGACCTTCACGCCGTCGGCGGCCATTCGGCGCAGCACGGCGCGCACGTCGCCGAAATGGCAGCGGTTGAGCCAGTCGGAGGCGGCGCTCATGCCGCCCTCAACACCGGCTTGCCCGCTGCATTCTTGCTGCGCAGGTGGACTTCGTGGACCTGCAGCGCGGTGCGGGCTTCCTCGATCTCCTTCAGGCTGCGGGACAGGTCGTTGTCCGAGATCACGCCGTCGGCGTCGCCTTCGATCGTGGAAATCGACACATCGGACATCTCGCGGATGACGTCGGACATGGTGCGCTGGAGGTTCGCTGCGCCGGGCATTTCGAATACAGGCAGCGAGATGAAGCCGCCGCTGCGGGTCGAGAGCGTGTTCACCAATGCGTGGCGGTGCTCGCTCTTTGCGTCGTGGCACAGCTCGGCGATCGTCTCGGCGTCGACCATGCCCAGCTTGTGCGAGTGCGAACCCGACAGTTCCTTGCGCAGCACCTCGTCGGTCTTGCCGAGGCGGACGGCGATGGCAGCGCGGCCGCCCGGGTAGTGGTCAACCATCTTGCGAAGCGCGTCGAGAGAGTTCATGTCCGTTCCTTGAAATCGTGGACGTGGCGGCCAGCGAGCGTCGCGTGCACATTCACGTCATGGCAGGGAGAGAAAACACACAGGGGGAGATCGGAGCGCAGGCCGGCGTTGGGCTGGCCTGCGCGGCCGAAGAAGAAAGCCTCGAGGGCCGCGGTGCGTGGATTCATGTCTACGACGCCGCCCTACTTGGGCTCGCGGGCCATCTCATGCAGCGTGCCGAGCAGTGCAAGGACGAACGCGGCCGCGGCGATGGGCTCCCCGGCCAGGAACGCACTCGCAGCGAACCAGGCGAAGCCCAGGCACAACAGGAACCCGATCACGCTGGACATTCAGGCGGCCTTGGCGACGGGCTGCGCCGGGAGCATGTCTTCGTAGGAAACTGCAGCGTCGGTGAAGGCGTGCAGATCCCTCATCCGCTCGCGCGGAACGCCCTCTCGCCATTGCGTCACGGCGCCCAGGGAAACACCAAAGTGATCAGCGACGGCCTTGGTGCGGCCTTTTTCGGCGTCGAGCCAGTCAGAGAGTTTCATGACGCCAGTTTAGATGTCGCTAAACGCTGAGTCAAGCTATGTCTGAAGCCTGTTGCGAGATATTTAGCTACCGCTTAACGTCCGCGCCTGATATGAGCAACGACGCGACGCGCAGGGCGGAATTCATCGCCTACTTCAACAAGCACTTCCACGGCGAGCGGCAGAAGTTCATGGAGGCGTCAGGCCTCAGCAAGGGTCGGATCACCCAGTACTTCGACGAGGACGAGCCATTCGGGGAGAAGGCGGCTGCAAAGCTCGAAGAGCGGCTGCATCTGACTCGGGGCCAGATGTTCCCTTCGCTTGCGACGAGCGCGCGCGAGACTGGGCCCAGCAATGCCCCCCAAGAGGGCGTCCCTGTCGTCGGCACCGCCCAACTCGGAGACGACGGCCACTACTACGAACTCGAGTACCCGGTCGGCCACGGTGACGGGCGCGTCGGCTTCCCGAGCCGAGATCGAAACGCCTATGCCGTCCGCTGCAAAGGTGAGTCGATGGCACCCCGCATCCGGCATGGCGAGTTTGCTGTCGTGGAGCCCAACCATCCGGTTTCGCCTGGCGACGAGGTCCTGGTCCGATCGAGCGACGGCCGGGTGATGATCAAGGTGTTCGCCTATTCCCGAGACGGAATGGTCCACCTCGACTCGATCAACAACAACCATCAGACCTTCCCCCGGATCAGCCTGCTCGAGGAAGACGTGGCTGCGATGCACTACGTCGCCGGAACAGCGAAGAGTGCGATGTGGTTTGAGGTCTCGGAGGAGGCAGCGCCGTCATCCAGGAAGAAGACTGGGCCCAATCTGGCAGCCCGGCTCGCGTCGATGCAACAGTTGGAGGGGCTGACGCCTGCAGACCAACGCGAGCGCACGCAAGGCGAGAAGGCAAAGGGTAGATGAATGCCCTACCGCCTGGTCCCAGACACGATCAGCCACGACACCGTGGAGTGCCTCGAGGTGCTACTTGAAGGCGCCAAGGCGGGCGAAATCACCGGAATCGCCTTTGCCTGCACGATGAGGAAAATGCGGTACATCACGAACACGGCGGGCAGCTGCTACAAGAACCCCACGTTCGCCAGAGGCATGGTCGCGTCCTTGTCCGATGAACTGGCGCTGCTGGTGCACCGCCGAGGCCCACAAGAAACAAGATGAGGAGGAGCATGAACATTCGAGCAGTGGTCGCGGCCGCGATCTTCGCTGCAGTACCCGCGGCGCATGCCCAGTGGAATCAAGAGCCGACGTCGGTGATGGGCGTGACGCTTGGCGCGCCGGCCGCCAGCATCCCCATGTGCCCTCCTCTCGTCCAGTCGAACCCTGATAGCTACAAGACGCCGTCGTTCATATGCACTGATGACATCGGGTACTCGCCGCAGACGGCCTCGCTCAAGGGCATCCCGTTCGGCTTTTCCCGCGGCGGCAGCGTGTTCTTCACCAACGGCGCGATCGCATCGGTGCACCTGCTGACTGGCCAGGTCGACTATCCACGGCTCAAAGGCATGCTCGTCGAGCGATACGGGCCACCGATGAAGACGTGGACCTCCCAAGTGACGACGACGGCCGGCGCAGTCGTGTCGTCGGAAGAAAGCACCTGGTCGGGCCCGAACGTCACGATCCTGCTCAGCGAACGCGCGCGGCGCGCCGATCTGTCTCGAGCTGCGTTCGCGTTCAACGCCCTCACCGCTCAGGCTGGTGCCGATCGTGCCGGCGAGAACAAGGCCAACGCGGGCAAGCTATGAATACTCGTCTCCCTGGGCGCGCGGATTGCCGCCTGGTGGAACCATGGTTGCGGGGACGACTTGCCACGCATCGCACAACCCGATATAGCAAACCGAGAATATGAGAAATAAATGGCCGTGATACTGTCAACTACCGAAGAAGCGCTTGCCTACCTAGTCGTCCTAACCGAAAATAGCGAAGCCGACAAGAAAATTATCTTTTCAGGCGAGCTGTCAAAGATCGATATTGACATTGAGGGGCCTCGATACGACTCAACAATACCAGGCGAATTGGCGCGGGCACTCTGGGAGTATCAGGAGGCAATCTACAAGGCAGGCGCGTTCGTTCTTACTGGAAGCGACGACATACGGCGCCTCTCTGCCAAGCAAAGAGAGGGCTTGGAACTCATTTTTAAAGTTGAGCATGGATCGACGGACATTCAGGCCCTCCTTGAAAAAGTGGTTGAAACACTGGGGGAAGGCTTCCAGCAAATGGATGACGCAAACAAGGCCATGGTACTAATTGCCATCACTGTCATTTTTGCTGCAGGGTTCATCGCGTGGAAGGCCATAAGTGCGACCGCCGACGTTCGAAAAGAACGAATAAAAGCTGACCTCGATATAAGAAACGAAGCAGAGAAAACCAAGCAATTCGAAGTCTTTGCTCGTGTTGCTGCGAACGAAAAGGTCCAGCGAATTGAGAAAGCTGCAGAAGACGGAACGAAGGCGGTGCTCCGAAGCGCCACTGATGCGACCCAAATTGCCGTAGGGCGGGTTCGGCTGGACAGCGATGAGCTCGCGACCTTGAATCAGCGTGCTGCCCGCGTCTCCTCCACCGCAGACGTCATCGAAGAAGAGTTCCGGATTTTCGGCACCGAGACAAGGTTCGAAGGAGCGACCCGGTATGTACTTGCGCGGGGCGACGGAACCGAGTTTCCTGTGACCATCAGCCACGACGAACTCTCAGCCGACGACTTAGAAAGGCTGTGGTCCGCAGCGCGGGATCGCCAACCGATACGGCTAGAGGTGAGCATCACCAAGAATCGAGACGTTGTGAAGGCCGCACAGATCGTCTCTGTCTTGTAGAGCGTCCCTCAATCGCCCCCCAAGCCCGCCTCGAGCGGGCTTTTTCACGCTTGCCCGCGCCTGCGTAGCCCTTCCCGGAACAACAGCGCACCAATCCCCCCGAGTACGGTGCGATCGTCTTCCGTGAGGCGGTGTTCAGCCAGATCCATCCAGGCCGCCAGGCTGGCTATGGCGTCGTCCAAGCCTTGGCCGCTGCCCTGTACGTCCAGCAAAGAGGCTCGTTGCTCGAATAGCTCGATGGTGGGGTGTTTCATTGGCACATTGTGACTCTGGCCCCGCCCGAGCGGGCCTTTCTTCACCTGCGTGGTTTAGCCATCGCTAAAAATAATTCAGCGACAGCTTGACTTGCGTTTAGTTGTCGCTAAACTACATCTCAGGCGCTGCAATCCCGCGGCGCAGGAGATGCGAAGTGGAAGAGACCAACACCGGACCGCTCGACGAGCAGCTGATGCTGCTCCGCGCCGAGCGTGAGAAGTTGCCCGCTCCGGGTCAGTATGACCCGTTGCCTGACCTGGTCGAGGTGGCGCGCGTCTTCGACGCGATGTGCACCACCGGTCAGATCAAGAGCGTCCGCACCCGTGGCCTGGCCAAGCGCGCCCTCGCCGCGCTGGGGGTCGCACTGTGATGGCCGACATGAACGAATTCGACCCGAGCGAGCGCATCCGCTCGTGGAGCGCTGGCGTGCTGGACGACCTGCTCGGCATGTACCTGCGACATGAGCTTACGTGGCATGAGTACCAAGCCCGCGCATCGGCGCACGTTGAGGCGGCAGACGCTCTCGCCGCTCCCTCGCGCCCAGCCGCCACGGAGGAGCCGTTGCCCCCGCTGTACCGCGTGCATGCGGACCGCTCCTACGACCAGCGCGCCAAGTCGATCATCGCCTTCAACACCTGCAAGGGCGACCTCGACGACAAGCTGGATGCAGCATGGCGCGCATCCCTCGGCGCCCCCTCGCAACCGGCCCAAGCCCAGCCGATGCACCCTCTGGTGACGGACGAGCATGGCGTTCTGCGCTTCAAGGAAAACCGCATCGTCTCCGCGCTGCTGGAGCATTCGAGGAAGCATGGCTACGGCCTGAACGAGACGGCGCGAGGCGTCTTCACGCCCGAGGAGCACATGCAGGTTGCGCAATTGATCGGCTACAGCCTCGACGGCTACGGCACGCTGAGCTACGTCACCGATGAATCGTATGGCCGGGCGGCCGAAAGCGCGAAGGCCATCGCCAAGGTCACCGGGAGCGCCTCATGACGCGCTCGCAATTCGCCGAGCTCCGGACGCGCCAGATCGGGGCCGCCATGGGCGCCCTGGCCCCACGCACCAGCCGCGACGTCTGCCGAGATGCGTGCGCGATCGAGCGCCCTGCCCCCAAGGCCGGTGGCCATCGCTGGATCGTCCCGGCGTGCATCGCCGCGGTCGTTGCCCTGTTTTTCATCCTGAAAGGCACGTCATGAACGCCGTCCACCGCATGCACGCCGGCCACTGGTCGGACCGCCCCGAGGTCGACACCCGCGTGTCGGTTGCCGAGCAGGAAGACCACCAGGCCTACGTCGGCGACCCGTCGCTCTGGACTGTCGTCCTCCTGTGCCTCTCCCCTCTCCTGGTGCCCTGCGTGGTTTCGCTGGTCGCCGTCCTTCTCCGCACCTGAAAGAACGAACCGTGAACGAACTCACCACCACCGGCGGCGCATTCAATCCGCCCGCCCTCCAGCAATTCGGCATTGAGAGCGCATCCAGCGCTGTCGCCTCCCAGGCGAAGGCCATGGTCGAAGCCCGCTACACCATTGCGCTGCACCGCCCCCGCAACTGGGACCAGGTGCGCCAAGACCTGCTGAAGGAATGCCGCCGGCCGACCTTCGCGAACAACAAGAGTGCCTATTACCGCAAGCCGATCGGCGCCGGCGTCGAAGGCCTCGGCATCCGCTTCGTCGAAGTGGCTCTCCGCTGCATGACCAATGTCCTGATCGAGACCACCATGATCTTCGAGGACGTGCAGAAGGAAGTGCACCGGGTCAGTGTCACGGACCTTGAGGCGAACGTCACCTACCCGCTGGACGTGAAGGTGTCGAAGACGGTGGAGCGCTCCAAGCCCTCCGACGACGGCAGCTACATCAGCATGCGCATCAACAGCTACAAGAAGCCGGTCTACACGATCCCCGCGAACGATGACGACCTGCTCAACAAGCGCGCGGCGCTGATCTCGAAGGCCATCCGCACGCTGGGCCTGCGCATCGTGCCCGGCGACCTGTGCGACGAGGCCGAAGACATCATCAAGTCAGTCCGCATGGACGAGGCGGCGCGCGACCCGGCCGCCGAGCGCAAGCGCATCGTCGACGCCTTCGATGGCCTGGGCGTGAAGGCGAGCCAGCTGGCCGACTACCTCGGCCACGACATCGGCGCCTGCTCGCCGACCGAGCTGGTCAACCTGCGCGGCCTGTACGGCGCGATCAAGGACGGCGAAGCCACCTGGGCCACCGTCATGGAAAACAAGGCCGAACAGGGCAGCAGCGGCGAGAAGAAAACGGCCGCCCTCCCCGCGTGCACCGCCGAATCCTTCGAAGCCAAGAAGGAGGGCTGGAAGAAGACCGTCGAGAGCGGCAAGAAGTCCGCCAACGACCTCATCAAGACCATCGAAACAAAGGAGATCCTGACCGCCGACCAGAAGGTCGAGATCGCGTCGTGGACCCCGGCCCAAGGAGAGCAAGCATGAAGACGCACGATCTGATTCAAGGCTCGGCCGCCTGGCACGCCCACCGCGCCTCCCACTTCAACGCCAGTGACGCGCCGGCAATGCTGGGCTGCTCGAAGTACAAGAACCGCACGCAGCTGCTGCAGGAGTTGAAGACGGGCATCTCGGAAGAGGTCGACGCAGGCACACAGCGCCGCTTCGATGATGGCCACCGCTTCGAAGCCCTGGCCCGGCCGCTGGCCGAGAAGATCATCGGCGAAGACCTGTACCCTGTCACCGGCACCGAGGGCGAGCTCTCTGCCTCCTTCGACGGCCTGACCATGGACGAGTCCACCGGTTTCGAGCACAAGACCCTGAACGACCAGCTGCGCGCCGCACTGATCTCCGACGCCGGCGCCGACGCTCTGCCGAAGGCCTACCGCGTGCAGATGGAACAGCAGTGCATGGTGTCGGGCGCCACGCGCATCCTGTTCATGGCGTCGAAGTGGTCCGGCGACGAGATGGTCGAAGAGATGCACGCCTGGTACGAGCCGGACGCAGAGCTGCGCGCCGAGATCCTGGCCGGCTGGCAGCAGTTCGCCGCCGACCTGGCCGCCTACAAGCCGGCGCCGGCCGAAGCGCCGAAGCCCACTGCCGCCGCTCGCGAGTCGCTGCCGGCCCTGGTGGTCGAAGCCAAGGGCGAGATCACCGTCAGCAATCTCGACGCCTACAAGGTCAAGGCGCTTGCCGTGATCGGCAGCATCCCGACCAAGTTCGAGAACGATCAGCAGTTCGTCGACGCGAAGGAAGACGCCAAGTTCTGCCGCGACGTGCAGGACGCGATGGCGACCGCCAAGATCATGATCCTGGGTCGGATGGCCAGCATCGACGAAGCGATCAAGGCCATCGACCACATCTCGGAGGTGGCGCGCCGCAAGGCCATCGACCTCGAGAACGCCGTGGAGGCCGAGGAAAAGCTCCGCAAGCAGAAGATGCTAACGGACGCCGCTGCCTCGCTGCGCGCATACATCGACGGCCTGAACACCCGCCTAGGCAAGCCCTACATGCCCGCGGTCCCGGCCGACTTCGCCGGCGCGATCAAGAACAAGCGCTCGGTCGCCAGCATGCAGGACGCGATCGACACGACCCTGGCGAACGCCAAGATCGGCGCGGCCGCCTCGTTTGACCTGATCCACCAGAACCTGACGACACTTCAGGCACGTAGCCACGTTTCGATCCTGTTCCCGGACGAAGCGCAGCTGGTCTTGAAGGCGCCCGACGACCTGGCCGCGATCATCGCGCACCGGATCATGGAGCACGACAAGGCCATCGAGGCGGCGAACGCCAAGGCCGAGGAGGTCCAGACGGTCGCCGCACCGGCAGCAGCGCCCGCGCCCAGCGTCACACCGATCACCGCCACGGTCGCGCGCCAAGTCGTCGTCGAGCAGCAGGACGTCATCAGCGCCTTCCTCGGATCGCGGACCTGGGGCAAAGGCGACGAGGCCAAAGCCCGCGCGGTGCTGGTCGAGTTCGAGAAGTTCCGCGCCGGCTACCAACTGCGCAAGGCGGCCTGACATGAGCGCCCGCCAGCCCCTGGCCGTCTTCGACTGGGACGACGTCAACGAGAAGTTGGACCAGCTGCAAGAGGAAGCCTACGCCCAAGGCCTGGCCTCTGCCGGCCGTCGCCACCCTGAGACGGACATCCCCGACCAGATCGACGAATGCCGCGAACAGGTCCGCGCCGCAATTCTCAGGCTGGTGGCCGCATGAAAGCGCTCTTCCTTGCACTGCTGCTCGCTGGATGCGGGGGTGGCGGTGATTCATACCAACCCGCTAAGTGCGGCGTGGTTCTCTCTAAACCTGGTGGCGGGGAAGCGTCCTGCCTTGGAAGCCAATCATGATGATCATTTACATCCTCTACGCATTCCTTGCCGCTCTATTTTTGGCGATGGTCCGCAACACCATCACCTACAAGCACCGGATTGCGATCCTTGAAACCAAGACCGCCGACGATCCGTGGGCTGGGAATGAGTTGTACCAGCTGCTTCCGGGTTACGACGCAATGATGTTTCACCCTGCCTTCTGGCTGAAGTGGACCGAGGCGGATTGGCGTGAGTACGTCGCTGCCCGTGCCCTCCCCCAAGTAGGAGAAAAGCAATGACCGAAGAACAAGCAATCGTGCAGGCCGCACGAGTCTGGTACAACTCCAGCCACAAGGCGGAGCCGGAACACGAGTTGGCGATGGCCGTGCTGCGCTACAACAATGCTCTCGCCTCCCTCCCCTCCAATCCCGAGCATGACACCGAAGGAGCAATCAAGGCCGCCTTCGAGGCCAAGTACAGCAGCAGCGCGGAAGATCCTGCGTGTGCGGAAGATCTTCGCCTGTTTCGTGACGGCTGGCTTGAGCATGACACCTATGGGGCTCCCCCAGTAGGAGCGTTGACGGAGGACCAGATCGCGCATCTATGGGCGTTCGAATGGAAAGGCAACAGGGTTGCATTCACCCGCGCCATCGAAGCCGCAGTGCTGGCCGCCGCTCCCGCCCAGGAGTCCGCTGTATGCCGGTGGCCCTGGTTGAAGTGTGAAGCACCCGCGCCTTGCGATGTTTGCGGAGATGCCGCTCCCTCCCCGGCAGAGCCCAGCGAGTACCAACTCGGCTACCAGCAAGGCCGCTACGACGAGCAAATGGCGATGGGGCCGCCAGAGGAAGTGTTCGAGCGCGGCTGGAACGAGTCCCCTGCCCCGTCCGAAGCCGTGAAGGGTGTCAGCACGGCAGAGGGCTGGCAACTTGTTCCGGTCGAGCCTACTGCCGAAATGATCGAGGCGATGGCTGAGGCTTGGTCGATCTGCGTCAGCAACGACATCCCCGACGAGTGCGTTGCCGAATATCGCGCGGCCCTTCTCGCCGCCCCCTCGCACCCGCCCGCCACGCCGGCCGACATCGACTGGAAAGCCGAGTACGACGGCGCGCAGAAGGTGCTGACGGAGATTCGCACAGCCCTGAACGCATCGGGGTACTGGCCGCTTGGAATGGATCTTGTTGCAAGCATCCGAGGGCTGCTCGCCGCCACGCCGGCTGTCGCAGTGCAAGCCGAGCCGGTGGTGCCCGATGGCGTGTGGGAAGCTCTCCAGCGCATGATCGAAGACGGCTTGGTGAAGGGGCCGGCGAGCCAAGAAGACGCCCGCACTGTCGCTCTGTACCGCGACCGCGTGCGCTTCCTTGCCGCCCACCCCAAGCCGGCAGCGCCCGCCGATGATTTCAAGTCCCGCTTGATGGCGACGGGCCGGGTTGCAAACTTCACCCCGGATGGCAAGCCGGCAGCGCCCGCCACGGCAGAAGACGCGGCGAGCGATCAGCAGCTGCAGGAGATCATCTGGGCCAAGCACTTCTACAAGGGCTACTGGCTCAGGGAATCTGACAAGACGTGCATCGAGTGGTGGAAGCAAGGGTTCCGCGATGCCGAAGCGGTCCTCGCCCTGCGCTCGGGAGCATCTGCACAGCCTGCCGGGGGTGCGGCATGACCATCAAGCCGACCACGCCATACCAAGACGGCGTCTACGCGCGAGAGCACGGCTTCGGCATGGTGCATGACAACCCATTCCCGCCGGGCTGCGAGGCGTGGAAGGAGTTCTGTCGGGGCTGGATGGCGATGAATCGCTCTATGGCTGGACTCAAGTCCTCGAAGGAGCAACCCCATGACCGCTGACACCCAAGCCCAAGGCGATCTGGCACCGTGCCCGTTCTGCGGCAAGCGCGCTCATTTCTTCAAAATCACCGATGTTGACCAGCGCGACTTCGGCGGCGAGGGCATCTGCTGCGATACAGAAGGATGCGCCACCATCGGCCTGCGATTCTCATGCATGGAGGACGTGAAGCCGTTGCTGGCCGAGCAATGGAACAACCGCGCCGCCGCCCTCCAAGGTCGGGGCACGCAGGAGGGAGAGCCGAGCGATGAGCGGTTCTACGCTGGCGTCTGCGTGGCGCTCGCCGTGGTTCGCCTGTTCGACGATGAGACGTGCTGGCATGAGATCGTCAGCACGACCGGCGGCAACGCCCTGCTCCAGTACGCGGCCTACACCGAGCCCGACGAGTGGGATTTGGCCGGGTTCGGTCACTATCTGAGACGCAAGCCCGCCCGCGCCGCTCTTGCCCAGGAGTCTCGGGGCGTCGAGATCAGGGAGGCGATGTGAAGCGCGAAGAACTGCCGCCGATCGCCATCTTCCTGTGCGACGAATCCGGGATCATGGCGCAGCCTTGGGCTGAAGCCGGGGTTGAGTGCTACTGCGTGGATATGTCGCATTCGATCCGCCGTGAGCGCGTCGAAGGGTTGATCCACTACGTGTGGGGCGACTGCCGCACTTGGCGTCCGCCAGAGGGCCGCAGGATCGTGTTCGTGGCCGCCTTCCCGCCTTGCACGCATGTGACTGGTGCCGGCGCTCGGGATTTCGTCATCAAGGGCGGAATGATGCTCCGCGATGCGCTGGAAACCTTTGAGGCGTGCCGCACCGTTGCATCCTGGTCCGGCGCCCCGTACCTCATCGAGAACCCGGTGGGCGTCCTGTCCAGCATCCCGCACATCGGGAAGCCGGATCACTACTTCCACCCGAGCCAGTACACCGGCTTTGAGCTGACGGACAACTATACGAAGCTCACGGCGCTGTGGGTCGGCAATGGGTTCGTGATGCCGGAACCGTTCGAGGCTGAAGGCCTTGGAGAGCCGGACGACCGAATCCACAAGGCCTCGCCTGGCGCAGACCGGGCCACCATCCGCAGCAAGACGCCGGCCGGGTTCGCTCGCGCCGTGTTCCAGGCGAACTACCGCCGCGAACTGGAGTCAGCATGACCCGCCTACTCCAAGACGAGACCCAGACGCATGACAGCAAGGGCCCGTGGTTTGCCTCTCGCGCCGATGCTCGCAGGGTAGCCCGTGAAGCCGCAGCCGAAATCACCGATGCACAGATCAGAGATCAGGACAGCCTGTTTGGCTGCCCGGAGGAGCCACGGAAATGAACGCCAGTGAGATTCGAATCATGGAGACGCACGAGATAGCCTTCCCGTTCGTCAAAGAGTCGTACAGCGGCCCGATGGACGGCGTCGTGGTCGATGACGCCGACACTTGGCGACCGGGCACCCGCCGCGAGTGGTCGTCTGGGGGCGATGCCTACTACCAGGATGTCGAGGAATGGTGGGCCGCTGACGGCCACGGAAAGATGGTGCTGCAGGTCGTCGGCCGCTTCAAGCCCGGCAAGTACCCGGAGCGCACCTTTTACCTGCGTAGCTTCATCGACCCGACCGGCCGCCAGTTCGGCAAGGACAAGCTGCGCGTCATCTCGTCGGCGGCGTTCAAGCGGATGCTCAAGGGCTACCGCCATGAATACATGATCGACGGGGACCTGCACCCTAATGGAGGAAGCACGCAATGAGCGCCAACGAATCAAACTATCGCTGGGTCAAGCTCAAAAAGCACTGCGAGGCGACCGGCGACACCCCCGATGCGGTGCACGCCCGGCGCCGGAAGCGCGTCTGGACCGACGGCGTACAGTGCCGGCTGGGTGCCGACGGCAACCTCTACATCAACCCCGAGGAGTGGAACAAATGGGTGGAAAGCCAGGCGCCATCGAATGCCCTCGCGGCGTGAGCATCCGGGAGTTCAAGCACGAGCAGCGCATCCAGATCGCGTTCAGCTACCGCGGCACCGAGTGCCGGGAGCTGCTGCCGCCACAGAAGATCACCAAGAGCGCGCTGACCTACGCCCACGGGGTCCGGGTCGAAATCCAGCGGAAGATCAAGGACGGGGAGTTCGTCTACGCCGAATACTTCCCTGGAAGCGCGAAGGCGAAGCAGTTCGGCAGCGCCTCCCGGCATGTCCTGATCGGCAAGCTGCTGCAGGACCAGCTGGAGACCTACGAGCGCCAGGTAGAGAGCAAGAGCCTGTCGCCCAGCACGCTGGACGGCTACCGCAAGGCGATCAACAGCGACCGGATGCAGTTCTGGGCCGAGAAGACCCTGGCCGAGGCCACGCCGAGCGCCCTGCGGTCCTGGATCGGCGAGATGAAGGTGACGGCCAAGTTCGCCCGGAACCTGCTGACGCCCCTGCGCAGCGTGTTCGAGGACGCCCTGAACGACGACCTGATCGCGTTCGACCCGTTCGAGCGGATCGCCCTGACCAAGCTGCTGAAGCAGACGGCCACGGCCAGCGAATACGAGGTCGACCCGTTCACCGCCGAGGAGCGCGCCTTGATCATCGCGGCGGCCCGGGCGGATGAATGGCCCATGGTCCAGTTCTGGTTCAACGCCGGCCCGCGCCCGGGCGAGCTGATCGCCATGAAGTGGCCCAAAGTGAACCTGAAGGCTGGGACGGTCCGGATCGACCTGAACCAGGTGGCCGGCGTCGAAAAGGGTCCGAAGACCGCGGCGGGCATCCGGGACGTAGACCTCACCCCGGAGGCGATCGCCGCCCTGAGGGCCCAGGAGCCGATGAGCCGGGCCAAGGGTGAGCATGTGTGGCTCAACCCGGCCAGCGGCCAGCCATGGACGACCGACGCCCAGATCCGGAAGACCCTCTGGGTGCCGCTGCTGGCCCGCTCAGGGGTGCGCTACCGGAACCCCTACCAAGCCCGGCACACCTACGCCAGCGCAGCCTTGACGGCCGGCGCGAACCCGTGGTACCTGGCCCAGCAGCTCGGCCACGAGGACGCTACGATGGTGTTCACGGTCTATGGGAAGTTCATCGCCGACGACTACAAGAAGCCGAAGGCGACCCTGAAGGCGGTAGGGTGAGGGTCGCGTGCGAATTTCCCCCGTCCTGCGTGCGAAATCGGTGCGAGCCGAACGCCAACTTGGGGCGGTTTTAGGCGGTATCGACCGCCGCCCGCCATCTGTCTTTCATTGGCGTTGACCGCCGTGTATGGTGGAGCTGGGGGGATTTGAACCCCCGTCCGCAAGCCTTCTTCGCGCAGATCTACATGTTTAGCGGTCTGATTTGAGTCTCGCCACCGGTGTCGCGCAGTCGCACGCTACACCGGCCGCCAGCACCCTATTTTCTCGTCCCGACCCAAGGTACCCGGATCAGGACCAGCCCATGTAGATTATCTTTGCAGCCGGGAGGCGTCAGATTGCTCTAGCGCCCCCTTGCCCAGCCCATCGGCCTGCTGTTGCAAAGCTCACCGGCAATTAAGCGGCGAGTGCGAAACGTTCGTCGTTTGCAGTTAGTTTGTTTGAATCTGTTTTACGAGCGCATTCAGCTCGACATGCCCCGCTGCGATTCCGAACCCACGTCGAAACCAGTGCAGCCCCAAGCCAATCATTTTAGGCCTGTTTCAGTAACTTCAAGAGCTCCATGGGCGAAGCGATGGCGGCATCGGCATCCCAGCGCGCCACTTCGGCCTGCTCGCCCATGTAGCCGTACGTCGCGGCCACCGTGCGCATGCCGGCGGCGCGGCCGGCCAGGATGTCGCGCTCATCGTCGCCTACATACATGCAGTGCGCAGGCGCGACGCCGAGCCGGCGCGCCGCCTCGAACAGCGGCTCCGGGTGCGGCTTGGCATGCGGCGTGGTGTCGCCGCTGACGATAGCGCGGGCGCTTTCGAACAGCGCCATCGCGCGCGTCAGCGGAACGGTGAAGCGCTCGGACTTGTTGGTCACCACGCCCCACTGCAGCCCGGCAGCCCTCAGGGCCTCGACCAGTTCGGCCACGCCATCGAAGACCTGCGTGTTGTGCA
Organism: Variovorax ginsengisoli; assembly: GCF_030486595.1. Taxonomy (GTDB): domain Bacteria; phylum Pseudomonadota; class Gammaproteobacteria; order Burkholderiales; family Burkholderiaceae_C; genus Variovorax; species Variovorax ginsengisoli_B. Next base: position 356,194 of record NZ_JAUJZH010000003.1, on the reverse strand, counting down.
GCATCCGCGACTCGTACTTGACGAAGAACTCCTCGCGCAGCTCGGGAAATTCGGGCGCTTCAGGCGTGATGCCGAAGGCCACGCCCAACATGCCTCGGGCGCCGGCGCCGGCCATCGGGCGATAGCGCGCCAACGGCAGCGACGGCAAGCCGCGCTCGGTGCGCATCTGGTCGGCCGCGGCGCCCAGGTCGGGGGCGCTGTCGATCAGGGTGCCGTCGAGGTCGAACAGGACGGCTTCGGTGCGGTCCGGCCTCACAGGGAGCCCGCCGGCTTCTGGGTGGCGAACATATAGTTCACGCTGGTGTCGCTGCTCAGCCAGTAGCGCCGCGTCACCGGGTTGTGCTCCAGGCCGCGGGTATGGCGCAGGTCGAGCCCGGCGGCGCGGCAGTAAGCGGCCAGCTCGCTGGGTCGGATCAGCTTCTGGTATTCGTGCGTGCCGCGCGGCAGCATGCCGAGCACGTACTCGGCCCCCACGATCGCCAGCATGAAGGCCTTGAGGCTGCGGTTGATGGTCGAGAAGAAGACCCAGCCGCCGGGCTTGGCGAGGTCGGCGCAGGCCTTGACGACGGAGGCCGGATCGGGCACGTGTTCGAGCATCTCCATGCAGGTCACGACGTCGAAAGTGGCTGGCTGCTCGGCCGCCAGCGCCTCGGCACTGACCGAACGGTACTTGACGCCGCGCGTGCCGGCCTCCAGTGCATGCAACTGCGCCACCTTGAGCGCCTTGTCGGCCAGGTCGACACCCAGCACCTCGGCGCCCTTGCGCGCCATCGAGTCGGCCAGGATTCCGCCGCCGCAGCCGACGTCGAGCACCTTGCGCCCGGCAATCGGTGCGATGCCGTCGATCCAGTCGAGCCGCAGCGGATTGATTTCGTGCAGCGGCCGGAATTCACTTTCGAGATCCCACCAACGGTGCGCGAGTTCGGAAAATTTGGCGAGTTCTGCCGGATCGGCATTCACGGTATCGGTCATGCAGCGATTATGAAACGTCGCGAATTGAAATGCCGGCGCGCGGCCGGCCATAAAAAAACCCCGCCGAGGCGGGGTTTTCATCAGCGATTCTGGCGAATCACTTGTTGGGGCGGGTGCCGACCACTTCGATTTCCACGCGGCGGTTCTTGGCGCGGCCTTCGGCGGTGCGGTTGTCAGCGATCGGCTGGCTCTTGCCCTTGCCTTCGGTGTACACGCGGTTCTTCTCGATGCCCTTGGACACGAGATAGGCCTTGACGGCTTCAGCGCGGCGGACCGACAGCTTCTGGTTGTACGCCACGGTGCCGATCCAGTCGGTGTGACCCACGGCGATGATGACTTCCAGGTTCACGTCCTTGATCTTGGAGACCAGGTCGTCGAGCTTGGCGCGGCCTTCGGGCTTCAGGACGTACTTGTCGAAGTCGAAGAAGGCGTCAGCGGCGAAGGTGACCTTCGAAGCAGCGACTGCCGGGGGAACCGGAGCCGGTGCGGGAGCGGGAGCAGCAGCCACAGGAGGTGCCGGAACCAGAGCGCCGTCGCAACCAGCGGCAGCCGTTGCGGGCGTCCAGTTGGCATCGCGCCAGCACAGTTCATTGGTGCCGTTCTTCCAGACCAGTTCGCCGGTGCCGTTTTGCCAGTTGTCGATGACCGGTCCGCCATTCGCAGCGGTGACACGGGTCTGCGCGCCGGCGGCAGTGGCGAGCGCAGCGACTGCAAACATCATCGCCACTTTATTCAGTTTCTTCATGGTTCTCCTCTTGGGGAAAAAGCCGCAGCCGCGCTGCGAATCAAGGACGCTTTAAGTGACCACCACCCAAAACGTTGAGGCGATTGTGCCATAGGGTCTTTGGCAAACCCCCCCGCAGACGCCCCGGAAACGTAGGACGGAGGCGGAATACCGGCCTTGTGTTGCGGCGGTGCGACACCGTCCACAGCGTAAAATTCCGCCTCCCTTGCCGTCAGCGTGCCGCCCATGACCTCGTTCGCCAAAGAAACACTGCCCATCAGCCTCGAAGAGGAAATGCGCCGCAGCTACCTGGATTACGCCATGAGCGTGATCGTCGGGCGCGCCCTTCCGGACGCCCGGGACGGCCTCAAGCCGGTGCATCGGCGCGTGCTTTTCGCCATGCACGAGCTCAACAACGACTGGAACCGGCCTTACAAGAAGTCGGCCCGTATCGTCGGCGACGTCATCGGCAAGTACCACCCGCACGGCGACCAGTCGGTCTACGACACCATCGTGCGGATGGCGCAGAACTTCTCGATGCGCCACATGCTGGTTGACGGCCAAGGCAATTTCGGCTCGGTCGACGGCGATATGGCGGCCGCGATGCGCTATACCGAGATCCGGCTGGCCAAAATTGCCCACGAAATGCTGGGCGATATCGACAAGGAAACAGTCGATTTCGGCCCCAATTACGACGGCTCCGAAAAAGAACCGCTGGTATTGCCGAGCAAACTGCCAAATCTGCTGGTCAATGGCGCCGGCGGCATCGCAGTCGGCATGGCGACCAACATTCCGCCGCACAACCTGAATGAGGTGGTCGACGCCTGCCTGCATCTGCTGCGCCACCCCGACGCCAGCATCGACGACCTGATGGAGATCGTGCCGGCGCCCGACTTCCCCACCGCCGGCATCATCTACGGCATCAACGGGATCAAGGACGGCTACCGCACCGGCCGCGGCAAGGTCGTGATGCGCGCCAAGTGCCACTTCGAGGACATCGACCGTGGCCAGCGGCAGGCGATCATCGTCGACGAGCTGCCCTACCAGGTCAACAAGAAGACGCTCCAGGAGCGCATGGCCGAGCTGGTGCACGAGAAGAAGATAGAAGGCATCAGCCACATCCAGGACGAGTCCGACAAGTCGGGCATGCGGCTGGTGATCGAGCTCAAGCGCGGCGAAGTGCCCGAGGTGGTGCTCAACAACCTCTACAAGCAGACCCAGCTGCAGGACACCTTCGGCATCAACATGGTGGCGCTGGTCGACGGCCAGCCGAAGCTGTGCAACCTCAAGGACCTGATCGAGGTCTTCCTTCAGCACCGCCGCGAAGTGGTCACTCGCCGCACCGTGTTCACCCTGCGCAAGGCGCGCGAGCGCGGCCATGTGCTCGAAGGCCTGGCGGTGGCGCTGGCCAACATCGACGAATTCATCGCGATCATCCGCAACGCGCCGACGCCTCCGGTCGCCAAGGCCGAGCTCATGAGCCGCGCCTGGGACAGCAAGCTGGTGCGCGAGATGCTGACCCGCACCCGCGCCGATGGCGGCGTGATCAACGCCGACGACTATCGGCCGGACGGCCTCGAGCGCGAATACGGCATGCACGCCGACGGCCTCTACAAGCTGTCGGACACCCAGGCCCAGGAAATCCTGCAGATGCGCCTGCAGCGCCTGACCGGCCTCGAACAGGACAAGATCGTCGCCGAATACAAGGACGTGATGGCCGAGATCGACGACCTGCTCGACATCCTGGCCAAGCCGGAGCGGGTCTCGGTGATCATCGGCGACGAACTCGGCGCGATCAAGCAGGAGTTCGGCCAGAGCAAGCTGGGCGCCCGCCGCAGCCTGGTCGAACACAGCGCCTTCGACCTCTCGACCGAGGACCTGATCACGCCCACCGACATGGTCGTGACCCTGTCGCACAGCGGCTATATCAAGAGCCAGCCGCTCAGCGAGTACCGGGCCCAGAAGCGCGGCGGCCGCGGCAAGCAGGCGACGGCAACCAAGGAAGACGACTGGATCGACCAACTCTTCATCGCCAACACGCACGACTACATCCTGTGCTTCTCGAACCGCGGCCGGCTCTACTGGCTCAAGGTCTGGGAGGTGCCGGCGGGTTCGCGCGGCTCGCGCGGGCGGCCGATCGTCAACATGTTCCCGCTGCAGGAGGGCGAGAAGATCAACGTCGTGCTGGCGCTCACCGGCGAGAAACGCACCTTCCCGGCCAACCAGTACGTCTTCATGGCGACCTCGATGGGCACGGTCAAGAAGACCGCGCTCGACGAATTCAGCAACCCGCGCAAGGCCGGCATCATCGCGGTCGACCTCGACCCGGGCGACTACCTGATCGGTGCCGCGCTGACCGACGGCGCCCACGACGTGATGCTGTTCTCCGACGGCGGCAAGGCGGTGCGCTTCGACGAGAACGACGTCCGCCCGATGGGCCGCAACGCCCGCGGCGTGCGCGGCATGACGCTGGAAGACGGCCAGGGCGTGATCGCCATGCTGGTGGCCGAGGACGAAGAGCAGAGCGTGCTCACCGCGACCGAAAACGGTTACGGAAAACGTACAAGCATTACCGAGTACACGCGTCACGGCCGGGGAACCAAGGGCATGATCGCGATTCAACAAAGTGAACGTAACGGCAAAGTGGTGGCCGCGACTCTCGTGCATTCCGACGACGAGATCATGCTCATCACCGACAAGGGTGTCCTCGTGCGCACCCGAGTCTCCGAAATCCGCGAACTGGGGCGAGCGACGCAAGGCGTCACCCTGATCGGACTCGACGAAGGCGCCAAGCTCAGCGGGCTGCAGCGCATCGTCGAGAATGACGCGAATATCGAGAATGAACCCGGCGCCGACGACGACACTTCCACCCCCTCTTCAACGGAGAACCCTCAGTGAAAAAAATCAAACTCGCGCTCCTCACGGCCGCGCTTGCCGGCAGCTCGCTGGCCATGGCCCAGGACAAGGCGACCTTGATCAAGCAGTTCATCGACATGCAGCGCCCCGGCATCGAATCGCTGGCGCGCGGACTGGTCGAACAGTCGAGCGCCCCGATCGCCCAGGCCGGCTCCCAGTACCTGCAGACGCAGGTGCCGGCCGAGAAGCGCGAAGCCGCCGCCAAGGCCGCCGATGCCGAGCTCAAGAAGTACTTCGACGACGCCTACCCGATCGTGCGCGACAAGGCCGTGCAACTGGCACCGGGCGCCCTGACCCCGATCATGGAGCAGAACTTCAGCGAAGATGAGCTCAAGCAGCTCATGGCCTGGATCAGCTCGCCGCTGAGCAAGAAGTACCAGGAGGTCAACCCCAAGCTGCAGACCGCCCTGACCGAGAAGCTGGTGGCTGACACCCGCGCCACGATCGAGCCGAAGATGGTCGCGCTCGACGCCAGCGTCGCCAAGGCCCTGGGCGCACCGACCGGCGCAGCCGCTGGCGCCGGCAAGCCCGCAGCGCCCGCCAAGGCGCCTGCCAAGAAGTGACGAAGCCCGCGGGTCCGCGCCCGTACAACTTCTCCGCCGGTCCGGCCGCGATGCCGGAGGCGGTGCTGCAGCGCGCCGCCGCCGAGATGCTCGACTGGCATGGCAGCGGCATGGGCGTGATGGAAATGAGCCATCGCGGCAAGGAGTTCGGCGCGATCTGCACGCAGGCCGAGGCCGACATCCGCGAACTGCTCGCGGTACCGTCGCAGTTCCACATCCTGTTCATGCAGGGCGGGGGGTTGGGCGAGAACGCGATCGTGCCGATGAACCTGTCGCGCGGCACGCGTGCGGACTTCGTCCTCACGGGCAGCTGGAGCATCAAGTCGCACAAGGAAGCCCAGCGCTACTGCGAGGCGAAGGTGGTGGCGAGCAACGCGGCGGACGGCCACACCCGGCTGCCCGATCCGGCCGGCTGGCAGCTCTCGGCCGATGCGTCGTACGTGCACGTCTGCACCAACGAGACCATCAACGGCATCGAATTCCAGCAGCTGCCCGACCTCGCCGCGCTCGGCAGCAAGGCACCGCTGGTGATCGACTTCTCGTCGCACGTGGCGTCGCGCCCGGTCGACTGGTCGCGCGTGGGCCTGGCCTTCGGCGGCGCCCAGAAGAACCTCGGCCCGGCCGGGCTCACGATCGTGATCGTGCGCGACGACCTGCTCGGCCATGCGCTCCAGATCTGCCCGAGCGCCTTCAACTACAAGACGGTGGCGGACAACCAGTCGATGTACAACACGCCCCCGACCTGGGGCATCTACATCGCCGGCCTGACCTTCCAGTGGCTGCGGGAGCAGCAGGAAGGCGAACTGCGCGGCGTCGCGGCCATGGAGGCGCGCAACATCGCCAAGGCGCGGCTGCTGTACGACTTCATCGACGGCTCCGACTTCTACGCCAACAAGGTCGATCCCGGCTGCCGCTCGCGCATGAACGTGCCTTTCTTCCTGGCCGACGAAAGCCGCAACGAGGCCTTCCTGGCCGGCGCCCGCGAGGCCGGGCTGCTGCAGCTCAAGGGCCACAAGTCGGTCGGCGGCATGCGCGCCAGCATCTACAACGCCATGCCACTGGGCGGCGTGCAGGCGCTGGTGGCCTACATGCGAGAATTCGAACGGTCGCGTGCCTGATCTGACCCCCACGCTCCTCACTGCGTGTGTCGCTGCCCCCCGAGGGGGCCGCAGGCCGCCTTGGGGCGGCCCGGCGCCGGCCTAGGGACCTGCAGACACCGAGCACTTGACCAATGACCGCACCAGCCACACCGCCCTCCACCCCCGAAACCTCCCCCGGCCTGGCCGATCTGCGCGTGCAGATCGACTCGCTCGACCAGCAGCTCCTCGACCTCCTGAACCGGCGCGCCCGCGTGGCCGAACAGGTCGGCGAGGTCAAGAAGCGCGAGGGCACGCCCTTTTTCCGGCCCGACCGCGTCGCCCAGGTGATCGAGAAGATGCAGCAGAGCAACGGCGGCCCGCTGAAGGCGCTGCACGTGGCGGCCATCTGGCGCGAGATCATGTCGGCCTGCCTGGCGCTCGAATCGCCGCAGCGGGTGGCCGTGCTCGGCCCCGAAGGCACGTTCTGCGAGCAGGCCGCGGTCGAGTACTTCGGCGGCGCCGCCGACCTGGTCTATTGCGCCAGCTTCGACGAGGTCTTCCATGCCACCGCCGCCGGCAGCGCCCAGTACGGCGTGGTCGGGGTCGAGAACTCCACCGAGGGCGTGGTCACGCGCTCGCTCGACCTGTTCCTGCACTCGCCGACCCACGTGGTCGGCGAAGTCAGCCTGCTGGTGCGCCACCACCTGCTGCGTTCGAGCAACTCGCTCGAGGGCATCGAGGCGGTGCTGGCCCATCCGCAGGCGCTGGCCCAGTGCCAGACCTGGCTCGCCAAGCACCTGCCGAACGCCGAGCGGCGCGCCGTGTCGAGCAACGCCGAAGGCGCCCGCCTGGCGGCCGGCAATCCGGCCTGGGCCGGCCTGGCCAGCGAACGCGCGGCCACCCGCTTCGGGCTGCACATCGTGGCCCACGCGATCCAGGACGACTCCTACAACCGCACGCGCTTCGCCGTCATCTGCCTGCCGCAGACGCTGGCGATGCCGCCGGCGACCGGGCGCGACTGCACCAGCCTCGTGGTGTCGGTGCCCAACCAGCCCGGCGCGGTGCACGACCTGCTGGTGCCGCTCAAGGCCAACAACGTCTCGATGACCCGCTTCGAGTCGCGGCCGGCCCGCACCGGCCAGTGGGAGTACTACTTCTACATCGACCTCGACGGCCATCCCTCGCAACCCAACGTGGCCGCCGCGCTCGTCGAACTGCGCAAGCTGTGCGCGTTCTACAAAGTACTGGGCGCCTACCCGATCACGGCCTGACGATGATCGAACAGTTGGGCCTGATTGGCTGCGGATTGATGGGCGGCTCGTTCGCGCTGGCGCTCAAGCGCGCGAAACTGGTGAAGCGGGTGGTCGGCTACAGCAAGTCGCCCTCGACCACCGAACGCGCGCGGCAGCTCGGCGTCATCGATGTCGCGGCGCCCTCCGCGCTGCTCGCGATGTCGGGCGCCGACCTGGTGCTGATCGCGGTCCCGGTCGGCGCCTCCGAGCAGACTTTCAAGGCGATCCGCCACGGCATCAACGACAAGATGTTCGTGATGGACGTCGGCTCGACCAAGGGCGACGTCATCGAGGCGGCGCGGCGCGGCCTGCAGGACCAGATCGGCGCCTTCGTCCCGGCCCACCCGATCGCCGGCAAGGAGCTGGCCGGGGTCGAGCATGCGGATGCCGACCTGTACGCCGGGCGCCAGGTGGTACTCACGCCGGTCAAGGCCACGCTGCGCTCGAACGTGCAGCGGGCCTCCAAGGTCTGGACCGCCATCGGTGCCAAGGTGGTGACGATGACGCCCGAGGCCCATGACAGCGCCTTCGCGGCCGTGAGCCACCTGCCGCACCTGCTGGCCTTCGCCTTCATCAACGCCATGACCGCGCACCCCCAGGGGAGCCGCTTCCTCGAACTGGCGGGCCCGGGCTTCCGCGACTTCACGCGCATCGCCGCCAGCGACCCGACCATGTGGCGCGACGTCCTGCTGGCCAACCGCGAGCAGGTGCTGCTGCAGGCCCAGGGCTTCCGCGAGGCCCTGGCCCACCTCGAGGCGCTGGTGCGCACCGGCAACGCCCAGGAGCTGGAAGACGCGATCGCGGCGGCGAGCGGCACTCGCTCCCTGTGGCAGCCCGGCGTGGCCGCCTCGCCGGACTGACCATGTTCACGACCCCCTTCCTCGACATCCCGCCGCTGGGCGCGGCGGCCGGCACCGTCCGGCTGCCGGGCTCCAAGAGCATTTCCAACCGCGTGCTGCTGCTGGCGGCACTGGCCAGCGGCACGACGACCGTGCACGACCTGCTCGATTCGGACGACACGCGGGTCATGCTCGATGCGCTGGCCGCCCTCGGCTGCACCGTCGAGCGCGCCGGCGACATCCTGCGCATCGAAGGGCTCGGCGGCCGGTTGAAGACGCCCTCGGCGTCGCTGTTCCTCGGCAACGCCGGCACCGCGATGCGGCCGCTGACCGCCGCGCTGGCCCTGCTGGGCGGCGAGTTCGAGCTGCGCGGCGTGCCGCGCATGCACGAGCGCCCGATCGGCGACCTGGTCGACGCCCTGACCCAACTCGGCTGCCGCGTCGACTACCTCGGCAACCCGGGCTATCCGCCGCTGCAGATCCATCCGGTCGCGCTCGACGACCTGCAGCTCGACGGCCCGATCCGCGTCCGCGGCGACGTCTCCAGCCAATTCCTGACCGCGCTGCTGCTGGCCCTTCCATTGGCCGCCCAGCGCGACATCGTGATCGACGTGGTCGGCGAACTGATCTCCAAGCCCTACATCGAGATCACGCTCAACCTGCTGGCGCGCTTCGGGATCACCGTGCGGCGCGAGGGCTGGCAGCGCTTCACCATTCCGGCCGGCAGCCAGTACCGCTCGCCGGGCGATATCCACGTCGAGGCGGATGCGTCGTCGGCCAGCTACTTCATCGCGCTCGGCGCCATCGCCGAAGGAACGGGCATCCGGATCGAGGGCGTCGGCGCCGAATCGATCCAGGGCGACATCCGCTTCATCGACGCCGCGCGCCGGATGGGCGCCAGGGTCGACAGTGGCCCGAACTGGCTGGCGATCTCGCGCGGCGCCTGGCCGCTCCGGGCCATCGACCTCGACGCCAACCACATTCCCGATGCCGCGATGACCCTGGCCGTGATGGCGCTCTACGCCGATGGCCCGAGCACGCTGCGCAACATCGCCAGCTGGCGCGTCAAGGAAACCGACCGCATCGACGCCATGGCCAACGAGCTGCGCAAGCTCGGGGCCACGGTCGAGGACGGCCCCGACTTCATCCGCGTCCACCCGCTGCCGGCCGGCAGCTGGCGGCCGGCCAGCATCAAGACCTACGACGACCACCGGGTGGCGATGTGCTTTTCGCTGGCGGCCTTCAATCCGGACGGCGTCGCGGTGCGCATCCTCGATCCGCACTGCGTCGCCAAGACCTTCCCCGATTATTTCGAGACCCTGTTCTCGGTCGCCCATGCGCCCGAGGTGCCGGTGATCTGCATCGACGGCCCGACCGCCTCGGGCAAGGGCACGCTGACGGTCGAGGTGGCGCGGCGGCTCGGCTACCACTACCTGGACTCGGGCACGCTCTACCGCGTGACCGGGCTGGCGATGCGCCGCGCCGGACTCGACGCCGAGCCCGCCCACGAGGCCCGCATCGCCGACCTGGCGCGGGCCCTGCCTCTCGTGTTCAACGAGGGCAAGGTGCTGTTGGCGGGCGAGGATGTGAGCGAGGACTTGCGCACGGAAGCCGCCGGCATGGACGCCTCGCGCGTCTCGGCGCTGCCGGCGGTGCGGGCCGCCCTGCTGGCCCTGCAGCGCAGCTTCCGGCGCCTGCCGGGCCTGGTGGCCGACGGCCGCGACATGGGCACCGTGATCTTCCCGGACGCCGGGCTCAAGGTCTACCTCACGGCGAGCGCCGCCCACCGGGCCGAACGGCGCTATAAGCAGTTGATTTCAAAGGGTATTTCGACTACAATCGACAGTCTTCGCGCCGACCTGGAAGCGCGTGACCTCCGGGACTCCTCCCGCAGCGTCGCGCCACTCAAGCCGGCGCCTGATGCCCGCCTCCTGGACAACTCGCACCAGACGATCGAGCAATCGGTCGTGCAGGTGCTTGCCTGGTGGCAGGAAGTACAGCCGTTCGAGTCTTCTTGAACGGTATTTCGATCCAGCCGGGTCCCCGCCGCGCGACAGCGCATCGGCCATGCTGGTTGTTCAACCCTAACCGGGCTTCATGCCCACACAACCGCCGTCGCCAGATCCAAGCCAGCTGCAGGCAATGTCGCCATCGCAGCTGCAAACCCTGAGTGACGGAAGGAAAAACACATGTCTGAATCTTTTGCCGACCTATTCGAAGAATCCCTGAAGCGTTCGGAGATGCGCACCGGTGAGGTCATCACCGCCGAAGTCGTGCGTGTCGAACACAACCACGTCGTCGTCAACGCAGGCCTCAAGTCCGAAGCCTACGTGCCGATCGAAGAGTTCAAGAACGACAAGGGCGAGCTCGAAGTCCAGGCCGGCGATTTCGTTTCCGTGGCCATCGGCTCCGTCGAAAACGGCTACGGCGACACCATCCTCTCGCGCGACACCGCCAAGCGTCTGGCTTCGTGGCTCGCGCTCGAGAAGGCCCTCGAATCCGGCGACTTCGTCACCGGCACCACGAGCGGCAAGGTCAAGGGCGGCCTCACGGTGCTGGTCAACGGCATCCGCGCCTTCCTGCCGGGTTCGCTGATCGACACCCGTCCGATCAAGGACCTGACCCCTTACGAGAACAAGACCCTCGAATTCAAGGTCATCAAGCTCGACCGCAAGCGCAACAACGTCGTGCTGTCGCGCCGTGCCGTGGTCGAAGCCAGTATGGGCGAAGAACGCGCCAAGCTGATGGAAACCCTGAAGGAAGGCGCAGTCGTGCGCGGCGTCGTCAAGAACATCACCGAATACGGTGCGTTCGTCGACCTCGGCGGCATCGACGGTCTGCTGCACATCACCGACATGGCATGGCGCCGCGTCCGCCACCCGAGCGAAGTGGTGCAGGCCGGCCAGGAAATCACCGCCAAGATCCTCAAGTTCGACACCGAGAAGAACCGTGTCTCGCTGGGTCTGAAGCAAATGGGCGACGACCCGTGGATGGGTGTTTCGCGCCGCTACCCGCAATCGACCCGCCTGTTCGGCAAGGTCACGAACATCGCCGACTACGGCGCGTTCGTCGAACTCGAACCCGGCATCGAAGGCCTGGTGCACGTCTCCGAAATGGACTGGACCAACAAGAACATCGCGCCGAACAAGATCGTCTCGCTCGGCGACGAAGTCGAAGTCATGGTCCTCGAGATCGACGAAGACAAGCGCCGCATCAGCCTGGGCATGAAGCAGTGCAAGGCCAACCCGTGGCAAGAGTTCGCGCAGAACACCAAGCGCGGCGACCGCGTCAAGGGCCCGATCAAGTCGATCACCGACTTCGGCGTCTTCGTGGGTCTGGCTGCCGGCATCGACGGCCTGGTGCACCTGTCCGACCTCTCGTGGAACGAAACCGGCGAGACCGCCGTTCGCAACTACAAGAAGGGCCAGGAAGTCGAAGCGATCGTGCTGGCCGTCGACGTCGACCGCGAGCGCATCTCGCTGGGCATCAAGCAGCTCGACAGCGATCCGTTCACCACGTTCACGACCGTGAACGACAAGGGCCAGGTCGTGACCGGCAAGGTCAAGACCGTGGACGCCCGCGGCGCTGAAATCGACCTCGGCGAAGACATCATCGGCTACCTGCGCGCCAGCGAAATTTCCCGCGACCGCGTGGAAGATGCACGCAACGTGCTCAAGGAAGGCGATGAAGTCACGGCCGTGGTGGTCAATGTGGATCGCAAGACCCGCAACATCCAGCTGTCGATCAAGCAGAAGGACATGGTCGACGAGCAAGGCGCCATGGCCAGCCTGAGCCAGCAGTCGGCACGCGAGAACGCGGGCACGACCAGCCTGGGCGCCCTGCTGCGCGCCAAGCTGGACAACTCGGACAAGTAATCCGGGTCCCGGGGACAGGGTCGGCGCCGGGCGCCACCCTGTCTTTTTTTTCGCCTACATTTCTTGCCATGACCCGCTCCGATCTCGTCGAAGAACTCGCAGCCCGCTTTGCGCAACTCACGCACCGCGATGCCGAATACGCCGTCAAGACCATTCTTGACGCCATGGGCGACGCGCTGGTGCGCGGGCACCGCATCGAGATTCGCGGTTTCGGCAGCTTCACGGTCAACCGGCGCCCGCCGCGCATCGGACGCAACCCGCGGTCCGGCGAGAGCGTCCAGATCCCCGAGAAGCGGGTGCCCCACTTCAAGCCGGGCAAGGCCCTGCGCGAGGCGGTCGACGCCCAGACCGCGATCCTCGACGCCGAGAAGAACAAGGCCCGCTGAGGCATAGAATTCCCCGGCCATCGGGGACCCGCATGAAATACCTCCTGTGGCTGCTCAAGGCAGCCATTTTTTTTACCCTCTTCGCCTTCGCGCTGAACAACCAGCACGACGCCACCGTCTACTTCTTCTTCGGCACCTCGTGGCGCGCGCCGCTGGTGCTGGTGGTGCTGGCCGCCTTTGCCGGCGGCCTGGTGGTCGGCGCGCTCGGCATGCTGCCGGGCTGGTGGAAACACCGCAGCGCCGCAGCCCAGCGACCGGCCGCCCCGGTCGCCCCGACGACGGCCTCGCCCGCGGCGCCGCCCGCGCCTGCCACCACCGACCTGCCCGCCGTTCGCCAACATGGACTTTGATTTCAGCTGGCTGCTGCTCGGCCTGCCGATCGCCTTCGTGCTCGGCTGGCTCGCTTCGCGCTTCGACCTGCGGCAGCTCAGGATCGAGAACCGCCAGGCGCCCAAGGCCTATTTCCGCGGCCTGAACTTCCTGCTCAACGAGCAGCAGGACCAGGCCATCGACGCCTTCATCGAGGCGGTGCAGAACGACCCCGACACGCAGGAGCTGCATTTCGCGCTGGGCAACTTGTTCCGGCGCCGGGGCGAATACCAGCGCGCAGTCCGCGTGCACGAGCACCTGCTGGGCCGGGGCGATCTGAGCCGCGCCGATCGCGACCGCGCGCAGCACGCGCTGGCGCAGGATTTCCTGCGCGCCGGGCTGCTCGACCGCGCCGAGGCCGCGCTGCAGAAGCTCGAAGGCACGCGCTACGAGAACGAGGCCCGGCTCTCGCTGCTCGCCATCTACGAACGTTCGCGCGAATGGGCGCAGGCCGAGGACGTGGCACAGAAGCTCGATGAATCCGACCAGGCCAGCTACGGCACCCGCCGGGCCCACCATCTGTGCGAACAGGCGACCGAACGCGTGGCCGCCGGCGACCTCGGGGGCGCGGGCCGGCTGCTGCAGCAGGCCGTCGCGCTGGCGCCCGAGGCGCCGCGACCGGCCATCGACAGCGCCACGCTGCAACTGCGCAAGGGCGATGCGGCGGCAGCCTTCGACACGCTGGCGGCACTGAGCGAGACCGCGCCGCTGGCGCTGCCCCTGTACGCGGCGGCGATGCAGCAGGCCGCGGTGGCTTCGCAGCGCTCCGGCGAGGCGCTCGCCCTGCTGCAGCGGCGCTACGTGGCATCGCCATCGATCGATGTACTCGAGGCGATCATCGCGCTGGGCGGCACGCCGGCATTGCCCGACGATGCGCCCTCGGATGCGGCGATCTCGGCGCAGCCGCGCGACGGCTACATCGCCCATCTGGCGCACCATCCCTCTCTGGTGGCGGCCTCGCGCTGGCTGGCCGGCGAGCGTTTCGAACACGAGCAGTTCCACCCGCAGGTGCAGCGTTCGCTCGACCAGGCCACCCGGCCGCTGATGCGCTACCGCTGCGCGGCCTGCGGTTTCGAGGCCCACCAGTACTTCTGGCACTGCCCGGGCTGCCAGGCCTGGGACAGCTACCCCCCACGGCGCGTCGAGGAACTCTGATCCCCCTGCCGAGGCGCTTCGCCGATATCATGGTCCGGGCCGGGCGCACTCGGCGCGCGGCGGGGTGCTTCGGCGCCTCCCACACCATGTCAGGGAGAGAAAAAAGATGATGAAGAAGATAGTGGCCATCGCGGCCATGCTGTTTGCTGTCGGCTCCTGGGCCGCAGTCGATGCCAACAAGGCCACCGAGGCGGAGCTGCTCGGGATCAAGGGCGTGGGTCCGGCCATGTCCAAGCGCATCACGGACGCCCGCAAGGAGGCGCCATTCAAGGACTGGGCCGACTTCATGGGCCGGGTGAAAGGCGTGAAGGACAAGGCGGCGACCCAGTTGTCGGCCGAAGGGCTGACGATCGATGGCCAGGGCTTCGGCGCGCCGGCGGCGCCCGCCGTCACGGCGGCCAAGGTCGAACCGAAGGCGGCGGGCAAGGCCGCAGCGGCGCCGGCGCCGGTCAAGGCCGCAGCCAAGCCCTGAACCCGTCCGGCCACGCCGGACAACCACACGAGGCCGCCTCCGGGCGGCTTTTTCGTGCCGAACCAGTTTGCCCATCAGGATTGCCGTGGCAGGGAAAGGCCCGAGCAGTGGCCCGATATTTGCACGTATGCTGCCGATCGCCCTTTTACTTCCGCACCTTCTGGAGTGTCCATGCATCACAAGTTCGGCATTGCCCTCGCTGGCCTGACCCTCGGCGCCGCCGCCTTCGCGCAGACCAAGTGGGACCTGCCCACGGCCTACCCCGCAACCAACTTCCACACGGAGAACATCACTCAGTTCGCGAGCGACGTGGACAAGGCGAGCGCCGGCAAGCTCAAGATCACGGTGCATTCGAATGCGGCCTTGTTCAAGGCACCGGAGATCAAGCGTGCGGTGCAGGGCGGCCAGGCGCAGATGGGCGAGATCCTGCTGGTCAACTACCAGAACGAATGGCAGATGTTCGGTGCCGACGGCATCCCGTTCCTGGCCGACAGCTACGACGCGGCCTGGAAGCTCTATCAGGCCCAGAAGCCGGTGCTCGAGAAGAAGCTGGCCGAGCAGGGCATCATGCTGCTGTACGCGGTCGCATGGCCGCCGCAGGGCATCTTCGTCAAGAAGGAGATCGCCTCGGCCGCCGACCTGAAGGGCGTCAAGTGGCGCGCCTACAGCCCCGCGACCGCACGCATCGGCGAACTGGTCGGCGCCCAGCCCGTCACGGTGCAGCAGGCCGAACTGTCGCAGGCCATGGCCACCGGCGTGATCGAGTCCTACATGTCGTCCGGATCGACCGGCTACGACACCAAGACCTACGAATACATCAAGAACTTCTACGACACGCAGGCCTGGCTGCCGAAGAACGCGGTGCTGGTCAACAAGAAGGCCTTCGACGCGCTGGACAAGCCATCGCAGGAGGCCTTGCTGAAGGCCGGCGCCGAGGCGGAGAAGCGCGGCTGGGAACTGTCGAAGAAGAAGAACCTCGAGTACCTCGACCTGCTGAAGAAGAACGGCATGACCGTTCACGTTCCCTCCGCCCAGCTCAAGTCGGACATGAAGAAAGTGGGCGACACGATGATCAAGGAATGGCTCGAGAAAGCCGGCCCCGAGGGTCAGAGCGTGGTCGACGCCTACAAGAAGATGTAAGGGCGAACGCCTGGCCCCCAATGCGCAAGACACTCGACTTTCTCTATGACAGCGCCGCCGCCCTGGCGGCGCTTTTCATGGTCGGACTGCTGGCCATGGTGCTGCTGTCGATCATCGGACGGCAGCTGTACTTCAACATCCCGGGCATCGACGCCTATGCCGGCTACCTGATGGCGGGCACCGGCTTCCTGGCGCTGGCCCACACGCTGAAGCGCGGCGAGCATATCCGCGTCACGCTGATCGTCTCGCGGCTGGGGCCGGCCGGGCGCCGCTGGCTGGAACGCTGGGCCTGCGGCGTCGGGGCGCTGCTGGCGGCGCTGTTCGCCTTCTACAGCGTGCGCCTGGCCTGGCAATCGCACGGCTACAACGACATCTCCACCGGCAATGACGCCACGCCGCTGTGGCTGCCGCAGCTGGGCATGGCCGTCGGTGCCGTGGTG
The DNA here is from genome assembly GCF_030486595.1 of Variovorax ginsengisoli. Taxonomy (GTDB): domain Bacteria; phylum Pseudomonadota; class Gammaproteobacteria; order Burkholderiales; family Burkholderiaceae_C; genus Variovorax; species Variovorax ginsengisoli_B. The sequence continues at coordinate 339,972 of NZ_JAUJZH010000003.1, read as the reverse complement.
TTCGCGATCGCCGCGGTCGACGAGTTCTTCGTCGAGTGGAACGGGCGCCCGCTGCAAGCCAACGCCGAGGCGCTGCGCCATGAGTGACATCGCCACCGCAGGCCTGCTGATCCTCACCTTGTTTTTGATCCTCGGCAGCGGCGTCTGGATCGGCCTGACGCTCTCGGGCGTCGCCTGGATCGGCATGCAGCTGTTTTCCGCCCGGCCCGCCGGTGACGCGATGGCGGTGACCATCTGGGGCTCGGCCTCGGGCTGGACGCTGACCGCGCTGCCGCTGTTCCTCTGGATGGGCGAGATCCTGTTCCGCACCCGGCTCTCGCAGGACATGTTCAAGGGTCTCGCACCCTGGATGCAGAGCCTGCCCGGGCGCCTGCTGCACACCAACGTCGCGGGCTGCGCCGTGTTCGCCGCGGTGTCGGGATCGAGCGCCGCCACCTGCGCGACGATCGGCAAGATGACGCTGCCCGAGCTCCAGCGGCGCGGCTATCCGGACGACATGGTGATCGGCACGCTGGCGGGCGCCGGCACCCTGGGCCTGTTGATTCCGCCTTCGATCATCATGATCGTCTACGGCGTCAGCGCCGACGTCTCGATCGCGCGGCTCTTCATCGCCGGCGTGGTGCCCGGCATTCTGCTGGCCCTGCTGTTCTCCGGCTACATCGCCATCTGGGCACTGCTTCATCCGGACCGGGTGCCGCCCGCAGATCCGCCGATGCCCTTCGGCGACAAGCTGCGCGCCTCGCTGAGCCTGATCCCGGTCGCGCTGCTGATCCTCTCGGTGCTCGGCTCGATCTACGCCGGCATCGCGACCGCCACCGAAGCCGCCGCATTGGGCGTGGTCGGCGCCCTGGTCATCTCGGGCCTGCAGCGCTCACTCACCTGGGGCACCTTCAAGGAATCGCTGCTGGGCGCGACGCGGCTCTATTGCATGATGGCGCTGATCCTCGCGGGGGCCGCGTTCCTCACGCTGGCGATGGGCTACATCGGACTGCCGCGGCACCTGGCCGAGTGGATCGGCTCGCTTGGGCTGTCGAAGTTCCAGCTGATCCTGATGCTGGCGGTGTTCTACATCGTGCTCGGCTGCTTCCTGGACGGCATCTCGATGGTGGTGCTGACGATGGGCGTGATCATGCCGACCGTGACCGCAGCGGGCATCGACCCGGTCTGGTTCGGCATCTTCATCGTGCTGGTGGTGGAGATGGCGCAGATCACTCCGCCGGTGGGCTTCAACCTGTTCGTGCTGCAAGGCATGACCGGGCGCGACCTGATCTACATCGCACGCGTGACGCTGCCGATGTTCTTCCTCATGGTGGCGGCGGTGCTCATCATCTACTTCATACCGCAGCTCGTGACCTGGTTGCCGCAGCAGATGGCGCCGTGAGAACATCGCGGCCCGCATGCTCGTTCACGTCCTCTCCATCTCCGCCGGTGCCTCCATCGGCGCACTGAGCCGCTGGGGCCTCGGCCTGTGGTTGTCGCCGCCGGGTTCGCTGCCCTGGGGAACCGTGGCCGCCAACCTGGTCGGCGGCTACCTCATCGGCATTGCCGTCGCGAGCTTCCAGGCGATGCCGCAACTCGACCCGGTCTGGCGCCTCGCGCTGATCACCGGCTTCCTGGGCGGACTGACCACCTTCTCGAGCTTCTCCGCCGAAGTCGTCGCCATGCTCATGCAGGGCCGCCTGGGTCTCGCATTCGGCACCGCGATGCTGCACGTGGCGGGCTCGCTGGCCCTCACCTGGCTCGGCATCCGGACGGTGCAGCATTTCATGGCCTGACCTGGGAAATTGCCGCGGGGCCGGTCGATAGAATCGACCGCAATGCCCCTTGTCTTCCTCGTTGCCCTTCCCTTTGTCGCCAGCGTCCTCGCCGCGCTGCTGCCATCGGACGCGCGCAACCGGGAATCGACGCTGGCCGGGCTGGTCGCGCTGGGCTGCGCGATCCAGGCGGCCTGGTTCTTTCCGAGCCTCGCCGACGGCAACGTGATCCGCCAGCGAGTCGAATGGCTGCCCGTGCTCGGGCTCGACCTCACGTTCCGCATGGACGGCTTCGCCTGGTTGTTCTGCATGCTGGTGCTGGGCATCGGCGCGCTGGTGGTGCTCTATGCGCGCTACTACATGTCGGCCTCCGATCCGGTGCCGCGCTTCTTCTCGTTCTTCCTCGCCTTCATGGGCGCCATGATGGGCGTGGTGCTGTCGGGCAACCTGATCCAGATGGTGATGTTCTGGGAGCTCACCAGCCTGTTCTCGTTCCTGCTGATCGGCTACTGGCACCACCGGCGCGATGCCCGGCGCGGCGCCAGCATGGCGCTCACGGTCACCGCCGCCGGCGGGCTCTGCCTGCTGGCCGGGGTGCTGATCCTCGGGCGCATCGTCGGCAGCTATGACCTCGACATGGTGCTGGCCTCGGGCGACCTGATCCGCGCCAACCCACTCTATCCCGCCGTGCTGGTGCTGGTGCTGGTGGGCGCCTTCACCAAGAGCGCGCAGTTTCCGTTCCACTTCTGGCTGCCGCGCGCGATGGCGGCACCGACGCCGGTCTCGGCCTACCTGCATTCGGCCACGATGGTGAAGCTCGGCGTGTTCCTGATGGCGCGGCTGTGGCCGGTGCTGTCGGGCACCGAGCCCTGGTTCTGGCTGGTCGGCGGCGCCGGCGCGATCACCTTGCTGCTGGGCGGCTACATCGCGATGTTCCAGCGCGACCTGAAGGCGCTGCTGGCCTATTCGACCATCTCGCACCTCGGGCTCATCACGCTGCTGCTCGGCCTCAACAGCCGACTGGCGGCGGTCGCGGCGGTGTTCCACATCATGAACCACGCGACCTTCAAGGCCTCGCTGTTCATGGCGGCCGGCATCATCGACCACGAGAGCGGCACCCGCGACATCAGCAAGCTCAGCGGCCTCATGAAGCTGATGCCGATCACCGGCACGCTGGCGATCATCGCCAGCGCCTCGATGGCCGGCGTGCCGCTGCTCAACGGCTTCCTGTCGAAAGAGATGTTCTTCGCCGAGACGGTCTTCATCCAGTCGAACGTCTGGGTCGACCGCGGCCTGCCGGTGATCGCCACGATCGCCGGGATCTTCAGCGTGGCCTACTCGGCCCGTTTCGTGTTCGATGTGTTCTTCGGTCCGCCATGCGGGTCCGATGTCCCGAAGACGCCGCACGAGCCGCCGCACTGGATGCGGGTGCCGGCCGAGCTGCTGGTCCTGATCTGCCTGGTGGTCGGCATTGCGCCGGCCTGGTCGGTCGGTGCCTTCCTGGCCGCCGCAGCGGCGCCGGTGGTCGGCGGCGAGCTGCCGGCCTACAGCCTGGCGCTATGGCACGGCTTCAACCTGCCGCTCTTGATGAGCTTCATCGCTCTGGCGGGCGGCGCCCTGCTCTACCTGCTGCAGCGGCACGGCCGCGCTCGCGGCGTGCTCTCGACCACGCCGCTGCTGCACTACTTCGACGGCCAGCGGATCTTCGAGAACCTGATGGCGCGCCTCAGCGAAGCCGGCCGCCGCAGCCGCCGGCTGCTCGGCACCCGCCGGCTGCAGATGCAGTTGCTGCTGCTGGTCGCCGTGGCGCTGGCAGGCGCCGGCGCGGCACTTTGGGTCACGCCGGTCGCGCGCGGCTCGCGCGAACTGCTCACCTTCTCCCCGATGTTCGCGATGACCTGGCTGATCGGCGCCACCTGCGCGGTGAGCGCGGCCTGGCAGGCCAAGTTCCACCGGCTCGCTTCGCTGATGCTGGCCTCGGGCGCGGGCCTGGTGTGCTGCATCACCTACATCTGGTTCTCGGCGCCCGACCTGGCGCTGACGCAACTGGTGGTCGAGGCCGTCACCACGGTGCTGATCCTGCTCGGGCTGCGCTGGCTGCCGATGCGCAGCGCCAAGTCGGAGCCGGTCGGCGCGCCACTGCGCCACTGGAGCCGGCGCGGACGCGACCTCGCCATCGCGATCGCCGCCGGCGCCGGCATGTCGGCCATCGCCTGGAGCGTCATGACGCGGCCGTTCCCGCTCAGCATCTCGCCCTTCTTCCTCGACAACGCGCTGTTCCTGGGCGGCGGCAGCAACGTGGTCAACGTGATGCTGGTCGACTTCCGCGGCTTCGACACCTTCGGCGAGATCACGGTGCTCGGGGTGGTCGCGCTGACGGTGTATGCGCTGCTGCGGCGCTTCCGGCCGGCGATCGAGTCGATGGCGCTGCCGATCCAGCAGCGGCTGCAGCCGGCCGACGGCAGCAGCGACCTGCTGAATCCGCGCCGGGCCAAGGACACGGCCGTCGGCTACCTGATGGTGCCGGCGGTGCTGGTGCGGCTGCTGCTGCCGCTGTCGGTGCTGGTCTCGGTCTATTTCTTCATGCGCGGCCACAACCAGCCGGGCGGCGGCTTCGTCGCCGGTCTGGTGATGTCGGTGGCGCTGCTGCTGCAGTTCATCGTCTCGGGCACCGAGTGGGTCGAGGAGCACCTGCGGATCTATCCGCGCCGCTGGATCGCGGTCGGCCTGCTGCTGGCCCTGGCCACCGGCGGCGGCGCTGTGGTGCTCGGCTATCCGTTCCTCACCACGCACACCGCGCACCTGCACCTGCCGTTGCTCGGCGAGGTTCACGTGCCGAGCGCGCTGTTCTTCGACATGGGCGTGTTCTCGCTGGTGCTCGGCGCGACCATGCTGATCCTCACCGCGCTGGCCCACCAGTCGGTGCGCAGCCATCGCTGGTCCGACGAGCAGGCCGAGCGGGAGGCCGCGCGCGTCGCGGCCGAAGCCGGAGCGACCGCCTGATGGAAGTCGTGCTCGCCATCGCCATCGGCATCGTCACCGGGTCGGGCGTGTACCTGCTGCTGCGTCCGCGCACCTTCCAGGTGATCATGGGCCTCACCCTGATCTCCTACGCCGTCAACCTGTTCATCTTCAGCATGGGGCGGCTCAAGGTCGACAGCGAGCCGGTGCTCGAACCGGGCCTGGTCGCGACGCTCGCCAACACCGCCGATCCGATGCCGCAGGCGCTGGTCCTGACCGCGATCGTGATCGGCTTCGCGATGACGGCGCTGTTCCTGGTCGTGCTGCTGGCCTCGCGCGGCCTGACCGGCACCGACCACGTCGACGGCAGGGAACGCACGGAGGCGCAGGAATGAGCGAGCCTTTCGCCTTCCTCGACCGGCTGCTCGAGTTCAGCATGCCGCACCTGATCGCGGTGCCGATCCTGGTGCCGATGCTGACCGCCGCCCTGATGCTGCTGCTCGGCGAGGAACATCGCCGAAGCAAGTCGGCGCTCAGCGTGGCCTCGGGCCTGATCGGCCTCTTGACCGCGCTGGCTTTGCTGCGCTGGGTCAACGCGCCAGACACCGGCGGCGGCCCCGGCTCGATCGGCGTCTACCTGCCGGGCAACTGGCGCGCGCCCTTCGGCATCGTGCTGGTGGCCGACCGGCTGTCGACCATGATGGTCGCGCTGACCGGCGTGGTCGCCTTTGCCGCCTCGATCTACTCGACCTCGCGCTGGGACCGCGCGGGCGTCCATTTCCATCCGCTGCTGCAGCTGCAGCTGATGGGGCTCAACGGCGCCTTCCTCACCGGCGACCTGTTCAACCTGTTCGTCTTCTTCGAGGTCATGCTGGCCGCGTCGTACGGGCTGCTGCTGCACGGCTCGGGGCGGCTGCGGGTGCAGGCGGGGCTGCACTACGTCGCCATCAACCTGGCCGCCTCGTCGCTGTTCCTGGTCGGCGCCGCGCTGCTCTACGGCGTGACCGGCACGCTCAACATGGCCGACCTGGGCGTGCGCATCGCGCAGCTGGATCCCGCCGACCGCGGGCTGGTGCACGCGGCCGCGGCCATCCTCGGGACGGCCTTCTTCGCCAAGGCCGGGGCCTGGCCGCTCAATTTCTGGCTGGTGCCGGCCTACAGCGCGGCGGTGGCCCCGGTGGGGGCGGTGTTCTCGCTGCTGACCAAGCTGGGCATCTACACCATCCTGCGGCTCTGGACCGTGCTGTTCGCACCCGACACCGGCGCCTCGGCGCAAGTCGGCCAGGGCGTGCTGACCACGATCGGCATGGCGACGCTGTTCGTTGGCGCCTTCGGTATCGTGGGGACCCAGCGGTTGTCGAACCTGGCCGGCTTCAGCGTGCTGGTCTCGGCCGGCACGCTGCTGGCGGCGATCGGCTTCGGCCAGCCCGCGATATGGGCCGGCGCGCTGTACTACCTGCTGACCTCGACCCTGGCGGTGGCCGCCTTCTTCATGCTCATCGACATGATCGAGCGCTGGCGCAACGAGGGCCGGAGCATCGCGCCGCACGAGGCGGCGGGCGACGCGCCCTTCCTGTCCAAGGACCTGCGCCGGCTCGACGACGTCAACCTCGACGACGATGCACAGGCGCTCTACGGCCGCGCCATCCCGGCCGGCGTCGCCTTCCTCGGGCTCAGCTTCGTCTGCTGCACGCTGCTGCTGGCGGGCATGCCGCCGCTGTCGGGCTTCGTCGGCAAGTTCGCGATGCTGTCGGGCCTGCTCGGCGCCGAGCACGTCACGCCGGCGGGCTGGGTCTTTCTCGGGCTGCTGATGTTCTCGGGCCTTTTCTCGCTGCTGGCGCTGGGCCGTACCGGCATCCGGCATTTCTGGACCCAGGCCCACGCCACCTTGCCGGCCTTGCCAGCCCTCGAGGTGCTTCCGGTCGCGGCACTGCTGGCCGCCTGCCTGGCGTTGACGATCGAAGCCGGCCCGGTGATGCACCATGCGGCCGCAACCGCCGAGGGCCTGTTCTCGCCCACCGCCTACCGCCGGGCCGTGCTCAGTGCGGCGCAGGTGCCCAATCCGCCTGCCAAGCCGGGAGCTGCGAAATGATCGCGCGCTGGCTGCCGGCGCCCTCGCTGTCGATCGCGCTGTTCGTGGTGTGGCTGCTGCTGAATCAGTCGCTCGATGCCGCCACCCTGCTGCTGGCGGCGATCCTCGCGATCGCGGTGCCGCTGCTGACCCAGTCGCTGCGGCCGGCCCGCGCGCACATGCGCCGCCCGGCGGTGGCGCTGCGGCTCTCGGGCGTGGTGGCCCATGACCTGGTCGAGTCGGCGCTGAGCGTCGCGCGCCTGCTGCTGACCCGCCGCAGCGCACAGATGTCGCCTTGCTTCGTGCGCGTGCCTCTCGAGATGCGCGACCCCAACGCGCTCGCGGTGCTGGCCATGATCATCTGCCTGACGCCCGGCACCGCCTGGGCCGAGATCGCACTCGACCGCTCGACCCTGCTGATCCACGTGTTCGACCTCGACGACGTGCCGGCCTTCATCGCCATGGTCAAGACCCGCTATGAAGCCCCGCTGATGGAGATCTTCGAATCATGACGCCCGTGCTCTTCTGGGCCCTCAAGCTGGCGCTGATGCTGCTGGCGGTGGCGATGCTGTGCGCGCTGTTCCGCCTGCTCGTCGGGCCGACCGCGCAAGACCGGGTGATGGCGCTCGACTGCCTCTACATCAACGGCATGCTCATGATGCTGGTGCTGGGCATCGTCTACGCGAGCAACGTCTACTTCGAGGCCGCGATGCTGATCGCGCTGTTCGGCTTCGTCGGGTCGACGGCGATCGCCAAGTTCCTGCTGCGCGGGGAGGTGATCGAATGAGCGCCGCGCCGGGCCGCCCCAAGCAAGCTCGCGCCCCCTCGGGGGGCAGCGAGGACACGAAGTGCCGAGCGTGGGGGCTGCAATGAATGAGGCATTGCCACTGTGGGCCGAGGTGCTGACTGCAGTCTTCGCGGTGGTCGGCGCCGCGTTCGCCGCCATCGGCTCCTTCGGCCTGGTGCGCATCCCGACCTTCTTCCGCCGCATCCACGCGCCCACGCTGGGCGCGACGCTCGGCGTCTGGTGCATGACGCTGGCCACCATCATCTACTTCTCGGTGCAGGGGCGCAGCCTGTTCCTGCACGCGGTGCTGATCGCCCTCTTCGTCGCCCTCACCGCGCCGGTCACCACCATCTTCCTGATGCGTGCGGCGCTGTTCCGCGAGCGGCAGAAGAAAAGCGACGTCCCGCCGCCGGGCTGAGGCCACCTTCCGATGCTGTCCGAGCTGCTCCAGCAATACGGCTACATCGTGGTCTTCGTGGCCGGCATCTTCGAGGGTGAGACGATCCTGATGCTGGGCGCCTTCGCGGTGCACCAGGGCTACCTCTCGCTGGGACCGCTGATCGCCTGCGGTGCGGCGGCGGCGTTCCTGACCGACCAGTTCTACTTCCACCTGGGCCGCCGCAAGGGCGCCGCACTGCTGGCAAGCCGGCCCAAGCTGCGGGCCCACATCGAACGGGTCAATGGCTTCGTCGACCGACATCCGGTGGCGACGATCTTCCTGATGCGCTTCGCCTGGGGCCTGCGCATCGCGCTGCCGGCCACGCTGGGCATGGGCCCGATGCGGGCCCCTCTCTTTGCAGTGCTCGACGCCGTGGCCGCGCTGCTCTGGGCGGCCATCGTGAGCCTGTTCGGCCTCAAGCTGACGGGCTGGCTGCACGCGGCGATCGGCCACCTGAAACCGTACGAGCATCAACTGATCCTCGGCGCGCTGGTGATCACGCTGGCCGTGGCGCTGTGGCGCCAGTGGCACGCGCGTCGGTAGTGGCGATAGTGGCGCCGGGCTAGTCCCGGATTTCGAGCGCCTTGTTGACCCGCAGCGCGGCCAGGGTGCACAGCGCCCCCGACAGCAGGTAGACGCTGACATAGCCCAAGCCGAAGTTGGCCGACAGGCCCAGCGCCACCAGCGGCGCGAAAGCGGCACCGATCAGCCAGGCGAGGTCGGCCGTGAGCGCGGCGCCGGTGTAGCGGTAGCGCGACTCGAAATTGGCTGTCACCGCCCCGGCCGCCTGGCCATAGGACAGGCCCAGGATCACGAAGCCGACCAGGATGAAGACGTCCTGGCCGAGCTTGCCGCCGTCGAGCAAGGTCGGGGCGAATCCGCTGAACACGGCGATCGCCACCGCCAGGCTGCCCAGGGTGTTGCGGCGGCCGATGCGGTCGGCGATCACGCCGGAGATCACGATACCGATGGCACCGAGCACCGCGCCGACCATCTGGATGACCAGGAATTCGCTCACCGACTGGGTGGAGTAGAGGGTGATCCACGACAGCGGAAACACCGTGATCAGGTGGAACAGCGCATAGCTGGCCAGGGCGGCGAAGGCGCCGATGACCAGGTTGGAGCCCTGCGAACGGGTGATCTCGACCACGCTGGCCGGCTCCAGCTCGCGCTCTTCGAGCAGGCGGTCGTATTCGTTGGTGGCCACCAGACGCAGCCGGGCGAACAGCGCCACGACATTGATCGCAAACGCGACGTAAAAGGTGTAACGCCAACCCCAATCGAGGAAGTCCTCGGTCGACAGGCTGGAATACAGGAATGCGAACAGGGCGCTGGCGACGAAAAAGCCAACCGGCGCACCCAATTGGCCCAGCATGGCGTACCAGCCGCGGCGGTTCGGCGGCGCATTGAGCGCCAGCAGCGAGGGCAGGCCGTCCCAGGAGCCGCCGAGCGCGATGCCCTGGCCGACGCGCAGGATCGACAGCGCGATGATCGAGGCGAAGCCCATGCTCGCGTAGCCCGGCAGGAAGGCGATGCCTGCGGTCGAGATGCCGAGCATGAACAGCGCCGCCGTCAGCTTGGCCTCGCGCCCGAAGCGGCGCTGGATCGCCATCGAGGCCACGGTGCCGAACGGCCGGGCGATGAAGGCGAAGGAGAAGATCACGAAGGCGTAGAGCGTGCCCTCGAGGCGGTTTTCCATCGGGAAGAAGACCGCCGGGAACACCAGCACCGAGGCGATGCCGTAGACGAAGAAGTCGAAATACTCGGAGGCACGGCCGATGATCACGCCGACCGCGATCTCGCCCGGGGCGATCGGCGAATGGTCCGAGGCGGCGTCGGGGCTGTCGTGCTGAGTGTCGTGCAGCGGCGAGGAGCCGCCGGGACTGATGCTGGACGTCGTCATTTCTGCTTTTGGGTCGTGTTCAACTGGATTCCCCGAGGGTCTCACTGAATCGAGATTGCCGCCATAGGACAAAACGTCCAATATCCCGCAGTCGCCAAACGAAGTAGATTGTGGTCCCTTTGCGCACCAAACGCTCATCCTCCGGCATGCCTCCCCTCAAGAAACTCCGCGGACTGCTCCTGCTCCCGCTCGCCCTGTTGGCGGGCTGCGACATGGTGCTGTTCAATGCGTCCGGCGACATCGCGCGCCAGCAAGGCCAGCTGATCGTGGTCTCCACGGTCCTGATGCTGCTGATCATCGTGCCGGTGATCGGTCTCACCATCTATTTCGCCTGGCGCTACCGGCAGACGAACAAGGAGGCGAACTATTCGCCCGACTGGGACCACTCCACCGAGCTCGAACTGGCGATCTGGGGCGCGCCGCTGCTGATCATCATCGCCCTCGGCGCGATCACCTGGATCAGCACCCACACCCTCGACCCCTACCGCCCGCTGCGCCGCATCGAGCCCGGGCGCCCGGTGCCGTCCGAGGTCAAGCCGCTGACCGTCGAGGTGGTGGCCCTCGACTGGAAGTGGCTGTTCATCTACCCGGAGCAGGGCATCGCCACGGTGAACGAGCTGGCGGCGCCGATCGACCGTCCGATCGTCTTCAAGATCACCGCCTCCTCGGTGATGAACTCCTTCTTCATCCCGGCGCTGGCCGGCCAGATCTACGCCATGCCGGGCATGGAGACCAAGCTCAACGCGGTCATCAACAAGCCCGGTGACTTCGAAGGCTTCTCGGCCAACTACAGCGGCGCCGGCTTCTCCGGCATGCGCTTCCGCTTCCATGGCGTGAGCGAGCCCGACTTCGAGGCCTGGGTCCAGAAGTCGAAGACCGCCGGCGGCGCGCTGACCCGCGCGGCCTACCTCGAACTCGAGCGCCCCAGCGAGCGCGACCCCGTGCGCCGCTTCGCCAGCGTCGAGCCCGACCTCTACCATGCGATCGTCAACCGTTGCGTCGACCGCAACAAGATGTGCATGGAGCAGATGATGGCCATCGACGCCGATGGCGGCCTCGGCAAGGTCGGCGCCTACAACGTCTCGCCGCGCCCCTGGCAGCCCGACGCCAGCATCCCGCCCCGCACCTACGTGACGGCCATGTGCAGCGTCAACGACCCCGCCGGACTTTCGCTTCCGCTTTCCACCGCCCGCATCCGAGAAGAATAAAGATGCTCGACCATCTCGACCTGACGAAGCTCGTCTTCGGCCGCCTCTCCTGGGAGGCCATCCCCTTCCACGAACCGATCCTGCTGTTCACCTTCATCGCCGTCGTTCTCGGCGGCGTGGCGGTCCTCGGCGCGATCACCTATTTCCGTGTCTGGGGCACGTTGTGGCGCGACTGGATCACCAGCATCGACCACAAGAAGATCGGCATCATGTACATCATCCTCGGCCTGGTGATGCTGCTGCGCGGCTTCTCCGACGCCATCATGATGCGGGCCCAGCAGGCCTTCGCCTTCGGCGACAACGCAGGCTTCCTGCCACCGCACCACTACGACCAGATCTTCACCGCCCACGGCGTGATCATGATCTTCTTCGTCGCGATGCCGCTGGTGACGGGCCTGATGAACTTCGTCGTGCCGCTGCAGATCGGCGCCCGCGACGTCGCCTTCCCGTTCCTGAACAACTTCAGCTTCTGGATGACCACCTTCGGCGCCGGCCTGGTGATGGCCTCGCTGTTCGTGGGCGAGTTCGCGCGCACCGGCTGGTTGGCCTACCCGCCGCTGTCGGGGCTGGAGTTCAGTCCGGATGTCGGGGTCGACTACTACATATGGTCCTTGCAGATCGCGGGGGTCGGCACATTGCTGTCGGGCATCAACCTGATCGCGACCATCGTCAAGATGCGCGCGCCGGGCATGTCGCTGATGAAGATGCCGGTGTTCACCTGGACCGCGCTCTGCACCAACATCCTGATCGTCGCCGCCTTCCCGGTGCTGACCGCCGTGCTGGCCCTGTTGTCGCTCGACCGCTACGTCGGCACCAACTTCTTCACGAACGACTTCGGCGGCAACGCGATGATGTACGTGAACCTGATCTGGATCTGGGGCCACCCCGAGGTCTACATCCTGATCCTGCCGGCCTTCGGCGTGTTCTCCGAAGTCGTCGCCACCTTCTGCGGCAAGCGCCTGTTCGGCTATGCGTCGATGGTCTATGCCACGCTGGTGATCACGATCCTGTCGTACCTCGTGTGGCTGCACCACTTCTTCACGATGGGCTCGGGCGCCAGCGTCAACTCGTTCTTCGGCATCACGACGATGATCATCTCGATCCCGACCGGGGCGAAGATCTTCAACTGGCTGTTCACGATGTACAAGGGCCGCATCCGCTTCGAGCTGCCCATGATGTGGACCATCGCCTTCATGATCACCTTCGTGATCGGCGGCATGACCGGCGTGCTGCTGGCGGTTCCGCCGGCCGACTTCGTGCTGCACAACAGCCTGTTCCTGATCGCCCACTTCCACAACGTGATCATCGGCGGCGTGCTGTTCGGCCTGCTGGCCGGCATCACCTACTGGTATCCGAAGGCCTTCGGCTACAAGCTCGACGAGTTCTGGGGCAAGTGCTCGTTCTGGTTCTGGGTCATCGGCTTCTACTTCGCCTTCATGCCGCTGTACGTGCTGGGCCTGATGGGCGTGACCCGCCGCCTGAGCCACTTCGAGGACCCGTCCTACCAGATCTGGTTCCAGATCGCGGCCTTCGGCGCCGTGCTGATCGCCCTGGGCATCGCCTGCTTCCTGATCCAACTGGTGGTGAGCTACGTGCGCCGCGATTCGCTGCGCGACCTGACCGGAGACCCGTGGGACGGCCGCACCCTCGAGTGGTCGACCTCCTCGCCGCCGCCGGCCTACAACTTCGCCTTCACGCCCCGCGTGTACGACAACGACGCCTGGACCTACATGAAGAAGCACGGCTACGTGCGGCCGCTCGAAGGCTTCATCCCGATCCACATGCCGAAGAACACCGGCGCCGGCTTCATCATCGCGGCCCTGGCCGCGGCCTGCGGCTTCACACTGATCTGGCAGATGTGGCTGCTGGCCGGCGTGTCCTTCGTCGCCATGCTGCTCGCCGTGATCATCCATACCTTCAACTACAAGCGCGACTACCACATCCCCACCGAGGAAGTCGTCCGCACCGAAGGCGCCCGTACCCGCCTGCTCGCCGGCCATGTCTGATACCACCGTCCTCTCCTCCCACGGCGCCGTGAGCGCCGGCCAGCACCCGCCCTTCCACCTGCCGGGCGAGCATCACCCGGAGAACGGAACCCTGCTCGGGTTCTGGCTCTACCTGATGAGCGACTGCCTGGTGTTCGCCTGCCTGTTCGCGGTCTACGCGGTGCTGGGCCGCAGCTTCGCGGCCGGCCCCTCGGGTGCCGACCTGTTCGACCTCCGGCTGGTGGCGCTCAACACCGCCTTTCTGCTGTTCTCGTCGATCACCTACGGCTTCGCGATGATCGAGATGCAGCGCAAGCGCATGGGCGCCACGATGGCCTGGCTGGCCATCACGGCCCTGTTCGGCGCCGCGTTCATCGGCGTCGAGCTGTACGAGTTCGCGCACCTGATCCGCGAAGGCGCCGTGCCGCAGCGCAGTGCCTTCCTGTCGTCGTTCTTCGCACTGGTCGGCACCCACGGCCTGCACGTCACCTTCGGCCTGGTCTGGCTGGTGGTGCTTATGGTGCAGGTGACCAAGCGCGGCTTCATCCCCGAGAACCGCCGCCGGCTGATGTGCCTGTCGATGTTCTGGCACTTTCTGGACGTGGTCTGGATCGGCGTCTTCACCTTCGTGTACCTGATGGGAGTGTTGCCATGAGCGCGCACAACGAACACGCCGCCCACGGCGGCCATGGCGACCACCACGACGACCATGACGACGGCGCACCGCACGCCACCGTCAAGGGCTACCTGACCGGCTTCATCCTGTCGGTGATCCTGACCGCGATCCCGTTCTGGATCGTGATGGGCAACGTATTCGAGAAGAGCAGCACGACCGCCTTCGTGATCCTCGCCTTCGCGGCCGTGCAGATGGTCGTCCACATGATCTACTTCCTGCACATGAACGCGAAGTCCGAGCATGGCTGGACCATGCTGGCCCTGATCTTCACGGTGGTGGTGGTCGTGATCACGCTGAGCGGCTCGCTGTGGGTGATGTATCACATGAACCACAACATGATGCCGGGCCTGATGAACGAGACGCACAAGATGCCTTGACCGGCCCAAGGCACGGCGCTTCGGTGAGGAGACTTCTTCCGCGGCTGGCGCTGGCCTTGTGCGCGCTCTCGGCCTTCGCCGGCTTCTTCGCGCTCGGCACCTGGCAGCTCGAGCGCCGGGCCTGGAAGCTGGACCTGATCGAGCGCGTCGACCAGCGGGTCCACGCGCCCGCCGTCGACGCACCGGGACCCGGCCAATGGCCGCGCGTCAACCGGGCCGACGACGAATACCGGCATGTGCGTGCCACCGGCCGCTTCCTCCACGACCGCGAGACCCTGGTCCAGGCCACCACCGAACTGGGCAGCGGCTACTGGGTGCTGACGCCCCTGCGCATGGCGGACGGCCGCTCGCTGCTGGTCAACCGCGGCTTCGTGTCGCCGGCGCAGCAGAAGCAGCGTGCGGCGCGCCGCGAAAGCGGACCGGCTGAACCGGCTGAAGCGGTCACCGTCACCGGCCTGCTGCGGATGACCGAGCCGCGCGGCGCCCTGCTCCGCGACAACGACCCGGGCGCCGATCGCTGGTATTCGCGCGACGTCATGGCGATCGCGCAGGCGCGCGGCCTGAGCGACGTCGCACCCTACTTCGTCGATGCCGATGCAGTCGCGGCGGCGCCGGGCGGCCCGGTCGGCGGCCTGACCGTGATCGCCTTTCCCAACAACCACCTGGTCTACGCCCTGACCTGGTATGCCCTGGCCCTGATGGTCGCGGGCGCGACCTGGATCGTGGTCCGCCAGGAGCGGCACCGGGCCGAGGAAGGAAGCCCCGATGGCACGCACGACTGACTACGGCGACGCCACCGGCCTCGAGAACATGCAGCAGCTGATCCAGCTGCGCTGGATGGCGGTGGTCGGCCAGGTGGCGACCATCGCGGTGGTGCACTACGGCTTCGGCATCCGCCTGCCGCTTGACCAGATGCTGGCGGTGCTGGCCTTCCTGGCCGCCTTCAATGCCGCCAGCCAGCTGCGCTGGCGCATCCACCGCGACGTCAGCAACGGCGAGCTCTTCGTCGCCCTGCTGGTCGACGTCGCGATGCTGACCGCGCAGCTCTACCTGAGCGGCGGTGCCGCCAACCCCTTCGTCTTCCTGTACCTGCTGCAGGTGATCCTGGGCGCGGTGCTGCTGGAGGCCTGGTCGACCTGGACCATCGTCGGCATCACCAGCGCCTGCTTCGCCGGGCTGGCGATCTTCAGCGGTCCGCTGCAGCTGCCGATCGAGCACGGGCAGGGCCTGCTGAGCCCGTACATCCTGGGCATGCTGATCTGCTTCGGCCTCAACGCCGCGCTGCTGGTGGTCTTCATCAGCCGCATCAGCCGCAACCTGCGGGCCCGCGACGCCCGGCTGGCCGCGCTGCGCGAACGCGCCGCCGAGGAAGAGCACATCGTGCGCATGGGCCTGCTGGCCTCCGGCGCCGCGCACGACCTGGGCACGCCGCTGGCCACGCTGTCGGTGATCCTCGGCGACTGGCGGCACCTGCCGCATTTCACCTCCGACCCCGAACTGCTCGCAGAGATCGACGAGATGCAGGCCCAGGTGCAGCGCTGCAAGGCGACCCTGAGCGGCATCCTGCTGTCGGCCGGCGAGGCGCGCGGCGAGTCGTCGCTCGAAACCACGGTCAGCACTTTCCTCGACGACACGGCCGAGGAGTGGCGCTCGACCCGGCCGGTGCTGGCCTTCGAGTACGAGAACCGCTTCGGCCACGACCTGCCGATGGTCTCCGACTCGGCCCTGAAGCAGACCCTTTGCAACGTGCTCGACAATGCGCTGCAGGCGTCGCCCGACTGGGTGCGCCTCGAAGCGACCCACGACGGCGACACCCTGCGGCTCACGGTCACCGATGCCGGGCCCGGCTTCGCGCCAGGGATGCTGGCCGATTTCGGCAAGCCCTACCTGTCGACCAAGGGCCGGCCGGAAGGCGGGCTCGGGCTGTTCCTGGTGGTCAACGTGGCGCGCACGCTGGGCGGCAAGGTGAGCGCCCGCAACCGCCCCGAAGGCGGCGCCGAAGTGACGCTGACCCTGCCGCTGGCATCGATCATTCTCGAAGAGGAGGAAGACGAAGGAAATGGAAGCTGAACGCCTGCTGCTGATCGTCGAGGACGACGCGGCCTTCGCCCGCACACTCGGGCGCTCGTTCGAGCGGCGCGGCTACACGGTGCTGCTGGCGGCCAACGTCGACGAGGTCGCTTCCCTGCTCCAGGCCCATTCGCCGCGCTACGCGGTGGTCGACCTCAAGCTCAGTGGCGAGGCCTCGGGGCTGGCTTGCGTCCAACTCCTGAACCGGCACGACCCGGCGATGCTGATCGTGGTCCTGACCGGCTTCGCGAGCATCGCGACCGCGGTCGAGGCGATCAAGCTGGGCGCCTGCCACTACCTGGCCAAGCCCTCCAACACCGACGACATCGAGGCCGCCTTCGGACGCGCCGAGGGCGACACCGACATCGAGCTGACCAACCGCTCGACCTCGATCAAGACGCTCGAATGGGAGCGGATCCACGAGACGCTGGCCGAAACCGGCTTCAATATTTCCGAGACCGCGCGGCGGCTCGGCATGCATCGGCGGACGCTGGCGCGCAAGCTGGTCAAACAGCAGGTCAAATAAGACGGCCGCTCGCCGGACTTGTACCGGGCTTCTGTGGATAACGCTGTGCGAAGGGCGTGGAAGCGAGCGCGCGGGCCCAGTCCCCATGCGGGTTCCCACCGCATTGCCTGCAAAACGGGCAGGCTGGCCGGGCGTGGAAAACTAGGCCGCCGCCGCCAGGTATTTGAAACCGGCGCCCAATGCCACCGCCAGCACGACCAGGAAGAACAGCCGTCCCCATCGGACGCGGGGGTGGCTGTTCAGATCGTGCAGCTCGGAGCGGTGGAGGCCCGAAAACGACGTCGAATCAGGCTTGTCCCGGGCCCAGTCGTGGAAGTTGTCTCGGTTGGTGTTCATGTAATACATTTTAACTAACATTACATGATTTTTGACAAGGGCTATGTTCAGGTGCAGTCCATTTGTTCCTCGGTTTGGGGCGGGCTCACGCCGGTGGTTCATCCGCGGCCAGCGCCACACGGCGTCACCCGTGCCGAGGGCACCGGGTGGCCCCCGCAGCGAAGTAAAGGAGGAGGCGAAGCCGGCGGACATGAGCGGAGGCACTCGCCCCGAAGGACGGCGACGATTTCGCACGTAACGTAGGCCTTCTCCTACAGAAAAGCCCAAGCGAAACGCCCACCATCAAGGCATGAAAAATCCGATCAAACTCGTTATCGACGAGCCGGCGCCCGGGTCTTTTCTCTGGACGCTGCTCGAATGCGACGCCGGTGGCGTCCCTCACAAGGTGGTGCGCGCCGCCGAATACGGCGCCGACACCTACGAGGCCGCGCTGGCGGCCGGCACCCGCATGATGGACGCCGAGATTCGCAAGAATCTGGCGCCGCACCCGGCGGGCACGGCCTGAAATTGCCTGAACCCGCCGCCTGAAGGCCTCAAGCCAGGTGCGTCTTGAGCGGCACGGCCGGATCGGCCGCGACCGCCGGGTCGGGGCTGCGCCCCGCTTCCAGCAGCTTGCGGCTCATCATGTGGTCGACCGGCGCATTGACGGATTCGACGCAACGCAGCTGGCCGTCCACGTAGTGGAGCAGCGAGAACGAGGCCGCGCTGGCCCCCGGTCGCCGCACCGTCACGTGGCCGGGCGTGCCGGGTGCCGGCACCAGGCCGGCCATCTGCAGGCGCAGGCTGCCCTGGTCGGACCAGAACCACGGCACCGCGTCATGCGGCCGCGGCGCACCGGTCAAGGTCGCCACGGCGGTGCGGGCTTGGTCGTTGGCGTTCTGCACCGACTCCAGGCGCAGCGCCTGGCCGGCGCGCCGGTCCGGAAAGCGCGTGCAATCGCCCACCGCCAGCACGCGCTCGTCGCTGGTCTGCATGTAGGCGTCGACCACGATGCCGTCGGCGCACTCCAGGCCGGCGGCCTCGGCCAGCGCGGTCTCGGGCACCGCACCGATGCCGAGCAGCAGCAGGTCGATCGGCTGCGGCGCGCCGTCGACCTCGATCGCCATCAGCCGCGGTCCATCGATCTGCAGCGCGCCGCTCTGGACGCCCACGCGCAGGTCCATGCCGGCGGCACGGTGGGTCGCCAGCACGTGCGCCGACAACTCGGGCGACACGGCGCGGCTCAAGAGCCGCGGCGCACTTTCGAGCACCAGCACCTGCTTGCCGAGCGCCAGCGCGGTGGCGGCCACCTCGAGGCCGATGAAGCCGCCGCCGAGCACGGTCACGTGCTGCGCCGCGGCCAGCAGGCTGCGCAGCTGCGCCGCTTCGTCGGCGGCACGCAGCAGGGCCACGTTGGACAGTCCTGCCAGCGCCGACAGGCGGCGGGCACGGGTGCCGGTCGCGAGCACCAGGCGTTCCCAGCCGAGCACGGTCCCCGATTGCAGCGTGACGGTGCGGGCGGCGCGGTCGATCGCCAGCGCCGCATCGCCCAGGTGCATCGTGATGCCCGATTCGGCATACCAGGCTTCGGCCCGATGCTGCTGCGGCTGCTCGTCCGGGCTCTTCAGGAAGGTCTTGGACAGCGGCGGCCGGTGATAGGGAATGGTTGCTTCCTCGCAGACCAGGTGGACGCGCCCGCCCTGCCCGGCCTCGGCCAGGCCGGCGCACAGCTGGGCGGCGGCATGGCCGCCTCCGACGATGACGATGTTGGTGCTCATGAATGCTTTCTGTCGTGTGGCAGCCGATCGGCCCGGGTCCCCGGGGTCGCTGCAGCGCACCGAATGCTACTGCGCCCCGGGCTGGACTTGGGCTTAGGATGGCGGACGCCGCACGACGGCGAGTTCGCCGCCAGGAATCAAGGACCCGCATGATCGAGCTCTATCACTGTGTCAGCGCACGCTCGTTCCGCCCGCTCTGGGCGCTCGAGGAAATGGGCGCGCCCTACCAGTTGCGCGTGCTGCCCTTTCCGCCGCGCGCGCTCCAGCGCAGCTACCTCGCGCTCAATCCGCTCGGCACAGTGCCGCTGCTGCTCGACGGCGGCACGCGCATGACCGAATCGTCGGCCATTTGCCAGTACCTGGTGCAGCGCTGCGACCCCGGAAACCGGCACGGGCTCGCGGTGCGCCCGGACGAGCCCGGCTTCGGCGCCTGGCTCAACTGGCTGCACCACGGCGAGGCCACGCTGACCTTCCCGCAGACCATCGTGCTGCGCTACGACCGCTTCGAGCCCGAGGAGCGCAAGCTGCCGCAGGCGGCGGACGACTATGCCAAGTGGTTCATCGCCCGCCTGCGCGGCATCGACGCGGTGCTGCAGCAGCATGCCTTCCTGGCCGCCGACCGCTTCACGGTGGCCGACATCTCGGTCGGCTACGCGCTGCTGTTGGCCAACGAACTCGACCTGGTGCCGCGCTTCCCGCCCGCGGTGGCCGCGTACTGGGAACGGCTGCAGCAACGTGACGGCTTCCGGCGCGCGCTGGCCGCCCAGCACGACGCGGCCGTGGCGCAGGGCGTCTCGCCCTGGACCTCGACGCGTCCGCCGCCGGTGGAGTCCGCTTGATGCCGCCGCCGACCTGTCGCATTGACGGCAGCCCCGGCCGGCCTGCATAAACGGGCATGGACTTCCACCACCCGCTGTTCGAGAGCCTGGCGCTGCCGCTGGTGCTGTCGTTCGCGGCCACCGGCCTGCTGCGCGCCGTCCTCGGCGCGGTACATGGCCGGCGCTGGGCCTCGGCGGGCGTCGCGCCGGCCATCCTGGTCGCCTCGGCCTGGGTGCTCGGCTGGCAGATGTGGCCCGGCGAGCTGACCGAAGAGTTGCCATGGATCTACGCCTCGGCCGCCTTGCTCGGGGTCGGCCTGGAAGGCATGCGTGCGATGAAGCGCACCACTTGGCTCGCATGCTGCGTGCTGTGGGCGCTGGTGCTGGTAGGCCTCAGCGACCAGCCCGCGGTGCTGCAGGTCGCCACCTGGGCGGTCGGCGCCGCGGCGATCGCGGCGGTGCTGGGTGCGCCGCTCGAGCAGGCCGACGCGCCCGCCAGCCTGCTGATCGCGGGCATCGGACTGTCGGCGGTGGCTTTCATTTCAGGATCGCCGCTGCTGTTCGAGCTCGGCCTGGCGATCGCCGCCGCCATAGCCGGCTGCGCCTTGTGGCTTTGGCCCAAGGTCCGCATCGGCTTCGGCGCCAGTGGCGCGGTGGTGTGCGTCATCGCCTGGCTGACGCTGGCGCAGGGCCTCGCCCTGCTGACGCCAGTGCAGCCCGAGGTACTGTTGCTGCTCGCCTGTGCCCTGACGTCGGGGCCGACGGTGCAGTGGCTGCGACGCGGACGACGCCCTGCGCTCGATGCGGTGATCGTCGCGGGCCTGGCGGCGCTGTGGGTTGTTGGCGCGGTTGCGCTGGCGCTTCATGGCCAAGCCCAGGCAGCTCGCCAGACGCAGGACACCCCCCATTCCACGCCCCCACGCCTTGCTGACAAGCCATGATGCACTCCGCCCCCACCCTCCCCGGCATCGATGTGCTGTGGCCGCTGTGCCTGGAGATCGCGTCGCGCCGGCGCAGCCGCCAGGCGCCGCCGGCGGCGGACGCGGGCGCGCCGATCGCCTGGAACGCGGCGCGGGGCTTCGCGTTGCAGGGGCTGTGGGACGACCAGGCGCTCGAGCTGTTCGAGTTGCTCAAGCCCCTGCTCGACCAGCCGCGCGCGGGCACGCCCTGGGCGATCGGCCAGCTCGGCCAGAGTCTGGATGGCTGCGTGGCCACACATGGCGGTGACTCCAACTACGTCAACGGGCCGGAGATGCTGGTGCACCTGCACCGCCTGCGCGCGCTGTGCGACGCAGTCATCGTCGGCGCCGGCACCGCGGCCATCGACAATCCGCAACTGACGACGCGACGGGTGCCGGGCCCGCACCCGGTGCGGGTGCTGCTCGACCCGGCGCTGCGCCTGCCGGCGACGCTGCGCGTCTTCTGCGACCGCCAGGCACCCACGCTGCTGGCCTGCGACGCCGCACGCACGCCCGAAGCGGCGCGGCGCGTGGGTGCCGACCAGGTGCTCGGCGTGCCCGGCCTGCTGCGGCCCGATGGCAGCGCCGACCTGCACGCACTTCAGGCTGCCTTGCAGCAGCGCGGCCTGGGCGTGCTGTTCGTCGAAGGCGGCGGCGTCACGGTGTCGCGCTTCATCGCGCAGGGTTGCCTCGACCGGCTGCATCTCAGCATCGCGCCGGTGATCATCGGGGCCGGCCGGCCGGGACTTCAATTGCCGCGCAGCGCCGCGATGCGTGATTGCCTGCGACCGCCGGGGCGCCTGTTCCGCATGGGCGCCGACGTGCTCTGGGATCTTGATTTGCGCGCCGCGCGGTCTGCGGACTAGGGCCAGACGGCAAGCAGGTCCGCGTGGCCGATGCGAAGCCCGGTGCGCGCGAGCAGTTGCATCCGCTCGGCCGACCATGCGGCCACCGACGCGGCGGCGCCAGCGTCCTGCTCGCGCGCGGCGGCCTCGCTGCCTTCGATCAGCGCGGCCAGCAACGCCTGTGCCTGGGCGCCGTCGCGAGCGTCGATATTCCAGTCGCTGGCGATGCGCTGAAGCTCGCAGCCCAGCGCGCGCAGCCGATCGGCCGCCACCTCCACCGCCCTGCCGCCCAGCGCCGGGCCGAAGCCCTTGTCGCCCCGCTGGTGCGCCTCGAACAGACGCAGAACCGCCTCATCGGCCGCCCGCTTCGGGGTCCAGTCGACGCGACCGTCGACAATCAACGCGAACAGCAGCGCCGCCTTCACCGCACAGGCGCGGGTCAGCAGTTGGTCGAGCCACGCGCCCGACACCAGGTCGAGCAGCGCCGACGCGGTGATCAACCCGACCCCGGCCAGCGGCAGCGCGGCCAGCGCGCGGGCGAGATCGATTTGCACGACTTCCACATCGGCCTGCCAGCCCGGTCCTTCGATGCGCAGCCCATCCCCCCGCGTGCGCACCGCGAAGCCTTGCGCCGCGGCCCAGGCCGCCAGCGCGCCGGGCAATGCAGCCAGCAGCTGCGGATCGTGATCGACCAGCCGCCAGTGCTGCGCGCCGCCCAGGCGGGGCGCCAGTTCGCGCAGGTTGGCCCCGGTGCCGCAGGCCAGATCGAGCACGCCGAGCGTGGCGCCATCGCCGCGCAAGCGGCGGGCCAAGCCGGCCAGGTCGAAGGCAGCGGCCGATGCCGCGCGTGCGGCCCGGTCGAAGGGCTCGCGCAGCGCGAGCCAGTCGGCGCTGAATCCGGTCATGGCAACGGTGCGCGCGCAGCGGCTTCGAGGGCGGCGGCGAATCGCGCCGCGCTCGACCTCCAGTCCGGCAAGCCGCGCCGGGCTTCGCGGGCGCCCTCGGCCAGCCGGGCCCGCAGGCCGTCTTCGTCCAGCAGGCGCCGCAACGCCGCCCGCAACGCGTCGACTTCGCCCGGCGGAACCAGCAGGCCCGCCGTGCTCGGCACGGTGTCTGGAATGGCGCCGGCCAGCGTGCTGATCACCGGCAGGCCGTGCGCCAGGGCCTCGGCCAGCGCCATGCCGTAGCCTTCGTGGAAGGACGGCAGCACGAAGACATCGGCAGCCTGGTAGAGCGCGCGCAGGCCGGCCTCGTCGCATTCGCCGTGGAGCCGCACGCGATCTTGCAGGCCCCGGGCTTCGATCGCGGCCGCCAGGGCCGCCGCGCAGGCCGGGTCCATCGTGAGGCTACCGGCGCAATCCAGCGTCCACGGCCGATCGCGCAGGCCGGCCAGCGCATCGACCAGCAAGGCATGGCCCTTGCGCGGCGTCACGCTGGCAACGCACAACAGCGCCAGTGCGGCCACGCCCGACCCCTTTGCCAGCGGCGCAGGATCGGTGCCCGGCTCGACCACCGTGATGCGGGCGTCCTCGACGTCGAAGGCCGCCAGCGCCCGCGCCGTGGCCGGGCCGGTGACGACGACGCCGCGTGCGGACGCCAGCGCGCGCCGCTCGCTCTCGAACAGCGCCCGCTGCCGATCGGGCGCCAGCCCGGTCTCGAGCGACAGCGGATGGTGCACCAGCGCGACCCAGCGCAGCCTCTGCGCATGAGCGGCAGCGAGGTCGGGCAGCACCCCGAAGCCCAGCCCGTCGACCACCACCAGCGTGCCATCGGGCAGCGCCTCGATCAGGCGGCGAGCCAACGCCAGGGCCGATGCATCGGGATCGGGAAAGCCGGGTCCCAGTGACTGCACGTCGACCTGCCAGCCGGCCGCGCGCAGGCCGTCGATGATCCGGCGGTCGTAGCCATAGCCGCCGGTGCGGGTGCCGAGATCGCCCGGCACGAGGAAGCTGCAGCGCGCGTTCAATGGATTCAACCCGCCTCGGCCGGCAGTGCGCCCTCGTAGGCGGCCCAGGCCACGTGCGATTCGTTGAGCCGCACCCTCAGGCCCGACAGCCCGCTGGCGTGCGGCCCGAGGCCGCCGGCCGCGATCCGCGCGGCGACCCGATCGAAGATCACGCGGGCCATGAACTCGGTGGTCGTGTTGCGTCCCTCGAAGGCCGGGTCGTCGTCGAGGTTGCGCAGGTTGAACTCGCCCAGCACGCTGCGCAGCACCTCGGTGGCCCGCGCGATGTCGACCACCATGCCGTCGGCATCGAGTTCGGCGCGGCGAAACTCGAGATCGACCACGTAGGTCGCGCCGTGCAGGCGCTGGGCCGGGCCGAAGGCCTCGCCGCGGAAGCTGTGGGCGATCATGAAGTGGTCGCGGACGTTGACGCTGTACATGCGGGGGCTCCTGGCAGGTTGGGTCTCAGGCGTAGTCGATGCGCTGGCACAGCGTGTCCGGCGCACCGGCGGCAAGGCGCGTCAGCACCTCGGGCAGCTGGTCGAAGGGCGCGGTGTCGGTCACCAGCAGGTCGAGCACCGGATCGCGCAGCAGCGACAAGGCCAGCGCCAGCCGCCGCCGGTGCGGCCAGCGGCTGCGCTGGGCCGGCGCCACGTGGCCGACCTGGGAGCTCTTGAGCACCAGCCGGCGCGAATGAAAGGCCTCGCCGAGCGCCAGCGACACCGGCCGCTCCCCGTACCAGCTGAGCTCGATCACGGTGGCCTCGAAGGCCGCCAGCGCCAGCGCCGTGGCCAGGCCCTGGGGCTGGCCGCTGGCATGCAGCACCAGGTCGGCCTCGGGCCGCGCGTGCTCCGGCAGCGAGAAGGCGACTCCGAGCCGTTCGGCCACGGCACGGCGCGACGCCTGCACGTCGACCAGTTCGACCTCGCAGCCCGGCACCTGTGCCGCCAGCCAGGCGACCAGCAGGCCGACGACCCCGCCGCCGACCACCGTGATGCGGTCGCCGACCCGCGGCGCCGCATCCCAGAGCGCATTGACCGCGGTCTCCATGTTGGCGGCCAGCACCGCGCGCCCGGGCGGCAGGCCGTCGGGCAGCGGGTGCACCGCATCGACCGGCACGACGTAGCGGGTCTGGTGCGGATGCAGGCAGAACACGGGACGGCCCTGCCATCCTTCGGGGCCATGCTCGACGATGCCGACGCTGGCGTAGCCGTACTTGACCGGTGCGGGGAACGCGCCCGCTTGAAACGGTGCGCGCATGCGCTCGAATTCGCTGGCCGGCACCTCGCCGCGGAACACCAGCGATTCGGTTCCGCGGCTGACCGCACTGTGCAGCGTCCGGACCTCGACCTCGCCGGCGCCGGGCGCGGACATCGGCTCGATCCGGATCGCGGCGCGGCCCGGCGCTTCGATCCAGCAGGCGCGCGGTTCGGCGGCAGTGACTGGGGATGGGTGGGCTGGCATGCTGCTTTCCATCTTAAGGCGATGCCCGTGCATTAGTTCACGCTGCAGACTGATCGGCTCTGTTAGCCTGACCGCCATGCGCGCCCTCATCCTGATCCTCAATGTCGCCCTGCTCGCGATCGCCTGGTGGGCGGCCTCGCTGACCGGCGTCCTGATTGCGGCCGGCCTCTGCTTCGTGCTCGTGGCCGGCTTCTTCGCCTTCTCGATGGCCCGCACCGAAGCCCGCGAGTCGCGCCAGATGCAGCGCGCGATGGGCCGCAACACGAGCTTCCTGGCGGAACTGCTGGGCCCGCGAAAGCGCTGACGGATTCAGCCCACGGCCGCCTTGGCCACCGCCACCGCCGCTTCGCGTGGCAAGGCCACCGCGTTCTTCACCGCCAGGATCTCCGCCATCACGCTGACCGCGATCTCGGGCGGCGTCTTGCTGCCGATGTAGATGCCGATCGGGCCTCGCAGGCGCGCCAGCGATTGCTCGGTCTGCTCGAAGTGCTCGATCATCCGTTCGCGCCGGGCCTCGGCATTGCGCCGCGATCCGATCGCGCCGACATAGAAGGCCTCGCTCTGCAGCGCCTCCAGCAGCGCCAGGTCGTCGAGCTTGGGGTCGTGCGTGAGCGCCACCACGCAGGTCCGGCGATCAGGCTTGAACGCGACCACCGCATCGTCGGGCATCTCGGTGGTGATGGCGACGCCGGGCAAGGTCCAGGCCGTGTGGTATTCGGTGCGCGGGTCGCACAGCGTCACCGCGAAGCCGCTGAACTTGGCCATCGTCGCCAAATATTCGGCCAGCTGGCCGGCACCGATCAGCAGCATGCGGTATTCGGGGCCGAAGGTGTTCACCAGTTCGGTGTCGTCGACCAGCAGCTCGGCCGGTGAGGTCGCCTCGGCCAGCGCCACCGCGCCATCCGCCAGCTGCACCGTGCGCTGCATCAGCTGCCCCTGCTCGAGCGCCGCCACCAGCGTCTTCAGGGATTCGGCGTCGGGGTCGTATTCGAGCAGCAGCTCCAGCGTGCCGCCGCAGGGCAGCCCGAAGCGATGCGCCTCGTCGGCCGTGATGCCGTACTTGACCAGCGCCGGCGCGCCCGTGGGCATGACGCCGTCGCCGTGGGCGCGGCTGTAGCGGGCGATCAGGTCGTCCTCGATGCAGCCGCCCGAGACCGAGCCGACCACCGCGCCGTCCTCGGCCAGCGCCATGATCGAGCCGACCGGGCGCGGCGACGAACCCCAGGTGCGGACCACGGTCGACAGCAGCGCACGGCGGCCCGCCAGCCGCCAGTCGCGCAGGGTGCGCAGCACCATGACGTCCAGGTTTTCCATGGCTCAGTCGGGGTCCTTGTTGTCGGTGTCGGCCTTCTTGCCAATGCCTAGCTTCTGCATGAAGCCGGCCACGGCACCGACCTTCTCGGCCGGCGCTTCGGCCGCCGCCTCGGGCGGCGGGCCGTAGCGGCTCTGCATCTCGGCATCGAAGCGCTTGAAGAAATCGTCGGCCGTGGACTTGGCGGCGCCGTCGATCAGCCGCTGGCCCATCTGCGCGATCTTGCCGCCGACCTGGGCCTGCACGGTGTAGTCGAGCTCGCAGCCCTCGGCGCCGTCGGCCACCGGCTTGAGCGACACGCTCGACGCGCCCTTGGCGAATCCGGCGACACCGCCCTGGCCCTCGAAGGACAGCTTGTAGCTGTCGGGCGCCAGGATGTCGGCCAGCGTGACCTTGCCGCTGAACTTGGCCGACACCGGCCCGATCTTCAGCGCCAGCCCGACCGAGTACTCGTTCTCGCCGGTGAGCTCGAACCGGTCGCAGCCCGGGATGCACTTCTTCAAGGTCTCGGGATCGTTGAGCGCATCCCAGGCCTGTTGCTGCGTGACGCCGAGACGGCGGTTGCCGAGCATTTCCATGGTGGATTCCTTGTTGTCTTGGTGGGTGAACGGGCCGCTATCGACCTGCGCGCATCAGCGCCGCGAGGCTCGAAGCCAGCTGTTCGAGGGCGCTCAGATTGTGGACCGCGAGCATCGCGTCTGCATGGCGGTGCAACATGGCCGCACCGCGCGCAAGGGGAGCGTAGCCCTCGTAGCGCAGCAACGGGTTGAGCCACAGCACGCGCCGCGAATGCCGCTTGAGCCACAGCAGTTCGTGCTCCAGCGCCTCGGGCTCGCCGGTGTCGAGGCCGTCGCTGATCACCAGCACCAGCGTGCGGCGTCCGGTGAGGCGCCGCGCGTGCCTGTGGCGCAGCTGGGCCAGCGAATCGCCCAGCCGGGTGCCGCCGGCGAAATCGTCGATGGCGGCGCCGGCAGCGGCCAGCATCGCATCGGTGTCGGCGATCCGGAAGGCCGGTGTCAGGTCGGTCAAGTGGGTGCCGAAGGCGAACACGTCGCGCCGGCCCGCGCGCCGGGTCGACGCATGCAGGAAGGCCAGCAGCAGGCGGGCGTAGCGTTCCATCGATCCCGAGACGTCGATCAGCACCAGCAGCGGCAGCGGCTGGCGGCGGCGCGAGAGCTTCGGCAGCCGCAGCATTTCGCCGCCGGTGCGCGCCGCCTCGTGCAGCACGCCGGGCCAGTGCATGCGCGAATGCACGCCGCCGTCGCCGGCCACCCGCAGCCGGCGCGAGGGCAGGGTCGGCACCGGCAGCGCGATGTCGCGCGCCAGCCGCTCGACCAGCCGGTATTCGGCGGCACCGAGCGCGTTGAAATCGGCATGGTGGACCCGCTGCCGGTCGCTGGCGGTCATCGCGGCATCGAAGTCGATCTCGCGCTCGGTCTGCGCTGGCTTGACCGCATCGCGCGGGGCCGCCAGCGCCTCGCGCACCCGCGGCCGGCGCTTCGACGGCTCGGCCTTGCCTTCGGCGCTCGGCAGCATCTGGGCCAGCAGCTTGTTGGCCAGCTCGGGATCGCGGAACCAGGCGTCGAAGAGCTCGCGGAACACCCCCCGGTCTTCCTCGCGGCTGATCATCACGGCCTCCATCGCGGACGCCAGGTCGCCGCGGCTGTCGACGCCGACCAGCATTGCGGCCTCGGCCGCCAGCCCGATGCGCATGGCGTCGGTGCGCACGCCGGCGCGCCGCAGTGCACGGCCGAAGCCCGCCAGGTTGCCTGCGAGCTTGCCGCGGCGGGCATCGCCGAGCTGCTGCACGCGCTCGGTCAAGACGGGGCCTCCTCCTCGGGCTTGAGCAGGTCGGAGGCCAGCTCGCGCGTCAGCGCGGCGACATCGTCGCGCTGCTTGAACAGGATGCCGGCGGTGTCGGCCACCACCTCGGGATCGAGCTCGACCGTGTCGAGCGCGATCAGGGCCTTGGCCCATTCGACGCTCTCGGCGATGCCCGGCGCCCGCTGGAAGGCGCTGGCGAACGGGGCCGTGCGCAGCCGGCCGACGAAGGCCGCGACCTGCTCCGACAGCACCCGGCCGGCCTCCGGCACCTGGGCCCGCACGATCGCCAGCTCGCGTTCGCGCTCCGGGTAGTCGAGCCAGTGATAGAGGCAGCGCCGCTTGACCGCGTCGTTGAGTTCGCGCGTGCGGTTGCTGGTGAGCAGCGTGACCGGCGGCACCAGCGCCCGCACCGTGCCGAGTTCGGGGATGCTGACCTGATACTCGCCCAGGTATTCGAGCAGGAAGGCCTCGAAGGGCTCGTCGGCGCGGTCGACCTCGTCGATGAGGAGCACCGCGCCGGGCGGCGCGGCCTGCAGCGCCTGCAGCAGCGGCCGACGGATCAGGTAGCGCGGCTGGTAGACCTCGGACTCGATGTCGCTCGATGCGCCCTGCGCCTCGGCGGCCCGCATGTGGAGCAGTTGGGCCGCGTAGTTCCATTCGTAGAGCGCCTCGCGCTGCTCGAGCCCGTCGTAGCACTGCAGGCGCAGCAGTTCGCGCCCGAGGGCGGCCGACAGGGCCTTGGCGAGCTCGGTCTTGCCGACCCCGGGCTCGCCCTCGAGCAGCAGCGGACGCTGCAGCTTGAGAGCCAGGAACACCGCCGTCGCCAGCCGTCGATCGGCGAAGTAGCCGACGCCTTGCAGCGCCTGCACGACCGCATCGATGGAGGAGAAAGGCGAGGTCGCGGCAGGCGTGGTGTCAGTCATGACGGGAGGATACCGGCGGCCAGGCCGGCGCCGGGCCGCCCCAAGGCGGCCTGCGGCCCCCTCGGGGGGCAGCGAGGACACGCAGTGCCGAGCGTGGGGGCCACATTCAGCCGAGGGCCTTGGCGACCGCGCGCTGGGTCAGCACGCTGATCAGGTTGGCCCGGTAGTCGGCCGAGGCATGCAAGTCGCTGTTGAGGTCGGAGGCGTCGATCTTGACGCCGGCCGCGGACTCGGGCGTGAACGCCTTGGCGAGCGCGTCCTCGAGGCCCTTGTGCCGGAACACGCCGTTGCCAGCGCCCGTGACCGCCACCCGCACGCCGCTGTCGGACTGGGCGACGAAGATGCCGACCAGCGGGAAGTTCGAGGCCTTCTGGCGCAGCTTCTCGTAGGCCGCCCGCTTCGGGATCGGGAACCGGATGGCCTTGATCAGTTCGCCGTCTTCAAGTGCGGTGGTGAACAGTCCCTGGAAGAAGTCGTCGGCCGCGATCTCGCGCTTGTTCGTCACGACCGTCGCGCCGGTCGCCAGCACCGCGCTGGGATAGCAGGCGGCCGGATCGTTGTTGGCGACCGAGCCGCCGAGGGTGCCCATGGCGCGCACCTGGCGGTCGCCGATGTGTGCCGCCAGGTAGGCGAGCGCCGGAAAGGCGGCCTGGATGTCGGCGTGGTTGGCAACGTCCAGGTGCCGGGACATGGCGCCGATGACGAAGCTGTTGCCATCGCGGGTGATCCCGGTGAGCTCCTTGACGCCGCTCAGGTCGGCCAGTTGCTCCGGGGCCGAGAGGCGCAGCTTCATGGAAGCCAGCAGGGTCTGGCCGCCGGCCAGCGGCTTGGCGCCGGCAGCGGCCAGCTTGACCGCGTCGGCCAGGGTGGTGGGACGTTCGAGGGTGAAGGCGTACATGGTGTTTTTTCCTTCGGTGTTCAGGGAGCCGGACGGCCTTGGGTGCTGGCGGCGAGCGAGGGTTGCGGGGTCGTGCTCGCGCTGCCCTTCTGCATGGCCTCCCAGACGCGGTGCGGCGACGCCGGCATGTCGAAGTCCTTGACGCCCAGCGGCGCCAGCGCATCGAGCACCGCGTTGATCACGGCCGGCGGCGAGCCGATGGCGCCGGCCTCGCCGCAGCCCTTGGTGCCCAGCGGGTTGTGGGTGCAGGGCGTGCAGACGGTGTCGAGCTTGAACATCGGGAAGTCTTCGGCGCGCGGCATCGCGTAGTCCATGAAGCTGCCGGTGAGCAGTTGGCCTTCGCTGTCGTAGACGCAGTTTTCCATCAGCGCCTGGCCGATGCCCTGCACCAGGCCGCCATGCACCTGGCCCTCGACGATCATCGGATTGATGATGGTGCCGAAGTCGTCGACCGCCGTGAAGCGGTCGACCTTGACCTCGCCGGTCTGCTTGTCGATCTCGACCTCGCAGATGTAGGTGCCGCCCGGGAAGGTGAAGTTGGTCGGGTCGTAGAAGGCGGTTTCGTTGAGGCCGGGCTCGAGCTTGTCGAGCGGGTAGTTGTGCGGCACGTAGGCCGTCAGCGCCACCTGGCCGAACGGGATCTTCTTGTCGGTGCCCTTGACCGTGAACTCGCCGTTGGCGAACTCGATGTCGGCGTCGCTGGCTTCCATGAGGTGGGCCG
Organism: Variovorax ginsengisoli; assembly: GCF_030486595.1. Lineage (GTDB taxonomy): Bacteria > Pseudomonadota > Gammaproteobacteria > Burkholderiales > Burkholderiaceae_C > Variovorax > Variovorax ginsengisoli_B. Next base: position 309,413 of record NZ_JAUJZH010000003.1, on the reverse strand, counting down.
CGATCTTCTTGGCCTTGGCCTCGATCTTGTCGAGCGCCTTCATGATTGCCGCGCCGCCCACCGAGATCGAGCGCGAGCCGTAGGTGCCCATGCCGAAGGGCACGCGGCCTGTATCGCCGTGCACCACGTCGACCGCCTCGACCGCGATGCCCAGTCGCGCCGCCACCACCTGTGCAAAGGTCGTCTCGTGGCCCTGGCCATGGCTGTGGGAGCCCGTGAACACGGTCACGCTGCCGGTCGGATGGACCCGGATCTCGCCGCATTCGAACAGGCCCGCGCGCGCGCCGAGCGCACCCGCGATGTTCGACGGCGCGATGCCACAGGCCTCGATGTAGCTCGAGTAGCCCATGCCGCGCAGCTTGCCCTTCGCCTCGCTGGCCGACTTGCGCGCAGCAAACCCGGCGACGTCGGCCAACTGCCTCGACTTGTCCATGCAGGCGTGGAAGTCGCCCGTGTCGTACTGCAGCGCCACCGGCGTCTGGTAGGGGAAGGTGGTGATGAAGTTGCGCTTGCGGATCTCGTCCTGGCCCAGGTTCATTTCCCAGGCGCAGCGCGACACCAGCCGTTCGAGCAGGTAGGTGGCCTCGGGTCGGCCGGCGCCGCGGTAGGCATCGACCGGCGCGGTGTTGGTGAACCAGGCATCGACCTCGACGTAGATCTGCGGCGTCGTGTATTGGCCGGCCAGCAAGGTGGCGTAGAGGATGGTCGGCACCGCGGTCGCGAAGGTCGACAGGTAGGCACCCAGGTTGGCGTTGGTGTGCACCCGCAGCGCCAGGAACTTGCCCTGGGCGTCCATCGCCATCTCGGCATGGCTCACGTGGTCGCGGCCGTGGGCGTCGGACAGGAAGCACTCGGAGCGCTCGCCGGTCCACTTGATGCTGCGGTTGAGCTGCTTCGAGGCCCAGGTCAGGCAGACGTCCTCGGCATAGAGATAGATCTTGGAGCCGAATCCGCCGCCGACGTCGGGCGCGATCACGCGCACCTTGTGCTCGGGCAGGCCGAGCACGAAGGCGGTCATCAGGAGCCGTTCGACGTGCGGATTCTGGTTCGACACGTAGAGCACGTACTCTTCGTTGGCCCGGCTGTAGCTGCCGATGGCCACGCGCGGCTCCATCGGGTTCGGGATCAGCCGGTTGTTGACCAGGTCGAGCTTGGTGACGTGCGCCGCATTGGCAAACGCGGCATCGACCGCCGCCTTGTCGCCGATCGCCCACTTGTAGCATTGGTTGTCGGGCGCCTCGTCGTGGATCGTGACGCCGCTCTGCTTCTTCGCGGCATCGGCCACGCTGACCAGCGCCGGGTGCACGTCGTAGTCGACCACCACCGCCTCGGCCGCGTTCTTGGCCTGCTCGACGGTCTCGGCCACCACCATCGCGACATGGTCGCCGACATAGCGCACCTTCTTGATCGCGAGGATCGGGTGCATCGGCTCCTTCATCGGCGTGCCGTCGGGGTTGTTGATGAGCCAGCCGCAGGGCAGCCCGCCCATCTTTCCCTCGATGTCCTTGCCGCTGAAGATGCCGACCACGCCGGGCATCTTCGATGCCGCGGCAATGTCGACGGACTTGATCGTGGCATGCGCGTGCGGCGAGCGCACGAAGATGCAGTGGGCCTGGTTGGCCAGGTCGATGTCGTCGGTGTACTGGCCGGCGCCAGTCAGGAAGCGATAGTCTTCCTTGCGCTTGAGGGCCTCGCCGATGTGCGGCAGGCCTGCGAAGTCGGGTGCGCCCATGTCGTGCTCCTCAAGCGGTGGCCGTGGTCTTGGCGGGCGCGGCGGACATCGCCTCGCCACCCATCTGCACCGCCTTGACGATGTTCTGGTAGCCGGTGCAGCGGCAGAGGTTGCCGTCGAGCAGTTCGCGGATCTCGGTCTCGCTGGACTTCGGATGGTGGGTGCACAGGTCGATGGCGCTCATCACCATGCCCGGCGTGCAGAAGCCGCATTGCAGGCCGTGGCACTCCTTGAAGGCCGCCTGCATCGGGTGCATGGTGCCGTCGGGCTGAGCGATGCCCTCGATGGTGGTGATCTGGGCGCCGGCCACCTGCGCGACCAGCACGTTGCACGACTTGACCGCCCGGCCGTTGACGTGGACGGTGCAGGCGCCGCATTGCGCGGTGTCGCAGCCGACATGCGTCCCGGTCAGGTGGAGATGCTCGCGAATCGCTTGCACGAGGAAGGTGTTCGGGGGGGCGTCGACCGTGACCTCGCGGCCGTTGACCGTGAATGGAACCTGCATGTGGCTGTCTCCGTTGTAGGTGATGGCTGAACTTCGGCCGCATGATCTTGGACGGGCGGCAAAGGCACGATCCTAGGCAAAACCCTAGGCGCTTGCGCGTTGTCCTTGAAATTCTCAAAATGAAACAGCTCGCCCTCCGGCGAGTCCCGAACAGGCGCCGCCGAGGCCCGATGTCCACACGATGACGCCCTCTTTCGCTTCTCCCCCGCCCGAGCGCACCCTGTCCATTGCCCAGGCGCGCCGCGCGTGGATCGACGGCGAGCGCCCGGCCGATCCACTGGCGGCGCCGGTCGAGCCGTGGCTGGTTCGCTCGTGGCAGCGCTGCCTGGCCGCCGGCCACCGCCCGCGGCAGCACGTGAGCTTCGATCCGGTCTCGGCCGAGCAGGCGCAGCGAGTGGCCGAGCGCAACCGCGCGCTGGTCACAGCAGCGCGACCGGTGCTCGACCGCCTGTCGCGGGCGATCGCCGACACCCGCTATTTCGCCATCCTGACCGACGCCGACGGCATCGTGGTCGACGTCGGCGCCCTGCCGTCCGGCAGCGACCCGGCCGCGCGGCATGCGCGCGACATCGCGCGCGTCGGCGTCGACCTGTCGGAGCGCGCCGTCGGCACCACGGCGATCGGTGCGGCGCTGGCCGAGCACGCCTCGGTCTGGCTGCATCGCGGCGAACATTTCTTCGACGACACCAGCATCTACAGCTGCGCCGGCGCGCCGCTGTTCGGCCCGCGGGGCGAATGCATCGGGATGCTCGACCTGACCGGTGTCCAGGTGGTCGAGCGGCCCGAGCTGCGCCACCTCGCGGCGTCCTCGGCCCGCAGCATCGAGAACGCACTGGTGCAAGGCCACCCCTGCGAGCTGCTGCTGCAGATCGGCTGGCCGGGCAGCGTCGCCGGCACCGACACCGAAGGCCTGCTGTGCATCGACGCCGACGGCGGCATCAGCGGCGCCAATGCCGCGGCGCGCCAGATGCTGCACCAGCCGCTCGGCGGGCGACCGTCGCTCCATTGCAACGACCTCTTCGCGCTGCCGCCGCAGATGCTGTTCGATGCCGCCCGGCGCGGCGACGCCGTGCTCGAGGTGCCGCTGTGGTCGGGCTTGCGGGTCCAGGCCCGGCCGCGGCTGGCGCGGCAGCCCAGGACGGGCGCGGTCGCTGGCGCCAGCGCGCCGCGGCTGCGCGACGTCGAGTCGGCCCTGATCCGCAAGGCCGTCGACGATGCCCGCGGCAATGTGGCGGAGGCCGCGCGCGCACTCGGCATCAGCCGCGCCACCGTCTACAGAAAGCTCGGCCGGGGGCGCTGACGGACCTCACGCCCGACATCGCCCTAGTGACAATTTTACAAATTGTTGCTATTGTCAGCACCTGTTAAAACCTGCGCGCCGAACCCGGCGGCCTGATTGGACGTTGACCATGCGTGAGCCCGAGGCCAATAGCTTTTCCCTGCCGTCGAAACCCAACCGGCGCCAAGTCATCACCCGCATCGCCGGCGCCGCCGGACTTGCTGCCGCAGCCGGCTTCGGACTGCCCGCGTTCGCCCAGGCCCGGACCATCCGCATCGGCGCTTCCTTCGACAACAGCAGCGTCGAGAAGGCCAACGGCATCGCCCTCTTCGTGGGATCGTCGGCCTACTTCAACGCCGTGAACCGCGCCGGCGGCATCAATGGGTCCAAGGTCGAGCTGGTGATGGCCGACGACCAGTTCAAGCCGGACATCGCCAAGGCCAACGCACTGGCCTTCGCCGCCGACAGCTCGGTGCTGGCCATGGTGCACCCGCTGGGGACGCGGCAGACCGCCGAGATCAGCGATGCCGTGCCCGGCATGGCCGTGGTCGGCCCGAACACCGGCACCGTCTCGCTGCGCAAGAAGGCAGCACCCAACACCTTCTGGGTGCGCGCCAACTACGACCAGGAACTCGACCGGCTGATCGCCACCGCCGCGGTGCTGGGCCAGTCGCGCATCGGCATCGTCTATTCGGAAGACCCGCTCGGCCAGTCGCTGCTGGCGGGTTTCAAGGCCGCGCTCGCCAAGGCCAAGCTCGAGCCGGCGGTGATCGCCAGCACGCCGAGCACCACCAGCATGGAGGTCGACGCAGCCGCCGCCAAGATCGCAGCGGCCGAACCGCAGATCGTCATCATCGGCCTGGCCGGCACCGCGCCGGCCTTCGTTCGCGCACTGCGCAAGGCCGGCGGCAAGAGCAGTGCCTACGGTCTGTCGATCACGGCCAGCGCGCTCGGCGCGATGGGCGACCTGGCCCATGGCCTGGGCTTCGCGATCGTCGTGCCCTCGCCCTTCGCGACCAAGTTCGAGATCGTGCGGCGCTACCAGGCCGACATGCTGGCCAACGGCGTCAAGGAGTTCTCGCTGCCGAGCCTGGAGGGCTACATGGACGCCTGCGTGCTGGCCGAGGGCCTGCGCCGCGCCGGTCCGTCGCCGACGCGCGCCGGCGTGATCGCCGCGCTGGACCACATCGAGGGCTACGACCTGGGCGGCGTGAAGATCAACTACGGCCGCGGCAACCGCGAAGGCAACCAGTTCGTGGATGTCGCGGTGATCAGCTCGAACGGCCGTTTGATCAGCTGAACGGGGGCGCCGGCCGCGAGCGGGTTTCGCGCGGCTCGCGCAGAATCGCCGGATGATTTCGAGCTATTCAACGGTCGCGCCTTCGCGCGAAGAGGTCGACGCACTGCCCGGCCCCACCCTGGTCGAGTTCGGCACCGACTGGTGCGGCTTCTGCAAGGCGGCGCAGCCGCTGCTGGCCGAAGCGCTGGCCGCGGCGCCCGCGCTGCGCCACCTCAAGATCGAAGACGGCAGCGGCCGCGCGCTGGGCCGATCGTTCAAGGTCAAGCTGTGGCCGACGCTGGTCTTCATGCGCGACGGCCGGGAGGTCGGCCGGCTGGTGCGCCCTGCCAGCGCGGAGCTGATCCGACAGGAACTCGGCCGGCTCGGCACGGTGGCCTGAGTCCCGAAAATCAGCCGGGCAGCGCCACCACCACCGCCGACTCGTCGACCATCGCCAGCACGCGCTGGCGCCCACGCAGCGCCGTGCCGCTGGGCGCGAAGCCCACCAGCTGCAGGCCGCCTTCGAGCGCCACCGAGATCTCGTCGCCGTCGTCGCCACGCGCCACGCCGGCGACCACGCCGATCAGTTGGTTGCCCCCGACACGGCGCTCGGCCGAGGCTCGCTCGACCCGGACGGCGGTCGCCTTGCACAGCGCGATCGCCTGCATGCCCTCGGCCAGTCCGAGCAGTTCCGCGCTCTCCTGCGTGATGCGGGCGGCAATCCGGTGGCTGCCGCCCAGCGCCAGGCGCACCCGCACCAGACGGCCGGTCGACTCGATCGCCTCGACGGTGGCCGGCAGCTGGTTGCGCATGCTGGTGCGGATCGCGAGCCGCGCCACCGCGGTGCCGGCGCCGGCGACCGAGCCCCCCGCCGCTTCGGCGTGCGTCTGCACCGCGCGCCGCGCCACCTCCAGCGTCTGTGCGAGTTCGAGCAGTTGCGTGCCGTGCGAAGTCAGCGTGGCGCCGCCACCGCCGGCACCACCGACCGCGCTCGCAATCAGGGGCACGCCGGCCAGGTTGGTCAGGGTCGCGACCGCCTGCCAGGCGGCCTTGTAGCTGACGCCAACGTCGCGCGCGGCTTGCGAGATGCTGCCGGTGCGGCCGATGCCGCGAAGGATCTCGATGCGCTTGTCGCTCATGCCGTGGCCGAGCGCGTCGCCGAAGCGGGGGGATGCGGTTGCTTGTGCTTTCGCCATGCCGGCATTGTGCCGATGGCGCGCACGCGCCCTTCCCCGGATCAGGCCCCGACCGGCACCTTGTCCAGGAAACCCGTGACCGACTGCAGCCGGCCGGCTTCGAGCTGCGCGAAGTCGGTCCCCTCGATCAGGTCCTCGGCGCCGCTGGGGCCCAGGGTCCACGAGAAGCGCAGCCGGTCGCCGTGCGCGTCGGGCTGGCCCTTGAGGGCGAAGCGAAAGCCGGGAAAGCGCTGCTGCACGCCGCCGACGAGCGCGCTGATCTGCGTGCGGCCGCTGGCCTGCGCCAGCGGATCGACATAGCGCGCGTCCTCGGTCCAGTGGGTTTCGAGCAGCCTCAGGCGGCGCTCGGCATCGGTCTCGTTCCAGACGGCGATGTAGTGCTCGGCCACGCGGGTGGCATCGATGGTGGCGGTGTTCATGGCGTTTCCTTTCGATTCACGACCCGCAACAGCGCGGGGTGAACGAATGGTCGCCGTGCGGCCTCCGCGGGTCGATGACCCCGGAGGTCATGGACCCATTGCGAGCAGGTTCTCAGGCCGGCACGCCTTGCGGTCGGCCCGCGCTGCCACGTCCCGGCGCGACCGGCAGGTAGCGGTCGACCGACAGCCCGTCGGTGCGAATCTCCGGACGCCGCCCCGTCACCTGGTCGGCCACCAGCTTGCCGGAACCGCAGGCCATGGTCCAGCCCAGCGTGCCGTGCCCGGTGTTGAGGAACAGGTTGCCGTAGCGGGTCGGGCCGACGATCGGCGTGCTGTCGGGCGTCATCGGCCTCAGGCCGGTCCAGAAGCTGGCGCGCGGCAGGTCGCCGCAGGGGAACAGGTCGGTGATGACGCGCTCCAGGGTCTCGCGCCGGCGCGGGTTCAGGCGCAGGTCGAAGCCGCCGAGTTCGGCCATGCCGCCGACCCGGATGCGGTCGTCGAAGCGCGTGACCGCCACCTTGTAGGTCTCGTCGAGCACCGTGGACTGCGGCGCCAGCGAGGGCTCGACCAGCGGCACCGTCAGCGAATAGCCCTTGACAGGATAGACCGGGATGTCGAGCCCCAGTGGCCCGATGAAGTCGCGCGAATAGCTGCCGAAGGCCAGCACGTAGCGATCGGCGGTGAGCACTTCGCTCGCCGCGCCGCCCAGGCGCACGCCGGTGATCCGGCCGCCCTCCGTGACCAGGCCGTCGACCGGCTGGTCGAAGCGGAAGTCGACGCCCAGCCCGCGGGCGATCGCCGCCAGGCCCTGGGTGAACAGGTTGCAGTCGCCGGTCTCGTCGTTCGGCAGGTGCAGGCCGCCGGAGAGCAGGTCGCCGGTGCGCGCCAGGGCCGGTTCGACGCTCGCCAGGCGGCTGCGGTCGAGCAGCGTGTAGGGCACGCCGCATTCTTCGAGCACGGCCAGGTCGCGCTGCACCGCGTCGAGCTGCGCCTGGGTGCGAAACAGCTGGAGCGTGCCCTGGGTGCGCTGCTCGTAGCGGATGCCGGTCTCGGCGCGCAGCGCGCGCAGGCAGTCGCGGCTGTACTCGGCGACGCGCATCATGCGTTCCTTGTTGAGCGCATAGCGATCGGGCGAGCAGTTCCTGAGCATCTGCGCCATCCAGCGCAGCTGGAACAGCGAGCCGTCGGGGCGGATCGACAGCGGCGCGTGCTTCTGGAACATCCACTTGAGGGCCTTCAGCGGGATCCCCGGCGCCGCCCAGGGCGTCGAGTAGCCGGGCGACACCTGGCCGGCATTGGCGAAGCTGGTTTCCTGCGCCGGGCCGCCCTGGCGATCGATCAGGGTCACCTCGGCGCCATTGCGCGCCAGGTAGTACGCGGTGGTGACACCGATCACGCCACCGCCCAGAACGATCACTTTCATCGCAGAACTCCAAGAAAGCAGGAAAGGAGTCAATGTTATTAATTGATCGTCGGTAAACTCCACTGAAATTAGGCCACTTTGCATTGTTTTCAGCTGATTCCGGCCCGCCTGAAGGCCCCAAGGAGTGAAATGACCGACCTCGACCGCACCGACCGGAAAATCCTCGACATCCTGCAGCGCCAGGGACGCATCTCGATGACCGACCTGGCCGAGCAGATCGGCCTGTCGACCTCGCCCTGTTCCGAGCGGGTGCGACGCATGGAGCGCGATGGCGTCATCAGCGGCTACCACGCGCGCATCGACCCGCAGGCACTCGGCAAGACCTTGCTGGTGTTCGTCGAGATCACGCTGTCGTCGAAGTCGGCCGATGTCTTCGACAAGGTCCGCCAGGAGCTCCTGCACGTGCCCGAGGTGATGGAATGCCACCTGGTGTCGGGCGGCTTCGACTACCTCGTCAAGGCCCGCCTGCGCGCCATGAGCGACTACCGCAACCTGCTCGGCGACCTGCTGAAGAAGCTGCCGGTGCCGGCCGAGTCGAACAGCTACGTGGTGATGGAGGAGATCAAGGAAAGCCTCTACCTGCCGATGGACCGCTGATCCGAAATCAAGGGCGGCCGCGGCGGTAGGCGCCGGGCGCGCTGCCGGTCCACACCTTGAAGGCGCGCTGGAACGCCGCGCTGTCGGCGAAGCCCAGCTCGAAGGCCAGCGTCGCGAGCGGCACCGTGCCCGAGATCAGGCGCACGATCGCGGTGTCGCGGCGCAGTTCGTTCTTGAGCGACTGGAACGAGGTGCCTTCGCTGGCCAGCCGCCGCTGCAGGGTCGAGGTCGACATGTGCAGCGCCTCGGCGGTGGCCGCGAGGTCGGGCCATGCCGGCTGGGTGTGCTGCAGGTGGCCGCGCACGCGCGCGCTGCACAGGTCGTCGCCGCGCCGCGGCACGATCACCTGGGCCCGCGCGTCGGCCAGGAAGGCGCGCATCGCGGCCTCGTCGCGGCGCACCGGCTTCTTCAGCTGCGCCGCGTCGAACCAGAACGCCGACTGCGCGCAGCCGAAGTGCAGCGGCGCCGGAAACACCTTGCCGTAGCTGCTGGCGTAGGCCGGACTCTGGAACGCGAAATCGAAGCGCACGGCCGGCAGCCCGCCCGCGAGCCAGGCCAGCAGACGCCAGACGACGCGCAGCATCAGTTCGTGGAGAAAGGCCGGGCGCGCCTGCGCCGGATCCACCACGTACAGCGCCACGCCCGCCAGCGCGCCGTCGCGCACCGGTTCCAGCAGCAGGTCGTCCTGCAGCAGGCGAAACACGTGGGCAACGCGGCGGGTCGCGGCCTCGAGCGTCGGCGCGTCGATCGCCGCGCGGGTCATGAGGGCCAGGCTGCCGCGCCTGACCGGCCGCGACAGGAAGCCCAGGCATTCGTCGTCGAAGCGCTCGATCAGGAGCCCGAACAGCGCCACGTACTGGTCGGCCGTGACGCGCGCACCGGGTTCCTGCAGCAGCCCGGGCGGAATGCCGGCCTCGGCCAGCAGGTCGTCGCAGCAGCAGCCGCGCGCCCGGATGCCGGACACCATGCCCTTGACGAACGCGATCGAGATCGTGACCGGAGGACGCAGCATCGATCGAAGGCTCCATGAGGGCGGGTTGAGGTCTTTTGCCATCGGATCGATGCGAAGCGCAATCGTCCGGACGGCCGGCGGTTTCTACCATGAGCCCACCCAGAACAAGGCCACGGAATCCCGGGGCCGGAAGGAGACGAAAAGCATGTACCTCACCCAAGCACTGCACCGCGCGGCGCAGCAGCATCCGGATCGCGTGGCACTGCGCTTCGGCGACCGCCAACGCAGCTTTGCCGAACTGATCGACCGCGTGGCGCGCCTGGCAGCGGCCCTTCAGACGCTCGGCATGCAACGCGGCGACCGGGTCGCGATGCTGTCGCTCAATTCCGACCGCTACCTCGAATACCAGATGGCCGTGCCCTGGGGCGGCGGCGTGCTCAATCCCTGCAACATCCGCTGGTCGCCGGCCGAGATTCTCTATTCGCTGAACGACTCGGGCTCGACCATCCTGCTGGTCGATGCGAGCTTCGCCGCGCTGGTCGAGCCGTTCAGGCGCGACGCCACCAGCTTGCGCGAAGTCGTGTTCTGCGGCGACGGCGAGGCGCCCGCCGGCATGCACGGCTACGAGGCCCTGCTGGCCGAGGCCGTGCCGGTGCCCGACGCGCTGCGCCGCGGCGAAGACCTGGCCGGCATCTTCTATACCGGCGGCACCACCGGCTTTCCCAAGGGCGTGATGCTGAGCCACACCAACATGTGCAGCTCGGGCATGGCGCTGCGCGCCGAGGGCCTGGCCGGGCCCGACGGCACCTACCTGCATTGCGCGCCGATGTTCCACCTGGCCGACATGGGCCTGGCGATGCCGCACTGGATCGAGGGCAACACGCATTCGATCATCCCGGTCTTCAACCCGGAGCAGGTGCTCGACGTCATCGAGCGCGACCGGGTCACGCACGCGCTGCTGGTGCCCACCATGATCCAGATGCTGGTCGACCACCCGGCGATGAAGAAGCCGCGCGACCTGAGTTCGCTGCGCGCCATCGCGTACGGTGCCTCGACGATCGCCGAGGCGGTGCTCGAACGCGCCATGAACGCCCTGCCCGGCGTCGAGTTCGCGCAGGCCTACGGCATGACCGAACTGTCGCCGCTAGCGACCCTCAATCCACCCTGGTACCACACCCGCGAGGCCCGCCACCTCGGCAAGCTGCGCTCGGCGGGCCGGGCCAGCCATTGCACCGAGGTCCGCATCGTCGACCCGCAGGGCGTCGAGGTGCCGCGCGGCACGGTCGGCGAAGTCATCGTGCGCGGGCCCAACGTGATGCAGGGCTACTGGAACCAGCCGGGGCTCACCGCGGCGGCGCTGCGCGACGGCTGGATGCACACCGGCGACGGCGCCTGGATGGACGACGACGGCTTCATCTTCATCGCCGACCGGCTCAAGGACATGATCATCACGGGCGGCGAGAACGTCTATTCGGCCGAGGTCGAGAACGCCCTGGCGCAGCATCCCGCGGTGCTGGCCTGCGCGGTGATCGCGATCCCGAGCGACGAGTGGGGCGAGAGCGTGCATGCGGTGGTGGTGCGGCGGCCCGATCAAGAGGTCGCGCCGGCCGCGCTGATCGCCCACTGCAAGTCCCTGATCGCGGGCTACAAGTGCCCGCGCAGCGTCGACTTCGTCGATGCGCTGCCGCTGTCGGGCGCCGGCAAGGTGCTCAAGACCCGGCTGCGCGAACCCTTCTGGCAGGGCCGCGAAAGCGCCGTGGCCTGAAGCCATTCCCACACCAAGGAGCCTTTCATGAACCAGGACGTCTACGTCGCCGGGGTCGGCATGATCCCCTTCACCAAGCCCGGGGCCGGCGAGGCCTATCCGCAGATGGCGGCCCAGGCCACCCGGCAGGCGCTCGCCGACGCCGGCATCGGCTACGAGCAGGTGCAGCAGGCCTACGTCGGCTATGTCTACGGCGACTCCACCGCCGGACAGCACGCGCTGTACGAGGTCGGGCTGAGCGGCATTCCGATCGTCAACGTCAACAACAACTGCTCGACCGGCTCGACCGCGCTGTTCCTGGCGCGCCAGGCGGTGGCCAGCGGCGCTGCCGATTGCGTGCTGGCGCTCGGCTTCGAGCAGATGCGCCCGGGCGCGCTCGGCGCGGTCTTCAATGATCGGCCGAGCCCCTTCGAGCGCTTCGACCAGGCCACCGCGGAGCTGGTCGGGCAAGACGAGATCCCGCTGGCGCTGCGCTACTTCGGCGGCGCCGGCCTCGCCCACATGCAGCAGTACGGCACGCAGCTGTCGACCTTCGCGAAGGTGCGCGCCAAGGCCAGCCGGCATGCGGCGAACAACCCGCTGGCCATGCTTCGCAAGGTGGTGACCGAGGAAGAGGTCATGAATGCGCCCGTGATGTGGCCCGGCGTGATGACCCGCCTGATGGCCTGCCCGCCGACCTGCGGCGCGGCCGCGGCCGTCATCTGCTCGGGCGCCTTCGCCGAGCGGCACGGCATCCAGCGCAGCGTGCGCATCAGGGCGCAGGCCATGGCCACCGACCGCCCCGCCACCTTCGATGCCCGCGACATGCGCGAGGTGGTCGGCTTCGGCATGGCGCAGGCGGCGGCACGGCAGGTCTACGAGGCCGCGGGCATCGGGCCGGACGAGCTCGACGTCGTCGAGTTGCACGACTGCTTCGCGCAGAACGAACTGATCAGCTACGAGGCGCTCGGCCTGTGCGGGCCCGGCGGCGCCGAGCAGTTCATCTGCGACGGCGACAACAGCTACGGCGGCAAGGTGGTCACCAACCCCTCGGGCGGATTGCTGAGCAAGGGGCATCCGCTGGGCGCCACCGGCCTGGCCCAGTGCTACGAGCTCACGCACCAGCTGCGCGGCACGGCCGAACAGCGCCAGGTCGAAGGCGCCCGGCTGGCGCTGCAGCACAACCTCGGGCTCGGCGGCGCCTGTGTCGTGACCCTCTACGAACGCGTATGAAAAAGGAGCGCCCATGATCGACAAGAAATGGATCGGCCACGAACTGCCCGCATCGGTGTTGCCGATCGAGCGCAGCCGGCTGCAGTTCTTCGCCAAGGCGATCGGCGAGACCGATCCGGTCTACACCGACGTCGCCGCGGCGCGCGATGCCGGCTACCCCGACCTGCCGGCACCGCCGACCTTCCTGTTCGCGGCCGAGCTCGACTCGGGCGCCTCCGAGCAGTTGCTCGCCGACCTGCAGATCCCGATCGCCAAGCTGCTGCACGGCGAGCAGGGCTTCAGCTTTCATGTGGCGGCCTGCGCCGGCGACACCGTGACCGTGCGCAGCACGATCAGCGACATCTACGACAAGAAGAACGGCGCGCTCGAGTTCGTCGTCAAGACCGCGCGCGCCACCAACCAGCACGGCGAGCTGGTCGCCGAACTGCGCACCGTCATCGTCTGCCGCCACTAGGAGCATGTCCGAATGAACCCTCCCACCTTCGACAGCGTGCAGGTCGGCGACGCCTTGCCGCCGCTGCAGCCGCCCCCGGTCGACCGCACCACGCTGGCCCTGTTCGCCGGCGCCTCGGGCGATCACAACCCGATCCACATCGACATCGACGTGGCGCGCCGCGCCGGCATGCCCGACGTCTTCGCGCAAGGCATGCTGGGCATGGCCTGGCTCGGCCGCCTGCTCACCGCCTGGGCGCCGCAGAGCCGGCTGCGCCGCTTCGACGCCCGCTTCCAGGGCATCACCCACCTGGGCAACGCGATGCGCTGCAGCGGCACCGTGGTCGAGAAGCTCGAGCAGGCCGGCGAGCGCTGCGTGCGCATCGAGCTGCTGAGCGCCAACCAGTTCGGCCAGACCAAGATCGTCGGCGAGGCGCTGGTCGCGCTGCCCTGAAACCCAAAGAAGGAAAAGCATGACAAGCAAACTCGAAGGCAAGGTCGCCCTCATCACCGGCTCGGGCCGCGGCATCGGGCGCTCGATCGCGCTGAAGCTGGCCAGCGAAGGCGCGCGCATCGTCGTCAACGACCTCGACGCGGAGCCGGCCCAGGAAGCCGTGCAGGCCATCCGCGAGGCCGGCGGCCAGGCGGTCGCCTGCATCGGCAACGTCACGGCGCCGGATTTCGCCGAGCGCTTCGTCGCCACCGCGGTGAACGAATACAAGGGCCTGGACATCATCGTCAACAACGCCGGCTACACCTGGGACAACGTGATCCAGAAGATGACGGACGAGCAGTGGTACGCGATGCTCGACTGCCACCTGACGGCGCCGTTCCGCATCCTGCGCGCGGCGCAGCCGGTGATCCGGGCGCTCGCCAAGGCCGAAGGCGAAGCCGGCCAGCGCGTGATGCGCAAGGTGGTCAACATCTCGTCGGTGGCCGGCCTGTTCGGCAATGCGGGCCAGGCCAACTATTCGACCGCCAAGGCCGGCATCGTCGGCCTGACACAGACGCTGGCCAAGGAATGGGGCCGCATGAACGTCACGGTCAACTGCGTGGCCTACGGTTTCATCAAGACCCGGCTCACAGGCAGCGCCGCCGATGGCGGCACCGCCCGCATCGACGGCCGCGACATCAAGGTCGGCGTCAACCCCGACCTCATGGCCGCGATGGAGCGCAGCATCCCGCTCGGCCGCGGCGGCACGCCCGACGAGGCGGCCGGCGCGGTGTACCTGCTGTGCATTCCAGAGTCGGACTACGTGAGCGGCCAGACGCTGATGTGCAGCGGCGGGCTGACCGGGATCTAGGGATGACCGCCCTCGTACGCAGTGCCCTCCACGACGGCGTGACCACTCTCACGCTCGACCGCGCCGAGGCGCTCAACGCGCTCTCGCCGCCATTGATGGTCGAACTCGCGCAGGCGCTGCGTGCCGCCGTCGCCGACGAGCGCACGCGCGCGATCGTGCTGACCGGCGCCGGCCGCGCCTTCTCGGCCGGCGGCGACATCGGCTGGTTCGGCGATGTTCTGGCCGGCGGCGGACTGCACGCGCAGGCCGAGATCGGCCGCTACATGGAAGACGTCGGCAACCCGCTCACGCAAGCCATCGCCGAATGCCCGGTGCCGGTGGTCGCGGCGGTCAACGGACCCTGCGTCGGCGGTGCGGTCGGCATCGCGCTGGCGGCCGACGTCGTGCTGGCTGCGCGTTCGGCGTACTTCCTGGTGCCGCAGGTGCCGCAGCTCGGCGCCGTGCCGGACCTCGGCGCCACCTGGCTGCTGTCGCGCCTGCTCGGGCGCAGCCGCGCCCTCGGCATCGCGCTGCTCGGGGAGCGGATCGACGCCGCGCAGGCCGAGCAATGGGGCCTGGTCTGGCGCTGCATCGCCGATGCCGAACTGCAGGCCGAAGCCCAGGCCCTGGCGCGGCGACTGGGCCGCGCGTCGGCGGCCGCGCTGCGCGACACGCGCCGGCTGATCGATGCGGCGCCCGCCCACAGCCTCGAACAGCAGCTCGCCTGCGAGCGCACGGCGCAGCGCCGGCACGTCGCCGGCCCCTTCTTCAACGATGCCTGCGCGCGCTTCCTGGCCCGCGCGGGCTCACGCCACTGACGAACCCGACCCATGCTCCCCTCACTGCTGCGCCATCGCTGGATGGACGACGACATCGAAGCCTTCCGCGCCCAGGTGCGCCGCTACATCGCGGCCGAACTGGCGCCCCATCTGGACGGCTGGCGCCGCCAGGGCTACATCCCGCGCGAGGTCTGGCGCCCGTTCGGCGAGCTGGGATTCCTGCTGCCCGAACTGGACGAAGCCCACGGCGGCGCTGGCGTTTCGCTGGCCTATCAGCTGGTGGTGCAGGACGAACTCGCCAAGGCCGAGGTGCCGGCCAACACCGCGGTCCACAACCTCGCGGCGCACTACATCCTCGACTACGGCACCGAGGCCCAGAAGCAGCGCTGGCTGCCGCGGCTCGCCAGTGGCGAGCTGCTGGCCGGCATCGCGCTGACCGAGCCCGGCTGCGGCTCCGACCTGAAGGCCTTGCGCACGCGCGCCCGGCGCGACGGCGATGCCTACCTGATCGACGGCGCCAAGACCTTCATCACCAACGGCTTCACCGCCAGCCTGCTGGTGGTGGCCGTGCGCACCGGCGACGCCGGCAGCCGCGGCGTCTCGCTGGTGGTGCTCGAGACCGACGACCTGCCGGGATTCAGGGTCGGCCGAAGGCTGGAGAAGCTGGGCCAGCACGCATCCGACACGGCCGAGCTGTTCTTCGACGGCGTGCGCGTGCCGGCCGACCACTTGCTGGGCGAAAAAGAAGGCGAAGGCTTCGTGCAGCTGATGAGCCAGCTGCCCTACGAACGCCTGCTGCTGTGCGTGCCGGCGGCCGCGGTGATCGAACGCGCGGTCGAGCTCACGCTGGCCTACACGCAGCAGCGCAAGGCCTTCGGCCAGAGCGTGTTCGATTTCCAGAACACGCGCTTCAAGCTGGCCGAGTGCGCGACCCTCGCGCACGTGGTGCGCAGCTTCGTCAACGACTGCATCCAGCGCCTGCTCGACGGCCAGCTCGAGCCCGAGGCGGCGTACATGGCCAAGTTGTGGTGCACCGAGCAGCAGGGCAAGGTCACCGACGAATGCCTGCAGCTGTTCGGCGGCTACGGCTATATGGCCGAGTACCCGATCGCCCGCATGTACGCCGACGCCCGCATCCAGCGCATCTACGGCGGCACCAGCGAAATCATGAAGGACCTGATCGCGCGGAAACTCGGCGCCTGAAGGGTGCGGGCAGGGGCTCGCTAGAATCCCGCCCCTTGTCCCCCCGTCCGCATCGCGCTCCATGAACATCGTCGTCAACGAAGAACTGAAATCCTATATCGACCCGTTGACCCCGGACGAATACGAATCCCTGGAGCGCAGCATCCTCACCGAGGGCTGCCGCGATGCGCTGGTGCTGTGGGGCGACGTGCTGGTCGACGGCCACAACCGCTACGGCATCTGCCAGAAGCACGGGCTGCCGTTCCAGACGGTGCAGAACACGCGCTTCAAGTCGCTCGAGGACGTGCACCTGTGGATGATCGACCAGCACCTGGGCCGGCGCAGCGTATCGGACTTCCTGCGCGGCGTGCTCGCGCTGCGCAAGAAGGACATCGTGGCCGGCCAGAAGGCCCGGGCCGCCGCGGCGCCCGCGGATGACGCCGACGACCCGCCCTTCGATGCCGATCCAGCGCTGCCGCCGGCGGCGCCGCTCAACAGCCGCGAGGCCATCGCCAAGGCCGCGCGCCTGAGCAGCAGCCAGGTCGTGATGATCGAGAAGATCCAGAAGCAGGCGGCGCCCGAGCTGGTGGCCGCGGTCAAGTCCGGCACGATCTCGATCAATGCGGCGGCGGCCGTGGCGTCCCTGCCGGCCGAAGAGCAGATCGCCGCGGCCAACGGCGGCAAGGACGAGCTCAAGCAGGCCGCCAAGCGGGTGCGCGAGGCGAAGCGCCCGGCACGCCCGGAGCCCGCAAAGGCCGAAGCCTCGGATGAACCCGACGAGGTTCAGCGCCTCACGCAGCGGGTCGCCGAACTGACGGCCGAGAACGCGGACCTGCGCCGCCAGGTGGCCTCGCTGCACGCGCTGCTGGCGGCCGAAGCCTGACGCGCGCAGCGTCCTCGCCCGCGAGAACGATGGCGTCGCTGTCTCCCACGGTCCCATGAGCATCCCCTCGGCCACCCAGGACCCCGCCCTGCTGCGGCGATTGCTGCGAGCGAAGGACCGGCTGGACGCCGCGTCGCACGAGGCATGGTCCGTGGCGCGGCTGGCGCAGGTGAGCGGCGTCTCCATGGCCCACTTCGCGCGATCGTTCAAGCAGGCCTTCGGCATCCCGCCGCACCGCTACCTGCTCACGCGGCGCATCGAGCGGGCGATGACGCTGCTGCGTGAAACCGATCAGTCCATCACCGACATCGCCTTTGCCACTGGCTGGACCAGCCTGGGTACGTTCGGGCGCACCTTCCGCGACATCACCGGCGACAGCCCGGGTGCGATCCGCGCGCGCGGGAAGGCGACGGCGCAGGAACTCGGACGCGTGCCGGCTTGCGTCGTCAGCGCCGCGCGCCGGCCCGACCTCAAGACCGCAGTTTCGGAGAAGCGGCGTCAGGCCATGGACGGTACAAACGGGCCCGAACAACAGGAGATTCCATGAATCAAGGCATCGAAGTGGTCGGTTTGTACGTGCGCGATCAAGACGAAAGCTCGCCTTCTATACGGAGAAGCTCGGATTCCGCCTCCACACGGACGTGGGAAACGGCAACTATCGCTGGCTCACGGTGCAGCACCCGGACCAGCCGTCGTTCCAGCTCGGCCTGTTCATTCCCGGGCCGCCGGTGCTCGATGCGGCCACGGCGCAGACGGTGCGCGAGATCGTTGCCAAGGGCGCCATGCCGCCGCTCGTGCTGACCGTCGACGACTGCCGCGCCGCCTACGGCCGGATGCTCGCCCAGGGGGTCGAGTTCACGCAGGAGCCGGTGGATCGCTATGGCACGGTGGACGCCGGGTTTCGCGACCCGTCGGGCAACGGGTGGAAGCTCATCCAGCGGCGCGATTGAGGCGCGCGCGCTTGCTCCAAGCGATCACGTGACCCACGACACATGAAACGGCCGTAGGGCGCTTCCAGGGTGTTTCATCCTATCGCGTGGCGTTGGGAAAGAAGAGTTGCTCGCCGCCGATCTTGTAGGCCGCGATGGTCGACTGCCCGGCCGGCGAGATCACCCAGTCGACGAACTTCTGGGCCCCCGCGCTGTTGAGATTCGGGAACTTGGCCGGGCTCACCACCATCACGCCGTACTGGTTGAACAGCCGCTTGTCGCCTTCCACCAGCACCGCCAGGTCGGCGCGGTTCTTGAAGCTGAGCCAGGTGCCGCGATCGGCCAGCACATAGGCGCCGCTCGAGGCTGCGATGTTGAGCGCCGGCCCCATGCCGCAGCCGCACTCCTTGTAGCCCGTGCCCTTCTTGTCGTTCGGCAGCGGCTGGCCGGCCTCGCCGATGCCGGTCTGCGTCCACAGGCGGCGTTCGGCGGCGTCGGTGCCGCTCTTGTCGCCGCGCGAGACGAAGGGCGCGTGGGTCGCGGCGATCTTCTTCAGCGCGGCCACGATGTCCTGGCCCTTGACGCCGGCCGGATCGGCCTTCGGTCCGACCAGCACGAAGTCGTTGTACATGACCGGAAAGCGCTTGGCCGCGAAACCTTCGGCGACGAACTTCTCCTCGGCGGCGGTGTCGTGCACGAACAGCACGTCGGCATCGCCGCGCCTGGCCATGTCGATCGCCTGGCCGGTACCGACCGCAACCACCTTGATGTCGATCCCGCTGGACTGCTTGAAGGCCGGCAGCAGGTGCGAGAACAGGCCCGACTGCTCGGTCGACGTGGTCGACGCCATCGTGAGGGCCTCGGCCTGCGCCGCCAGCGCACCCGCCGCCAGCGCGGCGGCCCCGAAGGCGCGAACCAGGACCCTGGACATATTGAACAGCTTCACACCAGTTCTCCTTTGACAAACAGACGGGCTTCCTCGGGCAGCGGCCCGTGGAAGAAATCATGGACCGGCAGGTCGGCCACCTTCCGGCCGTGCTCGAGATAGACGACGCGGCTCGCGAGCCGCTTGACCTGTCCGAGGTTGTGGCTGGCAAAGACCAGCGTGCGGCCTTGCGCCGCATCCGCGATCAGCGCCTCGACATCGCGCTTGGCGGTGGGATCGAGGCTGGCGGTCGGCTCGTCGAGCAGCAGCACCTCGGGATGCAGCGCCCAGGCGCGAGCCAGCGCCATGCGCTGCTGCTGGCCGCCCGACAGCGTGCGCGCATTGCGCCCCGCGAGCTCGGCCAGCCCGACCCTGTCGAGCGCGACGATGGCCTCGCGCTGCGCATCGCGCCAGCGCGAACCCTTCAGCCAGAGTGCCAGCGCGACGTTGTTGCGGACGCTGGCGCGCAGCATGTGCGGCCGCTGGAACAGCATGGCCTGCGACATCGGCGGCACATGGCTCTCGAAGGCGCCGCCCGCGTGCGGCAGCAAGCCGTGCAGCAGCCTCAGCAGGCTGCTCTTGCCGCTGCCGTTGGCACCGATCAGCGCCACCCGTTCGCCCGCCCGGATCTCCAGGTCGACGCCGGTCAGGGCCTGCACCTTGCCGAAGCGCAGCACGATCCCGCGCAGGCTGAACAGCGGCGGCCCGGCCGTGGCTGCGGGCTGGAGCGTCATGGCCCGACCTCAAGCGCCCGCGCGCGCATCGCATCAGCCGCCCCGCCGTCGACCCGCTCGCGCCAGGCGCGCAGCGCCGCGATCGCCAGGTTCAGCGCCAGCACCACCGCCAGCAGCACCAGCCCGAGGGCCAGCGCAAGCGGCAGGTCGCCCTTGCTGGTCTCGAGCGCGATGGCGGTGGTCATCACGCGCGTGAAGCCGTCGATGTTGCCGCCGACGATCATCACGGCGCCGACCTCCGACACAGCGCGGCCGAAGGCGGTGATCACCACCGTGACCAGCGCATAGCGCTCGTCGGCCGCCAGCAGCAGGCCGCGCGCGAGGCTGCGGGCGCCGAGCGAGCGCAGCTGCTCGCCATGGGCGCGGTCGGCGTCCTCGATCGCCTGCCGCGTCAGTGCCGTGACCACCGGCAGCACCAGGATGGTCTGCGCCAGCACCATGGCCTTGAACGAGAACAGCCAGCCCAGGAAGCCGAGCGGGCCGGAGCGCGAGAGCAGCAGGTAGATCACCAGGCCCACCACCACCGAAGGCAGCGCCAGCAGCGTGTTCAGCAGTGTCAGCAGCAGGCCGCGCCCGGGGAAGCGCGCCACCGCCAGCCAGGCGCCGAGCAGCAGGCCGAAGCCGCAGGCCAGCAGGCAAGCCGTCGCGCTGACCGCCAGCGAGCGCCCGACGATGGCGAGCAGCACGGGATCGGCGGAGACGACGAGGTGCCAGGCGGCAGCGGCGCTGTCGGCAAAAGTGTTCATGCGGGGCGTGGAGCGGGAAGCGCTGGAGTATGGACAGACCGATGCGGCCGACTTATGAAATCATTTGCATAGGCCGCGGGCAGGCTCTGCATAATCCCCGGCGCCTGCTCCCCTTCCGTCCTCCCGTGCAACAGATCGAACTCTCCTACGCCATCTCGCCGCGCCGCCGCGGCCGGGCCCTGATCCGCAATCCGCTGATGGAGTTGCTGCACGCGGTGCGCGAGCACGGATCGATCTCCGCCGCCGCGCGGGCGGTCGGCTATTCCTACCGTCACGTGTGGGGCGAACTCAAGCGCTGGGAGCAGGTGCTCGGTCATCCGCTGGTGACCGGCGACCCGGGGCGCGCGGCCCAGCTCTCGGAGTTCGGCGACAAGCTGCTGTGGGCCGAACGCCAGGCCCAGGCCCGGCTGGCCCCGCAGATCGAGGCGCTCCATGCCGACCTCGAACGCGCCTTCGCGCTCGCGTTCGACGACAGCACCCACCTGCTGAGCCTGCACGCGAGCCACGACGATGCGCTGGTGCTGCTGCGCGCGCGCGCCGCCGCCACGGCCCGGCTGCAGCTGGACATCCGCTTCACCGGCAGCGTGGACGCGATCAGCGCGCTGAACCAGGGCCGCTGCGTGATGGCGGGCTTCCACACGCTGGAACGGCCGCCGTCCGGCTCGCTCGCCCAGCGCACCTACAAGCCCCTGCTGAAGCCGGGACTACACAAGATCATCGGGTTCGCGCGGCGCACCCAGGGCCTGATCGTCGCGCCCGGCAATCCGCTCGGCTTGATGAACCTGGCCGACGTCGCGGCCCGCGGCGCCCGCTACGTGAACCGGCCGATCGGCACCGGCACGCGGGTGCTGTTCGAAGAACTGCTGGCGCGAGATGGCCTGGCGGCCGACGCCATCGACGGCCATGGGCACTGCGAACCCTCGCACGCGGCCGCGGCGCACGCCGTGGCATCGGGCGAGGCCGATGCCGCTCTCGGCATCGAATCGGCCGCACTCGGCGCCGGGCTGGGCTTCGTGCCGCTGGTGCACGAGCGCTACCACCTCGCCTGCCTCAAGGCGGCGCTCGAGCAGCCGGCCGTCCAGGCGCTGCTGCTGCTGCTGCGCGGCGCTGCCTGGCGGCATCAGCTGGGCACCCTGCCGGGCTACGAGAGCGCCAGCAGCGGCGAAGTCGAGTCGCTGCGCTCGCTGCTGCCGTGGTGGAACTTCAAGCCGAAGAGGAAGAGCGGCTGAACGGGGTCACAGCGCACAGGTCCTGAAGCCGAAGAAGCCATCGTCGCGCTCGGGCAGCGCGAAGCCGCGGCGCTTCGGCGAGCGCAGCCGCGCCCGGGTGGCGAACGAGGCGCCGCGCAGCACGCGGGCCTGGCCGAAGACGGGCTGGGGATCGAACTCGCCGCCCCGGCTCCAGGGATCGGCGCGAAAGCCCGGCCAGGGGTGCAGCGTCCCGGCGGTCCATTCGTGCACGTCGGCCCAGCGGAAGCCGCGCCGGGCCGCCGTGTGGGCGGCGATTTCCCATTCGACCTCGGTCGCGATGCGCCGGCCGGCCCAGCGGGCCCAGGCATCGGCCTCCCACCAGGCGACATGGACGGCGCTGCGGTTGCCGGCGGCACGCACCGTGCGGCCGAACTGCTGCTGCAGCACCGAGCCGCCGGTGCCATGGCGGGCCGCACCGATCTGCTCGACATGGCGCGGCCCGCGCCGGCCTTCGGTCTGTCGCGCCAGCCATGCGAGGCCTTCGGTGCGCCACAGCTCGGGCCGGTCGTAGCCGCCGTCGTCGACGAATTCGACGTACTGGCTCCAGGTCACGGGCTGGGCATCGATCTCGAACTCGGGGACGTCGACGCGCTCGATGCCGCGATCCTGTGCGAAGGCAAAGCCACCCTCGGCCAGGCCAAGCTCCCACGGCGTGGCGGGCAGCGAGAGCGGCGGCCGCGTCACCGCGGCCGGAGGCAGCTCGACCTTCAACGGCAGGCCCAGGGTCTGCGCCATGACCAGCAGTTGCTCGCCGCGCAGGTCTTCATGGAACAGCGCGAGCCGATAGAAGTAGAGGCCGGCGTCGGTCTCGGCCGCATGCTCGAGCAGCTCGAGCGTGCTTTCGAGCGTGTCGAGCAGATAGGCCTTGGTCTGGGCGAGGTCGGGCAGCCCGGGTGCATCCCGATCCGCGGGCGCGCGCTGGGCAGGGTTCCACCAGTCGTCGGCATCGGGCTCGATCGCCGCCAGCCGCGTGGGACGCACCGGGCACTCTTCACCGAAGGCGCGCTGCGTGTTGCGGCCGATCCACCATTCGGCGAACCAGCCGATGTGGCCGGCCAGCCAGACCGGCGGGTCGATGCCCGCGACGCGCGGCACCGCGAGCGTCTCGCCGCCCAGCGCCTGCTCGTAGAGCGACAGCAGGTGCAGCGTGTGGTTGCGGGCATCGATCAATGCCAGCGAGAGCAGTTCCCGGCCGGCCCGGCGCATGTCGGGGGAGTCGATCGACGGCGAGGTGCCGGCCGGGCTCACAGCTTGGCGCCCTGCAGGTAGGCGTCGAACGGCGCCTCGGTGAAACGGTCTGCGAACAGCTGGCCCTGCTGGAAAGCACGGTAGTCGCCGTGGAGCTTCTTCCAGGCCGGGTTGCTGCGATCCAGGGCGTGGCACAGGTCCATCGACGCCTTGAAGGTGGCATCGAGCAGCGGCCGGGGGAAGGGCTTGATCTGCGCCCCCGCGCCGGCCAGTTCCCGCAGCGCCGCCGGGTTGCGGGCGTCGTAGCGGCCGATCAGCTCGGCGTGCACCGTGGCGCAGGCGGACTGCAGGATCGCCTTGTAGTCGGGCGTGAGCGCATCGAAGGCTTTCTGGTTGACCAGCAGGTCGAGCTGCATCGCGCCGGCCCACCAGCCCGGGGTATGGCAGAAGCGCGCCACCTTGGGCAGCCCCAGCTTCTGGTCGTCGTAGGGGCTCAGGCCCTCGGCCGCGCCCAGGCCCTTGGAGAAGGCATCGCGCAGGTCGCTGCCCGACGCCGGGCCCTGCACCACCCCGCCCAGGCGCGCGATCACCCGCCCGGCCAGGCCATCGAAGCGGACCTTCAGGCCCTTGAAGTCGCTCGCGCCGCGCAGCTCGCGGGCGAACCAGCCGAGCCGCTGGGCCCCCGCGCTGCCGCACGGAAAACCGACCGCGCCGAAGCCGGCGTGGAACTCGCGGCTGAGCCTGAGGCCATTGCCTTCGGTCATCCAGGCGTTCAGTTGGCGCGCGTTCATGCCGAAGGGGATCGCGGCGCCGAAGGCGAAGGCCTCGTTGTGGTCGACGAACAAGGCGCCCGAGGTGTGGCAGGCCTCGATCGCGCCGCGCTGCACGCCGTCGAGCACGTCCCGCGCCGACATCAGTTCACCGGCGGCATGGACCTCGACCTGGAAGCGCCCGCCACTCATCTCGCCGACCTTCCTGGCGAAGGACTCGGCGGCGCCGAACAGCAGGTCCTGGGACTTGGCGAAGCTCGATGCCAGCCGCCAGCGCGTCAGCGCCTGCGCATGCACGGCCGGCGCCACGCCGGCAGCGAGCACCCCGGCCAGGCCGGCACGCTGGATCAGAAAACGACGGTGCATCGATCAGAACTCCTGGAAAGCCCTCAAGGCGGGGACGCGCGATTGTAGGAATCACTGAACGCGGGGCCTGTAAGCAGCTTATAAAATGGCCGCCCCCGTTCTTCCCTTTCCCGAAAGATCTTCCCAAATGAGACAACTTCCGTTCAAGACCTCGCTGCTCGCACTGGCGACCTTCGCCGCCTTCGCCGCCCAGGCCGCCGACCTGAAGATCGGCGTGGCCGAAGCCCTGTCGGGCGGTGCCGCGCAGTATGGCGTGGCGATCCGCAACGGCTTCGAGCTCGCAGCCTCCGAGATCAACGCCGCCGGTGGCATCAACGGCAACAAGATCGAGCTGGTCGTCGCCGACGAGCAGGGCAAGAAGGAAGAAGCGATCAACGTCTTCAAGAAGCTGATCTTCCAGGACCAGGTGCTGATGGTCTTCGGCCCGACGCTGTCGAACTCGGCCCAGGCCGCCGACCCGATCGCCCAGGCCGCCAAGACCGTGGCCTTCGGCACCTCGAACACCGCCGACGGCATCACCTCGATCGGCGACTACGTGTTCCGCAACTCGGTGACCGAAGCCGACGTGCTGCCCGAGACCATCAAGACGGCGGTCAAGAACGCCGGCATCAAGAAGGTCGCCGTGCTCTACGGCAACGACGACGTCTTCACCAAGAGCGGCTACGACAACTTCAAGAAGGCGCTCGACGACCTGAAGATCCCGGTCACCACGACCGAGACCTTCGCCAAGGGCGACGTCGACTTCAAGGCCCAGCTGACCAAGATCAAGGCCAGCGGCGCCGATGCGATCGTGCTGTCGGCCCTGCTGGCCGAAGGTGCGCCGATCATGGTGCAAGCCCGCCAGCTCGGCCTGAACGTGCCGATCATCGGCGGCAACGGCATGAACTCGGTCAAGGTGTTCGAGCTCGCCAAGGGCAACTCCGACAACCTCTATGTCGGCAGCCCCTGGTCGGCCAGCAACGCGACGCCCGAGAACACCAAGTTCATCAAGGCCTACAACGAGAAGTACAAGACCGCGCCCGACCAGTTCGCGGCCCAGGCCTACGACGCCATGTACATCGCGGCGCAGGCGCTCAAGGGCGTCAAGATCAGCGGCAACCTGACCGCCGACCGTGCCGCCGTGCGCGACGCGCTGCCGAACGCCAAGTGGACCGGTGCCACCGGCGCCTTCCAGTTCCGCCGCGCCACCGACAAGGCCGGCAAGCCGGCCGGCTACGACGCCCAGCAGACCCCCATCGTCAGCGTGACCAAGGGCGCTGAATTCGTAATCGCCAAATAACGCTCGCCCCCAGGTTGGCTCACTTCGTGTAGCCGCCCACCCCCTACCGGGGGCAACACCTGAAGCCCGGCAAAGCCGGTTCTTCGGTGTTTCACGAACAGCGGGACCGGCTTTGGCCGGCCCGCTCTTTCCGGAACGGAACTTCCATGCTTGAACAGCAACTCGTCAACGCACTCTCTCTGGGGTGCGTCTATGCGCTCTTCGCGCTCGGCTTCACGCTCATCTTCGGCGTGCTCGGCGTCATCAACCTCTCGCATGGCGCGGTGTTCATGGTCGGCGCCTATGCCGCGGTGCAGGCCATGGCGCGCTTCGATCTGCCGCTGTGGGCCGGGCTGCTGTTCGCTTTCGTGTTCTGCGGCCTGCTCGGCCTGCTGATCGACTTCCTGGTGCTGCGGCCGCTGCGCGCGCGCAACGCCCCCCACCTGATCCCGATGATCGCCACCATCGGCGTCGCGATCATCCTCAACAACGGCATCCAGGGCATCTTCGGTGCCGAGAACGTCCGCTTCCCGGCCGGCGTGGTGTCGGGCGAATCGCTGGACCTCGCGGGCATCCACCTGACAGCGCTCGAACTCGGCATCATCCTGCTGTCCTTCGTGCTGATGGGGGTGCTGATGGTCGCGCTCAAGCGCACCCAGCTCGGCCGCGCCCTGCGCGCGATCGCCGAATCGCCCAAGGCCGCCTACCTGCTCGGCATCAATGTCGAAGGCCTGTTCTTCCTGACCTCGTTCGCGGCCGCCGCGCTCGGCGGCCTGGCCGGGGTGCTGATCGGCCTCTATTCCAACGCCGTGTTCCCGCTGATGGGCCAGCCGATGCTGCACAAGGGCATCGCGGTGATCATCCTGGGCGGCATGGGCGACATCCGCGGGGCGATGCTCGGCGGCCTGTTCCTCGGCTTCGCCGAGGTGCTGTCGGTGGCCTACATCGGCTCGACGATGCGCGACGCGGTCGCCTTCGGCCTGCTGTTCCTGGTGCTGCTGGTGCGGCCCAAGGGCCTGTTCGGCTCCATGCAGGAACGCAAGGTCTGAGCATGGACGCCCTCAACAACTTCTGGTCGGTCTACAGCAACCTGGTGCTCACGCTGGGCACCAACGCCCTGCTGGCGCTGTCGATCTGGCTCACCCTCTCGTGCGGCATGCTGGCGATGGCCAACGCCGCCTTCATGGGCATCGGCGCCTACACCTCGGCGATCCTCACGATGACCTACGGCGTGCCGTTCCCCGTCGCCATCGCGGCCGGCATGGCGGCGCCGGCGCTGACCGCCTTCGTGATCGGCAAGCCGACGCTCCGGCTCTCCGGCGTCTACCTGGCGATGGCCACGCTGGCCTTCGGCGAGGTGGTCCGCATCGTGGTGCTCAACGCCGAATCGCTGACCGGCGGCGCGCTGGGCCTGAACGGCATCCCGCCCATCACCCAGTGGTGGCACGTGGCGCTGGCGCTGGTGCTGGTGCTGCTGGGCCTCTGGCGGCTGCGCCGCTCCAAGGTCGGCCGCGCCTTCGAGGCCATCAAGGAGGACGAAACCGCCGCCGGCCTGATGGGCATCGACGTCCAGGCCCACAAGATGCTGGCCTTCGTGCTCGGCGGCGCCATTGCCGGCCTGGCCGGCGTGCTCAACGCGCACCAGACTTTCTTCATCGGCCCGAACGAATTCGGCTTCGACCGCGGCGTCGACATCCTCACCATGACCGTGCTCGGCGGCATCAACGGGCTCACGGGCCCGGTGCTCGGCGGCGTGATCCTCACCATCCTGCCCGAGGCGCTGCGCGCCTTCGGCGACTTCCGGCTGGTGGTCAACGGCGTGATCCTGGTGCTGATCGTGCTGTTCCTGCCCAAGGGCATCTGGGACCCGGCGCGGTTCCGCCAGTGGTTCGGACGCAAGGGAGCTGCGGCATGAGCACGACTCCTCTTCTCCAGCTCGACGGCGTATCGCGCCACTTCGGCGGCCTCAAGGTGCTGCAGGACGTCAACCTCGAAGTGCCGCAGGGCGGCATCTTCGGGCTGATCGGACCCAACGGCGCCGGCAAGACCACCGTCTTCAACCTGACCACCGGCCTGCTGCCGACCACCGGCGGCACGATCCGCTTCGAAGGCCGGGACCTGGCCGGCGTCAAGCCGCACGAGATCACGCGCGGCGGCATCGCGCGCACCTTCCAGAACATCCGCATCTTCAAGGAGATGTCGCTGCTCGAGAACGTGATGGTCGGCATGCACGCCAAGCTGCGCTACGGCGGGCTCGGCCTGCTGGCCTCCTCGGGCCTGTTCCGCAGCGAGGAGCGGCGCGCGCGCGACCGTGCGCGCGAACTGCTCTCGTGGGTCAAGCTCGACCACAAGGCCGATGACGCGGCCGACAACCTGTCCTACGGCGACCAGCGCAAGCTCGAACTGGCGCGCGCGCTGGCGACCGAGCCGAAGCTGCTGCTGCTCGACGAGCCGGTGGCCGGCATGAACAGCAGCGAAAAGACCGACCTGATGCACGAGATCCGCAACATCAGCGGTCGCGGCTACACCATTTTCATGATCGAACACGACATGCGTTTCGTGATGGGCCTGTGCGAGCACATCGCCGTGCTGAACTTCGGCCGCATCATCGCGCGCGGCGGCCCGGACCAGATCCGCAACGACCCGCAGGTGATCGAGGCCTACCTCGGCCGCGAGGAAGACGAAGCCACCAACGAGGGAGCCGCCGCATGAGTGCCTCTCCCCTGCTCAAGGTCGAGGGCCTGAAGGTCTCCTACGGCCACATCGAGGCCGTCAAGGGCATTGACTTCGAATTGCACGAAGGCCAGATCACGACCCTGGTCGGCGCCAACGGCGCCGGCAAGTCGACCACGCTGCTGGCCCTGTCGGGGCTGGTCAA
This sequence comes from Variovorax ginsengisoli, assembly GCF_030486595.1. Classification (GTDB taxonomy): domain Bacteria; phylum Pseudomonadota; class Gammaproteobacteria; order Burkholderiales; family Burkholderiaceae_C; genus Variovorax; species Variovorax ginsengisoli_B. Next base: position 281,451 of record NZ_JAUJZH010000003.1, on the reverse strand, counting down.
GAAGGCCGCCGGACGGGTGGTGCTGGGCGGCCAGGACCTGACGCCGCTCTCGCCGCACAAGATCGTGGCATCCGGCATGGTCCAGGTGGCCGAGGGCCGCGCGACGCTGACCACGCTGAGCGTGCGCGAGAACCTCGAGCTCGGCGGCTACACGCGGCGCGACAGCCGCGCCCAGCGTGCCGACGACCTCGACCACATCTACACACTGTTCCCGCGGCTCAAGGAACGCTCGGACGGCCTGGCTGGCAACCTCTCGGGCGGCGAGCAGCAGATGCTGGCGATCGGCCGGGCACTGATGGCCAAGCCCCGCGTGCTGCTGCTCGACGAACCCTCGATGGGCCTGGCGCCGATCATCGTGCAAGACATCTTCCGGACGCTGCGCGAGATCAACAAGGCGGGCCTGACGGTATTCCTGGTCGAGCAGAACGTGCGCCAGGCGCTGAAGATCGCCGACCGCGCGTATGTGATCGAGACCGGGAAGATCGTGCTGGAAGGCGACGGGCGCGAGCTGCTCGGGAATCCGAAGGTGCAGGACGCCTATCTGGGCGGGTAGAACCTACCAAGTCGCCTTCGTCGAAAGACACCGGCAGCACCACACCAACCGCACGCGGCGCGCGCACGCCGTAGGCGTAGGTGTGCGTGGCGGCATCCTCGCGCAGCTCGACGACCGGCTCCATGGCGCGCGCGACCTGCTCGAAGATCCTGTCCATCGCGCCAGTGTACGGGTTGCGGCGCCTCGGCCAACCGGCCGCCCAGTCAGCTACCTAGAACCGAGCCCGGATCGACCGCTCGATGCCGGCCGCGTCGAGGCCGATGCCCGCCAGCAGCTTGGCCGGATCGCCATGCTCGATGAAGCGGTCCGGCAAGCCCAGCTGCAGCACCGGCTTCTGCACGCCCGCTGCCTGCAGCGCTTCGAGCACCGCGCTGCCCGCGCCGCCCATGATCGCGCCCTCTTCCAGGGTGACGATGGCATCGTGCGTGCCGGCAACCTTCAGCAACAGCTCAACGTCGAGCGGCTTGGCCCAGCGCATGTTGACCACCGTGGCGTCGAGCGCCTCGGCGGCCGTGAGCGCCGGATACAGCAAGGTGCCGAAGGCCAGGATCGCGATGCGGCGGCCTTCGCGACGGATCTCGCCCTTGCCGAACGGCAGCCCTTCGAGCGTCAGCGGCGGCGTGACGCCGGCGCCGGCGCCGCGCGGGTAGCGCACCGCCACCGGGTGGTCCTGTTCAAAGGCACTGCTCAGCAGCTGCCGGCACTCGGCCTCGTCGGCCGGGCAGGCCACGCTCATGTTCGGAATGCAGCGCAGGAAAGGGATGTCGTAGGCACCCGCGTGCGTCGCGCCGTCGGCACCCACCAGCCCCGCGCGATCGAGCGCGAACACCACCGGCAGGTTCTGGATCGCGACGTCGTGGATCAACTGGTCGTAGGCGCGCTGCAGGAAGGTCGAGTAGATCGCCACCACCGGCTTCAGGCCTTCGCAGGCCAGTCCGGCCGCGAAGGTGACTGCATGCTGCTCGGCGATGCCGACGTCGTAGTAGCGGCCCGGAAAGCGCTGCTCGAACTCGACCAGCCCCGAGCCCTCGCGCATCGCCGGCGTGATGCCGACCAGGCGGCCGTCCTGCGCCGCCATGTCGCACAGCCAGTGGCCGAAGACCTGCGTGAAGGTCTGCTTCGGCGCCGTCGCGGGCTTGACCAGCCCGACGGCGGGGTCGAACTTGGACGGCCCGTGGTAGGCCACCGGGTCGGCCTCGGCCAGCTTGTAGCCCTGGCCCTTCTTGGTGACCACATGCAGGAACTGCGGGCCGTCGAGATGCTTGAGATTCTCGAGCGTCGGGATCAGCGAATCGAGGTCGTGGCCGTCGATCGGGCCGACGTAGTTGAAGCCGAACTGCTCGAACAGCGTGGCCGGCACCACCATGCCCTTGGCATGCTGCTCGAAGCGCTTGGCCAGCTCGAACAGCGGCGGCGCCGCGCGCAGCACGCTCTTGCCGACGTTCTTGGCGGCGGCATAGAAGTTGCCGCTCATCAGCTGCGCCAGGTAGCGGTTGAGCGCGCCCACCGGCGGGCTGATCGACATGTCGTTGTCGTTCAGGATCACCAGCAGCTTGCAGTCGCAGACGCCGGCGTTGTTGAGCGCCTCGAAGGCCATGCCGGCCGTCAACGCGCCGTCGCCGATGATCGCCACCGAATGCCGGTCCTCGCCCTTCTGCTTGGCCGCCATCGCCATGCCGAGCGCAGCCGAGATGCTGGTCGACGAATGGGCCGTGCCGAAGGTGTCGTACTCGCTCTCGCTGCGCTGCGGGAAGCCCGAGATGCCGCCGAGCTGGCGCAGGGTCGGCATGCGCTCGCGCCGGCCGGTCAGGATCTTGTGCGGATAGGTCTGGTGGCCCACGTCCCACACCAGCCGGTCGTGCGGCGTGTTGAAGACATGATGCAGCGCGACCGTGAGCTCGACCGTGCCGAGGTTCGAGCTCAGGTGGCCCCCGGTGCGCGACACGTTGTCGAGCACGCAGGTGCGCACCTCGTCGGCCAGTTGCTTGAGCTGCACGCGGTCGAACCGGCGCAGCACGGAGGGATCGTGGATGGTGGGGAGCAGCGGAGCCATGGGGATGTGTTGTTGTTATCGATCGCGGTCCACGATCATGTGGGCCAGCGCCCGCAGCGCGGCGGTGTCGGCCAGGGTGCTGCGATCGAGCGCGGCGAGCGACCGGGCCAGCAGTTCGCGGGCCTGCGCGCGGGCGCCGTCCAGGCCGAGCAGCGACACGTAGGTGGGCTTGTCGCTGGCGGCGTCCTTGCCGGCGGTCTTGCCGAGCGTCTCGGAATCGGCGACGACGTCGAGGATGTCGTCCACCACCTGGAACGCAAGACCCACGGCGGCGCCGTAGTCGCGCAGGGCGGCGAGCACCGGGGGCGGCTGCCGGTCGCCGCAGGCCGCGCCCATCTCGACGCTGCCCTGCAGCAGCGCGCCGGTCTTGAGCCGGTGCATTTCGCGCAGCTGGGCCTCGTCGAGCGCCAGGCCGACACTGGCCAGGTCGATCGCCTGGCCACCAGCCATGCCCTGGCTGCCGGCCGCCGTGGCCAGCAGACGGCAGAGCTGGGCCTGGACCTCGGCTGCCACTTCGTCGCCGGCGGGCGTGAGCAATTCGAAGGCCAGCGCCTGCAGGGCGTCGCCCGCCAGCAGGGCGCCGGCTTCGCCGAACGCCACGTGGACCGTCGGCTTGCCGCGGCGCAACACGTCGTTGTCCATGCACGGCAGGTCGTCGTGCACCAGCGAGTAGGCGTGGATCAATTCGACCGCGCAGGCAGCGCGCAGGGCCGCGGCCGGCTGGCCTCCGACCGCTTCGCTGGCCGCAAACACCAGCAGGGGCCGCAACCGCTTGCCGCCGTCGAGGACCGCATAGCGCATGGCATCGCCGAGCCGGACCGGGGCATCGACGCCCACCCATCGCGACAGCGCCGACTCGACCCGCGCCAGGTGGGGGTCGCTCCAGGCGGCCAGCCGCGCCGCATCCCAGCGCGAGGTGTCCACGCCCTTCATTCGCCGGCCCAGACCTTGAGGCTGCCCGCGTCGAGCACCTTGATCTGGTCTTCGACCGCCTGCAGGCGGTCGCGGCAGAAGGCGAGCAGCGCGGCGCCGCGCTGGTAGCTGCCGAGCAGCTTGTCGAGCGGCAACTGGCCGGATTCGAGTTCGGTCACGAGTTGTTCGAGTTCCTGGAGCCCGGCTTCGTAGCTCGCGGGCAAGGGACCGGTGTCGGGCGAGCTGGCCACGGCGGACGCATCGGCGGGCATGGGAGAGGGAGGCACCTTGGGCATTCAGGGGTTTGGCGTGAAACGCGCCATTTTAGGGCGGGGGCAGGAATGCGGCGCCGAGGGTACAATCGCCCTCTCCCAAAAGCCGGCGCTGCCGGCGCACTCCTTCGGGCCGTCCACACCTTCGACGGCAGCCTTCCGTTTTTATTTCTCTCTCCCTGTGGGGAGCTTGGTCAGGTCACCCATGTCTGATTTAAGTCTTCAACTGCAGCAGGCCTCGAGCCAACTTCCGGTTTCCGCGTACTTCGACGAGGCGCTCTACGCCCGCGAGCTGCAAACGCTCTTCGCCGACGGGCCGCGCTACGTCGGCCACCGTCTCACGGTTCCCGAACCGGGCAACTTCCATACCTTGCCCCAGGAACAGCAAGGCCGCGCGCTGGTGCACACGCCGAAGGGGGTGGAGCTGATCTCCAACGTCTGCCGCCATCGCCAGGCGCTGATCCTGCAGGGCCGCGGCCAACTCGATGCCCAGGCCGGCGGCAACATCGTCTGCCCGCTGCACCGCTGGACCTACGCCGCCGCCGACGCCCGCACCACCGGCACCCTGATCGGCGCCCCGCACTTCGAGCAGGACCCCTGCCTCAACCTGCACAACTACCCGCTGACCGAATGGAACGGGCTGCTGTTCGAGCAGAGCGCCAACGGTCGCGGCCGCGACATCGGCGCCGACCTGTCCCGGCTCGGCCCGCGGCTGGACCTCGACTTCGAGGGCTACGCCTTCGACCGTGTCGAACTGCACGAGTGCAACTACAACTGGAAGACCTTCATCGAGGTCTACCTCGAGGACTACCACGTCGGCCCGTTCCACCCCGGCCTCGGCAGCTTCGTCACCTGCGACGACCTGCGCTGGGAGTTCGGCCATCATTTCTCGGTCCAGACGGTGGGCGTGGCCAACCGGCTCGGGCGCGCCGGCAGCCCGGTCTACCAGCGCTGGCAAGAGCAGCTGCTCAAGTACCGCAACGGCAACCCACCCCGCTACGGCGCGATCTGGCTCAGCTACTACCCGCACGTGATGGTCGAGTGGTATCCGCACGTGCTCACGGTGTCGACGCTGCATCCGATCGGGCCCCAGAAGACGCTCAACATGGTTGAGTTCTTCTACCCGGAAGAGATCGTCGCCTTCGAGCGCGAATTCGTCGAGGCCCAGCAGGCCGCCTACATGGAGACCTGCGTCGAAGACGACGAGATCGCCGAGCGCATGGACGCCGGCCGCCGCGCCCTGATGCTGCGCGGCGACGACGAGAGCGGTCCCTACCAGAGCCCGATGGAAGACGGCATGCAGCAGTTCCACGAGTGGTACCGCCGCGAGATGCGCAGCCCCTCCTGATGCAGGCGCTCTGGATGGTGCTGGGCGCACTGATCTTCGCCACCATGGGCGTGTGCGTGAAGTTCGCCTCGGCCTGGTTCTCCAGCGCCGAACTGGTGTTCTACCGCGGCCTGATCGGCATCGTCTTCCTGTGGGTGCTGGCACGCAGCCGCGGCGTCACGCTGGGCACGCGCTATCCCGGCATGCATGCCTGGCGCAGCCTGATCGGCGTGGTCTCGCTGGGCGCCTGGTTCTTCGCCATCGCCCACATGCCGCTGGCCACCGCGATGACGCTCAACTACATGAGCAGCGTCTGGATCGCCGCCTTCCTGGTCGGCGGCGCCCTGCTCGCCTGGGTGCCGGTGCCGGGCCGCGACGGCAACATTGCGCGGCCGCCGCTGCAAGGCCCGCTGGTGCTGACCGTGCTGGCCGGCTTCGGCGGCGTGGTGCTGATGCTCAAGCCGACGGTCGGCGACAACCAGGGCTTCGCCGGACTGATGGGCCTGCTGTCCGGCCTCACGGCTGCCTTCGCCTACATGCAGGTCGTCGCGCTGTCACGGCTCGGCGAGCCTGAGGCGCGCACGGTGTTCTATTTCGCGGTCGGCTCTGCCGTCGCGGGCGGCCTCGGCACCCTGCTGGGCGGGGCCACGCCGTGGGCCGAATGGACCTGGGGCCACGCGCTGTGGCTGCTGCCGGTGGGCGTGCTGGCGGCGCTGGGCCAGCTCTGCATGACACGCGCCTACGCCAGCGCCAAGACTGAAAGCGGTACCCTGCTGGTCGCCAATCTCCAGTATTCCGGCATCGTCTTTGCGGCGATCTACAGTGTGCTGCTGTTCGGCGACCGGATCGACGCCTCGGGCTGGGCCGGCATGGCACTGATCGTCTGCAGCGGCATCGCCGCCACCGTGCTGCGCCAGCGCTCGCTGCCCAAGGCGCCCGCCGAGGAACACTGAAGGGGAGCTTCCATGTACACGACCTTGATTTCCGCCGAGCAGCTGAAGACCCTGCTGGCAAGCGGCACCGCATCGATGGTGTTCGACTGCAGCTTCGAGCTGATGAAGCCCGACGCCGGCCCGCAGCTGTACCGCGCGGCCCACATCCCGGGCGCGGTGTACGCCAACATCGACACCGACCTGAGCGCCAAGCATGGCGCGCCCGGCGCCCACGGCGTGGTGGTGGCGCAGGACGATGGCCCGCCGGCCTCGGGCGGGCGCCACCCGCTGCCCAGCCGCGAGCGCTTCGCGGCCTGGCTGTCGAGCGTCGGTTTCGCCAACGGCATGCAGGCGGTGGTGTACGACCGCAATGGCGCCAACTATTGCGGCCGGCTCTGGTGGATGCTCAAGTGGATGGGCCACGAGGCCGCGGCCGTGCTCGACGGCGGCCTGCAGGCCTGGCAGGCCGCGGGCGGCGAGGTCACGAGCCGCGAGGAGCCGACGCATTTCCAGTCGAACTTCGTCGCCGGCGCGCCGCTGCTGAAGCTGGTCGACACGCGAACGGTCGCGGCCCGGCTCGAGCAGCCTGACCAGACGCTGATCGACGCCCGCGCCGCCGCAAGATATCGCGGCGAGGTGGAACCTCTGGACCCGATCGCGGGTCACATCCCGGGGGCCCTGAACCGGCCCTTCACCGAGAACCTCGGTCCCGACGGAAAGTTCAAGCCGGCCGCGCAGTTGCGCACCGAGTTCGAGGATTTGCTGGCGGGCCGGGATCCCGCGACGGTCGTCCACCAATGCGGCAGCGGCGTGAGCGCCGTGCCCAACCTGCTCGCCATGCAGATCGCGGGCCTCGGGCCGACCGCGCTCTATGCCGGCAGCTGGAGCGAATGGAGCAACACGCCGGGGCTGCCGACCCGGCAAGGCGCCCAAGCATGACCCTGTTCCGACGACCGTTCGTCACCTTCGCGATCACCGCCCTCCTGGCCGCTCCCCTGGCCGCATCGGCCCAGGCACAAGCCGCCCACGTCCATGGCCAGATCAGGCTCGACATCGTGGTCGACGGCCCGACCATCGTGATCGCGATGGAATCCCCGCTCGACAACTTCGTCGGCTTCGAGCGCGCTCCGCGCACCGACGCCGAGAAGAAGACTGTCGAGGACGCGATCGCGCAACTGCGCGCCGGCGCCGACCTGTTCAAGATCGATCCGGCCGCGAACTGCAAGCTCGGCCCGGTGACGCTGCGCTCGGCCACGCTGGGGCTGGGCAAGGGCGAAGAAGGCGCCGCCGAAGGCCACGCCGACCTGGACGGCAGCTTCGCATTCAACTGCACCAACACGGCGGCCGCCAAGTTCATCGACGTCGAGCTGTTCAACGCCTTCAAGGGGCCGCGCCAGATCGACGCCCAGATCGCGGCGCCGCAGGGCCAGTTCAAGCGCACGCTGAAGCGGCCCGCGATCCGGCTGGCCTGGGGCAAGTGATCCGACCGTGAGCCTTGTCCTTTCGGCCGCAGCGCTGCGCTTCGCCTGGCCGGGCGCCGACCGCGCCTGCATCGACATCGAGCGCTTCGAGGTCGATGCCGGCGAGGCGGTGTTCCTGCACGGGCCGAGCGGCTGCGGCAAGAGCACGCTGCTGTCGCTGCTGGCCGGCGTGCTGATCGCCGACGCCGGCCAGGTCCGGCTGCTGGGCCACGACTGGGCCGCGCACTCGGGCGCCGCGCGCGACCGGGCCCGGGTCGCGCACGTGGGCTACATCTTCCAGCAGTTCAACCTGCTGCCCTACCTCAGCGTGCTCGACAACGTGCTGCTGCCCTGCCGCTTCTCGGGCCGCCGCATGGCACAGGCCTCGCAGGACGGCTCGGCACAGGCGCAGGCCCGCGAACTGCTGGCCCGCATGGGCCTGGACAGCAGCCTCTGGCAGCGCCAGGCGATGCAGCTGTCGGTCGGCCAGCAGCAGCGCGTGGCGGCCGCCCGGGCCTTGATCGGCCATCCCGAGGTCGTGATCGCCGACGAGCCCACCTCGGCGCTCGACGAGGACCGCCGCGAGGCCTTCCTCGACGTGCTGCTGGCGGCCTGCGCGGCCCATCGCAGCGCGCTGGTCTTCGTGAGCCACGACCAGCGCATCGCCGCGCGCTTCTCGCGCCACGTGCTGCTGCCCGAGATCAACCGCGCCGCCTCGGGGGTGGCGGCATGACGGCGCTGTTCGGCATCGCCTGGCGCAGTGCCTGGAACCGGCGCTTCACGCTCGCGCTCACGGTGCTGTCGATCGCGCTGTCGACCTTCCTGCTGCTCGGCGTCGAACGCATCCGCACCGAGCTGCGCGAGAACTTCTCGTCCTCCGTGTCGGGCACCGACCTGATCGTCGGCGCACGCACCGGCTCGACCCAGCTGCTGCTGTATTCGGTGTTCCGCATCGGCGCCGCCACCAACAACCTGCAATGGAAGAGCGTGCAGGCGCTGGCCGCCCACCCGGGCGTCGCCTGGGTGGTGCCGGTGTCGCTCGGCGACTCCCATCGCGGCTTCTCGGTGCTGGCCACCACGCCGGCCTATTTCGAGCGCTTCCGCTACGGCAACCGGCAGCCGCTGCGGCTGCGCGAAGGCAAGCCCTTCGCCGAGCTGTTCGACGCCGTGGTCGGCGCCGAGGTGGCGGATTCGCTCGGCTATCGCGTCGGCCAGCAGATCACGCTGGCGCACGGCAGCGGCGAGCTCGACGTCTCCGACCATGCCGACAAGCCCTTCACCGTGGTGGGCGTGCTCGCGCGCACCGGCACGCCGGTCGACCGCACGGTCCACATCGGGCTCGAGGCGATGGAGGCGATCCACCTCGAATGGGTCGGCGGCGCGCCGATGCCGGGCCTCAAGATCCCGGCCGAGCAGGTGCGCAAGTTCGACCTCACGCCCAAGACCGTGACGGCGGTGCTGGTCGGCCTGAAGAACCGGGCCGCCGTGTTCGCGGTCCAGCGCTGGGTCTCGACCTATGGCGGCGAGCCGCTGATGGCGATCCTGCCGGGCGTGGCACTCGACGAACTCTGGCGCGTGGTCGGCGTCGGCGAGAACGCGCTGCTGCTGATGTCGGCACTGGTCGCGCTGGTGAGCCTGGCCGGGCTGGTGTCGGTGGTGATGGCGGGCCTGAACGAACGGCGCCGTGAACTCGCCGTGCTGCGCGCGGTCGGCGCCAGCCTGCGCCATGTGCTGGCGCTGCTGGCGCTCGAAGGCGCCCTGGTGACGCTGCTGGGCGTGCTGCTCGGCGTCGTGGCGACAGTGCTCGGCGTCGCCTGCCTGTCGCCCTGGCTGCAGTCCCATTTCGGTCTCGCACTGCGGCTGACCGAACCCACCCCCAACGAATGGCTGCTGCTCGCGAGCGTGCTGGCGGCCGGTTGGCTCGCCAGTTTGCTGCCGGGCATTCGTGCCTACAGGCTGTCGCTTGCCGATGGACTCTCACCCAGGATCTGACACATGAACTTGCGCCCTCTTCTTCTGTCGCTGCTTTCGTTCACCATCGCCGGCAGCGCCCTCGCGGCCGGCCCGGCGCCGCAGGCCACCTCGCCGACCCAGCCGCTCGGCGGCAAGGTCGCCGACACCAAGGCCGTGCCGGGCCAGCCGCGCGTCATCACCTGGGAAGAGCTGGTGCCCAAGGACTGGGACCCCGGCAAGGAGCTCAAGGGCATCGACCTGAGCAAGCTCGACGACAGCGACCCGCGCGCCAACGAGCTGCTCATGAAGCTGCAGGAGGTGTCGAACAACGCACCGACCAATCCGGCGCTCAACGGCGTCGACGTGAAGATCCCGGGCTTCATCGTGCCGCTCGAGGAGAACAAGGGCGAGGTCACCGAGTTCCTGCTGGTGCCCTACTTCGGCGCCTGCATCCACACGCCGCCGCCGCCGGCCAACCAGATCCTCCACGTCCGCCCGAAGCAGGGTGCGAAGTTCCGCGCCATGGACACGGTCTGGGTCAGCGGCAAGCTGCAGACCGTGCGCAACGACTCGATGATGGGTGTCAGCGGCTACCAGATCGTCGCTGACAGCGTCACAAAGTACAGCGGCAGCCCGAAGCCCTAACCACCCGCCCTAGGCCGGAACAACTGGTAGATCCGGTCGTAGAAATCGGCCGGGAAGCGCCAGTAGCGCGCGCCGCCGGGGGTCTGCTGCTCGTCGAGCCCGCGCCGCGGCGGCGGCGCATTCAACAGGAACTGCGCCACCATGTCGCCGCTGACCCAGGGGTCGTCGTACCAGAAGGCGTGCGAACTCTCGGGCAGGTTGGGGATGTCGTTCGGGTCGACGCGGATCAGGTCGAAGCGCAGCTTGCGCGATGCGTCGACCAGGAAGCGGGTCTGCTCCTCGTCGAGTTCGGTCACGTCGGGTCGGCCCGCGCGCGAGGCGCGGCCGACGATGGCGGCGAAGCGCAGCACCGAGTCGTTGAGGTTGGCGGCAATACTCACGCGCTCGATGATGTCGATGTAGCCGGTCAGCTCGTTGACGAAGCGGCGGGTGTCGATGTCCGGCGCCGCGAAGTAGATCTGCCCGAGCCGCAGGCGCTGCTGCAGCTGGGCCCGCGTCTCGCCGGGCCGCGGCGTGCCCAGCTGCACCAGTGCCGGGCTCAGCACCTGCGCGCCGGCGCTGTAGGCCAGCACGTCGATCTTCGACGCCGTGGTGTTCTCGCCCAGCAGCTCGACCATCCGCGCGAAGGGCTCGACCGTGCTGGCCGCATTGTTGACGTCGGTCAGGTAGCGCAGGATCGATCCCGCAGAAGGCCACATGAAGACCAGCACCACCATCCGCCGTCCGGTGAAATGGCGAAACTGCGCCGCCTGGGCGGCCGCACGGGGGACCGTGTTGTTGGAGCCATGCACGTAGATCAGCAGCTCGCTGTTGGGACTGGCGGCCAGCGCCTTGTTGATCATCGCGAAGAAGGCCTGGGCCTCGGGCGAATTCTTCACGTCCTCGTTCGAGCGCAGCACCGCCTTCTGCTCGAGCCGCTCGAGGTGGACGATCGGGCGCTCGTCTGGGTCGGCGCTGGTCGACAGCCGATGCAGCGTCTCCCAGTCGAGCGACTCGTCGCCGACCCGCACATGCGCCACGCCCATGCGCAGGTCGTCGGTCGGCACGATGGTGTGGACCGGATCGGGATGCTCGATCAGGGCCAGCCGGTTGGTGGCATAGAACACCGGCACGTCGGTGGTCTTGAGCTTCTCGCCGATCTTCTCGAAGGGGTCGATGTCACCGTTGCTGAAGCTCACCGGGGTGGGCATCAACCGCACCGGGGCGTAGCAGCCGGCCAGCAGCACCGCGGCCAGCAACGAGAGGACAAGGCGAGCGGCCCGGCGGATTCCGACTTGAGAGGGGTGCATGCGCCGGAAGTATAGGGAGCCCCCACAGACGGCTGCGAACGTGCCACCATGGCGGTCCCGAAAAAAGGAGACCACCATGTCCGATCACGTCTACAAGCTTCTGGAACTCACCGGCTCGTCCCCGACCAGCAGCGACGATGCAGTGCGCCGCGCGATCGCGAAGGCCAGCGAATCGGTGCGCAACATCCAGTGGTTCCAGGTCACCGAGACCCGCGGCCACGTGGTCGACGGCAAGGTCGGCCACTGGCAGGTGACGTTGAAGGTGGGCTTTACCCTCGAGGACTGAGCCTCCGACTCGCCCCGAAGCGGGGCGAAATCAATCCGGTGCCTGGATCACCCGGTCGAATTCCTCGTCGGCCGGCACGTTGTCGGCGTCGAGTTCGCTGGCGTCGGTGAGGTCGATGCCGGTTTCTTCCGACAGCTCGTCGGTGGCGCCGGTTTCGTCCGAATCGAATTCCTCTTCGTCCTCGGGCAAGACGTCATCGGTGTCGTCGATCTCGGGTTCGTCTGCGGCTTCTCCGGACCGCAGAGGGGGGTCGGCGCTGGTCATGATCGGACTCCTAGATTGCTGCTTTGCATGATGCGCTCCAGTAGGCGCGCCCCAGCCGAATCCACCTCATCGGCGGAGGGACAAGAAGCTTGTCAGAAAGCGCCGCGGGTGTCCATTCAATGCGTGTGGGCCGCTTCGTGGGCGGCGTCTTGGCCGGCGCCTTCGTGGGCATGGTCGTGGTCGCCATGCGCCAGGCGGCTCACCAGCGTGACCAGCACGATGCCTGCCACCAGCCAGACGATCTGCAAGGCGGTCTGGCGCGCGGGCAGCCGTTTCTGCAGCTGCGGGATCAGGTCGGCCAGGGCCACGTACACGAAACTGCTGGCCGCCAGCACCAGGAAATACGGCAGCCAGCCGTGCAGCCGGTCGACCAGCCACCAGCCGACCACGCCGCCGAGCGCCGTCATGGTGCCGGCCAGCGAGACCTTGACCAGCGCCGCCCGCGGGTTGGCTGAACTCTGGCGCAGCACCACCAGGTCGCCGATATGGTGCGGCACCTCGTGCGCCAGCACCGCGATCGCCGCCACCATGCCCAGCCGCAGGTCGGCAATGAAGGCCGAGGCGATCAGGATGCCGTCGCCGAAGCAGTGCACGCTGTCGCCGGTGAGCACGGCCCAGCCGCCGCCGCCGCGCGGCGCATGGTCGTGGCCGTGCGCATGGGCATGGGCATGGGCATGCGCATGCGCATGGGCGTGGCCGTGGCCGTGGTCATGGCCCTGGTGATGCTCGTGGCCGTGGTGCCACAGCTCCGCCTTGTCGAGCAGGAAAAAGAAGACCAGCCCGAACAGCAGCACGCCGAACAGTACACCGGGTTCGATCCGGCTCTCGAAGGCCTCGGGCAGCAGATGCATGAAGGCGGTCGCGAGCAAGGCGCCCGCGGCCAGGCTCAGCAGGTGCTGCGGATTGACCCCGCCGGAGCCGCTGCGCACTCCCACACGCAGCAGCAGCGCGGCGATCCAGACACTTCCGATGCCGGCGACCAGGGTCGCGGCGATGATGGCAAACAAATTCATGGCGGCTTCGCGCTTGGGAGGCAAAAACAAAAGCCGCCCATCGGACGGCTTCGGCGCTTCGATCTTATCAACCGTGTCAAGGGGGATGCCCCGGAGCGCCGCGATAGGCGCGCGCCGCCAGCGCCGACGCCAGCACCTGCGCCGGGTCGAGCAAGGCCAGGCCCTCGGTCCCGGCCGCCCCCTGCAGCCCGAGCGGGATCTCGGTGCAGCCCATGACGATCGCGACCGGCCCGTGGCGCTGCGCCAGCTGCAGCGCCACCCCGCTGAAGCAGGAACGGGCCAGCCCCATGTCGCCGGCCTTCACGCCGTCATAGATGCCGCGCATGAGGAGGCGGCGCTCCTCGTCCCGCGGCAGGTGGCAGGCGATGCCGGCGTCGGCCATCGCCTGCGCGTAGAGACCGACCCGGTAGGTGCCTTCGGTCGCCATCAGCGCGGCGCCGCGCACGCCCTGCGCCGCCAGGTGGGCCGACACCTCCCGCGCCACGTGCAGCACCTCGACCTGCGGAAAGCGGGCCTGCAGCGTCCCGTGCCAGGCGTGCGCCGTGTTGCAGGCGATGGCCACCGCGCGGCTGCCCAGCGCGGCCAGCCGCCCCAGCGCCTGCAGCATCGGCTCGAGCGGCTGGTGGGCGCCGGACTCGCTCGACTCGAGCGCACCGCTGCGGTCGGGCACCGGCACCTGGGCCAGCCAGTGCTCCGGAAAGGCTTGGTCGCCGACCACCTGGCCGTGCGCGCGCAGCAGGCGGGCGCAGGCGTCGACGAACAGGCGCACGAAGTCCGCGCCGGCCGCCGGGCCCATGCCGCCGAGGATGCCGACCGTTTGCGGCGCGAGCATTCGATGCCGCCTCTCGGGTTCAGGTCGCGGGCTTGTCGTTCGGCGCCTGGATGTTCTCGCGCAGCTGCGGGCTCATCGGCAGGTTCAGCGGCACGCCCTTGGGCGGGATCGGCTGCAGGAACCACTTGGCGTACATCTTCTCGAACTCGCCGCTCTTCATGAGGTCGATGAAGGTGTCGTCCACCAGCTTCTTGAAGGCCGGGTCGTCCTTGGGCAGCATGCAGGCATAGGGCTCGACCTGCAGCGCGTCGCCGACGACCTCGAAGTCGGCCGGGTTCTTGGCGTTGGCCATCAGGCCGAACAGCAGGATGTCGTCCATCGCGAAGGCGACCGCGCGGTCGCTCTCGACCAGCAGGAAGGCGTCGGCGTGGTCCTTGCCGAGCACCAGGTCCATGTCGAGGTTCTTCTCGGTGTTGTACTTGCGCATGACCAGGGCGTTGGTGGTGCCGGTGGTGCTGGCCACGGTCCTCTTCGCCAGGTCGGCGTAGTTCTTGATCTTCGAGGACTTCTTCACCAGCAGCCGGGTGCCGGTGTAGAAGTGGTTGATCGCGAAGCTGACGTCCTTGGCACGCGCCGTGTTGTTGGTGGTCGAGCCGCACTCCAGGTCGATGGTGCCGTTGCTGATCAGCGGGATCCGGTTCTGCGAGGTCACCGGCATCAGCGCCACCTCGAGCTTGGGCTTGTTGAGCTTCTTCTTGACCGCGTCGACCACCGCGTTCGACAGTTCGACCGAGAAGCCGATCGGCTTCTCGCCGCCCGCGAGGTAGCTGAAGGGCACGGACGATTCGCGGTAGGCCAGGGTGATCTTGCCGCTCTCGGCGATCTTGGCCAGGGTGTCGGCGGCTTGGGCGCCGGTGGTGGCTGCGGCGAGCAGGACCGCGGCCATCGATGCGGAGAATTTCATGGAGCCCTTTCGGCTGATTGAAGGTAAGCAAGTGTAGGAATCATTCCTGCGCGGCTCACAATTCCTTTTCTGCGCCGGGGCATGACCAAAAGTTATGGGCTGGGCATGCCATGTGCTTTGGCTATGGGCTGCCGCGCTTTTGGCATTTCCCGGCGCGCCGGCGCGAACCTACAGTCGACCCTTCCGAAACAAGAGAGAGGAACGCGTCATGCACGTCTGCGTGCTCGGGGCCGGCATCGTCGGCCTGGCGACCGCCTGGCGGCTGAACCGCCAGGGTTTCCAGGTCAGCGTGATCGACCGTGCCGCGCCCGGCGCCGGAGCGAGCGGCGGCAATGGCGCGCAGCTGAGCTACTCGTACGTCCAGCCGCTGGCCGACCCGTCGATCTGGAAGCAGTTGCCCAAGCTGCTGCTGTCGCCCTCCTCGCCGCTCAAGCTGCGCCCGCAGCTCGACCCGCTGCAATGGCGCTGGGCCCTGACCTTCCTGGCGGCCTGCAACGCCCGCACTTCGCACGAGAGCACCGCCAGCCTGCTGGCGCTCGCGGCGCGCAGCCGAGCCGCCTTCGAGGCCATGCGCGCCGACGTCGCGCCCGACTGCGATTTCTCGGCCACCGGCAAGCTGGTGCTCTACGCCAGTGCTGCATCGCTGGCCGGCGCCCAGCGGCAGCTCGAACTGCAGCGGACCATGGGCAGCCAGCAGCGCCTGGTCACGGCCGACGAGTGCATCGCCATCGAGCCGGCGCTGGCCAGCTACCGGGCGCGGATCGCCGGCGCCGTCCACACGCCCAGCGAATGCGCGGCCGACTGCCTCAAGGTCTGCACGGAGCTCCTGCGGGCGCTGCGCGCGCGCGGCGTGCGCTTCATGCTCGACACCGAGATCACCGGCTTCGATGCCCGCGACGGGCGGGTGGCGGCGGTGCACACCGCCGCCGGCGACGTCGAGGCCGATGCCTTCGTGATGGCGCTGGGCACGGCCTCGCACCGGCTCGGGCGCCAGCTCGGCGCCTACCTGCCGGTCTATCCGCTCAAGGGCTACAGCATCACGGTCGATGTCGATCCGACACCGGGCGCGGCGCCGCAGGTGAGCGTCACCGACAGCGTCCGAAAGGTGGTGTTCGCGCGCATCGGATCGCGCCTGCGGGTGGCCGGCATGGCCGAGCTGGTCGGGCACGACGCCAGCATCCCGGCCCAGCGCATCGAGGCGCTGGCCGAGGCCACGCGCGCCGTTTTCCCGCGCGCGGGCCGGCTCGAAGCACTGCAGCCCTGGACCGGCATGCGGCCGGCCACGCCGACCGGCGTGCCGATCGTCGGGCGGCTCGCGGGCGCCCCCTCGAACATGCTCTTCAACACCGGCCACGGGGCGTTGGGGTTCACGCTGGCGTTCGGCTCGGCCGAGCGGGTGGCGGAGGCGCTGGACTGAGCGAGTCCGGCGCCCGGCCGCTCATCGTGAGCGAAGAGTCCGCGGTCGTCTTCCATGCGATCATTTCCTCCAGATCCTCGACGGGGACCCCATGATCTCGACCGACTGGAAACGCCGCGCCAGGCTGTTCATCCAGCGCTTCTGGCAGCCCACCTCCGCCTGCATGACCTGCATGCCGGGGAGCTGGAGCAACCTGATGAGCGCGGCGCATTGGGCGACCGCACTGCAGACCGGCCTGGCGACCGGCATCCTGGCGGTGCTCCTGACCTTCACGCCGGCGGCCAGGCTCTACGGCAACCGGTACGGAAATGCGCTGGTCGTCGGCTGCCTGACCGCGCTGGGCGACGCCTACTCGCATGCCAATCACTACGACATCCCCTACGCCGAGGCGCTCGTGACAGGGGTCATTTCAGGTCTGCTGGCGCTAGCGGGCTCGTACCTGTTCGAAGACCGCGCGCGACGCCTGCGGGCGGCATGGGCGCGGATTTCGGGGCGCTGAGCGGGCACTCAGGCCGGCCGGCGCCAGCGGCCGGACTCGGAGCAGACCACGGCCCGTTCACCGTTCAGGCGGACCTGCTCCTGGTCGATCCCCAGGGCGGCGGCGGGATCGGTGTCGAAGTCCACCCGGAGTGTGCGTCCCACATGGGGGTCTTCGATCGGCAGTTCCCAGGTCAGGAACACCTGGGTGCAGTCCAGGCCGGGCGCGAAATCGGCCGGGTCGAAGCCGCCGCCGTGGCGCCGGATGACGGCGTGCGGCTGGCCGGTGTCGAACACCACCGCCGTCCCGCGGGCCAGCGGGATTCGATGGCCCGCCACCGGAAAGTGCAGGTCCAGGCCCTTGTCCTCGCTGACGAAGAGATTGCAGAAGGCGGCCCCGCCGTAGTGCTCGCCGTCATGGTGGTACCGCGCGCCCCGGCAGGCCATCAGGGCGACCTCGCTGGTAGCCAGCACCTCGGACAACCCCAGCGTGCGCGTCCAGTCGGACATCGCCTGCACGCAGTGCCGGTAGTCCGGCCAACGGGCACGGGCGCGCGCCAGCGGCAGGGACTCGACATCGCCGGGCTCCAGTTCCAGCCGCGCGGCGACCTCCCGCTCCCAATCGGCAACCAGGCGCGCGGGCGGCGCGGGCAGGTCGAGCCGGCCCCACAGCACGACATCGCTCACGCTTCGGCTGCGCAGGGCGTCGCCGCTGTGGAACAAGGACGTCAGGCGGTCGGGAGGGCGGCTCATCCTGGCACCTTCATCTCCTCGATCGCCTCGCGCATGAAGCGGGTGATGCTGCGCACCGCGACCGAATCCGGCCGGCCGGCGAAGCGCAGCGCGCGGATCGGCACCGGGATGTGCGGCTCGAGCGTCAGCACGTCGACCTTGCCGCGATCGGCCGAATTCGCGGTGCAGCCGTCGACCAGCGCCACGCCCAGTCCATGGTGCGCCATCGCCAGCGCCGCATGGTAGGTCTGCACCGTGACCACCGCCTGCTGGAAGCCCACGCCGGCCTGCCGGCAGGCCTGGCTCAGGCTGGTGCCCACCGGGTCGCGGCTGTCGAGCCCGATCACCGGCAGCTTGACAAGGTCGTGCAGGGCCACCGAGCCGTTGCGCAGCAGGGCCCGCGGCAGCATGCCCTTCGGGGCGATGCAGACCATGCGGCTGTCGGCCAGCGCCTCCTGGGTCAGCGAGGGATGCACCGCCGGGCTGAACGCGAAGCCGACATCGGCCTCCTGGAGCAGCAGCGCCGACATGATCTGCGGCGAATGCAGCGACTCGAGCGTCACCGCGATCGACGGATGCTGCTCGCGGAAGCGCTTCAAGGCCCGCGGCAGCACCTCGTAGCTCAAGGCCAGCACGCTCAGGACGCGGAGTTCGCCCGCATCGCTCGCCGTGCGCAGGTTGGCCGCCAGCCGCTGCACCTCGTCGAGCTGCGCGAACAGGCGCTCGATGTGCGGATAGAGGGCCAGCGCCTCGGTGGTGGCGGAGAGCCGGCCCTTGGCGCGCTGGAACAGCGGAAAGCCGAGCTGGATCTCGGCATGCTGCAAGGTGCGGCTGACCGCCGGCTGCGTGATGTTGATGAGCCGCGCCGCGGCGCTCACGCTGCCGGTGAGCATGATGGCGTTGAAGACCTCGATGTGGCGCAGGCGCATCAATCGCTCAGGGGGATGAGATCTTGTCGCGCGAGATGTCCATGATCAGCTGCGCCGACAGCGCCAGCCGCGGCTCGATCGAATCGATCAGCACGTACTCGGCGTCGGCCGAGTGGGCGCCGAAGCCCTGCAGGCCGAAGCGCTCGACCACGGCCGCCTTGGTTTTCAGGGCCGCGAAGGCCGCATCGGTGCCACCGCCGGCGACCTTGTCGTCGGCGCCCAGCTCGCGGCCCATCTCCTTGTAGATCTGCTGCGCATGCAGCGCCAGGGCCCGCGAGGCGTCGTTGGCCTCGAGCGGCGGCCGGCGGCGCTCGAACTTCAGCTCGACCTTGGCCTCGGGGACGAGCTGCTTCTTCACCCGCTCCTGCACCTGCTGCTCGATGCGGTCGTAGTCCGCGACCCTGAGCACCCGCACGTCGGCGCCCGCCGTGGCGCTGGCCGGGATCACGTTGCGGTTGCTGCCCGAGCGCGAGATGGTCCAGTTCATCTTGAGACCGGTCGCCGGGTCGGACAGGTCGCGCATCTGCAGGATCTGGTGCGACAGTTCGTACAGCGCATTCACGCCCAGCTCCGGCGCCGACCCCGCGTGCGAGGCCTTGCCGGTGACGTTCAGGGTGACCGAGGCGATGCCCGCGGTGGCCAGCGACAGCTTGTCGCCGTGGATGTAGGCACCTTCGTAGGACATCACGACGTCGTGCTCGCCACCCAGCTGGGTGATCAGCTTGCGCGCTCCGGGCGAGCTGATCTCCTCGTCGCCGTTGATCAGCACGGTCAGCGTGCCGTACTCCTTGAAGTCCATCGCCTTCAGCAGCGCCAGCGTGTGGGCGATCACGGCGATGCCCTGCTTGTCGTCGGCGATGCCAAGACCGTAGGCCTTGTCGCCTTCGATGCGGAAGGGCTGCTTGTTCAGCATGCCGATCTGGTAGACCGTGTCCATGTGCGCGATCAGCATGATCTTCTTGCTGCCGGTGCCCTTGAAGGTCGCGCGCACGACCTTGCCGATCTTCTCGGGCGTGTCCTCCATGCGGTAGGCGTCGGCCGAGGGATCGATCAGTTCGACCTGGCCTCCGAGCGCACGGAACTTGTCCGCGATCAGGTTGGCGATCTTGTCGAGCCCTTCGAGGTCGCGGCTGCCGGATTCGATCGAGACCAGCTGGTTCAAGGTCTGCAGCAGCGCCGGTTTTTCATTGGCGGCCAGCGCGGCGATGCGTGCATCGGGGGCGGCGGATGCGCTGCCCATCCAGGCGGCGCAGACGGCGCAGAGCGCAAAGGTGGCGAGAGCGGAGCGTTTCATCGGGTTCATTTTTCTCTTGGGGATTCTCAATGTGCCTTGTCCCAGTTGGGTCCGAAGCCGATTTCGGCCAGCAGCGGGACCTTGAGGTCGGCCACGCCGGCCATCAGGCGCGGTATTTCGGTGCGGACCCACTCGACCTCTTCCTCGGGCACTTCGAAGACCAGTTCGTCGTGCACCTGCATGATCATCTTCGTGCCGCGCTGCTCGGCATCGAGCACCTGCTGCACCTTGACCATGCTGAGCTTGATCAGGTCGGCCGCCGTGCCCTGCATCGGCGCATTGATCGCGGCGCGCTCGGCGCCGCCGCGGCGCGGGCCGTTGGGCGAGTTGATCTCGGGCAGGTAGAGCCGGCGGCCGAACACGGTCTCGACATAGCCCTTCTCCTTGGCCAGCGCCTTGGTCTCGTCCATGTAGACCTTCACACCAGGGTAGCGGGCAAAGTAGCGCTCGATGTAGGAGGCCGCGGCCTTGGTCTCGATGCCGAGGTTGCGCGCCAGCCCGAAGCTGCTCATGCCGTAGATCAGGCCGAAGTTGATCACCTTCGCATAGCGGCGCTGCTCGCTCGACACCTGGTCGACCGGGACGCCGAAGACTTCGCCCGCCGTTGCGCGATGGACGTCGATGCCTTCGGTGAAGGCCCGCAGCAGCGATTCGTCGCCGCTGATGTGGGCCATGATGCGCAGCTCGATCTGCGAGTAGTCGGAGCTCGCGATGACACGGCCCGCGGGCGCCACGAAGGCCTCGCGCACCCGCCGGCCCTCGGGCGTGCGGATCGGGATGTTCTGCAGGTTCGGGTCGTTGCTCGACAGCCGCCCGGTCACCGCCACCGCCTGCGCGTAGTGCGTGTGGACGCGGCCGCTGCGCGGATTGGCCAGCAGGCCCAGCTTGTCGGTGTAGGTGCCTTTCAGCTTGGACAAGCCGCGGTGCTCGAGGATCTTCGCCGGCAGCGGGAAATCCTCGGCCAGCTTCTCGAGCACTTCCTCGTCGGTGCTCGGTGCGCCGCTCGGCGTCTTCTTGATCACCGGCAGCCCGAGCTTGGTGAAGAAGACCTCGCCGATCTGCTTGGGCGACCCGAGGTTGAAAGGCTGGCCCGCGAGCGCGTAGGCCTCCTCCTCGAGCGCCATGATGCGCTTGCCGAGTTCGTTGCTCTGCGACGCCAGGGTCGGCGCGTCGATCAGCACGCCGTTGCGCTCGATCCGGTAGAGCGTCTCGCTGCTGGCCATCTCGAGCTCGTAGACGAAGCGCAGTTTCTCGTCGGCCTCGAGCTTCGGCCAGAGCACCCGGTGCACGTCGAGCGTCTGGTCGGAGTCCTCGCACGAATATTGGGCCGCCTTGTCGATCGACACCTGGCTGAACGAGATCTGGTGCGCCCCCTTGCCGCACAGGTCCTCGTAGTCGATGCCGCTGCGGCCCAGGTGCCGCTCGGCCAGGCTGGCCAGGCCGTGCGGCTTGTGCACTTCGAGCACATAGCTCTGCAGCATGGTGTCGTGGGCGTAGCCCTGCACCTCGATGCCATGGTTGGCGAACACGTGGCGGTCGTACTTGACGTGCTGGCCCAGCTTCTTCTTCGCGCCGTTCTCGAGCCAGGGCCTGAGCTTGGCGAGCACCTCGTCGCGCGGCAGCTGCGCCGGCGCATCGGGGTAGTTGTGGGCCACCGGGATGTAGGCCGCCGCGCCCGGCTCGACGCTGAAGCTCAGGCCGACGATCTCGGCGCGCATCTCGTCGAGCGAGGTGGTCTCGGTGTCGAGCGCGACCAGCTCGGCGGCCTCGATCTTGGCCAGCCAGGCGTCGAAGGCCTCCCAGGTCATGACCGTGTCGTAGGCCAGGTTGCTGACCTTCTCGGCCGCCGCCTGGGCCGGGTCGCTGAACAGGTCGCCGTTCGCCTCCGGGCCGCCGCGCTTCTTGTTTTCCTCGATCAGTTCGGGCGGCACGGCGTGCGCCTCGAGCGACTTCACCAGGCTCTTGAAGCCGTACTGCTCGTAGAAATCCTTGAGCGCGTCGACCTGCTGCGGGCCGATCGCGATCGCGTCCAGCGCCGGCAGGCCGGCCACATGCTCGCCGAGCTCGCAGTCGGTGCGGATCGTGACCAGCCGGCGGCCCTGGGGCAGCCAGTCGAGGGCCTGGCGCAGGTTCTCGCCGGCCTGGCCCTTGACCTCGGCCGCGCGCGCGATCAGGGCATCGAGCGAGCCGTATTCGAGCAGCCACTTGGCGGCGGTCTTGGGGCCGACCTTCGGCACGCCCGGCACGTTGTCGACGCTGTCGCCGACCAGCGTCTGATAGTCGATCATCAGGTTCGGCGGCACGCCGAATTCAGCCGTCACGCCGGCCACGTCGCGCTTCTTGCCGTTCATGGTGTCGATGATCGTGACGTGCTCGTCCACCAGCTGGCTCAGGTCCTTGTCGCCGCTGGAGACGATCACCTCGATGCCCTGGCGGGCGGCGGTGCGCGCCAGCGTGCCGATCACGTCGTCGGCCTCGACCTCGGGCACCGTCAGCACCGGCCAGCCGAGCATCCGCACCACGCGGTGGATCGGCTCGACCTGGCTGCGCAGATCGTCCGGCATCGGCGAGCGGTTGGCCTTGTAGTCGGGATACCAGTCGTCCCGGAAGGTCTTTCCGGGCGCATCGAAGACGCAGGCCGCGTAGTCGGCCCGCACCTCGCGCCGCAGCGCCTGCATCATGTTGATCATTCCGCGGATGGCCCCGGTGGCGGGGCTGCCGTTGTCGCCCGGAACGGCGCGCAGATCGGGCATCGCGTGGAAGGCGCGATAGAGGTAGCTCGATCCGTCCACGAGCAGCAGCGTTTTCTTGTCGGTCATCGGGCCATTTTGCCGTGCCGCGCGGCCGCCCCCGGAAGGCCGAAAAGATCGGCCCTCGTGGCTATCTCCGGACCGGACCCGGACCTACAATCTCTTCCATGTCTTCTTCCATGCCCCTGGTTCGCCTGGCACTGCTCGCGCTGGCCTGCGCCGCGCCCGCCGCCGTCGTCTTTGCGCAAAACCCGCAGCCTGCGGCCCCGGCGCCCGCCCAGGCGCAGCCGGACCCCGACAAGGCCGCCGGCCGCCAGAACCAGACGATCGAGCGCATCCACGTCGAAGACAGCGGCGCCACCATCGACGAACTCCGCGTCGGCGGCCAGACCCAGGACATCAAGGTCAAGCCCAAGAACAACGCGCCGGCCTACCAGGTCCTGCCCAACACCGAGGAGCGCAGCCGCAGCCAGGGCCAGTCCGACTCCAGCGCGGGCGAAGGCGGCTCGCGGGTCTGGTGGAACGTCTTCAAGTTCTGAGCGCGCAGTGGCGGTTTTCACGGAAGTCGGATTCGACGAAGCAGACGCGCTCGTCCGGCGCCTCGGCCTGGGCGCCCTGACCGCCCTCAAGGGCATCGAGGGCGGCATCGAGAACACCAACTACTTCGCCAGCACCGAATCCGGCGAATATGTCCTGACCCTGTTCGAGCGCCTGGGCGCCGAGCAGCTCCCCTACTACCTCTGCCTGATGAAGCACCTGGCGGCGCGCGGCATCCCGGTGCCCGAGCCGGTGGCCGACCCGGCCGTGGCGCCGCCCCAGGGCCACCCGCTGTCGATCCCGGCCAACGCCCCCTGCGAGCTGCTGCACACGGTGGCGGGCAAGCCGGCGGCGGTGGTCCAGCGCCTCAACGGCAAGAGCGAACTGGCCCCCTCGGCCGCCCATTGCGCCGAACTCGGCCGGCTGCTCGCCCGCATGCACCTGGCGGCCCGCGACTACCCCCGCATCCAGCCCAACCTGCGGGGCCTGGCCTGGTGGAACGACACCATGCCGGTGGTGCTGCCCCACCTGGACGCCGCCCAGGCCGCCCTGCTGCGCAGCGAGCTGGCCTACCAGAACCACGTGGCCGAGTCCTCGGCCTATGCGGCGCTGCCGCGCGGGCCGGTGCATGCCGACCTGTTCCGCGACAACGCGATGTTCGACACCCACGCCAGCGCCGATGCGCCGCGTCTCACCGGGGTGTTCGATTTCTATTTCGCCGGCGCCGACAGCTGGCTGTTCGATCTCGCCGTCTGCCTGAACGACTGGGCGATCGACCTGGCCAGCGGCCGCCACGATGCGGCCCGGGCCGATGCCCTGCTGGCCGCCTACGGCACCGTGCGGCCGCTGACGGCGCCTGAGCGGGCATTGCTGCCGGCGATGCTGCGGGCCGCGGCGCTGCGCTTCTGGATCTCGCGCCTCTGGGACTTCCACCTGCCGCGCGAAGCCAGCATGCTCAAGGCCCACGACCCCACCCACTTCGAGCGCGTGCTGCGGCAGCGCGCCCACGCCACCTTCGAATTTGCGACCGGCGCCGACGCGCTGGCCGCCTGACCGGACCCGATGAAACTCAATCTCGTGCCGGCCCGTACCGGCGTGCTGTGGGTCCGTAGCGGGCTCAAGGCCTTCGCCCGGCAACCGCTGGCCTTCATCTCGCTGTTCTTCTTCTTCATGGCGCTGGTCTCGATCGCCTCGCAGCTGCCGCTGGTCGGCGCCGCGATCGCGCTGATGCTGCTGCCGACGATGACCCTCGGGCTCATGGCGGCGGCACAGCAGGCCGCCGGGCCCGAAAAGCCGGCGGCCGGCACCGTCTTCCTGGCGGCCCTGAATGCGGTTCGCACCGACGTGCGGCCGATGGCGGTGCTGGGCGCGCTGTATGCCGGGCTGTTCCTCGGGGTCATGGCGATCTCGGCCCTGGCCGACGGCGGCCAGTTCGCCCGCGTCTACCTGCTCGGCGGCCCGCTCACCCGCGAGCTGGCGGAATCGACCGAATTCCAGGTTGCACTCTGGATCGCCATGGGGCTGTACCTGCCGCTCTCGCTGGCTTTCTGGCACGCACCGGCGCTGGTCCACTGGCACCGCGTGCCGCCGGCCAAGAGCCTGTTCTTCAGTTTCGTGGCCTGCTTCAAGAACTTCGGCGCCCTCACCGTGTTCGGCCTGGCCTGGGTCGGCGTCTTCATCGGCGCCGGCATCGTGCTGAGCCTGCTCGCCAGCCTGCTGGTGGCGGTGGGCGCGATGGGTGCCGGCGACGGTGCCGCCGCGATCGGCGGCGCCATGATGATCGCCGGCGCGCTGGTGATGGCGGCGATGTTCTTCACCAGCACCTGGTTCACCTTCCGCGACAGCTTCCAGGAATAGGCTCGCCCCCCAGGTTGGCTCACTGCGTGTAGCCGCCCACCCCCCTGCCGGGGGGCAACACCAGCGGCCCGGCGAAGCCGGTTCCGCAGTGTTTCACCAACGGGCCGGGCTGCGCCGGCCGTGGCCGGGATGGCGGAGGTCTCAGACGGGCGTGAGCTTGGCGACCGAGAGCGCCAGCCACTTGATGCCGTGGCGCGGGAAATTGATCTGCGCGCGGGCGTCGTCGCCGGTGCCTTCGAGCGCGGTCACCGTGCCCTCGCCGAACTTGTTGTGGAACACCTGCATGCCCGAGCGCAGCCCGTGCGACGGCGCGGCCTTCTGCGGCGGCACCGGCGGGCTGGCGAACGAATCCTTGCTGAAGCCGCCGGCGCCGCCGCGGGTCGTGGCATAGCCGCCGCCATAGCCGAAGGCCGAAGGCGTGAAGCCCTGGTTCTTGGGCGTCAGCCACTTGAGCGCGCCTTCGGGCAGTTCGTCGAAGAAGCGGCTCTTGAGGTTGTAGCGGGTCTGGCCGTGCAGCATCCGGGTCTGCGAGTGGCTCATGTAGAGCCGCTGGCGTGCGCGCGTGATGGCCACGTACATCAGCCGCCGTTCTTCCTCGAGGCTCTCGTTGTCGCTCATCGAGTTCTCGTGCGGGAACAGGCCCTCTTCCATGCCGGTGATGAAGACGCAGTCGAACTCGAGGCCCTTGGCCGCGTGCACGGTCATGAGCTGCACCGCGTCCTGGCCGGCCTGGGCCTGGTTGTCGCCCGATTCCAGCGCCGCATGGGTCAGGAAGGCGGCCAGCGGGCTCAGGGTCTCGCCGGTCTCGGCGTCGGGCGCCAGCGGCTCGTCGAGCACGGGCCGGTTCGGGTCCAGGCCCTGGCTGGCCGGCGACTGGCGCAGCTCGTCGACCGGCAGCGCCACCGCGTCGCGGCCGAAGCCCTCCTGGGTGACGAAGCTCTCGGCCGCATTCACCAGTTCTTCCAGATTCTCGATTCGGTCGGCGCCTTCGCGGTCGGCCTTGTAATGCTCGATCAGGCCGCTGTGGTCGAGCACCAGCTCGATGATCTCGCGCAGCGACAGGCCCTGTGTCTGCTCGCGCAGCACGTCGATCTTCGCCACGAAGGCGGTCAGGTTGCTGCCGGCCTTGCCGCCGACCGCACTCACCGCGTCGTGCATCGACCGGCCGGCGGCCCGGGCCGCATCCTGCAATTGCTCGATGCTGCGGGCGCCGATGCCGCGCGGCGGGAAATTGACGATCCGCAGGAAGCTGGTGTCGTCGTCCTTGTTCTCGAGCAGCCGCAGGTAGGCCAGCGCGTGCTTGATTTCGGCCCGCTCGAAGAAGCGCAGCCCGCCATACACGCGGTACGGCACCGCGGCATTGAAGAGCGCCGTCTCGATCACCCGGCTCTGCGCATTGCTGCGGTAGAGCACGGCCATTTCCTTGCGATCGATGCCGTCGCGCACCAGCTGGCGCATCTCCTCGACCATCCATTGCGCCTCGGCGAAGTCGCTGGTCGCCTCGTAGACCCGCACCGGCTCGCCGGGGCCCTGGTCGGTGCGCAGGTTCTTGCCCAGCCGCTTGGTGTTGTGGCTGATCAGCGCATTGGCCGAATCGAGGATGTTGCTGTAGCTGCGATAGTTCTGCTCGAGCTTGATCTGGTGCGAGACATCGAACTCGCGCACGAAATCGGCCATGTTGCCCACCCGCGCCCCACGGAAGGCATAGATGCTCTGGTCGTCGTCGCCGACCGCGATCACGCTGTTGTCGTTCGGCGTGAAGCGGCCCTCGGCCGTCGTGCCCGAGAGCATCTTGATCCAGGCGTACTGCAGCCGGTTGGTGTCCTGGAACTCGTCGATCAGGATGTGGCGGAAGCGCCGCTGGTAGTGCTCGCGGACCGGGTCGTTGTCGCGCAGCAGTTCGTAACTGCGCAGCATCAGCTCGCCGAAGTCGACCACGCCCTCGCGCTGGCATTGTTCTTCGTAGAGCTGGTACAGCTCGACCTTCTTGCGGTCGTCGTCGCTGCGGGCCTCGACGTCGCGCGGGCGCAGGCCGTCTTCCTTGGCGCCGGCGATGAACCATTGCGTCTGCTTGGCCGGAAAGCGCTCGTCGTCGACATTGAACTGCTTCATCAGCCGCTTGATGGCCGAGAGCTGGTCCTGGGTGTCGAGGATCTGGAAGGTCGACGGCAGGTTGGCGAGCTTCCAGTGGGCCCGCAGGAAGCGGTTGCACAGGCCGTGGAAGGTGCCGATCCACATGCCGCGCACGTTGACCGGCAGCATCGCGCCCAGCCGGGTCATCATTTCCTTGGCGGCCTTGTTGGTGAAGGTCACGGCCAGGATGCCGCCCGGCGACACCTGGCCGGTCTGCAGCAGCCAGGCGATGCGGGTGGTCAGCACCCGGGTCTTGCCGGAACCGGCGCCCGCCAGGATCAGGGCGTTGCCGGCCGGCAACGTGACGGCGGCACGCTGCTCCGGGTTGAGGTTGTGGAGCAGCGGCGAATCTGCGGCGGCCGCGAGGTCGGTGAACATCCGTCGATTGTAGAAAGCCCTGCGTATCGGGGTTATACGAAGTTGCCCAAGCCCCCGACGCGGGCAAGCGTGTAAAATCAGTCACCGGGCCCAAGTTTCTTGCGCCCGGTTTTTTGTGCCCGTTTCACGCTGCGTCCCGCAGTGCAGACAGCTCGAAAACCGGCCGGACCAAGCGCTCATTCACCTTACACAAAGGAGCTTGGTATGCAGATTTTCGATTACGACAACATCCTCTTGCTGCCCCGCAAATGCGTGGTGGAAAGCCGCTCGGAATGCGACGCCAGCGTCATGCTGGGCGGGCGCAGCTTCCGCATCCCGACGGTGCCGGCCAACATGAAGACGGTGGTCGACGAGACCATCTGCACCTGGCTGGCCAAGAACGGCTATTTCTATGTGATGCACCGCTTCGACCTGGACAACCTCCAGTTCGTCAAGGACATGCACGCCCAGGGCGTGTTCGCCTCGATCTCGCTGGGCGTCAAGAAGCCCGACTACGACACGGTCGACCAGATGGTCGCCGCCGGCCTGACGCCCGAATACATCACGATCGACATCGCGCACGGCCATGCCGACAGCGTGAAGAACATGATCGGCTACCTCAAGAAGAAGCTGCCCAAGAGCTTCGTGATCGCCGGCAACGTCGGCACGCCCGAGGCCGTGATCGACCTCGAGAACTGGGGCGCCGACGCCACCAAGGTCGGCATCGGCCCGGGCAAGGTCTGCATCACCAAGCTCAAGACCGGCTTCGGCACCGGCGGCTGGCAGCTGTCGGCGCTCAAGTGGTGCGCCCGCGTGGCGACCAAGCCGATCATTGCCGACGGCGGCATCCGCGACCATGGCGACATCGCCAAGAGCATCCGCTTCGGCGCGTCGATGGTGATGATCGGTTCGCTGTTCGCGGGCCATGAAGAGTCGCCCGGCAAGACGGTCGAGGTCGACGGCGCCCTCTTCAAGGAGTACTACGGCTCGGCCAGCGACTTCAACAAGGGCGAATACAAGCACGTCGAGGGCAAGCGCATCCTGGAGCCGATCAAGGGCAAGCTGGCCGACACGCTGGTCGAGATGGAGCAGGACATCCAGAGCTCGATCAGCTATGCCGGCGGGCGCAAGCTGATGGACATCCGCAGGGTCAACTACGTCACGCTGGGCGGCGACAACGCCGGCGAACACCTGCTCATGTAGGCCGGCCGGGCTCAAGCCTCCAGCAGCTGCGCCGCCAGCTGGTGCAGCCGATGCGCCGGCTCGGCCAGCGCATCCAGGACGCTGAAATGGTTGCGCCCCGGCATCAGTTCGCACACCGGCACGGTCCGCGGACCCCAGGCGTCGCGGATCAGCGCGTTCTGGCGCTGGAATTCCTCGCTCTCGTCGCCGCCGGCGACCGCCCAGAGCCGGCCCCGCGCCGGCGCCGGCCACAGCGCCGGGCTCAGGCGCCGCGCCTGCGCGTCGTCCAGCCCCAGTGTGTCGGCGATGAACGGCGCATGCTGGAGCGGCCGCAGGTCGTGTATGCCCGAGATCGACAGCGCGTTGCGCACCAGTTGCGGCGGCAGATCGGGCGCGACCGCCTGCCAGTCGCACCCCAGCAGCATCGCCGCCAGGTGCCCGCCGGCGGAGTGGCCCGAGACCGTGATGCGTGACGGATCGCCGCAGTGCGCGGCGACGTGGCGCCAGGTCCAGGCGAGCGCCTGCACCATCTGCAACGCGATGTCGTCGATGCCGACCGGCTGGCCGGGCGTGCCCGGACACAGCGCGTAGTTGGGCACCACGACGCAGACACCGCGGTCGTTGAAAGGGCGCGCAATGAATGAATGCTCGCTCTTGTCGAGCGCGCGCCAATAGCCGCCGTGAATGAACACCAGCACCGGCGCATCAGGCACCGGCGCCGGAAAGACGTCGAGCGTCTCGCCCACGCCGTCGCCGTAGCGCAAGTCGACATGGCAAGGCTGGGCGGCGCGAGTGGCGGCTGATTCCGCCGCCCAGCGCTCGAAGTACGCCGGATGGTCGGGCACCAGGGCGCGGTTGTTGTACATGCGGTCCAGCCAGGCGGGATCGTACGAAGCCATCGGTTCTGCTCCAGGGTGTGCGAGGCGCGCATCTTGGCACGGCCGCCACGCCGTCGTGCAAACCGGGGCCGGTTCTGGTTAGAATTCTGTCTGCGTTGGGGGGGTAGCTCAGCTGGGAGAGCGCCGCGTTCGCAATGCGGAGGTCGTGAGTTCGATCCTCATCCTCTCCACCAACACTTCTTTTCGGCCTGGCACCCGCCCTCAAGGCACCAACGGCGGCCGTTCCCCCAGCCGCACCGCCGGCTGCGGCGCATCCTGGTTCGCCAGATCCACCCACCCTCCGCCCAGCGCCTTGTAGAGCGAAGCCGCCCTCAGCAGCACGTCCCCCTGCGCCTGCGCCAGCTGCACCTGGGCGTTGAACAGGCTGCGCTCGGCGTCGATCACCTCGAGGTAGCTGGTGTAGCCGCCTTCGAAGCGCTTGCTCGCGAGGCGCGCGTAGTTGATCAGCGCCGAGACCTGGATCTGCTGCGCGGCCAGGGATTCGCGCGAGTTGCCGATGCCGGCGAGCGCGTCCGCGGTCTCGCCGAAGGCCGCCTGCACGGTCTTGCGGTACTGGGCCAGCGCCGCGCGCTGCCCGGCCTCGGCGCTCTCCACCTGGCCGGCGATGGCGCCGGCGGTGAAGATCGGCAGGCTGACGTCGGCCCCATAGCTCCAGATGCGCGCCGAGCCGCCCCACAGGTCGGACAGCGAGCGGCTCGCCTGCCCGAAGGCGCCGGTCAGGGAAATGGTCGGGAAGTACGCCGCCTTGGCGGCGCCGATGCGCGCATTCGCGGCGACCAGCGTCTGCTCGGCCTGAAGGATGTCAGGACGCCGGTCGAGCAGCTCGGACGGCAGCCCTCCGGGCACGGCGGGCGCCGCCAGCGCATCGATGCTGCGCCCGCGGGCGATCGGCCCCGGGTCGCGCCCGATCAGCACCGAGAGCGCGTTTTCCTGCTCGGTGATGGCCTGCAGCAGCACCGGCACGGCGCGCAGGGCGGTGGCGTATTCGGAGCGGGCCTGGCTCACCTCGACCGCCGACACCACGCCGCCCTTGAAGCGGCGCTCGAACAGCTTGAGCGAATCGGTGCGCAGCTTCAAGGTGCTGCGCGCGACCTCGAGCTCGCGGTCCTGCTCGCGCAGGCGCACGTAGCCGGTGGTGACCGCCGCCACCACCGACAGCACGGTGCCGCGCCGGGAGGCCTCGCTCGCCTTCAGGTCGGCGGTCGCCGCCTCGGTCAGCCGCCGTATGCGCCCGAACAGGTCGACCTCCCAGCTCGCGAGCAGCGTGACCTGGGCCGCGTTGTAAGGGTTGATCGACGGCGCCGGGCTGATCGTCTGCTCGCTGGCCCGGGTCCGGCTGCCGGCCGCGTCGGCACCGACCTGCGGGAACAACGGGCTGCGCGTGGTGCCGAGCACGCCGTAGAACTGCTCGACCCGCGCCGCCGCCACCACCAGGTCCTGGTTGTTGCGCAGGCCTTCGACGATCAGCGCGTCGAGCGTGGGGTCGCCGAACTGGCGCCACCAAGCCGAATCGGCCAGCGCGAGCTCGGCCGCGGTCGGCGGGCTTGCGCCGCGGAATTCGGCTGGGATGTCCAGCGCCGGGCGCCGGTAGTCCGGGCCCAGCATGCAGCCGGCCAGCAGCGCCGCCAGCCCGAGAGCGGCGCCGGCGCGGCCGAGGAGGAGCCTGTCAGTGCGGGGCATCGGTGGCTCCCCCCGCTTCGGGCAGCGCGGGCCCGGCGGGATCGGCGGACGGCTTCCTGGCCGCCGCGCGATCGCCGAGCGTCTCGAAGCCCCAGAAGAACATCGGGATGAAGAAGATGGCGATGAGGGTCGCGCCGAGCATCCCGCCGATCACGCCGGTCCCCAGCGACTGCCGGCTGGCGGCCGAGGCGCCGCTGGCGATGGCCAGCGGAATGCAGCCGAGGATGAAGGCCAGCGAGGTCATGATGATCGGCCGCAGCCGCAGCTTGGCGGCGCCGACCGCGGCGTCGTACGCCGACAGGCCCTCCTTGTGGCGCAGCTCGACCGCGAACTCGAAGATCAGGATCGCGTTCTTGGCCGCCAGCGCGATCAGCACCGTGAGCCCGATCTGGAAATAGACGTCGTTCTGGATGCCGCGCATCCAGATCGCGGCGATGGCGCCGAACAACGCGAAGGGCACCGCCAGCAGCACGCCGAGCGGCAGCGTCCACTTCTCGTACTGCGCGGCCAGGATCAGGAACACCATCACGACTGCGAAGGCGAACACCATGCCGGCGGTGGACCCGGCCTTGCGCTCCTCGTAGGACTGCCCGGACCAGGCGAAGGAGAAGCCCTGCGGCAGCACCTCCCTGGCGAGCGCCTCCATGGCGTCCAGCGCCTGGCCCGAGCTGTAGCCCTCGGCGGCGTCGCCGGTGATCTTGGCGGCGGTGAAGTTGTTGAAGCGCGTGACGATGTCGGCGCCAGTCACGTATCGGGTGGTGGCCACGGCCTTCAGCGGCACCATCTTGCCGTCGTGGTTGCGCACGAACATGTTCTGCAGGTCGTCCGGCTTGATGCGGTAGTCGGGCTCGGCCTGCAGGATGACCTGGAACAGCCGGCTGTTCTTCGGAAACTGGCTCACGTAGAGCGAGCCGAACAGCGTCTGCAGCGTGGAATAGACCTCGTCCACCGACACCCCCAGGCTCTCGGTCTTGTCGCGGTCGACGTCGACCAGCAGCTGCCGCGAGCGGGTGTTGATGGTCGAGTTGACGCCGCGCAGCTCGGGCCGCTGGCGCGCCCTGGCGATGATCTCCCGCGTCACCTCCTCGACCCGCTGCAGGCTGGCGTCGCCTTCGCTCTGGACCCAGAACTCGAAGCCGCCGGTGGTGCCCAGCCCCGGGATCGACGGCGGATTGACCGGCACCATCACGCCTTCCTTGAAGGTCGAGAATTCGGCCGTGGCGTCGCGGATCAGCGCGTCGGCGCGGTCGCCAGGCGCCTGCCGCTCGGCGAAGCCCTTGAGCGACACGAAGAGCACGCCCGCGTTGGACTTGAGTTGCGAGTCGATCAGGCTGAAGCCGGGCACCGACGCCACCGACTTCACCGCCGGCTGCTTGCTGAACCACTGCTGGGCACGGTCGGTGGCCGCCTCGGTGCGGTCGAGCTGGCGGCGTCGGGCATGATTGCCGCGGTGAAGATGTAGCCCTGGTCCTCGACCGGCAGGAAGGTCGACGGCACGCGCTTGAAGAGCCCGAGCATGATGGCGACCATGCCGGCGATCAGCAGCAGCGAGAAGCCCACGCGCCGGATCGCCAATCGGGTGGTCGAGGTGTAGCCCTCGGTAAGGCGCTCGAAGCGCCGGTTGAACCAGCCGAAGAAGCCCTTCTTCTCGTGCTCGCCCGGCTTCGGCGGCTTCAGCAGGATGGCCGCCAGCGCCGGCGAGAGCGTCAGCGCCACCAGGCCCGAGAACACCACCGACACCGCGATCGTGATCGCGAACTGCTTGTAGAGCTGGCCCGTGATGCCCGACAGGAAGGCCACCGGGATGAACACCGCGCACAGCACCAGCACGATGGCCACCACCGGGCCGCTGACCTCGTCCATCGCCTTCTTCGCGGCCTCCTTGGGGCCGAGGCCGAACTCGGCCATGTTGCGCTCGACGTTCTCGACCACCACGATGGCGTCGTCGACCACGATGCCGATCGCCAGCACCATGCCGAACAGGGTGAGCATGTTGATCGAGAAGCCCATCGCGGTCATGCCGATGAAGGCCCCGAGGATCGACACGGGCACCGCCAGGATCGGCACCAGCGTCGCGCGGAAGCTCTGCAGGAACAGGAAGACGACCAGCACGACCAGCACCACCGCCTCGACGAAGGTGTGGACCACTTCGCTGATCGACTCGCGCACGAAGTCGGTGGTGTCGAGCGCGATGTCGTAGTCCAGGCCTTCGGGGAAGGTCGGCCTCATCTCGCCGAGCAGCTTCTTCACGTCGGTCGCGACCTGCAGCGCGTTGGCACCCGGCTGCTGGTAGATCGCGATCAGGGTGGCGGTATTGCCGTTGTACTTGGAGCGGATCGAATAGTCCTTGGCGCCCAGCTCGGCGCGGCCGATGTCCTTGACCCGGACGATGGCGCCGGTGCCCTGCTGGGCACGCAGGATGATGTTGTCGAACTGCGAGGGCTCGGTCATGCGGCCCGAGGTCGTGACCGGAATGGTCTGCTGCACCGGCGTCGCGGTCGGCGAGGCGCCGAGCCGGCCGGCGGCGTACTGCTGGTTCTGCGCCGCCACCGCCCGCTGCACGTCGGAGGCCGTCAGGCCCAGGCCCGCCATGCGGTCGGGCTTGAGCCACAGCCGCATCGCATAGTCGGGCGAGCCGAAGATCGAGCTCTGGTTGGCCCCCGGCACCCGCTTGATCGCGTCCAGCACGTTGATGTTGGCGTAGTTCGCGATGTAGGTCGGATCGAGGCTGTTGTCGGGCGAATAGATCGCCACGATCATCATGAAGGCCTGCGACTTCTTGGCCACCGAGACGCCCTGGCTGCTGACCGCCGAAGGCAGCGTGGGCAGCGCCAGGTTGACCCGGTTCTGGACATCGACCTGGGCCAGCGACGGGTCGGTGCCGATTTCGAAATAGATCGACAAGGTCATGTTGCCGGTCGAGCTCGAGGTCGAGTTCATGTACATCATGCGGTCGGCGCCGTTGACCTGCTGCTCGATCGGCGCCGCCACGTTCTGCGAAACCACCTCCGAGCTGGCGCCCGGGTAGGTGGCGCTGACCGAGATCTGCGGCGGCGTGATGTCGGGGAACTGCGCGATCGGCAGGTTCAGCATCGCCACCGCGCCGGCCAGCACGATGATGATCGAGATGACCGACGCGAAGATCGGGCGGTCGATGAAGAAGTGCGCGAACTTCATCGTGCCTCCGCCAGCACGACGTCGACCCGGCGTGCCAGCGCAGGCGAATCGGCACCCACCAGGTTCGGGGGTTCGTGCAGCACGATGCGACCCGGCGCCACGCCGGCGGCGACCAGTGCGTCGCGCACGGCCTGCGCCCGGTCCCGGGCCAGCGTCTTGTTGGCGGCCGCGTCGCCGCTGGCATCGACATAGCCCTGCACTTCGGCGCGCATCGCGGGGCGGGACTTCAGCGTCGCGGCCACGCCCAGCAGCCGCGCGCGGCCGGTGGCGTCGAGCACGGCGCGGCCGCGCTCGAAATAGACGGCATCCTTGTCGGCGGCGGCGGGCGGCATGGCCGGCGCGGACACTGCGCCCATGGCGGGCAGTCCGGCCGACACCGAAGGCAGCGCCGCCGACGCGGCCAGCGTCGATTTCTCCACGGGCAGTGGTTCCGCCGGCACCTCCTTGGCGCTCACCGCCATCCCGGGCGCCAGCCGCATGAAGCCGTCGACCACCACGCGCTCGCCATTCTTGAGCCCGCCGGTCACGAGCCATTGGTCGCCGAGCCAGTCACCGGCCTCGACCGGCCGCTGGATCACCTTGCCCTCGCCGTCGACGGTCCAGACGAACTGGCCGCGCGGGCCCTGCTGCACCGCGCGCTGCGGCACCACGATCGAATTCGGCCGCGTGAAGCCGGACACCTTGACGCGGACGAATTGGCCGGGGCGCAGCTGGCCCCTGGGATTGGGCAGCTCGGCGCGCAACAGGAAGGTGCCGGTCTCCTGGCTGAAGGCCGCGTCGGCGAAGGTGACGCGGCCCCGGGCCGGGAAGGTCGATCCGTCGGCCAACAGCAGCTCGACGCCATAGTCGTCGTTCGGCGCCTTCACGAGCTGGCCCTTGGCGATCTCTTCCTGGACGCGCAGCGACTCGTTCTCCGACAGGCTGAAGTTGACCCGCATCGGATCGAGCTTCGCGACGTAGGTGAGCAGGCTGTTGGCGGCGCTGACATAGGCGCCGTCCTGGACCTTGGCGAAGGACGAGATGCCGGCCACCGGCGAGGTGATGGTCACGTAGCCCAGGTTCAGCTGGGCGTCGGTGACCTTGGCCGCCGCGGCTTCGACTGCCGCCGCGGCGGCCTGCTCCTGGCCGGTGGCTTCGTCGAGGTCCTTGACGGCCAGCGCATCGTCGGCCACCAGCGGCTTCACGCGGGCGAGGTTGGCGCGTGCCGTGCTCAAGCGCGCCTGCTGCTGCGCCAGCTCGGCTCGGGCGGCCTTCAGGCTGGCCTCGAAAGGCTTGGCGTCCATCAGGAACATGACCTCACCGGCCTTGACGTAGGCGCCTTCGGTATAGACCCGCCGCTCGAGGAAGCCGTTGACGCGGGCCCGGATCTCGACCTGTTGCGAGCTTTCGGTCTGTCCCACGAACTCGTAGACCACCGGCACGGTCTGGGTCTTGACGACATGCACCGAGACCTCGGCGGGCGGCGGCTTCGGCTTGTCGGCCTCCTTGCCGGAACAGGCGGCCAGCAGGGCCGCGGCCAGCAGCACGGCGGGCCCGACCATGGACCCAGTCATCGTTCGGCGCATCGGGAGCCCCTCAGGACCCGAAGGGACCGATGTCGAACACCATGCTCGAGATGGCGAGGAAGCCGAGCAGCAACAGCAGCAGCGCCACCGCCAGCGTCAGCGACGGCGGGAACTGGCTCTCGGCATGGATCAGCCCCTGGCTCTTCAGCATCTTGCGTTCGGCGCGCAGCCCGGCCATGAAGGTGCAGTGGTAGACGATGCCGGAGACCAGCATCGCGATCCCGATCAGGACCAGCGCCTCGCCGAAGCGGCGCGCCGCCATGCTGCTCTTGACCACCTGCATGTCGTGCAGCTTCTGGAACACCTGGAAGATCGTGAAGCCGAAGCCGATCAGCGACAACGATGTCCGGATCACCGACATCAGGGTCCGCTCCGCGCTCATGCGCGTGCGCTGGAACGACATCCCGGTCCGGCGCGAGGACAGCTCGACCGAGACCCGATCGAAGTCCGCCCCCGGGTCGACCCATGCCTTGTCATCTGCCATGCGAGCACCTCCTTGGCTACTTGTCCGACGCGAACACCTTGTTCCAGTCGCGCTTCATGTCGACCACGGTCCAGCCCCGCGTGCCGGCCTCGTCCAGCGCCTTGTCGAGCCTGCCGACGCTGGACGTCCGGTCGTAGGCGTACTCGCGCTCGGCGTCGGTGTGATGCACCAGGCCCATGAAGCGAGGCCCGGCGCCGGCCGCGGTCCATTCGAGCATCTGCTGGTCACCGTCGGAATTGCCGAAGGCGAAGATCGGGCGCCGGCCGATGAAGCGCTGGATGCCGACCGGCTTGCCCGCATGGTCGTCGACCAGGTCGATCTTCGCAAGCTTGAGCAGCACCGGCTTGCCGTCGGCGCCGGTCTTGAAGGCCAGCTGTCCGGTCGAGCCGACCACCTGCTCGGGCGGAATGCCGTAGACCTTCTCGGCGAAGACGCGCATGAACTCGACGCCGCCGCCCGAGACGATGAAAGTCTTGAAGCCGTTCTCGCGCAGGTAGGCGAGCAGCTCCAGCATCGGCTGGTAGACCAGCGCCTCGTAGGGCTGCTTGAAGCGCGGATGGCGGGCCTTCGCGAGCCAGTCGGCCACCTCACGCGAGAACTCCTCGGTCGTCATCCCCGCATGGGTGGCGGCGAGCACCTGCATCAGGCCCTTCTCGCCCGAGGCCGCGAAGGCCTTCATGTCGCCCCTGAGGATCGCGTCGAAAGGCGGCGTGGTCTTCCATTCGGGATGCTTCGGCGCCAGCGCCTTGACCCGGTCGAGCGCGAAGGCGAACTGCACGTAGATCGGCTGCTCCAGCCACAGCGTGCCGTCGTTGTCGAAGACCGCGATGCGCTCGCCCGGCGGCACGAAGCCGGCCGAGCCCGGGGTCGTGACATCGGCCACGAAACGCAGGATCGCCTGCTTGGCGGCACCGTCGTTCCAGGAAGGCAGACCCTGCGCCTGCGCCAGAGTGGCCGCGGCCATCAGCCAGGCCAGCAGCAGGAGGCGGCGCGCCGCGCGCGTGACCGAAGTTCTGGACTTCATCATCATGGATTCCTTCATGCGCAGCGGACCACGGCCGGCGGCGTCCAGCGGCCGTCGAGCACCGCGGACTCCGGCCAGTAGGCGCGGATCGAAAGCGAGAACTCGCCCGCGTTGCCAGCCGGTGCCGGCAGCCAGTTGCTCTCGTGCTCGGCACCGGGCGACTGCGGCTGGACGTGGATGGTCAGCGAGCCGTCGGCGGCGAACCGCATCCTGCTCTTGCTGCCCACCGCATAGCGTCCCAGCGCGTTGACCTCGAAAAGATGGCGGCCGTTGTAGAGGCTCATCGACCAGAAACCCTTCACCGGCGGCACGGCCCCCTGGGCGAAGGTCACCGTGTAGCGTCCGCTGCCGCACAGGCGTGCACCGTCGCGGTCGAAGTCCTGGTGGAAGCACTGCGCCTCGTTGGGCTTGTTGACGAAGATGTTCGATTTCGCGACCGCGGTGCGGGTGAAGTAGTCGGTGCCGAAGCAGGCGCCGTTGGCGATCGTCGACCAGTGGTGCGGCAGCCGACGGCCATGGCTGCGGAACTCGAACAGGGGCTCGACCAGCTCGCGGTCGGCCGCCGCCACCGCCTGCTCGAAGACCTGCCTGAGGCGGGCGTCCCTGGCGGCGGCGGCCACCACCGCCAGCACCTGGTCATAGCGCGCCGACTCGCCCGGCAGCGGCCTGGCATCGGCCAGCGCGGCGGGCAGGTCGGCCAGGAACGTCTCGGGCGCCACCCAGCGGGTTTCCGCGTCCCCGCCGCCGGCCGCGGCAGGCACCACCGGCACCTGGCGCCAGTCGGTCGTCTTCATGCGGCCATCGAACTGCGCCACCGGGTACAGGCCGAGCTGGCTGATCAGCCGCTGCACCGTCTTCAGGTCCGGGACGCTGTCGTCGCGGAACACGCGCGGAATCACGACCCCGGTACGGGTCTGCGAGACGAACACCCGGCGGATGCCCGGCGGCACCGTGCCGACCCAGTTCGGTCCCACCAGCAGATAGAAGCCGGGCGGCGAGCCGTACATTCGGCCCAGTTCGGCAATGCTGTCGGTGCGCGAATCCAGCACCTGGACGACCCAGAAGCGATCGCCGAAGTCGGGCACCTGCAGCACCACCGGCGACTGATCCAGGGCGACGATGCCGCTGCCGCACACCAGGTCATGGTTCGGGCAGGCCACCGCCCGCCCGGCGGGATCGACGTAGTCGCTCAGCATCGTGAGGCTGTTGGCCGGTCCGGCCGGCAGCACCCCGCCCAGCAGCATCGGATGCGGCAAGCGGCCGAGGGCGATGCGCCGGTTGTATACGTTGACGATCGGCCAGGCCCAGAAGTAGGCGTCGCGCGCCACCAGGCGCACGTAGTCGTCGCTGAGCCGGGCGTCGGGATCGGGTCCCGGGACGGCCGGCGCCAGGGCCAGCGCCTGCAGCGGGAAGCACTCGGGGCGGGCTCGCGGCAGGCCCGGGCCGGCCCTGCGGGCGGTCCACCCACGCGGGCGGGCCGGGCGGCTCATGACGCTGTTCCCGAACCGGCGGCCGCCGGCTCAGGTGGCGCCGCCCGCGGAGGCTTCGGCCATCTTCGACAGCGCGTCGTCGATGGTGAAGGTATTGGGCTTCTGGACCGGCGGGAAGTCCTTGAAGGTGGCGGCGAACTGGTCGGCGATCGCGTAGGCGCCATACAGGATGTAGGCGTGATACAGGAACCACTCGTAATAGCTGTTCGACGTCGTGTCCGCCCGCTCGAAGGGATCGGTTCGCAGGTTGAATATCTTCGGCAGGCGCAGCCGGACGAAGGGCTCGGCCCACACCGCCATGGTGCCGGGCAGCCGCTGCTCCATGAAGACCACCTTCCAGTTGTCGTAGCGCAGGCCGAGGATGTCGCCGTCGTCGCTGATGTAGACGAAGAGCTTGCGCGGGCTCTCCTTCTCCTTGCCCGTGATGTGGCCGAGCAGGCTGAAGCCGTCGATGTGGTTCTTGTACGTTCGGCCGATCGCCTGCACCCCCTTCTTGCACTTCTCGACGATGTCGGGCTCGCCCGCCATCTCGAGGAAGGTCGGCAGCCAGTCGTGGTGCTGGACGATGCCGTTGGAGACGCTGCCGGCGGGCACATGGCCGGGCCAGCGCACCACCATCGGAATGCGGAAGGCGCCTTCCCAGTTGGTGTTCTTCTCGCTGCGGAAAGGCGTCATCGCGCCGTCCGGCCAGCTGTTCATGTGCGGGCCGTTGTCGGTCGAATACATGACGAAGGTGTCTTCGGCGATGCCGAGCTCGTCGAGGTAGTCCAGCAGCTGGCCGACGTTCTTGTCGTGGTCGATCATCGTGTCGTGGTAGGGCGACTGCCAGCGCCCGGCCTGCCCCAGGCTCTCGGGCTTGGTGTGCGTGAACATGTGCATGTGCGTGAAGTTGAGCCAGACGAAGAAGGGCTTGCCCGCCTCGTGCTGCTTGCCGATGAATCCCTTCGCCGCCTCGGCGAATTCGTCATCGCAGGTCTCCATGCGCTTCTTGGTCAGCGGGCCGGTGTCTTCGATCTTCTGCTTGCCGACGCGGCCCCAGCGCGGCTCCTCGGTCGCGTCGTCCTTGTCGGTGGCATAGGAGTGGATCACGCCGCGCGGGCCGTTCTTCTTCCTGAAATTGGGGAAGTCCTTCTCTGGGTAGTAGTCGTACATCTCCGGCTCTTCCTCGGCGTTCAGGTGGTAGAGGTTGCCGAAGAATTCGTCGAAGCCGTGGTTGGTCGGCAGCATCTCGTTGCGGTCGCCCAGGTGGTTCTTGCCGAACTGGCCGGTGGCATAGCCCCGGGTCTTGAGCAGCGCCGCGATGGTGACGATCTTGTCGCTCATGCCGATCGGCGCGGCCGGGATGCCAACCTTCGAGAGCCCGGTGCGGTAGACGCTCTGGCCGGTGATGAAGGACGAGCGGCCGGCGGTGCAGGACTGCTCGCCGTAGGAGTCGGTGAACTTCATCCCTTCCCTGGCGATGCGGTCGATGTTGGGCGTCTGGTAGCCCATCAGGCCGTGCGTGTAGCAGCTGAGGTTGGCGATGCCGATGTCGTCGCCCCAGATCACGAGGATATTGGGCGGCTTCGCTCCGGACGGGCTGGCGGCGGGTTTCTTCGATGCCATGTCGACTCCTGGTTGTGAGGGGTGCGCTGGCGCGTGCGGGCAACCCGCCGCGCCGCAGCGTGCCCACAGCATGCGCAAGCCGGGCACAAAACGCACTTGTCCCAAGGTGAAGCGGCGATTGCCCCTTGGTGCAACCCGACCGGGCGCGCCCTGGCGCCAGGCCGCTCAGGCGTCCAGCGCCAGGTGCTGGCCGTGCAGCGCCGCGGCGGCCGGCGAGGCCAGGAAGGCCACGGTCTGCGCCGCCACCGCGGTCGACACCCACTGGCCCGGGTCGGCGTTGGGCATCGCCTGCCGGTTGGCAGGCGTGTCGAGCACGCTGGGCGCGATGCTGTTGACGCCGATGCCGTGCGGCGCGAGTTCCGCCGCGGCGGCCTCGACCAGGCGCTGCAGCGCGCTCTTGGAGGCGATGTAGGCGGCCATGGCGGCGGCGCCGCGGGCGGCGGTCTTGGCGCTCACGGCAATCACCCGGCCGGCCCTGCGCTCGATCATCGCGGGCACCAGCGCCTGTGTCACCGCCACGAAAGACCAGGCGTTGAGGTTCATCATGCGGTCCCAGGCCGCGCGACCGAGCGCATGCACCGGCTCGCCCATCTCGAAGCCGCCGGCGATGTGGACCAGGGCGTCGACCTGCCCGCCGAAGGCGGCCAGGATGCGCTGCCCTGCCCCGGCCATGGCCTCGGTCGAAGTCACGTCGGCTTCGAGCAGCAGGTGCTGCGAGTTGTCCAGCCCCGGAAAGGTGCTGGCCAGGTGCTCCAGCCGATGGTCGACCAGGGCCACGCGCGCGCCCTGCCCGAGAAACTGCTGCACCACCGCGCGCCCCAGCGCGCCGGCGGCGCCCGTGACCACCACATGTCGGGGAAAGCTGGAATCGGTCATCGCAACACTCCTGTTCGGGGAGCGCATCGTAACGCGGGCGTTACCGCGGCGGCAGCCGGGCTGGCATCATCGGCGCTTCGTTTGCCAAGGAGAAATTCATGAAGGAAGTGGTTGTCGTCAGCGGCGTTCGCACCGCCATCGGGACCTTCGGCGGAAGCCTCAAGGACGTCCCGCCTACCAAGCTCGCCGCCCTGGTCACCAAGGAGGCGCTGGCCCGCGCCAAGGTCGACGGCAAGGACGTCGAGAACGTGGTCTTCGGCCACGTCATCAACACCGAGCCGCGCGACATGTACATGGCCCGGGTTGCCGCGATCGAAGGCGGCTGCGCCCAGGAAACCCCCGCGCTGACAGTCAACCGGCTGTGCGGCTCGGGCCTGCAGGCGATCGTCAGCGCGGCGCAGAGCATCCAGCTCGGCGATGCCAAGGTGGCGGTCGGCGGCGGCGCCGAGAGCATGAGCCGGGCGCCCTTCGCGTCCCTCACGGCGCGCTGGGGTGCCCGCATGGGCGACAGCAAGATGGTCGACATGATGCTCGGCGCGCTGCACGACCCGTTCCAGACCATCCACATGGGCATCACGGCCGAGAACATCGCCAAGAAGTGGGACATCAGCCGCGAGACCCAGGACCAGACCGCGCTCGCCAGCCACCAACGCGCGCAGAAGGCGATCGAAGCCGGCTACTTCAAGTCGCAGATCGTCCCGGTGGCGCTGGAGAGCCGCAAGGGCACCACCCTCTTCGACACCGACGAGCACGTGCGCAACGACGCCAGGATCGAAGACATGGCCAAGCTCAAGCCGGCCTTCCTGAAGGAAAACGGCACGGTGACCGCGGGCAACGCCTCGGGTGTCAACGACGCCGCGGCGGCGGTGGTGCTGATGGAAAAGGAAGAGGCCGCGCGGCGCGGCCTGAAGCCGATGGCGCGCATCGTCGCCTACGCCTTCGCCGGCGTCGACCCGGCCTACATGGGCATCGGTCCGGTGCCGGCCTCGCGCAAGGCGCTCGAAAAAGCCGGCCTCAAGGCCTCGGACATGGACGTGGTCGAGGCCAACGAGGCCTTCGCGGCGCAGGCCTGCGCCGTGACCCAGGACCTGGGCCTGGACCCGGCAAAGGTGAACCCGAACGGCTCGGGCATCTCGCTCGGCCATCCGGTCGGCGCCACGGGCGCGCTGATCACGGTGAAGGCGCTGTACGAGCTCGAGCGCATCCAGGGCCGGTACGCGCTGGTGACGATGTGCATCGGCGGCGGCCAGGGGATTGCCTGCATTTTTGAGCGGACCTGAAGAAGCGGCAAAAGTTATGGCTATAATCGTGGGATTGCCTGAGTAGCAGTAATGCTTTTCAGGGGCTCTTAGCTCAGTTGGTAGAGCAGCGGACTCTTAATCCGTAGGTCGAGTGTTCGAGTCACTCAGGGCCCACCAGCAAACCCATCGCTGGTAAAAGAACGGCGCTATCGAAAAGATAGCGCCGTTTTCTTTTTGCGCGCCATGTTTCGAGCGGCAAGCAAGCTTCGTGAACAAAATCACGCAATGGAGTCCTGTCTGTGAGACGCCCCCTCGATGTCAGTGTCAGTTCAGCCGAAACACGGCAGAGTGTTTCGATGCTGTCCACGTCCAGGAACCACCAACCACCAGAA
The DNA here is from genome assembly GCF_030486595.1 of Variovorax ginsengisoli. Taxonomy (GTDB): domain Bacteria; phylum Pseudomonadota; class Gammaproteobacteria; order Burkholderiales; family Burkholderiaceae_C; genus Variovorax; species Variovorax ginsengisoli_B. Next base: position 238,658 of record NZ_JAUJZH010000003.1, on the reverse strand, counting down.
CGCATCAACGGCGCGATGGTTCTGCCTCGCCGCTGCGTTCTGCTGGTTGTGCCGGCCTGCCCGGTGAAACTGTCTTGAACGAGCACGGCGCCGCAACCCTGCACACTCAGTTGGCGCTCCATGCGCTCGTGCAGCCTTTGGCCACGGCCCTGCTGTCCCCCGGACAGCCGGCCATCGCCTATGCCGAACTGTTCGCGATCGTCCGGGGCCTGCGGCCCTGGCTGGCCGCTCGCGCGCTCTCCCCTGCCTCGCGCATCGCCGTGGTCCTGCCGAGCGGCATCGAGTCGGCCGTAGCCACCCTGGCGATCGGCGCGCAAGCCACCTGCATCCCGCTCCCTCCGGGACTGCCCGAGCCCGAATTGCTGGCCCTGCTCGCCGATGCGCGCGCCGACGCCATCGTCGGGTTGCCCGGCGATGCCGTGCCGGCTCGACTCGCACGGACCCTGAACCTGGTCCCCCTGGAGTTCGACCTTCCGCACTGGCTCGCGCGCCCGTCCGAAGGCGCGGCGGACGTCAACGCCCCCTGGCCCGAGCCGTCGCAGACCGCCTTCGTGCTGTTCACCTCGGGCACCACCGGCAAGGCCAAGCGGGTGCCGCTCGGGCAGCGCCAGGTCGTGTGTTCGGCCCGCAGCATCGCGCGGCATCTCGCCCTCGCGCCGGCGGATCGCGCACTGTGCGTGATGCCGATCCATCACAGCCATGGCCTGGTCGGCGGCCTGCTCGCGCCGCTGGCGGCCGGATCGTCCGTGGTCTGCGCGCCGGCCTTCGACGCCACGGCCTTCATGGGCTGGATGGCCGAGTTCGAGCCCACCTGGTACACCGCCGCGCCGACCGTCCACCATGCCATCGCGGACCAGGCCTCCCGCGAAGGCATCGCCGTGCCCGCACATGCCCTGCGCCTGATTCGCTCGGCCTCGTCGCCCATGCCGGCGGCGTTGCTGCGGCGTGTCGAGGACCTCTGGGGAGTGCCGGTCATCGAGTCCTATGGGATGACCGAATCGGCCACCCAGCTGGCGAGCAATCCCTTGCCGCCCGCGCCGCGCAAGCCGGGCTCCGTGGGGCGCCCGGTCGGCGCCGAGCTGCGCGTGGTCGACGGACACGGCCACAGCCTGCCCGTCGGGCAGGTCGGCGCCGTGGTGGCGCGCGGTCCGGCCCTTTTCGAGGGCTACGAGGACAACCCCGAGGCGAATGCGGAAGCCTTTCGCGACGGCTGGTTCCTCACCGGCGACCTGGGCCGCTTCGACGCCAACGGGGACCTGTTCCTCACCGGACGCAGCAAGGAGATGATCAATCGCGGCGGCGAGAAGATCTCGCCCTTCGACGTCGAGCAGGCCCTGCTGCGTTTGCCCGGTGTCGCCCAGGCGGCGGCCTACCCCGCGCCGCACCCGACACTCGGCGAGGACGTGCACGCCATCGTGATCCCCGCGGCCGGCCACGCCATCGAGGAACAGGCGCTGCGCGCCACGCTGTTCGGGCAACTGGCCGACTTCAAGATCCCGGCGCGAATCCGCGTGCTCGAGACGATTCCGGTCGGCCCGGGCGGCAAGGTCAGGCGCCGCGACCTGCACGACCAGGCCGTCCGGGTCGACGCCGAACAGTTCGACCGGCTGCCCCCCCGATCAACCTCCGAATCCATCCTGATGGACATCTGGCAGGCGGTGCTCGGACGATCCGGATTCGGCATTCGCAGCAACTTCTTCGAGCTCGGCGGCCACTCGCTGTCGGCGACGCAGATCGCTTCGCGCATCGGCGCGACCCTGAAGGTCGAACTGCCGGTGCGCAGCGTGCTGGAACATCCGACCATCGAGACCCTGGCCCGGGCGATCGATGCACATCGGCCGGCGCTGTCCGGTGGCGCCGCCGCGGGGCCTGCCCCGATCGTGCCGGTCTCGCGCGACCGGCCGCTGCCGGTGTCGTTCTCGCAGCGCAGCATGTGGATGTTCCACGACATGGACCCGCACGGTGCCGCGTACCACGTCCGCAAGGCGCTTCGCCTGCGCGGGCCCCTCCAGGCGGCGCCGCTGCGCCAGGCACTCGACGGGCTCGTCGCCCGCCACGAGGCGTTTCGCACCACCTTCGCGATGGGGGACGCCGAACCGATGGCCACCGTCGGACCGGTGCAACCGGCGAACCTGGTCGGGCTGGACCTGCGTGCCACCCCCGGCCCCGAACGGGACACCGAACTCGAACGGCAGGCCGCGCGCTTGGCCGCCGAGCCCTTCGACCTGGCGCACGGACCGCTGCACCGCTTCATCCTGGTCGAACTCGGCGCCCGGGACCATGCGCTGGTCCTGGTGATGCACCACCTGATCGGAGACGACTGGTCGTGGGGCGTGCTGTTGCAGGACCTCGAGGCGATGTACAACGCCGCCTGCGCCGGAGCGCCCGCTCCCGCACAGCGCCAATCGATCGACTTCGTCGACTACGCCAGCTGGGAACGCGGCCATGCCGACGCCGAGACGCTGGCCGGCGACACCCGCTACTGGCTGCAGCAACTCGCCGGCATGAGCCCCTTGAACCTGGTGGCCGATTCCGCCGTGACCCGCCGGCGCACGAGCCGCGGAGAGAACGTTCGACGGCTGATCCCCGACGACTGGATGCAGGAAGTAGCCCGCTTCAGCGGGCGCCTGGGCCTCACGCCTTTCATGACCTTGCTGGCGGCGTTCCAGGTGCTGCTCGCGCGCCAGTGCGGCCAGCAGGACATCGTGGTGGGAACGCCGATTGCGGGTCGCACGCGGGTCGAGGCCGAGACCCTGGTGGGCTCGCTGGTCAACACCCTGATGGTGCGCAGCGATGTGCAGCCCGCCATGAACTTCCGCGAGCTGGCGTGCCAGGTGCGCGAGACCTGCCTGTCGGCCTTCAGTCATCAGCATGCGCCCTTCGACCATGTGGTCGACAGTCTGCGGCGGAACAACAGCGGCAGCAGGGTTCCCGAGGTCCGCGCGATGTTCAACATGCAGAACACACCCCGCCAGAATCCCCGGTTCGAAGGGCTGGAGACGAGCTTCATTCCCCTGAGCCTGGGAGCGACCCAGTTCGATCTGGCGCTCACCATCGAGACCGAGGACGAGCGTTCGCTGGCCTTGACCTACGCCACCGAGCTCTTCGCGCCGGCGACGGCGCAGGCGCTGCTGGACAGCTACCTCCATCTGCTGGACCGGCTCATGCAGGATCCGGAACGGCCGCTGTACGATCTGGCGGCCGCCGACCCGCTGGAGCTGGCCAGGCTGGCGACGTGGAACCAGACCGAGAGCGCCTACCCCCGCGCGATGACGGTGCACGGCCTGCTCGCGGGGCAATGCGCCTCGGCCGGCACGGCGATCCTCCAAATTCCGGGCGAGGCGCTGGGCTACCCGGAACTGTGGTCGCGCGTGCACCGCCTGGCGCACGCGCTGCGCCACAGGGGCGTGCAGCGCGGCTGCCGCGTCGGCCTGTGCCTGGAGCGTGGCCCGTCCATGGTGGTTGCGCAACTCGCGATCCTGTCCGCGGGCGCCGCCTACGTGCCGCTGGACCCGGCCTATCCTCGCCTGCGCCTGCTCGACATGGCCCTGGACGCCGGCCTGAGCCTGCTCATGAGCCCGCAGGACATGATCGAATGGTGGCGCGAGCACGGGCTGCCGACTTTGGTGCCGGACAGCGAAGAGGCCGCGCTGACGGCGCAGCCCGACACGCCCCTGCCGCCCGACGCCGAGCGCGACGCGAGCGCCGGGGACGCGGCGTACGTGATCTACACCTCCGGCTCCACCGGCAAGCCCAAGGGGGTCGTGGTGCCGCATCGGACGGTGGTCAACTTCCTGCTGTCGATGCAGCGCGAACCCGGGCTCACGGCGCAGGACGCCGTGCTGGCCGTCACCACGCTGAGTTTCGACATCGCGGTGCTGGAACTGCTGCTGCCGCTTTCGATCGGCGCCACGGTCGTGCTGGCGACCCGCGAGCAGGCCACCGACGGGATCGCACTCGGACAGTTGATCGAGCGCTCACGGGCTTCCGTGATGCAGGCCACCCCGGCGAGCTGGCGCATGCTGATCGATGCCGGCTGGCGCGGCTCGCCGACCTTCAAGGCCCTGGTCGGCGGCGAGAGCCTGAACCCGAGCCTGGCCCGCGAACTCCTGCAGCGAAGCGGCGAGCTCTGGAACATGTACGGCCCCACCGAGACCACGGTGTGGTCCACCTGCTGGAAGGTGCAGCCGGACGCGCAGGCCATCTCGATCGGCCGGCCGATCGCCAACACCCGCATCCACGTGCTCGATGCGCAGCACAGGCCATGTCCGCCCGGCGTTTCCGGCGAGATCTTCATCGGCGGCGACGGCGTCACACTGGGCTATTGGAACCGGCCCGAACTCAGCGCCGAGCGCTTCATCGCCGATCCCTTCGATCCGGACCCGCAAGCCCGCCTGTACCGCACCGGCGACCGCGGGCGATGGCGGCACGACGGGCTGATCGAGCACCAGGGCCGGCTCGACTTCCAGGTCAAGGTGCGCGGCCATCGCATCGAGCCGGGCGAGATCGAGGCCCGCCTGCTGGTCCATCCTTCGGTGGCCCAGTGCCTCGTGACGGCGCGCGAAGACCGGCCGGGCGACATCCGCCTGGTGGCCTACGTGGTACCGCGCGAAGGGGCGCTCGACGCGCTCGCGCTCAAGGAGCACCTGAGGCCCTGGCTGCCCGGCTACATGCTGCCGCAGCACTACGTGGCGCTGCCGACGCTCCCCTTGCTGCCCAATGGCAAGATCGACCGGCACGCGCTCCCGGCGCCGAAGGCGGAGGATCGTTCGGCCGCCCGGCGCGGCGACGAGCCCGCCACCGCCGCCGAAATCGCCCTTGCGGGCGTGTGGGGCGGCGTGCTGGGCCTGGCGCCTTTCGAGATATCACGTTCCGACAACTTCTTCGATCTCGGCGGCGACTCCCTCCAGGCCGGCCGCGTCGCCATCGACTTCCTGCGCCTCGGCGGCATCCGCCTGGAGCCTAGAAGGCTGCTCTTCGAATCGCTGGCGCAACTCGCGGCCAGCGCCGCGATTCCCGCACCGGCCCCGGCGCCGGCCGGCCATGCGCAATCCCGGCCGTACCGGGCACGGCGGCGGTTGTTCAAGCGCCTGTTCAGGGGCTGGCTGCCGTGACCGGGTCCGCGTACCAGCGGTCCTTCGCGAGCATCACCCGATGGTGCCCGCAACCGGACGGCATCATCGGAAAGCAGTTTTCCTCGGCCGCCACCTGAACGTCGAGAAAGAACGGACCCGCGCTCGCGAGGCATTCCGCCAGCGCGGCCTCCAGCTCGGCGGGCGCCGTGACGCGCCGCGCGCCCCAGCCGAAGGCCTTCGCCAGCGCCACGAAGTCGGGCAGCGCCTCGTTCCAGCTGTGGCTCAGCCGGTTGCCGTGGTTGAGCTCCTGCCACTGCCGCACCATGCCCATGTAGCCATTGTTCGACAGCACCAGCTTGACCGGCGTGCGATGCTGCACAGCGGTCGACAGTTCCTGGATGTTCATGAGCACCGAGGCATCGCCGCTCACGCACACCACCAGCGCCTCGGGATGCGCGATCTGCGCCCCGATGGCCGCCGGCAGGCCGTAGCCCATGGTGCCGGCGCCGCCCGAGGTGAGCCAGCGGCCGGGCCGTTCGAAGCGCAGGTACTGCGCGGCCCACATCTGGTGCTGGCCGACATCGGTCGAGACGATCGCGTCGCGGTTGGCCAGTTGGGCCTGCAGCGACGCCATCAGCTGCTGCGGCAGGATCGCGCCGGCGCGCGGCGCGAAGTCGAAGCAGCGCTCGGCCCGCCAGCGCGCGATGCGCTGCCACCAGGGCGCGAGCCGCCCGGGTGCCGGGCCGTCGAGTGCCGGCTGGGCCAGCAAGGCATCGAGCACCGCGCCGCAATCGCCCGGCAGGGGCACGTCGACCTTGACCACCTTGTCGATGCTGCCCGGATCGATGTCGATGTGGATCTTCCGCGCCAGGGGACAGAACTCGTCGAGCTTGCCGGTGACGCGGTCGTCGAAGCGCGCGCCCACGCAGACCACGAGGTCGGCCTCGTGCATCGCGAGGTTGGCCTCCAGCGCGCCATGCATGCCCAGCATGCCGAGGAAGCGCGGATCGGAACCCGGGAAGGCGCCCAGGCCCATCAGCGTCAACGTGCAGGGCGCGTCGAGGCGGCGCACCAGGCGCGTGAAGGCGGCGCAGGCCAGCGGGCCCGAGTTCACGAGCCCGCCGCCGCCGTACAGCACGGGCCGGCGCGCGGTGGAGATCAGGTCGGCCGCGCGCTGCAAGGCATCGGGCGGCGGCAGGACCGCTGCGCGCGCCTTGCGCGCGGGCGCGGCCGGCTGCGTTGGCGCGGGCCGCTGCAGCAAGGCCAGCTGCACGTCCTTCGGCACATCGACCAGCACCGGCCCCGGCCGGCCCGAGGCCGCGATCTCCAGTGCCCGGCGGATCACCGACGGAACGTCGTCCGCGCAGCGCGGCTGGTGGTTCCACTTGGTGACCGGCCGCGACATGCCGAGCGCATCGCTCTCCTGGAAGGCCTGGGTGCCGATCACCGAACTGGCGACCTGGCCGCTGATGCACAACACCGGCACCGAATCGCTCATGGCATCGAGCAGGCCGGTGATGGTGTTGCCGACGCCGGGCCCCGAAGTGACCAGCACCACGCCGACGCGGCCGGTGCTGCGGGCATAGCCCTCGGCGGCATGGACCGCCGCCTGTTCGTGCCGCACCAGCACGTGGCGCAGGCGCGGCTCGCCGTGCAGGGCGTCGTACAGCGGCAGCGCGGCGCCGCCCGGGTAGCCGAAGAGGGTGTCGACGCCGCAGTCGATCAGCGTGTCGAGCAGCGCGACGGCGCCATTGCGCAGGCGCGCTGCCTCGAAGGGCGCCGGCGCGGCGGGCGAAGGGGAAAGGGCCAGGGAGGATTGCATGCCATGATTCTTCCGGCTCTGGCGCAGAATAGGCTTCATTTTTCCGCTTCATTCGCGCCATCCAATGAAAACCAATCGCACTAAAGACGATTTGATCGAAGATTCATCGGAAAGAATCGATCTCGCCATCCTGCGGGAGCTGCGGGAGGACTCGCGCAAGACCCTGCAGGAGATCGGCGCCGCGGTCGGGCTCTCGGCCACCAGTTGCTGGACCCGCATCAAGAAGCTCGAATCGCAGGGCGTGATCAAGCGCTACACGGTCGACCTCGACCCGGCCAAGCTCGGCTACAACGACTTCGTGATCGTCCAGCTCACGCTCGAGAGCCACACCGACGAGACGCTCTACGAATTCGGCCGCGTGCTGGCGACCATTCCCGAGATCCAGGAGGCCTACCTGGTGTCGGGCGACTACGACTACTACATCCGCATCGCGGTGCGCGACACGCGCGACTACGAGCGCCTCTTGCGCGAGAAGCTCTACAAGATCCCCGGCATCCGCCACAGCAAGTCGAGCTTCGTGCTGCGGGTGTTGAAGGAAGCCAGCGTGCCGCTGGGGCATTGAGTCAGGCGGGCCGCAGGCTGTCCAGGTAGGCGTGGAGCGCGCCGCGCGCCTGGCGCGAGATCGCCCGCATGTCCGGCGCGCTGCGCACGCCGATGTGGGCCTGCGCCATCAGGCCGTAGATCAAGGTCAGGCAGACCCGTGCCGCCTCCGCCCTCGGGCCGGGCGGCAGGGCGTCGCTCGCGGCCGCGAGCGCCTGGCCCCACTCGTCGACGAAGCGGTCGTACATCTTGCGGTAGGCGTCGGGTCCGGAGAGCTGCCGCTCGAGCAGGTAGTGGGCGCCCCATTCGAGCGGGTGCTCGCGGTGCGCCTCGATCTGCGATTCAATCGCCGCGTCGACGACCTCGCGCATCGGCCGGCCGGCGTGGCGTTCGGCCGCGTCGCGCAGCGCCATCAGCAGCGCCTTGGAGCGCAGGTGCAGGCAGACCCGCGCGAGGTCTTCCTTGCTCGCGAAGTATTCATAGAAGCTGCCGAGGCCGGTGCCGGCCACCAGGACGATCTCGCGGATCGTGATGCCCGCGTAGCCGCGCTCGACCAAAAGCCGAACAAAGGCGTCCTGCAGGGCTTGGGAAGTGTGAAGTGCGCGCGACTGTCGCGGCTTCCTCCTCGGGGGAGAAGTCGGTGAGCGTTTGATCCTGGCCTCCTTGCCTGGAACCCGAACACTCGAAGCGTCGGTTGTTCCTAGAATTTTTAGAGCTGACCGGCTGCATTCTGCAGCCCTGGAAAGCAGCGCCGAAGCCCGGCGCGGAACGCAGAAAAACGGGAGACGAGCAACACATGACAACCTTCCTCCGGGCGGCCTCGGCCGCGCTTGCGCTGGCCGCTGCCACCGCCTCGGCCCAACCCGCCTGAGGCGCCCGGCGGGCGGCTGAGGCCGCGCCCCCTTCACCCCCGAAAGGCACACCATGACCGGCATCCATCCCGACAACCAGGCCCCCGAACTCAAGGACTACAACCTCTACGCCAGCGACCCGGCGCTGCGCCGCGCGGTGGCGCGAGGCGGTGCCGGCTGGCGCGACGACGAGCTGCTGCGCCAGGGCGCGGAGTACGGCTGCGAAGCGACCCTCCGCGCCGCCGAAGACGCCAACCGCCACGAGCCCGAACTGCACACCCACTCGCGCACCGGCGAGCGCATCGACCTCGTGAAGTTCCATCCTGCGTGGCACACGATGATGGGCATCGCGCGCCGCAACGGCATCGCCAACCTGCCCTTCGTCGACCCGCGCCCCTCGGCCTGGACCGCCTACGGCGCCTCGCTCTACATGCACAGCCAGATCGAGTCCGGCTCGACCTGTCCGACCACCATGACCAAGGCCTGCATCCCGGTGATGCGGCTCAATCCGGCGCTGTTCGAGGCCACGCAACCCAAACTGAACGCGACGGTGCACGATCCGCGCGACCTGCCCTTCGCACAGAAGGACTCGATGACGGTCGGCATGGGCATGACCGAGAAGCAGGGCGGCAGCGACGTGCGCACCAACACCTCGCGCGCGGTGCCGGCGGGCCGGGGCCCCTGGGGCGACGAGTTCCTGATCACCGGACACAAGTGGTTCTTCTCGGCGCCGATGTGCGACGGCCACCTGGTGCTCGCCAAGACCGAGGAGCGCGGGTCCACCTGCTTCTTCGTGCCACGCTGGCGGCCCGACGGCAGCAAGAACCCGATCCAGATCCAGCGCCTCAAGGACAAGGTGGGCAACCGCTCCAACTCGAGCAGCGAGGTCGAGTTCAAGGAGGCTTGGGGCGTGCTGGTCGGCGACGAGGGCCGCGGCATCCCGACCATCATCGAGATGGCGACCTACACCCGCCTGGACTGCGCGCTCGCCAGCGCCGGCTTCATCCGCCAGGCGCTGGCACAGGCGCTGCACTACACGCGCAACCGCCACGCCTTCGGCAAGGCGCTGATCGAGCAGCCCGTGATGACCGAGCTGCTCGCCGACATGGCGCTCGAGTCCGAGGCCGCCACCTTGCTGGCGATGGACCTGGCCTCGCACTTCGGCTCGACCGATCCCTTCGACGTCGCCTGGCGCCGGCTCGTGACGCCGGCCGCCAAGTTCTGGAACTGCAAGCGCGCGGTGGCGTTGACCGGCGAGGCGATGGAGGTCTTCGGCGGCAACGGCTATGTGGAAGACGGCCCGATGGGCCGCCTGTTCCGCGAAGCGCCGGTCAACTCGATCTGGGAAGGCTCGGGCAACGTGATGAGCCTGGACGTGCTGCGCGCGGTCTCGCGCAATCCGGACGATGCGCACCTCGTGCTCGACCACCTGCAGCAAGTGGCGTCGCAGGACAGCCGCCTGCGGGCGCAGGCACAGGCGCTGCGCGACGCGGTCGCGCTGCCGCCGGCCGAGTTCGAACGCCAGGCGCGCCGCTTCACGCAGCGGCTGGTGCTCACGGCCCAGGCCTGCCTGATGCTGCAGCACGCGAGCGCCGAGGCGTCGGCCGCCTTCATCGGCAGCCGCTTCGACCCCGACTGGGGGCCGGTGACCGGCATCACCTCGGGCACCAGCGATCCGGCCGCGCTGCTGCGCGCCGCGTGGCAGTGAGGCGGATTGCAGCATGACGGATTTCGTTTCGATCCTCGACCAGCACGCCCGGGTGCAGCCGGGCAAGGAGTTCCTGCGCGCCGCGGGCCGCTCCTACAGCTACGCCGAGTTCGCAGAGCTGAGCCGCCGCGCCGCCACCGTGCTGCGCGGCCAGGGCATCGTCGCCGGCGACCGCGTGGCGCTGCTGTGCTTCAACACGCAGGGCTTCGTGCTCGCGCTGTTCGGCGCCTGGCGGCTCGGGGCCGCGGTGGTGCCGGTCAACCACAAGCTGCAGGCGCCCGAGGTCGACTACGTGCTGCGGCATTCGAGCAGCAAGCTGTGCGTGGTCGACGGTGCACTGGCGGCGCTCGCGCAGAAGGTCGAGCATGCACCGGCGTGGCTCTCGACCGACAGCGCCGGCGCCGGCATGGCCAGCTTCGACGAACTGCTCGCGCAGGCCGCGCCCCTGGAGCGCGGCACGCCGCCAGCCACCGACGCGCTGGCCGAGATCCTCTACACCTCGGGCACCACGGGCAAGCCCAAGGGCTGCCTGCACACCCATGCCAACGTGTTCCTCGCTGCGGTGTGCGCGGCCGCAAGCACCTCGATCACGCGCCACGAGCGCACCCTGATCGCGATGCCGGCCTGGCATTCGTCGCCGCTCAACAACTGGCTGCTCGGCACCCTGCTGATGGGCGGCAGCGTGGTGTTGCTGCGCGAGTACGCGCCCAAGGCCTTCCTCGACACGCTGGCGCAGGAGCGCATCAGCTTCACCTTCGGCGCGCCGATCGCCTTCCTGGCACCGCTGCAGGTGGTGGCCGAGCTGCAGTCCTACGATTTCAGCGCGATGCGGGTGTGGGCCTACGGCGGCGGGCCGCTGGGCGCCGACATGGCACGCAAGCTGGCCGACAGCTACCGCAGCGACCGCTTCGTGCAGGTCTACGGCATGACCGAGTCGGGCCCGCTGGGCACGGTGCTCTACCCCGAAGAGGCGATCGCCAAGGCCGGCTCGATCGGCCGCGCCGGCGTGCCGGGGGTCGCGGTCGAGGTGCGCCGCGCCGACGGCGAGCGCTGCTCGGCCGGCGAAGTGGGCGAGATCCACCTGCGCTCGCCCGCGATCATGAAGGGCTACCTCGACAACCCCGAGGCCTCGGCCGCCGCCTTCGACGACGAGGGCTGGTACCGCAGCGGCGACCTGGCGCGGATCGACGAGGACGGCTTCCTCTTCATCGTCGACCGGCTGCGCGACATGATCGTCACCGGCGGCGAGAACGTCTACTCGAAGGAGGTCGAAGACGTGCTGGCGATGCATCCCGACGTGCAGGACGTGGCCGTCATCGGCCGGCCGCACCCCGAATGGGGCGAGACCGTGACCGCGGTGATGGTGGCACGCCCGGCCCGGGTGCTCGACGGCGACGCGCTGCGCAAGTACCTCGAGCCGCAGCTGGCGCGCTACAAGATCCCGCGCGCCTGGGAAGTGCGCGAGGCGCTGCCGCGCACCGCGACCGGCAAGCTGCTCAAGCACCAGCTGCGGTAAGAATACGGCGATGACCCATCCCCCGATCGAATCCGAACGCCCTGCCGCCGTCTTCACCCGCGAGGGCGAGGCCTGGCTGCCCAGCGCGCTCTCGCGCGGCCCCTGGGACCCTCGCGCGCAGCACGGCGGCGCTCCCAGCGCCCTGCTCGCGCACGTGTCCGAAAGCGCCATCGACGAACCCGGCTGGCAGCTGGCGCGCCTGACCGTCGAGCTGGTCAAGCCGGTGCCGGTCGCACCGCTCGCCACCCGTTTCAGCATGCAGTCCGCGCGCTCGACCACGCGCCTCACCATCGAGCTGCTGGCCGGCGACACGCTGGTGGCGCGCGGCCATGCGCTGATGCTGCGCGGCCAGGCGCTGGCCCTGCCCGACGGCCTGCCCGGTCCGTCGCCAGCGCGCCTGCTGCCGGCGCCGCAGGATTGCAGCGAGCCGCTGCGCATCCCGGGGCTGCCCGAGGGCATCTCGTTCTACGCCACCGCGGTCGACACCCTGGCGGCCCAGGGCGACGTTTCCCGGCCCGGCCCGGGCGCCGCATGGTTCCGGCTGGCGGTGCCGCTGGTGCAAGGGGTGCCCAACTCGCCCGCGATGCGCGCCGCCGCCGCGGCCGATTTCGGCAACGGGCTCAGCTGGGTGCTGCCGCCCGACCGCTTCCTGTTCTCGAATGCCGACCTGAACCTGCACCTGCACCGCGCGCCGGCGGGCGAATGGATCGGCCTGTCGTCGGAAACCCAGGTCGACGCCAGCGGCGCCGGCCTCACGCTGTCGCGACTCTATGACGAGCGGGGCCCGATCGGCACCGCCGTGCAGACGCTGGTGGTGCGCGAGCGGAACTAGGGCGGACTGAAGCCCCTCTTTCGGAATCCCGAAGCACGGGCGGCGCCGCCCGTGGCATCCTGCGCAGGCGATTCCGCAGGCAAGTTTCTGGAGAAATCCGATGGTCGAAGGCAAAGTGGTTCTGGTCACCGGCGCGGGGGGCGGCATCGGCCGCGACATCGCGCTGGCCATGGCGCGGCACGGCGCCCGCGTGGTGGTCAACGACATCGGCGCCGCGGTCGACGGTGCCGGCCACAGCGCCGGTCCGGCGCAGCAGGTGGTCGACGAGATCCACGCGATCGGCGGCGAGGCGGTGCCCAACACCGACAGCGTCGCCGATGCCGCCAGCGCGGCGCGCATGGTGCAATGCGCGGTCGACAACTTCGGCCGCATCGATGCGGTGGTCAACAACGCCGGCATCCTGCGCGACCGCTTCTTCCACAAGATGTCGGTCGACGAGTGGGATTCGGTGATCAAGGTCCACCTGTACGGCACCTACTTCGTGAGCCGCGCCGCCGCGACCTTCTTCAAGGAACAGAACGCGGGCGCGATGGTGCACATGACCTCGACCTCGGGCCTGATCGGCAACTTCGGCCAGGCCAACTACTCGGCCGCCAAGCTCGGCATCGCGGCGCTGTCGAAGTCGATCGCGCTCGACATGCTGAAGTTCAACGTGCGTTCCAACTGCATCGCGCCCTTCGCCTGGAGCCGCATGATCGGCGCCATCCCGACCGACACCGACGAGCAGAAGGCGCGCGTGGCCAAGATCCAGCAGATGACGCCGTCGAAGATCGCCCCGCTGGCGGTGTACCTGGCGAGCGATGCGGCGCACGAGGTCAACGGCCAGATCTTCTCGGTGCGCAACAACGAGATATCGCTGATCAGCCAGCCGCGGCCGGTGCGTTCGGTGCACCGCTCCGAAGGCTGGACGCCGCAGACCATCGCCGAGCATGCGATGCCGGCGATGCGGGCCAGCTTCTATCCGCTCGACCGCTCCGCCGATGTGTTCAGCTGGGACCCGATCTGACGAGCCCCCAAGCTTGCGGGACAATCTGCCCGTGAACTTGCACTTCGATCTTTTCGACCTCAAGCTTTTCGCCTTCGTCGCCGAGGCCCGCAGCCTCACGCGCGGCGCCGACCGCGCCTGCATCTCGCTCGCAGCGGCCTCGACCCGCATCAAGCAGATGGAGGAGGCCATCGGCGGCAAGCTGCTGCACCGCACCGCCCAGGGCGTGAACCTCACGGCCGCCGGCGAGGCCCTGCTCTATCACGCCAAGCGCGTGATGCAGCAGATGGAGCACCTGCGCATCGACATGCAGGATTTCGGCAAGGGCATCAAGGGCCACGTGCGGGTGTTCGCCAACACCACGTCGATCACCGAGTACCTGCCCGAGAAGCTGGCCGGCTTCCTGACCCAGCATCCGGCGGTGCAGGTCGACCTGCGCGAATACCTCAGCGAGGAGATCGTGCGCTCGGTGGCCGACGGCGGCGCCGACATCGGCATCCTCGCGGGCGACGCCCACACCGGCGACTTCGACGCCCGCCCCTTCGGCCGCAACCAGCTGGTGTTGGTGGTGCCCACGGCCCACCGCTTTGCCGACGCCAGCGCGATGGCCTTCGTCGACACCCTCGAGGAGCAGCATGTCGGCCTGCACCATGCCAGCGCGATCCACCGCTTCCTGCTGCGCAAGGCCGAGTTGGCGGGCCGCGACTACGCGCCCCGCATCCAGGTCGGCAGCTTCGAGGCCATCTGCCTGATGATCGAGGCCGGTGTCGGGGTCGGCGTGCTGCCGGCCTCGTCGGCGCGGCGCCTGTCGCGCGCGCTTCGCATCAAGACCGTGCCGCTGACCGACGCCTGGGCCGAGCGCGAGCTCAAGATCATCGCGCGCAGCCGCGAGCAGTTGCCGGCGTCCGCACGCGAACTCTTCGACTACCTGGCCCAGCCCTCGAAGCCGGACTGAGCCCGATGTCGGCCGACCTCAAATCGCTGCGCCTGTTCGTGGCCGTGGCCGACCACGGCAGCATCAGCGAGGGCGCCAAGCGCTGCCACATCGCGCTGGCCGCCGCCAGCAAGCGCATCTCCGACCTCGAGGCGCGGGCCAAGCTGCCGTTGCTGGTGCGCCATGCGCGCGGCGTCACGCTCACTTCAGCCGGCCACGGCCTGCTGCTGCATGCCCGCGCCGTGCTGTCGGCCATGGACCGGCTCGGCGCCGAGCTCGACGACTTCCAGAACGGCGTGGCCGGCGTGGTCAGCATCACGGCCAATGCATCGGCCATCGCCCAGTTCCTGCCGGCGCAGATCGGCTCCTTCCTGCGGCTGCATCCGGTGCTCAAGATCGACCTCCAGGAGCGCGCCAGCACCGAGGTGGTCAAGGCCGTGGTCGGCGGCCTGGCCGACATCGGCGTCATCGAGGGCCACACGCCAGCCGACGGGCTCGAATGCTTGGCCTACCGCAGCGACGAGCTCGCCGTCGTGGTGGCACGCGACCATCCGCTGGCACGCCGCAAGCGGGTCGGCGTCGAAGAGGTGCTGCGGCACGACCATATCGTGGTTCGCGAAGGCACGGCACTGCACCGCGTGCTGCTCGCCGCGGCGCTCGAGGCCCAGGTGCCGCTCAAGGTGCGGATGCAGGTCGGCAGCTTCGACATGGTCTGCCGCATGGTCGAGCAGGGCATCGGCATCGGCGTGCTGCCCTTCGCCGCCATCCTGCCGCAGTTGCAGATCCTGCGGCTGCGCTGCCTGCGGCTCGACGCGCCCTGGGCCATGCGCCGCCACCTGCTGTGCGTGCGGCGCGAACAGGACCTGACCGCGGCGGCGCGTTCGGTGCTGGAGCATCTGCGGATGCCGGATCCGGCCTGACCGGCCCTTGATCTTTTCGAAGGAGAAGCCCATGACGAAGACGCAAGTGCTGGTGATCGGGTTGGAGCCGACGCTGGTCGACTTCAGCAGCATGCCCGACATGAACGCCGGCAAGGTCCGGGCCGGGCTCGAAGCGGACCAGGCGAAGCTCGCAGCCCTGGGGTACGAGGCCGAGCTGTGCCTGACCGACCTCGGGGAGACCGCTGCCGACGTGGTGGCCCGGAAGCTGTCCGAGAAGGCCTTCGATTGCGTGGTCATCGGTGCCGGCATCCGGACCCTCCCGGCCTACTTTCTTCTGTTCGAGCAGCTGATCAACGTCGTGCACCGGGCTGCCCCCGGCGCCCGCATCTGCTTCAACACCCGGCCGAGCGATACCGCCGAGGCCGTGCAGCGCTGGTCATAGCAGCCCGAGCCTTCGCGTCCCGCGAAGCCTCGCGCCCGCCACAAACGAATTGTTCTCCCGCTCGCGCGCGTCAAGAATCGCGCAACCGAGCAAGCAAAGGAGACATTCTTGAAGATCATCCGCGTCAGCGCCACGCCGCTGAACATCCCGGTCACCATCGACGTGCTGGGCCTGGCCAAGCAGACCTCGCTGTCGCTCTGCCTGACCGAGATCGAGACCGACACCGGCCTGGTGGGCCATGGCATGACCGCCATCACCGAAGAAGAGATCATCGCCGCCGCGGTGCGCGAAGTGGCCGGCCCGGCGCTGATCGGCGAAGACCCGATGGCCACCGAGCGGCTCTGGGAGAAGCTCTACTGGCTGCTCTCGCCGCGCGGCCAGACCGGCTACGCGAGCCACGCGATCGCCGCGCTCGACATCGCGCTGTGGGACCTCAAGGCCAAGGCATTGGGCCAGCCGCTGTGGCGCCTGCTGGGCGGCGCGCGTTCGCGGGTCCCGGTCTATGCCACCTTCGGCTTCGGCTTCTTCGAGCGCGACCAGCTCGCCGCGGCGGCGAAGCTCTGGGTGTCGCAGGGCTTCCAGCGGCTCAAGATGACGGTCGGCGGCCATGCGCTCGCGCGCCGCGACGAGCCGCGCCCGATCGACGAGGTGATCGACGAGGACGTGCGCCGCGTCGCCGCGGTGCGCGAGGCCGTGGGCCCTGACGTCAAGCTCTACGTCGACGCCAACTGCGGCCTCGACCTGTTCCACGCGACTCAGCTGGCGCGCCGCATCGAGCCCTACGGCATCAGCTTCTTCGAGGAGCCGCTGACGCAGAACGACGTGCGGCAGATGGCGCAGCTGCGCAGCCGCACCACGATCCCTCTGGCCTGCGGGCAGAACGAAGGCCTGGCCTTCCGCTTCCGCGACCTGCTGGTCAACCAGGCGGCCGACGTGCTGCAGCCCAACGTGACGATCTCGGGCGGCTACTCGCAGTGCCTGAAGATCGCCGGCATGGCCCAGGCCTTCAACGTGCCGATCGACAATGGCGGCGCCTGGCCCTTCCACAACATGCACCTGCATGCGGGCGTCGCCAACGGCGGCATGGTCGAATACCACTACGTCGCAGTCGAGATGCTGAAGAAGATCTTCGACGGCCTGCCGGTGCCCGACCAGGGCTGGCTCACGCTGCCCGAGACGCCGGGGCTCGGCTTCGCGCCCAACGCGGAGCGGGTGCGGGAGCTGGCGAAGCTCCCGACCTCCCACGGCAAGGGCAAAGCCTGAGGCAGGCCATGGACAAGGACAACGGAGACACGATGAACAAGAGACAGCAAGCGACTCGATCCTCACGCCGGCGGGCCCTGCGCCTGGCGACCCTGGCAACGCTGGGAACCCTGGGAATGGCGCTCGGGATGACGGGCGCCGCCTGGGCCCAGAAGTACCCCGACCGGCCGATCCGCCTGGTGGTGGGCTATTCGGCCGGCGGCGGCGTCGACGCCGCGGCACGCATCCTGAGCGCCCGCCTGCCGGCGGTGCTGGGCCAGCAGGTGGTGGTCGAGAACCGCGCCGGCGCCACCGGCATGATCGCGGCCGACCTGGTCGCCAAGGCGGCACCTGACGGCTACACGCTGATGATGGGCGACAGCGCCATGCTGATCACCAAGCTGCTGCAGCCGAAAATCGCGATCGATCCCCTGACCAGCTTCAAGCCGGTGGCGGGCGCCTTCGTCTCGCCGCTGATGATCGTCACCGGCAACGACTTCCCGGCCCGCACGCCGGCCGAACTGGTGACCGAGCTCAAGACCCATCCGGGCCGCTATTCCTTCGCCACCTCGGGCGTCGGCACGGTGCAGCACCTGGGCTTCGAGATGCTCAAGCAGACCACCGGCAGCTTCGTGGTGCATGTGCCCTACCGCGGAGCCGCGCAGATCGTGCCCGACGTGGTCGGCGGGCAGGTTCCGATCGGCGTCGTCAGCGCCACGGCGGGCATGGCGCAGGCCAAGGCCGGCAAGCTGCGCGCGGTGGCGCTCATGAACAAGGCGAAGCTCGACGGCGCCGACGGCGTGGCGCCGCTGGCCGATGCGCTGCCGGGCTTCGACGTCGCGCCGCGGCTCTTCCTGTTGGCGCCGGCGGGCACGCCCGACGACATCGTCGACAAGATCTCGGCGGCCGTGAAGACCGTGCTCGACACCCCCGAGGCGGCCACCGCGGCGGCCGCGCAAGGCACCTTGCGCGCCTACGCGCCGCCCGCGCAGCTGCGCAAGGATCTGGCCGACGAGACGGCACGCTGGAAACGCATCATCACCGACCAGCGCATCGTGGCCGAAGGGAGCTGAAGTGACGCAAGCGCACTTGGGCCTGATCGTTCCCCCGGCCGCCGGCGCGGTGCCGGTCGATGGCCCGCTGCTGTACGGCGAGCGCATCCGCTTCAGCGCCCGCGGGCTCGGCCTCGGCGAGATTTCCACCCGCGGCTACACCGAGGTGATCGACTCGGTGGTCGAGAAAGCGCTCGAACTCAAGGCCGAAGGCGTGGCCGCGGTCTCGCTGATGGGCACCTCGCTGAGCTTCTTTCGCGGCGCCGCATTCAACCGCGAGCTGCAGCAGGAGATGGCCCGCGCCACCGGGCTGCCCTGCAGCACGATGAGCAACGCAATCGTCGGCGGCCTGCGCAGCCTCGGCGTGCGGCGGGTCGCGGTGGCCACCGCCTACATCGACGAAGTCAA
Organism: Variovorax ginsengisoli; assembly: GCF_030486595.1. Lineage (GTDB taxonomy): Bacteria > Pseudomonadota > Gammaproteobacteria > Burkholderiales > Burkholderiaceae_C > Variovorax > Variovorax ginsengisoli_B. Next base: position 220,370 of record NZ_JAUJZH010000003.1, on the reverse strand, counting down.
CGTGCATCTGCGGCGCTACCTCGAGGACAGCGACTTCGAGCCGCTGGCGCTGCAGGGGCTGTCGATCTCCGACGTGCAGGCGGTCGGCGAGGTGCCGACCGCCGTGCTGGTCGACCTTTGCGCGACTGTCTTCGAAGCGAGTCCGGGCGCCGACGGCATCCTGATCTCGTGCGGCGGCCTGGTCACGCTCGACGCGGTGCGCGAGGTCGAGGCACGCTTCGGCGTGCCGGTGGTGTCGAGTTCGCCCGCGGGCTTCTGGGACCTGGTGCGAAGCGCCGGGCTCGACGCGCGCTCGCCGGGCCACGGGCGCCTGTTCGCCTGAACGCGCGGGCGGCTCAGCCGCGGTCGGCCGCGGCGAGCAGCGCCTGCGCCTTGAGCACCACGGGGCGGTCGACCATCTTGCCGTCGACCGCGACCGGCGCGCCGCCGCTGGCCGCATCGGCTTCGATCACGCGCCGCGCCCATTCGAGCTGTGCCGGCGTCGGCGAGAAACCGCGGTTGACGGTCTCGACCTGCTTCGGATGGATGCAGAGCTTGCCGCCGAAACCCAGGCGCCGCGCCTGCCTCGCATCGGCCTCGACACTGGCCGGATCGTCGATCGAGGTGCTGACGCCATCGACCGGCGGCTGCAGTCCGGCAAGGCGCGACGCCAGCACGATCTGCGAGCGGAACAGAAGCAGTTCGACGCCCTCGCCTTCGATGCCCAGGTCGGCCTGGAAGTCGATCGACCCGAAGACCAGCCGCTGGACCCGCGGTACCGCTGCGATCGCGCCGAGCTGGTCGATGCCGCGCGCGGTCTCGATCAGCGGCCACAGAACGGACGAAGGCAGCGCCGCGGCGATGGCCCGCAGCACGGCCGCGTCTTCGGCCTTGGGCAGCATCAGAGCGGCGACACGAGCCTGCGCGCACATCGCGACATCGGCGGCATGCCAGGGCGTGTCGGCGGCGTTGATGCGCACGCCGACGATCGGGCCGCCATCGACATCGCGCGCCTCGAGCCAGTGGGCGACCTGCATGCGCGCTTCGTCCTTGCGGTCGAGCGGCACCGCGTCCTCGAGATCGAGCACGACCGCGTCGGCGCCGCTCTCGCAGGCCTTGTCGAAGCGCGTGGGTTGATGGCCTGGTACGAAGAGCAGGCTTCGGGCGGGTTGTGTCATGTCGGGTCTCCAGTGATGCGTGTCGAGGGCACCGGGTTGTCCGGGGCGTGTGACGAGGGCGCCGGGTGGCCCCCTCCGCTCATGTCCCCCGCCTTCGGCTCCTCCTTTACTTCGCTGCGGGGGCCACCCGGCGCCCTCGTCACGGGTAGCGTCGTGTCGTACTGGCCGAGGATGAACCACCGACTTGACGGCTCACGCCGATGGTGTGCTCTGCGCAGCGAAATAAAGGAGGAGGCCGCAGGCCGGGGGACATTCGCGGAGCAGAGCACACCGTCGGCGTGAGCCCGCCCCCGACCTATGCCAGAAGGCGTTCGACGCGCGGCGCCGCCGCCAGCGACCAGATGCCATCGCACAGCGCCTGCGCCTCTTGCGGCGTGGCAGCTTCGCCGTACGCGACGAGCCGCTTCATCTTGTCCTCGATCTCGGCCCGGCTCAGCGTGTTGCCGGGGTCGCCCTTGGGCTCGTCGACCCGGCCGGAGAAGGTGCGCCCGTCGGTGGTCGTGACGCTGACCTTGCCGATCCAGCGCGCCGGGTAAGCGGTGTCGACCTCGCGGTCTAGCTCCATCATGACCTTGTCGCGGAAGGCAGCCACCTCGGGCGCCATGTAGTCGCGGTCGAACTCGGTCAGGCCGGCGCGGCCGTGCACCGCGATCAGGCCCAGCACCGTGCCCATCGAGAACTTGCCCTGGTGCACGGTGGTCGGCACGACCACGCGGCCCAGCACGTCGATTGCCCCTTGATGGACATGGGTCACGACGCGCGCGACGTCGCCGTGCGCGAGCCGTTCGCGCGCCATGACCTGCTGCAGCGCATCGGCGGCCGGGTGCGTGTGGCGGCAGGAGGCGTGGTACTTGAACGATGTCTCGGCCAGCGTCCAGCGCGTGCCCAGCCCATCGACGAGGCGCGCGGGATCGGCATCGCTCGACATGCCCACGCCCAGGCCTTGCGCGCCTTCGAGCACATGCTGCGCGCCCGTGAAGCCATCTTTCGCGAGGTAGGCCGACATCAGCCCGCTCGCCGCCGCATGTGCGCAGTGAAGCTGCTTCGAATCGGCGGCGTCGCGCAGGAACTCCCACACGCCGGCCGACTGGGTGCCGGCCGAGCCGAAGGCGTGCAGCATCTGGGCCGGCGTGAGTTCGAGCAGCCGGCCCACGGCCGCAGCGGCCGCCAGCGTGCCGGCGGTGGCGGTGGTGTGGAAGGTGCGGTAGTGCGAACGGCCGAGGAACTCGCCGACCCGGATGCCGACTTCGTAGCCGGCCACCACGGCCGTGAGCAACTGCGCGCCGCTCGCGCCCAGTGCCTGTGCGGTCGCCAGCGCGGGTGCGAACACCACCGCCGCCGGATGGAACACCGAACCGTTGTGGACGTCGTCCTGCTCGACGTAGTGCGAGGCCGCGGCATTCACCAGCGCCGCGAAGACCGGCGAAGTGGTACGGCGCGAGATCAGCACCTCGCTCGGCCCCTCGGCCGGCCCCATCATCTCGGCGAAGCGCTGGATGGCCTGCACCGGGCGCGCCGACCGGGCGGCGAGCACCGAGCCCAGCCAGTCGAGCATCAGGTCCTCGGCGCGGCGCAGCACCGGATCGGGAATGCGCTCGAACGTCAGTTCGGAGGCGAAAGTGGCGAGCGCCTGGCTCGGGTGATCGGATGCGTGGGTGCTCATGGCAAGGGTCTCGGTCGAAAAGGTTTCGTTGCTCACACGGCGCCGTCGGAACGCAGTGCCGCGATGGCGTCCGCGTCGTAGCCGCATTGCGCCAGGATCGCATCGGTGTGCTGGCCCAGGGTGGGCACCGCATCCATGCGTGCATCCCATTCGCGCGGCACGCCCGGCGGCAACAGCGCCGGAATCGGGCCGGCGCCTGTGCCCACTTCGGTCCAGCGCCCGCGCGCCTCGAGCTGCGGGTGGCGCCAGACGTCGTGCATCGTGTTGACCTGCGCGGTCGCGATCTGCGCGGCGTCGAGGCGCTTCATGATCTGCGCCGCGGTGAAGGGCGCAAAGGCCAGCACGATGATCTCGCGCAGCGCATCGCGCGACGCGGTGCGCTGCGTGTTGGAGGCAAAGCGCGCATCGGTCGCCAGGGCCGGCTGCTCCAGCACCTGGGCGCAGAACACCTGCCATTCGCGCTCGTTCTGCAGGCCCAGCATGACCAGCTTGCCGTCGCCGGCCTGGAACGGACCGTAGGGATAGATCGTCGCGTGCGCGGCGCCCGCGCGCGGCGGCGGCTCGGCACCGTCGAAGGCGTAATACATCGGGAAGCTCATCCACTCGACCATGCTCTCGAGCATCGAGACGTCGATGCGGCAGCCCTTGCCCGTCTTGCCGCGTTGCAGCAGCGCCGCGAGGATGTTGCTGTAGGCGTACATGCCCGCCGAGATGTCGGCGATGGAGCAGCCGGCCTTCGCCATGTCCTGCGGCGTGCCGGTGACCGACAGGAAGCCGGACTCGCTCTGGATCAAGAGGTCGTAGGCCTTGCTGTCGCGGTAGGGCCCGGGCTTCTGCGCATCGTCGCCGTAGCCCGAGATGTCGCACACGATCAAGCCCGGATGCTTCGGCGACAAGGCCTCGAACGACAGGCCCAGCCGCGCGGCCGCGCCCGGCGCGAGGTTTTGCACCAGCACGTCGGCTTCGGCGACGAGGCGCTGGAGGATCTCCTGGCCCTGCGGGTGCTTGACGTCGAGCGTGAGGCTCTCCTTGGAACGGTTGGTCCAGACGAAGTGCGAGGCCAGCCCGTGCACGCGCTGGTCGTAGGCGCGCGCGAAGTCGCCGCTGCCGGGCCGCTCGACCTTGATGACGCGGGCGCCCAGGTCGGCCAGTTGCCGGGTGCAGAACGGCGCCGCGATCGCGTGTTCGAGCGTGAGGACCGTGATGCCTTCGAGCGGCCGCATCAGAAGCTCCTCGGCAGGCCCAGCATGTGCTCGGCCACGTAGCTCAGGATCAGGTTGGTCGAGATCGGCGCCACCTGGTAGAGCCGGGTCTCGCGGAACTTGCGCTCGATGTCGTATTCGCAGGCGAAGCCGAAGCCGCCGTGGAACTGCAGGCAGGCGTTGGCGGCCTCCCACGAGGCCTTGGCGGCGAGGTACTTCGCCATGTTGGCCTGGGCGCCGCAGGGCTCGCGGGCGTCGAAGCGGCGACAGGCCTCGTAGCGCATCAGGTCGGCCGCCTCGACCTCGATGAAGGCCTCGGCGATCGGGAACTGAACGCCCTGGTTCTGGCCGATCGGACGGCCGAAGACCACGCGCTCCTTGGTGTAGGCGGTGACCTTGTCGATGAACCAGTAGCCGTCGCCGATGCACTCGGCCGCGATCAGCGTGCGCTCGGCGTTGAGGCCGTCGAGGATGTACTTGAAGCCCTGCCCTTCCTCGCCGATGAGGTTCTCGGCCGGGATCTCGAGGTTCTCGAAGAACAGCTCGTTGGTCTCGTGGTTGACCATGTTGAGGATCGGCCGCACCGTGAGCCCGTTGCCGATGGCCTCGCGCAGGTCGACGATGAAGATCGACATGCCTTCGGACTTCTTCTTGACGTCGGCCAGCGGCGTGGTGCGCGCCAGCAGGATCATCAGGTCGGAGTGCTGGATGCGCGAGATCCAGACCTTCTGGCCGTTGATGACGTAGCGGTCGCCCTTCTTCACCGCGGTGGTCTTGATCTTGGTGGTGTCGGTTCCGGTCGACGGCTCGGTCACGCCCATCGACTGCAGTCGCAGGTCGCCGCTGGCGATCTTCGGCAGGTACTGGCGCTTCTGCCCCTCGGAGCCATGGCGCAGCAAGGTGCCCATGTTGTACATCTGGCCATGGCAGGCGCCCGAGTTGCCGCCCGCGCGGTTGATCTCCTCCATGATCACCGAGGCTTCAGTGAGCCCGAGGCCCGAGCCGCCGTATTCCTGCGGGATCAGCGCCGCCATCCAGCCGGCCTTAGTGAGCGCGTCGACGAACTCGGCCGGATAGGCGCGGGCCTCGTCGACCTTGCGGAAATACTCGTTGGGGAACTGGGCGCAGAGGTCGCGCACGGCGTCGCGGATGTCGGGGAAGCGGGGATTGGAATCGGTCATGGCGATCAGGAGGATGAGAGTTCGGCGCTGGCCTGCATCAGCAGCGCGCCCTGGCCGTCTTCGGCCCAGAGTGCAACCTTGCCGTCGGCATCGGCCGCGTGGCCGCAGACCCGCAGCAGGCGGCCGCAGGTCAGCGGGCGAACGGCCTTGAAGCTGTAGCCAAGCACCTGCCGGCCCGGGTTGTGCTGTTGCGCCGCCTCGAGCAGCAGCGTGGCGATCAGCGGACCGTGCACCACCAGGTCCTCGTAGCCCTCGACCTGCGTGACGTAGGGATGGTCGTAGTGGATGCGGTGGCTGTTGAAGGTGAGCGCCGAGTAGCGGAACAGCAGGGTGGCGTCGGGCCGGTGCTCGTTCGACCAGGCCGCATCGGCCGGCGGAACTTGCGGCGGCGCCGATTCGCCCGGCTTCGCCGCCTCGCGGTAGACGATGTCGTGCAGGTCGCGCAGCACCAGCGTGTCGCCTGCGTGCACCTCGTGCGCGACCTTGACGAACACCAGGGCACCGGCCTTGCCCTGCTTCAGGGTGACGTCAGCCACGCGCGAGGTCTTGCGCGCCGGCGCGCCGAGCGGCAGCGGCGCGAAGAACTCGAGTTGGCTGCCGGCCCACATGCGGCGCGGCAGCGGCACCGGCGGCAGGAAGCCGCCGCGCGCCGGATGGCCATCCGGACCGAGCTGGATCTGTGGCGCGGTCGGCAGGAAGTAGCACCAGTGCCACAGCGGCGGCAGCGCCCGGCCCGCCGGCCAGGGCTGGTCGTCGTTGCGAAGGGTGGCTGCCAGCGCGCTCGCGGTCCAGGGCGACAGCAGGTCGTCATGGGTCTCGGTGCGGCCGATCCAGGTTTGCAGGTGGGCGATGTCGAGCGGGTCGGTCATGGCCTGGCCTTTCAGTCTTGGCGCGGGCCCCCGGCCTCGCGCTCGACCCGCTGCCAGATCTCGACGCCCATCGGATCGTCGATCTCCTCCAGGATGTGGCCGACCAGGCCGATGGCGCGCGCCATCACACCGAAGCCGCGGATGATGCGCCAGGGGAAGCCGAATTCGGCCGCGATGGCACCGATGGCGCCGGTGGCATTGATCGGCAGCGACTTGCCCGAGACCCGCTCGGCTTCTGCCTGCACCGCCTGCATCAGCGCCACGTAGTGGCTCGACAGGCCGTTCTCGGCCGCGATCTGGAACAGCCGCGGCGTGCGCGGATCGATCGGCTTGTGCAGCGGATGGCCCAGGCCCGGCACGATCTCCTTGCGGGCGCGGTAGGCGGCGACGATCTCGCGCGCCAGGTCGGCCAACGGCCGGGTGGGCTGGGTGCCGGGCGGGATCGCCTCGTACAGCATGCGCGCGGCGCCTTCGGTGCTGCCGACGAACACGCTGCCCAGCCCGCAGAGGCCGGCGCCCACGGCGGCCTGCAGCGCCTCGGGCGCGCCGGCGTAGGTCAGGCGGGCGACCAGCGCGCTCGGCGTGATGCCGTGCTCGACCAGCGTCACCACGATGGCGTTGAAAGTGATCGATTCCTGCGGGGTCGGCACCCGGCCGGTGAGCTCGAGGAAGGCCATGTCGCCGAGGTTCAGGTGGCCGAGGATCTCGGAGGGCAGGTCGCGCCCGCGCACGGTGATCTTGTCGGGCGTGCTGTGGCCGAGTTCGGTGTGCAGGGACTTCTTGATCTTGGTCATGGAGGAATGGGTGCGCGAAATGTCGACCCCGCGAATCTAGTCCCGTTGCAGCGATCGCGGTCTGTGATTGCCGAAGGCTCCCTTCGGCAATCGTGAACGTCGGTGCGCGCCCGCTCTGGCACGCTCCCAACCCGGATCTCACCAAGTTGGACACCATGGACCACGACTCATTGGCCGCCATCCGCGAAGCGGCACTGGACTATTTCGAGCGCAGCGGCAGCATCCGCCGCTGCCGCGCACTGACCGAAAGCCCGCGCGGCGCCCAAGCGGCGGCCTGGTCCGCGCTGGTCGCACTGGGCTGGCCCGGCATGCTGGCGCCCGAGTCCGCGGGCGGCCTGGCCTTCGACCTGGCCGGCGCCGCGGAACTGCTGCGCGCCGCCGGCGAGCACGTGGCGCCCGAGCCACTGCTGGCCGTGGCCGGCCTCGGCGCCCTGCTGCTGCGGCGGCTGGACTGTGCCGCCGCCAGCAGGCTGCTGTGCGAACTGGTCGAAGGCCGGAGCCTGCCTGCCTTGGCCTGGCAGGAAAGCGCAGGCGACCTCAGCGACGTGCCGCTGGATTGCGGCTGTGAAGCCGATCCGCAGGGCCGCGTGCTGCTGCAGGGCGAGAAGATGATGGTGCTGCCGGGGGCGGCCGCCAGCGGCTGGCTGGTGTCGGCGCGCGGCGATGACGACACCGTGCTGCTGTGGGTGCCGCGCGGCACCGTCGGCGTGACCGAGACGCTGACGCCGCTGGTCGATGGCGAACAGGCGGCCATTTTGCGCTTCGACCGCGTCTCGCTGCCCGCCGAAGCCGTGCTGGCCGAAGGCAGCACCGCCCGCGAGGCGCTGCGCCAGACCCTGGCCGCCGGTCAGATCCTGCAGGCCGCCGAACTGACGGGCACGGCGCAGGCGATGCTCGACCAGACCCTGGCCTACCTGCGCACGCGCGCGCAGTTCGGCAAGCCGATCGGCAGCTTCCAGGCGCTGCAGCATCGGGCGGTCGACATGTTCATCCAGCTCGAAGTGGCGCGCGCCACCCTGGCCGAGGTGCTGGCGCTGGCGGCCGAGCCGGGTCTGCCGATCGAGCGGCTCGAGGCCGAGGCCAGCCGCGTCAACGCACGCTGCAGCGCGGCCGCGCTGCAGATCTCGCGCTCGGCGGTGCAGCTGCACGGCGCGATCGGCTACACGCAGGAATGCGACCTGAGCCTGTTCTACAAGCGCACGCTGCGGCTCGCGGCCTGGCTCGGCAACGCCACGGCGCACCAGCGCCGCTATGCCGCCCTGGCCGAGGCCGGCGCCCGGGCCGACGACGCGATCGCCTGGACCGGCGAATTCCCGCGCACGGCCGACTGGGGCGCCATGTCCGAGCCCGACTTCCGGCGCATGGTGCGCGCCTTCTTGCAGCAGCGATACCCGGCGCAGCTGCGCTACCTGTCGCACCGCGCGCGCTGGAGCGAGATGCGCGACTGGTACCTGACGCTGTCGGCGCAGGGCTGGATCGCGCCGGCCTGGCCGCAGGCGCACGGCGGCATGGGCCTGCCGGCCGACAAGATGATCGCCTGGATCGAGGAGCTGGAGCAATACGGCGTGGCCCGCGCGCCCGACCAGGGGATCGTGATGATCGGGCCGCTGCTGATCCAGCATGGCACGCCCGAGCAGCAGCAGCGCTTTCTGCCACGCATCCTGGCGGGCGACCACGTCTGGTTCCAGGGCTACTCCGAGCCGAACGCCGGTTCCGACCTCGCCGGCCTGCGCACCGAGGCGCTGCAGGCGCGCGATGCCGCGGGCGACCACTTCATCGTCAACGGCCAGAAGATCTGGACCACGCTGGCGCAGGAAGCCAACCACATCTTCATGCTGGTGCGCACCGACCGCGATGCCAAGAAGCAGGAAGGCATCAGCTTCCTGCTGTGCGACCTGGCGACGCCGGGCATCACGATCCGGCCGATCCACACGCTCGCCGGCGAGCCTGAATTCTGCGAGGTGTTCTTCGACAACGTGCGGGTGCCGGCCGAGAACCTGGTCGGCCGGCTGCACGGCGGCTGGACCATCGCCAAGGCGCTGCTGGGCTTCGAGCGCATCTTCCTCGGCAGCCCGAAGCAGTCGCAGTACGCGCTGGGCCAGCTGGCGCGCCTGGCACAAGCGCGGCGGTTGTTCGCGGACCCGGTGTTCATGCAGCGCTACACGGCCCTCAGGCTCGACGTCGCCGACCTGTCGGCCGCATACACGGGCTTCGCCAACATCGTGAAGGCCGGCAAGCCGTTGCCTGCCTCGGTGTCGCTGCTGAAGATCTTTGCCAGCGAGACCTACCACCGCATCGGCGGTCTGCTGGTCGAGGCCAGCGAGGAACAAGGCGCGATCGCCGGCGATGTCGACGTCGACGGCCAGCCTTTCAATGCACTCTCGCCATTGATCGGATCGACCTCCGCAATGATCTATGGCGGCACCAACGAGATCCAGCGGAACATCCTCGCGCGGCAGGTGCTCGACCTGCCGGGCTGAGGTCGGCAACCGCAGTCTGGTTGAGTTGGGGCGGGGCTCACGCCGACGGTTCATCCTCGACAGCGCCCCACGGCACTACCCGTGCGGAGGGGGCCACCCGGTGCCCTCGGCACGCGCCCCGAACGCCCCCACCACCGACCCGACTACGGCGCCGGAACGACCTCGTAATACACGCCGCTCGATCCGAAGTACGGCTTGTACCAGGTCGATCCGAACTGATAGAAGTTGACGCCGTTCACCACCATGCTGCGCGCCCCGCCGGGCAATGCGGCCACCTGCGTGCCGAGCGGCAGGTTGCTCTGGGTGACGTAGACGGGCGGCGGCACCACCACTGCGGGTTGCTGCACGACCACGGCGGGCCGGTATGAATCTGCGATGGCGGCACCCACCGCCATGCCCGCCACGGCGCCCGCGGCCGCGCCGCAGCCGTAGCAGCCGGCGGGTCGGTAATACGGGTGATAGGGGTGATAGCCGCCGACCGCAACGGCGCCACCCCGCCAGCCTCCGGCTGCAGCAATCCACGCGTTGGCACCCGACAGCGGAACTAAAACGCCCGCCACGATCGCGATGCCGGAAAGGAGTGTCTTGATTGGCTTCATCGCGCTGCTCCTCTGCGTGATCACTTGTCCTGGCCCATCTGCTTGAACTCGAGCTTCACCGCGCCCTTCGGGATGCTCGCCTTGAAGGTCTGCGCCGGAACCGCTGCGTCGAGCTTCCAGTCGGACAACTCCACGGTGAACGTCGGCTGACGCTCGCCCGTCCGGTACGAGACGACCATCAGGCGCGGCAGCTTGTCCAAGGCGCCGATCCACACTTCCCAGTCGAGGCCCGGCGCGGTGAATGCCAGGTGATCGGTCTTGACGCCGCCGACGGTCGTCTGCCCAACCCAGAGCGCGCTGGTGAAATCCTTGGTCAGGAACGCATACGGGTCCGCCACCAGAAGATCCAGGAAAGGCGCCGTGGCGTCGGACCCCGGCTGCACGCCGTTCATGAGCGCCTCGAGGAAGCCGCCCGCCGCATCGCGCTGCGCATAGAACCTGCCGTCTGATCCGACCACGGTCACGGTCTTGCCGTCGTAGAAGGCGTCGCTCGGGAACAGGTCGCCGCGCGCCGACACGAACAACTTGTCGGGCCGCTGGATGACGACGCGCGACGATGCATGGAGGCTGACGTACTGGCCGGTCGGCGAATGGGTCGGCACGATGCCGCGCACCTTGAAGCCGAGCGTCTTCGCGCCGGCCAGCGTGTCGCTCATGGCCTTGAGGATCGTGAGTGCCCTCTGGTCCTTGATGTCCTTGGCGGGTGCGGCCGCGGGCGGGGCTTTCTCTTGCGCGAGCGCAAGGCCCGGCGCCCAAAGCGAGGCGGAGGCCGCGATCAGTGCGCAGGCGAACGGTCGGGTGATTCGTCTCAGGTTGACGTTCATGCGGGCTCTCCAGCGGTGGCGCTCATGGCTTCCTCGCCACTGTCTGCGGCCTCGCGCCCGCTGTCTATTGCCCTTTAGGGAGGGTGCGCCGGAGCGGCGCGCCATCCTCGACTAGGCAAAGTGACGGACCAGCCAGACGGCAAGACCCACCACCAGGACAGCGATGATGGCCAGGTTGCGCTTCCATCCGGCGACGTATCTCTCCTGCTCGAGGTGCTGCCTCTCGGTGGCGAGATTCTCGCGCCGACGCGCCGAGGACCATTGACTCTCCCAATCATCGAAGCTCTGTTTCATGTCATAAATTGTTACTATTCACGGGCTCGGAGTATAAGTAAAAGGTTCGCAATTTGATTTGCAAGAAAGAGGCCCGACGGTCGGTAGGAGCTGTCTGACATGATTGAATTTCTCACCAAGAAACGCTGGCGGGAACAAGCGTGGGGCGTCATTCGAAGTTGACGCTGGTCGCGGTCAGCACGCCGTTCAAGACCTGGGCGCCGTGCACGTGCACCTTGACGCCGTTGCCCAGATTGGCCGCAGTGCCGTTCGTGAACAAGACGCCCGGGCCACCGGCATTCACGGCCTGCCCTCTGACCTTGAAGTCAACGGCCGAACGGAAGGAACCGACGGTTCCGATCAGGTCGAACGAAGCCGGCCCCCCGGTACCGGGTATGTGGCGGATCTTCAGTTGGGTCGCCTTGAGGACGCCACCGGACAGCTTGCCGCCGACCTCCACCTTGACGCCATTGCCGACGGCTCCCGCAGGCCCGCCCGTGATCCGGGCCGACGACGCATCGACCTGGAGGCCCAGCACGCGCAGGGCGCCCGTGCCCGCGAAGTCGGTGATGACGCCGGCGAGTTGCACCGTGCTGCCCTCTGCCATCGGCACCGGGTACCACCACTGCACCAGGGTGGCGGCGAGCCTGCCCGGCGACGCGCTGTCGGCCCGCACGCGCACGATGGTCCCGTCGGACAGCGGCCGACCGTCCAGGCTGCCGGACAACACGGCACTGCCGTAGTCGACGACGAGGCCGCCGAGCGTGAAGCTTCGCGCGATCGCGTCGAGGTTCTGCACCGTGCCCGTGAGAATGAACGCAGCGGGGTCTCGCTGCTCGACCCGGGTCGCCCGCAGCACGCCCGGCGCCGCAGGCAGCCCCCAGATCTGCAGCGTCTGGCCGGGCGGCAGCGCCGCAAGACCGGTGGCGTCGGCCCACACGGTGGCCTCGTCGGTGGTCACCGTGGTGCCGAGGACGACGAAGCGGCCCTGGGCCAGGTCGACCGACAGCAGCGGGCCGCGCATGTCTGCCGCCGAGTCCACGCGGCGGGCGATGCCGCTCGTGAAGTCGGCGTTGACCGGCCCTGTGACCTTCGCGCTCATCCCCAACTGCAGCCCCGCGGCGTCCTCGATGTGCCCGACTGCTGACCCGGTCTCGTAGCGAAGCCCGTTGACGATGATGCTGCCCGCGCCGTCGACCGCACCGATGCCCGTGGCGTCTGCGGTGCTCACGCCCGTGCCTCCCGAGCCGACGCCCGATCCATCGTCGCCTCCAGAGGCCGCGGTGGTCGTCGAACTGCTGCCATCGTCGGCCGCGATGCCGCCCAGGCCGTTGCCGTTGCCGCTTGGCGTGGCGTCCGCCGTCGGCGCAGGACTGCCGCCGGCACTCGCGAGCGACGCGCCGCCCGCGGCATTGCCGAACGCTGCCCCTCCGCCGCCACCGCCGCCGCCGCCACAGGAAAGGAGCGACGCGACAAGCAAAGCAAAGATCCCGATGCGAAGCGCTTGGTTCTTCATGCTTTTTTCCCTGATGATCTGGAGGTTGCGGCCGGCACGGGTGCGGTGGTTCCGGCTGCGGTGTCTTCGTAGTAGGTATAGATGCCGACCCGGATCCGCCCTGTCGCGCTCTTGTCGGCGGCTTCGTAGGCGCGCGTCATTTCCTGCGTCAGGTCGTGATGCAACCCACCCCACCGCTCGCGCACGAACTGGTGGATGCGCTCGCAGCCCTCGAGCGAGATTCCACCGGCGAACACCGACCGCTCGAGCAGGGGCGGCTCGGCGCCGAGGGTGTTGGAGACTGCGGCCGCCAGGTGATCGCGCGTGTTGTCGCCCAGGAACGCAAGCATCTCCTTCAGGTCGCCGGCCGGAACGAAGCCGGCCGCGTCCAGTGCCACACGGCCGTCGCCTTCGCTGACCATGTTGAGCCGCACCAGTTCGTCGAGGATGGTGCGATGGTGCACGTTGCCTCGACTGGCGTGGCGGGCCAGCGCCTCGAACGAAGGCCCGCTCCCTTCGGCCACGATCGGCAGCCGTCGAAGCTTGGGGTCGTCTGCCAACATCTGCAGCCACAGCGTGATCGTCTTCGCTTCGGCGGACAGCTCGGATCTCGGCAGGTCTTCGACGCCCTCCTCCCGAACCTTGACCGTGACAGCCTTCCGATTCAATCCCGTCGTCACCGAGATCTGGCTGATGTTGGGTTCGACGCCCTGCTCGAGCCATATGCGGCGCGCTTCATCGACCATGATGTCGCGCAGCAGCTCTTCCAGATGCGAATGCTTGACGCCGAAGGCCAGGGCCAGCCGCACCAGCGGTCGAAGCACGCGCGCCCAAGCCCCGAGTACCCAAGCCATTTGGCCCTGCCTGTTCTGGGCGATCCCTTCCCGATGGGACGGTCGGCCGCGCGGATTCCTGGCGTTCTTCGATCCAGCGGGATGAGCGGCCATGGAGCCTAGTTGCCCGCGCTACGGCGGGGCCGAGCCGAGTTGGTTGCGGCGGCGCGTCGGATGGGGGAGCACTTCATGCACGACCTTTGTCGGGCTGTTAACGCCCGGTTACCACTGGGACACAGTGACAAGCCTGTGTCTTACAAATCCGTTGCAACCACTATAGGACAAGAGCGCTTAAATGTGAAAACTTCCCATCCAACTGGAGAGACCCATGTCAAGCAGCACACACGACGGAAAGCCGGCCAGTCGGAAGCCCAGCCGGGCCTCGGTATCGATCCGCCGCCGAGGAGCAGCCGCGCGAGACTCGCTGCGACCCGGCGAGATGAGCGCGCGCAGGGCGTGGAATGCGGCCGTGCGGGCAAGACAGGCGATCCACCTTCGCATCGTCGCCGCGTTTCGCAGCCAGGTCGAGGGCCAGGGGGCCGGGCCGACCGACATCGAGTTGCGTCTGTTCGCCAGGATTGCCGTCGCCGAGGAAAGGCTCAGGCGAGCCTTCCGGCGGGCCAGGGTCCATCCATGCTGCAGCTCGGCAACGTCGTCCATGCGAGTTGCAGGGCTCGGGCGCCCGGGGGATTTCCGATGATGGCCGCCGACGCGCCCGACTGGACCGCCCCGGCGCCGCCCTCCACCGCCTTCGGCAGCTTGATCGATCTGGTGAGGCTGCGGATCAGTGCCAGTTCGGCCGAGGTATGCGATGCCTGCAACACGATCAACCTCGGTTCGGCGCGCTACTGCAAATGCTGCTCCCACAAGCTGGCGGGCTTCTATGTCGACAAGGGACTGGGGACCATGGCGGCACCGCAATGGGATGGACTCGCCGTGCCGCGACGCGCGTCGGCGCTGGACTTCGTGGCGTTCTTCATCGTGATCAATTCACTTGTCCTCGTCACCAGTCTCATTCCTGTGCCGTAGCTCGGCCCTCGCTCGCCCGGCGATCATGCGAAACATCGCGGGGGCCTGGCTCGACCGAATCTGCCACGACCACATCGTGAAGGTGCAGGGCGCCATTCCGCGGCCGACTCCGGGTATCCCGGGAGCCGAAGACCACTGCTTTGGCAGGCGGGCGTGACGCTGGTGGACGACGTCACGGCTTTCGGGACGCCAAGCTGCGCCAAACGATGGCGGCGACTCCAACGGGTTGGCAGACCGGGCATCTCTCGCGAGAACCAGCGAGCCTCGCGGCTCCGCTCGCGACGCCTGGGTTCGGCCAATGGCATCCAAGACGCGATATGGCAATGGTCGCTTGCAAGACAGCCCAGACAAGCTGAGGTCGCTTCATGAGGCGGAGAGGACGGGAGATGAACCCGATGTGATCGGGGCAGCGGACGATGGCGGCGCCTGCCTTTTCTGCGATTGCGTCGCTGAAGGTCCGCAGGGGCGAAGGAGCCTGTCCACGACGCAGAAGCTTTGAATTCCAGGAAACAGAACAAGCCGCAGAACAATGCCGTCGACGTGGCCGCGGCCATGGCGTCTCGCTGCTGACGGAGGCTCAATACGTCGACGCCCCCCGACATCAGAAGACTGTGTGGCGGGCGGCCCCTACGCCGGCCGGCCGGCCGGCCGGCCTACGACTTCATCCTGCAGGGCCTGGCCGGCGTGATGAGCACCTGCGGCCAGGCCGAGGGCACGCCGGGCGCCGAACCGATGCGCACCGCGATCCCGATCACCGACGTGGTGACCGGGCTCTATGCCGCGATCGGCGTGGTGGGCGCGCTCTTCCACCGGCGCGAGACCGGCGAAGGACAGCATGTGGATGCGGCCATGCGAGAAGCCTCGGTCGCGCTCAACGGCCATCTGGCGCGGCTTCCTCATGAACGGCAAGGTGCCGCCGCGGGTGGGCAACACCTACCCGATCGCCTCGCCGTCCGAGGTGTTCGCCTGTGCCAACAGCCACCTGATCGTGGCGGCCGGCAACAACAGCCAGTTCCAGGCGCTGTGCCGCGCGCTGGGCTGCCCCGGGTGGGCCGACGATCCGCGCTTCGCCAGCAACGCGCTGCGGGTCGCCAACCGGGGTCCGCTGCGCGACTTGCTGGCCCCGGCACTGGCACGCCGCCAGCGGGCGGAGCTGCTTGCCGCCCTCGAGGCGGCCGGCGTGCCCTGCGATCCGATCAACGACATGCGGGGCGTGTTCGACGACCCGCAGACCCGGCACCGCGAACTGGCCTTGTGCCTGCCGCACAGCCGGGGCGTGGACGTGCCGAGCCTGCGCAGCCCGCTGCGCTTTTCGGGCACGCCGGTGGTGCACCGGGCTTCGCCGATGCTGGGGGAGCACAGTGCGCGGGTGCTGGCGACGGAGCTGGGTCTGAACGCCGAGCGGCTGCAGGCGCTGCGCGAGCGGGCGATCGTCTGACGCCTGCGGGCCTATTCGGCGACTTCGACCAGCCCCTCCCTCGCCGCCGCGGCGAACCGCGCATGGTCGGCCTCTGTCTGTGCCCCATAGGCGGTCGCGAACGCCACCAGCGCATCGTCGAACACGTCCGACTTGCCGAGGTAGCCGCCGATCATCGCCGCGTCGCCCGATTTGGCGTGCGCCAGCGCCAGCGCCCAGCCGCAGAGGCGGCAGTACTCGATGAAGCCGGCCTGCGTGGTCTGGCCCGGCTCCAGCTCGACGCCGCCCTTCATGTCACGCAGCTGGCGGATGTAGAAGTGCACGCCGTCGATCTCGCCCCAGCCGAGGAAGATGTCGGGCGAACCCTGGATCAGGCGCTGCCCGCGCACCACGCGCTCGCCATGGTTGGTCGGCGCGTCGGGCGATGCCGCGCAGCCCACATAGGCCTCGAGCACCGAGGGCTGCGCCTCTTTCAGCTGCAGGAACAGCGGGTCGTCCCAGTCGCGCCCCTGCATCAGGACCACCCAGCAGCGGGTGCCGACGCTGCCCACGCCGACCACCTTCTGCGCCGCGTCGAGCACGCGGTAGCGCGACAGCAGCAGCCGCCGGTCCGGGGCCAGCGAGTCGAGGTAGTGGGCCAGGCAGTGGCCGATCGCCTCGTCCACCGGCCGCCCCATCGAGGTCACGCTGGCGCGCACGATGAAGGGGTGCTGCTCGATGATCCGGTGCTGGTCGTCGACCAGGTCGGTCATCTTGTCGAGCACCTGCATGTGGGTGCGCTTGCGCGCCTTGTCGAGCACTGCATCGGCGCTCCCGCGCATGGCCGGCGGCAGCGATTCCAGCAGCCGATCGCTGTGGATCGTGTCGTACCAGACCTCCAGCTGCCCCATCCCCGCATAGCGGCGCATCCGGCTGCGGTAGCTCTCCACCGCGGCCCGCGCGGCGGCTTCCCGCCCGGCCTTGTCGCACGCCAGATGATCGGCCGCCACATAGGCACTGGCCGCCAGCCGCTTGACGTCCCATTCCCACGGCCCGGGCTGGGTCTCGTCGAAATCGTTGATCGCGAACACCAGCTGCCGCTCGGCCGACGCGAAGACGCCGAAGTTGGCGACATGCATGTCGCCGCAGGCCTGCACCTGCAGCCCCGTGCTCGGGCTCGGCGCTAGGTCGGCCGCCATGACGGCCGCCGCGCCGCGCAGGAAGGCGAACGGCGACTGCAGCATGCGGGCGTGCCGCACCGGTATCAGTTCCGGTATGCGGGTGCTCGCCTGCGCCAGCAGGATCGCCACCGGATCGACCTGCGGCGAGCGCTCGAAGGCGCCATGGCTGGCCCGGGGCAGGCGCTCTCGCAGCGCCTTGCCCATGGCCATGCGCTCCTCGACACTGGGACGGGGCGTCGTGAAGGCGCTTGCCAGGGCGCGTGCCCGGCGGTCCAGTTCTTCGTCAGGGTCGGCTCTGTCGGCGCGCGCCATGGGTGTCTCCGGTGTGGCTTTTCGCGCATCATGCCGCAATCCATGCCCGGCACCCGGGCGCCGATTCAATGCGCGATGCGCTGCCGCCACTCGCGCGGCGAGCAGCCGAAACGCTCGCGAAACGCCCGGCTGAAATGCGCCGCGTCGCTGAAGCCGCGGCCATAGGCGATCTCGCCGACCGTGCAGCCGGCGGCGCGCGGGTCCAGCAGATCGCGGCTGCAGGCCTCGAGCCGGCGCTCCCAGATGTACTGCGCCGGCGTCACCGGCTCGCTCTTGAAGACGCGGTGGATCTGGCTCACCGACAGGCCGAGCGCAGCCGCCAGCGTGCCGACCGACAGCGCCGGATCGTCGAGCTGCTCGTCGATGCGGCGCTTGATCCGCGCCAGGTGGAAGGCCGTCAGGTTGCTCAGGGCCGGCGCGCGCGCCGCCGGCAGCGTCTGCAGCCCGGCCACCAGGATGTTGAGCACGCCATTGGCGACCGCCAGCGCCGAGGCCGGCTGCAGCGCGTCGATGTCCTCGTGCAGGGTGCGGATCATGCCCAGCAGCAGATGGCCGGCGCCCTCGCGGCCCGACACCGTGGTGGCGGTCAGGGCCTCGGTCTGGCGCAGTTCGCTGCGCAGGCGCTCGCCCGGCAGCTTGAGCACGATCTGCTCGAAGGCGTCGTCGAACTGCAGCTGATAGGGCCGCGTGCTGTCGTAGAGCGCGAAATCGCCCACCGACAGCACGGCGTCGCGGCCGTCCTGCCGGACCACGCCGCGGCCGCGGGCCTGGATGCTGACCAGGAAATAGTCGTCCGACGAGCGCGCGATGTGGCCGGCCGTGCGCATCACCTTCTGCGGGCCCGACGTGACCACCGAGACATCGAGGCTGGGCAGCGTGTGCTGGCGGATGCTGCCGTCGAATTCGCCTCGGGGGCGATCGCCCGGCACCGGATCGCAGCCGAGCTGCACGTAGACGTTGCAGATCATGTCGGTCCAGTAGGCGAGCCGCTGCTCGCGCGGAACGACGGCTGTGCTGAGCAGTTGGGTCATGGGGATCCTTCCGGGGAGGTGCGCCAAAGGGCCGCTTGCAACGCTGGATCAAGAACGCCGCGAATTCCGGACAAGGCGCTTCCAGGCGGCGAACTTACGCTTCAAGCAACCCGCATGCCACCGCGCTAACCCGGATGCCGCGGGCCCCTTCCACCCCTTTGGAGAAACGCCATGTCCAGCACCACCCATCCCCGCCTGCGCGTCGCCGCGGTGCAGGCCGCCCCCGTCTTCCTCGACCTCGACGGCACCATCGACAAGACCATCGACCTGATGGCCCAGGCGGCCGGCCAGGGCGTGCAGCTGATCGCCTTTCCCGAGACCTGGGTGCCCGGCTATCCGTGGTGGATCTGGCTCGATTCGCCGGCCTGGGGCATGCAGTTCGTGCAGCGCTATCACGACAACGCCCTGGTCGTCGGCTCGCCCGAGTTCGACCGCATCCGCGAGGCCGCGCGCAAGCACCGCATCTGGGTCTCGCTCGGCTACAGCGAGAAGGCCGCCGGCAGCCTCTACATCGCGCAGGCCCTGATCGACGACCAGGGCAACACGCTGCAGACCCGGCGCAAGCTCAAGCCGACGCACGTCGAGCGCACCGTCTTCGGCGAAGGCGACGGCTCGGACCTCGCCGTGGTCGAGACGGCTATCGGCAACATCGGCTCGCTGTCGTGCTGGGAGCACCTGCAGCCGCTCAGCAAGTACGCGATGTACTCGCAGAACGAGCAGATCCATTGCGGCGCCTGGCCCAGCTTCTCCCTCTACCGCGGCGGCGCCTACGCGCTCGGCGCCGAAGTCAACAACGCCGCCAGCCAGGTGTACGCGGCCGAGGGCCAGTGCTTCGTGGTGGCGCCCTGCGCCACGGTGTCGAAGGCGATGCACGAACTGCTGTGCACCGATGCCGGCAAGCAGCAGATGCTGCTGGTCGGCGGCGGCTTCGCGCGCATCTACGGACCCGACGGATCGCCGCTCGGCAAGAACCTCGCCGAGGACGAGGAAGGCCTGGTGGTGGCCGACATCGACCTCGGGATGATCTCGCTGGCCAAGGCCGCCGGCGACCCGGCCGGCCACTATTCGCGGCCCGACGTGACGCAGCTGCTGTTCAACAGGAAGCGGCGCGAGCCGGTGGTGCTGCAGGGCCCGGCCGAGCCCGAGAAGGCAGCCGCCGAGCCGGTGTCCACGCCGGTGGAAGCGGCTGCGGCTGCGGCCGTCGCCCGCCAGCCGGTCGTGGCCTGAGCCGCCGGCTCACAGGGAAGCGCCATGGAATCCGCCATTGCCGAGCACCTGAAATGTCCGCGCACCCGGCACCGCCGGGTGGAGGACGACTACACGCCGCCCTACCCCGTCTGGTCGGCTCGCGCAGCCGCCGGCGTGGGCCAGGTGGTGATGGGCTACTTCGGCGTGCAGTCGCGCGGGCCCGAACTGCAGGGCCGCGCCTGCGCCGCCCTGATGCAGATCGCGCGCGACTTCGGCCTCGCCGACGGGCCGGGCCACCACGACCTGGCGCACTTCGTCGACGCCGAGGGCTTCGACAACATGATCGCGATCGCCTACTGGAGCGACCCGGCCGCCTTCGGACGCTGGTGCGCCACGCCCGAGATCGACGACTGGTGGCGCTCGCCGGCGCGGCTCGACGACGGCCTGGGCTACTTCCGCGAGATCGCCTCGCCGCGGGCCGAGCACTACGAGACCATGTTCAGCACGCCCGACCGCTTTGAGGGCGTGGGTGTCGTGATGGGCGGCGGGGTCAGCGGCGAGATCCAGGAGCATGGCTACTGGGGTTCGATGCGCGACCGGATCCCGTTGTCGCAGACCGACGCGATGGTGGCATCGGGAAGCCGCAGCGCGATCCCGGCCACGCCCGCGCCGGGCCAGCGCGTGCGCATCGCGGGCCACCAGAACGTGGCGATGATCCGCTCGGGCCAGGAATGGACAGACACCACCGGCAAGGAGCGCACCCTCTACCTCGAGGACATGGAGCCGACGTTGCGCGAGGGCATGGACTTCCTGCGCGACCAGGGCCTCGCGATCGGCTGCTACAGCAACCGCTACATGCACCACCTCGACGCCAGGGGCGCGCCGCTGCAGAAGTCCTTCGGCCTGAGCTTCTGGCGCTCGCTGGCCGACATGGAGCGCTGGGCCGAGTCGCATCCCACGCACGTGGCGATCTTCGGCAGCTTCATGCGCTATGTGCAGGAGCTCAACTTCGAGCTGCAGCTGCGCGTGTACCACGAGGTGTCGGTGCTGAAGATGGACGAGCAGAGCTACGAGTACATCAACTGCCACCCGCGCACCGGGCTCATGAACGGCCTGGCGGCCTGAGCGAGGACTCAGCCCTCGTCGGGCACGCCGCGCAGGATCGCATCGCGCAGCGCCGCGGGGATCTCGAGCGCGCGATGCGTCTCGAGCGAGGTCGT
The DNA here is from genome assembly GCF_030486595.1 of Variovorax ginsengisoli. Taxonomy (GTDB): domain Bacteria; phylum Pseudomonadota; class Gammaproteobacteria; order Burkholderiales; family Burkholderiaceae_C; genus Variovorax; species Variovorax ginsengisoli_B. Next base: position 199,643 of record NZ_JAUJZH010000003.1, on the reverse strand, counting down.
CACCAGCACCTGGCGCATCTGCATGCGAAGTTCGCCGGCGGCGCCCACGCACTGCAGCGCCAGGGTCAGCGAGCGTGTGCCGAGGCGCTCGACCACGAGCGCCAAGGTCACGCTGTCGCCGAAGCGGCTCACGGCGCGGAAATCGGCCTCGACCCGCACGGTCGGCAGGCCGATGCGCTGTTCGACGATCAGCCGCTGGTAGCCCACGCCCATCGCATTCACCCAGTCTTCGACCAGGCCGTTGAACATCACGAAGTACTGCGGGTAGAAGACGATGCCCGCCGGGTCGCAGTCGGAAAAGCGGATCAGCCGTTCACGACGGAACGCCCGGGCGGCGGCGTCGCTCACGCCGGCTCCTCGCCGCCGGCCTCGTTGCGCATCACGTGCACGCGCAGCTGCCCCAGCTGGCTGTGCAGCTGCTTCACGGTCTTCATGTCGAGCCCCGAGAACATCTCGAGGATCCATTGCTCGTGCTCGCTGGCCATGGCCTCGAAGCTGCGCCGGCCCTTGGGCGTGAGGCTCACGATCCAGGCCCGGCGGTCGTCGGGGCTGGCGGTGCGCGAGACCACGCCCTCGCGCTCGAGTTCGTCGGTGAGCCCGGTCACGTTGCCGCCCGTGACCATCAGGTAGCGCGACAGCACGCGCATCTTGAGCCCGTCCTTGTAGCGGTAGAGCTGGGCCATGTAGTCGAAGCGCGCCAGCGTGATGTCGAAGCGCTCGCGCAGCCGCTTGCGGATCTCGGCCTCGATCTGCGTCGTGCTGGCCAGCATGCGCAGCCAGAGCTTCAGCACGGCGTGGTCGTCGTTGCCGGCGCGGGCCTCGTGGCCCAGTTCCTCGGCGTCGCTGAGCGCCGCGTGCGACGGGTCGTTGGTGCTGTCGATCATGTGACTTCTCCCCCCGACACCGAGATCGACTGGCCGGTGACCGAGGCCGCAGCCTCGCCGCAGAGCCAGCGCACCGCATCGGCCACCTCGGCCGGCTGCACGATGCGGCGCTGCGGATTGACGACCGCGAACTCGGCCAGCGCATCGGCTTCGCTGCGGCCGGTCTTGCCGACCACGTTGGCGACGCTGTTGCGCAGGATGTCGGTGTCGGTGTAGCCGGGGCAGACCGCGTTGACCGTGACGCCCTTGCGCGCCACCTCGAGCGCCAGCGAGCGCGTGAGCCCGATCACGCCGTGCTTGGCCGCGGTGTATGCAGCGACGTAGGCGTAGCCCTTCTGGCCCGCGGTGCTGGCGATGTTGACGATGCGGCCCCAGCCGGCATCGAGCATGTCGGGCAGCGCCGCCTGCGCGCAGAGGAAGCTGCCCGTGAGGTTGACGCCGAGCATGCGCTGCCAGAGCTCGACCGAGGTCTTGAGGAAGGGCGCGCTCTCGGCCTGGCCGGCGTTGTTGACCAGGATCTCGACCGGACCCGACGCCGCACGCAAGGCTTGGAAGGCCGCGCGCACTGATTCGGCATCGGCGACATCGACCGCGGCCACGCCGTGCCCGCTGCCCGCCAGTTCGCTGCGCACGCGCTCCAGCGCGGCGCTGTCGCGGCCGAGCAAGGTGACACGGGCGCCCTCGGCCGCCAGGGTGCGCGCGATCTCGGCGCCGATTCCACGAGCCGCGCCGGTCACGACCGCGTGGCGCCCATTCAGTGAATTTTTCATGGCTAGCAAAACCGTTGACAACTAAACATTTTAACCACGGGTGCTTTTTTGGGGGCTCAGCGCATCGACCGGCCGCCATTGAGATCGAGCGTCGTGCCCGTGACGAAGGCCCCGGCCGCCGAGGCCAGGTAGACCACGGCTGCCGCCACTTCCTGCGCCTCGCCGAAGCGGCCGAGCGGGATGCCGCGCAGCAGCGCCTGCTGCCGCTCCGGCGCCATGGCGTCGAGCAAGGGGCTGCGGATCGCCGCCGGCGCCAGCGCATTGACCGTGACGCCATCGGCCGCCAGGGCCTGCGCGAAGGAGCGGGTCAGCGCGATCAGCCCGGCCTTCGAGGCCGCGTAATGGGCGCCGGTCGCCGCGCTGGCCTGCTGGCCTGCGATCGACGTCAGGTTGACGATGCGGCCCGCACCGCGCTCGCGCATGTGGCGTCCGGCGATGCGGCAGCCGAAGAAGCTGCCGCGCAGGTTCACCGCCATCACCTCGTCCCATTCGCCGGCCGTGATGTCCCAGAGCGAGGTCGAGGGCGTCAGCGCGGCGTTGTTGACCAGCAGGTCGATGGCGCCGAAGTGCTGCACGGCGGCCTCGAAGCTGCGTTCGAACGCGGACTCGTCGCGGACATCGAGCGCCATCGCGATGCAGCGGTGGCCGGCGTCGCGAAGGCCCGCCGCCACCGCCTCGGCGGCCGCAGCGTCGACATCGGCCAGCATCACGCCGGCGCCCGCCTGCGCCAGCCCCAGCGCGATCGCGGCGCCCAGGCCCTGCCCCGCACCCGTCACGAAAGCCGCCTGCCCGTCGAGGGAGAACATGGCTCAGCCTTTGGCGCGTGGGGCGCCCGGCCCGCGGTCCCAGGTGGCGGCCGACACGCCGCGCTCGCGCAGCTTGTACTTTTGCACCTTGCCGTTCTCGGTGCGCGGCAGGTCGTCGAGCAGGTCGACATAGCGCGGCACCGCGAAGTACGGCAGGCGCGACTCGCAGAATCGCATGAGCTCGGCCGGCTCGATCACGCTGCCGTCCCGCGCCACCAGCGCGGCCATCACCTCGTCCTCGGCCAGTTCGGAGCCCACCGGGTAGACCGCGCAGGCAGCGACCGCCGGATGGCTCAGCAGCACCTGCTCGACCTCGAAGGAGGAGATGTTCTCGCCGCGGCGACGGATCGCGTCCTTGATGCGATCGACGAAGCGGAAGGCGCCGTCGGCCTCGCGCAGCACGCGGTCGCCGGTATGGAACCACAGGTTGCGCCAGGCCTCGACCGTCTTCTCCGGCATGTTGAAGTAGCCGCTCGCAAAGGCGTAGGGCTCGTCGGCGCGCAGCAGCAGTTCGCCGGCCTCGCCCGCTGGCAGTTCAGCGTCGTCGGCATCGGCGACCCGGGCCTGGAAGCCCGGCCGCAGCCATCCCATGACGCCGCCGCGCGGCGAATCGGGGGCGGTGGCGATCGCGAAATTGGTCTCGGTCGAGCCGTAGCCTTCGAGCAGGCGCACGCCGGTGCGTGCGAAGAAGGCCTGCCCGGCCGCCGCCGGCACGCCGGGGCCGAGCCCGGTGCGCACGCGGTGCTCGCGCTCGCCGGGCCCTTCGGGCTGGGCCAGCAGGATCGGCACCATAGCACCGAGCAGGTAGACCACCGTGGCGCCGCTGGCCCGCATCGAAGGCCAGAAGCCCGAGGCCGAGAAGCGCGACTCGAACACCACCTCGGCGCCCGTGAGCGCGGCCTGCGAGAAGGTGTTGAGCGCATTGATGTGGAACAGCGGCAAGGTGGTGCACAGCACGTCGTCGGCGCCGACGCCGAGCACCTCGGCGCTGTTTACGCCCCACCAGAAATACTGGGCATGCGGGCAGACCACGCCCTTGGCCGGGCCGGTGGTGCCCGAGGTGTAGAGGATGGCGAGCGGGTCGCCGGGCTGGACCGCGGCCGGCGCGATCGCCTCGGCGCCTGCCGGCCAGGGCACCAGGCGGATACCTTCGGGAGGCTGCCAGCTGCCGGTCGCTTCGCCGATGACCCAGATCGTCTGCAACGCCGTGCGCGCCAGGTCGGCGGTGTGCAGCCTTTGGAGCAGATCGGCCTCGATCACCAGCAGCCTGGCCTCGCTGTTGGCCAGGAAGTATTCGAGCTGGGGGCCCATCGACGCGGTGTTGACCGGCACCGCCACGGCGCCGAGCCAGCCGGCGCCGAGGAAGGCTTCGACGAACTCGATGCGGTTGCCGCTCATGAGCGCCACGCGGTCGCCGCGCGTCACGCCGCATTGCGCCAGCGCCCCGGCGCGGATGGCGGCGGCCGCGGCCGCATCGGCATGCGACCAGCTGCGGCCCGCGACCCTGAGCAGGGGCCGCTGCCCGAACTCGGCCGCTTGCCGCTGCAGCATCGCAGGCAGGGTGCGCTGCGCCGCCGGCAGCTGGCGCGGCTCAATCGTCATCGTGGGTGCCTCCGCCGAGGTAGGTGGCCTGCACGCGCGGATCGCTCTCCAGCTGCTCCGAGGGCCCCGACAGCGCGATCTCTCCGGTCTCCAGCACATAGCCGTGGTCGGAGCTCTCGAGCGCGGCGCGCGCGTTCTGCTCGACCAGCAGGATCGACACGCCGTCGTCGCGCAGCTTGCGCACGATGGCCAGGATGTCGCGCACGATCAGCGGCGCCAGGCCCAGGCTCGGTTCGTCGAGCATCAGCAGGCGCGGCGCCGACATCAGCGCCCGGCCGACCGCGAGCATCTGGCGCTCGCCGCCCGACAGCGTGTCGGCGCGCTGCGAGCGCCGCTCCGCCAGCCGGGGAAAGCGCTCGTAGACCTGCTGCAGCTGGCGCTTGAGCGCAGCGCTCGCCAGCCGCTTGGAGTAGGCCCCGAGCTGCAGGTTGTCGAGCACGCTGAGCTCACCGAACAGCTCGCGCTTCTCGGGCACCAGGCACAGGCCGCGCTCGACCCGCGCCTCGACATCGAGCCCGTGCAGGTCCTCGCCCTCGAACTTCAGGATGCCCTTGCTCGGCAGCAGGCCCATCGCGGCGGCCAGCAAGGTGGTCTTGCCGGCGCCGTTGGGGCCGATCACCGAGATGATCTGGCCGTGTTCGAGCTTCAGCGTGACGCCGCGCACCGCGTCGACCTGGCCGTAGGACACGTGCAGGTCGCCGATTTCAAGCATGGTCGAGCCGCTCATACGACGCTCCCCAGATACGCCGCCTGCACCCGTTCGTCGGCCCGCACCGCCGAGGGCACGCCCTCGACCAGCTTGGAGCCGAAGTTCATCACCACCAGCCGGTCCACCAGTTTCATCACGAAATCCATGTCATGTTCGACGATCAGGATCGTCACGCCGTCCTCGCGCAGCTTGCGCAGCAGCTCGCCGAGCGCCATCTTCTCCTTGCGCCGCAAGCCGGCGGCGGGCTCGTCGAGCACCAGCAGCACCGGGTCGGCCGCCAGCGCCCGCGCAATCTCGAGGATGCGCTGGGTGCCCAGCGGCAGGCTGCCTGCGAGCTCATGCGCCCGGTCGCCGAGGCCGATGCGGTCGAGCTGCCGCTGCGCCTCCTGCAGGATCTGGCGCTCCTCGGCGCGGTCGAGCCGCAGGCCGGCCTTCAGCACGCCGGCGTTGGTGCGCGAGTGGGCGCCGAGCGCCACGTTGTCGAGCAGGCTCATGTGCGGGCGCAGCTTCACGTGCTGGAAGGTGCGCGCCAGACCCAGGCGCGCCACCGTGCGCTGCGGCAGGCCGGCGATGTCCTGGCCGAGGAAGCGCACCTGGCCCGCGGTCATCGGCAAGGTGCAGGTCAGCAGATTGAACATCGTCGACTTGCCGGCGCCGTTGGGTCCGATCAGGCCGACGATCTCGCCCGCCTTGACGTCGAAGCTCACGTCGTTGACCGCCACCAGGCCACCGAAGCGCTTGACCGCCCCGGTCACCGTCAGGATCGGCGAGCCGCGATCGGGCAGCGTGCGGTGCGCGAGCGGCTCGACCGGCGTCGCCGACGCCTGCGCCGGCGCGGCGCTGAAGCGGCCTCGGGTCCAGCGCCGGACGAAGCCCATCAGGCCGCCGCGCGCGAAATGCAGCAGCAGGATGAACAGCGCCGCGAAGGCCACCGCCTCGAGCTGGCCGGCGCGCTGCGTGAGCATCGGCAGCACGTCCTGCAAGCCGTTCTTGAGCACCAGCACCAGGGCCGAACCGACCAAGGCGCCCGCAAGCTGCCCGAGACCGCCGGCCACCGCCATCAGCAGGTATTCGATGCTGGCGCGGACGTCGAAGGGCGACGGGCTCACGAAGCGGTTCATGTGGGCATAGAGCCAGCCCGCCAGGCCCGCGAACAGCGCCGCCGTCACGAACAGCGTGAGCCGCACGCGGTAGGCGTCGGCGCCGACGCTGGCCAGCAGCGTGGCGCCGCCGCGCAGGCTGCGGATAGCGCGGCCCGGCCGCGACTGCAGCAGGTTCTGGCTGAACAGGAAGGCCAGCCCGACCAGCACCCAGATCAGGTAGTAGATGGCGCGCGGGTCGGCCAGCGACCAGCCGCCGATGCGCAGCGGCGGGATGTTCGACAGTCCGGTGTGGCGCCCCAGCGCATCGACGTTGCCGAACAGCATCGCGATCGACAGCCCCCAGGCGATGGTGCTGAGCGGCAGGAAGTGCCCGCCCAGGCGCAGGGTCAGCATGCCGATGGCCAGCGCGGATAGGCCGGTCAGCAGCAGCGCGAACAGAAGGCCGATCCAGGGCGACATGCCCTGCGTGGTGGTGAGCCAGGCGGTCGCATAGGCCGCGATGCCGACGAAGGCCGCCTGCCCGAAGGAGGTGGCGCCGCCGATGCCGGTCAGCAGCACCAGCCCCAGCGCGACCAGCGCGCCGATGCCGATGTCGTTGAGCAGCGAGACCGTGAAGTTGCCGGCCAGCATCGGCGCGATGGCCAATGCGACGACGATCACGCCGATCCAGAAGTTGCGGTTGCGAAGGAGGCTCATTGGTCCACCTCGTCTTCTTCCTCTTCCGAATGCACGCTCATGAAGGAGCGCAGCATCAGCACCGGGATCAGCAGGCTGAAGACGATCACGTCCTTGAGCGCGCCGCTCCAGAACGAGGCGAAGCTTTCGACCACGCCGACCGCGAGCGCGCCGATGGCGGTCATCGGGTAACTCACCAGGCCGCCGATGATCGCGGCCACGAAGGCCTTGAGGCCGATGATGAAGCCGGAGTCGTAGTACATGGTGGTGACGGGTGCGATCAGCACCCCGATCAGGCCGGCCAGCAACGAGGCGCTGCCGTAGGCCAGCAAGGCGGTGCGCGCCGGCCGGATGCCGACCAGCCGCGCACCGACCCGGTTGACGGCGGTGGCGCGCAGCGCCTTGCCCGCCACCGTGCGCTCGAACACCAGGAAGAACAGGCCGCTCAGAACGATCGCCGCCCCGACCATCAGCACCACCTGGCCGCTGACCGAGAAGCCGTCGCCAAGCGCGATGCTGCCACTGGCGAGCGGCTGGGTGCGCGAGCCCTCAGGCCCGAAGAACAGCAGGCCCAGGCCCGACAGCAGGAAGTGCAGCGCCAGCGAGACGATCAGCAGCACCAGCACCGACGCATCGGCGATCGGCTGGAACACGACGCGCGCCAGCAGCGGCGCGATCGGCACCACCAGCAGCACCGTGACCGCGATCTGCACGGCCGCCGGCATGCCGGGCCGCGAGGTGGCCCAGGCCAGCAGGCAGGGCAGCAGCGGCAGCACGCCCCAGGCCAGGATCGCCTTCGGCACCTTGCGCCCTTCGCCGCGCCGCAGCAGGCTGCCGACTTCGGTCAGCGTGGCCAGTGCGGCCAGCACCATCACCAGTCCGATGGTCGGCGGCAGGCGGCCGGTCTCGAAGGCCGCCAGGGTCAGCGCGGCAAAGGCCGCGATGTCGCCGAAGGGCACGAAGACCACTCGCGTGACGGAAAAGATCAGCACCAGCCCGAGCCCTGCGAGCAGATAGACCGCGCCATTGGCGAGCCCGTCGATGCCCAGGATGAGCGCCACGTCCCATGTCATTGAAATGCCCTTCGAAAAATGTTGCCCCCACGCTCCCCCACTGCGTGTGGGTCGCTGCCCCCCGAGGGGGCCGCAGGCCGCCTTGGGGCGGCCCGGCGCCGGCCTGTGTGGCCCCCACGCTCCCCCACTGCGTGTGGGTCGCTGCCCCCCGAGGGGGCCGCAGGCCGCCTTGGGGCGGCCCGGCGCCGGCCTATGTCCGCACCACTCTCAGCCTTTCTCATGGCGCCAATTTCCATTGGCCGTTGTCGAGCTTGACGATCACGCGCGCACGCTCGTCGACGCCATACAGGTTCCCCGGCTTGAAGTTGTAGACCCCATGCGTGCCCACCACTTCCTTGGTGCTGGCGATCGCATCGCGCAGCGAGAGGCGGAACTCGGGCGTCCCGGGCTCGCCCTTGGCGCGCGCGGCGGCATCGGTGAAGACCAACCAGCCGTCGAAGGAGTAGGCCGAAAAGGCATCGCTGGTCGGCGCGTTGTTGACCTTCTGGAAGGCGGCGCGAAAGTCCATCGCGATCTTCTTGGTCGGGTAGCCCTCGGGCAGCTGCTCGGCGACGATCACCGGGCCGGTGGGCATCAGCGCGTTCTGTCCCGAGGCGCCGACGACCCGCACGAAGTCGGGGTTGATCAAGCCATGCTGGCCATACACGGGTCCCTTGAAGCCGCGCTCGGTCAGCGCCAGGAAGGGCAGCGCGCCCGGCGTGCCGGCGCCGCCGGTCATGACCGCATCGGGCTTCATCGCGACCAGCTTCAGCACCTGGCCGGTGACCGAGGCGTCGGCGCGCGCATAGCGCTCGTTGCCCAGCACCTTGATGCCAGCCTCGGGAGCCGACTTCATGAGCGCGTTGTAGACCAGGTCGCCCCAGGCGTCGGAAAAGCCGATGTAGCCGACCGACTTGACGCCGTCCTTCTTCATGCGCTGGACCACCGCGTCGATCATGAGCTGGGTCGGCTGCGCGACCGTGAAGACCCAGGGGTTCTCGGCCGCATCGAGCTGGATCGGCGTCAGGCCGATCATCGGCACCTTGGCATCGCGCCCCACCTGCGCCATCGCGATCGCGGCCGGCACGCCCGAGGTGCCCATCAGCACGTCGACCTTGTCTTCCTCGACCAGCTTGCGCGCATTGCGCCCGGCGGTGGTCGGGTCGGAGCCGTCGTCCAGCACGATCAGCTGGATCTTGCGGCCGTTGACCTCGGGCTTGTAGGCCAGCGCGGCCTGCATGCCCTTGGCGTAGGGAACGCCGAGCGAGGAGTTGGGGCCGGAGAGCGAAACGCTGAGGCCGACCTTGAGGTCGGCGGCGATCGCCGTCGCCGTGAGGCCGACGCCCAGCGCGGCCGCCAGCGCGCTGCGGGTCAAGGTCTGCATCAAGCTCTTCATGTCGTGGGCTCCTGGTGGGTGGAAATGAAATGAGCGGATCGCTCAGATGAACAACTGGATGGCCGGCAGCGCCTGCCCGGCATTGAGAAGGTCGACCCGCTTCTGCCGGATCGCCCAGCCGGAGGCCGTGCGCACCAGCAGATGGCGATAGCTGCCGGCGAGCATCAGCTGCTGCTCGCCGCGGGCCTCGACATAGAGGAAGGGGGTGCGCAGCACCAGCTCGCCGCCTGCGGCGTCGTCGCTCTCGATGCGGGAACGCTGCAGCACGTGCTGGCACCGGCTCGCCGGATGCTGCGAATGGGCGCGCGGGTTCTTGAGACGCTCGATGCGCAGCTGCAGCAACAGCCGGTCCTCGTAGGCGATCGAGTTGTGGGAGTAGGGGTCGGCCTGCGCCGCGCCCTGCAGCGGCACCCAGTAGTGGCCGTCCTCGGTGAACAGGGCCAGCCAGTCGTCGAAACGGCCGGCGTCGAGCAAGGCGGCCTCGGCCGCGACGAAGTCTTCCGGCGTCGTCATGCGGCAGCCGCCATGTACCGGGCCCAGGCGCGGAACTGATTGCGCATCAGCAGTTCGTTGGTGCCGTTGGTCGTGATCGTCGACTGCTGCAGTTCCGAGGGATCGAAATCGCGGTGCAGGCTGACCCACTCGTTGCCATCGGCGCGCAGGCCCTGCTGCATGCTCTCGAACAGGTGCACGTCGTCGTGGGCCACCACCGACATCGGCGAGAAGACCAGCCGGTTGTAGTTCATTGCGCGCTCGAACAGCAGGTCGGGCGCGCCGGCGGCGCGGAAGCTCCAGGCCTCGATCAGCGTAAGGTTGGCGGCCAGCGGCCGGATCACGCGGATCGCCTGCGGCGAACCCTTGACCGACAGGCTGGGGAAGAACACCGAGTTCTGCGGCGAGCGCTGCAGGATCTCGACGGCGCGCTCGGCGCCGTGCGCATCGCGCATCGCCTGCTCGTAGTCGGGCAGCTGGGCGTAGTTGGAGTGGATGCTGAAGTTGACGCCCAGCACGCTGTGACCGTTGGCGAACACCCGTCCGCCCATCTTGTCGAAGAAGTCGTAGCCCGAGCCGAAGGGCAGGATCTGCTCCATCGCCATCGGCTTGGGCGCATCGGGCGCGCGGCCCTGCCACAGCGCATCGGCCGCCTGCGTGGCCGACTCGTGGGTCGACATCGGATGCACCGTGTCGTTGATGTTCTCGAGGTACATCTTCCAGTTGCAGTGGATGATGTTGCGCAGCACGCCGCCGCCGACCGCGAGCCGGCCCTCGGGCGAGCGGTCGACCATGTTGTCGATCGCGCCCACCACCTCGCCGAAGAATTCCTCGAAGCCCGGCCCCTCGTCGGACAGCCGCACGAAAACGAAGTCGCGGTACACAGCCGTGTGCTTCAGCTCGGTCAGGCCCTGCCCCGACTCGCACTCTTTCAGCCGCGTGCCTTCATAGCCGCTCTTGAGCGGGATCGCGAGCGGCGCGCCGTCGAGCTTGTAGGTCCAGGCGTGATAGGGGCAGCGAAAGAACTTGCCGGTGTTGCCGCTCTCGTCGGTGACCAGCCGGCTGCCCTTGTGGGCGCAGCGGTTGTAGAACACGCGCACCGCGCCATCGGCCTGCCGCACCATCATCACGGGCCGGCCGGCCAGCTCCAGCGACCAGAAGTCGCCGCTGTTCGGCACCTGGCTCGCATGGCCCGCGTAGAGCCATGTGCGGGCAAAGAGGCGCTCCTGCTCGAGCGCAAACAGCTCCTCGCTCAGGTACAGGTCGCGATGCACGCGATCGTCCTGGACGAGCGCGGCAATCGCATCGGGCCGGTCGCGATAGTTCATCTATGGAACCAGCTTCCACTGGCCCTTCTCGCTGCGCACGATCACCACCGCGCGCTGGTCGGAGCCGTAGCGGTTGTCGGGCTTGAAGTTGTAGATGCCGTGGGTGCCGGCAAGCTCCTTGGTGCTGACGATCGCATCGCGCAGTGCCGTGCGATAGGCCGGCGTGCCGGGCTCGCCCTTGGTGCGCGACGCCGCGTCGGCCAGCAGCAGGTAGGCGTCGTAGGTGTAGGACGAGAAGGCGTCGTTCGGCGCCGATCCATTGGCCTTCTGGTAGGCGCTGCGGAAGGCCATCGAGACCTTCTTGATCGGGTTGCTGTCGGGCAGTTGATCGGCCACCAGCACCGGGCCGCTCGGCACCTGGAGACCTTCGATGGAGGCGCCGCCGACGCGCACGAAGTCGGCGTTGATCAGGCCGTGCGTGCCGTAGATCTGTCCCTTGTAGCCGCGCTCGGCCAGCGCCAGGTAGGGCAGCGCGCCGGGCGTGCCGGAGTTGCCCGCGAACACCGCGTCGGGGCGGGTCGAGATGATCTTGAGCACCTGGCCGGCGACCGAGGAATCGCTGCGCGCATAGCGCTCGTTGGCCACCACCTTGATGCCGGCCGCCTCGGCGCTCTTCATGAGCGAGTCGTAGGCGAGGTCGCCGAGCGCGTCCGAGAAGCCGATGAAGGCGACCGTCTTCACGCCCGACTTCTTCATGCGATCGACCACCGCCGCGACCATCAGCGGGAAGGGCTGCGACACGGTCACGGTCCATGCGCCCTCGGGCCCGGGAATGGTGACCGGGGTCGGCGAGATCAGCGGCGTGTTGAGCTCGCGCGCCACCGCCGCGATCGCCATCGCGCCGGGCACGCCCGAGGTGCCGATCAGCACGTCGACCTTGTCCTCGACCACCAGCTTGCGCGCATTGCGCCCGGCGGTGGTCGGATCGGAGGCATCGTCGAGCACGATCAGCTCGACCTTGTGGCCGGCCAGCGCCGGGTGCTCGGCGATCGCAGCGCGGATGCCCTTCTCGTAGGGAATGCCGAGCGCCGACACCGGCCCCGAGAGCGAGCTGATGAAGCCGACCTTGAGGTCCGCGGCTGTGGCTTGAGCAGCAGCGAAGGCAACTGCCGTGGCGCTGAGAAATCGAAGGAAGGGACGCATGATCAATTTGTTCCGGTATGCAAAGCGGTCAACCGCCCGCACTCAATGCAAGGGACATTCCAGGAATACCGCGGAACCGGCTATGCCGGGCCGCTGGTATTGCCCCCGGTCGGGGGTGGGCGGCTACACGAAGTGAGCCAACCTGGGGGCGAGCTAAGGAACCAGCTTCCATTGGCCTTTTTCGAGCTTGACGATCACGCGGGAGCGCTCGTCCGAACCGTAGCGGTCGTCGGGCTTGAAGTTGTAGACGCTGTGGGTGCCGACCAGCTCCTTGGTGTTGACGATCGCGTCGCGCAGCGCCACCCGGTAGGCCGGCGTGCCGGGCTCGCCCTTGGCGCGCGCGGCGGCATCGAGGAACAGCAGCCAGGCATCGAACGAGTAGGCCGAGAAGGCATCGGTCGGCGGCGCGCCGTTGGCCTTCTGGTAGGCCGTGCGGAAGTCCATCGAGACCTTGCGGATCGGGTTCGAGTCGGGCAGCTGCTCGGCCACGATCACCGGGCCGGTCGGAGCCAGCAGGCCTTCGACGGACGGGCCGCCGACGCGCACGAAGTCGGGGTTGATCAGGGCGTGCATGCCGTAGATCTGGCCCTTGTAGCCGCGCTCGGCGAGTGCCAGGTAGGGCAAGGCACCGGGTGTGCCCGAGGTGCCGGTGATCACCGCATCGGGCTTGAGCGCCACGATCTTCAGCACCTGGCCCGTCACCGATGAATCGGCGCGCGCATAGCGCTCGTTCGACACCACCTGGATGCCGGCCGGCTCGGCGCTCTTCTTGAGCGCGTCGTAGACCAGGTCGCCCCAGGCGTCGGAGAAGCCGATGTAGCCCACCGTCTTGACGCCCGACTTCTTCATGCGCTCGACCACCGCACTGACCATCAGCGGCGCCGGCTGCGGCAGCGTGACCATCCAGGCGCCGTCGTCGCCCGGCAGGTTGGCGTTGGCGATAGAGATCAACGGCGTCTTGGTCTCGCGCGCCACCGCGGCGATCGCGAGCGCTCCGGGCGAGCCGGCGGTGCCGATGATGACGTCGACCTTGTCCTCGTCGATCATCTTGCGCGCGTTGCGGGCAGCGGTCGACGGGTCCGAGGCATCGTCGAGCTGCACCAGCTGGATCTTGCGGCCGTTGAGCTCCGACTTGTAGGCCACCGCGGCCTTCATGCCCTTCTCGTAGGGGATGCCCAGCGAGGACACGGGCCCCGACAGCGAGGTGATGAAGCCGACCTTGAGGTCGGCGGCCAGCGCCGTGGCGTGGAAGGCGCCGAAGCCGGCCGCAAGGCCCGCCAGTGCGCAGAGTCGGGTCAAGACTTTCATGCAAACCTCCTCAGGTTGGAGACAAACGACGAAGCGGGGACTTCAAACAAGAACATGATTTATGAAATGTTTAAGTGTCAAGAATGCTAATGAAGCAATGCTGCGATGGCAAGGGAAAGAACCATGAGTTCGCGGTCGATCGGTGTCAGAGCGCGAGGCTGCCGACGCTCGTTCCGCCGCACACGTACAGCACCTGCCCCGTGACGAAACCGTTCACGGGATCGGCAAAGAAACGCACGGCCCGTGCCACGTCGGCGGACTCGCCAAGGCGCCGCACCGGCACCGACGCGGCGAGCGCGCGCTCGCGCTCGCTGCCGGCCTCGACGACGTCATAAAACATGTCGGTGCGGATCGGCCCTGGGGCGACCACGTTGACCGTGATGCCCTCGGGCGCGAGCTCGAGTGCCCAGGTGCGCGCCATGCCCAGCATGCCGGCCTTGGTCGCCGAATAGCTGGTGCGCGTCTGCAGCCCCAGCGCCGCACGCGACGACAGCAGCACCACCCGGCCGAAGCGCTGCGCACGCATCGCCGGCAGTGCCGCCTGCACCAGCTGGATGGCACAGCCCAGGTGCAGGTCGACCAGTGCGTCGAGGTCGTCGAGCTTGACGTCGGAAATCAGCGCCGGGCGGATGACGCCGGCGTTGTGCACCACGGTGGTCACTTCGAAGCGCCGCACCAGTTCGGCCGCGGCCTGCGCAGTGGCGGCGCGATCGGCCAGGTCGACCTCGATGCTGTGCAGCTTCGGATGGTCGATATCGCAATGCCGGCGTGCCAGCGAGACGACTTCGTACCCTTGCGCGAGCAGGTCTTCGCAGATGACCTTGCCGATGCCGGCGCTGCCGCCGGTGACGGCCGCGACCTTGTTGGCGGACACAGGCGTCATGCGGCAGCTCCCACCAGGGCGAGCACGCGCAGCGGACTGCCGCTGCCCTTCTCGATCTTGAGCGGCGGGCAGATCAGCACCGCGCCGGCGGGCGGCAGCAGGTCGAGGTTGCTCAAGCACTGCAGGCCATAGCGACCGGCGCCGTGCATGTAGTAGTGGCACGGGTACGGCGGGCGCAGGTGGTAGCCCTGGCCGGCGTCGGTGCCGATCGCCTCGGAGCCGAAGCCGATCACGTCGCGCTCCTCGACCAGGAAGCGCACCGCCTCGGTGCTCGGGCCCGGCGTGTGCTGGCCGGTTTCGTCGAAGTTCTGGTAGGCCTCGGGGTCCTGGCGCTTCGACCAGTCGGTGCGCATCAGCGCCCAGGCACCCTTCGGAATGCGGCCGTGCAGGCTCTCGTAGCGTTCGATATCGGCGATGCTCAGCAGGTAGTCGTCGTCGCCCTTGACCTGTTCGGAGCAATCGATCACGCAGGCCGGTGCCACGAAGTGCTGTACCGGAATGGTGTCGACCGAATTGTTCGGCAGGTCGCGGCCCGAGATCCAGTGGATCGGCGCATCGAAGTGGGTGCCGGTGTGCTCGCCGCACGAGAAGTTGTTCCAGTACCAGCCGGGCCCGCGCTCGTCGTACTTCGACACCTCTTCGATGCGGAAGGGCCAGCACTGGCCCATCTCGGGCGGCAGCGCGATCTGCGGGAACTCGGGTGTCAGGGTCTGCGTGAGGTCGACCACGCGGATGCGGCCGCTGGCCATCGCGCTCACCAGCCCGCCGAGGATCTCGGCGGCGGACATCAGTTGGGTTGTCGTCGTCATCGTGTGTTGCTCCTGCTTCTAGCCACCGGCCGCGAGTTCGCGCTCAAGGATCTTGGGGTTGTCGCGCCAGCGCTCCAGCCACTCCTGCGCCACGTCGCCGGGGTACACGTCCTCGACACCGTCGCGCAGCGCCTTCACGATGGCGTTGGCCAGCGCGCTGCCGGCCAGCTTGGGAGGCGGCGTGTGCTGGTTCCATTCGTCGTCGATCGGCCCCGGGAACACGTTGATCACGCGGATGCCGGCCGGCCGCATCTCGGCGCGCAGGCACTGGGCCAGCGAATGCGCCGCCGCCTTCGAGGCGCTGAAGGTGCCGTGCGGCGGGAAGTTGCTGAGCGCGTAGATCGACA
Organism: Variovorax ginsengisoli; assembly: GCF_030486595.1. Lineage (GTDB taxonomy): Bacteria > Pseudomonadota > Gammaproteobacteria > Burkholderiales > Burkholderiaceae_C > Variovorax > Variovorax ginsengisoli_B. The sequence continues at coordinate 184,336 of NZ_JAUJZH010000003.1, read as the reverse complement.
ACAGGTTGACCCAGGCGGTGGCGCCGGTCGCGCCGTCGGCCGAGCGGCCCTTGAGCGCCGGGCCGAACTCCTGCGCCAGGCGCAGCAGGCCGAAGTAGTTGATGTCCATCTCGGCCTTGGCGACATCGGTGCCGCGCCGCGACCCGATGCCGAAGCTGCGGTGCACCTCGGCGTTGTTGATCACGATGTCGACCTTGCCGCCGATCTCGCCGGCCAGCTCGCTCACCGAGCGGCCGTTGGTGAGGTCGAGCGGCACCAGCGTCACCTGCGGCAGCGCCGTGATGTCCTCGAGGCCGCCCATCTTCTTCCACGGCTCGGCATGGCCGACCCAGACGATGTCGGCGCCGGCCTTGACCAGCGCCCGCACGATCGCCTGGCCGACCTCGGTCTTGCCGTCGGTGACCAGCACCTTGCGGAACTTCGGATCGCTGGTCATTTCCCTCAGCATCTTGTCGTCGGCCATATGGGCGCTCCCTTCGTTCGGAAATCCAATCAATACCGCCTGTCCGGCGCGGTCGAGCCGGGCGCCCACGCGCACGCGCGCCGGCGCCTCGCCGACCTCGCCATGCAGGTGGACCATCAAGGTCGGCCCGGCATCGAGCTGCACCAGGCCCAGCCGCCAGGGCAGCCGCTCGCGGAAGAAAAGGTCGTTGCTGTGGTGCAAGGTGGTGCTGCTGAGCAGTGCGCCTTCGCCGTTCTGCTCCTGCCAGTGCAGGCGGGGCGACAGGCACTTGTGGCAGGCCTCGCGCGGCGGGTACTGCACGGTGCCGCAGTCCTCGCAGGTCTGGAGTTCGAAGCGGCCTTCGGCGGCGGCCGCGGTGATGCCCAGCGCCACGCGGCCACGGGCCCACGGCGGCAGGTTCATCTGCCGGGTGCGCAGCACCGGGTTCTTGCGCTTGGGGCGCATCAAGGGCATGGTCATGCGGGTCTCCCCAGAATCACCGCGCCGGTGCAAAGGCAGCGGTCGTAGGTCACCATGCCGAAGCCGGCGACCAGGCCGAGTTGCGCATCCGGCACGGCACGTGGGCCGGCGGTGTCCGTCAGCTGCCGGATGGTCTCGGTCATGCCGAGGAAGCCCCCCGCCGCACCGGCCTGGCCCGCCGAAAGCTGGCCGCCGCTGGTGTTGTTCGGAAAGCTGCCGTCATGCGTCATCGTGTGCGATTGCACGAAGGCCGAGCCCTCGCCCTTCTCGCAGAAGCCGAGGTCTTCGAACTGCATCATCACGATCACCGGGTAGTCGTCGTAGGTCTGGACGAAGTCGATGTCGGCCGGCTGCACACCGGCCTGGGCGTAGAGGTCGTCGCGGTCGCGGCGCCACCCGCCTCGAACCATCACCGGATCTTCCGAGTAGGCGTTGTGGCGCTCGATCGCGCCGCGGATCACCGCATGCGCCAGGCCCAGGTCGCGCGCCCGCTCTTCGCTCATCACGAGGAAGGCCTCGGCCCCGGCGCAGGGCATGACGCAATCGAAGAGATGGATCGGATCGGAAATCGGCCGCGCCGCGATGTATTCGTCGAGCGTCAGCGGCTTCTTGAACATCGCGTCCGGGTTCTTGAGCGCATTGCTGCGCTGGTCGACGCAGATGCGGCCGAAGTCCTCGCGCGTGGCGCCGAAGGTGCGCATGTAGTGCGCCGTGATCATCGCGAAGATCGAGTTCGGGCCGCCCGAGCCATACGGATAGGTGGCATCGCGTGCAAAGTTGCTGAAGCTGCCCAGCGTCTGGCGGAACGAGTCGACATGGTTGGTGTCGGCCGCGACGCAGGCCACCACGTCGGCGTCGCCGGCCTGCACCGCGCGCGCCGCACGCCGCAGGCACATCACGCCCGAGGCGCCGCCGGTCGGCATGTGGTCGAGCCAGCGCGGCGACAGGCCCAGGTGCTGGGTCACGCCGACCGCGGTGTCGGGCGCCAGCGAGAAGCTGCTGACGCAGAGGCCGTCGATCTGCTCCTTCTTCAGCCCGCTGGCCTTGACCAACGCCTCCATGGCCTGGCCGAGGAACCAGTGGGCGCCGAGGGTCGAGTAGCGCTGGTAGGGCACGGTGACGGGCACCGCGACCGCCACGCCGTCGTAGGACATCCGCCTTGTCATGACTGCCTCTTTTTCATCGCCCGGGTGTCGATGCAATTCGCCTGCCCCGGCAGCGCATGCGCCAGTTCGCGCAGCTGCCCGCGCTGGATCTTCTGCGAGGCCGTGAGCGGCAGCGCGTTGACGAAGGCGACGTAGCCCGGCGCCTTGTAGTACGCCAGTTGGGCCAGTGCATGGTCGACGATGCTGGCGGCCAGTTGTTCAGGCGCGGAAGCACCGGCGTTTTCGCGCAGCACGATGCAGGCCAGCACTTCGTCGCCCCGCACCGCATCGGGCGTGGCTGCCACGGCGGAGGTTTTCACGGCCGGGTGCTGGTTCAGCACGCTCTCGACTTCGACGGCGGAGATGTTCTCGCCGCTGCGCCGGATGACGTTCTTCTTGCGGTCGACGAAGAAGAAATTGCCCTCGGCGTCGCGGCGCACCAGGTCGCCGGTGTGGAACCAGCCATCGGCCCAGGCCTCGGCGGTGGCTTGCTCGTCCTTCAGGTAGCCCGAGAAAAAGCGGGCCCGCGGATCCGCGCCGGCTGAACGCACCAGCAGCTCGCCGGGCGCATCGGCTGCGACGTCGCGGCCCTCGTCGTCGACCAGCCGCACTTCCATGAAATCCGGTTGCCGTCCGAAGCAGCTGGTGCCGACCAGGCGCGGCTCGCGGTTCGCCATCACGCAGGCGGCGGCGCCGGTCTCGGTCATGGCCCAGGCCTCGACCAGCGGAAAGCCGAAGCGCTGCTCGAAAGGCGCATGGTTCTTGCGGTCGACGCCAGCGCCGAAGCCCCAGCGGATCGCGTGGTCGCGATCGGACGGCGACGGCGGCGCGGAGAGGAGCATCGCGGGCATCACGCCCAGGTAGTGCGCAATGGTCGCCCCCGACTCACGCGCGCTCTGCAGCCAGCTCTTCGGATGGAAGCGATCGAGCTGCACCAGGCAGCCGCCCGCGACCAGCACCACCATGGTCGAGAACGCCATCGCGTTCATGTGGTTGAGCGGCAGCGGCGTGATCACGCGCTCGGCATCGCGGCGGATGCCGCAGACGCCGTCGAGCGCCGCATACCAGTCGCCCGCGCACAGGAAGTAGGCGTTGGACAGGATGCAGCCCTTGGGCCGGCCGGTGGTGCCCGAGGTATAGAGCAGAGCACATTCGGTGTCGGCGCCGATCGGCCGGCCGGCCTGTGGGGCCGCGCCTCGCGCCGGCGGGATCGCGTCGACCGCTTCCGCCTCCATGGTGTCGAAGGCGATGCCTGCCTCGGCCGCCGCCGCCCGCAGGTCTGCTGCCCGCTCGGGCAGCGTGACTGCGAGGCTGATCTCGCTGTGGCCGATCAGGTAGATCAGTTCGGCCGAACGCATCTCGGCATTGATCGGCACCACGCTGGCACCCAGCGCATTGAGGGCGAACCAGTGAAGCAGGAAGGCGGGCCGGTTTTCGAGCAGCAGCCCGACGCGGTGGCCGTGGCCGTAGCCCGCGGCGGCGTAGGCACTGCGCAAGCGCTCGACCGCCGCCGAGGCCTCGCCCCAGCGGATCGCGCCGGCTGGGATGCCGTATGCCGCTGCGGTCACCGACTCGGTGAACAGGAACTCGGCCCCCGGGGTGCGGCGGGCCGTGGCGGCGAAAACAGCGTGGACGGTGGCGTGCATGGCGTGTTTAGATGAACAGTTGCACCGCCGGCAGCGCGGCGTCGCAGTTGAGCAGGTTGACCCGCTTGAGCGTCATGCGCAACGCCCCATCGACCATGGTCAGGTGATGGAAGAAAGTGCCGACGTAGAACTGCAGCTCGTCGCCCTGCGACTCGGTGTAGTGGAACTCGGTGCGCACCACGAAGTGCCTGGCCTCGGCATCGAAGACCTCGACCGTCGGTGTCTGCAGCAGGTGATGGCAACGGCTGCGCGGCTGCTGCGAGAAGGCGCGCGGGCTCTTGAGCCGCTCGATGCGCAGCTCGCGCAGCAGCTTGTCCTCGTAGAGGTGCGAGGTGTGGTTGAGGCCGTCCTCCTGGTCGGGCACCAGCGGCACCCAGTAGAAGGCATCGTCGGTAAAGAGCGCGTTCCACTCCTCGTAGCGCCTGGCATCGAGCAGGCGCGCTTCGTGGACCACGAAGTCGATCAGGTCCTGGCGGGTCGGTTCGGCCGGCATCACATCGTCTCCGTCATGAATTTCGCCCAGGTGCGGTATTGGTTCCGCATCGGCAGCTCGCTGGTGCCGACCGTGGTGATCTCGCCGCCCGCGGTCTCCGCCGGATCGAAGTTGCGATGCAGGCTGACCCATTCGTTGCCGCTCGCATGCAGGCCGGCCTGCATGCCGCGATAGGCCTGAAGGTCGTCGTGGCCCACCACCGAGAAGGGGGAATTGATCAGGCGGTTGTACATGGTCGTGCGCTGCAAGAGCTCGGGCGGCGCGCCCTTCAGGCGGAAGGTCCAGCTCTCGATCAGGGTCTTGTCGACCGCGATCGGCCGCACCACGCGGATCGCCTGGATCGCGCCCTTGATCGTGAGGTTCGGGTAGTACACCGTGTTGTGCCGCGCCATGCCGAGGATCTGCGCTGTGCGCTCCTCGCCGTACTTCGCTTTCATCGCATCGTCGTAGGCGGGGATCGCCTTGTACTTGCTGTGGATGCTGAAGTTGACCCCCGTGAAGCTGTGGCCGTTGTCGTAGGTGCGCACACCCATGTCCTCGAAGAACTTGTAGTCCGACATGAAGGGCACGAACTGCTCGATCGCCATCGGCTTGGGCTCGTCCTCAGGCTTGCCGGCCCACATGCTCTTGGCGGTGCCGGCGGACGATTCGTGCGCCACCATCGGGTGCATGGTGTCGTTGAGGTTCTCGACGAACATCTTCCAGTTGCACTGGTGCATGAAGCGCAGGCAGCCGCCGGCGATCTCGAGCTCGCCCTCGGGCGAGCGGTCGGCCATGTTGTCGATCGAGCTCAGCGAGTCGCCGAAGAACTCTTCGAAGTCGGGGCCGACGTCGTTGATCTTGACGAAGATGAAGCCGCGGTAGCTGCGCACGTTCTTCACCGTCGTCAGGCCCTTGGCCGACTCGCATTCGTGCAGCTGCGAGCCCTCGTAGCCGTTCTTCAGCGGGATCGACAGCAGCGAACCGTCGGTCTTGAATGTCCAGGCGTGGTAGGGGCAGCGGAAGAACTTGCCGGTGTTGCCGCAGGGCGCGCTGACCAGCCGCGAGCCCTTGTGGGCACACCTGTTCATCATCGCGCGCACCGTGCCGTCGCTGTGGCGCACGACGATCAGCGGCCGGCCGGCGATCTCGGTGTTGAGGTAGTCGCCGGCCTTGGGCAGCTGGCTCTCGTGGCCGACGTAGTTCCAGGTGTTGGCGAAGAAGTGCTCTTGTTCCAGCTCGAACAGCTCGGCGCTGGTGTAGAGGTCGCGATGCACCCGGTCGGGCTGCACCAGTGCGCGCACTGCTTCGGGGTTGCCTCGGTAGGAAGTCATGTGTGTGTGGCTCCTTCTAATCAGTCGAGGACAGAGCAAAGACTGCTGCGCAGTTTCTTGGTCTGTCCCGCAAAATCTCATATATCCAGCACCAGCCGCTGCCCCTTGGCGCGCGAGATGCAGATCTGCATGACGTTGCCCTCCGCCTTTTCGCGGGCGGTCAGCACATAGTCGCGATGGTCGATCTCGCCCTCCATGACCGGCGTCGCGCAAACGCCGCATTCGCCGCGCTTGCAGTCGAACATCGGGTCGCAGCCGTGCTCGATCAGGCAGTCGAGGATGCTCTGGTCGGCCGGCACCGTGAAGCGCTGGCCCGACTGCGCGAGCTCGACCTCGAAGGCATGGTCGCCCTCCTCGACCACCGGCGTGGTGAACAGCTCGAAGTGCACGCGGTCGTGGGTCCAGCCGCGGGCCTGGGTCTGGGCCAGCACGGCGTCGAGCATCAGCTTGGGGCCGCAGACATAGAGCCGGTCGCCGGCCGGGATGCCGTCGAGCATGGCGCCGATGTCGAAGGGGCCGCCCTGCTCGACGTCGGCATGCAGGCGCAGGTCGTCGCCCAGCAGTGCCTGGAGTTCGGGCACGAAGGCCATCAGCTCGCGGCTGCGGCCGGCATAGTGCATGCGCACCGGCAGCCCCTCGGCCCGGCGGCGGGTCGCCATGCTGGCCAAGGGCGTCACGCCGATGCCGCCAGCCAGCAACACCGTGCCGCCCGGGCCGGTGTGCAGCGGGAAGTCGTTCTTGGGCACCTCGATCGTGACCGTGTCACCTTCGCGCAGCCGCTCGTGCATGAAGCGCGAGCCACCGCGGCCTTCGGCTTCCTTGCGCACCGCGATCACGTAGTCGGTCGGCGCCTCGGTGGCCTTCGCATCGGCCGAGAAGTTGATCAGCGAGTAGTGGCGCCAGTCGGCCGAACCATCGGGCAGCTCGACCCGCACGCGGATGTGGGCGCCGGCGGCAAATCCGGGCAGCACGCCGCCATCGGCCGATCGAAGCCTGAAGGTCTTGATCAGCGGGTTCAGTTCGCGTGCTTCGGCGACGCGCAGTTGCAGGGTCATCGGCTGGGCGGTCATGACGGGCTCCGTGGTTCAGGCGAGCGCGTGCCGCAAGAGCGCGGCCTGCAGCTTGTGGCCGTGCTCGTCGGCAAGCGCCGCATCGCGCAACTCGCGCAGGGTGGCGGGTGCAATGACGCCGCCGGCACGCTGCACGGCCGCCATCACGGTGTCGTAGTTGCGCAGGCCGCGTTCGTGGGTGTCGCTGTAGCCCTTGACCAGGCGCTGGCACTGCGCGACTTCGACCGCCAGCGCGGGATGGTGCGGCGCGGTCTCGGCGATGCGCGCGAGCCATTCCTCGATGCGACGGTTCTCCTCGGCATAGCGCAAGGTCGAGCGGCGCCAGCGCTTGCAGGCCGCCACCGTGCGCAGCATCAGGTAGCCGTGCAGCGAACTGGTCTGCACCACGCGGCCCTTCTGAGTGAAGTGCTCGACCACGCGGCGCGGCAGGCGCGAATCCATCAGCCATCGGCCGATGCCGGCCGGCAGCGTCTCGCAGATCTCCTGCAGCCGCGGATGCATGTACTCGTTGATGGCCAGCACCTGGCCATCCTGCACGCGGGCCTCGCCGCGCACGCGGTCGAAGCGCGACGACCGGGTCTTGAGCGCCGCGACCCGGGCCGTGTCCTCGTAGGACATCCACAGGGCCAGGTGGCGCGCGGTCTCGCGCAGCAGACGTGCTTCGTCGTCGCCGGGCAGCGCCGCGACGACGGCCATGCGATCGAGGTAGAGGCCGGCGTAGTCGAGGTCCTGGTAGTCGATCAGGCGACGCACGCCCTCGAGCAGGAAGTGCTGCGCCGAGGCCGGGAAGTCGCGCTGCACGCGTTCGACCAGGGCCCGCACCGCGGGATGGCGCGGTTGCGGCGCCGCCGCCTCGGGCACCGCGGCGGCTTCGGGTTCGAGCGCGCCCTGGGCCCGCGCGAAGGCGGCGCCGAAGGCACGGAGGCTGGGCTTGACGCCGACCCCGCCGCGTTCGATCGTGGCCTCGAACTGGGCCCGGCCGAAGGGCAGCACGCCGGCACCCGCGAGCGCGCCGAACAGCACCGCGCTGATCACGCTGCCCGAGGCTTCGGCGGCCTGCGCCATGTCGAAGCGGATGAAGCGCTGGGCGGCGCGCTCGGCGTGCTTGAGCAATTCGCTGCTGTCGACCCGGCCGTCACCGAGAGCGCTCTTCTCGGCAATCGAGTAGACCCGATGGGTGGAGGCGATCAAGGTCGTGCGGTCGCGCGTGACCAGCCCGCGCTGCACCGCCCGGCCGGCTTCCATGAGTTCGGAGGCCAGCACCACGTCGACATCGCCCGGCAGCGGCATCAGCGCCAGCACCGGCCGGCCGCCGTCGGCCTCGGCCTGCGCCTCGGGGTACAGCTCGACGTAATAGATGGTGGCGCCGGTGCGCTGGGCCACGCCCGGCACCGAGGTGGTCTGCGCCAGGTAGCCGTTGGACTCGCCCATTTCGACGATCCAGTCGGCCAGCACGCCGCCGCCCTCGCCGCCCATGGCGAGAATCGCAATCTTGATCGGTTGTGCGCGCATCGTTTTCACTTCAGAAGGCATAGGCCGCGCGGCGCTTGGCCTCGCCCTTTTGCAGCCAGCCGATGACCTTCGCGCGGAAGCTCTCGCGCACCAGGTCCCAGCGGCTCGGGTTGCTCACGATCTGCGCCTTGTAGAACGAGGGGCACAGCACGGCCGCATGCGAGACCTCGCCGCAGACGCCGCAGCCGACGCAGCTGTCCATGACGGTCGCCACCGGGTCGGTGCGCAGCGGATCGGGGTTCGGCTTGATCGACAGCGAGGGGCAGCCCGACAGCCGGATGCAGGAGTGGTCGCCGGTGCAGGTGTCGGAATCGACGCCGAACTTCTCGCGCACCATCCGCTTGCCGTCGGCGATCGCCTTGCGCACCAGCGGCTTCTCGCGCCGTTGGCGGTTCAGCATGCACTCCGACTGGGCGATCAGCACCTTTGGGCCTTTTTCCTTCGTGGTCAGCGCGTCCTTGAGGGCGTCGCGCATGGCGGCGATGTCGTAGGTGCGGCGCAAGGTCCGGACCCACTTCACGCCGACGCCGCGCACCGCGCGCTCGATCGCATGGCCGGTGCTGCGGGTCGCGTTGTTGGCGCTCGACGACAGGATGTCCTGGCCGCCGGTGGCCGAGGTGTAGTTGTTGTCGACCACGATGGTCAGGTTGTCGCTGCGGTTGAACACCGCGTTGGCGACGCCGCTGGTGAGGCCGTTGTGCCAGAAGCCGCCGTCGCCCATCACCGAGATCGCGCGCTTGCCGGCGGGCGCGTTGAGCGCGGCCGCGCCGGCGCCGCCCAGGCCGTAGCCCATGGTCGTGTTGCCGATGTTGAACGGCGGCAGGATCGAGAACAGGTGGCAGCCGATGTCGGCGCTCACGTGGTGAGCGCCGAGCTCGCGCTCGACCAGCTTCATGGCGCTGAAGATCGGCCGCTCGGGGCAGCCGGTGCAGAAGCCCGGCGGCCGTGCATGGACGCTGTCGCCAAGCGGCAAAGCGGGCTCGGGTGTCGCCAGTTCGGTGAGCGGGATCACCTTGCGTACCGGCGCCGGCAGCGGCTGCAGGCGGCCGTAGCGCTCGCCGAAGGCGCGCGCGCCCTTGAGCAGTTCGGCCGCGGTGTATTCGCCGGCCACCGGCAGGATGTCCTTGCCGTGCAGCACGGTGGTCGAGCCGGCCTGGCGCAGGATGGTCGCGAGGTTCTGCTCGACGAAGTTGGGCTGCCCTTCCTCGACGATCAGCACGGCGCGCTTGCCTTCGCAGAAGCGCAGCACCTCGCTCTCGATCACCGGGTAGGCCACGTTCATGACGTACAGCGGAATTTTCGAATTGCCGTACACGTCGGCCAGGTCGAGACGCTCGAGCGCTCGCACCATCGTGTTGTAGCTGCCACCCTGCACGATGATGCCGATGTCGTCGGCGCCCTCGGAAAAGAATTCGTTGAGCCCGCGCTCCTCGATGAACTTCACGGCCGCGGGCCAGCGCTCGCGCACCTTCTCCTGCTCGTGCACGAAGCTCGCGGGCGGCAGCACGATGCGGCCGACGTCGCGCTGCGGATTCTCGAGCGCATCCTGGAGCGTGAACTTGGCGCGCTTGTTGTCGCCGGCGACGAAGTGCCCGTGCACGTGGCAGGCGCGGATGCGCAGCTGCAGCATCACCGGCGTGTGGCTGGCTTCCGAGAGCTCGAAGCCCTGCTTCACGGCCTCGACGATCGACGGCAGGTTGGGCCGGGGATCGAGCAGCCAGATCTGCGACTTCATGGCGAAGGCGTGGCTGCGCTCCTGCATGATCGACGAGCCCTCACCGTAGTCCTCGCCGACGATGATCAGCGCGCCGCCGGTGACGCCGCCCGAGGCCAGGTTGGCCAGCGCGTCGGAGGCCACGTTGGTGCCCACCGTCGCCTTGAAAGTCACGGCGCCGCGCAGCGGATAGTTGACCGAGGCCGCCAACGTCGCCGCGGCCGTGGCCTCGCTGGCGCTGTTCTCGAAGCGGATGCCGTGCTCGCTCAGGATGTCCTGGGCGTCGGCCAGCACATCCATCAGGTGCGAGATCGGTGCACCCTGATAGCCCGCGACGTAGGACACACCGGACTCCAGCAAAGCCTTGGTGACTGCCAGAATGCCTTCACCGCGGAATACATCGCCACCGGAAAGCCGCAGCTTCTTCACCTCTTCGACGAACGAGCGCTCTGCCATCTTGTTCCTTCATTCGTGGGACCGCGGATCACTATCGGCACCGCGGTCTTTATAATATTGACAACTGAATGTATTCAAAATCATGGATAACCCTAGACGAGCAAGTAGCGTGCCCACCCTGAGTGCGGGGCCGTTCAGGGAAGAAGCGGCGGCGCCGAGCCACCGTTTCGTCGACGACTACCTGCCCGCGCTGCTGGCGCAGGCGAGCCAGCTGATCTCGTCGGAGTTCCACCGGGTGGCGCGCCAGCACGGCTTCTCGGTCTCCGAATGGCGGGTGATGGCCTCGCTGGCCGGCGGCCAGGCGATCAGCATCGGCGCGCTGGCGCAGGTCACGGTGACCAAGCAGCCGACCGTGACCCGTCTGCTCGACCGCATGGAAGCGCGCGGCCAGATCGAGCGCCTGCCCCATGACAGTGATCGGCGCGTCACCCTGGTGCGCATCACGCCCCAAGGCACGCAGGCGGTGGAGCACCTGATGGAGCTGGCGCGCGAGCATGAGCTGCGGGTGCTCGAGCCCTTCGGCCTGGAGCGTGCCGAAGAGCTCAAGCGCACCTTGCGCCACATCATTGCGCTGCACGCGCACGCAGCGGGCGAGGCGGTCGAAGAAGACGAGTGAAGGCCGGCCTCAGGGCCGCGCCACCAGCACCGCCCGGCCCCGATGGCCGCGCTGGGCGATCCAGTCCAGCGCCGCGGCGGCGTCCTCGAGCGCGAAGGGCTGGACGTCCAGGCGCAGCCTGCCGTCGGCCAGCCGGGCCAGCAGTTCCGGCGCCGCCGCCCGGCCGGCGGCGTCGCGGCGGAACATGTTGAGCGGCAGCAGCGCCACGTCGCGCTGCAGGAAATGCGCGAGGTCCAGGGCCAGCCCGTTGCCTGCGGTGTAGCCCACCAGCACTGCGCGGCCTCCGGGCTCCACGCGCGGCAGGGCGGCGGCCAGCAACGGCCCGCCGACCGTGTCGACCAGCAGGTCGGCCGAGACCGAGGCCAGCGCTTCGGAAGGATCGTCGCCGAGCACCAGTACCTGCGCCGCGGGCGGCATCGCCGCCGCCTGCGCGGCCTGGCCAACCACCGCGATGACATGCGCCCCGCCGTCGAGCGCCAGCTGCACCGCCAGCGAGCCGACCGCACCGGTCGCGCCGGTCACCAGCACCCGCTCGCCGGCGCGCATCCGGGCAATGTCGTGCAACGCCACCCAGGCCGAGGTGCAAGGAGAGAAGAAGGCCGAGCCCAGCGTCGACGGCACCGCATCGGGCAGCAAGCCCAGCGCCTCGTCGGGGGCATCGATCAGTTCGCACCAGGTGCCGTCGAACAGCGTGCCCAGGCCGGAGCCGCGCAGCCAGACGCGCTGGCCCACGGCATGGAGGGTGCTCGCGACCACCACGCCCGCGGCCTCGACGCCCGGCGTGTACGGGAACGGCGGATGCCTCAGGAACTTGCCGCCCCAGACGGTGCGGTCGATGTGGCCGACCGTGGCCGCCTCCATGCGGACGATCGTGCGGCCGGCGCGCAGCTGCGGCTCGGCCAGCTGCGCTGGCAAGGGCGGCGCGCCGAAGGCCGCCACGCGCATCGCCTTCATGGGAGCGTCTCCAGAAAGTCCAGCACCGCGGCCGCGAAGGCCTCGGGCATCTGGTCGGGCAGCGGCACCATGCCGCCCGGGATGTCGAGGGTGCGCGCCTGCGGCAGCGCGTGCTGCAGCTCGGCGGCATGCGGCGACGCGAAGGGGTCGTCGGTCGCGCGCAGGATCAGCACTGGCTGCCGCACGCGATGGATGCTGTCTTCCATCCGGTAGGCGGCGACCGCGCGATGCCCGTCCTCGGGGCTGCCGCTGGCCTTGAGCGCATCCCGCACGAAGGCTTCGAGCAGTTCAGGGCGCCCGGCCGGATAGAAACCCTGGCGGCGCTGCCACAGCGCGGCGAGGTGACTGCCGTCGCCGCTAGCCGCCACCTCGTCGATCGGCGGCCGTTCAGCGCGCACGCGCCGAAAATCGGCGTCGGTGAAAGGCGTCGACGACAGCACCAGGCCGCGCACCCGCTCTGGCGCACTGGCCGCGATCTCGATCGCGATCACGCCGCCGGTGTGATGGCCGACGACATCGGCCCGCGCGATGCCCAGGGCGTCGAGCAGTTCGACCGCGATCCGGGCCCAGGCTTCGATGCTGGCAGGCCCGTCGATGGCGGCCGAGTCGCCGAAGCCGGCGGTGTCCATCGCGATCGCGCGATGTCGGGCACCGAGCAGCGGCAGCACCTCGCGGTATTCGGTCCAGCTGCGCGGCGACTGGTGCAAGAGCAGCACCGGCGGGGCCTGCGCCGCGCCGCACTCGGCATAGTGCACCTGGCCCACCGACAGGTCGGCGAAGGCGCGCCGGATCTTCATGGCTGGGTCTCTGCGGCCGGCGGCTGCCAGAGCCCGGCATGCCTCAGCATGCCCAGCGTGCGCGACAGCACGTCGCGGCGGTAGGCGTCGACGTCTCGCCCTTCGTAGTCGTAGAAGCCGCTGCCGCTCTTCAAGCCGAGCCGGCCTTCGTCGACCATGCGGTCGACGATCGCGGGCGCCGTGTAGCGCGCACGGTCGATCGAGGCCGACATCTCGCGGCTTGCGTGGTGCAGGATGTCGCAGCCGCCGAAGTCGATGAACTCGACCACGCCGAGCGCCGCGAAGCGCAGCCCCAGGCCGTAGCGCGTGGCCTTGTCGATCTCCTCGGCCGTGGCGGCGCCCTCCTCGATCATGCGGGCCGCCTCGTTCATCACCAGCGCCTGCAGCCGCGGCACGATGTAGCCGGGCGTCGCGCCGCAGACCACCGGCAGCTTGCCGATGCCTTCCATGATCGCCTTGGTGCGCGCCAGCACGGCCGGGTCGGTGCCGACATGGCAGCTCAGCTCGACCACCGGGATCACGTAGGCCGGATTGAGCCAGTGCATGTTGAGGAAGCGCTCCGGCTTGTGCACCAACGCCGCCAGCTGCGTCACCAGGATGCTGCTGGTGGTCGAGGTGATGATCGCGTCGTCGCGGCAGTGCCGGTTGAGCCATTCGAAGGCCTCGCGCTTGGCGTCCAGGGTCTCGGGCACGCCCTCGAACAGCAGTTCGGCAGCGCCGAGCGCGGCCGGTGCGTCGGCGGCGTTCATGAACTCGACCCGCGCCGCGATCGCCGCCACCTGCGCGGCATCGATCACGCCGAGCTGGGCCAGCCCTGACAGGCTGCCTTCGATCTCGGCCCGTGCTTCACTGCGCAGCTTCTGCCAAGCCTCGTCGCTGCGCTGGCGCAGGTCGACCAGCGAGATGCGATGGCCCGCATAGGCGAAGGCGATCGCGATGCCGCGGCCCATCCGGCCCGCGCCGACAGCTGCAAAGCGCGGCAGGTCATTCACCATCGTGCAATCTCTTCTTGAGTTGCGCCGCGCTCAGTTCGGAGAGGCCGAGCGTCTCCAATGTGCGGGGCCCCCGGCGCAGGTCACGTCCGAGGAAGCCGCCGACGATCGCCAGCAGCCCATGGGCGATCGGCGCGTCGACGCCGACGAAGCGCGCGGTCGAGGCCAGGAAGGCCAGCCCGAGCTCGGTGTCCTCCGTGATGTAGCGGTGCGTGTGGAGGTCGATGTTCTCGCGCCAGTCGCCCGACTTCACCAGTTGCTTGTGGGCATCGCCGTACATCCACTGGTCGTTGTTGTAGTGGTCGGCCAGCGGATAGTGCGGCGCGCCCTGCCCGAGCGCCTCGCGCACCGCGATGCGCTCCTGGTCGAGCCGGTCGGTGACGTCGCGCACCGCGCGCTGGGTGCCCTCGTTGTGGATGTCCCAGCGCTCGAAGTGCTGCAGCGGCGCGGCGTTCATGACCATCAGCGGCGGATGGATCACCGGGCCGGCATTCATCAGCGCGCCCGACAGCGCGTCGCCGCAGCCGTGCACCGCGGGATAGGCCCGGCGGATCACCTCGATCGCCTGCGCCTCCTTGCGCGCCGGATAGACGCCGGTGGGCATGCGGATGGCGCGGATCGTCACGTTCACCTCGCGCTCGCCGTGCTTGCGCGCCAGGTAGGGCAGCGTGCCGGTCTCGGCCCAGGCGACATCGGCGCGGCTGCCGGACTCGGCCACCTGGCGCGCCATGACGTAGCTGCCGAAGGTGCCGGGCGGCAGAAACACCACCTGGCCGTCGACCAGGTGCGGCGCCATCGCGCGGGCGATGTCCTGCTGGGCGATCGCCGGGGTGGGAATCACGATCAGCTCGGCATCGCGCAGCGCGGCGCCGATGTCGGGCGTGGCCAGCGCGATCGCCACGTCTCGGCTGCCATCGGCATCCTTCAACGTGATGGATCCGGCTTGCACGACCGGTGCCAGCGCGGCGCCGTCGCGGCGCCAGAGGCGGACTTCGTGGCCGGCTTCGGACAGGTCGGCGGCGGCTGCATAGGCGCCGTGGCCGCCGCCGAGGATTGCGATTTTCATGGGTTGCAGTCGAAGTGGAACAGGAGGAGGCGTCAATACATTACTTTTCAACCTTTCATGTGTCAACTAAAAATAGGCCGTGTTCGCGTTTCCCCTGAGGCGCTCGCCGCGCCCCGTTTCCTGGACCGTCCGGCCGCTTTCGACTAGCATCGATGACAACGTTATCAACATGCAGAGCCCCCACCGATCCCAGCCGCGCAACCTGAGCATGGGCGTGGTCGACGCCCTCAGCCACCGGATCCGGATCGGCCCGCTGCGGGCCGGCGACAAGCTGCCGACCGAGGCCGAGATCATGAGCGAGTTCGGTGTCAGCCGGACCGTGGTCCGCGAAGCGCTGTCGAGGCTGCAAGCGGCCGGGATGGTGCGGTCGCGCCGGGGCGTCGGCACCTTCGTGGTCGGGGCGTCGCGCGCCAAGCCTTTCCTGGTCGACAGCAGCCCGGACGACAGCCTCCCGCAGGCGCTGGCGCTGATCGAATTGCGCATCGGCCTCGAATCCGAAGCCGCCGCCCTGGCGGCGCAGCGTCGCGACGGCGCCGACCTGGAAGCCATCGCCGGCGCGCTGAACGCCTTCCGCAGCGCCATGGCGCAAGGCATGGACACGGCGGTGCCCGACTTCCAGCTTCACCTCGAGATCTCGCGCGCGGCCCACAGCCCGCACTACGCCGCGGTGCTCGAAGCGCTGGGCCCGGCCTGCGTGCCGACCGCCTTCCTGAAAGCCGCGGCCGGCGAGGACCCCGGCATCGCCACGAGCGACCAGGTGCTGCTGGAGCATCGACGCATCGTCGACGCGATCGCGCAGCAGGATGCGGATGCGGCCCGTGCCGCCATGCGCACCCATCTCGTGAACGGCCGCGAGCGGCGCCGCGCGTCCGAGCTGCCGCAGCGCGCTCGTTAGCTCAAGTCGACTGCCGCTCGACGATCCGGAAGCCGACGTCGATCACCGGCTGGGCCACCGCTTCGCCGCGGCAGCGGGCGACGATCAGCTGCGCCGCCAGGCGGCCGATCTCGGCCCCGTCCACATGGACGGTGGAGATCGACGGCACCGTGTGGGCCCCGAAGTCGGCGTTGCCGAAGCCGCAGATCGCGAGGTCCTGCGGCACCCGCAGGCCGCGCGCCAGCGCCTCCACGATCACGCCATGCGCGAGCTGGTCAGAGCTGCAGCAGATCGCCGCCAGTTCCGGATCGGTCTCGAGCAGCTGCCCGAGCGCACGGCGGCCCAGTTCGAGGCTGCTGGGTGCGGGCACGAAGGCGGTCGGCAGCTCGCGCCCGATCGTGGTCTGGAAGCCGTCGCGGCGCATCCGCGCCCGATGGTCGTCGCCGGAGGCGATGCCGATCCGCTTCCATCCCTTGCCGAGGAAATAGCCCCCCAGCGCGCCGCCCACCTTCAGGTGCGAGAAGCCCACGACCATGTCGATCGGCCGGTCGCTGAGGTCCCAGGTCTCGACCACCGGAATGCCCGAGCGGCGCAGCCGGTCGCGGGCCCGCTGGGACTGCACCAGGCCGGTGATGACGATGCCGTCGGGCTGGCGGCCGATCATCGCGTTGAGCACCGATTCCTCGCGCTCGGCGTCGTATGCCGTCTGGCCCAGGATCAGCTGGTAGCCGGCCGCGGCGAGTTCGGTGGTCAGGGCCTGCACGGTCGGAAGGAACTGCGACACCGAGAGCGCCGGCACGATGCCGCCCACCATCAGGCTGCGCTTCGACTTCAGGCCGCCGGCGAGCAGATTCGGGATGTAGCCGGTCGATTCGACCGCAGCCTGGACCTTCTCGATCGTCTTCGCCGACACCACGCCGGGATTGCCGAGCGCGCGCGAGGCGGTGATCAGCGAAACGCCCGCCGCCTTGGCCACGTCGTGGAGCGTGGCCGCCTTGAAGGGAGAAACGTCGTTCATTTCGGGCGTCTGGCGTTGGATCCCGGGAGCCTACCAAAATCGGTGGGCCTCGCGCTGACATCGTTAACAGCGCAGCCGTCGAGGCCTGCGGGCCGGCGCGAAACCGGGAAAACCCCGATCACCGCCTGGGTTGACCGGTCAAAATGACAACGATATCATTTGTCTTGGCGCCTCGAATCCGATTTCGCTATATCGACAGAATCTTGATAACGCGCAACCACCCGTCGTCCGATTCGTTTCCCAGGCCAAAAATGACAACGTTATCAATCCAAGGAGACATGACATGAAGAAGTACCTGGGCGCGATCGCGCTGAGCCTGGCGGCCCTGGCCGCCCATGGGCAGGGCTGGCCCGAGAAGACCGTCACGCTGGTGGTCCCGTTCCCGCCCGGCGGCTCGACCGACCAGGTGGCGCGCGCGATCGTGCCGCGGCTCAGCGAGAAGCTCAAGCAGTCCTTCCTGGTCGACAACAAGGCCGGGGCCACCGGCACCATCGGCGCCACCTTCGTCAAGCGGGCTCCGGCCGACGGCAGCACCTTCCTCGTGACCTCGCTCGGTCCGCTGGTGATCGTGCCGCACCTGGTCAAGGGCCTGCAGTACGACGCGCTGAAGGATTTCGACCTGATCACCGTGGCGGTGGCATCGCCCAACGTGCTGGTGGTGCCGGCGAGCTCGCCGTACAAGAACGTGGCCGACGTGATCGCCGGCCTGAAGGCCAACCCCGGCAAGATGACCTTCGCGTCGGCCGGCAACGGCTCGAGCGACCACCTCACGGCCGAGCTGTTCTGGCAGCAGACCGGCACCCAGGGCCTCCATGTCCCCTACAAGGGCGGCTCGCCGGCCCACACCGACCTCATGGGCGGCCAGGTCGATGCGTCGTTCCAGAACATCAACTCGGTGGCGCAATACATCAAGGGCGGCCGGATGCGCGCACTGGCGATCACCAGCCCGAAGCGCTCGCCGGTGCTGCCCGAGGTGCCGACGCTGGCCGAAGCGGGGGTCAAGAATGTCGAGGTGGCGTCGTGGCAGGCCATCGTCGCCCCCAAGGGCTTGGCCCCCGCGACACGGGACAAGGCCCATGCCGCCTTCGTCGAAGCGCTCAACGACCCGAAGGTCAAGGAACAGTTCACCTCGATCGGCTTCGAGATGGTCGCCAACACGCCGGCTCAGTTCGCGGAATTCCAGCAGAAGGAATACGCGCGCTGGAAGACCGTGATCGAGGCCGGCAAGATCACGATCGACTGAGCACGCCCCCACCACCCCGAAGCGCATGGACTCCGCCGTCATGACCCCCTCCTCCCCTTCGTTCGCGAGCGACAGCATCAGCTGGGTACGCATCTCGTCGTGCTACCTGCCGCTGGCCAACCCGATCAGCGACGCCAAGGTCCTGACCGGCCGCCAGAAGCCGATGACCGAGATCGCGATGCTGTTCGCCGAGATCGAGACCAAGGACGGCCATCGCGGCCTCGGCTTCAGCTACTCGAAGCGGGCCGGCGGGCCGGGCCAGTTCGCGCATGCGAAGGAAATCGCGCCGGCACTGATCGGCGAAGACCCGAGCGACATCTCCAGGCTCTGGACCAAGCTGTGCTGGGCCGGTGCCTCGGTCGGCCGCAGCGGCATGGCGGTGCAGGCGATCGGCGCCTTCGACGTCGCGCTGTACGACCTCAAGGCCCGGCGCGCCGGTCTCTCGCTGTCCAAGCTGCTCGGCTCGCAGCGCGACTCGGTGCAGTGCTACAACACCTCGGGCGGCTTCCTGCACACGCCGCTGGAGCAACTGCTCGTCAATGCGCAGGCCTCGCGCGAACGCGGCATCGGCGGCATCAAGCTGAAGGTCGGGCAACCCGACCGCGCGCTGGACGTCCGGCGCGTGGAAGCGGTGCGCAAGCACCTGGGCGACGACATGCCGCTGATGGTCGATGCCAACCAGCAGTGGGACCGGCCGACCGCGCAGCGCATGTGCCGCATCTTCGAGCAATTCAATCTGGTGTGGATCGAGGAGCCGCTCGATGCCTACGACTTCGAGGGCCACGCCGCGCTCGCGGCCCAGTTCGACA
Source organism: Variovorax ginsengisoli (assembly GCF_030486595.1). Lineage (GTDB taxonomy): Bacteria > Pseudomonadota > Gammaproteobacteria > Burkholderiales > Burkholderiaceae_C > Variovorax > Variovorax ginsengisoli_B. Next base: position 165,696 of record NZ_JAUJZH010000003.1, on the reverse strand, counting down.
CCCCGATCGCGACCGGCGAGATGCTGACCAGCGCGGCCGAGCACGGCGAACTCATCCGTCACCGCGCCGCCGACTACCTCATGCCCGATGCGCCTCGCGTGGGCGGGATCACGCCGTTCCTGAAAGTGGCCGGCCTCGCCGAGCAGGCCGGCCTCGGCCTCGGGCCGCACTTCGCGATGGAGCTGCATGTCCATCTGGGCGCGGTCTATCCCACCGAGCCCTGGGTCGAGCACTTCGACTGGCTCGAACCCCTGTTCAACGAGCGCCTCGAGATCCGCGACGGCCGCATGCGGGTGCCGAGCCGCCCGGGCCTCGGCCTGAGCCTGAGCGAGCAGGTCAAGGGCTGGACCCGCGAAGAGGCCGAGATCGGGCGGCGAGCCTGATCCGCGGGAACGCGAGACACCGAAGCACCCCCATGACTGAAACCCCCACGCCCAGGCCGCCGCTCACCATCCTCATGCACGCGCGCGACAACGTCGCGATCGTGGCCAACGACGGCGGCCTGGCGGCCGGCACCGTGTTCGCCTCGGGCCTCACGCTGCGCGAGAAGGTCCCCCAGGCCCACAAGGTGGCGCTGGTCGACATCCCCGAGGGCGGCGAGGTGCGCCGCTACGACGTGCCGATCGGCTACGCCCTCAAGCCCATCCCGGCCGGCAGCTGGGTGCACGAGCGGCTCCTGAGGATGCCCGCCGCGCGCGAGCTCGACGGCCTGCCCATCGCCACCGTCAAGCCGCCCGCCATGCCCCCGCTCGAGGGCTACACCTTCGAGGGCTTTCGCAACCCCGACGGCTCGGTCGGCACCCGCAACATCCTGGCCATCACCCAGACCGTGCAGTGCGTGGCCGGCGTCACCGAGTTCGCAGTCCAGCGCATCAAGGCCGAACTGCTGCCCCGGTTTCCCAACGTCGACGACGTGGTGGCGCTCGAACACAGCTACGGCTGCGGCGTCGCCATCGACGCGCCCGACGCCGTCATCCCGATCCGCACCCTGCGCAACATCAGCCTCAATCCGAACTTCGGCGGCGAGGTGATGGTCGTCAGCCTGGGCTGCGAGAAGCTGCAGCCCGAGCGCCTGATGCCCCCGGGCACCATTCCCCTGATCGACGAGCGCAACGTGGCCGATGTCGGCGACAGCGCCGACGCCAAGCTCGACGTGGTCTGCCTGCAGGACGAGGCCCACGTGGGCTTCATGTCGATGGTGGACTCGATCCTGCGCCAGGCCGAGGAGCACCTGGAGCGCCTGAACGACCGCCGGCGCGAGACCGTGCCGGCCAGCGAGCTGGTGGTCGGCGTGCAGTGCGGCGGCAGCGACGCCTTCTCGGGCGTCACGGCCAACCCGGCGGTGGGCTTCTGCACCGACTTGCTGGTGCGCGCCGGCGCCACCGTGATGTTCTCGGAGGTGACCGAGGTGCGCGACGGCATCGACCAGCTGACCTCGCGCGCGACCACGCCCGAGGTGGCCGAGGCGATGATCCGCGAGATGGCCTGGTACGACGCCTACCTCGAGCGCGGGCGGGTCGACCGCAGCGCCAACACCACGCCCGGCAACAAGAAGGGCGGGCTGTCGAACATCGTGGAGAAGGCGATGGGCTCGATCGTCAAGAGCGGCAGCGCGCCGATCTCGGGTGTCGTCGCGCCGGGCGAGAAGGCGCGCCAGAAGGGGCTGCTGTACGCCGCCACGCCGGCCAGCGACTTCATCTGCGGCACCTTGCAGCTGGCCGCGGGCATGAACCTGCACGTCTTCACCACCGGCCGCGGCACCCCCTACGGCCTGGCCGAGGTGCCGGTGATCAAGGTCGCCACGCGCAGCGACCTGGCGCGCCGCTGGCACGACCTGATGGACGTCAACGCCGGGCGCATCGCCGACGGCGAGGCCAGCATCGAGGAGGTGGGCTGGGAGCTGTTCAAGCTGATGCTCGATGTGGCCAGCGGCCGCAGGAAGACCTGGGCGGAGCAGTGGAAGCTGCACAACGCGCTGGTGTTGTTCAATCCGGCGCCTGTCACCTGAGGCCTTGCGGGACAGACCAACAAACTGCGCAGCAGTTTTTGCTCTGTCCTCAACTGATCAGATGCCTTCGATCCCCAACTGATCGGATGCGGGACGAGCAGACGCAAAAAAGCCCGCACAAGGCGGGCTTCCTTCATGGCAGCGAGCAGCGACCAGCGCCGCTCGGCACGTCCCTCAACGCGTCGGCTTGAACCCGCGCGGCTTCTGCGCATCGCGCGGCACGAACACCTTGCCGCCACCGCCACCAGCATGGCCGCGCGGCGCGAAGCCCTCGCCGCGACCGGCGCCGCCACCACCACCGAAGCCACCGCCGCGCGGAGCGCTGTCGCCCCAGCCCGGCTTGCGGCCGTAGCCGCCGCCGCCTTCATCGCGGCCACCGCCGAAACCGGCATTGCCCGCATTCTGGAAGCCGCGCGGCGCACCGGCGCCCGGGCCCCGTGCATTGCGGTCGTTGAAGCCGCTGGCACCGGCATAGTTGCTGCCGCCGCCACCGAAACCACCGCCATTGCCGCCACGATGGCCACCACCGCCGCCGCCGAACTTGCGGTCGCGCGAATGGCTGTCACGGCTGTCGCGGCCGCGGAAGTCGCCCTGCGGCGCACGCGATTGCGGCGCACGCTGCTGCGGCTCGAGGCCGGGGATGACTTCGGACTTGAACTGCTGGCGCGTGTAGCCCTCGATGTCGAAGATCCGGCGGCGGTCACGCTGCTCGGCGAAGGTGATCGCCAGGCCGTCGCGGCCGGCACGGCCGGTGCGGCCGATGCGGTGGGTGTAGTCCTCGGCCTTCATCGGCAGGCCGTAGTTGAAGACGTGCGTGATGGTCGGCACGTCGATGCCGCGCGCGGCCACGTCGGTCGCCACCAGGATCTGCACCTGGCCCTGGCGCAGCGCCATCAGGCGGCGGTTGCGCAGGCCCTGGCTCAGGGCACCGTGCAGCGCCACGGCGCTGAAGCCGTCTTGCTGCAGGTCGTTGGCGAGGCCGTCGCATTCGACTTGCGTGCTGGCGAACACGATCGCCTGGTTGATGGTCGTGTCGCGCAGCCAGTGGTCGAGCAGCTTGCGCTTGTGCTGCATGTTGTCGGCCCAGAACAGGCTCTGCTTGATGTTGGCGTGCTTTTCCTGCGGGCTGTCGATGGTGACCCGCTGCGGCTCGCGCATCACGCGCTGGGCCAGCTGCTGGATGCGCGGCGCGAAGGTGGCGCTAAACATCATGGTCTGCTGGCGTTCGATGGTCAGCTGGTTGACTTCGGCCAGGTCGTCCGAGAAGCCGAGGTCGAGCATGCGGTCGGCTTCGTCGACCACCAGGAACTTGACCTGGTCGAGCTTGATCTGCATCGAGCGCTGCAGGTCGAGCAGGCGGCCGGGCGTGGCGACCACGAGGTCGGCGTTCTGCAGCTTGGCGATCTGCAACTGGTAGGGCATGCCGCCCACCACGTTGGCGATGCGCAGGCCGCGGCAATGCTTGACCAGGTCGATGGCGTCATGTGCCACCTGCTGGGCGAGTTCGCGCGTCGGGCAGAGGATCAGGGCGCCGGGCGTGGCGGCCTTGAAGTGACGCGAGTTGGTCGGGTCCTTGCGCTTCGGCTTCTTGGGCGGTGCTTCGCCGCGAGCGGCGGCTTCGGCGGCCAGGCGCTGGAACTCGGCCTTGCTGGCGGCTTCGGCTTCGGCCTGGCGCTGCAGCAGCGTGTGCAGCACTGGCAGCAGGAAGGCCGCGGTCTTGCCGCTGCCGGTCTGGCTCGACACCATCAGGTCGACGAAGCGGGTGGCGCCGTCGGCACCGCCGCTGGCGGTCATGGCGCGCGGGATCACCTGCTCCTGCACGGTGGTCGGCTGGGTGAAGCCCAGGTCTTCGACCGCGGCGATCAGCTCGGGCGCCAGGCCCAGCTTGACGAAGCCATTCGGCAGCTTGGGTTCGGCGGCGGTCTCGACTGCGTCGAGCGCCTCGAGCTCGGGCACTTCGGCGGCAACGGAAAGCGACTCGCTGACCACAGGGGAAACAGCGAAATCATCGGATTGCACAGGCGCGAACTCGCCCTGCGCTTCAAAAGCGTCGGTCATTTATTCAATCTCAAACGCGAGCGCTGCCGTAGGCGGCGCCCCGTCGGGTGGTGAAAAACATCAACCATCCAACGACGTTCAGCCGTCGACTCTCGTCGGGGCTGCGGCCCGTGATTCAGTCACTCGAATGACTCAGTCACTCAGTGGCTCGGGCGCGATGTGCAAGATAGGGAGATGCAAGAAAACGCTGAAAGCTCTTTCAGCGAAGCCCGCAATTATCGCATGAACTCGGGTTTTCACCTAATCCTTAGTCCACAAGCCTCAGAAAAGTCTCCCGGTAGTGCGCCAGTTCGTCGATCGACTCGTGCACATCGGCCAGCGCCGTATGGGCCTGCTGCTTCTTGAAGCCGTTGTAGGCCGCGGGCTTCCAGCGCTTGGCCAGCTCCTTCAACGTGCTGACGTCGAGGTTGCGGTAGTGGAAATAGGCCTCCAGCTTGGGCATGTACTTGACCAGGAAGCGCCGGTCCTGGCCGATCGTGTTGCCGCACATCGGAGAGCCGCTCTTGGGGATGTAGCGCGAGATGAAATGCATCAGCTCTTTTTCGGCCGCCGCCTCGTCCAGCGTCGAGGCCTTGACCTTGTCGATCAGGCCGCTGCGGCCGTGCGTGCCCTTGTTCCAGGCGTCCATGGCGTCGAGCAGTTCGTCGCTCTGGTGGATCACCAGCACCGGCCCCTCGACCCGCGGCGTCAGGTCGGGTCCGGTGACGACCACCGCGATTTCCAGCAGGCGCTCTTTCTCGGGGTCCAGGCCGCTCATCTCGCAATCGAGCCAGACGAGGTTCTGGTCGCTCTTCTTGAGTGTGGCGGGGGCGGTCGGTTCGGTGGTTTCGGGCATCGGGCGATTGTCGTCGATGCCCCGGCGCCGCCCGCGCGCCGGACGCCCCTGCTGCCAGCAGGCCGACCGGCCCGCCCGGCTGGAGGCCCGGCAGGCGGGGGGCTAAACTCGACCGCCATGCCCACCCCCCTGCCCGCCTCCCTCATCCTCACGATGGCCTTCGCGCTCGCGCTGGTCGCGGGCCTGGTCGTGAAGTTCTGGCTCGCCAGCCGCCAGGTGCGACACGTCGCCCGCCACCGCGGTGCGGTGCCCGCCGCCTTCCGGCAAGCCATCACGCTCGACGCCCACCAGAAGGCCGCCGACTACACGGTCGCCAAGACCCGCTTCGGCCTGCTCGAACTGGCCTGGGGCGCGGCCGTGCTGCTGGCCTGGACCCTGTTCGGCGGGCTCGACCTGCTGAACCGCCTGCTGCTCGACCTTCTGGGCGGCGGCATGTGGCAGCAGCTGGCACTGCTGGCCGCCTTCGCGCTGATCGGCGGCCTGGCCGAACTGCCCTTCACGCTGTGGCAGACCTTCAGGCTCGAGGAGCGCTTCGGATTCAACAAGATGACCTGGCGCCTGTGGCTCACGGACGCGGTCAAGGGCGTGCTGCTCGGGGCGCTGATCGGCCTGCCGATCGCGGCGCTGATCCTCTGGCTCATGGGCGCCGCCGGCAAGCTGTGGTGGCTGTGGGCCTGGGCCGCGTGGATGGGCTTCAACCTGCTGCTGATGCTGGTCTATCCGACCTTCATCGCGCCGATCTTCAACAAGTTCAAGCCGCTCGACGACCTCGCCTTGAAGGAGCGCGTCAACGCACTGATGCAGCGCTGCGGCTTCGCGGCCAAGGGCCTGTTCGTGATGGACGGCAGCACCCGCAGCGCCCACGCCAATGCCTACTTCACCGGCTTCGGCGCCAGCAAGCGGGTGGTCTTCTACGACACGCTGCTGCGCCAGCTCAGTGCCGGCGAGGTCGAGGCCGTGCTCGCGCACGAACTGGGGCACTTCCGCCACAAGCACGTGATGAAGCGCATGGTCGCGATGTTCGCCCTGAGCCTGGCCGGCTTCGCCTTGCTCGGCTGGCTGTCGGCCCACAGCTGGTTCTACACCGGCCTGGGGGTGCAGCCCAACCTGATGGCGCCCAACGACGCGCTGGCGATCCTGCTGTTCATGCTCGCGATGCCGGTGTTCGGCTTCTTCGTGGCGCCGCTGCCGGTGCTGGTGTCACGCAAGCACGAGTTCGAGGCCGACGCCTATGCCATCGCACAGACCAGCGGCGCCGACCTGTCGGCGGCCCTGCTCAAGCTCTACCAGGACAACGCGTCGACCTTGACGCCCGACCCGCTGTTCGTGAAGTTCTACTACTCGCATCCGCCAGCCTCCGAGCGCCTCGCGCGCATGGCCGCTGCCTGAACCGAAAGCCGACCATGAGCAGCATGCTGAAAACCAAGGACTGGAAGACCCAGGCGCGCCGCGCGCTGAGCGCCACCGAGATCGTCGCCTCGCTGGCGCGGCTCGAGGGCTGGAAGCTCACGGGCGACGGCAAGGACGTCGCGATCGAGAAGAGCTTCTCCTTCGCCAACTACTTCGAGACCATCGCCTTCGTCAACGCGCTGGCCCTGGTGGCGCACCGGCACGACCACCATCCCGACCTCTCGGTGCACTACAACCGCTGTGTGGTGCGATTCAACACGCACGACGTCGGCGGCCTCTCGGCGACCGACTTCGAGTGCGCGGGCCTGGCCGATGCCCTGCTCGCCTGATCTCCGAATGGAAAGCACCCTTGGCTAAGCAGCAGCGCGGCGGCAACACCGGCGCTGCCCTCCACGACGGCCTGGTGGTCGCCAGCCATGGCCGCCATTGCATGGTCGAGACCCCCGACGGCACGCGCCTGATCTGCCATCCGCGCGGCAAGAAAAGCCAGGCCCTGGTCGGCGACCGCGTGCAATGGCAGGCCAGCGAGGACGAGGGCACGATCGAGCGCGTGCTGCCGCGCAAGAACCTGTTCTATCGCCAGGACGAGATCCGCACCAAGTCCTTCGCGGCCAACCTCGACCAGGTGCTGATCCTGATCGCGGCCGAGCCCGAGTTCTCGGAAACCCAGCTGACCCGCGCCCTGATCGCAGCCGGCGCCGAGCGCATCACGCCGGTCATCGCGCTGAACAAGAGCGACCTGGCCGTGCCCTTCGAGCGCGCCTCGAAGCGGCTGGAGCCCTACCGCCGCATGGGCTATCGCGTGCTGCCGATGTCGCTCAGGGCCGACGGCGGCGCCGGCCATGGCGAATTGACCGAACTGCTGGCGGGCAAGGTGACCCTGGTGCTGGGCCCCTCGGGCGCCGGCAAGAGCACGTTGATCAACCTGCTGGTGCCCGGCGCCAGCGCGCTGACCGGCGAAATCTCCCAAGCACTGAACTCGGGCAAGCACACCACCACCAGCACCACCTGGTACTGGGTCGACGCCGAGCGCTCGACCGCGCTGATCGACTCGCCGGGCTTCCAGGAATTCGGGCTGCACCATATCGAGCCGATGCAGCTGGCGCACCTGATGCCCGACATCGCCCAGGAAGCCACGGCCTGCAAGTTCTACAACTGCAGCCACCTGCACGAGCCGGGCTGCGGCGTCATCGCGCAGGTCGAGTCGGCGACGCAGGCCGGGACGATCAGCGCCTCGCGCTACCGCATCTACGGCGAGCTGTTCGCGGAGCTGAGCCAGACCCGCTATTGAGACGTTGCGGGATCGCTCAGGATCTCGCCCAGCGCGCCAACCAGCGCACTGCACTGCTCCCGGGTGCCGACACTGATGCGCAGGTACTGCGCGATGCGCGGCTGGGCGAAATGGCGCACCAGCACCGCGCGGGCGCGCAGTGCCGCGGCCAGGGCCGCCGCGTCGTGCGCGGGATGGCGCACGAAAAGAAAGTTGGCTTGCGAAGGCAGCACCTCGAAGCCCAGGTCCTCGAGCTCCAGCGCCAGGCCCTCGCGGGTGTCGACCACCGCATCGCGGGTCTTCGCGAACCAGGCCTCGTCCTCGAGCGCGGCCACGGCGCCGGCGCTGGCGAGGCGGTCGATCGGGTACGAATTGAAGCTGTTCTTGACCCGCTGCAGCCCATCGATCAGCGGCGCCTGCCCGCAGGCGAAGCCGACCCGCAAGCCGGCCAGCGAGCGCGACTTCGACAGCGTCTGCACCACCAGCAGGTTGGGATGCCGGGCGATCAACGGCAGCGCGCTCTGGCCGCCGAAATCGACGTAGGCCTCGTCGACCAGCACCACGCGCTCCGGGCAGGCCGACAGCAGCGTCTCGATCTGCGCCAGCGGCAATCCCCTGCCGGTCGGTGCGTTCGGGTTGGCGACCACGATGCCGCCGCAGCCCGCCTTGGCACGCGCGGCCAGCGCGTCGGCGTCGATGCGCAGGGCTTCGTCGACCGGCTGCAGCGCGCAATCGATGCCGTAGAGCTGCGCGTAGACGCGGTAGAAGCTGTAGGTGATGTCGGGCAGCAGCAGCGGCGCGTCCTGCTGGAAGAAGGCGAAGAAGGCATGGGCCAGCACTTCGTCCGAGCCGTTGCCGACGAACACCTGCCGGATGTCGAGCCCGTGGCGAGCGGCGATCGCCTCGCGCAACACGGTCGATTCAGGGTCCGGGTAGCGCTCCAGCCCCTCTTCGGCGGCGCGCTGGATCGCATCGATCGTGCGCGGCGATGGCGGATACGGGTTCTCGTTGGTGTTGAGCTTGACCAGGTTGGCGATGCGCGGCTGTTCGCCCGGCACGTAGGGCTCGAGTGCCGCGATGCGCGGGCTCCAGAACGTCGGCGTCATCCGAGCAGGCGGGCGAGCGTCAGCAGCGCCAGCAGCACCATCCACATCACGACCGAACGCCAGACCAGGCCGACGACGCTGCGCAGGTGGCCGGGCTCGGGCTCGCGCCCGGGTGTGCTGCCGCCATCGGGCAAGGCGCCCCCGGCGAACGACTCCCCGGCCTGGGCGCGCGACAGCGGATCGTTGACCGGCACCGTGCTCAGCGTGCCGCCGCCGAGGCTCACGTTGACTGCGCCGGAGGTGGCCGCGAGGATCACGCCGTCGTTGCCGTTCGGGAAGCGGCGGGCGTCGTTGCGCCAGCAGTCGATCGCCTCCTCGAAGCTGCCGACCACCGCGAAGCCCAGCGCCGTGATCCGCGCCGGCAACCAGTCGATGACGCCCCAGGCGCGCGCCGCGGCCTGCTGGACCCAGATGCTGGACGGCTGCATCGAGGCGCCGTTCTTGTGGGCCCAGTAGCGCGAGACAAACTCGCTCATCCGATAGAAGACCGCGCCGGCCGGACCGAGCCCGATCGCCGCGAGGATCGAGAACCACGCCAGCACGCCGAACACGTGCCGATGCGCCGCGATCACCGAGTGCTCGATCACATGGCGCACGATCTCGCTGCGCGGCAGGTTGGCCGCATCGACCTGCTGCCAGTGGGCCAGCAGCGACCGGGCCAGCGGCTCGTCGCCTTCATCGAGGGCATCGCGGATGCCGGTGAAATGGTGGCTGAACTGGCGAAAGCCCAGCGTGACATAGAGCAGCGCGATGCTCCACAGGACCGCGAAGGGCAGCCCCAGCGTAAGGATCAGCGCCCAGTGGACCGCCAGCGCCAGCAAGGTCGGCACGCCCACCGCGAGCGACCACGCCACCCAGCCGTGGTGCGGCTTGCCGGCATCGAAATTGCGGCTGGTCCAGCGCGTCCACGCCAGCACGCCGCCGTAGACGGGGTTGTGGTACGCCAGCGGGCGCACCTGCTCGATCAGCAATGCGCAGAGGATCGCAAAGAAGCTCATTGCTCGATGATAGCGACTGCCCAGGGCTGGTTCGGACGCCCCCGCGTCCGCCGTCAAGCGCTGAGGAAGCGGTAGAGGTTGCGCAGCATGCCGGCGGTCGCGCCCCAGACGAAGCGCTCGTGCGGGCCATCCTGGTAGGGCATCGACAGCCACTCGCGCGCGGTCGCGTCCGCGCCGACCATGGCATGGCGGCGATGGTTGGCGGGATCCATCAGGAAGGCGAACGGCACCTCGAAGGCCTCTTCGACCTCGTAGGGATTGAGGTTCAGTTCGAAGCCCGGACGCACCAGGGCCACCACCGGCGTGACGATGAACGAGGTGACCGTGGTGTAGGTCGGGAGGCTGCCGAGAATCTCGATGTAGTCCGCCGACAGGCCGACTTCCTCCCAGGCCTCGCGCAACGCAGCGGCGGCGATGTTGGCGTCCTCGGGGTCGACCCGACCGCCGGGGAAGGCGACCTGCCCCGAGTGATTCTTGAGGTGCGAGCTGCGCTCGGTCAGCAGCACCGTCGGCTGCTCCCGCATCACGATCGGCACCAGCACCGCGGCCTGCGCCGGCGCGCGGTCGAACATGCGCGGCTCGCGCCGCACCTCGGGCGTCCAGGCCGGCGGCGTGGCGAAGCGCGCGCGCAAGGCCCGGGCCCCGAGCTGCGCCGGATCGACAGCGGGCAGGCCGCTGTCGACACCGATCGGTGGCACCTCGCGCGGATCGAAGGACTGCAAGGCCGTCGGGACGACGGCGTTGATGACTTCGACGGGGGAGGCGCGCATGGCCGGCGGTGAGGTGGTCAAAAAAATGGATCTCTACAAATTAAACGCAAAAGGCCCTGGCGCGACGACCAAGGGCACACAACTAAATCACGAACCGCCCGCCCGCACGCGGCGCCAATGCAAAAAGCCGCCTCGGACGGCGGCTTTCTGCACGGCAAGGGGCGCTCTCTGCTTACTGAGCGGCCGCAGCGGACGGAGCCTTGCCCGGCAGCTTTTCCTTGATGCGTGCCGAACGGCCGCTGCGCTCGCGCAGGTAGTACAGCTTGGCGCGGCGGACGTCGCCGCGGCGCTTGACTTCGATCTTGGCGATCAGCGGGCTGTAGGTCTGGAAGGTGCGTTCCACGCCTTCGCCGCTGGAGATCTTGCGCACGATGAAGCCGCTGTTGAGGCCGCGGTTGCGCTTGGCGATCACGACGCCTTCGTAGGCTTGCAGGCGCTTGCGCGAGCCTTCGACGACGTTCACGCTGACGATGACCGTGTCACCGGGCATGAAATCGGGAATCTGCTTGTTGAGCCGGGCGATTTCTTCCTGCTCGAGGGTCTGGATGAGGTTCATGATGTCCTGGATTCGATCTTGTCCGCGCTACACAAAAGGCGCTGTGGGTTCGTTGGAGTGACCCTTGGGTCGCTTCACTGAACCCGGCGCGGCCGGCCAGAGGATCGGGGAGCCGGCGATTATAGCTTTTTTTTGAGCGTCTTCTCGTCGATCGCGCTGAGGCGTCCGGCGACCCTCGCCGCGTCGATCAGATCGGGACGCTTGTCGCGGGTGATGGCGAGCCGCTGGTCGCGGCGCCAGCGCTCGATCTGGACGTGGTGTCCCGACATCAGCGGCGCCGGCACGCCCTCGCCCCGCCATTGCTCGGGGCGGGTGTAGTGAGGGCAGTCGAGCAGGCCGTCGAGCGCCGGATTGAAGCTGTCCTGCACGTGGCTGGCCTGGTCGCCGAGCACGCCGGGCTGCAGCCGCGCGACCGCATCGAGCAGCGCCATGGCCGGGATCTCGCCGCCGGAGAGAACGAAGTCGCCCAGGCTCAGCTGGTGCGTGACGCGGGCGTCGATGAAGCGCTGGTCGATGCCCTCGTAGCGGCCGCAGACCAGCACCGCGCCCTCGCCGGCCGCCCATTGCTCGACCGCCTGATGGCGCAAGGTCTCGCCGATCGGCGAGAACAGCAGCACCGGCGCCGCGGCGCCGCGGGCGGCCAGTGCGGCGTCGAGGCAGGCCGACAGCGGCTCGGCCATCATGACCATACCAGGGCCGCCGCCGAAGGGCCGGTCGTCGACGCGCCGGTAGTTGCCCTCGGCGAAGTCGCGCGGATTCCACAGCACCACCTCGACCTGCTTCGATTCGTAAGCACGGCGCGTCACGCCGCTCGCGAGGAAGGGCGCGAACAGCTCGGGGAAGAGAGTGATGACGTCGAAGCGCATGGCGGCACCAGGGCCGGGCCTGGACGGCTCAGTAGTCGGGCTGCCAGTCGACAGTGATCAGCCGGCCGGCCAGGTCGACCTTGTCGACGAAGGCCGAGACGAAGGGCACCATGCGCTCGACCGGCTTGCCGTCCTCGATCGCATCGAGCACCAGCGTGGTCTGCGGGCCGGTGGCCAGCAGCTCGCGCACCTTGCCGAGCGCCACGCCTTCGCGGTTGACCACCGCCAGGCCGATCAGGTCGACCCAGTAGTACTCGTCGTCGCCGGCGGTCGGGAAGCTGGAGCGCGGCACGAACACGCGCGCGCCGCGCAGTGCCTCGGCCGCATTGCGGTCGGGCACGTCCTCGGACGAGGCGACGATGACGTCGGAATGTTCCTTGGCTTCGCGGATCGCGAGCTTGAACGCCTGGCTGCCCGCGGCGCCCGGGGGCTGGAGCAACCATCGCTTGGAAGAGAACAGCGCCTCGGGTTCGGCGCTGTGGGGCAGGACCTTGAACCAGCCCTTGATGCCCCAGGCATCGGCGATGCGCCCTACTTCGATCGCATCCGCCGGCAATTCGGCGGCTTCGAGTGATGGCAGCATCGCCTGGCTGCTCAGACGCCGCCGGGCCGCCCCAAGGCGGCTGCGGCCCCCTTGGGGGGCAGCGAGGACACGACAGTGCCGAGCGTGGGGGCCATGCTTAGGCCGCGGCCTTGGGCGCAGCGGCAGCGGCTTGCTTGATCAGGCGGGTGACCGTGGGCGAAGCTTGCGCGCCGACGCTCTTCCAGTAGGTCAGGCGGTCCTGGGCGATGCGGATGCTTTCCTCGTTTTCCTTGGCGGTCGGGTTGTAGAAACCCAGGCGCTCGATGAAACGGCCATCGCGGCGAACGCGCTTGTCCGACACGACGATGTTGAAGAACGGACGGCCTTTGGAACCGCCGCGGGAGAGTCGAATGACGACCATGATTTATCCTTGGGGTGGTGCAGCAAACCCGCAAGGTTCGCCCACAGTGTTCTTTCAGCGTCGAGACACGCGACATGGCCACCCGGCCAGCGACACGCTGAAAAGCCCATGATTATAGCCCGCTCTCCCGATTCTCCAATTCTCGGCCGCGCCGAGTCCCCCGAATGACACAGATCCGACCCAGCCGCGACGAAGACGTCGCTGCCATCACCGCCATTTACGCCCACCACGTGCTGCACGGCACCGGCACCTTCGAGACCGACCCGCCGACCGCCGCCGACATGGCCGCGCGCCGCGCCGATGTGCTGTCGAAGAACCTGCCCTACCTGGTGGCCGAACGCGACGGCGAACTGCTCGGCTTCGCCTACTGCAACTGGTTCAAGCCGCGCCCGGCCTACCGCTTCTCGGCCGAGGACTCGATCTACCTGGCCGATGGCGCCCGCGGCCAGGGCCTCGGCGCCCAACTGCTGGCGGCGCTGTCCCAGGCCGCCGAAGCGGTGGGCGTGCGCAAGCTGATCGCGGTGATCGGCGACTCGGCCAACGCCGGCTCGATCGGCGTGCACCGCGGCCAGGGCTTCAGCCACGTCGGCGTGCTGAAGGACTGCGGCTGGAAGTTCGGCGAGTGGCGCGACGTGGTGCTGATGGAGAAGGTGCTGGGCGAAGGCAGCACCACCCGTCCCGAATGAAAAACAAGACCGTGGCCGCGTGGCTGGCCTTCCTCGGCGGGCCTTTGGGCCTGCATTGCTTCTACCTGCGCGGCTTCTCGAGCCTGCTCGGCTGGCTGCTGCCGATCCCGACCGCACTCGGCCTCTACGGCCTCGAGCGGGTGCGCCTCTACGGCACAGACGACGGCCTGAGCTGGGCCTTGCTGCCGCTGCTTGGCTTCACGATCGCGGGCTGCGCCCTGACCGCCATCGTGTACGGGCTCATGACGCCCGAGAAGTGGAATGCACGCTACAACGCCGGCCGCACAGGCGACGCCGCGGCCGGCAACACCAGCTGGCTGACCATCGGTGCCGTGGTGCTGGCACTGTTCTTCGGCAGCACGATCCTGATGGCCAGCATCGCCTTCAGCTTCCAGCGCTACTTCGAACACGAGATCGAAGCCGGGCGGAAGATGTCGCAGTAACTCAGAAAACCTGGATCCCGATCCAGTACGCGATTGCCGCCACGAAAGCCGAGGCCGGGATCGTCAGCACCCAGGCCCAGACGATGTTGCCGGCCACACCCCAGCGCACCGCGCTGGCGCGCTGCACCGAGCCGACGCCGACGATCGCGCCGGTGATGGTGTGGGTGGTCGACACCGGGATGCCCAGCGCGGTCGCCAGGAACAAGGTCAGCGCACCCCCGGTCTCGGCGCAGAAGCCGCCGACCGGCTTCAGCTTGGTGATCTTCTGGCCCATCGTCTTGACGATGCGCCAGCCGCCGAACATGGTGCCGAGCGAGATCGCGGCATAGCACACGACGATGGTCCAGGTCGGCGGCAGCGCCGCATCGGCGGCCGCGTAGCCGGTGGCGATCAGCAGCATCCAGATGATGCCGATGGTCTTCTGGGCGTCGTTGCCGCCATGCCCGAGGCTGTAGGCGCCGGCCGAGATCAGCTGCAGCGTGCGAAACCACCGGTCCACGCGCGACGGCGTCGAACGCCGGAACACCCAGGCCACCAGGATCATCATGAACGAGCCGAGCAGGAAACCGAGCAGCGGCGAGACGAAGATGAAGGCCACGGTCTTCCAGATGCCGGCCGCGATCAGCGAGCTCGAGCCGGCCTTGGCGATCACCGCGCCCACGATGCCCCCGATCAGCGCATGCGAGGAACTGCTCGGAATGCCGTAGTACCAGGTGACCAGGTTCCAGCTGATGGCGCCCACCAGTGCGCCGAACACCACGTGCACGTCGACGATGCCCGGCTGCACGATGCCCTTGCCGATCGTCGCCGCCACGCTCAGGTGGAAGACGAAGATCGCCACCAGGTTGAAGAAGGCCGCGAACACCACGGCCTGGCCGGGCTTGAGCACCCCGGTCGAGACCACGGTGGCGATCGAGTTCGCCGCGTCGTGGAATCCGTTCATGAAATCGAAGGCGATGGCCAGTGCGACCAAACCCACCACCACCCAGAGGGCGACCTGAACCGTTGCCATTCGAAAGATCCCGTTGCTTCAGGAGTTCTCGAGGACGATGCCCTCGATGACGTTGGCGACGTCCTCGCACTTGTCGGTGATGGTTTCGAGCAGCTCGTAGATCGCCTTGAGCTTGATCACCTCGCGCACGTCGGGCTCCTCGCGGAACAGCTTGCTCATGGCGCTGCGCATCACGCGGTCGGCATCGGATTCAAGCCGGTCGATCTCCTCGCAGGTCTTCAGCGTGGCCTCGGCCGTGGCCGGGTCGGTGATCTTCGAGAGGAACTTGACCGCGTCCTTGACCCGCTCGCAGCACTTCACGCTCAGCGTGGTGAGACGCGTGATCTCCTCGGTCATGTGGCGCACGTCGTAGAGCGCCATGGTCTCGGCCGAGTCCTGGATCAGGTCGGCGACGTCGTCCATGGTGTTGATCAGCTTGTGGATCTGCTCGCGGTCGATCGGCGTGATGAAGGTCTTGTGGATCAGCCGGTTGACGTCATGCGTCACGCGGTCGGCCGCCCGCTCGGCGTTGTCGACATCGCGGTTGTACTGCTCCCGAAGGTGCAGGTCGTTGTAGTTGGCCACGAGCTGCTCGAACGCGCGCGCGGCTTCGACGATGCGGTCGGCGTGCTGATTGAACATCTCGAAAAAATTCCCCTCGCGGGGCAGCAGCTTGCCGAACATGGCGCTCTCCTGGGTTCATGGATCGTCGCAAGCACATGCCTGTGACGCCATCGTGAAAAACCGCGCAAGTGTAATGGGCGGGCCCGCAACGGCTCTCAGAGCCGCTCGATCCGCTGGTCCGCCACCTGTGCGAGTTGCTGGGACGTGACCTGCTCCGGGGCGATTTCCGCCAATGGCAGCAGGACGAAGGCGCGCTCGGCCAGCCGCGGATGCGGCAGGCTGAGCTGCGGGGTTTCGAGCACCGCGTCGCCATGGCGCAGCAGGTCGAGATCGAGGGTGCGCGGGGCGTTGCGATAGGGCCGCTCGCGGCCGGCGCCGGCCTCGAGGCGCTGCAGCTCGGCCAGCAGCGCGTGCGGATCGAGCCCGGTCTGGAGCGCCACCACCGCGTTGATGAAGTCGGGGCCTCCCGCATCCACCGGCGCGCTCCGATAGAGCGACGAGCGGGCGCTGACGCGGGTGCGAGGCAGCCGGTCCAGGTCGTCCATGGCCCGGAGCACCGTGGCGCGCGCGTCGCCGAGATTGGCGCCGATCGCGACGAAGGCCCTACTGTCCATTCACTCGGCCGCCGCCACGCCGCCGGCCTCGCCGGCACCGCCGCTGCGCGGCTTGCGGCGGCGGCGGCGCTTGCGCGGCGCATCCGAGGCCTCGCCGTCGGGGCGCGGCGCAGTCTCGGCGTCCTCGCGCTCGCCCTCGTCCTGGCCGCTCGCGCGGCGCTCGGCGGACGCCGGGGCCGGCGTGCGCGCCGGCACCCGCTGGCGGGTCTTCTTGTGCTGTTCGTCGCGCACCTGGTCCATCAGGTCCTGGCGGCGCAGGTCGTCGGCGGTGCTGAACTCCTGCCACCACTCGGCGATCGCCTCGCCGACTTCGCCGACGTCGGCGCGCAGGCGCATGAAGTCGAAAGCGGCACGGAAGCGCGCCTGCTCGACCAGGCTGTGCGGCGTGCTGCCGCTGCGCTTGTCGAAGCGCGGCTGCATCATCCAGATCTCGCGCATGTCGGCGGCCAGCTTGCCGCGGCCCGACACATCGCCGATCCGGGCATTGAAGACATCGTCGATCGCGTCCTGCAGGGCCGGGAACGGCGCCTGCGGGCGCTGGCCGTGCCGGCCTTCGAGCCGCTGGGCCCAGCCGTCGCGCACGTCGGCCCACAGCACGCAGGCCAGCAGGAAGCTCGGCGCCACCGGCTTGCCCTCGCCGACCCGGCGGTCGGTGTCCTGCAGCGCGGCCTGGACGAAGGGCGTGTCGGCGCGCTCGACCACGACGTCGAGCAGCGGATAGATGCCGGTCGCGAGGCCGAGCTTGCGCAGCTGCGCCACCGTCGCGACCGCGTGACCGGTCTGCAGCAGCTTGAGCATCTCGTCGAACAGCCGGCTTTGCGGCACGTCGGCCAGCAGCCGGCTCGATTCGACCAGCGGCGCCGCGGTCTTGGGCTCGAGCTTGAAGCCCAGCTGCGCCAGCTTGGCCGAGAAGCGGATGGCGCGGATGATGCGCACAGGGTCCTCGCGGTAGCGCGTGATCGGGTCGCCGATCATGCGCAGCGTGAGCTTCTTCGCGTCCTTGATGCCGTTGTGATAGTCGACCACGATCTGGCTCGCCGGGTCGTAGTACATCGCGTTGACCGTGAAGTCGCGGCGTGCGGCGTCTTCTTCCTGCGGGCCCCAGACGTTGTCGCGCAGCACCCGCCCGCTGGCGTCCACGGCGTGCTTCATGCCCGCCAGCTCGCCCTTGCTGGTGCGCTCGTTGCCGGCCACCTGCTCGGCGCCGGCGTTGTCCATGTAGGCGCGGAAGGTCGACACCTCGATCACCTCGTGCTCGCGTCCGCGGCCGTACACCACGTGCACGATGCGAAAGCGCCGGCCGATGATGAAGGCGCGGCGGAACAGGCCCTTGACCTGCTCCGGCGTCGCATTGGTGGCGACGTCGAAATCCTTGGGACGCAGCCCCAGCAGCAGGTCGCGCACCGCGCCGCCGACCACGTAGGCCTCGTAGCCGGCCTGCTGCAAGGTGGTCACCACGTTCCTGGCGCGCTCGTCGACCAGCGCCGGGTCGATGCCGTGGACCGAGGCGTCCACCTCCTGGCGCTTGCCGAAGCGGGCCTTGCCGCCGGAACCGGGAGCGCCGGATTTGCCGAGGAGTTTGTCGATGAATTTCTTGATCATTGGAGAGAGGGGTTGAGCCCTATTCGTTTTCGAGCATCGACCGGATCAGCGGGATGGTGATCGCGCGCTGGGTCTGCAAGGCATAGCCGTCGAGCTGCGCGAGCAGCTCCATAAGGCTGCCGAGGTCGCGGCTGAAGCGGTGCAGCATGTAGTCGAGGACTTCGTCGGACAGCGCAACGCCGCGGTCGTCGGCCGCCTGGCGCAGCACAGCGCGCCGCTCGGCTTCGCTCAACACCTGCAAGTGGAACACATGGCCCCAGCCCAGCCGGGTGCGCAGGTCCTCGCGCAGCGGCAGGTCGGCCGGCGGCAGGGCGCCGGCGGCGACCACGCCTCGCTGCAGGCTCTGGGCGTTGATGAACCAGTTGAAGGCCGCGTGCTGCTGCACCGCGGTGTAGAGATGGACGTCGTCGAGCAGCACCGCGCCCCAGCGTTCGTCGAACTCGGGCGGGTTGACGGCCGCGGGGTCGAGCCAGCCGACGCTGGCGCCCTGCTCGCGCAGCGCGCCACGGACCGCCTCCAGCAGGTGCGTCTTGCCGCTGGCGCCTTCGCCCCAGAGGTAGGTCGGCACCGGCGAATGAAGGGTGGGCGCGCGCGCGTCGCCGACCCACAACTGCAGGTGGCGCAGGGCCGGCTCGTTCGGACCGGCGAAAAAGCCCGCCAGGGTCGGACCGGTGGCGATGCCGATATCGAGCGCGAGCTGCTTCATGCCAGGGCCGCCGGGGGCGGCTGGAAGGGCGCGGACGACGCGAAGGAAGGGTTCATGAGGGATTGGCGCAGGACACGAAGTGGCAAGCGGGGGCCGGGTCGACCGGCGCCCTTAAAATCGTGGCGAATTCTATCGGCCCGCCCAGATCGGTTGCCGGCCCTCATTGTCCTCCTCCTTCCGCCCTCCCTTCTTCTGCCCGGCCCGACCATGAACTCCAACTCCACCACCCCGCTCAGCTACAAGGACGCCGGCGTCGACATCGATGCCGGCGACGCGCTGGTCGACCGCATCAAGCCGCTGGCGAAAAAGACGATGCGCGAGGGCGTGCTGGCCGGCATCGGCGGCTTCGGGGCCCTGTTCGAGGTGCCCAAGCGCTATAAAGAACCGGTGCTGGTGAGCGGCACCGACGGCGTCGGCACCAAGCTCAAGCTGGCCTTCGAATGGAACATGCACGACACCGTCGGCATCGACCTGGTGGCCATGAGCGTCAACGACGTGCTGGTGCAGGGCGCCGAGCCGCTGTTCTTCCTCGACTACTTCGCCTGCGGCAAGCTCGACGTCGACACCGCCGCGGCGGTGGTCGGCGGCATCGCCCGCGGCTGCGAACTGAGCGGCTGCGCGCTGATCGGCGGCGAAACCGCCGAAATGCCCGGCATGTACCCGGCCGGCGAATACGACCTGGCCGGCTTCGCGGTCGGCGCGGTCGAGAAGTCGCTCATTCTCACGGGCAAGGACGTCAAGCCCGGCGACGTGGTGCTCGGCCTGGCCTCGGCCGGCGTGCATTCCAACGGCTTCAGCCTGGTGCGCAAGGTGATCGAGCGCGCCGGCGCCGACCTGCCCGCCACGCTCGACGGCAAGCCTTTCCGCGAGGCCGTGATGGAACCCACGCATCTCTACGTCAAGCCGGTGCTCGAGGCGCTGGGCAAGCACCCGATCAAGGCGCTGGCCCACATCACCGGCGGCGGCCTGCTCGAGAACATCCCGCGCGTGCTGCCCGAAGGCACGGCCGCCCACCTCCGGAAGGGCAGCTGGCCGCAGACCGAACTCTTCGCCTGGCTGCAGAAGGTGGCCGGCATCGACGACATCGAGATGAACCGGACCTTCAACAACGGCATCGGCATGGTGGTGGTGATCGAGGCCGCCCAGGCCGCCGCCTGCGCCGCGACGCTGCAGGCTGCCGGCGAGACCGTGCACACCATCGGCGTGATCGCCGAGCGCGGCACCGGTGCCGCCGTGGTCGTCGCCTGAAGCGCCCCGCCCGCGTGAGCGACCCCACCGCTGCCCCTTCGCGTTACGTCGTCACGGCGAGCTACCTGCTGATGGCGGCGGGGCTGCTGCTGATCATGTGGCAGGGGCTGCTGCCGGGTTTGCTGTCCGCCTGCATCGGCTACCTCGGCACGCGCTGGCTGACGCGGGCCTTCGATCTGGCGCTGCGCCGGCGCCGCAAGATCAGCGCCAACGACCCGGCCTGGAGCGCGGCACCGGCGCTGCCGCGGGTGACGGCGGCGACGCTGGTGATGCTGGCGCCGATCGGCCTCCTGATCCTGGGCTTCTCCGAGGCCCGCGAGTTCGTGCTGAACGCGCCCGACCAGTACAAGGAACTGCTCGACTACATCGCCCGCACGGTGCTCGAACTGCGGCTCAAGCTGCCGCCGGACATCGGCGCCTACCTGCCGGAGGGCTCGGGCGAGGTGCAGCGCATGATCGCCAACTACCTGCGCGGGCAGGCCGGTTCGCTGGCGCTGACCGGCCGCGCCTGGCTCGGCGGGCTGCTGTTCGCCTATGTCGGCCTGATCGTCGGCTCGCTGGCCGCGGTGGCCATCCAGCCGCCCTCGCGCCGGCCGCTGGCGCGCGAGCTGCGCGCGCGCATCGTGCTGTTCGGCGAGGCCTTCGGCCAGATCGTCGCGGCACAGTTCTGGATCGCGGCCTTCAACACCTTCCTGACCGCCCTCTTCCTGCTGTTCCTGCTGCCGCTGTGGCAGATGGAACTCCCCTACACGCCGGCGTTGATCACCCTCACCTTCGTCGCCGGCCTGGTGCCGATCGTGGGCAACCTGATCTGCAACACGGTCATCACGCTGGTCGGGCTGTCGGTGTCGCCGCTCACCGCGCTGGTCTGCCTGGGCTTCCTGATCCTGATCCACAAGGCCGAATACCTGATCAACGCCAAGGTGGTCGGCAGCCGCACGCAGATGTCGGTCTGGGAGCTGCTGGCCGTGATGTTCGTCGCCGAAGCGGTGTTCGGGCCGGCCGGGCTGGTGGCGGCACCCCTGTTCTACGCCTACCTCAAGAAAGAACTGAAGACGGCGGGCCTGGTCTGATGTCCGAAAGTGATCGATTCCGGTCCGCCGCGGCCGGGACGACAAGCCGCATATCCTGAAAAATCGGGTGCATCATCCACTTTCGTTTCCGGAGATGCCCCCATGACTAGCTGTCTGATAGTGATCGACGCGCAGGAGTCGTTCCGCCACCGCCCTTATTTCGACGCGCGCGGCCTGCCGGCCTACCTGGCGGCGCAGAACGCGCTGATCCAGGGCTTCGCCGCCGCCGGTGCACCGATCGTCCGGGTCTTCCACAGCGACGGGCCGGCCGTCGCCAGCAACGCCTTCGCGATCGAATCGGGCCATGTGCGCCCGCTCGAAGGCCTCGCGCCCTTCGAGCCCGCCGCCACCTTCACCAAGCGCCGCCACAGCGCGCTGGTCGGCACCGGACTCGACGTCTGGCTGACCCAGAACCGCATCGAGCGGCTGGTGGTCAGCGGCATCCGCACCGAGCAATGCTGCGAGACCACCACGCGCCATGCCTCCGACCTGGGCTGGCAGGTCGACTACGTGACCGAGGCGACGCTGACCTTCGACATGGTGCAGCCCGACGGCCGGCCGCTGACGGCGGCGGACATCCAGGCCCGCACCGCCACCGTGCTCGACGGCCGCTTCGCCAAGGTGTGCAGCGCCGAAGAAGCGCTGGTCCGCCTCGCGGAATCAAGGCCATGAGCGCCCGGACGCTGCAGGTCGCGATCCTCGCCTTCGACGACGTCGAGGCCCTGGACCTGGCGGGTCCCTACGAGGTCTTCACGACCGCGTCCCGCATGCACCAGCGCGACGCGGCCGGCACGGCGCCGCCTTTCGAGGTGAAATGCGTCGCCCGCACCACGGCGCCGGTGCGCATGCGGGCCGGCCTCCAGGTGCTGCCGGACCGCAGCTTCGACGACCCGCCCGCGGCCGACGTGCTGATCGTGCCGGGCGGGGTGGTCGATGCCGCGATGGCCTGCGGGGCGACCCGCGACTGGATCGCCCGCGCCAGCCTGGAGGCCCGCCTCACGGCCTCGGTCTGCACCGGCGCCTTCCTGCTGGCCGCCAGCGGCGTGCTGCAGGCCGGGGCATCCGTGACCACCCATTGGGAAGACATCGACGACCTGCGCCACCGCTTTCCGGCTCTGAACGTGCGCGAAGGCGTGCGCTGGGTCGACCAGGGCCGCATCGTCACCTCTGCCGGCATCACGGCCGGCATCGACATGAGCCTGCACCTGGTGGCACGGCTGGCCGGCGAGCCGCTGGCGCTGCGCACCGCGCGGCAGATGGATTTCGCGTGGACCCGAACCCCACCCTGATTCGCGTCGTCTTCGCGCTGCTGCCGCACAGCCTGGTGCTCGACTGGGCCGGCCCGGCGGAGGCGCTGCGCATCGCCAACCAGCTTCGGGCTGCCGCCGGACTGCCGCCCCGTTTCGAACTGGTGTTCGCGAGCCCGGAGCCCGAATCCGCCAGTTCGGTCGGCGTCCGGCTGGCCGGCCTGCAGCCACTGCCGTCGGACTGGCGCACGCCGACGTGGGTGGTTCTGGTCGGACTGCCGGGCGAGGCCATCGCGGTCGACAACCCGCCGGCGCGGGCCCTGCTGCACTGGCTGCGCGGCCTGCGGCTCGAGCCTGGCCGGCTCGAACTCGTCACGGTCTGCGCCGGCACGCTGCTCGCCGCCCACGCCGGCCTGCTCGCGGGCCGGCGCGCGACCACGCACCACCACCACCTGGACGAACTGAAGCAGGTCGAACCGCGCTGCGACGTGGTCGCCAACCGCGTCTTCGTGCTCGATGCGCCGCTCTACAGCAGCGCCGGCGTCACCACCGGCATCGACCTGATCCTGCACCGCATCGGCCAGACCTGCGGCGAGACACTGGCGGCCCGGGTGGCCCAGACCATGGTGGTGGCGATGCGACGCGGCCCGCAGGACCCCGAACTCTCGCCCTTCCTGGCCTACCGCAACCACCTGCATGCGGCACTGCACCGGGTCCAGGATGCGGTCAGCGAGGCGCCGCAGACCGACTGGACGGTGCCGCGCATGGCCGAGGTCGCCCACACCTCGCCGCGCCACCTGACGCGGCTGTTCGTCGAGCACGCCGGCGTCGCGCCGCTGGCCTACCTGCGCCGGCTGCGGCTGGCCACGGCGCAGCTGGCGCTGCAGTCGGGCGCCAACGTCACGCAGGCGGCAGAAATGTCGGGCTTCGGCTCCGACACCCAGTTGCGCCGCGCCTGGCACCAGTTCGGACTGCCAGGCTCACCTTCGACGCCGACCTGATCCGGCCGGCGCTGAGCTAGAGATATCCGCAGAATCGAAGAACGTGCCCGTCGGGCTCCCGGATGGCGAATTCGCGCAGGCCCCAGGGCTGGGAGGTGGGCGCTTCGACCACGTCGACCCCGCGTTTCACGTAGGCCGCATGCAGGCCGTCGATGTCCTGCCCGACATGGATCACGATCTCGCCGCGCCACGGGCTGGCCTCGCGCCGACCGCACTGCCAGAGGCGCAGGTAGACCGGGTCGCCATAGCTTCGGTCGCCCTTCTTGACTCGCGCATAGCTCGGCGGCTCGCCGGCGATGAAGTCCAGGTCGAAGCCCAGCACGTCGCAGAAATATCGCGCCGCGCGCGCCGCATCGGCCACAGGCAGCACCGGCTGGACGCCGTGGAACTGGTGCCGGGTACCAAGGTCGGCCAGCGGCGCCTTGGCGGATTCCATCAGAACTCCGCCCGGCGCAGCGCGGCCACCCGCTCGGCGATCGCGTCGAGGTCGAGCGCGTCCTCGGCATGCGCGAGGTAGGTCTCGAGGTCGCGCACCGCCAACGCGGCATTGCCCTGCTCGGCGTGGGCCAGCCCGCGGTCGCGGTGCTCGCCCCAGGCTTCGGGCAGCAGCGCCACCAGCCGGTCCTGGACCGCGATGGCACGCTGCCAGTCTTCCTGGGCCTGGTGGATTTCCTTCAGGTTGCGCAGCATGCGCCCGATGATTTCGCGCGGCGTCGCCGGCTGCAGGTACAGGCCGAGCGGAACGTCGAAATCGCCGACCAGGCCGTTGCTGCGCTTGTAGGGCTCGAGGCGCTCGCTGAGCTCTTCGCGCGAGAGCGACTTGCCGGTGAAGGGATCGATCACCACCTGCCCCTTCGGCAGCGTGACCTTGAGCATGAAATGGCCCGGAAAGCCGACGCCCCGGGCCTGCAGGCCCAGCCCCTGCGCCAGCTCCATCCAGAGCACCGCGAGCGAGATCGGGATGCCGCGGCGGGTGCGCAGCACAGCGTTGAGGTAGCTGTTGTCGGGGTCGTAGTAGTCGTTGACGTTGCCGCCGAAGCTCAGGTCATGGAAGAAGAACTGGTTGAGAGAGCGCAGCCGGTGCAGCGGCGCCGCGTCGGCCGGCAGGCGCCGCTTGAGGCGCGCGAGCAGCTGGTCGACATCGCCCAGCACCTGCTGGACGTCGAGTTCGGGGTATTCGTCCTGCGCCAGGCTGGCGGCCGCCTCCAGCAGCGGGAACTGCTCGTCGCTCTTGACGAGCGATTCGAAGTATTCGAGAGCGGTGGGCGTCGAGAAGCGGAACGTCATGTGTCTTTGTAGAGGAGCGGACGGAGACCGTCAAGGCGCGAGCGAAAACGCGTCGATCAGCGGCGCACGAAGCTGCGCAGCTTGAGCCCGGTCAGCGCCAGCACCGCGAAATAGAGCAGCGCCCCGCCCGCGACCAGCGCGGCCAGCAGGCCGATGCGCTGCAGCCGATGCGCCTGCAGGCCGATCCAGTCGAAATGGCGATCGCCCCAGACCAGCAGCGCGCCGAGCACCAGGCTGGCGAAAAGCACCTGGAGCACGAATTTTCCCCAGCCCGGCAGCGGCCGGTAGCTGCCGCGCCGGATCAGCCCGACCAGCAGCCACAGCGCGTTGACCAGCGCCCCGATGCTGATGGTGAGCGTCAGCGCCGCGTGCTGCAGCAGCGGCACCAGGAAGACGTTGAGAATCTGGGTCAGCACCAGCACCCCGACCGCGATCAGCATCGGCGTGCGGGTGTCCTGCTTCGCGTAGTAGCCGGGCGCGAGCACCTTGATCGCCACCAGGCCGACCAGGCCGACGCCGTAGCCCATCAGCGCCACGCTGGTGCGCTGCACATGCAGCGCGCTGAATTCGCCGTTGTGGAAGAGCACCGCCACCAGCGGGCGTGCGAACACCAGCAGCGCCAGGGCGCAGGGCACCGCCAGCAGCACCACCAGGCGCAGGCCCCAGTCCAGCATCGCCGAATAGCGGGCGTCGTCCTTGGCGGCGCGGGCGCTGGCCAGCTGCGGCATCAACACCACGCCGAGCGCAACGCCCAGCATCGCTGTCGGGAACTCCATCAGGCGGTCGGCGTTGGTGATCCAGCTGACGCTGCCGGTCGCCAGGTGGGAGGCGATCTGGGTGTTGATCAGCAACGAGATCTGGGCCACGCTGACGCCGATCAGCGCCGGCAGCATGAGCCGCATCACGCGGCGGGTGGTCGGGTCGCGCCAGGCGGCGCGCAGCGCGCCGAAGCTGGCCCCGATGCGCGGCATCATGCCCAGGCCGCGCAGGGCCGGGACCTGGATCGCCAGCTGCATCATGCCGCCCACCATCACGCCCACGCACTGGGCATAGATCGGCTCGATGCCCAGGCGCCTGAACAGCGGCGCCCCTCCCACGATCGCCGCGATCAGCGCCAGGTTCAGCAGCACCGGCGAGGCCGCCGGCACCGCGAACTTGCGCCAGGTGTTGAGCACGCCGCCGGCCAGGGCCACCAGCGACATGAAGCCGATGTAGGGGAACATCCAGCGCGTCATGACCACCGCGGCGTCGAAGCCCTGCGGGTTCTTCTGCAGGCCGCTGGCCATGGCCCAGACCATCAGCGGCGCGCCGACGACGCCCAGCGCGCAGACCACCACCAGGGTCCAGGTCAGCAGGGTCGCCACGTGATCGACCAGCGCCTTGGCGCCGGCGTCGCCGTGTTCGGTCCGGGAGGCGGCCAGCACCGGCACGAAGGCCTGGCTGAAGGCGCCCTCGCCGAACACCCGCCGGAACAGGTTCGGGATGCGGAAGGCGACGTAGAAGGCGTCGGTCATCGCGCTGACGCCGAACACCGAGGTCATGAGGACGTCGCGGATGAGGCCGGTCACCCGGGAGGCGAGCGTCAGGAGCGAGACGGTGGAGGCGGATTTGAACAGGGACACGGAGCAGAAGTGTAGGCGCCCGCGCGTGCTCTCCCGGCGTCTGGCGACGGTTTGCCGCAACTCGCCTATAATGGAGGGCTTTGCTGCATCATCCCCAGACCCTCAAGGAACACTGAATATGGCATCCGCCAAGCCCAAGAAGAAGAACCCGCGCCTCGCGTCGGGCCGTAAACGCGTCCGCCAGGACGTCAAGCTCAACGCCGCGAACACCTCGCTGCGCTCCAAATACCGCACCGCCGTGAAGAATGTCGAGAAGGCCGTGCTGGCCGGCGACAAGACCAAGGCGGCAGAAGCCTTCGCGAAGGCCCAGAGCATCGTCGACACCGTCGCCGACAAGGGCATCTTCCACAAGAACAAGGCCGCTCGCGACAAGAGCCGCCTGTCGGCCAAGGTCAAGGCCCTGGCCCTCGCCCCTGAAAAGGCAGTCGCCGCCTGACGCTATCAGGCAAACAGCCCGGATCGGTTCGCCGATCCGCCGTTTGATCGGGGTGCGCTGCAGCAAAGTGAAAAACCGCCTTCGGGCGGTTTTTTCATGGGCGTTCGATTCAGGCGGAGGTCTTGGGCAGGGTCGGCGCGTCGGGCACCAGGCAGGCCTCGGCCACCTGCAAGCCGTTGTCCTTGGCGAAGTTGACGCAAAAATCCCAGGCCATCGGCTCGAAATCGCGCAATTCGCGGTTCACCACCACGCACTTGATGCCGTTGATCACGGTCGGCACGCACCAGGGCGAATAGTTCAGGTGGCTGCCGGGCTGCGGGCCGCCGGGGCGGAAAGAGCACATCACGCCCGCCAGTCGCTCGGCCCAGTCGCTGGGACGAAAAGTGCGGCCATCCTGGGTGATTCCCTGAATGAAGATTTCTTTGGCGTTTGGAGAGACCATCTGTTGGCGAGAGAAAAGCGCGAGCAGTTGCTGCGCCGCACAAGATTCTATCCGGGGGTCCCCCGGGCGACACGCCTGGGGGCATTGCTGTGATGCGCAATCCTCACTGAACTGTCGCGACCGGCCGCCTAGAATCCGCGTTCCCTTTTCCGGAGATCCGCATGAGCGCCAATGTTGTCCCCTCGTCGCCCCACGTCATGAACACCTACGGTCGCCTGCCGATCGCGCTGTCGCACGGCCAGGGCTGCCGAGTCTGGGACACCAACGGCCGCGCCTACCTCGACGGCCTGGGCGGCATCGCGGTCAACACGCTGGGCCACAACCACCCCGAACTGGTGCCCGCGCTGCAGGACCAGATCTCGAAGCTGATCCACAGCTCCAACTACTACCACGTGCCGGGCCAGGAGCAGCTCGCGACGAAGCTGACTGAGCTGTCGGGCCTGACCAACGCCTTCTTCTGCTGCACCGGCCTGGAGGCCAACGAAGCCGCGCTCAAGCTGGCGCGCAAGTTCGGCCATGACAAGGGCATCGAGCGGCCCGAGATCGTGGTCTACGAGGCCGCGTTCCATGGCCGCAGCATCGCCACGCTGTCGGCCACCGGCAATCCCAAGGTGCAGCAGGGCTTCGGCCCGCTGGTCGAGGGCTTCATCCGCGTGCCGCTGAACGACATCGATGCGCTCAAGAAGGCCACCGAGGGCAATCCGAACGTGGTCGCCGTGTTCTTCGAGACCATCCAGGGCGAAGGCGGCATCCATCCGATGCGCTGGGAATACCTGCGCCAGGTGCGCGCGCTCTGCGATCAGCGCGACTGGCTCATGATGATCGACGAGGTGCAATGCGGCATGGGCCGCACCGGCAAGTGGTTCGCCCACCAATGGGCGGGCATCAAGCCGGACGTGATGCCGCTGGCCAAGGGCCTGGGCTCGGGCGTGCCGATCGGCGCGGTGGTCGCCGGCCCGCGCGCCGCCCACATCTTCGGCCCGGGCAACCATGGCACCACCTTCGGCGGCAACCCGCTGGCCATGCGCGCCGGCATCGAGACCATCCGGATCATGGAAGAGCAGAACCTGCTCGAGAACGCCGCCACCGTCGGCGCCCACCTGAAGGCGGCGCTGGAGCGCGAATTCGCGGGCCTGGCCGGTGTGAAGGAAATCCGCGGCCAGGGCCTGATGCTGGGCATCGAGCTCGACCGTCCCTGCGGCGTGATCCTCGGCCGCGCCTGCGACGCCGGCCTGCTGCTGAGCGTCACGGCCGACAGCGTGATCCGGCTGGTGCCGCCGCTGATCCTCAGCATCGCCGAAGCCGACGAGATCGTCGCGATCCTGGCGCCGCTGGTGAAGGCCTTCCTCACGGAGCCTCAACCATGAACACGACCGCGATCCGGCACTACCTGCAATTTTCGGATTTCGATGCCGGCGACTACGCCCACCTGTTCGCGCGCGCGGCGCTGATCAAGAAGAAGTTCAAGGCCTACGAGCGCCACCAGCCGCTGGTCGACCGCACGCTGGCGATGATCTTCGAGAAGGCCTCCACACGCACCCGCGTGAGCTTCGAGGCCGGCATGTACCAGCTCGGCGGCAGCGTGGTGCACCTGACCACCGGCGACAGCCAGCTGGGCCGCGCCGAGCCGATCGAGGACAGCGCCAAGGTCATCAGCCGGATGGTCGACCTGGTGATGATCCGCACGTACGAGCAGACCAAGATCGAGGCCTTCGCGGCCCATTCGCGGGTGCCGGTCATCAACGGCCTGACCAACGAGTTCCACCCCTGCCAGATCCTGGCCGACATCTTCACCTTCATCGAGCACCGCGGCTCGATCGCGGGCAAGACCGTGGCCTGGGTCGGCGATGGCAACAACATGGCCAATACCTGGCTGCAGGCCAGCGAGATCCTGGGCTTCAAGGTGCACGTCAGCACGCCGAGCGGCTACGAGGTCGACCAGTCGGTCGCCGGGCTGCGCTCGAGCGCCAGCTACCAGGTCTTCAAGGACCCGATGGAAGCGTGCCGCGGCGCCGACCTGGTGACCACCGACGTCTGGACCAGCATGGGCTACGAGGCCGAGAACGAGACCCGCCGCGCCGCCTTCGCCGACTGGTGCGTCGACACCGAGATGATGCGCGTGGCCCAGTCCGATGCGCTCTTCATGCACTGCCTGCCGGCGCACCGCGGCGAGGAGGTCGAGGCCGACGTGATCGACGGCCCGCAGTCGGTGGTCTGGGACGAGGCCGAGAACCGGATGCACGTGCAGAAGGCGCTGATGGAGTTCCTGCTGCTGGGGCCGGTCGCCTGAGCCCGCTGCATCTTCGTTTCAAAGCCTGTTGGAAATAACCGACACCACGACCCTTCGCATGGCGCTAACTTTGCGCCATGTCGAATCAACGCCTCTGGGATATCTCGCCGCCGGTGCATGAGGGCGCGCCGGTCTTCCCCGGCGACACGCCCTATCGGCAGCGCTGGGCCGCGACGATCGCGCCCGGCTGCCCGGTCAACGTCAGCGAGATCAGCCTGTCGCCGCACGTCGGCGCCCATGCCGACGCACCGCTGCACTACGACCCCGCCGGCGCGCCCATCGGCGAGGTCGCGCTCGCGCCCTTCCTCGGCCGCTGCCGCGTGATCCATGCGATCGAGCGCGGCCCGCTGATCGAGTGGGCGCACATCGCGCACGCCCTCGACGACCTGCCGCCGCGGGTGCTGGTGCGCACCTACCGGCGGGCACCGGTCGAACGCTGGGACGGCGCCCTCGCCGCCTACGCGCCGGCCACCATCGAGCGCCTCGCGGCCCTCGGCGTGACGCTGGTCGGCATCGACACCGCCAGCATCGATCCGGCCGACAGCAAAACCCTCGACAGCCACCAGGTGATCCGCCGGCTCGGCCTGCGCGTGCTCGAGAACCTGGTGCTCGACGAGGTGCCCGAGGGCGACTACGAACTGATCGCCCTGCCCCTGAAACTGGTGAGCGCCGATGCCTCGCCGGTGCGCGCGGTCCTGCGCGAACTCAATCCGGAATCCCCATGACACTCGATGATTGCCGGCGCCTCGACGCCGAAGACCCGCTGGCCGCGCTGCGCGACCGCTTCATGCTGCCCGAGGGCGTTATCTACCTCGACGGCAACTCGCTCGGCGTGCTGCCGAAGACCGCGCCGGCCCGCATCGCCGAGGTGGTCGCCAAGGAATGGGGCGAAGGCCTGATCCGTTCCTGGAACAGCGCCGGCTGGTTCGACCTGCCGCAGCGGCTCGGCGACAAGGTCGCGCGGCTGGTCGGCGCCGCGCCGGGCGAGGTGGTCTGCACCGACAGCACCTCGATCAATCTCTACAAGGTACTGTTCGCGGCCCTGAGCCAGGTGCTGCTGGCGACGCCCGACGCCAGCCCGCAGCGCCGCGTCGTGCTCAGCGAGCGCAGCAACTTCCCGACCGACCTCTACATCGCCGAGTCGATCTGCCGCGAACGCGGCTTCACGCTCCGGCTGATCGAGGCCGACGAGCTGCCCGCGGCGCTCGACCAGCAGGTCGCGGTGCTGATGCTGACCCACGTCAACTACCGCACCGGCGCCATGCACGACATGAAGGCCGTCACGGCCGCGGCCCACGCGGTGGGCGCGCTGACGGTGTGGGACCTCGCCCACAGTGCCGGCGCGGTGCCGGTGGCGCTCAACGACAGCGAGGCCGACTTCGCGATCGGCTGCGGCTACAAGTACCTGAACGGCGGCCCCGGCGCGCCGGCCTTCGTCTGGGTGCACACGCGCCACGCCGGCCAGTTCACGCAGCCGCTTTCGGGCTGGTGGGGCCATGCGGCGCCCTTCGAGTTCACGCCGCACTACCGGCCGGCGCCGGGCGTCGCCCGCTACCTGTGCGGCACCCAGCCGATCATCGCCTTGGCCGGGCTCGAATGCGGGCTCGACAGCGTGCTGGCCGCCGAGCCCTTCGACGCCGGTCAGGGCCCGATGGCGGCGCTGCGCGCCAAGTCGCTGGCGCTGACCGACACCTTCATCACGCTGGTCGAGCAGCGCTGCGCCGGGCGCTTCGCGCTGGTGACGCCGCGCGAGCATGCGCGGCGCGGCTCGCAGGTCTGCCTGGCCCTGAACGACGGCGGGCCGGGCGCCTATGCGATGGTGCAGGCGCTGATCGCCCGCGGCGTGATCGGCGACTTCAGGGCCGGCGATGCGCAGATGCCCGACATCCTGCGCTTCGGCTTCACGCCGCTCTACCTCGGCTTCGAAGATGTATGGAACGCGGTCGAGCACCTGGTGCAGGTGCTCGACCGCGAAGAATGGAAACGACCCGAGTTCAACCAGAAGCTCGCGGTGACCTGAGGCCAAGGACTGTCATGAGTACCGAAAAAATCGTCCACGACGAAAAGGCGCAGCTCGACTTCAGCGCCTCGATGAGCTACAGCGACTACCTGAGCCTCGACCAGATCCTGACCGCACAGCATCCGCGCTCGCCGGCGCACGACGAGCTGCTGTTCATCGTCCAGCACCAGACCAGCGAGCTCTGGATGAAGCTCATGCTGCACGAACTGCGCGCCGCTATCCGCGCCATCGCCGAGGACGACCTCTCCAGCGCCTTCAAGATGCTGGCGCGTGTGTCGCGGATCATGGAGCAGCTGGTGCATGCCTGGGACGTGCTGGCGACCATGACACCGCCCGAATACAGCGCCATGCGGCCCTACCTCGGCGCCTCCAGCGGCTTCCAGAGCTGGCAGTACCGCTGCATCGAATTCGCGCTCGGCAACAAGAACGCCGCGATGCTCAAGCCCCACGCGCACCGCCCCGAGCTGCTGGCCGAGGTCGAGGCCGCCTGGCGCGCGCCATCGCTGTACGACGAGGCGCTGCGGCTGCTGGCGCGCCGCGGCCTCGACGTGCCGGCCGACCACCTGGAGCGCGACTGGTCGAAGCCCTACGAGGCCAGCGACGGTGTCGAGCAGGCCTGGCTGGTCGCCTACCGCGAACCCAAGAAGCACTGGGAGCTCTACCAACTCGGCGAAGAACTCACCGACCTCGAAGACGCCTTCCGCCTCTGGCGCTTCCGCCACGTGACCACGGTCGAGCGCGTGATCGGCTTCAAGCGTGGCACCGGCGGCACGGGCGGCGTAAGCTATCTGCGCAAGATGCTCGACGTGGTGCTGTTCCCGGAGATCTGGAAGCTGCGGACCGACCTCTAGGCAGCCCGCGCGGCGTCCTTCGCAGCTTCGCATCGACAACAAAGAGAGGAGACAACGATGGACAACGATTTCTTCGGTGATGAGGAACTCGCGCAGCTGCGCTCGCACGGCATCGCGCTGTTCGCGCGCCGTGTGATCTTCGACGCCCGCCCCCCAATGGACGAAACCCAGGTCGCGGCGCTGCAGGCCCAGTGCGCCGGGCCGCTGCCGCCGGAGCTGCTGTCGCTCTGGCGCCTGACGGCCGGCGGGCGCATCGACTACGACCTCCACCTGCACATGAACGGCAACGAGGAGTCGGTGGTCTGGAGCGAGCTTTTCTACAACGGCGGCGACGGCCCGCACGACCTGCAGGGGTGGATCGACCACGAGCGCCAGGGCGCGCAGGAAGCGGCCGCGGCCAGCGGCGAGGCCTGGGACGGCAAGCTCACGCTGCTGCCCTTCGGCGGCTTCGAGGACTGCGACCGGGTCTACGCCGTGGTCGAGCCCGGCCCCGACTACGGCCACGTGCTGGCCTGGAAGCAGGGTCTGCCGGCGCCCTGGGCGCACGAGATGCACGAGGACGGCATGACCACCGTCGCCCACGACCTGTGCGCCGCCTTCGAGGCGCTGCAGCTCGACGAGGACCCGCTGGCACCGGCGGGCGACTACTTCACCGGCCAGGCGCTGCTCGAATACCTCGACCAGCGCCACCAGGAGCACGGCCTGTCACTCGAGCTGATGGACCGGCTGATCGCCTTCTACCGGCGCGCCATGGTCGACTGGCGCACGCCGCTGGCGGCCGGCACGCTGGCACAGGACGCCCCGCTGGCACGCGTCGCGCTGCGGCATGCGATCGCCACCGACGACGCCGAACTGGTCGGGCGCCTGGCGGCCGCCGACGTGACGCTCGACGGCCCGCTGCTGGGCAGCGCGATCGCCACCGACCTGGCCCTGAGCCACGGCGCCCACCAGGCCGCGCAGGCGCTGGTGCAGGCCGGCGCACCGGTGGCGCACGATGCGCTCGACTACATCGACAGCGCGGTCTCGCCCGAACTGGTCGGCCTGCTGCTGGAGCGCGGGGCCGAGCCCAGCGCCACCGCGATCGCCGAATGCGTGGCCTGCGGCGCGCCAGCGGCCGCACGCTTGATCGCCGAAGCCTACGGGCGCTCGCACGACGACCTGGCGGGCAGCTATGCCGCCGCCCGGGACGGCATGCTCGCCGAGCTCGAAGCCGCCCTGGTCGAAGTGCATGCGGGCCGTCTCACCCACTACCTGGGCCCGGCGGGCCTGGCCAAGCGGGTCGACCATCTGCAGAGCTTCAGCCTCTGATCAACCCTCGTAGAGCCACGGCACGTCGAGCAATCGCGCCCCCAGCAGCCGCAGGGCGGCGTCGCGCCCGAAGCGCACCAGCCCGGTGGCATGGAAGATCCCGCCATTGCGCCGGGCGCGGGCCTGCACCAGGGCATTGCGCTGCCAGCGCGCCTCGGCGAAGCGCATCAACGCCGCCGGCACCGCCGCCGCGTCGCCGCCGTCCAGGGCCTCCGCCAGCGCCACGGCGTCCTCGATCGCCATGCCCGCCCCCTGGGCGAGGTAGGGCAGCATCGGATGCGCCGCATCGCCGACCAGAGCGATGCGTTCGCCCGCCATCTGCGAAGGACTGGCGAGGGGCGGCCGGTCGTTGAGGGTCCAGGCCCGCCAATCGGGCACTGCCTCCAACAGGGCCTGGAGCGCGCCGCTGGTGCGCCCGGTCGCGGCCTGCAACGCGGCGAGGCTGGAGGCCTGGTCCCAGTCGCGCGCATCGCCGGCGGGCGCCGATTCGGCCAGCACCACCAAGTTGAGTGCATCGCCGCGGCGCACCGGATAGGCCACCGCGTGCAGCCGCGGCCCGAGCCAGACCGTGACCTGCGTGCTGCGCAGCGCGGCCGGCAAGGCCGACTGATCGACCAGCGCGCGCCACGCCGTGTGGCCGGTGGCCCGGGGCGGCGAATCTTCCAGCACGAACGGCCGCACCGTGCTCCAGAGGCCGTCGGCGCCGATCAGCGCATCGCCCTCCCAGGCCCGGCGCTCGGTGCTGGACACACAGACCGCATGGTCGCGCGCGACCACGCCGGTGACCCGGGCCGCGGTGGTCAGCGTGACGGCCCCAGTGCCGCGCGCCGCCGCCAGCAGCACCCCGTGCAGGTCGGCGCGATGGACGCAAAAATAGGGGGCGGCGTAGTTGTGCAGCATCGCGTTGCCGAGCGGCATGCGGGCGATCTCGCGGCCGTCGGTGGCGCTGCGAACCACCAGCGCATCGGGCCGCGCGGCGATCCGCACCAGCGGCTCCCAGACCTCGAGCTGCTGCAGCCGGCGCGTCACGTTGGGACCGAGCTGGATGCCGGCGCCGACCTCGCCGAAGGCCACCGCCTGCTCGAGCAGGTCGACCCGGTGGCGCCGCCGGGCCAGCGCCAGCGCGCTGGCGAGGCCCGCGATGCCACCGCCCGCAATCAGGACATGGGCTGGCATGGGCCGCACTCAGCGGGAGTGCGTGGCAGCGGTCTGGACGTCGGCTTGGGCCTTCCGGCCGGCGCTGCCGCAACTGCCGCAGCTGTCGCAGGCCCCACAACCCGAAGCCTTGCTGAGCGAAGCCGCCAGCTGCTGCGCCCGCTGGGCATCGACCAGGCCGGCGCGCTGCGTTCCGGCGGCCACCTTGCCCGCGGCCGCGCGGCGCCAGTTGGCAGGCATCCAGCGCCACAGCGCATAGAACGCGGCCAGCGCGACGATCAATCCGACAATGATTTCCTGCGTCATCTCATCCTCCTGTGAGCGCCGTTGCCACCCGATAGGTGATCCAGCACGCAA
Organism: Variovorax ginsengisoli; assembly: GCF_030486595.1. Taxonomy (GTDB): domain Bacteria; phylum Pseudomonadota; class Gammaproteobacteria; order Burkholderiales; family Burkholderiaceae_C; genus Variovorax; species Variovorax ginsengisoli_B. The sequence goes on along the minus strand of NZ_JAUJZH010000003.1, from coordinate 130,872 downwards.
TGTAGGCGAGCGCGAACAAATAGCCAGCCATGATCCAAACATAACGCCAGGAGCCGGTCTCGCGTTTGACCGCGGCCAAGGTCGAGATGCACTGGGGCGCGAACACATACCAGACCAGCAGCGACAGCGCCGTCGCCAGCGACCAGCTGCCAGCGATCAGGGGCTCCAGCTGGCCCGCGACGTCGTCGCCGGTGGCGGACAGCGCATACACCGTGCCGAGCGCCCCCACCGCCACCTCGCGCGCCGCCATGCCCGGCACCAGCGCGATCGAGATCTGCCAGTTGAAGCCGATCGGCGCAAAGATGTGCTCGAGTCCGCGGCCGATGATGCCCGCCAGGCTGTACTGGATGGCCGGTCCGGTGGCGCCTTCGGGCGGCGACGGAAAGGTCGACAGGAACCACAGCAGGATGGTCAGCGTCAGGATGATCGTGCCGACGCGCTGGATGAAGATCCAGGCCCGTTCGTAGAGGCCCAGCGCCAGGTTGCGCAGGTTGGGCCAGCGGTAGGCCGGCAGCTCCATCATCAGAGGCGAGCGCTGCTGGCTGTCGCGGAAGCGCTTCATGACCCAGGCCACCGCCATCGCCGAGACGATGCCGAACACATAGAGGGCGAACAGCACCACGCCCTGCAGATTGAAGACGCCGCCGACCGTGCGCGCCGGAATGAATGCGGCGATGAGCAGGGCATAGACCGGCAGCCGGGCCGAGCAGGTCATCAGCGGCGCGATCATGATGGTCGTGATGCGGTCGCGCCAGTTGCTGATGGTGCGGGTCGCCATCACGCCCGGGATGGCGCAGGCGAAGCTCGACAGCAGCGGGATGAACGAGCGGCCCGACAGTCCGACAGTGCCCATCACGCGGTCGAGGAGGAACGCGGCCCGCGGCAGGTAGCCGGAATCTTCCAGCGCCAGGATGAACAGGAACAGGATCAGGATCTGCGGCAGGAACACGATGACCCCGCCGACGCCGGCGATGATGCCGTCGACCAGCAGGCTCTGGAGCATGCCTTCGGGCACGACGTGCTTGATCAGTTCGCCGAAGGCGGCGGTGGCGTCCTTGATCGCGTCCATCGGCACCGCGGCCCAGCTGAACACGGCCTGGAACATCAGGAACATCGTGACCGCGAGCACCAGCATGCCCCACACCGGATGCATCACGACGCGGTCGATGCGGTCGCTGGTGGCCAGGCTGCCCGTCGGCTCGCGCACCGCCAGCCCCAGGATGCGGCGCACCTCGCGCTGGGTGTCGAGCACCTCGTCGAGGCCGGGCGCATGCCAGGACTGCGGCATGGCGGCGGCCACCGGCGCGTCGAGGGCTTCGAGCAGGCCCTGGGCCCCGCCGCTGTGGACGCCGACGGTCTCGATCACCGGCACGCCGAGTTCGCGCGACAGCACGGCCGCATCGACCGTGATGCCCTGCTTCTTCGCCATGTCGGTCATGTTGAGCGCCACCACCATCGGCAGGCCCAGCCGCCGGGCTTCGAGCACCAGCCGCAGGTTGAGCCGCAGGTTGGTGGCGTCGGTCACGCAGACCAGCAGGTCTGGCAGCGCCTCGCTGCTCTTGCCGGTGACGACGTCGCGCGTCACGGCCTCGTCGGCCGACAGCGCATTGAGGCTGTAGGCGCCCGGCAAGTCGAGCACGAAGACGCGCCGGCCGCCCGCCGTGCGCGAGATGCCTTCCTTGCGCTCGACCGTCACGCCGGCATAGTTGGCGACCTTCTGGCGGCTGCCCGTGAGCAGGTTGAACAGCGCGGTCTTGCCGCAGTTCGGATTGCCGAGCAGCGCGATGCGCTCCGGCGGGCTCAGGGAGACGGCGACGCCGGGCTGGAAGTTCAGGGTCGCTTCAACCACGGCCGACCGCTCCCGGGGTCACGCGGATCAGCGACGCCTCGTGGCGGCGCAGCGCGAAGGTGGTGTGGCCCAGCCGCACCGCCAGCGGCTCCCGGCCGGGCACGCCGGTGGCGACGATGCGCACCGCTTCGCCGGGCACGAAGCCGATCTCGGTCAGGCGCAGCACCAGCTCCCGCCCCTCCTTCTCGTCGGGACGCAGCACGTCGAGCACCGTGGCCCATTGATGGTTGGGAAGCTGATCGAGGCTGATGGCGGCCGAGGCCGCGCCGGTCATTGTGGTCACCCGCAGAATCCAGAGATTGCAAAATGAGAATTATTCTCGAAAACTCTGGCGTTGGGGGCGATGTGCCCAAGAATCCCTCGGGAACGCGCGGTCCGACCGCGCGAACGCCGCAGAAGTCAGGTCCTGGTCAGGCGGCGAGCAGCTGCCGCAGCACGAACGGCAGGATGCCGCCGTGCTTGTAGTAGTCGACCTCGATCGGCGTGTCGATGCGCAGGCGCACCGTGACTTCCTGGTGGCTGCCGTCCGGCCGGTGGACCACGATCTTGACGTCCATCTGGGGCTTGAGCTCGCCGCCGATCACGACATCGATCTTCTCGTCGCCGGTCAGGCCCAGGCTCTCCCATGAATCGGCGCCGCGGAACTGCAGCGGCAGCACGCCCATGCCCACCAGGTTGGCACGGTGGATGCGCTCGAAGCTGCGCGCCACCACGGCCTTGATGCCCAGCAACTGGGTGCCCTTGGCAGCCCAGTCGCGCGACGACCCGGTGCCGTATTCCTCGCCGCCGAAGATCACGGTCGGCACGCCCTCGGCCATGTACTTCATCGCGGCGTCGTAGATGAACATCTTCTCGTTGCCCGGCTGGAACAGCGTCAGTCCGCCCTCCTCGCGCGAACCCTCGGCATCGGCCGGGATCATGAGGTTCTTGATGCGCACGTTGGCGAAGGTGCCGCGCATCATCACGTCGTGGTTGCCGCGGCGCGAACCGTAGCTGTTGAAGTCGGCCTTGGACACGCCGTGCGCCTTGAGCCAGATGCCGGCGGGCGAGCTTTCCTTGATCGAGCCGGCCGGCGAGATGTGGTCGGTGGTGATCGAGTCGCCGAACAGCGCCATGATGCGCGCCCCTGTAAAGCCGGCGTCGCTCGCGTGCGGCTTCATCTTGAAGCCCTCGAAGAACGGCGGCTCGGCGATGTAGGTCGACTTGGGCCAGTCGTAGACTTGGCCCTGGGTGCCCTTGATGCTGCTCCAGAGCTTGCCCGGGTTGGCCTTGATCTGCTCGTAGTTCTGGCGGAAGGCCTTGGCGTTCATCGCGAAGCGCAGGTTGTCGTCGATCTCCTTCGGCGTCGGCCAGATGTCGCCAAGGTAGACATCCTGGCCCTTCTTGCCCTTGCCCACCGGCTCGGTCATCAGGTCGACCATCACATTGCCGGCAATCGCGAAGGCCACCACCAGCGGCGGCGACGCCAGGAAGTTGGCCTTGAGGTTCGGATGGATGCGGGCTTCGAAATTGCGGTTGCCCGACAGCACGGCGGCGCCGATCAGGTTGTTCTGGGTGATGGCCTCGTTGATCTCGGGCGTGAGGTCGCCGGCATTGCCGATGCAGGTGGTGCAGCCGTAGCCGGCCAGGTAGAAGCCCAGCTTCTCGAGGTAAGGCAAGAGGCCCGCCTTCTCGAGGTACTCGGTCACGATGCGGGAGCCGGGCGCCAGCGAAGTCTTGACGTGCGGCTTGACCGTCAGGCCCGCCTCGACCGCCTTCTTGGCCAGCAGGCCGGCTGCCAGCATGACGCTCGGGTTGGAGGTGTTGGTGCAGGAGGTGATGGCGGCGATCAGCACGTCGCCATTGCCGATCGTGACCTCGCTCTTCGGCAGCGGATGACGCACCTTCAGCGTGTCGGCCGGCTGGTTGAAGCCGTTGGCCTCGTTCGGCTTGCTGTAGAGTTCGGAGAACTTGGTCGCCAGGTGGCCGAGGTCGATGCGGTCCTGCGGCCGCTTCGGGCCGGCCAGGCTCGGCGACACGGTGCCGAGATCAAGCTTGACGACCTTGGTGTATTCGAGCTCGCCCGGCGCCGGCATGCCGAACAGCCCCTGGGCCTTGTAATAGGCCTCGAAGCGCTCGACCTCGGCATCGGTGCGGCCGGTGCCCTTGAAGTAGGCCACGGTCATCTCGTCGACCGGGAAGAAGCCCATCGTGGCGCCGTACTCGGGCGCCATGTTGCCGATGGTGGCGCGGTCGGGCACCGCGATCGAGGCGGCGCCGGGGCCGAAGAACTCGACGAACTTGCCGACCACCTTCTCGCCGCGCAGGATCGCCGTCACGTAGAGCACAAGGTCGGTGGCGGTGACGCCTTCGCGCAGCTTGCCGGTGAGTTCGAAGCCGACCACGTCGGGCGTCAGCATGTAGACCGGCTGGCCCAGCATTGCGGCCTCGGCCTCGATCCCGCCCACCCCCCAGCCGACCACGCCGATGCCGTTGATCATGGTCGTGTGGCTGTCGGTGCCGACCAGCGAGTCGGGGTAGTACACCGGCGTCTCGCCCTTGTCGTTCGGGCTCTTGTAGACCCCGCGCGCGAAGTACTCGAGGTTGACCTGGTGCACGATGCCGAAGCCCGGCGGCACGACGCCGAAGGTGTCGAAGGCCTGCATGCCCCACTTCATGAACTGGTAGCGCTCGTTGTTGCGCTGGAACTCGAGCTTCATGTTGAGGTCGAGCGCCTTGGGCGTGCCGTAGTAGTCGACCATCACCGAGTGGTCGACCACCAGGTCGACCGGCACCAGCGGCTCGATGGTCTTGGGCGACTTGCCGAGCGACTGCGCGACGCTGCGCATGGCGGCCAGGTCGGCCAGCAGCGGCACGCCGGTGAAGTCCTGCAGCACCACGCGGGTGACGACGAAGGGCACCTCGTCGGTGCGCTCGGCATTGGGCGCCCAGTTGGCCAGCTGCTCGACGTGCTCGGCGGTCACCTTCTGGCCGTCGCAGTTGCGAAGCACCGACTCGAGCACGATGCGGATCGAGACCGGCAGCTTGGCGACGTTGGGATATTGCTTCGCGAGTTCCTTGAGCGACCAGTACTTTCCGGCCTTGCCCGATGCGGTCTTGAAGGTCTTGAGCGTGGGGGCGAAGGCGTGCGCCGGGGCTTTGGCCATGTGGAAACTCCTGTGTTTTCGTGGAAGCGCCTCAAAGATAGCAGGGTTCGATGACCTCGGCTGCAGTCGCCCCCCGGCCCGCTGCGCCGGGTCGATGACCTCGCAGGTCATGGCCGTCCTGCGCCGCTTCACTAGGATGGCGGCCATGAACACCCCGAGCAGCGCCCCCCCGACCGCGGCCGACCCCTTCGGCGCCCACCTTCGACACTGGCGCCAGCACCGGCGCCTGAGCCAGCTCGACCTGGCCCACGAGGCGCAGGTGTCGACCCGGCACCTGAGCTATGTCGAGACCGGCCGCGCCGAACCCAGCCGCGAGATGGTGCTGCGGCTGGCGGAACGGCTCGACGTGCCGCTGCGCGAGCGCAACGCGCTGCTGGTGGCGGCCGGCTACGCCCCCATGTACCGGCAGCGCTCCCTCGACGACCCGGCGCTGGCGGCGGCACGGCGGGCCGTCGACCTGGTGCTCAAGGGCCACGAACCCTATCCGGCGCTGGCGGTCGACCGCCACTGGAACCTGGTGGCGCACAACGCGCTGGTGCCGATGCTGATGGCCGGCGCGGCCCCGCATCTGGTCGAGGCGCCGGTCAACGTGTTGCGCCTGAGCCTGCATCCGGACGGCCTGGCGCCGCGGATCGCCAACCTGGCGCAATGGCGGGCGCACCTGCTCGAACGGCTGCAGCAGCAGATCGCCGCCACCGGCGACGCCACGCTGGCCGAGCTGCACGACGAGCTGGCCGCCTACCCGCAACCCCAGGTGAGCCACGACGCACCGGCCGCCGGCGGCGAACTCTCCAACGTGGTCGTGCCCTTCCAGCTCGTGACGCCGCAGGGCGTGCTGAGCTTCATCAGCACGACGACGATCTTCGGCACGCCGGTCGACGTCACCTTGCAGGAACTCGCGGTCGAATCCTTCTTTCCGGCCGATGCGCAGACCGCGAAGGCACTGAGCACGCTCGCCGGCCGCTGAAAAACAGGCGGCAGCGCGTCGCACGCACGTCGGTCCTGGACGACACGCAAATGCGCCCGCCCAGCGCATGCCGTCGCTCGGGACGGCCCTAGCGTCGGGGCTTCGATCCACCGATACACACCGGAGAACCGCGAATGAGCCAAACCGACGAACAAGCCAATCTGTGGGAGCTGATCAAGGACACCCGCTTCGGCATGCTGACCCACCGCCACAGCGACGGCCAGCTTCACAGCCATCCGCTGACGACGCAGAACAAGAAGCTCGACGAGGGCGCGACCCTGTACTTCTTCATTCCGAAGGACGGGGAGATCGCGCGCCACGTCGCCACCGATCCGAGCGTCAACGTCGCCTACGCCGACATCGACGCCGACAGCTACGTCTCGGTCTCGGGCCAGGCCACGCTGCAGGAAGATGCGGCGAAGAAGGAGGAGCTCTTCAACACCATGGCCAAGTCCTGGTTTCCGAAGGGCGCCGGCGACCCGAACCTGGGCCTGCTGGCGGTGCGCATCGTCGACGCCGAATACTGGGACGTCGACGACAGCAAGATGGTGCAGTTGTTCAAGATGGCCAAGGCCGCCATCACCGGCAACCCGCCCACCGACATGGCCGAGCAGAAGAAACTCAACGTCACCTGAGCAGGCCGCCCATGAAAAAAGCCCCGCGCGAGCGGGGCTTTGCTGGGGTCGGACGCGACAGGGAGCTCAGGCAGCGACCTTGTCGGCGATCTCCTTGTACTCGTCGATCTTGTCGAAGTTGAGGTACTGGTAGATCTGTTCGCTGGAGGCGTCGATCACGCCGACGTTGGTCATGTATTCCTCCTTCGTCGGAATGCGGCCGAGGCGCGAGCAGATTGCGGCCAGCTCGGCGCTGCCAAGGTACACGTTGGTGTTCTTGCCCAGGCGGTTCGGGAAGTTGCGCGTGCTGGTCGACATCACGGTCGCGCCCTCGCGCACCTGTGCCTGGTTGCCCATGCAGAGCGAACAGCCCGGCATCTCGGTGCGCGCGCCGGCATTGCCGAAGACGCCGTAGTGGCCTTCCTCGGTGAGCTGCTGCGCGTCCATCTTGGTCGGCGGTGCGATCCACAGCTTGACCGGGATGTCGCGCTTGCCTTCGAGCAGCTTGGACGCCGCACGGAAGTGGCCGATGTTGGTCATGCACGAACCGATGAACACTTCGTCGATGGCCGCGCCGGCCACGTCCGACAGCGTCTTGACGTCGTCGGGGTCGTTCGGGCAGGCCACGATGGGCTCGTGGATGTCGGCCAGGTCGATCTCGATGACGGCTGCGTACTCGGCATCGTCGTCGCCCTTGAGCAGCTGCGGATCCTTGAGCCAGGCTTCCTGGGCGGCGATGCGGCGCGCCAGCGTGCGGCCGTCGGCATAGCCCTCGGCGATCATCCAGCGCATCAGCGTGATGTTGCTGTTGATGTACTCGATGATCGGTTCCTTGTTGAGGTGCACCGTGCAGCCGGCGGCCGAGCGCTCGGCCGAGGCGTCGCTCAGCTCGAAGGCTTGCTCGACCTTCAGATCAGGCAGGCCTTCGATCTCGAGGATGCGGCCCGAGAAGATGTTCTTCTTGCCCTTCTTCTCGACCGTCAGCAGGCCCGACTTGATGGCGTAGAGCGGAATCGCGTTGACCAGGTCGCGCAGGGTCACGCCGGGCTGCATCTTGCCCTTGAAGCGCACCAGCACCGATTCGGGCATGTCCAGCGGCATCACGCCGGTGGCGGCCGCGAAGGCCACCAGGCCGGAGCCGGCCGGGAAGCTGATGCCGATCGGGAAGCGGGTGTGGCTGTCGCCGCCGGTGCCGACCGTGTCGGGCGTCAGCAGGCGGTTGAGCCAGCTGTGGATCACGCCGTCGCCCGGACGCAGCGACACGCCGCCGCGGGTCGCCATGAAGTCCGGCAGCTCGTGGTGCATCTTGACGTCGACCTTCTTGGGGTAGGCCGCCGTGTGGCAGAACGACTGCATGACCAGGTCGGCACTGAAGCCCAGGCAGGCCAGGTCCTTGAGTTCGTCGCGGGTCATCGGGCCGGTGGTGTCCTGGCTGCCGACCGAGGTCATCTTCGGCTCGCAGTAGGTGCCGGGGCGAACGCCCTGACCTTCGGGCAGGCCGCAGGCGCGGCCGACCATCTTCTGCGCCAGCGAGAAGCCCTTCTTGGTGTCGACCGGGCTGACCGGCAGGCGGAACAGCGTCGAGGCCGGCAGACCGAGGGCCTCACGTGCCTTGGCCGTGAGGCCGCGGCCGATGATCAGCGGAATGCGGCCGCCGGCGCGCACTTCGTCGAACAGCACATCGCTCTTGACCGAGAACTCGGCAATCACCTTGCCGTCCTTCAGCGCCTTGCCGTCGTAGGGACGCAGTTCGACCACGTCGCCCATGTTCATCTGGCTGACGTCGAGCTCGATCGGCAGCGCGCCGGAGTCTTCCATCGTGTTGTAGAAGATCGGGGCGATCTTGCCGCCCAGGCAGACGCCGCCGAAGCGCTTGTTCGGCACGTAGGGAATGTCTTCGCCGGTGAACCACAACACCGAATTGGTCGCGCTCTTGCGCGACGAGCCCGTGCCGACCACGTCGCCGGCGTAGGCCACCAGGTGGCCGCGGGCGCGCAGGTCCTCGATGAACTTCACCGGACCGCGCTTGCCGTCTTCCTCGGGCACGATGCCGGGGCGGGCGTTCTTGTGCATCGCGAGCGCGTGCATCGGGATGTCCGGACGGGTGGTCGCGTCGGGCGCGGGCGACAGGTCGTCGGTGTTGATTTCGCCGGCCACCTTGAAGATGCTGACGGTGATGCTTTGCGGCACTTCGGGACGGCTGGTGAACCACTCGGCATCGGCCCAGCTTTGCAGCACGGCACGGGCGTTGGCATTGCCCTTGTCGGCCTTTTCCTTGACGTCGTGGAACTGGTCGAACATCAGCAGGGTCTTCTTGAGGCCTTCGGCTGCGACGCCGCCGACTTCGGCATCGTCGAGCAGGTCGACCAGCGGTCCGATGTTGTAGCCGCCGAGCATGGTGCCGAGCAGTTCGGTCGCCCGGGCGCGCGTCAGCAGCAGGCTCTTTTCGGTGCCGTGCGCGACGGCCGCGAGGTAGCTCGCCTTGACCTTGGCCGCATCGTCCACGCCCGCGGGCACGCGGTGCGTCAGCAGGTTGAGCAGGAACTCGGCGTCGGCGACGGCCGGCGACTTCATGAGCTCGATCAGCTCGGCGGTCTGCTTGGCAGTGAGCGGCAGCGGCGGGATGCCGAGCGCGGCGCGCTCGGCGACATGGTCAACGTAGGCTTGCAACATCTTCTTTTCTCCGGAAACACAAATGGGCGGGCGGCTCCCGCTGGGAAGCAAGAGCCGCGCCTTGGCGGGATTACTGCGTCTTGGCGGTCGGTGCCGCGTCGCCGCTTTCGAACAGGCTCTTGGGCGGGTTCTTCTTCATGTCCTCGGCCACCTCGAGCTGCTTGGCCGCCTGGCATTCGTCGGCAAGCCGCAGGCCCTGCTTCTGGCTCATGAGCATCGATTTGTTGCCGAGCTGCAGCCACATGGCCTCGCGCACCGGGTCCTCGAGCCGCACCGCGCCGGTGCGGCTGCTGACCGGGTGCAGGCGGTACTTGACGCCGGCGTGCGTCAGGGTGAAGAAGCCGGGCTTCTTGGGATCGGCCTCGATGTTCACGCTGGCACCGAGTTCGCACTTGATGGTGCCGGTCAGGATGGTCTCGGCCACCTTCAGGTCCTGCTCCGACAGGGTGACGTCGGTTTCTTCGCTGATCGGCTTGGCTTCTTCGACCCGCTTGATGATGCGCTTGGGCACCACCTTCTGGACGACCTTCTTGCCGGTCGTGTTGGCGGCCGGCTTCGCTGCGGAGCCGGTGGCGCCGGTGGAGCTGGTCTGGGCCATGGCGGCCATCGGCAGGGCCAGGGCAGCAGCGGCAATCAGAGCAATTGTCTTCATGGGAATGGTCTTTCGGGGGGGTTGGATTTCAGGATGAAGCGGGTGCGAACCACGGCTGCGCCTCGGAAGGCAGGCTGCGGCCGGTGGCGTGCGCCCGTTCGAGCACCTGCCAGAAATGGCGATAGCTGGCACGATCATGCAATGTGCCATCGATGCTGACCGGCGCCCACGCGGCAAGGGCGGCGGCGGCAATGATTTTTGTAGCGATTTGAATCTGCCGCTCGTCGGGCGAGAAGGCCTCGAGGATCGGGCGGATCTGGTTCGGATGGATGCTCCACATCCGCGTGTAGCCGAACTCGGTGGCGGCGCGGCGGGCCGAGGCGCGCATCGCGTCGATGTCCTTGAACTCGGTCACGACGCAATGCGAGGGCACCTTGCCATGCGCATGCGCGGCGGAGGCGATCTCGAGCTTGGCGCGTACCACCAGCGGGTGCGTGAACTGCCCGGCGGCGGCCATGCCGTCGGCCGGAATGGCACCGCCGTGCGAAGAGACGAAATCCATCAGCCCGAAGCTCAGCGACTGCACCCTCGGATGGGCAGCGATTTCGAAGGCATGGTGCACCGCCAGCGGCGATTCGATCAGCACGTGCAGCGGCAGCGTCTCGGCGCCGACGGCATCGAGCGCCAGCGCGGCCTCGCGCACATCGTCGATCGACTCCACCTTGGGCACCATCAGGTGGCTCAGGCGATGGCCGGCGCGGCCGGCGATCGTCATCACATCGGCCGGGAACGCGGCATGGTCGACCGGATGGACCCGGGCGCCGACACGCATGCCAGGCGCCGCCGACAGGGCGAGCTCGGTCACCAGCGCCGCATGCTCGGCCTCGCCGCCCACCGGTGCGCCGTCCTCGCAGTCGAGCGTGACGTCGAACACGCAGGCGCCGAATTCCTGGGCCATCTCGGCTTGCAGCGCCAGGCTCTTGCGCATGCGCGCCTCGACACCGCTGTAGTGGTCGCAGACCGGCAGCGCGACGGCGCCGGCCTGGGCGCCGAGCAGCACCTCGCGCGGATGGGGAACGGCGTTGTCGGTGCTCATGCTTTCTTCTGCGCCACGATGAACATGCGCGGGAAGGCCAGCAGCAGCCGGCCGTCGGTGCGCGCCGGGTAGGCGCGGGCGATGCGGCGTCCGTATTCGGCCAGGTAGCTGGTCTTCAGCTCGCTGGGCAAGGGATCGACGAAGGGCTTCAGCCCGGTGCCGCTGATCCATTCGACGATGGCCGCCGCGGAGGCCATCGGATGCTGGTAGGCGGTGCGCCAGGCGTCGACCGCCGCGGCCTCGCCGGCCAGCAGGTCGTAGTAGCCGTCGATGCCCAGCAATTCGGTGCGCAGCCGGTCGGGGTTTCCGATGGCCTGCGCCCAGGGTGCCTCGGCCGCCACCTCGCGCATCAGCCGATGCGTGGGCTCCTGGCGGTTGTCGGGCATCTGGATCGCCAGCACGCCCCCGGGTGCCAGCAACGCGAAGAGCCTGGGAATCAGGGTCTCGTGGTCGGGCACCCATTGCAGGGCGGCATTGGCATAGATGAGGTCGGGCGCCGCCTCGGGCGCCCAGGTGGCGATGTCGCCGAGCTCGAAGCGGGCCTGCGGCAGGCGCTGCCTGGCACTGGCGAGCATCGGCTCGGAATTGTCGGTGCCGACCACCGAGGCAGCCGGAAAGCGCTGCACCAGCAGCTCGGTGGAATTGCCCGGCCCGCAGCCGAGGTCGAACACGCGCGCCGCCTGGGCCAGCGGCACGCGTGCCAGCAAATCCCGGGCGGGACGGGTGCGCTCGTCCTCGTAGCGGCTGTAGAGCGCGGGGTTCCAGTCGAGCATGCCGGGCCGTGGCTTACAGCAGGTGGGCGACGCCGGCTTGCTCGTCGGTCAGTTCCTTGAGCGTCTTGTCAATGCGTTCCTGGCTGAAGGCGTCGATGGCGAGGCCGTCGACGACCTTGTACTCGCCGTTTTCGCAGGTGACCGGGAAGCCGAACATCACGTCCTTCGGAATGCCGTACTGGCCGTCCGACGGGATGCCCATCGTGACCCACTTGCCGTTGGTGCCCAGGGCCCAGTCACGCATGTGGTCGATCGCGGCGTTGGCGGCCGAAGCGGCCGACGACAGGCCGCGGGCCTCGATGATGGCGGCGCCGCGCTTGCCGACTGTCGGCAGGAAGGTGTTGGCGTTCCATTCCTGGTCGTTGATCATCTTGGCGACGCTTTCGCCGTTGATGGTGGCGAAGCGGTAGTCGGCGTACATCGTGGGCGAGTGGTTGCCCCAGACGGTCAGCTTCTCGATGTCGGCCACGGCCTTGCCGGTCTTGGCGGCCAGTTGGCTGGCAGCGCGGTTGTGGTCCAGGCGCAGCATGGCGGTGAAGTTCTTGCGCGGCAGGTCCGGTGCGCTCTTCATCGCGATGTAGGCGTTGGTGTTGGCCGGGTTGCCGACCACCAGCACCTTGACGTTGCGGCTCGCCACGGCGTTGAGGGCCTTGCCCTGGGCGGTGAAGATGGCGCCGTTGACGGCCAGCAGTTCGGCGCGCTCCATGCCCGGGCCGCGCGGACGCGAACCGACCAGCAGCGCGTAGTCGGCGTCCTTGAAGGCGGTCATCGGGTCGCCGTGGGCTTCCATGCCGGCCAGCAGCGGGAAGGCGCAGTCGTCGAGCTCCATCATCACGCCCTTGAGCGCCTTCTGGGCCTTCTCGTCGGGGATCTCGAGCAGTTGCAGGATGACCGGCTGGTCCTTGCCCAGCATTTCGCCGGAGGCGATGCGGAACAGCAGGGCGTAACCGATTTGGCCAGCGGCACCGGTGACGGCAACGCGAACAGGCTTCTTGCTCATGGGAATACTCCAGGAAATGATGAAAACGGGGCACGGCCGCGGAGCGCGGCCACGAGGTCGGGCCGGGACACCAAGCCCGGCCTTCAGGCCGTCTTCGATTTTATGCCGATTTGAGCTTTCGGTGGCGCCTGTCTTATGTCTTATATAAGATGTGGGCCCGAAGCACCCTCGCGGTGCACCCACGAAACCCCATGGCCACCTCTCCCACCACTGTCGCCGAGCCCTCCACGCCGTCGTTCAGTCCGCTCTACCAGCAGATCAAGTCGCTGATCCTGCAGAGCCTTCATGCCGGCGAATGGAAGCCCGGCGAGCCGATCCCGAGCGAGATCGACCTGGCCGCCCGCTTCCGGGTCAGCCAGGGCACCGTGCGCAAGGCGATCGACGAGCTGTCGGCCGAAAACCTGGTGGTGCGCCGCCAGGGCAAGGGCACCTTCGTCGCGACGCACGCCGAGCAGCACGTGCAGTACCGCTTCCTGAAGCTGGTGCCCGACAGCGGCGACGTCGACAGCGAAGGCCCGGCCGAGCGCGAGATCGTCGACTGCAAGCGCCAGCGCGCCAGCGCCGACGTCGCCCGCGCCCTGGCCCTGCGCACCGGCGACGCCGTGCTGCAGGTGCGGCGGGTGCTGGCCTACCGCGGCACGCCGACCATCCTCGAGGAACTCTGGCTGCCCGGAACCCCGTTCAGGGGCCTGACCGCCGAGCGCCTCACCGCCTGGCACGGGCCGATGTACGCGCTGTTCGAGACCGAATTCGGCGTTCGCATGGTGCGCGCCGAGGAAAAGATCCGGGCGGTGCTGCCCGATCCTGCGCAGGCGGCGCTGTTGCAGGTCGTCACCTCGACCCCGCTGCTGAGCGTGGAGCGCGTGGCCTATACCTACCACGACACGCCCATGGAACTGCGCCGCGGGCTCTATCGCACCGACACCCATCACTATCGAAACGACCTCGGCTGACAGCGGCCTCGTGCGCCATCATCCGACCATCGCGGTGCGATGACCGGAGCAGCGAAAGCCGCGAGATGGTGCGTTGCAATAGAATTTTGAGTTGTTTGCTTTTCGCCAAAGAACAAGTAGCCCCTCGTAAAACCCGAAAGCCCCCATGACAGAGTTGGCCACCCCACCCCGACAGCCGCGGCGAGAGTTCCGCAATATCAACCCCCTTTCCGACCTGACCACCTACCGGCTGCCGCCGGCCGGCATCGTGTCGATCCTGCACCGCGTGAGCGGGGTGCTGATGTTCCTGCTGCTGCCGTTCATCATCTGGATGTTCGACACCTCGGTGTCCTCCGAGATCTCGTTCGCCCGCTTCACGGCCGCCTTCAATGTCGGGCTCGGCTTCGTCCCGGGCTGGTTCATCAAGCTCGTCGCCCTGGCACTGATCTGGGCCTACCTGCACCACTTCATCGCCGGCCTGCGCCACCTCTACATGGACGTGAACCATCACGCGGTCGACAAGAAGTCCGGCAACAGCACCGCGCTCGCCACCCTCTTCCTGAGCATCCTGCTGACCGTCGTCCTCGGCGCCAAGCTGTTCGGTGTCTACTGATTGCGCAAGGAAACTGAAATGTCTGTGAACTACGGCTCCAAGCGCATCGTCGTCGGCGCGCACTACGGATTGCGCGACTGGCTCAGCCAGCGCATCACCGGCGCCCTGATGGCGCTCTTCACCGTCATCCTGCTGGCGCAGGTGATCTTCAAGCGCGGCCCGATCGGCTACGACCTCTGGGCCGGAATTTTCTCCGCGCAGTGGATGAAAGTGCTCACCTTCGTGGTGATCTCTTCGCTTCTCTATCACGTCTGGGTCGGCATGCGCGATGTCTGGATGGACTACGTCCAGCCGGTCGGCATCCGCCTGCTGTGCCAAGTTTTCACCATCGTCTGGCTTGTGGGTTGCGCGGGTTGGGCCATTCAAGTGCTCTGGAGGCTGTAACCCCATGTCATACACAAAAGAACAAATCACCAAGCGCAAGTTCGACGTCGTCATCGTCGGCGCCGGCGGCTCCGGCATGCGCGCATCGCTGCAGCTGGCACGTGCCGGCCTCAACGTGGCCGTGCTCTCCAAGGTGTTCCCGACCCGCTCGCACACCGTCGCAGCCCAGGGCGGCGTCGGCGCCTCGCTCGGCAACATGAGCGAGGACAACTGGCACTATCACTTCTACGACACCATCAAGGGCTCCGACTGGCTCGGCGACCAGGATGCGATCGAGTTCATGTGCCGCGAAGCGCCGAAGGTCGTGTACGAACTCGAACACTTCGGCATGCCCTTCGACCGCAATCCGGACGGCACGATCTACCAGCGTCCCTTCGGCGGCCACACGGCCAACTACGGCGAGAAGCCGGTGCAGCGCGCCTGCGCAGCGGCCGACCGTACCGGCCACGCGATGCTGCACACGCTCTACCAGAAGAACGTCGAGGCCCGCACCCAGTTCTTCGTCGAGTGGATGGCCCTCGACCTGATCCGCGACGCCGAAGGCGACGTGGTCGGCGTCACCGCGCTCGAGATGGAAACCGGCGACCTGCACATCCTGCAGGCCAAGACCGTGCTGCTGGCCACCGGCGGCGCGGGCCGCATCTTCGCGGCCTCGACCAATGCCTTCATCAACACCGGCGACGGCCTCGGCATGGCGGCCCGCTCGGGCATTCCCCTGCAGGACATGGAGTTCTGGCAGTTCCACCCGACCGGCGTGGCCGGCGCCGGCGTGCTGCTGACCGAAGGCTGCCGCGGCGAAGGCGCGATCCTGCTCAACAGCAACGGCGAGCGCTTCATGGAACGCTACGCGCCGACCCTGAAGGACCTCGCGCCGCGCGACTTCGTCTCGCGCTCGATGGACCAGGAAATCAAGGAAGGCCGCGGCTGCGGTCCCAACAAGGACTACGTCCTGCTCAAGCTGGACCACCTGGGCGCCGACACGATCCACAAGCGGCTGCCCTCGGTGTACGAGATCGGCGTCAACTTCGCCAACGTCGACATCACCAAGGAGCCGATCCCGGTGGTGCCGACCATCCACTACCAGATGGGCGGCATCCCGACCAACATCAACGGCCAGGTCGTGATCCAGAAGGGCGAAGAGAACAGCGCCGTGGTCAACGGCCTCTACGCGGTCGGCGAATGCTCCTGCGTCAGCGTGCATGGCGCCAACCGCCTGGGCACCAACTCGCTGCTCGACCTGCTGGTGTTCGGCCGCGCGGCCGGCAATCACATCGTCGAGTTCAACGACAAGCTGAAGGAACACAAGGACCTTCCGGCCGATGCCGCCGACCGCACGCTGGAGCGCCTGAACCAGCTCGAGGCCTCGACCTCGGGCGAATACGCGCAGGACGTGGCCAACGAGATCCGCTCGGTGATGCAGCAGCACGCCGCCGTGTTCCGCAAGCAGGCGTCGATGGACGAAGGCGTCAAGAAGATCGCCGAGGTGCGCAAGCGCGTCGCCGCCGTCACGCTCAAGGACAAGTCGCGCGTCTTCAACACGGCCCGCATCGAAGCCCTCGAAGTCGACAACCTGATCGAAGTCGCACAGGCCACGATGGTGTCTGCCGCCGCCCGCAAGGAATGCCGCGGCGCCCACACGGTGGAAGACTACGAGCGTCCGGCCGACGACCCGGTCGCGCCGCTGGGTCGCGACGACGCCAACTGGATGAAGCACACGCTCTGGTACAGCCAGGACAACCGCCTCTCGTACAAGCCGGTCAAGCTGCAGCCGCTGACTGTCGCGTCGGTGCCGCCGAAGGTGCGCACATTCTGAAAACTTTGCGGGACAGACCGCAGTGGCGCGAAGCGCCGCAAGCTCTGTCTCCAACCGACTAAAGGTATCCCACGATGAAGCGCACTTTTCAAATCTACCGCTACGACCCGGACAAGGACGCCAAGCCCTACATGCAGACCGTCGAGATCGAACTCGACGGCCACGAGCGCATGCTGCTCGACGCCCTGATGAAGCTCAAGGCGCAAGACCCGACGCTGTCGTTTCGCCGCTCCTGCCGCGAAGGCGTCTGCGGCTCCGACGCGATGAACATCAACGGCAAGAACGGCCTGGCCTGCCTGACCAACATGCTGACGCTCAAGGGCACGATCGTGCTCAAGCCGCTGCCCGGCCTGCCGGTGATCCGCGACCTGATCGTCGACATGACGCAGTTCTTCAAGCAGTACAACTCGATCAAGCCGTACCTGCAGAACGACACCGTGCCGCCCGAGAAGGAGCGCCTGCAGTCGCCCGAGGAACGCGACGAGCTGAACGGCCTGTACGAGTGCATCCTGTGCGCGAGCTGCTCGACCAGCTGCCCCAGCTTCTGGTGGAACCCCGACAAGTTCGTCGGTCCGGCCGGCCTGCTGCAGGCCTACCGCTTCATCGCCGACAGCCGCGACGAAGCG
This sequence comes from Variovorax ginsengisoli, assembly GCF_030486595.1. Lineage (GTDB taxonomy): Bacteria > Pseudomonadota > Gammaproteobacteria > Burkholderiales > Burkholderiaceae_C > Variovorax > Variovorax ginsengisoli_B. Next base: position 113,794 of record NZ_JAUJZH010000003.1, on the reverse strand, counting down.
ACCGCCGAGCGCCTGGACAACCTCGAGGACCCGTACCGCCTGTTCCGCTGCCACTCGATCATGAATTGCGTCGACGTCTGCCCGAAGAACCTGAATCCGACCCGGGCGATCGGCAAGATCAAGGAACTGATGGTGCGCCGCGCCATCTAGCCCTGAAGAGAGCCCCGATGCCAGCCACCGACAACCCTTCCGAGCCGATCAGCGAGCGCGCGCTGAGCAAGCTCAAGTGGCGCTGCCGGCGCGGCTTGCTTGAAAACGACCTGTTCATTGCCCGCTTTTTCGAACGGCACGAGGCAAGCCTGACCTGCGGGCAGGCACAGGCACTGGAGACATTGATGGACCTGTCGGACAACGACCTGCTCGACCTCCTGCTTGCGCGAAAGGAGCCCGAGCCCGGATGGGCCGGGGCCGAGGTGGTCGAACTGCTGCGGCTGATGCGCAGCGACGGTGCGAAATCCCTATCTTCCTGATCCATTCTTTGAAAGACACTCGAAATGAAAGCATCCGAGAACAAGGCCACTCTGTCGTTCAGCAACGGCGGACAGAACGTCGAGCTGCCGATCTACAAGGGCACCCTGGGCCCTGACGTGATCGACATCCGCAAGCTCTACGCCCAGACGGGCATGTTCACCTACGACCCGGGCTTCATGTCGACGGCCTCGTGCGAATCGGCCATCACCTACATCGATGGCGACAAGGGCGAGCTGCTGTACCGCGGCTACCCGATCGAGCAGCTCGCGACCAACTGCGACTTCCTCGAGACCTGCCACCTGCTGCTGTACGGTGAACTGCCCGACGAAGCCAAGAAGACCAACTTCACCAAGCTCGTGACCAACCACACGATGGTCAACGAGCAGATGCAGTTCTTCCTGCGCGGCTTCCGCCGCGACGCGCACCCGATGGCCATCATGACCGGTCTGGTCGGCGCGCTGTCGGCCTTCTATCACGACAGCACGGACATCAACAATCCGAAGCACCGCGAGATCGCCGCAATCCGCCTGATCGCCAAGATGCCGACGCTGGTCGCCATGGCCTACAAGTACACGGTGGGCCAGCCCTACATGTACCCGAAGAACGAACTCAGCTACGCGGGCAACTTCCTGCACATGATGTTCGCGACGCCATGCGAGGAGTACAAGGTGAGCCCGGTGCTCGAGCGCGCGCTCGACCGCATCTTCATCCTGCACGCCGACCACGAGCAGAACGCATCGACCTCGACCGTGCGCCTGTGCGGCTCGTCGGGCACCAACCCCTTCGCGGCGATCGCGGCCGGCGTGGCCTGCCTCTGGGGCCCGGCCCACGGCGGCGCCAACGAGGCGGCGCTCAACATGCTCTACGACATCCAGAAGGCTGGCGGCGTCGAGAAGATCGGCGAGTTCATCAAGCAGGTCAAGGACAAGAACTCCAACGTCAAGCTGATGGGCTTCGGGCACCGCGTCTACAAGAACTACGACCCGCGCGCCAAGCTGATGCAGGAGACCTGCAAGGAAGTGCTGGGCGAGCTCGGCCTCGAGAACGATCCGCTGTTCAAGCTCGCGATGGCGCTCGAGAAGATCGCCCTGGAAGACGAATACTTCGTCTCCCGCAAGCTCTACCCGAACGTCGACTTCTACTCGGGCATCGTGCAGCGCGCGATCGGCATCCCGGTGCCGCTGTTCACCGCCATCTTCGCGCTGGCGCGCACGGTCGGCTGGATCGCCCAGCTGAACGAGATGATCGGCGACCCCGACTACAAGATCGGCCGCCCGCGCCAACTCTTCGAAGGCTCGGCCAAGCGCGACGTCAAGCCGATCGCCCAACGCTGACAGCCGTCAGGCCCTCAACCAGGAAAGCTGCCCACGGGCAGCTTTTTTGCGTCTTGGCTGACACGGACACGCCGGTGGACCGAATAGCTTGGAGTCCTCATCCAAACGAAGGAGTTCCACCATGAAGAAGCTTGCCGCATTGCTCACCGTGATCTTCGCCGTGTCCGTGCCGCTGGCCGGCTGCAACACCATGAAGGGCGCCGGTCAGGACATCCAGAAGGGCGGCCAGAAGATGGAAGACGCCGCGCAGAAGAAGCAGTGATCGAGGGTCGCGGCGCTCATCGCGCCGCGGCACCTAAGCCATCTCCTATCGCGATGGCTTCCGGGCCAAAACTGAGGGAAAATGCGGGCTTCCATCTCTGAACGAGATGCCAAGCCCCGATGACCTCCTCTGAACGCAGTTTCGCCCGCCGCATCGACCTGACGTCGCTGCAGTTGTTCGTGGCTGTCTGCGAACTCGGCAGCATCGGCCGCGCGGCGGAGCGCGAGTTCATCGCGGCGTCGGCCATCAGCAAGCGCCTGTCCGACCTCGAAGGCACGCTCGGAACGCCCCTGCTCTACCGCCATGCGCGCGGCGTCGACCTGACGCCGGCCGGCGAGAGCCTGTTGCACCACGCCCGCTCCGTGCTCTACAGCCTCGAGAAGATGCAGGGCGAACTCAGCGAATACGCCGATGGCGTGCGCGGCCATGTGCGGGTGCACGCCAACATTTCCGCCATCGTCCAGTTCCTGCCCGAGGATCTCGGTGCCTTCACGCGCGAGCACGACGCGATCAAGATCGACCTCGAGGAACACCTGAGCAGCGAGGTGGTGCGGGCGGTCCATGAAGGGGCGGCCGACCTCGGCGTCTGTCATCTGGCCGAAGGCAGCACCGAGCTGCAGAGCCTTCCCTACCGCGACGACACGCTGGCGCTGATCGTCCCGGCAGGCCATGCCCTGGCCGGCGTGCGCGCCATCGACTTCGTCGACACGCTAGCCTTCGACCACGTCGGCCTGCACACCAACAGCTCGATCTACGTCGCGATGCACCAGGCCGCGCTGGCCGCCAACCGCAGCATCCGGCTGCGCATCCACGTGACCGGCCTCGACGCGATGTGCCGCATGATCGAGAACGGGCTCGGCGTCGGCGTCATGCCGCGACGCGCCTTCGAATTGATGCAGGGCGGCATCGGCCGCGGCCTGACCAGCGTGGCGCTGCAGGACGCCTGGGCGGCGCGCCAGATCCGGCTCATCGCCCGCGACTTCTCGACCTTGCCGGTCGCCGCCCGCATGCTGGTCAAGCACCTGCACACGCCTGCTGCCGCGACGCCCGCGCAGCTGGCCGCATAAGACAATCACCTCCCCACGAAAGAGACCCATGGCACGCACGCTCTACGACAAACTCTGGGACGAACACGTCGTCCACACCGAGGAAGACGGCACCGCGATCCTCTACATCGATCGCCACCTGGTGCACGAAGTGACCAGCCCGCAAGCCTTCGAAGGGCTGCGCGAGGCCGGCCGCAAGCTGTGGCGCATCAGCTCGGTGGTGGCCACGGCCGACCACAACACGCCGACCACCGGCTGGGAGCGCGGCTACGACGGCATCGCCGACCCGACCAGCAAGGAACAGGTCACGACCCTGGACAGCAACATCAAGGAATTCGGCGCGGCCGCTTTCTTTCCGTTCCTGAGCAAGCGCCAGGGCATCGTGCACGTGATCGGCCCCGAGTCGGGCGCCACCCTGCCCGGCATGACCGTGGTCTGCGGCGACTCGCACACCTCCACGCATGGCGCCTTCGGCGCGCTGGCGCACGGCATCGGCACCAGCGAGGTCGAGCACGTCATGGCGACCCAGACGCTGCTCGGCAAGAAGGCGAAGAACCTGCTCGTGAAGGTCGAGGGCAAGCTGCCGCTCGGCTGCACCGCCAAGGACATCGTGCTCGCGATCATCGGCCGGATCGGCACCGCCGGCGGCACCGGCTACACGATCGAGTTCGCCGGCTCGGCGATCCGCGACCTCAGCATGGAAGGCCGCATGACGGTCTGCAACATGGCGATCGAGGCCGGTGCGCGCGCCGGCCTGGTGGCGGTCGACGAAAAGACCATCGCCTACGTCAAGGGCCGTCCGCTGGCGCCGACCGGCGTCGAATGGGAGCAGGCGGTCGCCTACTGGAAGACCCTGCATTCCGACCCCGGCGCGCACTTCGACCTCGTGGTCGAGCTCGACGCCGCGCAGATCAAGCCGCAGGTCACCTGGGGCACCTCGCCCGAGATGGTGGTGCCGGTCGATGGCCGCGTGCCCGATCCCGACAAGGAGAAGGATCCCAACAAGCGCGGCGCGATCGAACGCGCCCTGGTCTACATGGGACTGGAGCCCAACAAGCCCATGAACGACATCTTCATCGACAAGGTGTTCATCGGCTCCTGCACCAACAGCCGCATCGAGGACATGCGCGAGGCCGCGGCCGTGGTCAAGAAGCTCGGCCAGAAGGTCGCCAAGAACGTCAAGCTCGCGATGGTCGTGCCGGGCTCCGGTGTGGTGAAGGCGCAGGCCGAGCGCGAAGGGCTCGACCAGATCTTCAAGGCCGCGGGCTTCGAGTGGCGCGAGCCCGGCTGCTCGATGTGCCTGGCGATGAACGCCGACCGCCTCGAGCCGGGCGAGCGCTGCGCCTCGACCAGCAACCGCAACTTCGAAGGCCGCCAGGGCGCGGGCGGGCGTACCCACCTCGTGAGCCCGGCCATGGCTGCCGCTGCCGCAGTGCACGGCCATTTCGTCGACGTCCGCCAATTCTCGTGAGACCAGCATGCAAAAATTCACCGTACACAAGGGCCTCGTGGCACCGATGGACCGCGAGAACGTCGACACCGACGCGATCATCCCCAAGCAGTTCCTGAAGTCGATCCGCAAGACCGGATTCGGCCAGAACCTGTTCGACGCCTGGCGCTACCTCGATCCGGGCGAGCCGGGCCAGGATCCGGCATCGCGCAAGCCGAACCCCGACTTCGTGCTGAACCAGCCGCGCTACGCCGGCGCGTCGATCTTGCTGGCGCGCCAGAACTTCGGCTGCGGCTCGTCGCGCGAACATGCGCCCTGGGCGCTCGACCAGTACGGCTTCCGCGCGATCATCGCGCCGAGCTATGCCGACATCTTCTTCAACAACAGCTTCAAGAACGGCCTGCTGCCGATCGTGCTGCCCGAAGCGCAGGTCGCCCAGCTGTTCGACCAGACCTTCGCCTTCCCGGGCTACAGCCTGACGATCGACCTCGAGCGCCAGGTGGTCATCAAGCCGGACGGCGGCGAATTCGCCTTTGACGTCCAGGCCTTCCGCAAGTACTGCCTGGTCAACGGACTCGACGACATCGGCCTCACGCTGCGCCACAAGGACAAGATCAAGGCTTTCGAGGCCGCCCGCCTGGCCCAGAAGCCCTGGCTGGCGCACACCATGCTCGACGCCTAAGGATATGGCCCCCACGTTCCCCCACTTCGTGTGGGTCGCTGCCCCCCGAGGGGGCCGCAGGCCGCCTTGGGGCGGCCCGGCGCCGGCCTGAGCCACCACTCATCAACCTCAACTCTCCGTTCACCATGAAAATCGCAGTCCTCCCCGGTGACGGCATCGGCACCGAAATCGTCGCCGAAGCCATCCGCGTGCTCGAAACGCTCGACCTGAAGTTCGAGATGGAGTCGGCCCTGGTCGGCGGCGCCGCCTACGAGGCCCACGGCCATCCGCTGCCCGAGGCCACCCTCAAGCTGGCGAAGGAAGCCGACGCCGTGCTGTTCGGCGCCGTCGGCGACTGGAAGTACGACAAGCTCGAGCGCTCGCTGCGTCCCGAGCAGGCCATCCTGGGCCTGCGCAAGAACCTCGGCCTGTTCGCCAATTTCCGCCCGGCGATCTGCTACGAGCAGCTGGTCGGCGCCTCCAGCCTCAAGCCCGAGCTGATCTCGGGCCTGGACATCCTCATCATCCGCGAGCTGACCGGCGACATCTACTTCGGCCAGCCGCGCGGCCGCCGCACCGCGGTCGACGGCCACTTCCCGGGCGCCGAGGAAGCCTTCGACACCATGCGCTACTCGCGCCCCGAGGTCGAGCGCATCGCCCACGTCGCCTTCCAGGCGGCGCGCAAGCGCAGCAAGCGCGTGACCAGCGTCGACAAGGCCAACGTGCTGGAGACCTTCCAGTTCTGGAAGGACATCGTGACCGAGGTCGGCAAGGAGTACCCGGACGTCGAGCTCGACCACATGTACGTCGACAACGCCGCCATGCAGCTGGTCAAGGCGCCGAAGAAATTCGACGTCGTGGTCACCGGCAACATGTTCGGCGACATCCTCTCGGACGAGGCCGCGATGCTCACCGGCTCGATCGGCATGCTGCCCTCGGCCTCGCTGAACGCCAGCAACCAGGGCCTCTACGAGCCCAGCCACGGCAGCGCGCCCGACATTGCGGGCAAAGGGGTTGCCAATCCTTTGGCTACAATCCTGTCTGCTGCCATGATGCTTCGCTTCTCCCTCAACCAGCCCGAGGCTGCCGACCGGATCGAGTCGGCGGTCCAGTCCGTGCTGGCCCAGGGGCTGCGCACGGCAGACATCTGGTCCGCGGGCACGACCAAGGTCGGCACCCGCGAGATGGGCGATGCCGTGGTGGCTGCCATCACCAAAAAGACGATTACCGGCTAAACCAGCCCGCTTCGTCACGCCCTCCCCGGCTCTGACGAGCCGGGCGCAAAGAGAAGTTTTTTCTTTTTTCACAAGGGCAAATTGAAATGGCGAACGCAAATCAACCTCTGGTCGGCCTGGTGGGCTGGCGCGGCATGGTCGGCTCGGTCCTGATGGACCGGATGCAGGCCGAAGGCGACTTCGGGCTCATCGAGCCGGTCTTCTTCTCGACTTCCAACGCCGGCGGCAAGGCCCCGGCGATGGCCAAGAACGAGACCACGCTCAAGGACGCCCACGACATCGCCGCGCTCCAGAAGTGCGACATCGTCATCACCGCCCAGGGCGGCGACTACACGACCGAGGTGTTCCCCAAGCTGCGCGCCGCCGGCTGGAAGGGCCACTGGATCGACGCCGCCTCGACGCTGCGCATGAACGACGACGCGATCATCGTGCTCGATCCGGTCAACCTGCCCGTGATCCAGAACGCGCTCTCCAAGGGCGGCAAGAACTGGATCGGCGGCAACTGCACCGTCAGCTGCATGCTGATGGGCGTCGGCGCGCTCTACAAGGCCGGCCTGGTCGAATGGATGACCAGCATGACCTACCAGGCGGCCTCGGGCGGCGGCGCCCAGCACATGCGCGAACTGCTGACGCAGTTCGGCACGATCAACGCCGAGGTGCGCTCGCTGCTCGACGACCCGAAGTCGGCCATCCTCGAGATCGACCGCAAGGTGCTGGCCAAGCAGCAGTCGCTGAGCGCCGCCGAAACGGCCAATTTCGGCGCCCCGCTGGGCGGCAGCCTGATCCCCTGGATCGACAAGGACCTGGGCGACGGCATGAGCAAGGAAGAATGGAAGGGCGGCGCCGAGACCAACAAGATCCTCGGCCAGGGCGCGCAGTTCGGCACCGCGGCGACGCCGGTCGACGGCTTCTGCGTGCGCATCGGCGCGATGCGCTGCCACAGCCAGGCGCTGACCTTCAAGCTCAAGAAGAACGTGCCCGTGGCCGACATCGAGGCCCTGATCGCCGCCGACAACGAATGGGTCAAGGTCGTGCCGAACACCCGCGAGGCGACCGTCAAGGACCTGACGCCGGTGGCCGTCACCGGCACCATGGCGATCCCGGTCGGCCGCGTGCGCAAGCTCGCCATGGGCCCCGAATACGTCGGCGCCTTCACGATCGGCGACCAGCTGCTGTGGGGCGCGGCCGAGCCGCTGCGCCGCATGCTGCGCATCCTCTTGGAAGCTTGAGGGCAGGCTTGGGGGCCCGTCCGGCCCCCGCCGTTGCGGCATCGCAACGGCAAATGCATGACGAAGTTTGCACGCACTGGGTAGATAAGCCCTGTCGCCTTGTCAGTGCAGGGTGTTGATGTTAACGTCCCCTTACACTTTTGGGCCGAGCTGCCCCTACCAGCATGACACGACAACCGTTGCCTGCGGCCCGCCTTTCGGCCACCCCCTCGAGTTCGACGATCCCTGGCCGCAGTCAGCTAACGCTGGTCAGTGCGGCGGTGGTCCTGGCTCTGGGCGGATTCGCCGCCGACGCCAACGCGCTCGCGCTCGGACGTCTCAACGTGCAGTCGGCGCTGGGCGAACCGCTGCGGGCCGAAATCGAGGTCACCGAGATCACGGCCGCCGAAGCCGACAGCCTGAAGGTGAACATCGCCTCGGCGGAGGCCTTCCGGGCGGCCGGCGTTCCGTACAACGCAGCGCTATCGGATGTCCGCGTCGGCGTCCAGAAGCGCGCCGACGGCCGCTACGTGGTCCGCCTCACCAGCAACCGCCTGCTCAGCGAGCCCTTCGTCGACCTGCTGCTCGAAGCCAACTGGGGCTCGGGGCGCATCGTGCGCGACTACACGGTGCTGCTCGACCCGCCGACCAGCCGCCAGGCAGCCGCGCCGGTGGCCCCGGTGGCACCGCAGATCTCCGCCGCCCCCCCGCAGCGCATCCAGCCGGCCGAAGTGCAGGCACCTCCCGTGCGGCGCGAGCGCCCGGTCGCTGCGGCCGCACCCGCGCCCGCCGCTGCGGACAGCGGCACCGTCCGCACTTCGAACGGCGAACAGGTCAAGGTCCAGCCGGGCGACACCGCCAGCAAGATCGCGGCCGCCCACAAGCCGGCCGAGGTCTCGCTCGACCAGATGCTGGTGGCACTGCTGCGCGCCAATCCGAACGCCTTCATCGGCGGCAACGTCAACCGGATCAAGGCCGGTGCGGTGCTCGAACTGCCCGGTGCACCGCAGGCGGAGGCCGTCCCGGCGGCCGAGGCTCGCCGCACGGTGACAGCCCAGAGCCAGGACTTCGGCGAATATCGCCGCCGCCTGGCCGACAATGCGCCGACCTCGAAGGTCGCCGACGCCGATCGCCAGACCTCCGGCAAGCTGCAAGCCAACGTCGAGGACCGCAATGCGGCCAACGCATCGAGTGACAAGCTCAAAATCTCCCAGGGCCTCGCCCCGGGCCGCCCGACCGAAGAGCAGATCGCCCAGGCGAAGCAGGCACAGGCCAGCAATGCGCGCGTGGCCGAACTGTCCAAGAACATCTCCGAGCTGAACAAGATCCAGGCCGCCACCGGTGCCGCGCCCGCGGCAGCGGCTCCAGCCCCAGCGGCGGCTCCCGCGCCGGTGGCGCCCACGGCCTCGACGGCGCCGGCCGCTGCCGTGCCTGTGCCGGCCGCTGCCGCACCTGCGCCGGCCGCCAGCCCTGCGCCCAGCGCCGCTGCGCCCGCAACCCCGGCCGCGGCGACAACGCCGGCCGTGGTCGCGCCGACGGTGGCGGCGGCCGCCGCGCCGGCCGCCGTCGCACCCGCGGCAGCGCCGCCCGCCGCTGCCGCCAAGCCGGTCGTCAAGGCGCCGCCTCCGCCGCCGCCCGCGCAGCAGAGCTTCTTCTCCGAACTCCTCGACAACCCGCTGATGGCCGGAGCGGCAGCCCTGATCGCCCTGCTGATCGGCTTCCTGCTCTACCGCGTGCTCGGCCGCAAGCGCCGCGATGCCGGCGACAGCGTCTTCATCGAAAGCCGCATCCCCAAAGACTCCTTCTTCGGCGCCAGCGGCGGCGAGTCGGTCGACACCAAGAACCGCGGGAACTCGGTGGTGTCGTCGCTGTCGTACTCGCCGAGCCAACTGGACGCCGGCGACGTCGATCCGGTGGCCGAAGCCGACGTCTACCTCGCCTATGGCCGCGACCTGCAGGCCGAGGAAATCCTGCGTGAGGCCCTGCGGATCAATCCGGAACGCACCGCCATCCACCTCAAGCTGCTCGAGATCCACGCCAAGCGCCGCGACCTGCGTGCCTACGAAGCGCTCGCCGCCGACGTCCACAAGCTCACCGGCGGCACCGGCAGCGACTGGAATCGCGTGGTCGAGCTCGGCAAGGAACTCGATCCGGGCAATCCGCTCTACGAAACCGGCAGCCGCGGTGGCGTGTCCGCCGCCGAGGCCGCCGCCTTCGCCGGCACGCTGGCCGCTGCCAGCGCCCCCGCCCCGCTCGCGCCCGCGGCGGAAGTCGAAGCGCCGCCGCCGGCCTTCGTGCCCTCGGTGGCACCGCTGGACTTCGATCTCGAACTGAGCACGCCACCGGCCGCGACCGCCCCGGCACCCATCACGGCCAGCCTGCCGATCACGCCGGCCCCGGTGCACAAGCCGGTCCCGACCGCCGCCGAGCTGCCGAGCACCGTCACGGCGCCGCTCAACGGCCACCAGCCGGCCGCCCCGGCCATCAGCCGCCTCGACCTCGAGAACGACTTCGATACCGCCCCGGGCGCGCTCGAGCCGATGGCGCGTTCCTCGGCGCACGCCGACGAGGAACGCACCCAGCCCGCACCGCTGCGTTCCGGCCTGCCTGCCGACTCCGGCTTCATCGAATTCGACATGAGTTCGCTGGCCGGCCTGTCGAACCGCAACCCGCCCGACACCGAGCGCGGCCGCCTCGAGACGATCGACGACAGCGGCGAGAACCCGCACGCGATCAAGCTGTCGCTGGCCCGCGAACTGAAGGCGCTGGGCGACGTCGAAGGCGCCCGCTCGCTGGTCGAGGAAGTCGCCGCCGAGAGCGCCGGCGACATCAAGGCCGAAGCCAAGCAACTGCTCGGCCAATTGCGCTGAGCGGCCATGCGGCCGCCGATTCCGCTGTGAGGCTGGCCCTCGGTATCCGCTACAACGGACAGGCCTATCAGGGCTGGCAAAGCCAGCTCTCGGGCCTCACGGTGCAGGACAAGCTCGAGGCGGCGCTGGCCCAGTTTGCCGCCCAGCCGATCTCGACGCTGTGCGCCGGCCGCACCGACACCGGCGTCCACGGCCTGATGCAGGTGGTGCACTTCGATACCTCGGTCGAGCGCCTGCCGATCTCCTGGGTCCGCGGCACCAATCGCTTCCTGCCCCCCGACATCGCGGTGCAGTGGGCGCAGCCCGTGCCCGACCAGTTCCATTGCCGCGCCAGCGCCCTCACCCGCCGCTACCTCTACGTGCTGTCGCAGTCGCCGGTGCGCCCCAGCCTCGATGCGGGGCGGGTCGGCTGGTCGATGCATGCGCTCGACGGCGATGCGATGCGCAGGGCCGCCGCCCTGCTGGTGGGACAGCACGATTTCAGCTCCTTCCGCGCCTCGGCCTGCCAGGCTCGGTCGCCGGTCAAGGACCTGCGCCGCATCGCGATCACGCGCCATGGCGAGGGCGAACGCTGCCGCTGGCATTTCGAATTCGAGGCCGACGCGTTCCTGCACCACATGATCCGCAACATCATGGGCTGCCTGGTGCGCATCGGCCGCGGCGACGCGCCGCCCGACTGGATGGCCGACGTGCTGGCAGCGCGCAGCCGGGTGGTGGCGGCGCCGACCTTTTCGCCGGCCGGCCTGTATTTCCTCGGCCCGTTGTACGCCGCCGGCTGGGGCCTGCCGCCGGAGGCGACGCTGCAGGCCGGAGGTGCTGCGTATGATGGTCCGCCATGAACGCCCCGCTCGCCCGCACCCGGATCAAGATCTGCGGCCTGACGCGTGAGGCCGACGTCGACGCCGCCATCGGGGCCGGCGCCGATGCGATCGGCTTCGTGCTCTATCCCGCCAGCCCGCGCGCGGTGAGCGTCGAGCGCGCCGCCGAGCTGGCCGCGCGGCTGCCGCCCTTCGTGACGCCGGTGCTGCTGTTCGTCAACGAATCAGTGCCGGCGACCCTCGATGCACTGGCGCGCGTGGCCGGTGCCATGGCCCAGTTCCACGGTGACGAATCGCCCGAACTTTGCTGGGAAGCCAGCGGCCGCGGCCGCCACCGTTTCATGCGCGCGGCCCGGATTCCGCTGGGCGCCGCCGGGGCTTCCTTCGACCTCGTAAAATACGCGTCCGATTACTCCCGCGCCCACGCCATCCTGCTCGACGCCCATGTCGAAGCCTATGGCGGTGGCGGCAAGGCATTCGATTGGTCACTTCTTCCACCCGCCGTCGACGCTCACCTCGTCTTGAGTGGTGGGCTCGCACCTGCAAACGTGGGCGATGGCATTCGTCAGCTGCGGACGCGCTGCAAGTCGCTGTCCGTTGACGTGAGTTCGGGCGTCGAGGCCGCCAAGGGCCTGAAGGACGCCGAGAAGATTCACGCATTCGTGGCCGCCGTGCGTGCGGCCGATGCCCTTCCCTAGCTGGCTGCCCCGCCTCGATCCGCGGGCGCCGGCCCAACGAATCGAGACCATGGACACCTACCAGCAACCCGACGCCAGCGGCCATTTCGGCATCTACGGCGGCACTTTCGCCAGCGAGACGCTGACCCACGCGATCAGCGAGCTGCGCGACGCCTACGCCCGCTACAAGGACGACCCCGAATTCCTCGCCGAATTCCACTACGAGCTGGCGCATTTCGTCGGCCGCCCCTCGCCGATCTACCATGCGGCGCGCACCAGCCGCGAGATCGGCGGCGCCCAGATCTACCTGAAGCGCGAAGACCTGAACCACACCGGCGCCCACAAGGTCAACAACACGATCGGCCAGGCCATGCTCGCCAAGCGCATGGGCAAGCCGCGCGTGATCGCCGAGACCGGCGCCGGCCAGCATGGCGTGGCCACGGCCACCATCTGCGCCCGCTACGGCCTCGAATGCGTGGTCTACATGGGCAGCCAGGACGTCAGGCGCCAGAGCCCGAACGTCTACCGCATGAACCTGCTCGGCGCCACCGTGGTGCCGGTCGAGTCGGGCAGCAAGACCCTGAAGGACGCGCTCAACGAAGCCATGCGCGACTGGGTCACCAATGTCGAGAACACCTTCTACATCATCGGCACGGTGGCCGGCCCGCACCCCTACCCGATGATGGTGCGCGACTTCCAGAGCGTGATCGGCACCGAGTGCATCGCGCAGATGCCGGCCATGCTGGCGGCGCAGGGCATCACGGGCGAGGCCGAAGGCCGCCAGCCCGACGTGGTCGTGGCCTGCGTCGGCGGCGGCAGCAATGCGATGGGCATCTTCCACCCGTACATCCCGTTCGAGCGCACACGGCTGATCGGGGTCGAGGCCGCCGGCGAAGGCCTGGACAGCGGCAAGCATTCGGCCTCGATCCTGCGCGGCAGCCCGGGCGTGCTGCACGGCAACCGCACCTACCTGCTGCAGAACGACGACGGCCAGGTCACCGAGACCCACAGCATCAGCGCCGGCCTCGACTATCCCGGCGTCGGCCCCGAGCATGCCTACCTGGCCGACATCGGCCGCGCCGAGTACGTCGGCATCACCGACACAGAGGCGCTGGAGGCCTTCCACTACCTGTGCCGCACCGAGGGCATCATCCCGGCGCTCGAATCGAGCCACGCCTTCGCCTACGCCATGAAGCTGGCGAAGACCATGCGGCCGGACCAGTCGATCCTGGTCAACCTTTCGGGCCGCGGCGACAAGGACATCGGCACCGTGGCCGACCTGTCGGGGGTCGACTTCTACGACCGGCCGTCGATGCGCGGCCTGCAAGTGAAGGGAGGCAAGTGATGAGCCGGATCGCCGCCACCTTCGACGCCCTGCAGAAACAGGGCCGCAAGGCATTGATTCCCTACGTGACGGCCGGGTTCCCCTATGCCGACATCACGCCCGCCCTGATGCACGGCATGGTCGCCGCCGGTGCCGACGTGATCGAGCTCGGCGTGCCGTTTTCCGACCCGATGGCCGACGGCCCGGTGATCCAGCAGGCCGGCGAGGCCGCGCTGGCGCTCGGCGTCGGCATGAAGCAGGTGCTGGCCATGGTCACCGCCTTCCGCGAGCAGGACCAAGCCACGCCCGTGGTGCTGATGGGCTACGCCAACCCGGTCGAGCGCTACGACGGCGTGCACGGCAAGGGCGCCTTCATCCGCGACGCCGCGGCCGCGGGCGTCGACGGCCTGCTGGTGGTCGACTATCCGCCCGAGGAATGCGAGGACTTCGCCGCCGCCCTGAAGGCCCATGGCATCGACCTGATCTTCCTGCTGGCGCCGACCAGCACCGACGAGCGCATGGCCCAGGTCGGACGCATCGCCACCGGCTACGTCTACTACGTCTCGCTGAAGGGCGTGACCGGCGCCGGCCACCTCGACACTGACGCCGTGGGCCGCATGCTGCCGCGCATCCGCCGGCACGTGGGCGTGCCGGTCGGCGTGGGCTTCGGCATCCGCGACGCCGGCACCGCCCAGGCGGTCGGCGCGGCCGCCGACGCGGTCGTGATCGGCACCCGCATCATCCAGCTGATCGACGGCCAGCCGCGCGACGCGGTGGTGCCGGCGGTGCGCGACTTCCTGGCCGGGATCCGCCAGGCGCTCGACGCCCTGCCCCGGTCCGCGACTGGCGGATAATCCATGCCAACGAAGGAGCACCATGAGCTGGCTTGAAAAACTGCTTCCCCCCAAGATCACGCCGACCGACCCGAGCGAGCGGCGCCAGATGCCCGAGGGCCTCTGGATCAAGTGCCCGAGCTGCGAAACCGTGCTCTACAAGACCGACCTGGAGCACAACCAGAACGTCTGCCCAAGCTGCGGCCACCACCACCGCATCGGTGCGCGGGCGCGTCTCGACGCCTTCCTCGACCCCGAGGGCCGCTACGAGATCGGCCAGGAAGTGCTGCCGGTCGACGCCCTGAAGTTCAAGGACAGCCGCAAGTACCCCGAGCGGCTCAAGGAAGCGCTCGAAAACACCGGCGAGACCGATGCCCTGGTCGTGATCGGCGGCTCGGTGCACAGCATCAACCTGGTGGTTGCCTGCTTCGAGTTCGACTTCATGGGCGGCAGCATGGGCAGCGTGGTCGGCGAGCGCTTCGTGCGCGGCGTCGAGACAGCCATCGAGCAGAAGGTGCCTTTCGTGTGCTTCACCGCCACCGGCGGCGCGCGCATGCAGGAAGGGCTGCTGTCGCTGATGCAGATGGCCAAGACCAATGCGGCGCTCACCCGCCTGGCCAAGAAGGGCCTGCCCTACATCAGCGTGCTGACCGACCCGACGATGGGGGGCGTGAGCGCCGGCTTCGCCTTCGTCGGCGACGTCGTCATCGCCGAGCCCAAGGCGCTGATCGGCTTCGCCGGCCCGCGCGTGATCGAATCTACCGTGCGCGTGACCCTGCCCGAGGGCTTCCAGCGCGCCGAGTTCCTGCAGACCAAGGGCGCGGTCGACTTCATCTGCGACCGCCGCGAACTGCGCAAGACCATCGCCAGCACCCTGGCCATGCTGCTGCGCCAGCCCGCCGACGCAGTGGACTAGGCTCGCCCCCCAGGTTGCCCGGCACTTCGTGTCCGGGCGCCCACCCCCCTACCGGGGGCAACACCAGCGGCCTGGCAGAGCCAGTTCCGCGGTGTTTCACGAACGGGCCTAGCTGCGCCGGCCGATCAGCCCAGGGTGAAGGCGCCCTGCATCAGGTTGCCCAGAACGATCGCGACCACCTGCAGCAGCACGATCGCGGCCAGCACCGACAGGTCGACGCCGCCGACCAGCGGAATGAAGCGGCGCAGTGGCCGCACCAGCGGTTCAGCCAGGCGCGCGATCAGGTCGTGCAGCATCGACGATGCGTTGGGCACCCAGGACAGCACCGCGTGGACAATCAGCAGCGCGGTCAGTCCGGACACTGCGAGCTGAAGCAGCCCGATCAGCGACACCAGCGGCAGCACGGCCCAGCGTCCGATGCCGCCCAGCAGCAGCCACAGCAGCAGGAACTTGGCCAGCACCAGGAGCCAGGCGGCCACCCCGCTGGCAAGGTCCCAGCGCTTCACCGACGGAATCACGCGGCGCAGCGGCAGCACGATCCAGTCGCTGACCGCGAACACGAAGCGCCCGAGCGGATTGCCGAAGGGCACCCGGTGGTATTGCATGTAGAGACGCAGCAGGCAGGCGCCGCCCAGGAGGCCGACTATCACGTCGAGCAGGAACGAGGGGATCTGATAGAACATGGCGCTTGGTCGTGAAGGAATGCGATGATAGCCACGCCAAGGTTCATCGATGACGACACAACCCCTTCTGCGCGCCCTTCCTTTGTTCCCGCTCGGCACGGTGCTGTTTCCCGACGGGCTGCTGCCGCTGCGCATCTTCGAGGTCCGCTACCTCGACATGATCGGCCGCTGCCACCGCAATGGCGCCCCTTTCGGCGTCGTCTCGCTGACGCAGGGTCAGGAAGTTCGACGGCCCGGCGCCGAAGCCGAGTCCTTCGCCGAGGTCGGCACGCTGGCCGTGATCCGCGAATTCGACGCCCCGCAGGCCGGCCTGATGCAGATCGAATGCGTCGGCACGCAACGCTTCCGGCTGCGCTCGAGCGAACTGCAGAAGCACGGCCTCTGGACCGCCGAGGTCGACGCCGTCCCCGACGACGTTCCACTGGCCCTGCCCGACGACCTCCAGCACACGGCCGACGCCCTCCGGCGCCTGGTCGACACCCTCGACGAGCGGCGCCGCATGGAAGGCGGCGATGGCGTGCGGCTGCCGATCGGCGAGCCCTACCGTTTCGAGGATTGCGGCTGGGTCGCGAACCGCTGGTGCGAATTGCTGCCGATGAAGACCGAGCTCAAGCAGAGGCTGATGGCGCTCGACAGCCCGCTGATGCGCCTCGAACTCGTCAGCGACCTGCTGGCCCGGGCCGGCATCTCAAAGTAGCTGGCTCCAGGGGCGCACCGCCCGGCGCCCGTTAAAATGGCGGGTTGCGCGCTTTTTGCCGCGCCCCCACTCCAGCGCCCATGTCCGACCACCTGACCCCCTCCGTTCCCGCGCCCGCCGCGGCCCCCGCATCGGCGCCCGCCGTCGACGACAACCAGCTCATCGCCGAACGGCGCGAGAAGCTCAAGGCGCTGCGCGGCGCGCAGGCGGAAGGCAAGGGCGTCGCGTTCCCGAACGACTTCAAGCCCGGCCACCGCGCGGCGGCACTCGTCGCCGTCCACGGCGAGACCGAGGCCGAGGTGCTGGAAGCCACGCCGATCGAGGTCAGCGTGGCCGGCCGCATGATGCTCAAGCGGGTGATGGGCAAGGCCAGCTTCGCCACCCTGCAGGACGCCACCGGCCGCATCCAGCTCTATGTCCAGCGCGACGCGATCGGCGAAGAGGCCTACGCCGATTTCAAGCGCTGGGACCTCGGCGACATCATCGGCGCCGTCGGCACGCTCATGAAGACCAAGACCGGCGAGCTGTCGGTCAAGGTCACGCAGCTGCGCCTGCTGACCAAGAGCCTGCGGCCGCTGCCCGACAAGTTCCACGGCATGGCCGACCAGGAGCAGAAGTACCGCCAGCGCTATGTCGACCTGATCACCGACGGCGCCGCGCGCGAGCGCTTCGCGGCTCGCAGCAAGGCCGTCAGCGCGCTGCGCGAGTTCATGGTGGCCAACGACTTCCTCGAGGTCGAGACGCCGATGCTGCATCCGATCCCGGGCGGCGCCAACGCCAAGCCCTTCAAGACGCACCACAACGCGCTCGACCAGGAGATGTTCCTGCGCATCGCGCCCGAGCTGTACCTCAAGCGGCTGATCGTCGGCGGCTTCGAGCGCGTGTTCGAGATCAACCGCAGCTACCGCAACGAAGGCATCTCGGTCCGGCACAACCCGGAATTCACGATGATGGAGTTCTATGCGGCCTACTGGAACTACCGCGACCTGATGGACTTCACCGAGACGCTCATCCGGACCATCGCCGACAAGGCGGTGGGCAGCCAGCAGCTCGAGTACCAGGGCAAGCCGGTCGACCTCGCCCAGCCCTTCGAGCGGCTGACGATCCGCGAGGCGATCCTGAAGCACACCGACGCCGGCACCAACGTCGACGACGCCGCCTGGCTGGTCAATGCCCTGCGCAAGATCGGCCTCAGCGAAGAAAAGGACAAGCTCTCGCAGCGCAGCCTGGCGAGCCTGCAGGTCATGTACTTCGAGGAAACCGTCGAAGAAAAGCTCTGGCAGCCGACCTTCATCATGGAGCACCCGACCGAGATCTCGCCGCTGGCGCGCGCCAACGACGAGCGCCCCGAGGTCACCGAGCGCTTCGAGCTCTACATCACGGGCCGCGAGTTCGGCAACGGCTTCAGCGAGCTCAACGACGCCGAGGACCAGGCCGCGCGCTTCAATGCCCAGGTGGCGGCCAAGGACAGCGGCGACGACGAGGCCATGTTCTTCGACCACGATTTCGTGCGCGCGCTCGAATACGGCATGCCGCCCACCGGCGGCTGCGGCATCGGCATCGACCGCCTGATGATGCTCCTGACCGACTCGCCGAGCATCCGCGACGTGATCCTGTTCCCGGCCCTGCGCCGCGAGTCTTGAGCCGGCCCGCCCCCGCGATCGGGATCGACTTCGGGACGTCGAATTCCGCCGCTGCCTTCGTCGGCGAGGACGGCCGCGCCCGTCCGCTGCTGCTCGAAGGCTCGGCCATCGCGATCCCGACCGCGATCTTCTTCAATTCCGAAGACCGGAGCACGCATTTCGGCCGCGAGGCGATGGCGCTCTACCTGGCCGGCACCGAAGGCCGGCTGATGCGTTCGCTCAAGAGCATCCTGGGCAGCGCGCTGATGCAGGAACCGACCGAGATCGACAACCAGCTGGTCAGCTTCGAGGACATCATCACGCTGTTCCTGTCCGAGCTGGGCAGCCGGGCGCGCGAGCAGCTCGGCGCGCATCCGGGCCGGGTCGTCATCGGCCGCCCGATCCGCTTCGTCGACGACGACGACAAGCGCGACGCGCAGGCCGAGGCCTCGCTGCGCCAGGCGGCCGAAAACGCCGGACTCGGCGAGGTGTCGTTCCAGTACGAACCGATCGCGGCCGCCTTCGACTTCGAGCGCCGCGTGACGCGCGAATCGCTGGTGCTGATCGTCGACATCGGCGGCGGCACCTCCGACTTCACGGTGGTTCGGCTCGGCCCCGAGCGCATGGGCCACCCCGATCGCGCCAGCGACATCCTGGCCACCACCGGCGTGCATATCGGCGGCACCGACTACGACCAGCGGCTCAGCCTCGCCTGCGCCATGCCGCTGCTGGGCTTCCGCCACCACGGGCCACAGGGCCGCGAAGTGCCGAGCCGCACCTTCTTCGACCTCTCGACCTGGCACCTGATCAACTGGCTGCAAGCGCCGAAGTCGGTTCGCCAGGTGCAGGAACTGCGCAGCAGCTACCTCGACACCCGGCTGCACGACCGCCTCATGAATGTGCTCGTCAACCGCGAGGGCCACCGCGTCGCCAGCGAGGTCGAGGAGGCCAAGATCCGCAGCTCGATGACCAACGGCGAGGTATCGATCGACCTGTCGTGCGCGGAGCGCGGCCTGCAGGCCGCCTTGAGCGCGGCCGACATGGCGCAACACCTGTCGGCCTTGCTCGACAGCGTGGTCGCCTGCGCCCGCGACTGCGTGCAGCGCGCCGGCCTCCAGGCCAGCGACCTCGACGCCATCTACCTGACCGGGGGCTCCTCGGCGCTGCGCCCTTTCCAGAGCGCGCTGCGCGCCGCCTTCCCCGGCGTCGACCTGGTCGAAGGCGACCTGTTCGGCGGCGTGGCGGCCGGCCTGGCCTATGCGGCCGCGGCCCCTTCGGCCACCCCCGGCAAGCGGACGCCGCAACCCGCATGAAGTACCTCGCCGCGTACCCCGCGGCGCTGCGCGCCCAGGTCGAGAAACTCGTCGCCGAAGGCAGGCTCGGCGACTGGCTGCAGAAG
Organism: Variovorax ginsengisoli; assembly: GCF_030486595.1. GTDB lineage: Bacteria > Pseudomonadota > Gammaproteobacteria > Burkholderiales > Burkholderiaceae_C > Variovorax > Variovorax ginsengisoli_B. The sequence continues at coordinate 94,288 of NZ_JAUJZH010000003.1, read as the reverse complement.
CGCTACGGCGCCCCGCACGATATCCGCACCGACCGCGCGCTCTACGACTACGTGAGCGACCTGAAAAGCGAATTCCTGCGCAACGCCGAGCCGCTCTCGAAAGTGGTGTTCGACAACAAGCTGCACGTGATCCGCAACGCCCTGGGCACCCACACCACGGTCTCGCGCGTGCAGGGCGGCAAGCTCAAGGCCAAGCGCGAGATCCGGGTGGCCAGCCTGTTCAAGGAGGTGCCGATCGAGTGGCTGCGGATGATCGTCGTGCACGAGCTGGCGCACATGAAGGAGCGCGAGCATGACAAGGCCTTCTACAAGCTCTGCATGCACATGGAGCCCGACTACCACCAGCACGAGTTCGATCTCCGGCTGTACCTGACGCACCTCGACGGCGGCGGCGAGCGGCTGTGGACGCCGTCCGTCTGAAGGCTCAGGGCAGCAAGCCCACGGCCTGGAGGTAGTCGGAAGAGGCCTGGAGCCCTGCCCAGTCGAACGCCGGGCCGCGCGGCAGCAGGCCGCGGCGACGCCGCTCGCTGGCCGGGTCCGGCCGCCAGCGCCCGCCGTGCCGGGCCGCGGCCATGCCGTCGAGCAGCGCGTCGAGCGCCGCCCCCTCCCCCACGCTCTGGTTGCACAGCAGCGCCAGGTCGCAGCCGGCGTCGAGCGCGGCCAGCGCCGCGTCGGTGTAGCTCAAGACCTGGCCGTCGATCCGACGCGCCGCCTCCATGCTGAGGTCGTCGCTGAACACGGCGCCGTCGAAGCCGAGCTTGCCGCGCAGCACCTGCTGCAGCCATTTCGCCGAGAAACCAGCCGGACGGGCATCGACCTTCGGATAGATCACATGCGCCGGCATCACGGCCGCGAGCGTGCCCTGGAGCCATTCGTAGGGCCGCGCGTCGTCCGCGAGGATCGCCTTGAGGCTGCGCCGGTCGACCGGAATCGCGACATGCGAATCGGCCTTGACGAAGCCGTGTCCCGGAAAGTGCTTGCCGCAATTCGCCATGCCGGCCTGCAGCAGCCCGTGCATCAGGCTGCGCGCCAGCAGCGCCACCACGCGCGGATCGCGATGGAAGCTGCGGTCGCCGATCACGCTGCTCTCGCCGTAGTCCAGGTCGAGCACCGGCGCAAAACTGAAATCGACCCCGCAGGCCCGCAGCTCGCCCCCCAGCACCCGGCCGCAGGCGACGGCCGCCTGCGTCGCGCGCAGCGGGTCGCGCATCCAGAGCTCGCCCAGCGTGCGCATCGGCGGCAGGCGCGTGAAGCCGTCGGTTCGGAAGCGTTGGACCCGCCCGCCTTCATGGTCGACACAGACCAGCATGTCGGGTCGGATCGCCTTGATCTCGGCATTGAGCGCCGTCATCTGTGCCCGGTCGTTCCAATTGCGGGCGAAATGGATCACGCCCCCCACCAGGGGATCGGCCAGCCGGCGGCGGTCGGCCGCGTTCAGTTCGGTCCCCGCCACATCGATGATCAGGGGCGCATGCAAGGTCTTGTCGGTCATTCTTTGCGTTCGACCACGACGAAGCTCGCCGCATAGTCGGTTTCGTCGGTCACGGTCACATGGGCGGTCAGGCCCTGGGCCTCGAACCAGTCCTTGAGGCCCCCGTGCAGCACGATCACGGGCTTGCCGCTCTTCTCGTTGAGGATTTCGCACAGCCGCCAGCTCATCGGCATCCGCATGCCCATGCCGACCGCCTTGCTGAAGGCCTCCTTGGCCGAAAAGCGGGTCGCCAGGTAGCGCAGACCGCGCTTCGGCCAGCGCGCGCTGCGGGCCTGCCAGATCGCGAACTCGGCCTCGCCGAGCACCTTGTGGGCGAAGCGCTCGCCCTGGCGCTCGAAGGTGGCGGCAATGCGCCGGATGTCGCAGATGTCGGTGCCGATGCCGTAGATCACGCCAGCGTCGTCTTTCTGTCTATCGCGCTTCTTCGATCCGGCGCAGGTACTCGCGGGTCGCCGCGGCGTAGCCCAGTTCGAGCGCATCGGAAACGAAGGCATGGCCGATCGAGACTTCGCGCACGCCCGGCACCGCGCGCAGGAATTCGCTCAGGTTGTCGCGGCTCAGGTCGTGGCCGGCATTGACTTCGAGCCCGGCCGCCTGCGCGGCGCGCGCCGCCTCCACGTAGAGCTGCAGCACCTGGCTCGCCTTGGAGGTGTCGCGCGAGGCGGCGTAGCCCTCGGTGTAGAGCTCGACGCGATCGGCGCCGACCGCCTTGGCGGCCGCCATCATCTCGGGCGCCGGGTCCATGAACAGGCTCACGCGCACGCCCAGCGCCCGGGTCTCGGCGATCAGCGGGCGCAGCCGCTCGGCGTCCTCGGGGAAGCTCCAGCCATGGTCGCTGGTGGCCTGGGTCTGGCTGTCCGGGACGAAGGTCGCCTGGTGCGGACGCAGCTCGCGCACGAACTCCATCAGGTTGTGGAACGGATTGCCCTCGATGTTGAACTCCGCCGCCGGCCAGTCCTTCTTGAGCAGCCCCGCCAGGTCGCGCACGTCCTGTGGCCGGATGTGGCGCTCGTCGGGGCGCGGGTGGACGGTGATCCCGTGCGCGCCAGCGTCCAGGCACAGTGCGGCCGCGAACAGCACGCTGGGGATGCCGAGCGGGCGCGTGTTGCGCACCAGCGCGACCTTGTTGAGGTTGACGGACAGGGCTGTGGACATAGGAGTGCTCATAGGGCTTGCAGATCCCGCATCATCTGCCGCGTGTGCAGCGTTGCGACGCCGCAATGGTAGTTGAGCAGCACCCGCAATTGGGTACGCAGCGCACCGTTGATGCCGGCGCAGACGCGCAAGGTCGAGGCGAAAGGCGCCCGATCGTCCAGCGCCGCCTGCAGGGCCTCCCATTCGGCGGCCCGCAGCGCCGGCTCGGCATCGTCTGCCTGGCGCAGCCCGGCCTCGGGCACCAGCGCATAGCGCGCCGACGGCGCCAGCGGCGTCAGGGTGGCGGTCTGGGCGTCCAGCGACGGCAGCAGCCCGACCGCGCGCAGCAGCAGCAGCTCGAAGGCCCGCAGCCCGGCCGCCTGGGTCGCCGCCTGCGCCGACCCATGGTCGCTCGCCAGCACCTGGACCACCGCCGCGTAGGCGTCGAACAGCAGCTCGTGCGGATCGTCGCGGGCCAGCAGCCGCATCAGCAGTTCGTTGACGTAGTAGCCCGACAGCAGCGACTCGCCGGTCGGCATCACGTGGCCGCCCATCCATTCGGCCGCCTTGAGCGTCCGGATCTCGGCTTCGCCGGTGAAATTGAGCTGCAGCGGCTGCAGCGGCAGCAGCACCGGCCGGAAGTTGGAGCTCGGCCGCTTGGCCCCCTTGGCCACCAGCGCGATCCGCCCCAGGTGACGCGTGAAAACCTCGAGGATCAGGCTGGTCTCGCTCCAGTCGTAGCGGTGGAGCACATAGGCCGGTTCATGCGAAACGCGCTTGACGGCCACTCACTCGTATCCGAAGGAGCGGACCCGTGCTTCGTCGTCGGCCCAGCCCGAGCGCACCTTGACCCAGAGCTCGAGGAACACCTTGGCGTCGGCCAGCTTCTCGAGCTCGACGCGCGTTTCCATGCCGATGCGCTTGATGCGCTCGCCCTTGTCGCCGATGACCATCGCCTTGTGGCCGTCGCGCTCGACCACGATCGTGGCGGCGATGCGCAGCAGCCGCTTCTGGCCCTTCTTCTGGGGCGGTTCTTCCTCGAACTTGTCGATCACGACGGTCGAGGTGTAGGGCAGTTCGTCGCCGGTCAGGCGGAACAGCTTCTCGCGCACCAGTTCCCCGGCCAGGAATTTCTCGCTCCGGTCGGTGAGTTCGTCCTCGGCATAGAACCAGTCCTGCTCGGGCAAGTACTTTTCGCAGATGCCGAACAGGCGCTCGACATCCTTCGCGTTCTTGGCCGACATCGGCACGAATTCGGCGAACTCGTGCTTCTGCTGCATGGTCTGCAGCCAGGGGGCGATGTCGCCGCGGCGGTGCACGTTGTCGAGCTTGTTGGCCAGCAGCACGGTCGGGATGCCCTTGCCGAGCAGCTTGAGCACGCGCTCGTCGGCCGGCGTGAAACTGCCGGCCTCGACCACGAACAGGATCAGGTCGACATCGCCCACCGCGCCCTGCACGGTCTTGTTGAGCGACTTGTTGAGCGCATTGGCGTGCAGGGTCTGGAAGCCCGGCGTGTCGACGAAGACGAACTGGGTCGCGCCCAGCGTGCGCATGCCGGTGATGCGGTGCCGGGTGGTCTGGGCCTTGCGCGAGGTGATGCTGATCTTCTGCCCGACCAGGGCGTTGAGCAAGGTCGACTTGCCGACGTTGGGCTTGCCGACGATCGCCACCAGGCCACAGCGGCGGGCGCCTTCCGCGCCGTCGCCGGCCGGGGGGAGGATGGATTCGTTCACTTCGTTCATGGGGTTGCCTTCGCGCCTCGCGCCTTGAGCCGGATCAACATGGCCGCCGCGGCGGCCTGCTCGCCGGCGCGGCGCGAGCCGCCGATGCCGCGTTCGCGCAGGCCCAGGTCGGGCACCTCGCATTCGACATCGAAAGTCTGCTTGTGTGCCGCCCCCAGCGTTCCGACGACGCGGTAGGCGGGCAGCTTCATTTTGTGACCCTGCAGCCATTCCTGCAATTCGGTCTTGGGGTCCTTGGAGGCCGCCTCCATGCGCGGGCTGATCGCCACCGACTCGTAGAGCCGGTGCACCAGCGCCTGCGCCGCCGCGTAGCCGGCATCGAGGTAGACGGCACCGATCACCGCCTCCAGCGCATCGGCCAGGATCGACGGCCGGTTCTGGCCGCCCGAGCGCGATTCGCCCTCGCCCAGCCGCAGCAAGGGCGACAGCGCCAGCTTGAGCGCCAGCTGGTGCAGCGTGTCCTGCTTGACCAGGTTGGCGCGGACCCGCGACAGGTCGCCCTCCGGCAGGGTCGCCAGCCGCGCGTAGAGCAGGTGCGACACCGCCAGGTTCAGCACCGAGTCGCCGAGAAACTCCAGCCGCTCGTTGTGGTCGGCCGAAAAACTGCGGTGCGTCAGCGCCTGCTGCAGCAGCCGTGCATCGGCGAAGGAATGCTGGAGGCGCGCCTGCAGCGCGACGAGGCCGCCGTCGGTCACGGGGAAAAAGACGTCAACGCGATTGGCCCCGGTACTTCAGGAGCAGGTAGGCCGGGCCGAACAGATGGATCTCGCGGTCGTAGGCGAACGACACCACCACCTTGTCGCCGTCCTTCTTGATGTCGAGGTCCTTGCCGCTGACCGACTGGAAGTCGTCGATGGCCTGGGCCCGATCGAAGATGGCCCGCACTTCGGGCACGGTCGAGCCCGCCGTGGCCTTGCCGGCGGCCTTGGTGATCGCCTGGTATTCGATCAGCGTCGGAATCACCTGCGCCACCACCACGCCGACGCACGCCAGCACGATCGCGACGAAAAGCAACCCGATGAACGAGATGCCGCGCTGTTTGTGTCCTGTCTTCCTAGCTCTCATGCCCTCTTCCCCTCGATCTGAACCGGATGCTTATTGGAATGTGCCGATGCGCTTGAGGTTGCCGAAGTTCATCCACACCAGGAAGGCCTTGCCTACGATGTTCTGGTCCGGAACGAAACCCCAGTAACGCGAATCGAGCGAGTTGTCGCGGTTGTCACCCATCATGAAATAGTGTCCGGGCGGCACCTTGCACACCACGCCCTCGACACTGTAACGACAATTTTCCTGGTTCGGGAACGGCATGATCTCGGCCTCGGAGAGCCCGGCGCGGCGGCTGTCGTCGTTGAGCAGGCGGTGCTCCTTCCCGCCCAGATCCTCGTTGTACTGCTTGAGGTAGCGCATCGTCTCCTCGTCGAAGTACTCGGGGATCGCCACCTTGGGCACCGGCTGGCCGTTGATCGTGAGCTTCTTGTTGAGGTAGGACACCTCGTCGCCCGGCACGCCGATCACGCGCTTGATGTAGTCCATGCTCGGCTTGGGCGGGTAGCGGAACACCATGACCTCGCCACGCTCCGGCGCCCGGCCTTCGGTGATCTTGGTGTTGATGACCGGCAGCCGCAGGCCGTAGACGAACTTGTTCACCAGGATCAGGTCGCCCGTGAGCAGCGTCGGCATCATCGAGCCCGACGGAATCTTGAAGGGCTCGAACAGGAAGGAGCGCAGCAGGAACACGGCCAGGATCACCGGGAACAGGCCGGCGGTCCAGTCCAGCCACCAAGGCTGCATGACCAGGCGTTCGCGCGCCTTGGTGTCGACCGTGTCGACCTGCGTGATGCCCTGGCGCGCAAGCTCCTCGCGCCGCTGGGCCAGCGAGGCGTCGAGCGCATCGGCTGCGCGCCGGCGCTTGGGCAGGAAATAGAAGCGTTCGGCCAGCCAGTAGAGGCCGGTGACCACGGTCGCCAGGAACAGCAGCAGCGCGAAGTTGCCTTCGACCACGCCGAAATACCAGGCGCCGATGTAGCCCGCGAAGGCCGCAAGGATCAGGGATGTAAGAAATGCCATCTTAGTTTTCTTGTGTGCAGCCCCATGCCGGAGATGCCGCAGAACCGGCGTTGCATCGGGGGGGATTCATCAGTCTTCGACTTGCAGGATGGCGAGGAAGGCCTCTTGCGGGACCTCGACCGAGCCGATCTGCTTCATTCTTTTTTTGCCCGCCTTCTGCTTCTCGAGCAGCTTCTTCTTGCGGGTGATGTCGCCGCCGTAGCACTTGGCGAGCACGTTCTTGCGCAGGGCCTTGATTGTCTCACGGGCGATGATGTTGACCCCGATGGCGGCCTGGATCGCGACGTCGAACATCTGGCGCGAGATAATCTCGCGCATCTTCGAGACCACCGCCCGGCCACGGTACTGGCTCTGGCTGCGGTGGACGATGATCGACAGCGCATCGACCTTCTCGCCGTTCAGCAGGATGTCGACCTTGACCACGTCCGAGGCCCGGTACTCCTTGAACTCGTAGTCCATCGAGGCGTAGCCGCGGCTGACCGACTTCAGCTTGTCGAAGAAGTCGAGCACGATCTCGCCGAGCGGCATCTCGTAGGTCAGCATGACCTGGCGGCCGTGGTAGGCCATGTTCATTTGCACGCCGCGCTTCTGGTTGGCCAGCGTCATCACGGCGCCGACGTACTCCTGCGGCATGTAGAGGTGAACCGTGACGATCGGTTCGCGGATCTCGGCCATCTTGCCGACATCGGGCATCTTCGACGGGTTCTCGACCAGGATCACCTCGCCGTCGTTCTTCATGACCTGGTAGACCACGCTCGGCGCGGTCGTGATGAGGTCTTGGTCGAACTCGCGCTCCAGCCGCTCCTGCACGATCTCCATGTGCAGCAGACCCAGGAAGCCGCAGCGGAAGCCGAAGCCCAGCGCCTGGCTCACCTCGGGCTCGTAGCGCAGCGACGAATCGTTGAGCTTGAGCTTCTCGAGCGCGTCGCGCAGCGAGTCGTACTCGCTGGCCTCGGTCGGATAGAGGCCGGCGAACACCTGCGGCTGGATCTCCTTGAAGCCGGGCAGCGCCTCGGTCGCGGTGGCCGCCGCGCCGCCGGTGCCGGGCTTGATCAAGGTCACGGTGTCGCCGACCTTGGCCGCCTGCAGTTCCTTGATGCCGGCGATGATGTAGCCGACCTCGCCGGCCTCGAGCGTGGCGCGCGGCTCGTTGGCGGGCGTGAAGACGCCGATGTTGTCGGCGTTGTACATCGCGCCCGAGGCCATCATCTTGATGCGCTCTCCCTTGACCAGCCGGCCGTCGACCACGCGCACCAGCATCACCACGCCGACATAGGGATCGAACCAGCTGTCGATGATCATCGCGCGCAGCGGACCGTCGGGATTGCCGCGCGGCGCCGGCATCCGCGCAACCACGGCCTCGAGGATTTCCTCGATGCCCATGCCGGTCTTCGCGGAACACGGGATTGCATCGGTCGCATCGATGCCGATCACGTCCTCGATTTCGGTGCGCGCGTTGTCGGGGTCCGCGTTGGGCAGATCCATCTTGTTGAGCACCGGCACCACTTCGACGCCGAGGTCGAGCGCGGTGTAGCAGTTGGCGACCGTCTGCGCTTCGACACCCTGGCTCGCATCGACGACGAGCAACGCGCCTTCGCATGCCGACAGCGAGCGACTCACTTCATACGAGAAGTCGACATGGCCCGGCGTGTCGATCAGATTGAGGTTGTAGACCTGTCCGTCCTTGGCCTTGTAGTGCAGTGCGGCGGTCTGAGCCTTGATGGTTATCCCACGCTCTTTCTCGATGTCCATCGAGTCGAGAACCTGCGCTTCCATCTCGCGTTCGGCGAGACCACCACAACGTTGGATCAAGCGATCGGCAAGCGTCGACTTGCCGTGATCGATGTGCGCAATGATCGAAAAATTTCTGATGTGATTCATCAACGGGAACGCTTAAGTACTTGAATTGGCTCGGGCGCAGAAGGCGTCAGGCAAGAAAAAAGGGCGCGTCCCCTAGAGACGCGCCCTGAACCAACAAGCAATGGCAACTGCAGTAGTTGGAACTTCATTGTAGGCAAAAAGGGGGGCGCGTACAGCCGGGCCGAAGCCCGGGAGGGGTCGTTGCAGGTCAGCAACATGCCACTTATTAACAACTTATCAACAGGGTCGGTGGAGCAATCGCTTAACAACTTGTGGGCGAACTGTGGAGCGCCGGTGGACGGGCTGCGGGAATCTCGCATCGTGAAGCACCTCGGACTGCTTATGCGACGAGCGGCGATCAGAGAGGCCCTATTCTACCGAAATTCATCGTTAGAGACCTTTTAAGTTAGTAATCACCAACCAAAATACGTCGTTCGACCTGTCAAAAAAATTTCTTGGAGGCTGCGGTGGGCGCGCGACACTGGCCGAAAAATGACCCCAAACCCGACTGCCGGGTGGGGCCACTTGACGTCCATCGTGCGATCAGCGGGCTGGCCGGAGCAGCGCGTACTGAGCCCAGTCGCCCCGGCGGAACAGCAGGCTGACCGGCTTGCTCTTGTCCGCCCTGGCCAGGGCGGCGTCGAATTCCTTCAGGTTCGCCACCTCGGTGTTGCTCACCGCCAGTACCACGTCGCCTTCGCGCAGGCCGGCGCGCGCGGCCGCATCGGTGGCGGAATCGATCCGCACGCCACCCTTGAGCTTGAGCTCCTTCTTCTGCGCATCGGTGAGGTCGCTCAGCGCCAGCCCCATCGACTTGGCGGCCGCGGAGGCCGAGGGCTTGGCCGCAGGCTCGTCGCGATCGGCCGCCACCTTGGTCGGCTTGTCGGGCTCGATCTCGGCGATGGTCACGTTGATGTCGCGCGAGCTGCCGCGGCGGAACACTGTGATCGAGCTCTTGGTGCCGGGCTTGGTGTTGCCCACCAGGCGCGGCAGGTCGCTCGGCTTCTCGATCGACTTGCCGTCGAACTTGGTGATGATGTCGCCCGGCTCGATGCCGGCCTTCTCGCCCGGCGAACCGGCCTCGACGCCGCGCACCAGCGCGCCCTGCGCCTTGCCCAGGCCGATCGATTCGGCCACGTCCTTGGTGACCTGGTCGATCTGCACGCCGATGCGCCCGCGCGACACGCGGCCCGAGGCACGGAGCTGGTCAGCGACCCGGCTCGCCTCGTCGATCGGGATCGAGAACGAGATGCCCATGAAGCCGCCCGAACGCGAATAGATCTGGCTGTTGATGCCCACCACTTCGCCGCGCATGTTGATCAGCGGACCGCCCGAGTTGCCGGGGTTGATGGCCACGTCGGTCTGGATGAACGGCAGGTAGTCGCCGGTGTCGCGCTGCTTGGCGCTCACGATGCCGGCGGTGACTGTGTTCTCGAGGCCGAAGGGCGAGCCGATCGCCATGACCCACTCGCCCACCCGCAGCTTCGACACGTCGCCGACCTTGACCGCCGGCAACCCGGTGGCGTCGATCTTGACAACCGCGACGTCGGTGCGCTTGTCGGCCCCGACGAGCCGGGCCTTGAACTCGCGCTTGTCCGGCAACGTGACCAGCACCTCGGAGGCGCCGTCGACCACGTGGGCGTTGGTCATCACAAAGCCGTCGGACGACAGGATGAAGCCCGAGCCGACGCCGCGCGGGCGCTCCTCGTCGGGCGCCTGCGGCCGGTTCGGGCGCGGACCCTGGCGCGGGACGCCGGGCATCGGCTGGCCGAAGAAACGGCGGAAGAACTCCTGCATTTCCTCGTCGGGCTCCCCGCTGGCGCCGCCCTGTGCGATTTTCTCGATGGTGCGGATGTTGACCACGGACGGGCCCACCTGGTCCACCAGGTCGGTGAAATCAGGCAGCGCGCGCGCCTGCGCATGGACAGGGGTCGCTGGCAGCAGCGCGGTGGTCGAAGCGAGCGCGAGCGCGCAGGCCATCAGGGACGAACGGAAGGTGTTCCCCTTGATCTTGAGCATCATCGGTTTCTTTCGTTGAAGAGAGTCGAAAACTGCGAGGGACGCGCTTAGCGGGCGCGGACCAGGTTTTGAGCGAATGCATCCAGCGTCTGCGGGGGCACTTCGCCGACCGCGGTCAGCCACCAGTCGCCGTCCTTGCCGGTCAGCCGGCGCGTGAGCGTGTAGGTGGCGCCGAGCGCGAGCAGCACTTCCTCGGGCTTGCGCTGCGCATCGTAGGGCTCGATGAACAGCGACACGGTGGCCAGGCCATCCGTGAAGGTCCACTGCATCGTATGGCCCAGTCCGTCGCCGCCCATCGGACGCCGGAACGAGCTGACCGGCCGGAAGCCCGAGACCGGTTTGCCGAGCGCCCAGCCCTCGCGCTCGGCCGTAGTGCGCTCGAGTTCCGACTTCTCGACCCGGTAGCCGGCAGTGCTGCCCATCATCTGCGCCAGCGCGTGGACCTTGACCGGCGCATCGAGCTGGAGTTCGGAGAAGGCCGACTGCTCGATCACCTTATTGTCGCGATCGAGGGTCTGCAGCTTGACCACCAGGCCCGAGCGCCGCTCGCTCCAGACCCGGTAGCCGAAGCGCAAGCCGTCGCGCGGCTCGATCTGGACCACGTCGGTGTCGAATCCGGCGACCCGGTCCTTGCCGATCGCGCGCACGCCGTACGAGTCGGCGATCGACGAGTCGGGCGCGCCCGACAGGTTCGGGAAGATCTCCAGGTTCTCGCGCTTCTCGCGCTTGACGACCTTCGAGTCGGGCAGGAAGGTGACGACCTGGTCGTTGCGCCGGAAGGTCGAGCGCGGCGGCCCCGACAGGGCCTCGATGCGCTCCATCTGGAGGTCGCCCTCGCAGACATGCCAGATGCGCGCGCTCGACAGGTTGCCGGCCGGCGCCGACACCACGAAGGTGCCGACGTAGCTGCGCTGCCGGGCAGCCGCATGCATGCGCTCGAGCCACTCGACAACGCCCATGGCAGGCAGGTCGCCGCCGGCGGCGGGCGAGCTTTTCGCGGCGGCCGGGGCAGGACGGCTCTGGGCGAGCGACACCTGCGCCATGCACAACGCCGCCACCAGAACCAGGAATCCGCGTGCGGAGATCGGCATCGAATGAGTCATTGCTGAAGCTGCCGGCACTGACGTCAGCGCGACGGCCGGTCGAAGGTGGCGTTGCGCAGGAAGCCCGAAGGCATTTGCGAGGCGCCTCCGGCTTGCTGGTGGGCTTCGAGCAGTTGATCGAGACGCGGATCGCGCAGCATGACCTGCGGATTGCCGTTGCCGATCATGACCCGACTCGCCGCGAGGCTCGGCGCAGCCGCCTTCGGCGCCTCGGCCGTGGCGACCACGGCCGGTGCGGCCTGCTGCAGCGCCAATTGGGCGCCGGCCGCACGGGAATCCGCAACGCCGACCCAGTTCCAGCCGATCGCTGCCGCCGCGGCCAGCGAGGCGGCGCCGGCCACCAGCTTCCAGCGGAACACCGGTTCGTTGGCCGCTTCGACCCTGAGACGCGCCGGCGGGGGCTCGGCCGCCACAGACACCCCCAACGGCACCGGGGGCTCGGTCGCCAGGCGGCTCTGGAATCGGGACAGGAAGGCCGAGGTGTCGCTGCAGGCGGCATGCCCACCCGAGCGCAGGACGTCGCCCACCAGGTGATAGGTTTGCCAGGTCGCCCGCAGTTCGGGGTCGACACCCAGCCTGCCGACCACGTCGGCAAATTCGCCGTCGCGCAAATGGCCGTCGACGAGCGCGGAAACCTGCTCTTGGACTGTCTTTGTTTGGTTCATCTTGTTCACCTGCTTACCAGCGCTTGCCCGACTGGTTGTCCAGCAAGGGCTTGACCCGGGTCGAAATAGCCTCGCGGGCGCGGAAAATCCGCGACCGCACCGTGCCGATCGGACAATTCATGACCTCGGCGATCTCTTCGTAACTCATGCCCTCGATCTCGCGCAGCGTCACCGCCTGCCGCAGTTCGGCCGGCAGCGCTTCCATCGCCGCCTCGACGGCTGCCGCGATTTCATTGGCCGCCAGCACGGTTTCGGGGGTCTCGTCGCTGATTGGTTCGTTTCCGGGCCGGTAAGTTTCATCGTCGTCGTCAGAAGACGATCGCAGGGCGCTTTCGGAGATGGTCGGATCGCGCTTCATGTCGACCAGCGCCTTCTTCGCCGTGTTGACCGCGATCCGGTAGAGCCAGGTATAGAACTGGGCGTCGCCGCGAAACTGGTGCAGCGCGCGGTAGGCACGGATGAAGGTCTCCTGGGCGATGTCCTCGACCAGGTTGACGTCGCGCACCATGCGGCCGATCAGCCGCTCGATCCGCCGCTGGTACTTGATGACCAGCAGCTCGAAGGCCTTCTGGTCGCCCGCGACGGTGCGCTGAACCAGCTGGAAATCGACCTCGCCCGGGCTTTGCGCCCCGGCGGGCGCATCGGTCGGACCGGTGCCGGGCGGCACGGGAGGCGGGGACACCGTCATACGCGGGGATGATGCACCGGCGCCGGCGCCGGGCTCGCATCGGCCGGTGCCACGCGTGCATGGAGGGCGCGCCGCAGATCCAGCCAGCGCTCGGGCAAGGCCTGGCGGTCGACCCAGACCCAGCGCCGCGACCGGGCAGGCGCTTCCAGGCGCACCAGCAGCAAGGATTGCAGGTCGAGGGTCACGCTGGCGCGGGCCGAGCGCAGCGGGACGCCGCCCGACATCGACCAGTGCCGGCCATCGAAAGCCAGTTCGCCAGGCGCCGAGCTCTGCAGCAGGCCGGTCCAGGCGGCCGCGCCGGCCACGACGGCGCTCAGCGCCAGCATCGCCTGGCGCCAGTCGAAGCCGTCGGCCTGCAGGGACGCGAGCGTGGCGCTGGCGACACCGAGCGCCCAGAGCGAGACCAGAAGGCGTCGCGCATAGCGCGAACGCCCCACCGGATAGTTCACCGACGGGGCGCTGTGCATGGGTTGAAAAGTATCAAACGCGCTTGAACACCAGCGTGCCGTTGGTGCCGCCGAAACCGAAGTTGTTCTTGACCGCGACGTCGATCTTCATGTCGCGCGCCTCGTTGGCGCAGTAGTCGAGATCGCACTCCGGATCCTGATGGAAGATGTTGATCGTCGGCGGGCTCTTCTGGTGATGCAGCGCGAGGATCGTGAACACCGACTCGATGCCGCCGGCACCGCCCAGCAGGTGGCCGGTCATCGACTTGGTCGAGTTCACGACCAGCTTGCGGGCGTGATCGCCGAAGGCGTTCTTGATCGCGTTGGTCTCGTTCAGGTCGCCCAGCGGCGTCGACGTGCCGTGCGCATTCACGTACTGCACCTCGTCGGCATTGACGCCCGCATTGGCCAGCGCCATCTGCATCGAGCGGCGCGGGCCGTCGACGTTGGGCGCCGTCATGTGGAAGGCATCGCCGCTCATGCCGAAGCCGGAGACCTCGGCGTAGATCTTGGCGCCGCGCGCCTTGGCCCGTTCGTACTCCTCGAGCACGACCACGCCGGCACCCTCGCCGAGCACGAAGCCGTCGCGGTCCTTGTCCCAGGGCCGCGAGGCGGTCTTGGGGTCGTCGTTGCGCGTCGACACGGCGCGCGCGGCGCAAAAGCCGCCAAGGCCCAGCGGCGAGACGGTCGATTCGGCGCCGCCGGCGATCATCACGTCGGCGTCGCCGTATTCGATCATGCGGGCCGAAGTGCCGATCGCATGCAGGCCGGTGGTACAGGCCGTCACCACCGCGATGTTCGGACCCTTGAATCCATACTTGATGGAAACATGGCCCGAGATCATGTTGATGATCGACGCCGGCACGAAGAACGGCGACACGCGGCGCGGGCCGCGGTTGACCAGTTCGGCGTGCGTGTCCTCGATCAGCGGCAGGCCGCCGATCCCGGAGCCGATGTTGCAGCCGATGCGCACCGCATCTTCTTCGGTCAGCGCGTCGCCGGTGGGCAAACCGCTGTCCTGCACCGCCTGGATGGCGGCCGCGAGCCCGAGATGGATGAAGCGGTCCATGTGGCGCGCTTCTTTCTCGGGGATGTAGTCCTTGATGTCAAAACCCTTGACCTCCCCTGCGAACCTGCAGGAGAAGGCGCTCACATCGAACTTGGTGATGGTGTCGATGCCCGAATTCCCGGCCAACAGGTTGGCCCAGGACTCGGCGACGGAATTTCCGACAGGAGCGAGGCAACCGAGTCCGGTCACGACGACGCGGCGTTTGGTCATGCCGGCATACCTTTCTGGAAGCTGAGGCCGCTGGCCGGTGCACGCAGGCGTTGAAACCGCGGACCGGGGCGACGGCGACTCAGCGCGGCCGTGTCAGGCCTTTTGATTCTTGGTGGCGTAGTCGACGGCATTCTGGACCGTCGTGATCTTTTCGGCGTCTTCGTCGGGGATCTCGATGCCGAATTCGTCTTCGAGCGCCATCACGAGTTCGACCGTGTCGAGCGAGTCCGCGCCGAGGTCGGCCACGAAGGCCTTCTCGTTGGTGACCTGGGACTCTTCAACGCCGAGTTGTTCGGCAATGATTTTCTTGACACGTGCTTCGATATCGCTCATTTGGTTCCCTCTGAGGGTTGTAGGTAATCGGTTGATTTTAGCCGGCCGCATTGTGGCATTTGCCGCACGGCCGTGGGTGAAAGCGCTTGCGTTCGCAGGGCTACATGTGCATGCCGCCGTTCACGTGCAGTTCCTGCCCCGTGATATAGGAAGCCTGCGGCGACGCCAGGTAGGCGACCGCGTGGGCGATATCGGCGGGTTTGCCGAGATGCCCGAGGGGGATCTGGGCCAGCAGCGCCTGCTGCTGCGCCTCGGGCAGGCTGGCCGTCATGTCGGTCTCGATGAAGCCCGGCGCCACGCAGTTGACGGTGATGCTGCGGCTGCCGAGCTCGCGCGCCAGCGCCCGCGTCATGCCCGCCACGCCGGCCTTGGCCGCCGCGTAGTTCGCCTGGCCCGCATTGCCGGAGGCACCCACCACGCTGGTGATGCTGATGATGCGGCCGTAGCGCTGCTTCATCATCGGACGGATGACGGCGCGCGACAGCCGGAAGACGGCCTTCAGGTTGGTGTCGAGCACCGCGTCCCAGTCGGCGTCCTTGAGGCGCATGGCGAGCGTGTCGCGCGTGATGCCGGCGTTGTTGACCAGCACGTGGACTGCGCCGTACACCTTGACGATCTCGTCGACCAGGGCATCGACCGCGGCGCCGTCGTTGACATCCAGCACGCAGCCCCGGCCGTCATGGGCCGCGAGCGCGGCCGTGATCTTGGCGGCGCCCTCTGCGGAGGTGCCGGTGCCGATGACCTTGAGGCCGCGCTGGGCCAGTTCGAGCGCGATGGCGGCGCCGATGCCGCGGGTGGCACCCGTGACCAGGGCGACCTGGCCTTCGAATTTGGGAATACTCATGACTGAACCTGTGGGTTGGCGCTCAGGCGCCGAGCAGTTGCCTGGTTTCGGCGAGTGTCGCCGGATCGTAGAGCGAGGCCGCGGCCACGGCCGGCGCGATCCGCTTAACCATGCCGGTCAGCACCTTGCCCGGGCCGCATTCGACGATGGCCTCGACCCCGCGCGCCTCCAGGGCCTGCACGGTCTCGACCCAGCGCACCGGACCCGCCGCCTGGCGCACCAGGGCGGCGCGGATGCGCTCGGGATCGGTCTCGACCGCGACATCGATGTTGTTGACGACCGGAATCCGGGGTGCCGCCAGCTGGACCGAGGTCAGCCGCTCGCGCAGCGCCTCGGCGGCCGGCTTCATCAGGCTCGAATGGAAAGGCGCGGAGACCGGCAGCGGCAGCGCCCGCTTGGCCCCGTTGGCCTTCAGCACTTCGCAGGCCTTGTCGACCGCCGCCTTGCTGCCCGCGATCACGGTCTGCATCGGGTCGTTGAAGTTCACCGCTTCGACCACCTCGGCGCTGCCGGGCCCGAACGAGGCCGTGACCTCGGCGCAACCGGCCAGCACCTTGGCGGCGTCCATGCCCAGCACGGCGGCCATCGCGCCGACGCCGACCGGCACCGCCTGCTGCATCGCCTGGGCCCGGAAGCGCACCAGCGGCGCCGCCTGCGCCAGCGTCAGGGCACCCGAGGCCACCAGGGCCGAATATTCGCCCAGCGAATGGCCGGCGACCACCGACGGCTCGGCGCCGCCTTCGGCGCGCCAGGCGCGCCAGGCGGCGATCGCGGCGACCAGCATCACGGGCTGGGTGTTGGTGGTCAGGGCCAGGGCTTCCTTGGGGCCTTCGTGGATCAGGCGAGCGATGTCTTCATCGAGCGCATCGGAGGCTTCGCGCAGCGTTTCAGCGACGGCCGGGTGGTCGCCCCAGGCGTCGAGCATGCCGACCGCCTGCGAACCCTGACCCGGAAAGACGAATGCAAAGGACTTCATGATGTTGTGTCTCCTGGACGCCGCGGCCCGCCTGGGGCCGCGCGCTCCATTGCTTAATAGGTCAGCAGCACCGCGCCCCAGGTGAAGCCGCCGCCGACGCCTTCGAGCATCAGCGTGTCGCCCTTCTTGACCTTGCCCGAGCGCACCGCGGCGTCGAGCGCGAGCGGTATCGAGGCGGCCGAGGTGTTGCCGTGCTCGTCGACCGTCACGATGAGCTTGTCGCGCGCGAGCTTCAGCTTCTTGGCCGTGCCTTCCATGATGCGGATGTTCGCCTGGTGCGGAATCAGCCAGTCGATGTCGGCCTCGGTCTTGCCGGCCTTGGCCAGCGTGGCGCGGGCCGCTTCCTCGAGCACGCGCACCGCCAGCTTGAAGACGGCCTGCCCATCCATGTGCAGCAGCGGCTTGCCCAGCACCTCGCCGCCCGCCACATGGCCGGGCACGCAGAGGATGCCGACGTGCTTGCCATCGGCATGCAGGTCGCTCGCCAGGATGCCCGGCTCGTTGCTGGCTTCGAGAATCACGGCACCAGCGCCATCGCCGAACAGCACGCAGGTCGTGCGATCGTTGAAATCGAGGATGCGCGAGAACACTTCGGCACCGACCACCAGCGCGCACTTGGCGCTGCCGGTGCGGATCATCGCGTCGGCCACCGTCAGCGCGTAGACGAAGCCGCTGCACACCGCCTGGACGTCGAAGGCGGCGCAGCCCGCGATGCCGAGCTTGTGCTGGAGGATCGCCGCCGACGACGGAAACACCATGTCGGGAGTGGAGGTGGCGACGATGATCAGGTCGATGTCGGCGGCGCTGCGGCCGGCAGCTTCGAGCGCGTGCTTCGCAGCTTCCAGACCGAGGTCGCTGCTGGACACGTCGGGGGCTGCGAAATGGCGAGCGCGAATGCCGGTGCGCTCGATGATCCACTGGTCGGAGGTCTCGATGCCGCGGGCGGCGAGTTCCTGGGCCAGGTCGTCATTGGTCACGCGGCGGGGCGGCAGGAAGCTGCCGGTGCCAGTGATGCGGGAAAAAGGGGTCATCAGACGTGAAGCGCCGGCGTGTCGGCCGGCGCCGCCGAGTCTTGCCGTGCGAGCAGTGGCGCGGCGTGGGCGATGCGGGCCCGCACACGGTCGAGCAGGTTGTTGCGAGCGGCATCATAAGCGCGATCGAGGGCGTGGCCGAAGGCCACTTCGTCCGCGGAGCCATGGCTCTTGAAGACGAGGCCGCGCAGGCCCAGCAACGCGGCGCCGTTGTAACGCCGATGGTCAAGCCGCTTTTTGAGCGCTTTTAATACCGGATAAGAAACGATCGCAGCAAATTTGCTGAAGATGCCGCTGGAGTATTCGATTCGCAGGAAGTCCACGATCATCGAAGCCACGCCCTCGGTGGCCTTCAAGGTCACATTGCCAACGAAACCGTCGCACACCACGATGTCGGTCGTGCCCTTGAAGATGTCGTTGCCCTCGACGTTGCCGTAGAAGTTCAAATCTTGCGAATTGGCCGCTTTTCGAAGCAGTTGACTCGCTTTTTTGATGGTTTCGCTGCCTTTGATGGCTTCTTCACCGACATTGAGCAGGCCGACGCTGGGCGATTCGTTGCCCGTCAGCGCCGACACCAGCGCCGAGCCCAGCACCGCGAACTGCAGGAGATCCTCGGCGTCGCAATCGACATTGGCACCGAGGTCGAGCACCGTGGTCGCGCCACCCTTGCTGTTGGGCAGCTGCGGGGCGATGGCCGGCCGGTCGATGCCGTCGAGCGTCTTGAGCAGATAGCGTGCGATCGCCATCAATGCGCCCGTGTTGCCGGCAGAAACCGCAGCTTGCGCCGCGCCGTCCTTGACTTGCTGGATCGCGACCCGCATCGAGGAGTCTTTTTTCTTGCGCAGCGCGACCTCGATCGGGTCGTCCATGCCGACCACTTCGCTGGCCCCGATGACCGTGGCACGAGGATGCGAGAAGCCCGCCAGGGCAGCCGGCGCGCCGACCAGCAGCAGCGACGACTCGGCGTGGCGCTCGAGAAACGCCCGGCAGGCCGCAAGCGTAACGCGCGGCCCATGGTCTCCGCCCATGCAATCAACGGCGATCGTGATTACGGGCGGCACTGGAGCGGATGCTAAGGACGTAGCCATCAAAACAAAGGCCCGACGCTACAGGAAAAGTAGCCTCGGGCCATGGCCTGGGAGCAAGAATCAGGCTTCGGACTTGGTCTTGAGGACCTTGCGGCCACGGTAGAAACCGTTCGGGCTGATGTGGTGGCGCAGATGCGTCTCGCCAGTGGTCGGCTCGACGGCGATGCCGGGCACGCCCAGCGCGTTGTGCGAGCGGTGCATGCCGCGCTTCGACGGCGACTTCTTGTTTTGCTGGACGGCCATGATGGCTCCTGGAAATGTTGGGTGGGTTGGCGGTGTGCACGCAAGCTCATTCGGCGCGCGCGAAGCCCATGATTATAGCCCATCGATAGCGTCAAGGCCAGCACCCGGGCCACCGGCGTGTGCTCAGCCCTTGTCGGACTTGTCCGAACGCAGGGCGCCGAGCACGGCGAACGGGTTGGGCCGGGCCGCTTCGGCGCCGTCGAAGTCCGGGTCGGCGGCCGACAGCCGGGTCGGCTGCGGACACACCTCGTGCCGCGGCGTGACGGGAATTTCCATCAGCAGTTCGTCCTCGATCAGCGCATGGAGGTCGAAATCGCGGCTGGCGGCCAGCACATCCTCGTCGGCCACCTCGTCCTCGGCCGCCGCGGTGGCCTCGTCGGGCGCGAACCGGAACCAGCGATCGACCTTCAGCGCGAGTTCGACCGGCGCCAGGCAGCGCTGGCAGATCAGGGGCGCGCTCGCCTGGGCGTCGAGGTGCAGCCACGGCACCGGGGCGCCGTCGGCGCCGCTGCGCGACTGCCCGGTCGCGACCCAGCGGACCGTGGCGTCGGCTGAAGGGTCGGCGAGTTCGGCGCTCAGGCGCTCGAAGCCCGACACGGGGTCGTTGCCGGACAGGGTCGCGGCTGCGTCGGCAAAACCGTTGACGTCGAGCCGGCCGGGGACAAATTCTTTGCTCATCGACGCCAGTCTAAACCGCTCACGCACAATCGGGACCATGCAACGCCAAGTGATCCTTGCCTCGACCTCCCGCTACCGGCGCGAACTGCTGACGCGCCTGCGGCTGCCCTTCGACGTCCAGGCGCCGGAGGTGGACGAAACCCCGCTGCCGGGCGAAGCGCCGCGCGCGCTGGCCGAGCGGCTGGCGCTCGAGAAGGCGAACGCGGTCGCCCGCCACTTTCCGCAGGCCGTCGTGATCGGCTCCGACCAGGTCGCCGACCTCGCGGGCGAGCCCCTGGGCAAGCCCGGCGACCACGCGCGCGCCACCGAACAACTGCGGCGCATGCGCGGCCAGACCCTGGTCTTCCAGACCGCGGTCGCAGTGGTCTGTCACGCCAGCGGCTTCGCCGAGCGCGACCTGGCGCCGGTCCGGGTGGTCTTTCGCGATCTGGAAGACGCCGCGATCGAGCGCTACCTGCGCGCCGAGGAGCCCTACGACTGTGCCGGCAGCGCCAAGAGCGAGGGCCTTGGCATCGCGCTGCTGGAGGCGATCGACAGCGACGACCCCACCGCGCTGGTCGGCCTGCCGCTCATCCGCACCGCGCGCATGCTGCGCGCCGCCGGAGTCGACCTGCTGTGAGCACCCCGGCCCTGGGAAAGCTTTACCTGGTGCCGGCGCCGCTCGATTTCGGCTGCGACGAACAGGCACCGCTCGAAGACGCGCT
This sequence comes from Variovorax ginsengisoli, assembly GCF_030486595.1. Taxonomy (GTDB): domain Bacteria; phylum Pseudomonadota; class Gammaproteobacteria; order Burkholderiales; family Burkholderiaceae_C; genus Variovorax; species Variovorax ginsengisoli_B. Next base: position 73,896 of record NZ_JAUJZH010000003.1, on the reverse strand, counting down.
GCCGCGCGGCACGCTGGCGACGGCCGCCGGCATCACCCACTGGATCTGCGAGAACGCCAAGTCGGCGCGCGCCTACCTCAAGCGCATCGATGCCGTCTGCCCGCTTGCGGTGTCCTTGCAGTCGCAGCAGATCCAGGAGTTGCCGCGCGAAGTCCACAAGAAGGGCGATCATGCGGGGCAGTTCGATGCCCGGCCCCTGCTCGCGCCCGCCCTCGCCGGCCACGATGTCGGACTGCTCAGCGAGGCCGGCATGCCGGCGGTGGCCGATCCCGGCTCGTCGGTGGCCCGGGCTGCGCACGAGCTCGGCATCGTCGTGATTCCGCTCACAGGACCGGTCTCCCTGCTGCTCGCCCTGGCGGCCAGCGGCCTCAACGGCCAGAACTTCGCCTTTGTCGGCTACCTGCCGCAGGAAGCCGACGCGCGCACCCAGCGGATCCGCGAACTCGAATCGCTCGCGCTGCGAACCGGCCAGACCCAGCTCTTCATCGAGACACCCTACCGCAACGCCGCCCTGCTGCAGGCGCTGACCCAGACGCTGCAGCACAACACCCGGCTGGCCGTGGCGCGTGGACTGACGCTCGCCTCCAGCAGCGTGCGCAGCGACACGGTGAAGGGATGGCGCGCCAAGCCGATGGCGGCCGACGCCCGCGCGCCGGCGGTGTTCGCGATCGGCCGCTGAGGCCCGCTCGCAGATGGAAATTTCCAACCGCATGCGCTGGGCTGCGCGGGCGCAATTCTTCTGTTCGGGCTTCGTCTTCGCGACCTGGGGCGTGCACATCCCGACCGTGAAGGCCCACTACGGCGTCGACGAGGCGGAACTCGGCCTCGCGATGCTGGCCGCCGGCGTCGGCGCCCTGGTCGGCCTGACCCAGGCCAGCCGCTGGATCGGCCGCGCGGGCGCCCGCCGAACCGCCGCCGTCTGCGGCGCGACCTACGCCCTGCTGCTCGCCGGCCTGCTGGCGATGCCGACCTTCACCGCCCTGCTCGGGCTGCTGGCGGTGTTCGGCATCGTCACCAGCGTGTTCGACGTCGCGATCAACGCCGAAGCCGCACAGCTGGAGCTTCGCTGCGGGCAGCCGCTGATGAGCGGGATGCACGGCATGTTCAGCCTGGGCGGCATGGTCGGTGCCGTGACCGGCGGCGCCGCGCTCGCGGCCGGGCTGCGCCCCCAGTTCCACCTGCTGCTCGTGTCCGGCGCAATGGCCTTGACCGTCGTCGTGGCGGCCCGCTCGATGCTCCCGCGCGAGGCCACGGCCTCTGCCAGCGCCGATCACGGTTTCCGGCTGCCGCGCGGCGCGCTGGCGCTGCTGGGCCTGCTGGCGGCGCTGGGACTGATCGCCGAGGGTGCGATCTACGACTGGAGCGTGCTCTACCTGCAGCAGGAACTCGGCAGCCCGCAGCAGCAGGCGGCGCTGGCCTACGCCAGCTTCTCGGCGGCGATGGCGCTGGCCCGATTCGGCGGCGATGCGCTTCGCGCCCGCTTCGCGCCGCCCGTGCTGCTGCGCGCCAGCGCATTGCTGGCCGCGGGGTCGATGGCCCTGGTGCTGCTGACCGACCGGCCCTGGCTCGCACTGGTCGGCTTCGCCGGGGTCGGCGTCGGCTTCGCCAATGTGGTGCCGATCCTGTTCGCGGCTTCGGCGAGGGTGCCGGGCGTGGAGCCCACCCGCGGCATCGCGGGCGTGTCGGCGTTGGCCTATCTCGGCTTCATGGCGGGCCCGCCGGTGATCGGCTTCCTGGCCCAGGTCAGTTCACTGACCCATGCGCTCTATCTGGTGGTGGCCTTCGCCGCGGCACTGGCGCTCTCGGCGCGTCACGTCGATCCGGCGTGACAGCAGCGGCCCGGCGGCCGGCTCAGCGCAGGGCCGGCGCTGCGTGCAGGGCCCGGACCGATGCATCCGCCAGCGCCGCGCCGAACTTCTTGGCCAATTTTTCGGCGACGTTGTCGCGGCGCGTGTAGTCGATCACTTCCTCGGCCTTGATGACGTCGCGGGCGACGAAGTCGACATTGCCGAGCTGGTCGGCGAGGCCCAGTTCGATCGACTGCTGGCCGCTCCAGAACAGGCCGCTGAAGAGCCCCGGCGTGTCGGTCTTGAGCCGATCGCCGCGACCGCTCTTGACCACCTCGATGAACTGGTTGTGGATCTGGTCGAGCATCTGCTGCGCGTGCGCCTTCTGGGCGTCGTTCAAGGGGCTGAACGGGTCCATGAAGCCTTTGTTGTCGCCCGCCGTGAGCAGCCGGCGCTCGACGCCCACCTTGTCCATCAGGCCGGTGAAGCCGAAGCCGTCCATCAGCACGCCGATGCTGCCCACGATGCTGGCCTTGTCGACGAAGATCTTGTCGGTCGCGGCGGCGATGTAGTAGGCCGCCGAGGCGCAGGTTTCCTCGACCACCGCATAGACCGGCTTGTTGTACTTGGCGCGCATCCGCTTGATCTCGTCGTTGATGATGCCGGCCTGCACCGGGCTGCCGCCTGGCGAATTGATCAGCAGCACGACGCCCTTGGCGCCGTCGTCCTCGAAGGCCGTCTTCATCGCGGCGACCACGAATTCGGCGCTGGCATCGGCACCGGCGGCGATCTCGCCCTTGATCTCGATCACCGCGGTGTGCGGCGTTGCCTTGGCGGATGCGGGCGTGCCGCGCGACATCGCGAACCAGAGCAGGAAGACGAAGAACGCGAGCCAGCTCAGCCGGACGAAGGTCTTCCAGCGGCGGGTGGCGCGCTGCTCGCGCACCGCGGCAAAAGCCAGCTTCTCGAGCGTCGCGCGCTCCCAGCCCGGCGATGAGGTCGGATCGTTCTTTGCCATGGTTCTCGTGCCGTCTGCGGAAAGTGGGGGCGCCGTGCGCTCGAAGGGCTCGAAACCCTCGGGCTCCGTGCGGTTGGAATCGGTCATGTCAGAAGGCTGCTTGAAGGTTCCAGGCAGTATGCCAGTGCACCACGCCGTCCCGCTCGCTCAGTGCGATCTTCACGAGGCCGCCGCGGCAGGGCCCGCCGGCGCATTCACCGGTGTCCGGCTTGTACACCGCGCCATGGGTCGCGCACAGCAGCCACTGGCCCGAGTCGTCGAAGAAGCGGTCGGGCTGGAAGTCCATTTCCATCGCCACGTGGCTGCAGCGGTTCAGGTAGGCATGGGGCGCGCCTTCGAAGCGCACCGCGAAGGCGCGGCAGGTCTCGCCACCATGGACGACGTCGAACGGCACCGCCCGGCCGCCCTCGACCAAGTCGGCCGAGTTGCACAGGGGAATCGGCTCGATCATGGCAGCCTCAGGCGTTCGCGGCCAGCCACTGCGAGAGCCCGGCGACCGAGTGCGCCACGTGCAGCGGCGCCAGGGCGTCGAAGCTGTCCGGCGCATGGGCGCCGTAGCTGACGCCGACACCGGCGCAGCCGGCATTGATCGCCAGTTGCAGATCGTGCGTGGTGTCGCCGATCATGAGCGTGCGGTCGGCCGGGGTTTCCAGCTCTTCCATCAGTTCGAGCAGCATGCGCGGGTGCGGCTTGCCGTAGGTCTCGTCGGCGGTGCGGGAGGCGTCGAAGCGATCGCGCAGCGCAACGGTGGACAGGGCTTCGTCCAGCCCGCGGCGCGACTTGCCGGTGGCCACCGCCAGCTTGTGGCCGCGCGCACGAAGGGCATCGAGCATCTCCAGCACGCCGTCGAACAGCACCAGGTCGTCCTGGTGCTGCAGGAAGTGGAAGCGGTAGCGGTGGCCCAGTTCGGCGTATTTCTCCTTCGGCACGTCCGGCGCGGCGCGGGCCAGCGCCTCGGCCAGGCCGAGGCCGATCACCCAGGCGGCGTCGCTCTCGCTCGGCCTGGCGCCGCCGACGTCGACCACGGCGGCCTGGATGCAGCGGGCGATCAGCCGCGTGGAGTCGTACAGGGTGCCGTCCCAGTCGAAGGCGATCAGGTCGAAGCGGCGGGGTCGGGTGTCAGTCATGGGCTTGGACGAAAGGATGGGTGGCGAGTGCATCGAGCGCGGCGGGCGGCATCAGTGCATGCAGTTCGGGCGGCAGGTCGGCTTGCAGCGCGACCCGCTCGGCGCTCGCGGGATGGGTGAACTGGAGCCGCCACGCATGAAGGAACATGCGCTTGAGGCCCAGCTTCTGCAAGGCCCGGTTGCGCTCGAAGACGCCGTATTTGTCATCGCCGGCGATCGGATGCCCGGCCGAGGCGAGATGGACGCGGATCTGGTGGGTGCGGCCGGTCTTGATGGTCACGGCCAGCAGGGAGAAGCCGGCGGCATCGCCGGCGAGCGGGAAGCGGGCGAGCACCCTGACCAGCGTGACCGCGCGCATCGCGTCCGGGTGGTCCTTGGCGACCACCCGGACCCGCCGTTCCCCCTCGGCGGCGCCCGCGGCCGTCGGCAGCAGGTACTTGGCCAGCGGCGCGTCGAGCACTTTCTTGTTGGCCGGCCAGGCACCTTCGACCAGCGCCAGGTAGGTCTTGCCGGTCTCGCGCTCGCGGAACTGGTCCTGCAGCGCGGTCAGGGCACTGCGCTTCTTGGCCACCAGCAGGATGCCGGAAGTCTCGCGGTCCAGCCGGTGCACCAGTTCGAGGAAGCGCGCCGCCGGCCGGGCCCGCCGCAGCTGCTCGATCACACCGAAACTGACGCCGCTGCCGCCGTGCACCGCGACCCCGGCCGGCTTGTCGATCGCCAGCAGCGATTCGTCCTCGAGCAGCAGCGGGAATTCGCGCGCCGGCGCCGCCGGCGTGGCGCCCTCCTCCGCGCGCGCCGACACCCGCACCGGCGGCAGCCGCAGTACGTCGCCCGCGGCCAGCCGCGACTCGGCCTGGGCACGTCCCTTGTTGATGCGCACCTCGCCGGATCGGATGATCCGGTAGACGTGGGTCTTGGGCACGCCCTTGAGATGGCGGAACAGGTAGTTGTCCAGCCTTTGGCCGGCGGAATCCTCGTCGACCGTCAGAAAGCGAACTTCTGCCGCCGCGGGGGCCGGCTTCGCACCTATAATGTTTTTCACCAGCGCGGTCTTGTAAGTGCTTGATTAATCAGAAGTTTAGAGCACTGCAGGGAGCGCTGTGAGGTCGATGCCGCTTTGGGGCAGCGTCCGCAGGCCACGCGCAAGAGCGCAAGGCGGCGGGCCCTGTCCCCGAGTCAAGCCGACGCCCACGAAACACCGATACGGAATACCCAGCCGGCAGGCCCCAATCTGCCGGCGGATCGAAGCGAGTCCCTTGTGTTGATGCTGCTGATTCAACTGATCCTGCGCTGGCAAAAGCCGGCAGCGTCAGCCATTGAATCTCCGCCAGCGCGCGCCACCCCTGCGCCAGCTGCTATTAAACCAATAGCAGATCGACACCTCATGCGGCTTGCGCTCATCCACGCGCCCCCACCCCGTCTGACATCGAGTTGACTCTCGGTGTGGTTGGCCGCGTTCGCGCGGTCGGCCCCAGCAGCCTGGGTTTAGCGGCAATTCCTTCGTTTCGTGAGCGTCGTCCGTGCATCGTTAGGTCCGTCATGGACCGGTAAGAGCGATACGAACAGACATAAGGACAACGCATCATGAAACGGATGCTGATCAACGCCACGCAGCCTGAAGAGCGCCGCCTGGCCATCGTCGACGGGCAAAAGCTCCTCGACTACGAAATCGAGATCGAAGGGCGCGAACAGCGCAAGGGCAACATCTACAAGGCCGTCGTCACGCGCGTCGAGCCTTCGCTGGAAGCCTGCTTCGTCGACTACGGCGAAGACCGCCACGGCTTCCTGCCGTTCAAGGAAATCTCCAAGCAGTACTTCGCCGAGGGCGTCTCGGCCAGCCAGGCCCGGATCCAGGACGCGATCCGCGAAGGCCAGGAACTGGTGGTGCAGGTCGAGAAGGAAGAGCGCGGCAACAAGGGCGCGGCCCTGACGACCTTCATCTCGCTGGCCGGCCGCTATGTCGTGCTGATGCCGAACAACCCGCGCGGCGGCGGCGTCAGCCGGCGCATCGAGGGCGACGACCGGGCCGAGCTCAAGGAGGCGATGGACCAGCTGGAGTACCCGAAGGGCGCCAGCATCATCGCCCGCACCGCCGGCATCGGCCGCTCGGCGCCCGAGCTGCAATGGGACCTGAACTACCTGCTCAAGCTCTGGAGCGCCATCGACGGCGCCGCCAAGGGCGCCAAGGGCGCCTTCCTGATCTACCAGGAATCCTCGCTGGTGATCCGCGCGATCCGTGACTATTTCAATCACGACATCGGCGACATCCTCATCGACACCGACGACATCTACGACCAGGCGCAGCAGTTCATGGCGCACGTGATGCCCGAGCATGCCGCCCGGGTGAAGCGCTACCGCGACGACGCCGCCCTGTTCAGCCGCTTCCAGATCGAGCACCAGATCGAATCGGCCTATGCCCGCACGGTGCAGCTGCCGAGCGGCGGCGCGATCGTGATCGACCACACCGAGGCGCTGGTCTCGGTCGACGTCAACTCGGCCCGCGCCATCAAGGGCGGCGACATCGAGGAGACCGCGACCCGCACCAACCTCGAAGCGGCCGACGAAGTGGCGCGCCAGATGCGCCTGCGCGACCTCGGCGGCCTGATCGTGATCGACTTCATCGACATGGACGAGTCGAAGAACCGTCGCGAGGTCGAAAGCCGCCTGCGCGACGCGCTGCGGCAAGACCGCGCCCGCGTCCAGTTCGGCTCGATCAGCAAGTTCGGCCTGATGGAAATGAGCCGCCAGCGCCTGAAGCCGGCGCTCAGCGAAGGCTCGTCGATCCCCTGCCCGCGCTGCGGCGGCTCGGGCCACATCCGCGACACCGAATCGAGCGCGCTGCAGATCCTGCGCATCATTCAGGAAGAGTCGATGAAGGACAACACGGCCGCCGTGCATGTCCAGGTGCCGGTCGAGGTGGCGTCGTTCCTGCTGAACGAGAAGCGTCCCGAGATCGCCAAGATCGAACTCAAGCAGCGCGTGACCGTGCTGATGGTGCCCAACAAGACGCTCGAGACGCCCAACTACAAGCTCGAGCGCCTGAAGCACGACGATCCGCGCCTCGACCACATCGAGGCCAGCTACAAGATGGCCGACGAGATCGAGGACCCGACCTCGGTCACGCGCCGATCGCAAGAGCCGACCAACAAGCAGACGCCGGTGATCAAGGGCGTGCTGCCCGACGCGCCGGCGCCGGTCGCGGTGCCGAAGCCCGAAGCGGTGCGTCCGCCGGTGGCGGCACCGGCGCCCGTCGCAGCCCCCGCACCGGTGGCGGTGCCTGCGAAATCGGCCGAATCCGGCCTGTTCGGCTGGATCAAGAGCCTGTTCGGCGGCACCCCGGCCGCCGCGCCGGCGCCGGCACCGGCCGTGATTCCGGTCGAGGCGCCGAAGCCGCGCCGCGAAGGCCGCGATGGACGCGGCGGACGCGATGGCGAAGGCGCGCGCACCGCGCGCGACGGCGAGCAACGCCGTGGCGGCCGTGGTGAAGGCCGCGGCGGCCGGGATGGCGAGGCCCGCGGTGGCGAAGGCCGTGGCGGCGAACGCCGCGGCGGCCGCGGCGGCGAGCGCCGTGATGGCGAGCGCCGCGAAGGCCGCGAAACCCGCGGCGAGGCGCGCACCGACAGCCAGGTCCGTGAACCGAGGGAGCCCCGCGAGGCGCGTGAACCGCGCGAAGCCCGCGCCCCGCGCGAAGGCGAGCGCCGCGGCCGCGGCGAACGCCGCGACGGCGAAGCCCGCCCGTTGCCGGCCGAAGCCGCCGACGTGCAATTCGACGTCCAGGCGCTCGCGCCGAATGCCGGCGAGGGCAGCGAAGCAGCCGTCCCGGCCGAGCGCGCACCGCGCAGCGGACGCGGCGAGCGCCGTGAACGCAGCGAGCGCAACGGCGACGGCGGCCGCGAACGCAATGGCGACATGGCCCGCGACGCCCAGGGCGAAGCCAGCCCGGACGGCGCTCCGAACGAGCGCGGCGCACGCAGCGGGCGTGGCGAAGACCGCCCGCCGCGCGGCGAGCGAGGCGACGGCCGACGCGAGCGGCGCAGCGACGCGCCGGCACGCCTGCCGGAAGCAGCGGGCACAGCCGGTTCGGCGATGCCCGAAGCGGGCGCGGTCGGCGCCTCCGACGCCCCGGGCAGCGAAGACCAGGGCGACGCGCCACCGCGCCGTGACGGCGAAGAACGCCGCGGCCGTTCGCGCGACCGCTACGGTCGTGACCGGCGCGAGCGCGGCCCGCGCGAGGAAGCCGGCGAGGCAGAGACCGCGCCCACGGCCACTGCCCCTGTCGAAGCGGAAGAAGTCGTCGCCAGGTCGAGCCTGCCGCCGGCGCCGGTGCGCACGGAGCGCCCGGTCGCGCCGCCCGCGGCACCGATCGTGGTCGAGGCCAAGGCGCCCTCCTCGCGGGCCCTGCCGAAGGTCCAGCCCTTCGAGCTGCCGCTCGACGAGCTGGCCCAGGTGGCGGAAGGCTCGGGTCTGCACTGGGTCAACTCGGACGCCGAACGCGTGGCCGAGGTGCGGGCTGCGATTGCCGCCGAGCCCAAGCCCCAGCATGTGCCTCGCGAGCGCCCGCCGGCGATCGTGATCGACGAGGGTCCGCTGGTGCTGGTGGAGACCCGCCGCGACCTGGCATCGATGACGCTGCCCTTCGAGGACGCAGCCCGCGGCGTCGGCGCGACGCACTGAGGCGGCGGCGGAGATCGGGCGAGAGCCGGTCTCCTCTCCGACGCATTCCATTCAAGGGAGGCCTTTCGGCCTCCCTTTTTCGTTTCTGATGTACGCCCGTCGCCGATTTTCGACCGTTCATCGGCTGGTTGGGTCGGCAATCCGGGGCGCCGGGGGGCGTTTCACAAACGAAACCATCGGTATTAATCCGCGAAAGCGCGAATGGCGTGCAGAAACAACACCAGGATGTTCGTCCGCGTTAACAATTTGTTATACAAAAGGACTACACTTGAAATCGCTGAGCCGGCCCCCGCCCTTTGTTGAGACCCGGAGAAGAGGGACCAGCCTACGCCTTTTGGAGGACTATGTAAGGCTTTTGATGACACCACGAAGGCCACAACATATGTTCAAATTCTTGCCGATAGTAGTAAAGCGTTACACTGCCCCGCTCTAGGTTGAGGCAGTACCCGTTACGGGGGAATTTCAGATGTTTCGTTCCGATTCGACAACCACCGGCAACGTGGTCCGACGCTTTCCCCCAGACGGCGGGGGCCCGTCCGCGCCGCCGCTGGAGGCCACCCTGCCCCGGCTTTCGCTCGGTCAGCGCATCATCAAGCGCGCCATCGACATTGTCGGGGCGCTGGTCTTCTTCACCCTCTTCGGCCCGCTCTACCTCATGGTGGCCCTGGGCGTGCTGATCAGCATGGGCCGGCCGGTGCACTTCTGGCAAACACGACTCGGCGAACGCGGCCAGCGCTTCCGCTTCTACAAGTTCCGCTCGATGGTGCGCAATTCGGACCATGTCCTTGACGAGTTCCTGAGCCGCAGCGACATGGCGCGTACCGAGTGGGACACGTTCCAGAAGCTGGAAAAGGACCCCCGCATCACGCCGATCGGCGCGGTCATCCGCAAGCTGAGCCTGGACGAACTGCCACAGTTCTGGAACGTCCTCAAGGGTGACATGAGTCTGGTCGGCCCGCGGCCCTGCATGGAGCGCCAGCGCAGCCTCTATGGCCGCGGCTGGACGCACTACTGCGCGATGCGCCCCGGGATCACCGGCCTCTGGCAGGTCAGCGGCCGCAACCGGCTCTCCTATGCGCGCCGGGTCGAACTCGACGTGGAATACGTCACCAACTGGTCGCTGTGGCTCGACATCAAGATCCTGTTCAGGACCGTGCGCGCCGTCGTCAGCGGGGAGGGTTCACGGTGACCCGCATCCAGCCGGTCATCCTGTGCGGCGGCAGCGGCACCCGGCTCTGGCCGCTGTCGCGCAAGACGCTGCCCAAGCAGTTCGCGCCGCTGATCGGCAACAAGAGCCTGTTGCTGCTGACGCTCGAGCGTCTGCGCCGGCTCAATCCCGAAGTGACCTGCGTGGCCGCGGAGGAGCACCGATTCCTGGTGCAGGAGGCGATCGACGCCGCACTGGTGAGCGGCAAGCAGCTGCTCGAGCCGGTGGCCCGCAACACCGCCGCGGCGATGGCAGCCGTTGCGCTGCTGGCCGACCCGGAGGAACTGCTGCTGTTCGCGCCGGCCGATCACCACATCCCGGAGGCCGATCGCTTCGTCGCCACGATCCAGAAGGGCATCCCGGCGGCGCAGGCCGGCTACCTCGTGACCTTCGGCGTCGATCCGTCGTTCCCCAGCACGGCCTACGGCTACATCCGCCAGGGCCAGCCGCTCGAGGCCGCACTGGGCGACGAGGCCGGCCATGCGGTCGCCGCCTTCATCGAGAAGCCGGGGGCGGAGCGCGCCGAGCAATTGCTGCTCGAAGGCGGCCACCTGTGGAATGCGGGCATCCTGCTGGTCCAGGCCAAGGTCCTGATCGCGGCGCTGCAGGCGCATGCCCCGGACATCCTGGAAAGCTGCAGGCTGGCCACCGTCGCGATCGAAACCGACGGCGACTTCTTGCGCATGGACGGCCCGGCCTTCGGGCGCTGCCGCAGCCAGAGCATCGACTACGCCGTGCTCGAGAAATGCGATCGGGTCGCGGTCATCCCTTTCCAGGGACGGTGGAGCGATGTGGGCAGCTGGAACGCAGTGGCCGACCTCCACGACACCGATGCCAACGGCAACCGGATCAGCGGCCAGGGCTTCGCCATGGGCGCGACCAACACCTTCATTCACGCGCCGAGCCGCCCGGTGGTGGCGCTCGGCACCAAGGACCTGCTGGTGGTCGACACGCCGGACGCGCTGCTGGTCGTGCACCGCGATTGCGCCGAGCAGGTCAAGGACGTGGTCGCGCTCTTGACGACCCACGGCCACAGCCAGGCCACCCGGCACCGCCGCATTCCAAGGCCCTGGGGCGCCTACGACAGCATCGACGACGGCGAGCGCTTCGCGGTCAAGCGGCTGACGGTCAAGCCGGGTGCGCGGCTGGCGCTGCGGATGCACCACCATCGCGCCGAGCACTGGGTGGTGGTCAAGGGGACGGCGCGCGTGGTGTGCGACGACAAGACGGTGCTGGTCAAGGAGAACGAGTCGATCTACATCCCCGTCGGTGCGGTCTATCGGCTGGAGAACGCCGGCAAGATGGCCCTCGAAGTGGTCGAGGTCCAGACCGGCGGCTACCTGGGCGAGGACGACATCGTGCGGTTCGCCGATGTAGAGTCGCTCGACATTGGCGACGCGAAGAAGCTCGCCTGAATTTTCCAACAGCGCCCTGGCGAGATTTTTCCAATGAACGAGTTGCACAAGCGGATTTTCGTGGCGGGCCATCGCGGCATGGTCGGCAGCGCCATCGTGCGCTGCCTCGAGGCGCGGGGCTACACCCGGATCATCACCCGCAGCCGCGAAGAGCTCGACCTCACCGAACAGGCGCAGGTGCGCGCCTTCTTCGCCGAAGAGCGCCCCGAGGAGGTCTATGTCGCGGCCGCGAAGGTCGGCGGCATCCACGCCAACAACAGCTATCCGGCCGAGTTCATCTATTCGAATCTGATGGTCGAAGCCAACCTGGTCCACGAATCGTGGCGCAGCGGCGTCGCGAGGCTGCTGTTCCTCGGCTCCAGCTGCATTTACCCGCGGCTCGCGCAGCAGCCGATGTCGGAAGACGCGCTGCTGACCGGCAAGCTGGAGCCGACCAATGAGCCCTATGCGGTCGCCAAGATCGCCGGCATCAAGCTCTGCGAGAGCTACAACCGCCAGTACGGTTGCGACTTCCGCAGCGTGATGCCGACCAATCTTTACGGGCCGGGCGACAACTACCACCCGGAGAACAGCCATGTGCTGCCGGCGATGATCCGGCGCTTCCACGAAGCGAAGACCCACGGCGCGCCGAGCGTCGTGATCTGGGGCACCGGCTCGCCGAAGCGGGAGTTCCTCCACGTCGACGACATGGCGCGCGCCTGCGTGCATGTGATGGACCTGCCGCGCGAAACCTATGCCGCCCACACTGAAGTGATGGCCAGCCACCTCAACATCGGCAGCGGCGAAGACCTGTCGATCGCCGCGCTCGCGCAGCTGGTGAGCGAGGTGGTGGGCTATCAGGGCAGCATCCACTACGACACCAGCAAGCCCGACGGCGCGCCGCGCAAGCTGCTGGACGTCTCCCGCATTCGCGGGCTCGGCTGGACGCCCGAGGTGGCATTGCGCGCGGGCATCGAGCACGCCTACGAAGATTTCTGCAGCGAAGCCCTGGTCGCCTGAGGCGGCCCGTAGCCGCTGCATTTCCACCATGGGCGCCTCCTTTCTGTCCCTCATTCCGCCGGGCTCCGGCGGCGTGCGGGACTATGCGAGCGTGATCGGCCAGTCGCTGCAGGCCCCGCCGTTCGAGATAACCCGCACGACCGATATTTCGTCGCTTTCGGGCGACTGCCTGCTGCTGCATTTCAGCGGCTACGGCTACCACAAGCGCGGCGTGCCGGTCTGGCTGGTCGAGCAGGTGCGCCGCCTGCGCAGCCGCTTCCAGGCCTTCGGCGTGGTGTTCCACGAACTGTACGCCTCCAGTCCGCCATGGGGTTCCGCCTTCTGGCTCGGCGCCTGGCAGAAGCGGATTGCCCGGGACCTGCTCGATCTCTCGGATTTCTGGCTGACCAACCGGGAGGAGTCCGGCCGCTGGCTGCTGGCGCGGCGCGAAGCCGCACCGCATCGGGTGCTGCCCGTGTTTTCGAACGTGGGCGAGCCGGCATCGATCGACGCCGACAGGGCGCCGCACCTGGTCGTCTTCGGCGGTCCCGGCGTGCGCGCCAACGTCTATCAATGGGCTGGTGGCGAAGTGTTCGACTGCGCCCGCCGAAAAGGGCTGGTGATTCACGACATCGGTCCGCCGCTGCAGGATGCCCAGCTGGCGCAGCGCCTGGTCCAGGAGAAGGCCGTCGTGCACGGCAAGCTGTCGGCGCAGGCGGTGAGCCAGGCCCTTTCCGGCGCCAGCTATGGCGCCCTTTCGTATCCCCTGGACTACGCCTCGAAGAGCGGCGTGCTGGCCGCCTACAGCGCACACGGCCTGTGCCCGATCCTGCTCTGGGACGACTACCGGCCGCATGACGGGCTGGTCGCCAACCTCAACTACCTGCCCGGCTTCGCCGCACTCGAGAACGTCGACGCACGCACCGTCGGCCGCCAGGCGCGCCAATGGTACGAGCCGCATCGCGTCGACGCCCATGTCGCCGCGCTCAGGGCGATGCGCAGCGAGGCCAGGCGATGAGCGATATCAGCTACTTGTGGAGCTTGCGCGAACGCCCGGCGCTCGGATCGCGACGCTGGTGCATCGTCTGGGCCAAGCGGGCCCTGCATTTCGTCGCGCTGCTCAAGATCGTCATGGCGCGGCGCAGCTTCCGCGCCCGTGGGGTCCAGGTGGGCGCGCTGTCGATCCTCGACCGCTTCACGCTCGAGGGCCCGGCCTCCCACCTGAGCGTCGGCGAGCACTGCTTCATCTCGGGCTCGACGGAGATCGTCGCCCTCGACCAGGTCCGCATCGGATCGCGGGTCGTCATCAACGACCGGGTCACGATCCTCACGGCCAGCCATCATGTCGGGGATCCGGGCTGGCGATCTTTCAAGAAACCGGTGCGCATCGACGACTACGCCTGGATCGCCGTCGGCGCAACCATCCTCCCGGGCGTCACGATCGGCTACGGCGCGGTGGTGGGCGCGGGCGCGGTGGTCGCCAAGGACGTGCCGCCGCTGGCGGTCGCGACCGGCAATCCGGCCGTCATCCGCCTGAACGCACGCCCGGCTGACCTCTGCTACGACCCGGTCGCCCTGCTCCCTGCTTTCGAGGCCTGGATCGGACGCCGTGCCGATCCGGCCGGTCCAGCGAATTCGCCCGTGCACGGCGTCGAGCCGCGGCCATGACCCCGGTCCTGGTCACGCACCCCGGGTTGCAGCATTCGCACCAGCTCGCCCTGGCGCTGTACGAGCGTTCGCTGCTGCAGTCGTTCTGGTCCGGCGTGCCGGTGGTGGCCGAAGGCGAAACGCTGCCATGGTGGCTGCCCGCCGGCTACCGCTCCAAGGTCCGCACCGTCGACATCCCGCGCGCGCTGCGGCGCCATCCGGCGCGTTTCCAGCTGGCCCTGCGGATGTCGAACCGGGTGAACCTCGGCATCCCGGCTTCCGACATGGTCCATCGCGTGTTCCACTGGTTCGACCACTGGGCCGCGCGGCAAATCCGGCAGTTCAAACCCAAGGTCGTCGTCGCCTACGAAAACGCGGCCTTCCACACCTTCCAGGCGGCCAAGGCGATCGGCGCGCGCTGCGTGCTGGATGCGGCCGCCTTCCACCACCAGACCGCGGCCCGACTGCTGGGCACGCCGGCGACCCCCTACACGCCCGAGATCAATCGCCGCAAGGACGAGGAGATCCGGTTGGCCGACCTGATCCTGACTTGCTCGCCACTGGCCGCGGAGAGCTACATCGCGAATGGCGTGCCGGGCGACAGGCTCCGACCCATGATGCTCGGCGCCGAGCGGCCGCCCGGCCTGCCCGGCTGGCAGGCCCATGACGGCCCGCCGCGCTTCGTCTTTGCCGGCGCGTTGAGCCGGCTCAAGTCGATCGACAGCATCGTCGCCGCCTTCCGGCGGCTGCATGCCGAAGGCATCGCCTATGACCTGGAGTTCGTCGGCGGCGTCGCCGACGCCGAATTGCTGCGCTCGGTGCTGGCCACGCCTCATGCCCGCCATACGCCGAACGTGCCGCAGAGCGAGCTGTTCTCGATCCTCGCGCGCGCCGACTGCCTGCTGCTGCCCTCGCGCTTCGATTCGTTCGGCATGGTGGTCGCCGAGGCCATGGCATGCGGCACACCCGCCGTGGTCTCGACGAACACCGGCGCCAAGGCGATGATCGAGGCCTTTCCGGGCAGTGGCTGGATCGTCGAGCCGGGGGTGGAGTCGTTGCACGCACAGTTGCGGCAACTGGCGCAAAGGCCCGAGCAGTTGCATGCGGCCCGGTCCATGGCGCGCCAGTCCGGCGATGCCTTTTCGTGGGCCAGCTATCGACAGCGGGCCGGAGAGTTGTTCGAGGAATTTGTTCAATGAGTACGACCGCCTCCATCTCGTACGCAGCGGCGCGGCCGGCGTCGATGACCCGTGCGGGCAAGGCCTTCATCGCGGTGTTCCTGATCGTCGTGCTGGAGGGCGCGGTGCGCAAATGGGTGGCCTCGTCGGCCACCTTGCCGCTGCTGCTGGCGCGCGACCTGCTGGCAATCTACGTGATCGCCTATGCCCTGCGCAACGGCGCCCTGCGCCGGCAAAAGGCCATCACCCAGGTACTGCTCGCATGGTCCTGCCTGGTCATCGCCTGGGGCTTGCTGCAGCTCGTCGTCGGCGAGAGTTCGCCCCCGGTGCTGCTGATCGGGCTGCGCTTCTGGCTGCTGTACATCTGGTTCGGGGTGGCCGCCGCCGCCACGATGAACGAAGCCGACTACCGCGCCGCCATGCGGGTGGCCGCCTGGAGCCTGCTTCTCATGACCCCGCTGGTCGTGCTGCAGCACTTCTCCCCTCCGGGTGCACGCATCAACAGCCAGATCGACGGCGACGAGTCCGACGTCTTCCTGGTGATCGCCGACGTCGTGCGCACCACCGGCACCTTCAGTTTCACGGCCGGCTACGCAACCTACCTGGCCCTGATGGCGCCCCTGGTGCTCGCGGCCGCCGGAGCGCGCAAGCGGCCCGGCCGCCAGACGCTGTTCGCGGCGGCGCTGTTCGCTGCCTTTGTTGTCTCGAGCATGGTGAGCGGCTCGCGCGCCACCGTCATCCTGTCAGGCCTGATGGTCGTCGGCTACTTCCTCGCCCGGCTCTGGCTGGCACCGGGCAAGGGCAGGGCCGGGGCGATCGTAGGCGTGATCGCCGGGATGCTGCTGCTCGCCGTTCTGCTCTATGTCTTCCGCGGTGCCATCGCGATCACCGAGCAACGATTCCAGGAGGCTTCCGAGGTCGAGACGTTCTGGGGCCGCATTTTCACCATCTTCATCGGCCAATCCGCGGCATTCGACGACTTCACCTGGATCGGCTACGGCATCGGCCTGGGCTCCAACCTGGCCAGCTATGTACGCACCGGCAGCACCGGCGTCTTCGCGCTGGCCGAAGTCGAGTCCAGCCGGATCCTGCTCGAGGGCGGCCTGATCGGCTATGTGTTCACCGCCATCAAGGTGGGCGTCATCGTCGTCGGTGTCCGCAAGGCCTGGCGACTGTCCAAGCGCCTGCACTCGGCCTACCCGATCCTGCTGTGGGCGCTGGTCTCTCTCGCGCTGCTGACCTGGTCGGCCATCGGGCAGCTGACGGCCCACGCCCTGTTCGGACTCATGCTGGCGTTCGGTCTGCTCGTGTTCCGGCATCCGACGGTCGAGTTCTTTCCTCCTCGCCATTCATCCACGTGAGATTGCTGCACCTGATCACCAAGGTCGATCCTCGCGCCGGCGGACCGATCGAAGGCGTGCTTCGCATCCATGAGGCACTGGTGGCGCTCGGCCACGAGAGCGAGCTGGTTTCGCTCGACGATCCGGCTGCACCCTGGGTTCGCGATTGCCCGGCACCGCTCCATGCGCTGGGCCCTTCGCGCGGCGCCTACCAGTACAACCCCGACGCGGTCGCGTGGCTGCGCGCGCACGCGGGCCGCTACGACGCGGTGATCGTCAACGGCCTTTGGCAGTACGCCGGCTTCGCGGCCTGGCGGGCCCTGCGTTCGGCGCCCACCCCCTATTTCGTCTACACCCACGGCATGCTCGATCC
This sequence comes from Variovorax ginsengisoli, assembly GCF_030486595.1. Lineage (GTDB taxonomy): Bacteria > Pseudomonadota > Gammaproteobacteria > Burkholderiales > Burkholderiaceae_C > Variovorax > Variovorax ginsengisoli_B. The sequence continues at coordinate 57,152 of NZ_JAUJZH010000003.1, read as the reverse complement.
GTGGTTCAAGCGGCGATATCCGCTCAAGCACCTGAAGAAGTGGCTCTACTGGCCCTGGGCGGAGTACCGCGTGCTGCGCGATGCCGCGGCAGTGATCTTCACCTGCGAGGAAGAACGCCTGCTCGCTCGCCAGTCCTTCTGGCTCTACCGCGCCCGGGAAGTGGTCGGCTCGTACGGCACCTCCGAGCCGCCTTCGGATGCCGCCGCGCTGAGCGAAGCCTTCCTGGCCCGCTTTCCCGAGCTTCGCGGCAAGCGCTCGCTGCTGTATCTCGGCCGCATCCACGAAAAAAAGGGCGGCGACCTGCTGGTCGACGCATTCGCCCGTGTCGCCACCGAATCGCCGGAACTCCAACTCGTGATGGCCGGGCCAGGCGACAAGCGCCTGGTCGCGCAACTGCAGAATCGCGCCACCGAGCTCGGCGTGGCAGGGCGGATCACCTGGACCGGCATGCTGCAGGGCGACCTCAAATGGGGCGCTTTCCATTCGGCGGACGCGTTCTGCCTGCCCTCGCACCAGGAAAACTTCGGCATCGCCGTGGTCGAGGCGCTGGCCTGCGGAAAGCCCGTCTTGATCAGCGACAAGGTCAACATCTGGCGCGAGATCGTGCAGGACGGCGCCGGCCTGGTGGCCCCGGACACATTGGCCGGCACCGTCGACACGCTGCAGCGCTGGCTGGCGCTGTCGCCGACCGAGGTCGCCGCCATGCGGCTCGCGGCGCGGCGGTCGTTCCGCGATCGCTTCCAGGTCGAGCAGGTCGCGCAGACCCTGGTCCGGATCGTCAGCGAACGAGCGCCGGGGCCGGGCAGCGCTGCACCGGCGGATGCTCGCCCAGCCAAGGCCGCCATGCTGCCCGAGAGTCAATGAAACTACTCGTCTACGGAATCAACTTCGCACCGGAACTGACCGGGATCGGCAAGTACACAGGCGAGATGGTGGCCTGGCTCGCAGCCAGGGGGCACGAGGTCCGCGTCGTGACGGCCCCGCCCTACTACCCGGATTGGTCGGTCCGGCCGGGCTACAGCGGATCGCGTTACGCCCGCGAGGACTGGCACGGCGCCACCGTCTTTCGCACGCCGCTGTGGGTGCCGCGCAAGGTGACCGGGTTGAAGCGACTGGTCCACCTGGCGAGCTTCGCGCTGTCGAGCCTGCCCACGCTGCTTGCCCAATGGCGCTGGAAACCCGACGTCGTGTGGGTGACCGAGCCGCCGCTGTTCTGCTCGCCGGCGGCGCTGGCCTTCGCCCGGCTGCGCTCGGCGAAGGCGTGGCTGCACATTCAGGACTACGAGGTCGACGCGGCCTTCGAGCTCGGCCTGCTCAAGGGCGACCGCGTGCGCTCGATCGTGGCCGCGACGGAGCGCGGCCTGATGCGGCGCTTCGATCGCATCTCGACCATCTCCTCGCGCATGATGGAGCGCGCCAGCAGCAAGGGCACCGAAGCCGCGCGGCTGGTCTCGCTGCCGAACTGGGCCGACGTGTCGGCGGTGCAGCCGCTGCGGGTGGCCAGCCCCTATCGCGCCGAACTGGGCATCGCGCACGATGCCGTGGTGGCGCTCTATTCGGGCAACATGGGCGCCAAGCAGGGCCTCGAGCTGCTGGCCGAGATGGCGCAGCTGCTGCAGGGGCGGCCTGGTCTGGAGTTCGTGTTTTGCGGCAACGGCGCCGGCCGCGCCGACCTGATGCAGCGCTGCGAGAAGCTCGCGAACGTGCGCTTCCTCGACTTGCAGCCGGTCGAGCGCCTGGGCGACCTGCTGGGCCTTGCCGACATCCATCTGCTGCCGCAGCGCGCGGACGCCGCCGACCTCGTGATGCCGTCCAAGCTCACCGGCATGCTCAGCAGCGGCCGCCCGGTGGTCGCCGGCGCGAGGCCCGAAACCGAACTCGGCAAGGTCGCTTCGCAATGCGGCATCGCCGTGGCCCCGGACGACGTCCGCGCTTTCGCGGATGCGGTGCTGACGCTGGCCTCCCAGCCCGATCTGCGCCGCGAACTGAGCCTGCGCGCCCGCGCCTTCGCCGAAGCCAACTTCGACCGCGACGCCGTGCTCGCCCGCTTCGAGAAGGACCTCGAAGCCTGCATCGGCATCCCCGCAACAAGAAGAGCCGGCGAAGTCCGGCTCTAGCTGCAGAAACACCGCGGAACCGGCTCTGCCGGGCCGCTGGTGCTGCCCCCGGTAGGGGGCTGAGGAGCCGCGGCTGCAAGCCTGCCTGCGCAGGCTTGGACGGCTCCGAAGGGCCGCTGCCTCTGGCAGCGACTCGAGGCGCCCGGACACGAAGTACCGGGCAACCTGGGGGGCGCGAGCTACTGCTCTTCGGGCAGGATGCTCTCGTAGTTGTAGCTGGTGTAGCGGTAGCGGCCGTACTTGTAGGCGGCGTAGGTCCTGCGATTGACGTTCATGCCGTTGAGCAGCACGCCGGTCGCCGCCTTGCCGCCCATGGCGAGGCGTCGGGTGCTCTCCTTCAGCTCGCCCATCGTCGACAGGTTGGCGCGCGCCACCAGCAGCACGGTGCCCACATGCGTCGCCACCGTGCTGGTGTCGGCGGCGACCAGCACCGGCGGCGCGTCGATGACCACCAGGTCGTACTGCTCGGAGAGGCGTTCGAGGGTCGACTTGAACGAGTCCGACACCAGCAGTTCGGCGGGGTTCGGCGGCAACTGGCCGGTCGCCAGGAAGTCCAGGCTGGGCACCACCTGGCGGTGCACGGTCTGCTGGATCGTCAAGCTGCCGGCGATCAACTCGGAAAGGCCTCCATGGCGCTGCAGGCCGAAGTACTGATGCGTGTGGCCGCGCCGCAGGTCAGCGTCGATCAACAGCGTGCGGCGACCGGCCGCGGCCATCAGTGCAGCGAAATTGGCGGCGACGAAGCTCTTGCCCACGCCCGGCGTCGGTCCGGTGATGAGCACCCGGTTGTTGGGGGATTCGAGCATCGCGAACTGCATGGCGGTTCGCAGGCTGCGCAGGCTTTCGACGGCCGGATCGTCGGCCTTCTCGATCGTCAGCAGGCGCACCCCGGTCGCGCCGCTCAGGCGCCGCGCCGCGATCGCCTCCTGCGCCGGGCTCAAGGGAATGGTCGAGAACACGGGCAGGCCGATGTCGGCCTCGACCTCGTGCGGATCCCGCAGGCGCTGCTCGACGAAGGCGTTTCGCAGGAAGGCGGCGCAGACGCCGAGGAACAGGCCCAGTGCCAAGGCCGAGGCGATGATGACCTGGCGGTTCGGCTTGATCGGCAATGCCGGCGGAATCGCCTCGTCGAGCACCCGTACATTGCCCACCTTGCCCTCCTTGACCAGCCGCAGCTGCATGGCGTTGTTGAGCAGGGACTGATAGAGCTCGGTGTTCACCCTGACGTCGCGCTCCATGCGCACCGCTTCCTGTTGGAGGGCAGGCAGCCCCTTGATTCGGGTCTGGATGTTGGCGATGTCCGAGCGCAGCGCCGCGATCTGGCCATCCAGCGTCTGCACCAACGGATGATTGGAGGTGAAGCGCGCTTCGAGTTCCCGTCGACGCTGCTCGGCGTCCAGCAATTTGCTCTGGCGGTCGACCGCCTGGGTCAGGACCGACGACGCCTCCTCGGTGAAGGAGACCACCCCCTTCTGGTTCCGGAAGCGGTTGTAGGTTTCTTCGGCCGCTTCCATCTGGCGCTTGTACTGGGGCAGCTGGACGTCCAGGAAGGCCAGCGTCTTGCGCGCTTCGGCCGCCTTGCGCTCGACGTTCTGCAGCACGTACTGCTCACCGACGGCATTCAGGATCTGCGCCGCCCGGTCGGGATTGTTGTCCTGCAGCGTCACGTTGATGATGCCCGAGGACTTGCCGCGTTCGCTCAATCCGAGCCCGGCCTGCAAACCGAGCGTGGTCGGCAGCGTGCCAAGACGCTGCAGGTTGAACTCGGCGCCCGGCTTGCCGGCCAGCCGGCTGATCGTGAGATCGATCGGCCCGGCCGCTGTCTGCGCCTTCAGCGGCGTGCCGACCGTGCCGCTCAACGGCTTCGACAGCATCGGCGAGGCCAGCGTGAACTGGCCGCCTTCCTGGGCGGTCACCGTGAAGAGCGAGCCCTCCAGCGCTTTCGGAACATCGAACTGCGACACCTCGATCAGTTCACGCCCCGACACATAGCCGCCGAAGCCGAGGAATCCGGGGTCGGAGAGCCCCGTCGATCGCCGCGCCAGCCAGCCACCGACATAGGGGACATAGCGCGGGCTGGCATCGATGTAGAGCTTGATCGCCTCGACCGCCTTGCCGGCGATCATGCGCGACCGGATGATTTCCATTTCTGCGGTGCCCGGCGTCTTCACGTCGAACAGGGCGCCGCCGGCTTCGCTCAAGATCCCCTTGTTGCCTTCGGGATCTTCCACCTGGATCACCAGGTTGGACTCATAGACCGGCCGTTCGAGCAGTGCATACGCCACGCCGCCCAGGAAGACGATCAGCGTGATGAAGGCGATGAGCCACTTGTTCGCCACCAGCACTTCGAGGTAGTGCCCGATATTGAAATCCTGCTCCTCCGCCGTATCGAACGAACTGGGATTGGATTTGGGGGTGAGTGTGGAATTCATCGACTGGATACTCTTGAAATGCGTTGGACCCATTGCTGGGTGCCGTCTTCGATGAGCGTCAGCGCACGCTCGAAAGAGGCGCGACCGGCACCATACGGGTCCGGCACGTCCTGATCGCTGAACTCACACAGGCGAAATACCTTGCCGGCGGCAAACAGGTAGCGCTCCTCGACCGACCGGCGCTGCATGCCGTCCATGACAAGGATCAGGTCGGCGCGCTGGCAGGCATCGAGGCCGATCTGTTTCGCGCGATGCGATTCGATGGAAATGCCGCGCTGGCTCATCAGGTCGCGGGCGATTTCGTCCGCCGGCTCCCCCACCATGGCGGCCAGCCCCGCGGACGCGACCTGCGCGTCGGGCAGCGCGGCGGTGAGCAGGCCTTCGGCCATCGGACTGCGGCAGATGTTCCCGATACACACGACAAGGATGTTCCTGATGGTCACGATCGGTCCGCTATCGAGTCCCGGAGGTGGTGCCGCCGCGATAGAGATACGAATACCCGTACGCGGTCGTCGGCAGGATCAGGTTCAGCACCCGGTTCCACTGCACCAGCGGCACCGGATCGACATAGACCACGTCCTTCGGCCGGAGGGCGAAGCCATCGGCCATGGCGATGGCCGTCGGCGTGCGTGCGTTGAGATGGAAGATCGACTGGCCGCCCTTCGCTTCGTTGCGAATCACATAGATCTGCAGCGGATTGGCCGTGGTCAGATTGACGCCGCCCACCTCGATCAAGGCATCGCTCAGGCTGAGCCGGCCATTGCGCATCAGGACGCCCATTTGATTCGTCACCTCACCCATCACCACGACCTTGCTTTCTTCGCGGCTGCGCACGTACAGCATGTCGCCCGGCTTCAGGGGAATGCGGCTGGGGTCGATGCCGGCATCCGCCATCGCCAGCAGATTGAGCTGCGTCATCTTGCCGTCGCGCGTGAGCATGACGGCGGAGCGGTCGCCGTTGGGAGACACGCCGCCGGCGCGGTTGAGCGCCTCCGCGAGCGTCATCGGGATGTCGCTGAACAGCATCAGGCCCGGTGTCCGGATTTCACCGTCCATGTAGGCTCGCTTGCTACGGAAGGCGTTGACGCGAACGCTCAGCTGCGGGTCCCGGAAGACGCGCGACAGGCGCTTGACGAGGGCTGCTTCCACCTCCTCGATGGTCATGCCCGTAACGACTAACGAGCCGGCATATGGAAAGCTCAACTGGCCCGTCGTCGACACGATGTAGCCGGGCGCAGCAGCGACGCTGGCGCCATCACCCCCGGCATTTGCAGGGGCAGGGGCGGCGCCCGAACTGTAGGAAATCTCCGGATGGTCCAGGACCGCGATGCCCAGCACGTCGCCGGGCCCGATCCGGTACGGGCCGGTTTCGCCGACCAGCTTCATCACTTCGGGGCCGAGCGTCGTTGCTTGAGTGGCCGCGCGTTGAGCCCGGATCAGTTCGGGCGTGATTTCGGTCAAGGCACCCGCTGGCGGCGGGTCGATATCGGCAGTGGAGAAGCCCGAAGGCGACACAGCTGCCGCAGCATCGTTGCTCGCTGAACTGAAGCCCGGCGCCAGCGGCGCGCAGCCTTGAACCAGCAAGCCCACCGAAGCCAGCAGCGCGACATGTAGTAAAAAATGCTTCAAGTGCAGCTCCGCATCGTGACCCTGGAATGAATACTTTTGCAAACAGTTACGACTGTACATCAGTATGGGCGCTGGTTTCAAACCCTTCGTCGGCTTAGAGCTTAAGTCAGAGAAATTGTCCTACACGATGCCCAAATAGCACGATTGCGGGCGTTTTCCAAGCCGGTACGATCTTGCAACGCAGCAAGACCCGGTTTTGCGTGCTATTGATTCAATAGCAGCAGAACCAACAGCAGCACGCCCGCTCAGGGACTCTCTGTTTGGGCCGCACGTTTCCAGGCGGCCGATGCCTGGTCAGCGTCGTCGCGCGCTTCGGCCAGCTGCGCCAGCGCCTGCCATGCCCTGCGATGTAGGCTGGTGTCCTGCAGGGCCAATCCGGCCTGCGTGAGCAGCTGTTGCGCCTTGCCCCACAGCTGGCGCTTCATGCAGGCCATGCCGGCCAGGTACTGCAGGTTGGCATCGCGCGGGTTGTTCCGCTGCGCGGCTTCGATGCGGGCCAGCCAGTCGGCATCGACCGAGTCGAGGCCGGCTTCGAGCGCACGGACCAGTTTCACGCGCAAGGATTCGCCCAGGCCCTGCGGATGCTGGACCATGCGCTCCCAGACCGGCAGCAGCCAGGCCCGCGCCAAGGTCAGGTCGCCGCGCAGCGCCACCATGCGCTGGGCCGCATGGATGGCGATCTCGGGCATCTCTCGCTCCGAGGGTTCGAACTCGCTCCAGGCGCGCAGCAACTGGGCCGGATCGTGGGCACCCGACAGCAGTTCGGTGGCGAGGCCGCGCACGATGCTCTGCGCCGCCGCCTCCGAGAAGGCCCGGTGCTTGGCCAGCAGGCGGGCGGTCTCGAGTGCTTCCAGCGTGCGCCGGTCCTGGCGCGCCGCCTTCAGGCGCAGCCGCAGTGCCAGCGTACGCCTCTGGGCGCCCTGCGGCAGCTCGCCGAGCCGCGCAAGGGCGGCCGGGGCATCGCGATCGTCGAGCGCCCAGCGGGCCGCGCGCAGCTGCACGCCTTCCCGCGTTTCGGGCGAGAGCTGCGGGCCGCGCTCGGCGCTCTCGTTGAGCGCCTGCTGCAGATGCGCATCGCGTGCCGGACGGTCCTGCAGCGATTGCGCGCTCTCGGCCGCCAGCAGGTGCGCGATCACGCGGACCTGCAGCGCCTGCGGCAGGCGGGCGTCGAGCGCGGCCAGCCGACGCTCCTGCGAAAGCGCCGCCTGGGCCGCCTTGCGGGCCCTGGAGAAGCGCCCGGCAAGCAACTGCGCCGCGGCATCGAGCAGCGCCGCATGCAGCGCACGCTCCTTTTGCTGCAGCCGCCACTGGCGCGCCTGCTTGGGCAGCGAGAACAGGGCGGCCAATCCGCGCAGCGCCAGGTGCAGCAGCACGAAGGCGGCGAACAACAGCAGCAGCACCAGGTTCAGCGACAGGTCGACCCGCCAGGGCGGCCAGAAGACCGTGATCGTGCCCTGGTTGTTGCCGGCGAACAGCGCCACCGCGGCGGCGATGCCGAACAGGGCCAGGAACCAGAGGGCGGCGCGCATGGCTTCGGGCCCGCCCTAGCGCCCTGCGGCCGCCGTGGCGAGCGCGGCCAGGGTCTCGTCGACCCGTGGCGGCTCGCTGGTGCGGATCTGCGCCTGCACCTGCTGCACCAGCGTGGCCGCGGCCTGGACCCGGCGCGAGGCCGGATCGAAGTAGCGGTTGATCGCCGCCGAGACGGTCGCCATCTCGCCGCGCGCCGTGTCGACCTGCCGCGACAGCAGCGCCAGCCGGGCGTTGAGCAGCTTGAGCTTGAGGTTCTCGCGCAGGAAGAAAGTCTGTTCGGGCGTCAGCAGCACCGCCTCGGGCCGCTCGATGCGCCCCACCCGCAGCAGCGAGCGGGCCTCGGTGCGCACCATCATCAGGAAGCGCTGCCACCAGGGTGCATTGGCCGGCAGCGGCTCGACCTGCAAGGTGTCGAGCCCGCCGCCGCGCGCCGCCACGGCGTTGAGCGCCGGCAGGTCGTCGACCATGCGCATCAGTTCGTCGAGCTTCTGGAGCGCTTCGCCGTTGTCGGCGCTGGCGCTGCTGCGCAGCCGGTCGGCGTCATGCTGCATGGCGCGCTGCAGCGGCGCCAGGCGCGGTTGCCCGGCCCGGGCGATGCGCGTGTCGCCGGCCTTGAGCGCGGCCAGCAGCGGCTGCACGTTGCCGGTGACCTGGGCCTGCTGCAGGGCCAGCCGCACGGCCGCCTCGATGTCGACCACGAGGTTCTCGTCGCGCGAGCGCGACAGGCTCTGCATCAGCTCCTCGAGCTGGGAGCGCTGCAGCGCCACCTCGCCGACCCGGGTCTCGGCCAGCGCCAGCCGGGCGGCCGTGTCGCGCACGACCTCCTGCGCCTGGCGCGCCAGGGTGCGGGCCTCCAGCGATTGCGCCAGCGCATCCGCGCTCTGGCGGGCCAGTTGCTCCTGCATGCCGCTGACCTTCTGCCACAGCGCGAGCGCCATCAGCAGGGCCACCACGGCCACCAGTGCCAGCAGGCCGAACGCGAGCCGCGACAGCAGCGCCGCCGCGGCCGAATGGCCGAGCGGCAACGCAGCCGGCACCGGCGCGCGCGATGCGGGTTCCGGCAAGGGCTCGTTGAAGACAGGCGCGTCGCTCATGCCAGGGATTCTATCGACGCGACCAAGGCCGACAGCGATGGACGCGAGACCTCCACGCGGCCGAAACCGGCGGCGCGCGCGGCTTCGGCGATGCGCTCGTGGGTGACCAGCGCACGGGCCTGCTGCCAGTCGGCGGCCGGCATCAGGCGGCACAGATTGGCGATCGCCTCCGAGCTGCTGAAGAGCCAGGCGGCGGCCCCGCTGACGCCCTCGGCCGCCAACCGGCGCTCGGCCTCGCCGAAGGGCGGCGGCAAGCGCCGGTAGGCGGCCACCGCATCGCAGGCGCCGCCCTGGGCCAGGATCTCGCGGGCCAGCCAGTCACGTCCCGTGGCCTGCCCTGTGGCATCGCCGCCGCGGACGATCAGGATCCGGATGCCCGGACGAACCTGGTCCGCCACGCGGGCCCAGAGCTGCTCGGAATCGAACTGCGCCGCATCGGCGGGCGGCGCGTCGATCGCCGCCGGCGGCACACCGGCCGCATGCAGCCCGCGCACGGTGCCGGGACCGGTGGCCCAGAAGCGCAGGCGCGCAGGCAGCGGCAGGTCGATGCCGCGAAAGAAGTGCTCGGCCGCCGCGGCGCTGACGAACATCAGCGCGTCGTAGCCCGACAGCCGCCGCCAGGCGGCCTGCAGCGGCGCGGGGTCTTCGAGCGGCGCGATCGCGATCAGGGGCAGCGCCACGGCGTCCACGCCGGCGGCGCGCAGGTCGTCCACCCAGCGCGCGGCTTCCGAGGCCGGTCGTGTGATCAGCAGCATGGACAAACCGAAAGAGGCCTCATCCCTGCAGCAGACGTGCCGCGGCCTCGCCCAGCGCCGTGGCCTGGGCCGCATCGGCGGCCTCGGCCACCAGTTGGGCCCGCACCAGCGGCGTCAGGCCTTCGGGGTCGCCCAGCGCGGCGTCGATGCGCAGGCGGCCGTCGGGCTGCCAGCGCGCGTGGGCCGCCAGCGGCATCGAGCAGCTGCCGCCCATCGTGCGGCTGACGGCGCGCTCGGCGGCGGTCGCGAGGCCGTCGCGGCGGCTGTCGAGGGGCGCCAGCAGCGCCAGCAGATCGGCCCGCTCGGTCCGGACCTCGATGCCGAGCGCACCCTGCCCCGCCGCCGGCAGCATCGTGTCGGGTTCGAAGCATTCGCGGATGCGGCTCTCCAGCGCCAACCGCTTGAGCCCGGCGGCGGCCAGCACGATGGCGTCGTACTGGCCCTCGTCGAGCTTGCGCAGCCGGGTGTCGAGATTGCCGCGCAGGGACTCGATGCGCAGGTCGGGCCTGAGCGCGCGCAGCAGCACCACGCGGCGCAGGCTGGAGGTGCCGACCACCGCACCCTGCGGCAACTCGGCGAGCGAGGCGTAGCGCGGCGACACCAGTGCATCGCGCGGGTCTTCGCGCTCGAGCACGCAGGCCAGCGCAAAGCCCTCGGGCAGGTCCATCGGCACGTCCTTGAGCGAATGCACCGCGATGTCGGCGCGCCCGTCTTCGAGCGCGGTTTCGAGTTCCTTGACGAACAGGCCCTTGCCGCCGACCTTGCTGAGCGAGCGGTCGAGGATCTGGTCGCCGCGGGTGGTCATGCCCAGCAGTTCGACCGTGTGGCCCTGTTCTTGCAGGAGCGCCTTGACGTGTTCGGCCTGCCACATGGCCAGGCGGCTTTCGCGCGTGGCGATCACGATGTTGCTCAAGACCGTTTTCCAAATGAGAAAGAGACCGGAGGATGCTAGCATGTTGCGCCGCAGCAACGTCGGCGCATCCCCAGTCCCCGAGGAGAAGTTTCGAATGAAGACGAGCCCCGCACCGGTTGCCGCGAAGCGCCGGACCCGAGACGAAGACCTGCCGCTGATTGCCGACATCCGGCTCCTCGGGCGCATCCTGGGCGATGTGATCCGCGAACAGGAAGGCGACGAGAGCTACGCGCTGGTCGAGAAGATCCGCACCCTGTCGGTGGCCTTCCGGCGCGATGCCGACCATGCCGCGGACCGGGCCCTGAAGAACCTGCTGAAAGGGCTCAGCGCGGCGGAGACCGTGAGCGTGATCCGCGCCTTCACCTACTTCAGCCACCTGGCCAACCTGGCCGAGGACCGGCACCAGATCCGCCGCCGCACCGAGGCCGAGCGTGCGGGCGAGAGCGCCGAGGGCAGCCTGGAGACGGCGCTGGCGCGCATCCGCAAGGCCGGCATCAAGCCCGAGGCGGTGGTCGAGTCGCTGGCCCACAGCTATGTCTCGCCGGTGCTCACGGCGCACCCGACCGAAGTGCAGCGCAAGAGCATCCTGGACGCCGAGCGCGCCATCGCGCAGCTGCTCACGGCGCGCGACGAGATCGCGCTGCGTCAGCGCGCCTTCGCCGGAAGCAAGGACGCGTTGACGCCCATCGAGTACGCCGACAACGAACGCCAGATGCGCACCCGCGTGACCCAGCTGTGGCAGACGCGCCTGCTGCGCTTTTCGAAGCTCACCGTGGCCGACGAGATCGAGAACGCGCTGAGCTACTACGAGGCCACCTTCCTGCGCGAGATTCCGCGCGTCTATGCCGAGCTCGAGAAGGCCCTGGCCCATGGCAGCAGCGTGCCTGCGGTGGCGCCGTTCCTGCGCATGGGCCAGTGGATCGGCGGCGATCGCGACGGCAATCCCAACGTGACCGCCGAGACCCTCGAATACGCCCTCAAGCGCCAGAGCGAACTGGCGCTGCGCCACTACCTGACCGAACTGCACTACCTCGGCGGCGAACTGTCGCTGTCGGCCGGACTGGTCGACGTCTCGATCGAGATGCAGGCGCTGGCCGAGCGCTCGCCCGACAAGAACGAACACCGGGTCGACGAGCCCTACCGCCGGGCGCTGACCGGCATGTACGCGCGACTCGCCGCCACCTTGCGCGAGCTCACGGGCGGCGAGGCCGCGCGCCACGCGGTGCGGCCGCAGAACCCCTACGCCACGGCCGAGGAACTGCTGGCCGACCTGCACACCATCGAGGAGTCGCTGGCCGACAAGCACGGCAGCGTGCTCGCCGCGCCGCGCCTGCATCCGCTGATCCGGGCGGTCGAGGTGTTCGGCTTCCACCTGGCGACCGTCGACCTGCGCCAGAGCTCCGACAAGCACGAGGCGGTGGTGGCCGAGCTGCTGGCCACCGCACGCATCGAGCCCGCCTACGCCGCGCTGTCCGAAGAGGACAAGCAGGCGCTGCTGCTGCGCCTGCTCGACGACGCCCGGCCGCTGCGCGTGCCCGACGCCGACTACTCCGCGCTCGCCAGGAGCGAGCTCGCGATCTTCGCCGCCGCCCGCACCGCGCGGGCGCGCTTCGGTGCCGCGGCGATCCGCCACTACATCATCAGCCACACCGAGACGGTGAGCGACCTGCTCGAGGCGCTGCTGCTCCAGAAGGAAGTGGGCCTGCTGCGCGGCACGCTCGCCGGCAACGCCACCAGCGACCTGATCGTGGTGCCGCTGTTCGAGACCATCGAGGACTTGCGCAACGCGGCGCCGATCGTGCGCGCCTTCTACGCATTGCCGGGCATCCACGCGCTGATCCAGCGCTCGGGCGCCGAGCAGGACGTGATGCTGGGCTACAGCGACAGCAACAAGGACGGCGGCATCTTCACCAGCAACTGGGAGCTGTACCGCGCGGGGCTGGCGCTGGTGGCGCTGTTCGACGACCTCAATGCGCACAGTGGCGTGGCGATCCGCCTGCGCATGTTCCACGGCCGCGGCGGCACCGTGGGGCGCGGCGGCGGTCCGAGCTACCAGGCGATCCTCGCGCAGCCGCCGGGCACGGTGCGCGGCCAGATCCGGCTGACCGAACAGGGCGAGGTGATCGGCTCGAAGTACGCGAACAGCGAGATCGGCCGCCGCAACCTCGAGACGCTGGTGGCCGCGACGCTCGAGGCCACGCTGCTGCCAACCGCCAAGGCCGCGCCCGCCACCTTCGTCGCCGCAGCGGCCGAACTGTCGGCGGCCAGCATGGCCGCCTACCGCGCACTGGTCTACGACACACCCGGCTTCGGCGACTACTTCTTCAGCGCCACGCCGATCCGCGAGATCGCCGAACTCAACATCGGCTCACGCCCGGCCTCGCGCAATCCGAGCCGCAGCATCGAGGACCTGCGCGCCGTACCCTGGAGCTTCAGCTGGGGCCAGTGCCGCCTGACGCTGCCCGGCTGGTATGGCTTCGGCTCGGCGATCGAGCGCTTCCTCGCGCAGGCGGCCAACCCGGCCGCGCGCAAGGAACGCCAGGCGCTGCTGCAGCGCATGTACGCCCAATGGCCCTTCTTTCGCACCTTGCTGTCGAACATGGACATGGTGCTGGCCAAGAGCGACCTGGCCCTGGCCTCGCGCTACTCGGAGCTGGTGGCCGAGAAGAAGCTGCGGCAGAAGGTGTTCTCGATGATCGAGGCCGAATGGCACCGCACCTCCGACGCGCTGACGCTGATCACCGGCGCCAAGCAGCGCCTGGAAGGCAACGCCGACATGCAGCGTTCGATCCGGCACCGCTTCCCCTACATCGATCCGCTGCACCACCTGCAGGTCGAGCTGATGCGCCGCTACCGCGCGGGCCAGGTCGACGAGCGGCTGCAGAAGGGCATCCACATGTCGATCAACGGGGTAGCGGCGGGCCTGCGCAACACCGGCTGAACCGGCGCGAGCGGGCACTGTCCGCGATCTCCTACACCCGTTCCCGGCCAAGCGGAAAAGAAAGGCCATGGCATAGGGAGTACCCTGACCCCCACGTTCACAGCTCTCGCAATCGCGCGGCGGCTTCAGGGTCGTTCACAGGAAAACTCCGCCATGTCATCCCCGCAATCGCTTGTCCGTTCCCCGATCGACTTCGTCAGCGGCGACTTCGACGCGCTGGCTTCGCACATGCGGCATTGCGCACGGGCCCAGGGACGATGGTTCGCGGTCCGCAGCCATCTGCAGCAGGTGCGATCCGTCGCCGCTGGCCGCATCGTGACGATGGCCTGTGTGGCCGGCGTGCTCGCCATCGGACTGTTCGCCTTCGCTTGAGCGCCGCGGCGGTCGTCGACCGGCTCGACACCCTCAGCCAGTACGCACGCGCGCTCCTCCTCGGGCCGCACGAGCCGGTCGAAGCGCCGATCCGCGCCGAGCTGTTCGGCGCCCAGCGCTTCGCGCAGCACGGCCACAGCCTGGCGCGGGCGCAGGTGGTGCAGTCCGCGGACGCGCGCGGCGACGGCAATCCTTTCTTTCCGCGGGTCGACAAGAACCTCGAGTCGCTGCGCAGCGCCTACGACTACATCGCGCTGATCTCGCAGAGCGGGCGCTATGTGTCGCCGGCGGCCGAATGGCTGCTCGACAACTTCCACCTGGTCGAGGCGCAGCTGCAGCAGATCCGCGAAGGCGTGCCGCGGCGCTACTACGCGCGCTTGCCGAAGCTCGCGGCGCCGCCGCTGGCCGGGCTGCCGCGTGTCTACGGGATCGCCTGGGCCTACGTGGCGCACACCGATAGCGTCCTCAACAAGACGCTGTTCACGGCTTTCCTGGATGCCTACCAGGACATCGACGAGCTCACGCTCGGCGAACTCTGGGCGCTGCCGACCACGCTGCGCGTGGTGCTGCTCGAGAACCTGCGCCGGGTCGCCGAAAGCATCGCCGAGAACAAGGTCGCGCGCGAAGTGGCGCACGCGGCCTGGGACGCGGCCGATTCGCTGTCGTCGCACGAACTCGACGTGCTGTATCGCGCACTGCAGAGCCGCGGCATGCAGGACAGCTACCTGACCCAGCTCTGGCAACGGCTGCCGGTCGAGCAGGGCGAGCATCCGCCCGCGCTCGTCAAGTGGTGCGAGCAGCACTGCCCGAACGGGCCGGCGCTGATCGCCGACGCCCAATCCGCGCAGGCGGCGGCCAACCTCACGGTCGGCAACATCATCACGACGCTGCGCATGATCGGCCAGGTCGACTGGGCCGATCTGATCGAGCCCGTGAGCCGCTCGCTGCGGGTGCTGCGCGAGCTGCCGAGCTTCGGCCGCGAGAGCGAACTCACGCGCCAGCAGATCACGCAGGCGATGGAACAGGTGGCGCGCAGCACCAGACAAACGGAGCGCGAGGTGGCGCAGGCCGTGGTCGGACTGGCGCTGCAGGCCGCCGCCGATGCCGACGTCGCAGACCTCGCGCAGCCGGCCCGCGGGTCGAGCGCCGAACGGACGGCCGGCTACTACCTGTTCGGCCAAGGCCGCCCGGAACTGGTCGCCGCGCTCGCACCGGCACGCAGCGATGACAAGGCCGCGGCGGTGCGGCACCGCCGCCAGCCCGGCAGCAACTGGCGCCTGGCGCTCTACCTGGCGGCCATCGCCACCGGCACCTCGCTGCTGCTGGCCGCCGCGGTCCACGGCCTGAACCGCAACGGCTGGCCCGACGCCGGCTGGACCTCGGTGGTGGCGCTGGTGCTGCTCGCCTGGCCGCTGTCCGAAGCGGTGATCGCGCTGGTGCACCGCATCGTCGCGGAATCGACCCGGGTCCGGGCCCTCCCAAGGCTCGAATTCGCCGACGGCATTCCGCCGGCGCACCGCGTGCTGGTCGTGGTGCCTTCGATGCTGAGCTCGATCGAGGCGAACGCGCAACTGGCCCGGCGGCTCGAGCTGCACTGGCTCGCCAACCGCGAAGACCAGGCCCAGTTCGCGCTGCTCACCGACTGGGCCGATGCCGACCAAGCGTCGATGCCCGGCGATTCGCTGCTGCTGGACGACGCCCTGCGCCGGATCGGCGCGCTCAACGACACCTATCCCGGCGCCGGCGCGCGCTTCCTGCTGCTGCACCGGCCGCGCACCTGGTCCGAGACCGAGCAGCGGTGGATGGGCTGGGAGCGCAAGCGCGGCAAGCTCGAGATGCTGCTGCGCCTGCTGGCCACAGGCGACGCCAGCGGCTTCGTGGCGGAAGCCGGCGGCGCCGGGCTCGCCGACCGCATTCCTTACGTGATGACGCTCGACAGCGACACCGGCCTGCCCCCCGGTACGCTGCGCGAGTTGGTGGCGGTGGCGGCGCACCCGCTGAACGCGCCGCAGACCGACCCCGCCGGCCGGCGCGTCACGGCCGGCTTCGGCATCTTTCAGCCGCGCATCGTCACACCGTTCCCGGAGCGCGAAGAGCGCTCCCCGTTTCACTGGATGTTCGCCGGCCAGTGCGGCCTCGACCCCTACAGCAACAGCGCCTCCGACATCTACCAGGACGTCTTCGGCACCGGTTCCTTCACCGGCAAGGGGCTGCTCGACGTCCAGGCGGTGCACGCCACGCTCGACCGCCGGCTGCCCGACGGCGCGGTGCTGAGCCACGACCTGCTCGAAGGCACGGTGGCGCGCTGCGCCGTGGTGAGCGACCTGGTGCTGGTCGAGGACCATCCGCATCACGCCGGCGTGGCCGCCTCGCGCGTGCATCGCTGGACCCGCGGCGACTGGCAGCTGCTGCCGCTGATGCTGCGCCCGTGGCGCTTCGGCATCGACGCACTCGGGCTCTGGAAGATGAGCGACAACCTGCGACGCGCCCTGGTGGTGCCTGCCTCGGCGGCGCTGCTCGCCTGGGTCCTCTTCACGGACGCCCTGCCGCTGTCGTGGGCGTTCGCCGCCGTGGCATCGGCCCTGGTCCTCGGCCCCCTGCTCGGGGCGCTGGCGGGACTGGTGCCGACTCGGCGCTCGATCGAGCTGCCGCATTTCTTCGATATCGGCGGCACCGAACTGCTGCGCGCGATGGCCGGCGCGTGTTGGCAGTTCGTGCAGCTGGCGGCGCAGGCACGCCTGCTTCTGGACGCCAGCGCGCGGGCCGCATGGAGGCTGCTGGCCAGCCGGCGGCATCTGCTCGAATGGACCACTGCCGCCCAGGCCCAGGCGCAGGCACGCTACGCGTTGAGCGATTTCGTGCGCGGCTCGGCGCTCACCAGCGCAGCCTGCATCGCGCTCGCACTGGCATCGCTCCGGAGCCCGCACCCCTGGCTCGGAGCCTCGCTCTTCTCGCTGTGGGCGCTGGCCCCGCTGGCGGCCTGGTGGAGCAGCCGCACACCGACCGGTTCCGCCAGCGACCTCGAACCCGAGCACCAGCGCTATCTCGAGACATTGGCGCGCGACTGCTGGCGTTTCTTCGAGCATGTCGTCGGCCCCGACGACAATCACCTGCCGCCCGACAACCTGCAGCTCGAGCCCGAGCCGACCCTCGCGCACCGCACCTCGCCGACCAACATCGGCATGTACCTGCTGGCCTGCTGCTGCGCCCGGGAGTTCGGCTGGATCGGCACCCCGGCGCTGGCCGGGCGGCTGGCCGCCACGCTCGACGCCATCGACCGGCTCGACAAGCACCAGGGCCATCTCTACAACTGGTATGACACCCGGAACCTGCAGAAGCTGCCGCCGGCCTATGTGTCCAGTGTCGACAGCGGCAACCTCGCCGGCCACCTGATCGCCGTGGCACAGGCCTGCCGCGGCTTTTCCGCCGAAAGCAGCGACGCATCGGCAGCCGCGGCGCTCGAGGCGCTCGCCGGGCGCTGCGAGACCCTCTGCGCCGGGATGGACTTCAGCGGCCTCTACGACACCAAGCGCCACCTGTTCCACATCGGGCTGCGGGTCGACGACAACCTGCTCGATGCCAGCTACTACGACCTGCTGGCCTCCGAGGCGCGCCTGCTGAGCTTCCTCGCGATCGCCAAGGGCGACGTGCCGCGGCGCCACTGGATGGCGCTCGGGCGGCCGTTCCTGTCGGTCGGCGTGCTGCCGGGGCTCAAGTCCTGGTCGGGTTCGATGTTCGAGTACCTGATGCCCACGCTGGTGATGGCCGAGCCCGAGGGCGGGCTGCTCGAGGTCGCGATGCGCGCCGCCATCGGCGAGCAGCAGGTCTTCGGCAACGCCCAGGGCCTGCCCTGGGGCGTCTCCGAATCCGCCTACTTCGCGCAGGACCATTCGCTCGCCTACCAGTACTCGCCCTTCGGCGTGCCGCGGCTCGCGCTGCGCCGCACGCCGCCGGCCGACCGCGTGGTGGCGCCCTATGCCAGCGCGATGGCGGCGGCGATCGCGCCGGTCGACGCGGTCGCCAACCTGCGCCGGCTCGAATCGCTCGGGGCGCGCGGGGAGTTCGGCTTCTACGACGCGGTCGACTTCACGGTCTCGCGCCAGACCGAAGGCCAGGCCTTCACCGTGGTGCGCAACGTGATGGCGCATCACCAGGGCATGTCGCTGGTGGCCTTGTGCAACGCGGTGCGCGGCGGCGCCGCGCGGCGCTGGTTCGGGAGCGCGCCGCTGGTGCAGGCGCACGCCTCCCTGCTGCACGAGCGCACGCCGCGCCAGATCATCGGCAGCGCCGATCCGCGCACGCCGCCCGAGCCGGCCACCGGCGAGGCGGCGCCGGTGTTCCAGCCGCGCACGGTCGATCCCATGGGTGCCGGCTTCCAGCCGACCCACCTGCTGTCGAACGGCCGCTACACGGTGGCGCTGCGCGCCAACGGCGCCGGCGTCAGCCGCTGGCGTTCGTTCAACGTCAGCCGCTGGCGCGACGATCCGCTGCGCGACGGCTACGGCAGCTTCTTCTATGTGCGTGACACGCAGACCCACGCGCTGGCCTCGCTGACCGCGCTCCCGGCGCCTGGCCCCGGCTGGCGCTACGGCGCGCGCTTCCTGGCCGACCAGGTGCAGTTCGAAGCCAGCGGCCCGGGCCTGCAGGCGCGAACCACCGTGCTGATCAGCCCCGAGGACGACACCGAGCTGCGCACTGTCGAACTGCACAACACGGGCAGCGAGGCCCGCATCCTCGAACTGATCTCGTACTTCGAGCCGGTGCTGTCGAACCCGAAGGCGGACGAGGCCCATCCGGCCTTCGCCAACCTGTTCATCGAGAGCCGCTGGGAGCCGGGCTGGCGCGCACTGCTGATGGCACGCAAGCCGCGCCTGCACGGCGACCCGGTGGTGGCCGCCGCGCACTTCGTCGCCGCGGTCGATGCTCAGGTGCTGGCGGTGGACTGCATGACCGACCGCCGCGCCTTCATCGGGCGCAACCGCACGTTGGCCGAGCCCGCGCTCGACGCCCAGCCACTGGCCGCCGACGGCACGCCGGTCAACGGGCTCGACCCGATCGCCTGCTTGCGGGTCACGCTGTCGATCGCGCCGGGCGCCAGCGCGCGCCTGACCTTCGCGACCGCGGCCGGCGACAGCATCGAGGCGCTGATGCCCTGCATCGACCGCTACCTGCAGCCGATGCACGTGGAGCGCGCGACCCGGATGGCGGCCACCCTGGCGCAGGTGCGGCTGCGCGACCTCAGCATCGACCCGGCGAAGAACCTCGCGCTGCAGGACCTCACGACCATCCTGACCTACACCACGCCGCGCACCATGCGCGACCGCGGCCTGATCGACCTGCGCCAGATCTGGCGCTTCGGCATCTCGGGCGACAAGCCGATCGTTCTCGTGACGATCCATTCGATGGCCGGCAAGGGCCTGGTCGACACGCTGCTGCGGGCCCAGCCCTGGTGGGGCTTCGGCGGCGTCGCCTGCGACCTGGTGGTGATCAACGGCGAGCCCCATTCCTACCTGATGCCGCTGCAGCGCGACATCGAGGCACTGCGCAGCCGGGTCGCGCAGCAGACTCAGAACAGCTTCCCGCGCAACGATGCGGCCGGCTTCTACCTGCTGCGCGACGCCGAACTGACGCCGGCCGAGAAGGCCGCGCTATCGAGCCTGGCGCGGGCCGTCTTCACGGCCGACGGACGCACCCTGGAGTCCCAGGTGGCGGCGCTGCGCGAGTCGGCGGGCCCGCCCTCCGAAGGCGCGGTGGCGAGCCCGCCGCTGGCGATCGCCCGGCTTCCCGCGATGGCCCACGTGGCCGACGCGGCGACAGCGCCGCAGGGCGCCTTCGATGCGCAGAGCGGGGAATTCCGCTTCGAGGTCGACGTCAATCGCCGCACCGCGCGGCCCTGGGTCAATGTCATTGCCAACCCGAACTTCGGCTTCCAGGTCTCCGAAGCAGGCACCGGCTACACCTGGGCCGGCAACAGCCGCCTGCACCAGGTCACGCCCTGGTCCAACGATCCGGTCCAGGACCCGGCCTTCGAGCACTACCTGCTGCAGGACCTCGACAGCCGCGAACTGCTGCCGCTGACGCCGGCCGGCCGGGGCGGCGCCGCGGCCAGGCATCGCGTGCGGCACGGCCAGGGCTACACGGTGTTCGAATGCCTGCACCGCAACGTGGTGCTCGAGACCACCTTCTTCGCCGATCGCGAGGAGCGCATCAAGGGGGTCCACGTGAAGGTGCGCAACGAAGGCGTCGGCGCGCGCCGGCTGCGCGCCGTCGCGATGGTCGAGTGGCAGCTCGGCGCGGCCCGCGGCGAACGGCGCACGGTCCACACCTGGAAGCCCGAAGACCTGCCCGCTGTGTTCGGTCAGCAGCGCGAATCGAGTGCCGGCTTCGGCGGCAGCAGCGGCTTTGTCGCCATCGCCGGCCTCGGCGGGGCCACCCAATGGACCAGCGACCGCAGCGAGTTCTTCGCCGGGCGCGGCAGCATCGAGCTGCCCGACAGCCTGGCCGGGCGAGCCGGCAGCGGCCTCGATGCCTGCGCGGCGGTGGCCGGCGAGTTCAGCCTGGCGGCCGGCGCCAGCGCCAGCTTCTGCTTCATGCTGGGACATGCCGACAGCGCCGAAGCGGCCGTCGACATGGCGCGGCGCTGGCAGCAGCGCGACATCGGCGAAGCGCTGGCGCAGGCGCGCGGCTTCTGGGACGAACTGCTGGGCCGGCTGCAGGTGAGCACCCCCGACCCGTTGTTCGACGCCATGGTCAACCGCTGGCTGGTCTACCAGACGCTGTCCTGCCGCCTCTGGGCCAAGGCGGGCTTCTACCAGGCCGGCGGCGCCTTCGGCTTCCGCGACCAGTTGCAGGACGCGATGGCCTTCGCGCTGACCGACCCGCTGCGCCTGCGCGAGCAGATCCTCGTCAACGCGGCGCGGCAATTCCCCGAGGGCGACGTCCAGCACTGGTGGCACATGCCCGGCGGCGCCGGCGTGCGCACGCATTTCTCGGACGACCTGCTGTGGCTGCCCTTCGCCGCCGCCCACTACGTGGAAGTCAGTGCGGACCGATCCCTGCTCGACGAGCGCGTGTCATTTCTCGACGGCCCGGCGATCCCCGAGGGTGCCGAGGACGCCTACTACCCGCCGCGCACCAGCGAGCAGAACGCGAGCGTATACGAGCACGGCGCCCGCGCGATCGACAAGAGCCTCGCGACCGGCCTGCACGGGCTGCCGCTGATGGGCACCGGCGACTGGAACGACGGCATGAACCGGGTCGGCCACGAAGGCCGCGGCGAGTCGGTCTGGCTGGCCTGGTTCCTGTGCAGCGTGGTCGAGCGCTTCGCCCCCTTCGCGCTGGCACGCGGCGAGGGCGAGCGCGCGAAGCGCTGGCTGGCCGCCCGGCAGGGGTGGATCGCCGCGCTGCACGACGCCGGCTGGGATGGCGCCTGGTTCCGGCGCGCCTTCTTCGACAACGGCGCGCCGCTCGGCTCGTCGATCAACGACGAATGCGCGATCGACCTGATCGCGCAGGCCTGGTCGGTGCTCTCCAACGCCTCGGACCCGACGCACACGGGGGCGGCCCTGGCGTCGATGAAGTCGCATCTGCACGACGAACGCCTCGGCCTGATGCGGCTGCTGGACCCGCCGCTCGCGCATTCGCCGAACAACCCGGGGTACATCCAGGCCTACCCGCCCGGCGTGCGCGAGAACGGCGGCCAGTACGCGCACGCCGCCGTGTGGGCGCTCATGGCGCAGGCCCTGGACGGCGACACCGAAGGCGCATGGAAGACCTTCGAGGGACTGAGCCCCGCGCACCGCGCGCGCCATCCGGAGCGCGGCCCGCTCTACGAGATCGAGCCCTACGTGATGGCGGGCGACATCTACAGCGCCGCACCTTACGCAGGACGGGGCGGCTGGAGCTGGTACACGGGCTCGGCCGCATGGCTGCACCGGGCGGCGGTCGAGACGCTGCTGGGCCTCTCGGTGCGCGGCGACCAGCTCGCACTGACGCCGCGCGTGCCGGCCCACTGGCCGGGTTTCGAGATCGCGCTGCAGTTGGCCGGCAAGCGATTCACGCTGCGGTTCGGAGACGCGGGAAGCACACCGGCGACGCACCGGGCGGCGATCGGCGAATGGGTGATCTGGCGGATGTGGCCGCAGGACGCGATCGTGCAGATCGGCTGATCGGCTGAGGCCGCACCCGGCTCAATCCCCCAGCAGTTCCCCGATCGGCTCCAGGTCTTCGACGTGGTCGCAGACCGCCTTGACGACCATCATGATCGGGATGCCCAGCAGCAGGCCCCAGATGCCCCACAGCCAGCCCCAGAAGATCACGCCGACGAACACCGCCACCGGGTTCATCCGGCTGGTCTTGCTGGTGAGGAAAGGCACCAGCAGGTTGCCGATCAGCGTGTGAATGACCAGCGAGGTGCCGCCGACCAGCAGTGCCATCTCGATGCCGTTGAACTGCAGGAAGGCGACCAGTCCGGCGGTGGCCATCACGATCACCGAGCCGATGTAGGGAATCAGGTTGGTGACCGCGGCCACGATGCCCCAGACCGCCGCGTTCTCGAGGCCGATCGCCCAGAACGCGAGGCCGGTGGCGACGCCCACCATGGCGCTGGTGAGGATCTGCACCAGCAGGTAGCGCTCGATATGGCCCGTGATGTCGTCGAGCACATGGACCGTGATCTTCTTCTTCTGCAGGCTGGGCCCCGTGATCTTGACCAGCTTGCGGCGGAAGGTGTCGCCGCTGCCGAGCGCGAAGAAAGTCAGGAAGGCCACCAGCGTGAGCTGGCCGGCGGCGCCGATCAGCCCGACTGTGCCGCTCCACAGGTAGTCGCGCACGTTGAAGGACGGCCGCTCGATCATCACCCGCGCCACGCCCTTGCGCGAAGCCACCTTGGCCGAGTTCTCCTCGGCCGCCTGCTCGAGCTGCGCCGCGGCCTTCTGGACGGTGTCGAGCGTGCTGGGATCGGCGCCGCGGGCGTCGGTGCGCATCGCGAGGCGCAGCTTCTGCGCCGCGAGGGGCAGCGAATCGACCAGCGCGCCGGCATTGCCGGCCAGCGTGTAGCCGGTCCAGCCGAAGGCACCGCCGAGGCCGAGCAGGATCACGGCGGCGCCGATCCAGCGCGAGACCTTCCAGCGTTCGAGCCGGTCGACCAGCGGTGCCAGTGCGTAGGTCAGCATGAGGCTCACCAGCAGCGGGATGAAGACCGCCGCCGCCCAGCGCAGCGCGAAGACGCTGGCCAGCACCGCCAGCACCACCAGCGAGGCGCTTCGGACGTCGACCGGCATGTGCAGCATCAGGCGGTCAGGCTCCTGGGCTTCGGCCGCCACGACGGGTTCGGGGGTAACGGGTTCGGGGGTAACGGGTTCGGGGGTAACGGGCTCGGTCACCGGGCGTCCCTCAGTGCTTCGCGCACGCTCGACAACTGGCGCCGCGACACCATCACAGGCTCGGGAATGCCGTCGAGCCGCAGCGCCCACCCTTCGGCGTCCTCCCCGTCGTCGTATTTCTCGAGGGTGCGGATGGCCGCGCGGGCCACCAGCGCGTTGCGATGGACCCGGACGAAGCGGGCCGGGTAGCGCTCCTCGAGCTCGGCCAGCGAACCGTCGAAGATGTGGCTGCGCGAGGCGGTCCGCACCGTCAGGTACTTGAGCTCCGACTTGAGATAGAGGATTTCCGACAGCGGCACCCGCTCGGTGCGCCCGCGGTCCTGGATCAGCAGCACGTCCTGCGGCTCGGCGACCGGCGACCGCCGCTCCTTCAGGTAGCGCTCGGCCTTCTGCAGCGCCTGCTGCAGGCGTTCGGCGCGCACCGGCTTGGTCAGGTAGTCGACGGCCTCGAGCTCGAAGGCGGTGACCGCGTGGGCCGCATAGGCGGTCACGAACACCACTGCCGGCGCTGCCGGCCGGGCCCGGATCCGGCGCGCCAGCTCGAGCCCGTCGAGGCCCGGCATGTGGATGTCCAGCAGCACCAGGTCGAAGCGGGCGCGGGCCAACTGGTCGAGGGCGCCTTCGCCATGCGCCGCCTCGGCCACGACTTCGGCCGGCGGCGACTGGCAGTCGGCCAGAAGGTTGCGCAGGCGCGAGCGCGCCAGCGATTCGTCGTCGACGATGAGGGTGCGAAGTGGGGGCGACATGCTCATGGTTCAGCAGGAATGGCGATGCGGACGCGATAGCTCTTGTCGTCCATGCCGGCGCTGAACTGCGCCTGCATGTCGTGCAGCAGGCGCAGCCGATCGCGCACGTTGTCCAGCGCGATGCCGTGGCCGCGGGGCAGCGGCGCATCGGCCCAGCGCAGCGGCGGCAGGCTGTTGATGACCTCGATCAGCACCATCGCACCGCGGCGCTGGGTGCGGATGCGCAGCCGGGCGCCTTCGGGGCTCGGCTCGACGCCGTGCTTGACCGCGTTTTCGACCAGGGGCTGCAGCAGCAGGGGCGGCAGGCGGGCCCCATGGGCGTCCGGATCGATGTCCCAGCGCACGCGCAGGCGGTCGCCGAAGCGCACCTGCTCGATCGCCAGGTAGCGTTCGGCCAGCGCGATCTCGTCGGCCAGGGTGACCGACTCGCCCGGGTCGGCCAAGGCCTGGCGGAACAACTCGCTCAGGTCTTCGAGCATGGCCTCGGCCTTGGCCGGTTCCTGCCGGACCAGGGCGATCGCGCTGTTCAAGGTGTTGAAAAGAAAGTGCGGGCGGATCCGCGACTGCAGTTCCGCCAGCCGCGCCGTGGTGGCCGCCGGCGTCTGGCCGCGGGCGCGAAGCGCCAGCGCCGCCATCATCAGCCCGGCCAGCAAGGCGCCGGCCAGCGCGCTGGCCAGCCATGGCGCGCTGCCGACCACGCCCGTCAGCCGCAGCAGGCCGCAGCCATACAGGGCGGCCAGCGCGCCGAGCAAGGCACCGGTCGCATACTGCCCCGGAACCGGCAGCCGGGCCAGCAGGCGCTTCAAGGCGCAGGTGGCGAGCAGCCAGGTCAGCGTGGCCGGCAAGGCGCCGCCGGTGACCGTCGCGGCCAGCAGCAGCCATTCGGACAAGGTCGAGACCGCGAACAGCGTGGTGACCGCCACCACCACCTCGACGAACAGCACCATGCGCAGTACAACCCCGGTCTGGCAGGCGTCGAACAGGGCCCTCGCGGGACGCACGGGCCCCTTCGCCCTGGCGGTCGAAGGCGTGGCGGGGGGCGTCGCCGACGACGCCGAAGGGGTGGCCGATAAAATCGACGGGTTGCGCATCGCAGAAACAATGGGTGACAAACCCATTATTGCCTCCCGAACGGTTCCCATGACTCAAAACCAACTCGACAAGAAATCCGAAGCCTGGTCCGCCCTGTTCTCCGAACCCATGAGCGACCTGGTCAAACGCTACACCGCCAGCGTGTTCTTCGACAAGCGGCTGTGGCAGGCGGACATCGAGGGTTCTCTGGCGCATGCCGGCATGCTGGCAGCCCAGGGAATCATCGGCGTGCAGGACCTCGCCGCTATTCAAGGCGGGATGAAGCAGATTCGCGACGAAATCGAATCCGGCGCCTTCGACTGGAAGCTCGACCTGGAAGACGTGCACCTCAACATCGAGGCCCGCCTGACCCAGCTGGTCGGCGATGCCGGCAAG
The DNA here is from genome assembly GCF_030486595.1 of Variovorax ginsengisoli. Lineage (GTDB taxonomy): Bacteria > Pseudomonadota > Gammaproteobacteria > Burkholderiales > Burkholderiaceae_C > Variovorax > Variovorax ginsengisoli_B. The sequence goes on along the minus strand of NZ_JAUJZH010000003.1, from coordinate 31,772 downwards.
CGGCTGCACACCGGCCGCAGCCGCAACGACCAGGTCGCCACCGACGTGCGGCTCTGGCTGCGCGGCGAGATCGACCTGATCGGCGGCCTGCTGGTCGACCTGCAGAAATCGCTGCTGGCACTGGCCGCGAAGAACGTCGAGGTCATCCTGCCTGGCTTCACCCATCTGCAGGTAGCCCAGCCGGTGAGCTTCGGCCACCACATGCTGGCCTATGTCGAGATGTTCGCGCGCGACGCCGAGCGCATGGTCGACGTGCGTCGCCGCGTGAACCGGCTGCCGCTGGGCGCCGCCGCGCTGGCCGGCACCAGCTACCCGCTGGACCGCGAGGCGGTGGCCCGGGCGCTGGGCATGGACGGGGTCTGCCAGAACAGCCTGGACGCGGTGAGCGACCGCGACTTCGCGATCGAATTCACGGCCGCCGCTTCGCTCGCCATGGTCCACATCAGCCGGCTGAGCGAGGAACTGGTGCTGTGGATGAGCCAGTCTTTCGGCTTCATCGACATCGCCGACCGCTTCTGCACCGGCAGTTCGATCATGCCGCAGAAGAAAAACCCGGACGTGCCCGAGCTGGCGCGCGGCAAGACCGGCCGCGTGGTCGGCCACCTGATGGCGCTGATCACGCTCATGAAGGGCCAGCCGCTGGCCTACAACAAGGACAACCAGGAAGACAAGGAGCCGCTGTTCGACACCGTCGACACGCTCAAGGACACGCTGCGGATCTTCGCCGAGATGGTCGGCGGCATCACGGTCAAGCCCGAGGCGATGGAGAAGGCCGCGCTGCGCGGCTACGCCACCGCGACCGACCTGGCCGACTACCTGGTCAAGAAGGGCCTGCCCTTCCGCGACGCCCACGAAACCGTGGCGCACGCGGTCAAGGCGGCGATCTCGCACCAAGTCGATCTGTCGGAGCTGCCGTTGGCCGTGCTGCAGAGCTTCAACCCGACGATCGAGAAAGATGTCTACGACGTACTGAGCCTGCGCGGCTCGCTGAACGCCCGCAACATCCTCGGCGGCACGGCGCCGGCGCAGGTGCGCCAGCAGATCGCCCGGCACCAGGCCCGGCTGGCCTGACACGCACCGTGGGCGCAAACCGTGAAGTCCTGCGGCAATAGACCGATGGACGGAGGGGGTCGACCGTCAGTTATGTTCCTAAATGTAAGAATGTAGTGCTAAAGTTTGGCATGCTTCGCGCTTACGAATTCGGGTGAACCCTGCCTTCGAAGCTGCTTCCAAGCGCCGAACCCCATGGAAAAACACCGCTGCATCATCGTCATCCTGACCTTCAATTCCGCGTCGATCATTCGCGAGACCGTGGCGCAGGCCCAGAAAGCCAGCCCGCACATCGTCGTGGTCGACTCGCATTCGTCGGACGGAACCCCCGCGATCCTCGAGGCGCTGGGCTGCACGGTCATGCAGCGCCCGTTCTCCAACTACAGCGACCAGCGCAACTGGGCCATCGCCCAGGTCGAGGGCAGCTGCGATTGGCAGCTTCACCTCGACGCCGACGAGGTGCTGGACGACCGCGCGGTGGCTGAAATCAGTGCCGTGCTGGCGGGCCAGCCCGCCTTCGATGCCTACATGCTGCGTCGCCGCGACTATTTCATGGGCAGGATGCTGCGCTTCAGCGGCGTCAATCCGTGGCACCTTCGGCTCTTCCGTTCGGGCCTGGGCCGCTGCGAATCGCGGCTCTACGACCAGCACTTCATCAGCAGCGCGAAGCCGGGCCGCCTCGACGGCTTCATGCACGACAAGAACTCGGCCCGCCTGGCCGACTGGATCGCCAGCCACAACCGCTGGAGCGATGCCGAGGCCAGGGAAAAGCTCGGCCCCCGCGTCGCCGGCGACAATGTGCTCCAGCCGCGCCTGATGGGCGACGCCCGCGAACGCACCCGCTTCATCAAGGAGCTGTATTACAAGCTGCCGACCGGCATCCGCTCGCTCGGCTATTTCGTCTACCGCTACGTTTTCCGGCTCGGCTTCCTGGACGGCACCACAGGCTTCTACTTCGCCTTTTTCCAGGCGTTGTGGTTTCGCATGCTGGTCGACGCGAAGATGTACGAGCAACGCCATCAGCACCCAACGAACTGACCTCCCAGGGAGTGACTCTCGCATGCGCAAATACAACGCCTCCAAACGAATGCTGGTCACCGGCGGCGCCGGCTTTCTCGGCAGCCACCTGTGCGACCGCCTCATCGAGCAGGGCCACGACGTGCTGTGCGTCGACAACTTCTTCACCGGCACCAAGCGCAACGTCGAGCACCTGCTCGACCATCCGCGCTTCGAGCTGATGCGGCACGACGTCACCTTTCCGCTGTATGTGGAAGTCGACGAGATCTTCAATCTCGCCTGCCCGGCCTCGCCGATCCACTACCAGCACGATCCGGTGCAGACCACCAAGACCAGCGTGCACGGCGCCATCAACATGCTGGGTCTGGCGAAGCGCGTGCGGGCCAAGATCCTGCAGGCCTCGACCAGCGAGGTCTATGGCGACCCGGAAATCCATCCGCAGGTCGAGTCCTACTGGGGTCGCGTGAATCCGATCGGCCTGCGCAGCTGCTACGACGAAGGCAAGCGCTGCGCCGAGACGCTGTTCTTCGACTACCACCGCCAGCATCAGCTGCGCGTCAAGGTGGTGCGCATCTTCAACACCTACGGGCCGCGGATGCACCTGAACGACGGCCGCGTGGTGTCGAACTTCATCGTCCAGGCGCTGAAGGGCGAGGACATCACGATCTACGGCGACGGCCAGCAGACGCGCAGTTTCTGCTATGTCGACGACCTGCTCGAAGCGATGCTGCGCATGATGGCCACCGGCGACGAGATGCCGGGCCCGGTCAACATCGGCAACCCGGGCGAGTTCTCGATGCTCGAGCTGGCAAACAAGGTGATCGAGCTCACCGGCTCCAAGAGCAAGCTGATCAGGCAGCCCCTGCCCGCCGACGATCCCAAGCAGCGCCGGCCCGACATCTCGCTGGCGCAGCAGGCGTTGGGCGGCTGGGAACCGCGCACGCAGCTCGAAGAAGGCCTGAAAAAGACAATCGCCTACTTCGACCAGATTCTCTCGGAGCCCAAGTCGGCTTGAACGCATGAACATCACGATCATCGGCACGGGCTATGTCGGCCTGGTCACCGGCGCCTGCCTGGCGGACATCGGCAACAACGTCTTCTGCCTCGACGTCGACGCCGGCAAAATCGCCACCCTCAACGCCGGCGGCATCCCGATCTACGAACCCGGCCTCGAGGCCGTCGTGGAATCGAACGTCGCGGCCAGACGGCTGTCCTTCTCGACCGACATCGAGGCCTCGGTGGCCTTCGGCGACATCCAGTTCATCGGGGTCGGCACGCCGCCCGACGAGGACGGCAGCGCCGACCTCCAGTACGTGCTGGCCGCGGCGCGCAACATCGGCCGCTACATGAACGGCTTCAAGGTCGTGGTCGACAAGTCGACGGTGCCGGTGGGCACGGCCGACAAGGTCACGGCCGTGATCCAGGAGGAACTCGACCGGCGCGGCCGTTCCGACCTCCGGTTCTCGGTCGTCAGCAATCCCGAGTTCCTCAAGGAAGGCGCGGCGGTCGAGGACTTCATGCGGCCCGACCGGATCGTGATCGGCTACAGCGACGACGACAACGGCCGCGAGGCGCTGGCCTGGATGCGCCGGCTCTATGCGCCCTTCAACCGCAACCACGAGCGCACCCGCGTGATGGACGTGCGCTCGGCCGAGTTCACCAAGTACGCGGCCAACGCGATGCTGGCCACCCGCATCAGCTTCATGAACGAGCTGGCGAACCTGGCCGACCAGGTCGGCGCCGACATCGAGGCGGTGCGCCAGGGCATCGGCTCCGACCCGCGCATCGGCTACAGCTTCCTGTACGCCGGCACCGGCTACGGCGGCAGCTGCTTTCCGAAGGACATCCAGGCGCTGACCCGGACCGCCCGCGACAACGGAAAGGCGCTGCGGGTGCTCGAAGCGGTCGAGGCGGTCAACGACGACCAGAAGAGCGTGCTGACCAACAAGGTGCTGGCGCGCTTCGGCACCGACCTCGCCGGGCGCACCTTCGCACTTTGGGGACTGGCCTTCAAGCCGAACACCGACGACATGCGCGAGGCGCCGAGCCGGGTCGTGCTCGACGTGCTGCTGCGCGCCGGGGCCCGGGTGGTGGCGCACGATCCGATCGCGATCGAGGAGACCCGGCGCGTGCTGAAGCTGGACTTCGCCGATGCGCCGGCGCTGCTCGACAACGTCCGCTTCGTTTCCGCCAAGGACCCGATGGAGGCCCTGGCCGGCGCCGATGCGCTGATCATCGTCACCGAATGGAAAGCCTACCGCAGCCCCAACCTCGAACGGCTCAAGGCGCTCATGAAGACGCCGGTCGTGTTCGACGGCCGCAACCTCTACGAGCCGGGCACCATGAAAGAGGCCGGCATCGTGTACCAGGGCATCGGCCGCAACAGCCAGTGAGCGGGACGCCCTGACGAGTCGTTACCATTTGCGCCCGCGTCGGCAGGAAGCTGCCAACGGTTTCCGGTCGAAGAACGTTGCTCCCTGATGGTGTCGATGAAAGCTGCTGCCCGCCTTGCCCTTGTCTCCCTCGCGTTCGCGGGCATGGTGGCGGCACAGGCCGAGCCGCTGCCCGGCAGCGCGGCGCCGGGGCCTGCAGCCACCCCCTCGCCCGCCTACAGCGCCGCGCGCGCCCGCTGGCAGGGCGACCTCGCCGCCTTTGCCGCGGCCGACCGCGAACAGCTGCCCGAGCCGGGCGGCGTGGTCTTCGTCGGCAGTTCCACGATCCGCATGTGGTCGCGGCTGGCGCAGGACTTCAACCAGCAGCCGGTGGTCGTCAACCGGGGCTTCGGCGGCTCGACCATGGCCGACTGCAGCCTGTTCGCATCCGAGCTCGTGGTGCGCTACAGGCCGCGGCTGGTCCTGGTCTATGCCGGCGACAACGACCTGGCCGAGGGCCGCACGCCGCTGCAGGTGCTCGAAAGCTTTGCCCAGTTCGCGAGCACCGTGCGCGCCGCCCTGCCCGACACCCGCATCGCCTACATCTCGGTCAAGCCCAGCCCCTCGCGCGAAAAGCTGCTGCCCGGCATCCGCGAAACCAACAACGTGATCGGCGCCTACCTGAAGCGGCTCCCCAACAGCGACTACATCGACGTCTTCACGCCGATGCTGGCCGCCGACGGCCGGCCCCGGGCGGAACTGTTCCGCGGCGACCGGCTGCACCTCAACGACGAGGGCTACCGGCTCTGGCAGTCGGTGATCGCCTCGCACCTGCAGGAAACGACGCCGACCGGGACCTCAGTCGCCCAGGGCGCGCGATAGCGGCAGGGCCGGCGGCTTCTGCCGCCCGTCCCACCAGAGCGTGGCGCGGGCGACGCCATAGAGCCAGCCGAACACCGCCGCCAGCAGGAGCACGTCGCCCCACCAGGGCCGCGCCGTCTGGCTGTCGCCATAGACCGCCAGCACCAGCAGCACAGCAACCAGGTGGGCGCAAAAGACCGGCAGCGACGCGCTGCCCAGGTCTTCGAGCCACTGCAGGCGGGGAATGCGCCGCATGAAGGCGGGCCCGAAGCGGACCGCCACGATGCCCAGCACCGCCAGGTTGACCAGCCGCAGCGGACCGAGCTGCCACTTGTCGAACAGCAGGTTCAGCTCGACATCGCCGCCGAAGGGCGCCTGGCCGTTGATGCCGTGGTGCCGCCACCAGAATCCGTAGAGCGCAGCCGCGCCGGCGAGCGACACCAGCCAGTGCGGAAAGCGCAGCGGCTGCGCGCCGGGCGCATTGCGGCCGGCCCCGATCCAGAGGCCGGCGAACCAGAGGAACTGCCAGGCGAAGGCGTTGAAGGCGCCCATCTCGTGAAAAGGCACGGCGAGGCCGGTGTGGCGCACGGTCAGGCCGTAGAGCCATTCGCTGAGCCCGAACTGCGCCAGCGCCCACAGGCTGGCGCTGGCCACCATCACGCCGGTCCAGCCATGGCGCAGCGCGAAGGCCAGCACCCAGGGGCTCAGCAGCATGAAGAAGATGTACATCGGAAGAATGTCGAGCAGCGCCGGCTCGTAGATCAGCAGCAGCGAATACAGGAAACCCTCGCGCGGATTGGCCAGATAGAACGACAAGAGATTCTTGACCGCCGGCTGATCGATGCGCAGCCCCACGGCGGAAATGACCGTGAACAGGAACAGGAGCGTCGCGGCCTGGCTCAGGTAGACCTTGAGCGCGCGCCGCCAGAAGGCCCGGCGCATCGAGTCGACGCCCTGAGTCCGCGCGATGCGGCTGTAGACCAGTCCGGAGACGAACGCCGACAGCAGCACGAAGCCCTCGGCCGCCGACACGAAGCCGAAGGGCTGTCCGAGCGGGTCGGTCAGCCGGGTCGGCAGGTGGGTGACGGTCATCAGCACGAGCATGAGCCCGCGCAATGCATCGATTTCCCAGTAGCGTTTCATCGGTCGGCGTGATCTGTGAGCGGTACGCGCGAGACCCGCACGACGAGCCCCGAATTGTAAGGAACGGGCCCCTGGCCGGGCGCCGCCCCGAGGCAAATGGGCTACGCTCGACGCGCTACGGACCGGATGGAGAAAGAAAACTTGAGCCGAACGACACCCGCCTTCCTGCTGGCTGCCAGCGCCTTCGTGGCCGCGGGTGCGGCCCACGCGCTGCAGATCACCAGCCTGACGCCGCAGGGGGAAGTCTCCAGGGTGCGCCAGGTGGTCGCCAAATTCGACCAGCCCGCGGTGCGTTTCGGCGACCCCAAGGCGCCGGCCCCGCTGGTCGTCGCCTGCGCCGACGCCGAGGCCGGCAAGGGCAGCGGCCGCTGGACCGGCGACCGGCAGTGGGTCTTCGACTTCGAGAACGACCTGCCGCCGGGCGTGCGCTGCACGGTCACGCGGGTCGCCGGTTTCCAGTCGGCCACCGGTGCCGCGCTGACCGGCCCCGAGAGCTGGCGCTTCAACAGCGGCGGCCCCTTCATCCGCAACTGGCAGCCCAGCTACGGCAAGATCGACGAGCAGCAGATCTTCATGCTCGAGCTCAACGGCCCCGCCACCCCCGAGAGCGTGCAGGAGAACGTCTGGTGCACCGCCAGCGGCATCGGCGAGCGCATCCCGGTCCGGCAGATCGATGGCGGGCAGCGCGCCGCCCTGCTCAAGGCGCTCGGGCGCGACCAGGACGCCGACAAGGCGCCGCAGCGCTTCCTGACCTTGCAGTGCAACCGCACGCTGCCGCCGGCCAGCCGGGTGCAGCTGTTCTACGGCAAGGGCGTCGCCACGCCCTCGGGCGTGGTCAACAACGTCGAGCGCCGCCTCAGCTTCGATGTGCGCGAACCCTTCGCGGTCTCGTTCAGCTGCGAGCGCGAGAACGCGCAGTCGGCCTGCCTGCCGCTCAAGCCGATGGTGCTGCGCTTCAATGCCCCCGTGGCGCGCAAGCTGGCCGCGGCCATCACGCTCGACGGCGCCGGCAAGACCTTCAAGCCGCAGTTCGACGACAACGCTGCCCGGGACGACGATGGCGTGGTCGAGTCGCTGAGCTTCGCCGGCCCCTTCGCCGAGCAGACGCCGTTCACGATCACCCTGCCGCCGAAGTTCGAGGATGCGTCGGGCCGTCCGCTGGCCTCGCCCGACAGCTTCCCGCTCAAGGTCGCGACCGGGCTGATGCCGCCGCTGGCCAAGTTCGCGGCCTCGCCCTTCGGCGTGGTCGAGCGGCTGGCCGAGCCCGGCGGCGTGGCGCTGATGCCAGTCACGGTGCGCCGGGTCGAGCCGGCGCTGCAGGTGCAGGCCCTGACCCTGGGCGCAGCGCCGGGCCAGGTCAGCGACCTGAATCCGAAGAGCGACGCCGACATCATTGCCTGGTTCCGCAAGGTGCGCCGCTACGACAACTACAACGTGTCGCGCAAGCTGGCCGCGCGCGACGTCAAGGGCGCGTTGCCGAAGGTGATCGACAAGGACGAGCGCGACAGCATCCAGACCCGCATGGTGTCGCTGCTCGGCGGCCAGGCCGGCGTGCGCACCTTGGACATGCCGAAGGCCGACAGCGGCGACCCGCGGCCTTTCGAAGTGGTCGGCATCCCGTTGACGCCCGGCTTCCATGTGCTCGAGATCGCCTCGCAGAAGCTCGGCGACGCGCTGCTTGACGAGCGCTACGGCAGCGGCCGCACGATGTTCGTGCGCACCTCCGCGCTCGCCACCAACCTGGCGGTGCATTTCAAGCTCGGCCGCGAGAACGCGGTGGCCTGGGTCACGACCCTGGACAAGGGCAGCGTGGTCACCAACGCCGCGGTGCGGGTGTCGACCTGCGACGGCCGCGAAGTGGCCCGGGGCAGCACCGACGCCCGGGGACTGGTGACCCTGACCGGCATTTCGCCCGACGCGCCCTCCTGCGCCAGCGACGACGACTACGAGGCCGGCGCCTACTTCGTCAGCGCCCGCGCCAAGGATGCGCAAGGCGTCGAGGACCTGGCCTTCACCTGGAGCGACTGGCAGCGCGGCATCGAGCCCTGGCGCTTCAACGTGCCGACCAGCCTCCAGGCGCAGCCCGACCGGATCGCCCACACCGTGTTCGACCGCACGCTGCTGCGCGCCGGCGAGACGGTCTCGATGAAGCACCTGATCCGCACGCAGACCCAGAAGGGCTTCGGCCTGCCCGAGACGCTGCCCGACACGCTGGTCGTCACGCATGCCGGCAGCGGACAGCAGTTCACGCAGCCGCTCAAGTGGCGCAAGACCGCCACCGGCGGGCTCAGCAGCGAAAGCAGCTTCGCGGTCCCGCCGGCGGCCAAGCTCGGGATCTACCAGGTCGAGCTCCGAAGCGGCAAGGAAGGCAGCGCCAGCGCCGAGGAAGGCGGTCCGGGCAGCTACGCCAGCGGGCAGTTCCGGGTCGAGGAGTTCCGCCTGCCGGTGCTCGAGGGCCGGATCGGGCCGAGCGACAGCAAGCCGCTGGTGGCCATCGGCGCGCTGCCGGTCGACCTGCAGATCAACTACGTGGCCGGCGGCGGCGCGGCGGCGCTGCCGGTGCGCGTGTCGGCGCTGGTGCGCGGCAAGCAGCCCTCCTTCCCCGACTTCGACGCCTTCAGCTTCGCCCCTCCCAGCAAGGACGGCGACGAAGCCACCGCGCCTGGGGACGATCCGCGCGTGATCGCCGACAAGCTCCCCCTGACGCTGAACCGCGAAGGCGCCGGCAAGCTCACGATCGACAAGATCCCGGTCGCCAGGGCCAGCCCGCGCGAACTTCTGCTCGAAGCCAGCTACGCCGACCCCAACGGCGAGGTTCAGACCTTGCGCAGCACCCACACGCTGTGGCCGGCCGCGGTCGTCGCCGGCATCAAGACCGAAGGCTGGGTGTCGGCCAGCCAGAAGCTCAGGTTCCAGGCCCTGGCGCTCGACCTGGCGGGCAAGCCGCAGGAAGGCGTGACGCTCAACGTGCGCGCCATCGCCCGCATCACGACCACCAGCCGCAAGCGCATGGTGGGCGGCTTCTACACCTACGACAACAAGACCGAGGTCAAGGAGATCGGCACCATCTGCAGCGGCAAGAGCGATGCCCGCGGCCTGCTGCTGTGCGAGGTCGAGCTCAAGGAGCCGGGACAGGTCGAACTGATCGCGAGCGCCACCGACAAGGACGGCCGCGACAGCCGCGCCGCGAGCTCGGTCTACGTCACGCGGCAGGGCGAGCTCTGGTTCGGCGGCGAAGACCACGACCGCATCGACGTGCTGCCCGAGAAGAAGAGCTACCAGCCCGGCGAGGTCGCCAGGTTCCAGGTCCGCAGCCCGTTCCGCTTCGCCACCGCGCTGGTCTCGGTCGAGCGCGAAGGCGTGATCGAGACCCACGTGGTGCAGCTCAATGGCCAGGACCCGACCGTGACCCTGCAGGTCAAGCCCGAGTGGGGGCCCAACGTCTACGTCAGCGTGCTGGCGCTGCGCGGACGGCTGCGCGAAGTGCCTTGGTACAGCTTCTTCACCTGGGGCTTCCGCGCACCGCGCGAGTGGTGGACCGCCTTCTGGTACGAGGGCAAGGAGTACGTGGCGCCGACCGCCCTGGTCGATCTCAGCAAGCCGGCCTACCGGCTCGGGCTGGGCGAGATCCGGGTCGGCACGCAGGCGCATCGCATCGACGTCAAGGTCGCGAGCGACAAGCCGGCCTACCCGGTGCGCGGCCAGGCGCAGGTCACGATCAGCGGCCGGCTGCCCGACGGCAAGCCCGCGGCCGGCGCCGAGGTGGCGGTGGCGGCGGTCGACGAGGCGCTGCTCGAACTGCTGCCCAACGAAAGCTGGAACCTGCTCGAGGCCATGCTGCAGCGGCGCAGCTGGGGCGTCGGCACCTCGACCGCGCAGATGGAGATCGTCGGCCGCCGGCACTACGGCCGCAAGGCCGTGCCCGCGGGCGGCGGCGGCGGCAAGAGCCCGACGCGCGAGCTGCTCGACACCCTGCTGCTGTGGAAGCCGGCCGTGGTGCTCGATGCCAACGGCCAGGCGACCTTGACGGTGCCGCTCAACGATGCGCTGACGACCTTCCGGATCGTCGCGGTGGCCGACGCCGGTACCGGTCTCTTCGGCACCGGCCAGGCCTCGATCCGCGCCGCCCAGGACCTGCAGATCATCAGCGGCCTGCCGCCGCTGGTGCGCGAGGACGACCAGTTCCGGGCCCAGGTCACCTTGCGCAACACCACGGCCAACGCGATGAAGGTCGAGGCCACGCCGCGGGCCACCCTGCTCACGCTGGCGCCGCAGACGGTCGAGATCCCGGCCGGCGAAGCGCGCGAGCTGGCCTGGACCGTGACAGCGCCAGCCCAGCTGGCACAGACGCGGGCCGAATCGATCCTGTGGGAAATCGAAGCCCGCGACACGCTCGGCGGGGCGCGCGATGCGCTCAAGGTCCGCCAGCGCATCCTGCCGGCGGTGCCGCTGACGGTGCAGCAGGCGACCCTGGTGCAGCTCGACGGTCCGTTCACGCTCGACGTCGGCCCGCCAGCCGACGCCCTGCCCGGTCGCGGCGGCCTGCGCATGTCGCTGCAGCCGCGCCTGGCCGAAGGCCTGACCGGCGTGCGCGACTGGTTCGCGGCCTACCCCTATGCCTGCCTGGAGCAGAAGGCCAGCAAGTCGATCGGCCTGCGCGACGGCAAGGCCTGGCAGGCGGTGGTGGCGCAGCTGCCGACCTACCTCGACGGCGACGGCCTGGCCAACTACTTCCCGCCGCGCGATGGCGAGGCGAACCGCGGCAGCGACATCCTGACCGCCTACCTGCTGGCATCGACCCACGAGGCAGCGGCGCTCGACCCGGCCTTCGCCCTGCCCGAATCGGCGAGTGCACCGATGGTCCAGGGCCTGATCGCCTTCGTCGAAGGCCGCATCCAGCGCGAGTTCTGGAGCCCGCGCAAGGACCTCGACGTGCGCAAGCTGGCCGCCCTCGAGGCCTTGTCGCGCTACGGCAAGGCCCAGGGCCGCATGACCGGCAGCATCACCATCGCCCCCAACCAGTGGCCGACCAGCGCGCTGATCGACTGGCTGCAGATCCTGCGGCGGGTGCCGGACGTGCCGCAGCGCCAGCAGCGCCTGGACGAAGCGAACAACGTGCTCAAGGCGCGCCTGAGCTTCCAGGGCACGCGCCTCCTGTTCAGCACCGAGCAGGACGACAACTGGTGGTGGCTGATGGCCAACGGCGACGTCAACAGCGCGCGGCTGCTGCTGGCGGTGCAGGACGATCCGGCGTGGAAGGACGACATCGGCAAGCTGGCGAACGGCTTCATCGGCCGCCAGCAGAACGGCGCCTGGCGCACCACCACCGCCAACCTGTGGGGCGGCCTGGCGCTGGAGAAGTTCTCGAGGCGTTTCGAGAGCGCGCCGGTCACCGGCATCACCGCGGCCACCCTGGGCACGGCCAAGGCCCAGGTCGACTGGCGCAAGGTCGAGCCGGTCAAGGCCGGCGACCCCGGCGGCGCGCCGAACCAGGCGAGCGCCTTCGGCGCACCGGCGGCGCCCGGCATGCTGCGCAACAACACCATGTTCGTTCCATGGCCGGCCGCCGCCGCGCGCGACACGCTGCTGGTCACGCAGAGCGGCAGCGGCAAGCCCTGGCTCACGCTGCAATCGCTGGCCGCGGTGCCGCTGAAGGAAGCCTTCGCGGCCGGCTACGCGATCAAGAAGACCGTGACGCCGGTCGAGCAGGCCGTGGCGGGCGTCTTCACGCGGGGCGACGTGCTGCGCGTGAGCCTCGAGGTCAACGCCAGCGCCGACATGACCTGGGTCGCGATCACTGACCCGATCCCCGGCGGCGCCACCATCCTCGGCGGCGGCCTGGGCCGCGACTCGCAGATCGCCACCCAGGGCGAGAAGCGTTCGGGCGGCGGCTGGCCGGCCTTCGAGGAACGCAGCTTCGAGGCCTTCCGCAACTACTACGAATACCTGCCCAAGGGCGTCGTGAAGATGGAATACACGCTGCGCCTCAACAACGTCGGCGACTTCGCGCTGCCGCCGAGCCGGGTCGAGGCGTTGTATGCGCCCGAGATGTTCGGCGAGATGCCGAATGCGCGGGTCAATGTGGAGGCGGCGAAGTAGCAGGGTCGCGCGGGGTTGAGCTCGCGCTCGAACTTGCGCACACTGCGCGATCGAACCCTCTCGCATGGAGACACGATGTGTAGAAGTATCAAGACCTTGTTCAACTTCGAGCCGCCCGCCACCGAAGAAGAAATGCGCGCGGCATCGCTGCAGTTCGTGCGCAAGCTCAGCGGCTTCGCCCGCCCTTCCAAGGCCAACGAGGCGGCCTTCGATCGCGCGGTCGAAGACGTCACGGCCGCGGCCCGGGCGCTGATCGAATCGCTGGTGACCACCGCCGATCCGCGCGACCGCGAGATCGAGGCCGCGCGCGCCCGCGCACGGACCGCCGTTCGCTTCGGTGCCCAAGACTGAGAACCGGACGCACCGATGCCCACCGTCGAACAAATACAGCAGATCCTCGAACCGCTGTTCCCCGGGCTGATGGGGGTTCGCCTCGTCACGCTCGAACCCGAACGCGTCGTTGCGGAGCTGACCGTGCGGGCCGACCTCTGCACCGCCGGCGGCATCCTGCACGGCGGCGCCTACATGGCGTTCGCCGACACCCTGGGCGCCGTCGGCACGATCATCAACCTGCCGCTGGGCAAGCGCACCACGACCACCGACTCCAGCACCAAGTTCATCGGCGGGGCGCGCGTCGACACCACCGTGGTCGGCGAATCGGTGGCGCTGCACCGGGGACGGACCACGATGGTGTGGCAGACCACGATCCGCTCGGCCGAAGGCAAGCTGTGCGCGGTGGTCACGCAGACGCAGCTGGTCCTGGATGCATAGCCCGAAGGCGCCGATGACTGCGCCCTCCCCGACCGACCCCTGGCTCGAACGCTGGCTGCCGATGGTGGTCGCGCACGCCGACGGCACGGCGATTCTCGAACTCGGCTGCGGCAGCGGCCGCGACACCCTGACGCTGGCCGCCGCGGGCCTGCACGTGGTGGGCATCGACCTCAGCGCCGAAGCCATCGAAGAGGCTCGCGCCCGCGTGCCCGCGGCGGAGTTCCATTGCCGGGATATCCGCGAACCCTTTCCATTGACCGCCGGCACGGTCGGCGTGGTCGTCGCCAGCCTCTCGCTGCACTACTTCGACTGGCCCGAGACGATGGCGCTGGTCGAGCGCATCCGTCGGCAGCTGCGGCCCGGCGGCCTGTTGCTGTGCCGGCTCAACTCGACCCGCGACTTCCATCATGGCGCCCGCCGCGACCTCGAGGCGGGCGCCGACGACTTCTACCTGGTGGACGGCTTCCCCAAGCGCTTCTTCGACCGCGCCGCGATCGACCGGCTGTTCGCCTCGAGCTGGCGCGTGCTGAGCGTCGACGAGCAGGTCGTCGAGCGCTATCAGCAGCCGAAGGCCCTGTGGGAAGTCATTCTCGAACGCCAAGAACCATAGGCGTACTCGCGCCGCCTCCGGGTTGAAGGCACCATTCGACCGCTGACACAAAGGAAAACCTCGTCATGTCCCTCCAGCTCTGGCTCGCCTTCGTCGCCGCATCGGCGGTGCTGCTGATCATTCCCGGGCCCACCATCCTCACGGTCATCAGCTATTCGGTGGCCCACGGCAAGCGCGCCAACGTGCCGCTGGTGGCGGCCGTCGCGCTCGGCGATTCGACCGCGCTGGTCGTCTCGCTGCTGGGCCTCGGCGCCCTGCTCGCGACCTCGGCCTTCTGGTTCACCGCGATCAAGTGGGTCGGCGGCCTGTACCTGCTCTACCTCGGCATCAAGCTGCTGCGCGCCGGCATCTCGCCGGCCGTGCTGGCGGCGCCCGCCGCGCCAGGCTCGCGCTGGAAGCTGTTCGTCAACACCTACCTCGTGACCGCGCTCAATCCCAAGGGCATCGTCTTCTTCGTCGCCTTCCTGCCGCAGTTCATCGATCCGCGCGCCAGCGTGACGCACCAGCTGTGGGTGCTGGCCCTGACCTTCGTCTTCATGGCGGCGCTCAACGCCACGCTGTATGCGGTGTTCGCGGGCTCGGCGCGGCGCCTGCTGGCCTCGCCGCGGGCGCAGCGGCGCTTCAACCTCGCCGGCGGCTCGCTGCTGTCGGCCGCCGGCGTCTGGGCCCTGCTGGCCCGGCGCCCGGTGTGAGGCGCCACTATCTGGAATTCCCCATGACTGCCCGCTACCTCGGCCCGCTGCCCGCGCACGGCCGCTTCGACTACCTGCCGATCACTCGTCGGGCCGACCATGCTTGGCCCAACGGCGCCCGGCTGGCGGTCTACCTGGGCTTCAACCTGGAGCATTTCGCCTTCGGCGAGGGCATGGGCGCATGCATCGGTCCGGCGCATCCGCATCCGGACGTGCTGAACTTCTCATGGCGCGAATACGGCAACCGGGTCGGCGCCTGGCGCTGTCTCGAACTGTTCGACAGCCTCGGCCTGCCCTCGAGCACCTTGCTCAACACCGCGCTCTACGACCACTGCCCGGAACTGGTCGCGGCCTCGGTCGCGCGGGGCGACGAACTCATCGGCCATGGCCACAGCAACTCCGAGCGCCAGGCCGACATGGCCGAAGCCGAAGAAGCGGCGCTGCTCGCCGACTGCCGCGAACGGATGCAGGCCGAAAGCGGCCAGGCACCGGCCGGCTGGCTGTCGCCCTGGATTTCAGAAAGCCGTCTGACGCCCGACCTGCTGGCCGAGGCCGGCTACGGCTACACCCTCAACTGGTGCCATGACGACCAGCCGATCCGCATGCGCACGCGCAGCGGCCGCACGCTGTGGTCGGTGCCCTATCCGCAGGAACTCAACGACATCCCGATGATCATCGCGCGCCAGATGGACGCCAAGGATTTCGCCGCCATGGTCATCGACAATGCCGACGAGATGCTCGAGCAGTCGCGCCGCCAGCCCCTGGTGATGGGCCTCGCGCTGCACCCCTACATCGTCGGCCAGCCCTACCGGCTGCGCCACCTGCGCCGCGCGCTCGCGCATCTGGCGGGCCTGCGCGACCGCGGCGAGATATGGTTCACCACGCCAGGCGATATCTGCCGGCACATGGAGCAACTGGAACCGACTTGAAGGCCGCACCACTCGTCCTCGCGCTGGCCGTGCTGCTGGCGGCACCGGCCTGGGCCGGTCTTGCCACCTTCGACGAGGTCCGGCGCGATTTCCGCCCGTCCGACAGCGCGGTGCTGGACCGCGACGGCCTGCTGCTGCAGCGCGTGCGCACCGACACCAGCGTGCGGCGCGGCGACTGGATCGCGCTGGCCGACATCTCGCCGGCCCTGCGCAGCGCGATGCTGCTGAGCGAGGACAAGCGCTTCTACGCGCACAGCGGCGTCGACTGGCGCGCGGTGTCGGCGGCCGCCTGGGGCAACCTCTGGAACACCCGCACCCGCGGCGCATCGACGATCACGATGCAGCTCGCCGGCTTGCTCGACGACGACCTGCACCGCGCCGGGGGCGGACGCAGCCTGGCGCAGAAGCTGGGCCAGACGGTCGCCGCCCAGCAGCTGGAGCGCCAGTGGCGCAAGGACCAGATCCTCGAGGCCTACCTCAACACCGTGCCCTTCCGCGGCGAGATCGTCGGCATCGACGCCCTGTCGCGCACGCTGTTCGGCAAGGCGCCGCACGGACTCGACGCCCGCGAGGCGGCGGTGGCGGCCGCGCTGGTGCGTGCGCCCAACGCCAAGCCCGCGCTGGTGGCGCAGCGGGCCTGCGAGCTGATGCGGGCGATGGAGCCCACGGACAAGCCCGACTGCGCGGCGCTCGACATGTTCGCCAGCGCCGCGCTGCAACGGCGCGCTTTCGATCCGAGCGAAGGCGTCGCGCCGCACCTGGCACGCCGGGCGCTCAAGGAAGCCGGTTATCCGGCCGGGCCGCTGCGAACCACCCTGCGGGCGCCACTGCAGCGTTTCGCGCTCGATGCGCTGCAGCGCCAGCTGCGCGAACTTCGCGGACGCAGCGTCGAAGATGGCGCGCTGGTGGTGCTCGACAACGCCAGCGGCGAGGTGCTGGCGTGGGTCGGTTCGTCCGGCACGCTGAGCCGCGCGGCCGAGGTCGACGGCGTGCTCGCGCAACGGCAGCCGGGCTCGACCCTCAAGCCCTTCCTCTACGCGCAGGCGCTGGCCGAGCGCAGGCTCACGGCCGCGTCGCTGCTGGACGACTCGTCGGCCCAGATCAACACCGCCGGCGGCCTGTACATCCCGCAGAACTACGACCGCCAGTTCAAGGGCTACGTCTCGGTGCGCACCGCGCTCGCGGCCTCGCTCAACGTGCCGGCCGTGCGCACGCTGGTGATGGTCTCGCCCGAGGCCTTCGCGCGCCAGCTGCGTGCGGCTGGCCTGCCGCTGGCGCAGAGCGGCGACTACTACGGCTACAGCCTGGCGCTCGGCAGCGCCGAGGTCTCGCTGCTGACGCTCACCAACGCCTACCGGACGCTCGCCAACGGCGGGCGCTTCGGCGACACCCGCGACCTGCCCGGGCCGGCTTCCACCGCCAGGGGCCAGGCCGTCGCCATCGATCCGCGCGCCGCCTTCATCGTCGGCGACATCCTGGCCGACCCGAACGCCCGCGCCCGCACCTTCGGGCTCGACAGCGTGCTCGGCACCCGCTTCTGGAGTGCCGTGAAGACCGGCACCAGCAAGGACATGCGCGACAACTGGGCGATCGGCTGGTCCGAGCGCTACACGGTCGGCGTCTGGGTCGGCAACGCCAGTGGCGCACCGATGTGGGACGTGAGCGGCACCAGCGGGGCCGCGCCGGTCTGGGCGCAGACGATGGCGTTCCTGCATCGCAACGAACCGAGCCGGGCGCCGACACCGCCGGCCGGCGTGCTGCAGGCGCAGGTGCGCTTCGGCGAAGCGCTCGAGGCGGCACGCAGCGAGTGGTTCCTCGCCGGCACCGAGCAGCCGCTGTTCGCGATCGCGCCCGAAGCGTCGGCGGCGCAGGCGGCGCCGCGCATCACGGCGCCGGCGGACGGCACGATCCTCGCGCTCGACCCCGACATCCCGCCGGATCGCCAGCGCGTGCGCTTCGAGGCCGAGGGCCGCGGCGTGCAGTGGCGCATCGACGGCAAGCCCCTGGCACGCGGCGCCACCGCACAGTGGCTGCCCTGGCCCGGCCGGCACCGGGTGCAGCTGATCGACGCGCGCGGCCAGATGGCCGACGAAATCAGGCTCGAGGTACGGGGCGCCGGCGTGGTGGCGAACGCTGGGCGATGAGGCAGGCGAAGGCGTCCGACGCCTGTCGGACGCAACCGACTGCACGCAACCGACAAACGGCGTACAGCCGGCCCGCGCCGCGGCCCACGCCCTCTCAGGCTGGCGACTGCTGCCGCCGTCGCCTCGCCGGCGCTATACCTCTACACATGGGAGTTCGCTCCACACCGCTACGGAGGCCGTGATGCTGATCAAGATGACAACCGTGCCGCAAGCCCAGGACCCGCAGATCGTGGTCGCATGGATTCGGGCCTGCATCTGGGCCGGTATCGAGGGCTGGCCCTTCTGCAGGCTGAAGTAGCCGATCAGCCGCGGTTCGCTTCCCGCGCTCGCCGGGCCTCGTAGGCCAGCAAGTGAGCGCAGGCGATCCGCAGCGGCGTGACCCGTTCGCCGCCGTCGGCCCTGCGGCGCAACAAGTCGCCCACGATGTGATCGGCTTCGATCGCGGCACCGCGTTCGATGTCCTTGAACATCGACGCCGTCATCGAGGAACCCTTGACCTTCAGCATCGCATGCGCGCGTGCCAGCGAATCCGGTCGCGGCGCAAAGCCGTTGTGGGCCAGGATCGCGGCGCACTCGTCCACCATGGCGTCCGCGACATCGGTGCCGCCGCTTTGCACGATGTCGCCGACGGTGCCGCGCATCAGGCAGGTCATGCTGGCGGCCGAGGCGATGAACATCCACTTCTCCCACATGTCCTGCAGGATGTTGCCGGAGGCGCGGGCATCGAAGTTCGCGCCGGCAAAGGCGCGCTCGAGGGCCTGCACGCGGACCGAGCGTTCGCCGTTCAATTCGCCGTAGGTCAGGCCGTGCATGTCGTTGTGATGCAGCACCGTGCCCTCGTCGTCCAGGGACGCCGAGATCATGCACAGTCCGCCGAGCACGCGCTCGGCGCCGAAGCGATTGCCGAGTTCGTCCAGATGGCGCATGCCGTTCAGCAAGGGAAGAATGGCCGTCTCGGGTCCGACCGCGGGCGCGAACGATGTCATCGTCTCTGCCAGGTCGTAGGCCTTGCAGCCGACCACGACGACATCGAAGGGGCCTTCGATGCCATCGGCCTGCACCGAAGGCGGCGCCGGCAGCGCCAGGTCGCCCTTCGGGCTCTTGATCACCAGGCCGGTCTTCGCGAGTTGCGCCGCCCTTCGCGGGCGCAGCAGGAAGGTGACATCCTTGCCTGCCTCGAGCAGCCGGCCGCCGAAATACCCGCCGAGCGCACCCGCGCCCACTACCAGGATCCGCATGAATCTTTCCTCGTCGATGTTGGACGAGGGATTCTGCGCCGATGCCTGCAAGTCTGCTGGCGGCTGCCCGATCAGTAGGTCTTGTACGGCAGGAACTTGCCCGACAGCACCACGTTCACGCGGTCGCCCTTGGGGTCGGCCTGGCGCTGGATGTCCATGCTGAAGTCGATCGCGCTCATGATGCCGTCGCCGAACTCCTCGTGGATCAGTTCCTTGATCGTCGTGCCGTAGACGCTCACCACCTCGTACCAGCGGTAGATCAGCGGGTCGGTCGGCACCGGGGTCGGCAGCGAGCCCTTGTACGGCACCACCTGCAGCCACTTCTGCTCCTCGTCCGTGAGCCCGAAGATCTTGCCGATCACCTTGGCCTGGGCGGCGTCGAGCGTCATCTGGCCGAGGCAGGCGGCGGTGGTCCACTCCTTCGACAAGCCGACCTTCTTCGCCACGTCGGCCCACTGGATGCCCTTGGCCACTTTCACGGTGATGATCTTCTCGGTGACGTCGTTGCGGTTCATTTCGAATGCTCCTGTTGGTTGTGATGAATGGGAAAAGTCAGGCCGCCCTGGCGCGCGTGACAAGAAAGTCGACGATGTGGTTGCGCAGCGCGTAGTAGCCATCGAGGTGGTGGAGCCCGGCACGCGTGCGCTCGCGCGGCAGCGGGTTGACCACGGTCTCGGCGATGTTGCCGGGCCGGTAGCCCGCCGCGGTCTCGCTGCCGTTGCGCATCAGCAGGATGCGGTCGGCCAGCAGGATCGCCTCGTCGACATCGTGCGTGATCATGAAGACCGTCTGCCGGGTCTGGCGCACGATCGCCATCAGCTCGTCCTGGATGGTGCCGCGCGTGAGCGCATCCAGCGCGCCGAAGGGCTCGTCGAGCAGCAGCATCTTGGGCTGGATCGAGAAGGCCCGCGCGATGCCCACGCGCTGCTTCATGCCGCCCGAGAGCTGCGAGGGCTTCTTGTCGATCGCGCCGTCGAGGCCGACCAGCGAGACGAACCTGCGCACCTGCTCGTCGACCTTGGCGGCCGTCCATTCCGGCCAGCGCGACTGCACCGCGAACGCGATGTTGCGCCGCACCGTGAGCCAGGGCATCAGCGCGTGGCTCTGGAACACCACGCCGCGTTCCAGGCTGGGCCCCGCGAGCTCGCGGCCGTCCATGAACACATGGCCGCCGGTCGCCGCATCCAGCCCGGCCAGCACGTTGAGGATGGTCGTCTTGCCGCAGCCCGAGTGGCCGATGATGCAGACGAACTCGCCGCGCTCGATCGTGAAGCCGACATCCGCGAACACCGGCTGGCCCGGCACGAAGGACTTCGAGAGCCCCTCGATGCGCAGGAAGGCGCTGCCGGCGGCAGGCACGGCGATGGCTGGATTCATGGCGATCCCCTGGTCACTCCACATAGGTCACCTTCCTCTGCAGACCGGCGAAGGCCATGTCGAGCAGCATGCCGACGACACCGATCACGAGGATCGCGAAGATCACGTTGGTGAGCGACAGGTTGTTCCATTCGTTCCAGACGAAGTAGCCGATGCCGGTGCCGCCGACCAGCATCTCGGCGGCCACGATCACCAGCCAGGCGATGCCCATGCTGATCCGCATGCCGGTCAGGATCGTCGGCGCCGCCGCCGGCAGGATCACGCGGAAGGCGCGCCGCAGCGGCTTCACCTCGAGCGTGCTGGCCACGGCGAGCCATTCGCGCTTGACCGAGGCGACGCCGAAGGCGGTGTTGAGCAGCATCGGCCACACCGAGCAGATGAAGATCACGAAGATGCCGCTGGTGGACGAATCCTTGATCGTGTAGAGCGCGAGCGGCATCCAGGCCAGCGGCGAGATCGGCTTCAGCACCTGGATGAAGGGGTCGAAGGCCTTCTGCAGCAGCGGCGACATGCCGATCACGAAACCCAGCGGCACCGCGACCAGGCAGGCCAGCAGGAAGCCGAGCGCCACGCGGCCCAGCGACCAGGCGAGCTGGATCGCGATGCCCTTGTCGTTCGGGCCGTTGTCGTAGAACGGGTTCGACAGGTGCTTCCATGCGGTCGCGCCGATCTCGGCCGGCGTCGGAAAGCCGGCCGCCTTCACCTGGCCCGGGTCCTTGCCGAGCATCTTCTGGTACTCGATCTGCTCGGCCGTCATGCCGGCCTGCGAGGCCGCCGCGCCCGGCGTCTGGGTCGCCACCTGCCAGACCGCGAGGAAGGCCAGGAACAGCGCCAGCGACAGCAGCGCGGACCTGAGCCGCAGCGACTTCTTCATGCCGTTCAGCCGGCCAGCTTGCTGATCGCGAAGCTGCGCGCGTACTCGTCCGGCTTCGCCGGATCGAACACGCGCCCCATGATCGTGAACTTCGGGTACGCCCCCTCGGGCGGCGTCTGGCCGAGCTCCCTCATGCGCTTCCTGGCATCGGTGATCAGGAACACCTTTTCGGCCAGCTGCTTGTAGTCGACCTCGCCCTTGACGTAGCCCCAGCGCTTCATCTGCGTCAGCATCCAGACCGCCATCGACTGCCAGGGGATCGGGTCGAAGTCGATCCGGTCGGGCACCGTTCGGATGTTGCCCAGGCCGTCGGCGAAGCGGCCGGTCAGCACCTGGGTCAGCACGGTCTCGGGCTGGTTCAGGTACTGCGCCGGCGCGATCACCTTGGCGATCAGCTCGCGGTTCTTGGCCTCGCGCGCCATCGCCGAGGCGGTCAGCACGGCGCGCGTGAGCGCCGCGAACGTGTTCGGATTCTGCTGGATGAAGGCGCTCGAGGTGCCGAAGGCGCAGCACGGATGGCCGTTCCAGATCTCCTTGGTCAGGATGTGGATGAAGCCGACTTCCTCGAACACCGCGCGCTGGTTGAACGGATCGGGCCCGAGGTAGCCGTCGATGTTGCCGGCCCGCAGGTTGGCCACCATCTCGGCCGGTGGCACGACGCGGATCTGGATGTCGGTGTCGGGGTTGAGGCCCGCTTCCGCCACGTAGTAGCGCAAGAGGAAGTTGTGCATGCTGTACTCGAAGGGCACCGCGAACTTGAAGCCCTTCCACAGCTTCGGATCGCGCTTGTCCTTGTGCTTGTTGGCCAGCGTGATCGCCTGGCCGTTGGTGTTCTGGATCGCGGCCACGTTCATCGGCGTCGCATTGGCGCCGGCGCCCATCGAGATCGCGAGCGGCATCGGCGACAGGAAATGCGTGGCGTCGTATTCCTTGTTGAGCATCTTGTCGCGGATCAGCGCCCAGCCTGCGGTCTTAACGACCTCTACGTTGAGCCCCTGCTTCTGATAGAAGCCCAGCGGGTGCGCCATGATCAGCGGCGTCGCGCAGGTGATCGGGATGAAGCCGATCTTCAGGTCCTTCTTCTCGAGCGGCCCCTTGTCCTGCGCCATCGCCTGCAGCGCGCCGAGCGGCAATACGGACAGGATCGCGGCGCGCGCGGTATTGGCGCCGACCGCGCGAAGGAAGCCGCGGCGCACGCTGTCGACCGGAAACAGCGCCTTCACCAGGCTGGCCTCGAGCTTGGCGTTCGCGTCCTCGATCGCACCGACATGCGCACCGGGCGCATGGTCGCGGCCGCAGGCACAGCGCATCGCGAGCGGGCGGTCGGCGTCGAAGGGGTCGCTGGCCGGGGCTTCAGGCAGTCTGGACATGGTGCACCTCGTTGAAAAGATGAGAGGCACGATGCAATTGCCGGGCCGGTTGGCCCGCCTGCAGGCGTCGCCATGCCAGATCGCGGGGCCCCGGTCGATGCCCTGTAGGGGCAGCACTACACGGCAGGCCTGCGCCGCTCTTCTTCAGGCCGCCGGCGCGCCCTTCGCGTGGCGCTCTGCGCACAGCGCGAGTTCGACGTCGTTCTTGGTCCCGGTCTTCTCGAGGATGCGGGCCCGGTAGGTGCTGACCGTGTTGGGCGCCAGGCCGAGCCGCGCACCGATTTCGCTCACGGTCTGCCCGGCCGTGAGCAGCCTGAAGACCTGGTGCTCGCGGTGCGAGAGCGCATCGGCGCCCTGCCCGGCGGCGCTGCCGACCGCCGCGGCCAGCGCCTCCGCCGTCGCCGGCGACACGTACCTGCCGCCGGCCGCCACCTTGCGCACCGCGCCGACCATGTCGTCCGGGTCGGCGCTCTTGTGCAGGTAGCCGGCGGCGCCGAGCTTGATGCAGCGCACCGCATACTGCTTCTCGGGGTAGGTGCTGAGCATCAGCACCGGGAGCGCGGGCCACTGCTTGCGCAAGGCCTGCAGCACGTCCAGCCCGTCGCGGCCCGGCAGCGCGATGTCGAGCAGCACCACGTCCAGGCCTTCCGGACCGCCGAGCGCCGCCACGCGATCGAGCACCTCCGCGCCGGTCTGCGCCTCGCCCGCCACCACCATCTCCGGAGGCCCGTTCGCGAGGTCGCCCAGCACCTGCTTGAGCCCTTCGCGCACGATGCGGTGGTCGTCGCCGATCAGCACGCGGATGTCCTTGTCTTCTCTCATGGCAAGGGCAGCTCCAGGCTGAAGACGCTGCCCGCGCCGGGCTCGCTCCGGATCTGGACGCGACCGCCGAAGTGCAGCGCCCGTTCGCGCATGCCCTGCACGCCGTAGGCGGTCGGGGCCTCGAAGACGTGGGCCGGCCCGCCGATGCCGTCGTCGCGCACGCGGATGTGCAACTGCCCGGCCACGGCCTCGATGCGGATGTCGAGCCGGCTCGCACGCGCATGCCGCCCGACGTTGCTGAGCATCTCCTGGAAGATCCTGAACACCGCGATCGCGGCCGGCTCGGGCAGCTCGACGCCGGGCGCGACATCCATCTGCCAGTCGAGCGCGAGTTCGGCCGACTGCACGAACTCGTGAGCCTGCCATTCGAGCGCCGCCCACAGCCCCTGGTGGTCGAGGATGCTGGGCCGCAGGTCGGTGATGATGCGGCCGACGTTGTCGACCGCGCGCTCGATCAGCCCGCTCATGTTGCGGCACTTGCTGCGCATCAGCGTGCGCATCTGCTGCGCGTCGTCGGGCGCCCGCTCCTGCTGCTCGCCGAGTCGCTTGCCGATCCAGTCGACGTCCATCTTGAGCGCCACCAGCAGGCTGCCGAGTTCGTCGTGCACCTCGCGCGCGATGCGGGTGCGCTCGTCCTCGCGCACCTTGTCGAGCCAGGCCGAGAGTTCGCGCAGCTGCGCCAGCGCGTCGCTCAACGCGCGCGTGCGCTCCTCCACGCGCAGCCCGAGCTCGTCCTTGGCCTGCTGCAGCGCCTGCGCCGAGCGCCGGCGTTCGGTGATGTCGACGAAGGTGATGACCGCGCCGCGCACCTGGCCGCCGTCCAGGATCGGATGGCTCGAATACTCGACCGCGAAGGCGCTGCCGTCGCGGCGCCAGAAGACCTCGGTGTCGATGCGGCAGGCGAGGCCCCGCCGGAAGGCGTTGAAGATCGGGCAGTCGGTGTCGGCATAGTGCGAGCCGTCGGGATGCGAATGGTGCGTGAGCTCATGCATGTTGCGGCCCAGGACCTCGGTGCGCTCGTGTCCCAGCATCTGCGCGCCGGCCCGGTTGATGAACATGCAGTGGCCGTCGAGGTCGATGCCGAAGATGCCCTCGCCCGTCGATTCGAGCAGCAGGCCGAGCTGGTGCTGCCACAGGGGATGGCTGGCCGGGGCGGGCAGGACGGGCGTTTCCATGCACCAGATGCAAGCAACTGCCGTGCCGCCCTGGTGCACCGGTTACAGGGCGCCGAGCGGGCGCGAAGATAATACGCATTGCTCAGCCACAGAATCCAGGAGCCCTTTCTCGTGCCAGACCTGTCCAAGATCACGACCATCGAAGACCTGCGAGTCATCGCCAAGCGCCGCGTGCCCCGCATGTTCTACGACTACGCCGATTCCGGCGCCTGGACCGAAGGCACCTACCGCGCCAACGAAAGCGACTTCCAGAAGATCAAGCTGCGCCAGCGCGTGGCGGTCAACATGGAAGGGCGCTCGACCCGCACCACGATGATCGGCCAGGAGGTCGCGATGCCGGTGGCCATCGCCCCGACCGGCCTCACCGGCATGCAGCATGCCGACGGAGAGATCCACGGCGCGCGTGCCGCCAAGGCCTTCGGCATCCCGTTCACGCTCTCGACCATGAGCATCTGCTCGCTCGAGGACATCGCCGAGAAGACCGACCGCCACCCGTTCTGGTTCCAGCTCTACGTGATGCGCGACCGCGACTTCATCGAGCGCCTGATCGAGCGCGCCCGCGCCGCCAACGTGAGCGCGCTGCAGCTCACGCTCGACCTGCAGATCCTCGGCCAGCGCCACAAGGACATCAAGAACGGCCTCACGGCGCCACCCAAGCCGACGATCAAGAACCTCATCAACCTCGCGACCAAGCCGCGCTGGTGCATGGGCATGCTGGGCACCAAGCGCCGCACCTTCGGCAACATCGCGGGCCACGCCAAGGGCGTCAAGGACCTGTCCTCGCTGTCGTCCTGGACCGCCGAGCAGTTCGACCCGACGCTTTCCTGGGCCGACGTCGAGTGGATCAAGAAGCTCTGGGGCGGCAAGCTGATCCTCAAGGGCATCATGGATGTCGAGGATGCACGCCTGGCAGCGGCCAGCGGCGCCGATGCGCTGATCGTCTCCAACCACGGCGGCCGCCAGCTCGACGGCGCGCCCTCCTCGATCGCGGCGCTGCCGGCGATCGCCGAGGCGGTGGGCACCGAGATCGAGGTCTGGATGGACGGCGGCATCCGCAGCGGCCAGGACGTGCTCAAGGCGCGCGCGCTGGGCGCGCACGGCACGCTGATCGGCCGCAGCTTCCTCTACGGCCTGGGCGCCTACGGCGAGGCCGGCGTGACCCGCGCGCTGCAGATCATCCAGAAGGAACTCGACATCACGATGGCCTTCTGCGGCCGCACGCAGATCGACCAGGTCGACTCCAGCATCCTTTTGCCCGGCACTTTCTGAAGGTGAAGGCGCGCTGCCAGTCGGGTCACGGCCCCGGCTGACAGCGTCGGCGGGCGCCATGGGGCATCATCAAGAGCGCCATAACAACTCGATAGAAGCACTTCTCCATGAGCTCCGCCGCGTCCGCTGCGGGGACGGCTGCGGCCGTCGATCCCGCCATCTCCCACCGCCCCTACACCTCCGAAGAAAAGCGCCACCGCATCTTCGCGATCATGGCTGCCTCTTCCGGCAACCTGGTCGAGTGGTTCGACTTCTACGTCTACGCCTTCAGCGCGCTTTATTTCGCGCCCTCCTTCTTCCCCAAGTCCGACCCGACCGCGCAGCTGCTCAACACCGCAGGCGTGTTCGCCGCCGGCTTCCTGATGCGACCCATCGGCGGCTGGCTGTTCGGCCGCGTCGCCGACCGCTACGGACGCCGCACCTCGATGCTGATCTCGGTCACGATGATGTGCGCCGGCTCGCTGGCCATCGCCTGCCTGCCCACCTATGCGGCGATCGGCGCCTGGGCGCCCTTCCTGCTGCTGGTCTGCCGCCTGTTCCAGGGCCTGTCGGTGGGCGGCGAGTACGGCACCACCGCCACCTACATGAGCGAGGTCGCGCTTCGCGGCCAGCGCGGCTTCTTCTCGTCCTTCCAGTACGTCACCCTGATCGGCGGCCAGCTGCTCGCGGTGCTCGTCATCGTGATTCTCGAACAGCTGCTGAGCGAGGCCGAGCTCAAGGCCTGGGGCTGGCGCATCCCCTTCGTGATCGGCGCCATAGCGGCGGTGGTGGCGCTGTTCCTGCGCCGCACCTTGCACGAGACGCAGAGCGCCGAGTCGAGGGCCAACAAGGAGGCCGGCAGCCTCGCGGGACTCTTCAAGCATCACAAGGCCGCCTTCTTCACCGTGCTCGGCTACACCGCCGGCGGCTCGCTGATCTTCTACACCTTCACGACCTACATGCAGAAGTACCTGGTCAACACGGTCGGCCTGCCGATCAAGACCACCAGCTATGTGATGACGGTCGCGCTGTTCGTCTACATGTGCATGCAGCCGCTGTTCGGCGCGCTGTCAGACCGCATCGGCCGGCGCACCAACATGTTGCTGTTCGGCGGCCTGGGTGCCGTCGCGACGGTGCCGATCCTGACCGCGCTGCAGGGCGTGACCAGCCCCGTCGCGGCCTTCCTGCTGATCATCCTTGCCCTGGCCATCGTGAGCTTCTACACCTCGATCAGCGGCATCGTGAAGGCCGAGATGTTTCCACCGGAGGTGCGCGCGCTGGGCGTAGGGCTGGCCTATGCAGTGGCCAATGCGATCTTCGGCGGATCGGCCGAGTACGTCGCTCTGGGGCTGAAATCGATCGGCCACGAGAGCGCCTTCTTCTGGTACGTGACCGGCATGATGGTGCTGGCTTTCGCGGTCGCCTGGCGGCTGCCGAAGCAGGCCTCCTACCTGCACCACGACCACTGAGTCAGGCTTCGGCTTCCCACATCGTGGGGTAGCGGCGGATGAAGCCGTCGGGCGTGACTTCGAGCATCCCTTCGTAGTCGAAGCGCGGTGCCGCGTACCAGTAGTCGCTGTCGCTGCGCCGCTCGTAGCGCTGCTGCAGCTCGGTCAGGCCGCCGCCGTCGAGGTCGAGCCAGGCCACCGGCGCATCGGCGGACTCGCCGGCTGCCAGGTGCAGCCGGCGAAGCTGCAGCAGGTTGGTGGCCGGTGTGAAGCCGAGGTCCAGATCGACGCAGTGGCCGAGCTCGGCCACCGGCACGTCATTGAGCTTCCAGACGCCATGGGCGCCGTGGACGATCGACAGGTCGATCGCCTCGCCGCCGAGCCAGCCGCGCACCGTGCACCACTGGGTATGCCAGGCGCGGTCGCAGCGCACGCGGTAGTGCAGCTGGGCGACCCGGCCGTCCTCGTGGCGGAAGGCGGCCCCGCCGTCGATCTGCCAGTTGTCGCCCGCGCGTTCGAGCCGGCAGACGTCGTGGCCCGGCTGCCCGAGCCGGCGCCAGAGGATCGTTGCGAGCGTCTGCATGGGCTGGATCATGGCACCGGCATGCCATCCAGCGCAAGCCTCGCCAAGCTACCGTGCGCGACAATCGAAGGCGTGACGACCGCACCGATCCGCCGCATCGCCCACCTCGACATGGACGCTTTCTACGCCTCTGTCGAACTGCTGCGCTACCCGCAGCTCAAGGGCCTGCCGATGGTGATCGGCGGCGGCCGGCGCAAGGTCGACGAGGCCCTGCGCAACGTGCCCGAGGGTGGCACCCTGGCCGACATCCCGGTGGCCGCCTTCCCGCTGCTCAAGGACTACGCGGGCCGCGGCGTCATCACCACCGCCACCTACGCGGCGCGCCAGTTCGGGATCGGCTCGGCGATGGGTCTCATGAAGGCCGCCAAGCTGTGCCCGCAAGCCCTGATCCTGCCGGTGGACTTCGATGAATACCGCAAATACTCGCGCCGCTTCAAACAGGTCATCACCGAGATCGCCCCGCTCATGGAGGACCGCGGCGTCGACGAGGTCTACATCGATTTCACCGATGTGCCGGGCGGCCAGCGTGAAGGCGGGCGGGTGCTGGCCCGGCTGATCCAGAAGTCGATTCTCCAAGCCACCGGCCTGACCTGCTCGATCGGCGTCGCGCCCAACAAGCTGCTGGCCAAGATGGCCAGCGAGTTCGACAAGCCGAACGGAATCTCGATCGTCTTCGAGCGCGACCTGCAGGCCCGCATCTGGCCGTTGCCCTGCCGCAAGGTCAACGGCATCGGGCCCAAGGCCGACGAGAAGCTGCAGGGCCACGGCATCCGCACCATCGGCGAGCTCGCCGCGAAAGAGCGCGACTGGCTCATCGCCCACTTCGGCAAGGCCACCGGCGCCTGGATGCACGAAGTCGCCTGGGGCCGCGACGAGCGGGCGGTCGTGACCGAGAGCGAGCCGGTGTCGATGAGCCGCGAGACCACCTTCGAGCGCGACCTGCATGCGGTGCGCGACCGCGCCGAGCTCGGCGCCATCTTCACCCGCCTGTGCGAGCAGCTGGCCGCGGACCTGCAGCGCAAGGGCTACGTCGGCAAGACCATCGGCATCAAGCTGCGCTACGGCGACTTCAAGATCGCGACCCGCGACCAGACCATCGAATCCTTCACGGCCGACCCGAAGGCGATCCGCCGGATCGCCGGCCAATGCCTCAAGCGGGTGCCGCTCGAGCGGCCGCTGCGCCTGCTCGGCGTGCGCGTGGGCACGCTCGCCAGGGCCGGCGAAGCCGCCACGGAGCTTGTGGCGTCAGGCGGCACGGCACGGCGCGGCAAGTCACCGGCCGACGAGGCGGCCGCGCAGACCGCCTCCTTGTTCTAGCGGGCCGGAAGCGGCGGCACGCCGGCCTGCCACTGCGGCCAGTCGGCGACGATGTGATCGACCACGCGGCTGCCGACGAGCTCGATGTTCTGGACCGTCTCGGCGAAGCCGCCGGCGGTTTCGCCGGGTGCCGGGTCCAGGTGCTGCAGGGTGGTCTCGCGCGGGTTGCCCTGGTCGAAATTGACCGCCCCGCGCAGGCTCATCACCCGGTCGGTCCCGTACTGGCGCTTGATCACCAGCGTGATCGCGGCCGCCTCCATCTCGGTGATCACATAGTCGTCGGCGCCATACAGCTTGGCGATGTACTGCGCCTGGTTCGACATCCCCGGCCCATGGAAGAAGGTGTCGCCAGTCATGTGGGTGCCGGTGCCGACGAAAGGCGCGCGGCGCGCCGCCGCCTGCGGGTAGCGCAGCCGGTAGGCCCTGGCGGAGTCGGAGTCCTTCAGCGGCGTGTCGGCCGAGAGCTTCATCGCCCAGCCCACCAGTTCGGGGTTGAGCTTGAAGCGCCGGTACTCCTCGTAGCCCTTGCGCGGCATGAAAGTAGGCTCGCCGGCCTTGTTCTCCTCCGGCGCCCAGCGATGCCCGAGGTCGTAGTCGACCAGCCAGGTCGCCCAGTTGACCTCCCCGATGGTGCCGCGCGAAGGCGGCGTTCCCGCCACGCCCGAGATCACGTAGTAGGTCTTCGAGAAATCGAACTTCGGACTCGTCAGGATGGCCTGCATCGAGGACGACGAGTTCACCTTGCCCATGCCGAGCACAGCCCCGCAGACACCGTCCGGATTGCAATACACGGGCTGCAGCGCGCCAGGCACCGTGACCGGCACGGCATTCTTCCAGTAACGCTCATACCAATGCTGGAACTCGCCGGCACGGTCGCCGGTGTTCTGGCCGATCTCGAACATGGCGGCAACGAAGACCTTGACCTTCACGGGTTCGGCAACGCGCGACGGCGCCACCGAGGTGCAGGCAGCCGCAAGCACGACCACGGCAGGAAGCGCACCCCAGCGGGCGCGACGAGACCAGACTGACGACATGGAAATCTCCGGGAGAAGGGGAAGGGACAAGAAAAAAGGACGTCGCCGCGAGTGCTCATCGCACCGGCAACGCTTGAGGCGTCCTACAGCGGTGCGCGATCACATCGGCAGGCTTTGGGGCCTGTACGTTTGTTCGGGTAGAGATTGTCGCAAACACCATGCCCACCGCGAATCAACGCCCCGTTCCCCTTGCCAATGGACTGGTCTACGTGAACCCCGAGATGCCGGGCTGGAGCCGGGTCCGCCGCGGCGCCGATTTTCGCTATCGGGACACCCGCGGCAACTGGCTGCGCGACAACGACGACCTATCGCGCATTCGCCGCCTCGCGATTCCGCCCGCCTACGACAAAGTATGGATCTGCCCAGTCGCGAACGGACACCTGCAGGCGACCGGGATCGACGCCCGTGGCCGCAAACAGTACCGTTATCACGTCGAATGGCGCGCGTTGAAGGACGAAAGCAAATTCGAGAGGCTGGAAGCCTTCGGCCGGGCGCTGCCCGCGATTCGCCGCCGCGTGGCGCGCGACCTGTCCACAGTCGCCAAGTCGGCCCCGGTGGAGCGGCAACCGGTCCTGGCCACTTTGGTGCGATTGCTCGACACCACCTTCCTGCGCGTCGGCAATGAGGAATACGCCAGCAGCAATGGTTCCTACGGCCTCACGACCTTGCGCAACAAGCACGCCGACATCCAGGGCGGTGCGCTCAAACTGCGTTTCCGCGGCAAGAGCGGCGTGATGCACGAGGCTCGGGTGGACGATGCACGCATCGCGGCGATCGTGCGCCGATGCCAGCAATTGCCCGGCCAGGAGTTGTTCCAGTATCAATCGGACGACGGTCAGCCGCGCGGCATCTCATCGACCGATGTGAACGACTACTTACGCGAAATCGCTCATGGTGACTTCACAGCCAAGGACTTTCGTACCTGGCACGGCACAGTCCAGGCGCTCGAACTGACGCGCATCGCCTGCACCACGGGAGAACCGGATGCGGCGCGCTTCAGCGCGAAGGAGATTCTGTCGGCGGTGGCGAAGCAGCTGGGCAACACGCCGGCGGTGTGCAAGAAGTCATATGTGCATCCCGCCGTCCTGGCGCTCGGCAGCGCGCTTGCGGCCAAGAGCGATGCGATCGGGGAGATCTGGACCCGGATTGGGGCGCGCGTGCAAGGCAGGCGCCATCTGTATGCAGCAGAAGCGCGTCTACTCGAATTCCTGCGGCAGCATCGGCTGGCTTTGAAACGCAAAGACGGCGCGCGCAAAGCAAAACGCCCAGCCTTTTGAGGGGCTGGGCGGTTTGGGCTGTAAGAGCCTGACGATGACCTACTTTCACACGGGAACCCGCACTATCATCGGCGCTGAGGCGTTTCACTGTCCTGTTCGGGATGGGAAGGAGTGGGACCACCTCGCTATGGTCATCAGGCATAAAGGGTTGTCGCGCTGACGGGGTCAGCACAACGAATTCATAGAGTCTGGAATCAGCTTTGATGCTTTTGGCATCGGAATCTTGAATGCGTCAACTTGGCATAACACCTTGATCATGTAGATCAAAGTTATAGGGTCAAGCCGCACGAGCAATTAGTATCAGTTAGCTTAACGCATTAC
>NZ_JAUJZH010000029.1 GCF_030486595.1 Variovorax ginsengisoli | reverse complement strand
TGAACAACAGGCCGCGCAAAACACTGGGCTGGAAGACACCGGCTGAGACCTTGAACGAGTATCTAAAATCCGTTCGACAACCCGGTGTTGCGACGACCGGTTGAATCCGCCAACCAAGGAATCCGTGGAACTGGCCACGCTGGAATGGGTGTCATGGTTCAACCACCACCGACTGCTCGAGCCCATCGGCTACATCCCGCCTGCAGAAGCTGAGGCAAACTACTATCGGCAACTCGCCAGTCAAGCCACTGCGGTGGTGGCCTGACTTAAACCAACCGGCCTCCACGAAAACCGGGGCGATTCAACTTCGTCAACGAGTCGACGTCAAAGGGCCTTGAGACCGCGCTTACCCACGTGCGACACCGGAGGTCCCTTCAACCGCTTGGGCCCTGCGACCACAGCGGATAGAAAGAGATCGATCGAGAGTTCGATCATCTGCTGCTTGTCAAGACCGCTGTCCGTTCTCGGAGTGCGGCCCGCCAGTATGAGCGCCGCAACACCGTGTTCCGTAGACCAAGCTGCGTGCGAAAGATATTGCAATTGGCCCTTGGCCCAGCCGCTCTCGAGCGCCAATTCGAAGATCGAATCTGAAAAGTAGGAGTACGACACATTGCTCACTGCCTCGACATCACCTCGGACAAACTCTTGTAGTAGTCGCGGCCCCGTCATCAGATCGAACAAGCCGGCGTGCAACTCCGCGTAGCGCACGTAGCTCAGCATCATTTCACGGGCCTTGGCCAGCGCGTCAAGATTCATTGCCGAGATCTTCACGCGTTGCTCAGCCAACTCCTTGAATCCGCTGGACGCGATGGCAGCCAGCAATTCTTCCTTTCCCTTGAAGTGGCGCGATGGCGCTGCTTCAGACACTCCGAGTCGTCGCGCCAGCGCGCGCAGGCTCAGTTCGCTCGCACCGTTTTCCTCGAACATCTTGCGCCCCTCCTCGACGAGCGCGTTGCGCAGGCCGCCGCGCTCGTAGGCGGGCTCGCTGAGTTGCGGGGGCAGCGCACGGGGCGTTTTGGAGCCAACGCGGGGAGTCGCTCGTGGGGGTGTTCTGGGCAGCTTGATGGACATGGCGATACGGTTTTCAACGTGATCGATCTTACAAGCGATATCTTTCGGTGCCTTCTTCAGAGCTAGGTGTTAACACCGATAACAAGAATCTGTTAACATCGTTAGCATTGCTTCCATACAAGGAGAAAGCATGAGCCCAGTTGCATATGAAAAGGATGGCGCCGTCGGCATCGTCACCCTGGCGAAGCCACCCCACAACCTGATTGACAACGCGATGCTGCAGGCGCTTGCGGCTGCGTACGAACAAGCCGTCGGCGAAGGCTGTCGCGCCATCCTGCTGCGCAGTTCAATGCGCCACTTCTGCGCGGGTGCCGACCTCAACCTGCTTCCTGTTGAACGCTGGAGTCAGAGCGAGCTCGCTCGCCTCTGGGCCTTGTTGGAAGACGTGCCTGTGCCTACCGTCGCAGCGGTCCATGGCGCCGCGCTTGGCGGTGGCTTCGAACTGGCGTTGATGTGCGACATGATCGTTGCAGCGGACACCGCGACCTTCGGAATGGCGGAAGCCTCACTCGGCCTGTTGCCACTGCTCGGCGGCGTTCAGCGTGTGGTGCAACGCGCCGGCGTGGCTCGCGCCAAAGAGATGGCGATGTTCGCGCGCCGCCACGATGCGCGTTCGCTGGAACGTTGGGGCGTGATCAATCTCGTCGCGGCGGAGGCCGAGCTGGCTGCCGCGTCGCTCTCGTGGGCACGACAACTGGCAGCGGGTGCCACGGTGGCGTTCCGCAGCATCAAGACGGTGGCGAATCTGGCGGCACGCGGGGGTATCGCAGCAGGCGATGCACGACAGGAGGAAGCCAACACGGTGATGTGGAACAGCCGCGACCAGAAGAGGGGCCTGGATGCCTTCGCCGCGACAGGGCCGGGCTCCGCAGTCTTCGAGGGGAACTGAGATGAGCGCCGCCCCACTCGAAGGCCTGCGCGTGGTCGACTTCACGCGCGTGCTGTCCGGACCGAGTTGCACTAAGACGCTGCGCGACTTGGGCGCCGAAGTGACCAAGATCGAGCCACCCGCCGGTGATCTGGGCCGCGCAGGTGTACCGCATGTCGGAACGATGTCGATGTACTACGCGCAGCAGAACGCCGGCAAGCGCAACATCAGCCTGGACCTCAATTGGCCTGAGGCGCGCGAAATCGTCGGGGACATGTGCCGTAGTGCCGACGTCATCGTCGAGAACTTTCGCCCGGGGACGCTGGCACGCTTCGGCTTTGCCTACGACGACGTGGTGAAAATCAATCCAAAAATCGTCTACGTTTCGATCAGCGGGTACGGGCAGACGGGACCTTGGCGCAATCGACCGGCATTCGCACCGACAGTCCACGCCGAGACCGGACTCACAGACATTCTGCAGAAACATTACGAAGGCGCGATGGTCGAACCGCGCAATGATGCCTGCAGCCATGCTGACGTGTACACCGGACTGCAAGGCGTCATCGCCGTGCTGGCCGCCCTTCGGCATCGCGAGCGCACCGGTGAAGGCCAGTACGTGGATGTGTGCATGGCCGCCACGATGCTCTCCGTCAACGAACGCGCCGGCGCCCTGTTGACAGGTCTGGATGTCAAGGACGAGCCCTACGCATTGAGCGCAAATGAGTCGCCCCTGTTCGAGCTGCCAGATGGGCGAAAGCTGACCATCGCTTCGAGCCCAGTGGCTTCACCGATGTTTCTCAAGTACTGCTCGATGATGCGTCGGACCGATCTCTTCACGGACCCGCGATTCGCATCAGCGACCCTGCGCAAGGCAAACCTTGAGAGCCTGATGGCCGAGGTCAAGGCGTGGATCCTGACTTTCACCGATCTGGATCTGCTGCAGGCGCAAGTGAGCGAGGCAGGCCTTGCGATCGGCATCGTGCGCAGCACGCAGGATCTGGCTGAATCGGAGTGGGCCAAGGACTGGGGAGCGATCGTCAAAGTGGACGATCGCGACGGCGGCACGGTGCGCATGCCTGGCCCGCCCTGGCGCTTTGGAAGCTCCGAGTTGCCGGCACCTGGCGTGCCCTACTTCCAAGGAGAGAGCAACAGTGTGGTCCTGGGCGAACTCGGGCTCACGGAGGAACGCATCGAGGCGCTTCGCACGCAAGGGGTACTGCGCAGCCGCCGCAGTCTCAGCGGTGCGTTCGACTGAGGGTGAGGCGAGCCATGCGCGAAATAGACCTTACCCACGACGCCTCGGCCACAAGCTGGATACTGAGCGCGAATTCGGACGACACCGACTTTCCGATTCAGAATCTGCCCTTTGGCGCCTTCCGGCGATCGGGCAGCGATGAGCCCTTGCGCGGGGGGCGTCGCTATCGGCGACCAAGTGCTGAATTTGGCGACGCTGAGCCAAGCAGCGGACCCGGACGGCCTCGATGGCATCTCACTGCAGGCGGCAAAGGCATGTGCGGCCCCGGCACTCAACGACTTCTTGGCGATGGGACCGGCCGCGTGGCGCGCGCTGCGCCACGCGCTCTTCCGAATGCTCCGGCAAGACGGCGCGAACGACATCGACGCGTCGGCGACTACACGGACTTCTATACCTCCATTCACCACACCCGCGCCATCAGCGCCCTGCTCGAACCCAAGGGAGATCTTCCCAGAAACTTCCAGTGGGTGCCCACCGCATACCACGGTCGTGTTTCCTCGATCGGTGTCGCAGGCCAGACCTTCCGGCGTCCGCGTGGGCAAGCACTCCGGGGCGGTGGAGCCCCTCCGGAGTACGGGCCGTGCCAGCGACTCGACTACGAGCTCGAACTCGGTTTGTATATCGGGGTCGGCAATGCACCCGGCGAACGGATCCCGCTGTCTTCCGCGGAAGACCACGCCTTTGGCATCTGCCTGCTCAACGACTGGTCGGCACGCGACATCCAGGCGTGGGAGATGACGCCGCTCGGGCCCTTCCATGCCAAGAACTTCGCCACTACAGTGTCTCCCTGGATCGTCACCCTGGATGCGCTTGCCCCCTATCGACAACCCTGGACGCGTCCTCCTTCGGATCCTCAGCCGCTGCCCTATCTGGAAGATGACGGGAATCGGGCGGCTGGCGCGCTGGACATCAGATTGGAAGTCCTGATCGAGACTGATCGAATGCGCTCCGGCAAACTGCCGCCCCAGACCCTGTCGCACACGACGTTTGCGCACCACTACTGGTCGATGGGTCAGATGATTGAAAATCACACGGCGGGCGGCTGCAACCTGCAGGCCGGTGACCTGCCGGGTAGCGGCACGATCTCGGGCCCGAGCCGGGCGGAGGCCGGCGCGTTGATGGAACTGGCGCTGGCCGGCCAGATGCCGGTCCAATTGAGCAATGGCGAAAGCCGCAGCTTTCTGGAGGATGGAGATTCGGTCATCTTCCGCGGCTGGTGCGACCGCCAAGGCTTCCGGCGCATCGGCTTCGGCATCAACCATGGCCGGGTGCTTCCGGCCCAGTCGTAGCGACGTCGCTCGCTCCGCCTTCTTGAGAACACCACAAAGGACAACCATGAAGCTCGTTTGCACATCTCGCCGGCGCTACCTGGCCGCCTGCATCGTTGCGGCCGCAGCGCTGCCATTCGTCACACTCGTTCATGCGCAGCTTCCCTCGTCATCCCGACCCCTCGTGATGCGCGTTGCCTACCCGGCCGGCGGGCCTGCCGATGTGGCGGCGCGCAAGATCCAGTTGCCTCTGCAGGCCGCACTCGGAAAGCCGGTCATCATCGAGAACCTGCCCGGTGCCGGCGGCTCGATCGCAGCAAACAATGTGCTGCACGCTACGCCCGACGGACAAACGCTGCTCGTGACGACGGGGAACGACATGATCCTGTCACCGCTTGCCTTGGCACAGGTAAAGTACAAGCCCGAGCAGTACCGCCTGCTTGCCACCATTTTGCCGACCGACTTTACGCTGGTCACGAGCGCCAACCATGCGTTCCCCAGTGTCGACGCCCTCATCGAGCGGGCTCGCAGGAGCGACCAGAAGGAACTCACCATCGGGAGCTGGGGGTATGGCTCGGCACCCTACCTGGTGGGGGCGGATTTCAGTGCATCGACGAACGCACGCGTCATGGATGTTCCTTACAAGGGCGCGGCACCCGTGATCCAAGCGCTGCTGAGTCGTGAGATCGATCTGGCCTTCGTGCCGCTGGCGCCCAACGTGCTGGAACTCATCCGTACCGGCAAGATAAATGCGATCGGTGTCGCGAACACCAAGCGCAATCCCTATCTACCTCAGTTGCCGACGCTGAGCGAAGGCAAATACCTGAAGAATTTCGTCTACAGCGCGTGGGCTGCCGTCTTCGTGCCCGCGTCCGCGCCCGAGCCGGTCGTCGCCGCGCTGCACAAGAACCTGGCGGAAATCACCGGCAGCAGCGATTTCCAGGGCTTTCTCAAGGACTCGGCCGCATTGCCCGTGGAGCCGATGACGCCGGCGCAGTCCGCCGCGTTCTACCAGGCCGAAATCGACAAGTTCCGGCGCATCGCGAAGGCCGTGAAGCTCGAGCCGCAATGACATGTCCGTCACCGACCTGCGCGCGACCGAACCGGAAGCGGATGAACACACTCCCAGCTATCGGTTGAACGCATGAATGACGACTCAGCCGAAATGATCGAGGTGACGCCCATGGACGAGTCTGTGATTGTCGGGGGCTGCCACGGACTTTTCTTCATTCCTGGAGATCAGATGACAGATTATTACCGGGCACATGGTTTGGTCGCTGTGGTCGGTCTCCTATGCCTGCTTTTGGCGCTTACGTCTCTGCCATAGCGCTGATTATGAAGCGTTTCGACCAAGTTATTCCAGCAATAGCGCACGGACTCGTACACCCCGCAGCGTGAAAGAAGTACGACGTGTGGCTGCCGGCAGAGGCCGGCGAGGTCCAACAGATCCCCTGCTCACGCCGAGAGTAAGACGTAGACCCGCGTCCAGCCGTTTGATCTTCGCGCGATTGCGGCAACGTTTGACCTCGATCCACAGGTCCCGCAAGGGGTTGCACGAGTTCGCGCTGGCGCGGGAATCAATTGCCAAGACTCTCGTTGTGGATGTCCTCCACCTGACGATCGAGGCGGGTCAGTAAACACATCTGCGCCTGGACGACGTCGAGTGGTCATCGTCCCCTCGCCCGCCAAAAACTGGGTTCGCAGCTCAGGCCACAACGCGAGCTGGAACGCCGACTGCCCAAGGAACGGGCGTCCTTGCTGGCGCCGACGGCACCAGGCTGCTCGCGGTGTCCAAGCGGCTGATCTGTTCGGCAGAGAGCTCCAGTGTCAAAGCGCCGAGGTTCTCTGTGAGATGGGTCAAGGAGCGTGGTCCGATGATCGGAACCGCACCGTGTGTGCCCGCCCATGCAATGGCAACCTGCCCTGCGCTGGCGCCGACCTCGCCGGCGATGGCGAGGAGGGTATCGAGTACTTGCGTGCGCTGCGCCGAATTCTCCGGCCGGAATACTTTGCCACCGAGGCCTTCGGCACGTCCCGTCTCGCCCTGCCTGTACTTTCCGGTGAGCATGCCGCCACCCTGGGGCGACCAAGTCACAACGCCGAGCCCCAGAGCGTGTGATGCGGCAAACAGATCGGCCTCGGGCTCGCGATGGACCAGGCTGTGCTCGAACTGTGCAGCCGCAATGGGGACGGCATGGGTGAGTTCGGCCATAGTGACCGCGCGAGCCAGTCGCCAGGCGGAGAAGTTCGAAAGTCCCCCATAAAGAATCTTGCCCGCGCGTGCCAAGTCCTCGAAGCCACGGATGATTTCTTCGATGGGCGTGATTCCATCGGGGTGATGTGCCCAGTAAATGTCGATCCGATCGGTCTTGAGCCGCTTCAGGCTTGCCTCCACAGATGAGACCATGGCCTTGCGGCTGTTGCCGGTGACCAGTCGATTGGCGTTGGGCACAGCGCCGTTGGTGAACTTGGTGGCGAGTACGAAATCTTCGCGCCGCCCTTCCAGCAAGGTGCCGAGCAGTTCCTCGGATTGACCGAATTGGTAGACATCTGCCGAGTCGATGAAGTTGCCGCCAGCCTCGGCATAGGCGTTGAAGATGGCCTTGCTGGCGTCAGGAGCAGCTCCATGGCCCCAGCCCGTACCAAAGTTGCCGGTACCGAGTGCCACCTGCGAAACCCGCAGTCCGGTCTTGCCAAAGGGTGTGTATTTCATGCCGTGCTCCGTTGAGTGAATCGGGATAGTGTTGTCAAACTTCTCTGGTCGCGCGCAATCGGTGCGGTCACTTCATGCCGTGGAACAACGAGGTTGGCCGGCTACGGGGGCATGCAGGTGAAGGGGATGCATTGCTGTCTGCCTCTTCAGAGCGCCTCGAGCGCGAGCGCGATGCTCTGTCCACCGCCAATGCAAAGCGTCACAATGCCCCGTTTGAATCCGTCGCGCCGCATCGAATGCAGCATGCGCGCGGTCAGCACAGCGCCCGTGGCTCCGATGGCATGGCCGTGGGCGATCGAGCCGCCCCTCGACGTTGACGATGTCTTCGGGGAGTTCGAGTTGCCGCAGGCAGGCCAGCGCGATCGCGGCAAACGCCTCGTTGATCTCGATTCGATCAATGTCCGTGTGTTTCCAATTGGCACGTTCAACGGCCAGCTTGACCGCCGGCACCGGTCCGATGCCGAACATGCCTGGTTCGACGGCCGCGACGCCATGGGAAACCAGCCGAGCCCAAGGCTGAAGCCCATGTCGTTCCGCGAAGCTACGCTCCGCGACGATCACCGCTGCCGCGCCGCTGTTGAGCTCGGGTGCATTGCCCGCAGTGATGGTGCCGTCCTTGCGAAATGCCGGCTTGAGTTTGGACAGCGTTTCAAGCGTCGTGTCAGGCCGATTGGCTTCGTCCCTTGCAAAGCTCACCGAACCTTTGCGACTGACGAGTTCGATTGGAACGATTTCCTCGACGAACTTGCCCGCGGCCTGCGCGGCACTGAAGCGCTGTTGCGAGCGCGCGGCCCAGCGATCTTGGTCCTCGCGTGTGATGCCGTATTGGCTGACCAAATCTTCGGTATGCCAGCCCGAGTGCTGGCCACTGAACGCATCGTTGAGGCCATCCCGAAGCAGGCTGTCGAGCATCAACGCGTCACCCATACGGTTGCCCCAACGCCCGCCAGGCGCCAGATAGGGCGCCTGGTCCATGTTCTCCATGCCACCGGCAATCGCCACCTGAGCGTACCCCGCCGCAATCTCGAGCGCGGCACTTGCGATCGCCTGAGCACCCGAGCCACACACTCGGTTCACCGTCAGGGCGGGTACCTGCACGGGCAGGCCACCGCGGATGGCGGCTTGCCGCGCCGGGTTCATTTTTGTGCCGGCCTGAATCACGTTCCCCATGACGGCCGTATCGATGATGTCGGCGGTCAGGCCCGAGCGTCGCAGCGTCTCGCGGATCACGGCAGCGCCCAAGTCAGGCGCCGGTGTGTCCCTCAGCGTACCGCCATAGGTGCCAATCGCTGTGCGCACTGGAAAGCAAAGAACGAATTCATGCTTGGCCATGGGATTCTCCGGAGACGGTTGCAGAGTGGTCGAAAATCAAGCACGTCGTGGTCGCGTGCGCATACAGCTTGCCGTCCGGACCGACGATGCGGCCCTCGGCCGTTGCGACCTGACGCCCGGCGTGGATCACCTTGCCTTCGGCGCGGACAAGGGGGACTTGGTCATTCAGAGGTCGCACCATGTTCACTTTCAGTTCCAATGTGGTGAAGCCCTTGCCGGCGGGCAACGTCGAATGCACCGCGCAACCCAAGGCTGAGTCGAGCAGGGTTGCGAACCAGCCCCCGTGCACGGTTCCCAAGGGGTTGTAGTGCCGGCGCTGTGGCCGTCCCTGGAAGACTGCAGCACCCGGCTCCATGTAGATCGGCACGAAGTCGAGCGTGTCACCAATCGGTGGAGGTGGCAGATCCCCAGCAAAGATCGCCTCGAACATTTCCATGCCCGAGCGACCAAAGACCTGCCCTTTGGCCTCAGCCCCGGGTGCACTGAACCGCGCGCGGACCCGTGTTTCGTCTGCTTCCCAACGCGCCACGACCTGATCGACTTCCATCGCGCCTTCCTTTCCCAATTTCGATTGTATATGCAAGTCTTGCAGATACAATATATCATATGAAGAATGCCACCAAGCCTCAGGGATGCACCAACCTTGATCTTCGCCAGTTCACTCGCATGGTGACGCGGCACTATGATCACCATGTCGCCGCGACGGGGCTCAAGAACACGCAGTACGCCCTGCTGTCGCATGTCGTCAGGCTCGGCCCCATCCAGCCAGGCGATCTGGCTAGGCGCATGCAGATGGATGCCTCAACTTTGACGCGCAACCTGCAGCCGCTGGCTGTCCAGGGGCTGCTGGAAGTGGGCTCGGGCAAGGACGCACGCAGCCGTCTGGTCGAAGCGACAGAGGCGGGGCTTACGAAACGAGCTGAGGGGCAGCATGCCTGGAAGTTAGCTCAGGCGTCACTCAACGAGCGGTTGGGAATTGAGCGCGTCGCCGCGTTGCACGATCTGCTCGATGCATGCATCGAATGTCTCGATGACAACGTTGATGGTGAAACGGAGAACTGAGCGTGCCGGCCTGAGACCGCTCGGGTCCTTTCTCCGGCTCCGCTACACGACGTCTTTCCAGAAGGGCTCACGTCCTCTGGGGAATTTCCTCAACCTTTGAATCCGAATCGGCCATTGCAGGTTTAATCGCATGACTCAGGCCCAGTTGGCTTGGCTGGCGGGCAACATTCGGATTCGTGGCTGTGCTGGCCGTCTTGCTCGCCGTTCACTACATTGCCAGATTGGGAGAGACGCATGGTCCCGACAAACGCTCCCCTTTGGCCATCTCGGCAATATCAAGCACCTATCTGCAACTCCTTGTGGACGCTACCGGAAAGCCGCCTCCGCGCTCGCGGCTCAGTCGGAGGAAGCCAGTGACGCGCGAATTTCAGCGCGACATACCTCCAGTATTTCGTCCGCCAAAGGCGACTCGTCCGGACACGCGCGCGACAACACGACCGCACCGACCGCGTGGGCCAATATGTCGATTGCCTTGGCCCGTGCTTCGCGCTTATCTACCACGCCGAACACGCTGCCTTCCCGTTCAAGGCCTGCCAGCAGCTCGTCGATGCCTGCGGCAAATGTGGCCTTGATGGTCTCAGACTGACGTGCGGCATCGCCACTGAGTGCGGCCATCGTGCAACCGTCACTTCGAGCATCGCGGTGCCAGCGAGAGACGTAGTACTCGACGAAGTCTTTGATCCCAACGCCCTCGGTTTTTGCAGCGGTCTGCGTGAACCCGCAGGTCGCGGCTTCCGCCATTAAGTCGGCTTTGGACTTGAAGTGCTTGTAGAACCCGCCATGGGTGAATCCGGCTGCAGCCATCAAATCCGCGATTCCCACCCCATCGTAGCCCCGCTCGCGAAACAGCGTGGAGGCGATCTCAACGATGTGCGCATGGTTCGCCTGCGCCTGTGCTTTGGTGACCTTCATGTTCGGAAATCTCTTCGTGTATGCCAGCAGCGAACTCGTTACTGTACATTGATGTTGCGCATCATCAAAGCCCTTGACAGCAAAGATGATGATTGACATCATTGTGTGGACTTACCACTCTAGCAAGAACTCTGACCATGAGCGACGCCCACCAGACCGCCCCCACCCGCTTCATCGAAGTCGAAGGCGACCGATTCGCCTATCGCCGCTGGGGCAACACCGATTCCGGGCAACCACCGCTGTTCTTCTTCCAGCACTTCCGCGGGGGCCTGGACCATTGGGATCCCCTGATGACCGACGGACTGGCACAAGGCCGCGAAGTCATCCTCTACAACTATCGAGGCTGCGCCTCATCGTCTGGCGCCCCACGCAACAAGATCGAAGACAAGGCGGACGACGCCGCCAAAGTGATCCGCGCACTCGGCTTGCCCAAGGTTGATGTCGTGGGCTTCTCGCTCGGCGGCATGGTGGCGCAAGATGTGACCCTCCGCCATCCCGCTCTGGTCCGTAAGCTGATGTTGATCGGCACCCAGCCACGTGGCGGGAATCCCGAGGCCGATCCGAAGATCTTCGAGGTCGCGCCTCGTCCTGTACCGGTTGTCGAGGACTTCCTGTTCCTGTTTTTCGGCCCGTCCGAAGCGGCCAAACAGGCAGGCCGGGATTTCTGGGAACGCCGTCATCAGCGCGCGGACCAGGATCCGCCGAGTTCGGTTGAACTCATGAAGGCCGAGGTCGAAGCGAGCATGGCGTTCTACGCGCCACTCGACGCAGAAAAGCCTTTCGCGCATCTGGCGAGGATCACGCAGCCGACGCTGATCGTCAACGGCACCAACGACGTCATGATCGCCACGATCAATTCCTGGCACATGGTCCAGAACATTCCGGACGCGCAGTTGATCGTCTATCCGGACGCCGGGCACGGCGCGCAGTTCCAGTATCCCGAGCGCTTCCTCAAACACGCGATCCAGTTCTTGGAGGAGTGATGCCGTCGCGCATCCCCTCTTTTCAAGCTGGCTCCATCGTCGATACGACAGACAAGACATGACTGACAAAACACTTTTCGATCCCTACGCCCTGGGCTCACTCACCCTCTCCAACCGATTCGTGATGGCGCCCCTGAAGCGCAATCGTGCCGGCGCAGGCTTGGTGCCCAGCGAGTTCGCCGCCACCTATGGGACCGGCGCGCCGCTCACCGCGCTGAACCCAGCCACGCTCTATGGCGGTGGCGCCGCGGGCTACATCGACTACCCGACGCTCGCTGATTCCAACGCCCAGTAGTCCTTTCAGGGCCGCGCAAAGGCGCGGCCCCAGTCCTCATGTCGCACATCGCGGCGTGGGCTCCCTTTTTGATCAAGAGAAAAACACATGGCCACCCGTTCCACTGTCCTCATCACCGGCGCATCCTCCGGCATCGGTGCCACCTATGCCGAGCGCTTCGCACGCCGCGGCCACGACCTCGTGCTGGTTGCCCGCGACAAGGCGCGGCTGGAGGCGCTCTCCGCTCGCCTGCGTCAGGAAAGCAGCGTCGTTGTCGATGTCCTTCAGGCCGACCTCACCCAATCGAGCGACTTGGCCGCTGTTGAAACCCGCCTGCGCGATGACGCCAAGATCGAGATCCTCATCAACAACGCCGGGGTAGCCCAGTCCGGCGGCTTCACCGAGCAGACCGCCGGCAGCATCGATCGGCTCGTAACACTCAACACAACTGCGCTGACACGGCTCGCCGCCGCCATTGCTCCGCGACTGGTAAAGGCCGGCGAAGGCGCGATCGTCAACATTGGCTCGGTCGTTGGTTTTGCACCAGAGTTCGGCCAGTCCATCTACGGCGCGACTAAAGCTTTCGTGCTGTTCCTTTCCCAGGGACTGAGCCTGGAGCTCTCGCCCAAGGGCATCTACGTGCAGGCCGTACTGCCCGCCGGAACTCGCA
Organism: Variovorax ginsengisoli; assembly: GCF_030486595.1. GTDB lineage: Bacteria > Pseudomonadota > Gammaproteobacteria > Burkholderiales > Burkholderiaceae_C > Variovorax > Variovorax ginsengisoli_B. The sequence goes on along the minus strand of NZ_JAUJZH010000029.1, from coordinate 88,073 downwards.
CCGAGATTTGGGAGCGCGCAGGCATCGATATCAGTGCGAGGACCGATCTGATGGAAGTGGGTGAGCTGGTGGATGCCGCGCTGGTCGGATTCGACCGCCGTGAACTCGTGACCATCCCGCCCCTGCACGACGCCGCGCGCTGGGATGCGCTGGATACCGCGCGGCAAGGCCTGCTCTCGGACCTCCGGCAAGCGCATGCGGCGGAGCGCTATCGGGCAGGGCCCTGACACGCCGCGCGCGCACTTCTTCTGCTGGAACCGGGGCGAAATCCATGACATTCAAGGCACTGCTTGCAACCAAGGAGGACGGAAAAGTGTCCGTCGATCCCGTCGAACTCGATGAGCTGGACCTCATGCCTGGAGACGTCACGATCGCGGTGGACTACTCGACCGTGAACTACAAGGACGGACTGGCCATCACCAATCGCCGGGAGATCATCCAGCGGCTTCCGCTGATCCCCGGCGCCGACCTTGCCGGCATGGTCGAGGCATCGACCCATCCCGGTATCGAGGTCGGCGACAAGGTCGTTGTCAACTGCTGGGGACTGGGTCAGACGCACCACGGCGGCTTCGCCCAGAAAGCGCGCGTACCTGGTGACTGGGTGGTCAGGCTGCCCGAGCCCTTCCTAACCCGGGACGCCGTGGCCCTCGGCACGGGCGGCTATACAGCGATGTTGAGCGTCCTGGCCCTGGAGCACGGCGGCATCACGCCGGACCGGGGCGACATCCTGGTGACCGGCGCCAGCGGCGGCGCGGGATCGGTGGCGATCGCCCTGCTGTCCAAGCTTGGCTATCGAGTGATCGCGTCGACCGGCCGTCTCGAAGAAGCCGATTACCTGCGCGCGCTGGGCGCGGCGGACATCATCGATCGCCGCACCTTGTCCGAACCGGGCGCGCCGATCGCCGCTGAACGCTGGGCCGGCGCCATCGATACGGTCGGCAGCCATACGCTGGTCAACGTGCTGGCGCAGACACGCTACCGCGGCGTGGTGGCGGCCTTCGGCATGGTCCAGGGCATCGACCTGCCTGGATCGGTGCTGCCCTTCATCCTGCGCAACGTGACCCTCGCGGGTCAACGCGCCGCAGGCGGTTCGCGTCGAGGCCTGGACACGGCTCGCCCGCGATCTGGATCTGGACAAGCTGGCCCGCACGGTGCAGGTGATCGGACAGGCCGACGTACCGGCGGTTGCCAGTCAGATCCTCGAAGGCAAGGTCAGGGGGCGCACCGTGGTCGATGTCAACGCGTGAGCGCGGGCATCGCGTCATGCCAAGTCGTTCATCTCAATCAATGGAGAACCTCATGTCTGAGCCATATGCACTGTGTGTCGTCCTGCCCGTGAAACCGGAACATGGCGAGGAGTTCGCGGCCATGGTCCGGGAAAACGTCGCCGGGACGCGCCAGGACAAGGGCGTCATCACCTTCAACTACCACCAGGTGGTCGGAGAGACGACCTGGATCTTGTATGAGATCTGGGAGAGCAAGGCCGATTCCGATGCCCACCAGCAGAAGCCCGATGTCCAGGCGTTCATTGCGAAAGCACCGCAGCTGCTGGCGGGTGAGCCCAAGATTTTCCAACTGGGTCCGTTGATCTAGCGGATGGCAACGCCTGCCCCGGCGATCGCCAGCTGCGTCTTGTCGCCGATCCCCAGGAGCACATGATGGTCAACGAAACCCAAGACAACCCGCAAGCAACGCCGTCGAGTGCGGCGCAGGAAGCGGGCGCGCGCGCCTATGAAGAACGCCGACAAGGTACTCAACGCCTCACGCTGTTGCGATGGCGCGACCCAAAAGACGTTCATCCCGCGCCGAGGCAGGGATGAACACCCCCTCTACATTCAACTATGAATGTATCCCACACCCACCTGACCAGGAGAAGACGATGACGTTCAAAGCACTGCTAGCCAACAAGACGGGCGATACGATTTCGACCAACCTGGTCGACTTCAAGGACGAGGATCTGATGCCCGGCGACGTCACCGTTGCGGTCGAGTACTCGACGGTGAACTACAAGGACGCGATGGCTGTCAGTGGCCGGTCACCGGTTATTCGCCAGTTTCCGCTGGTTCCGGGCATCGACTTTGCGGGTGTCGTCGAGGCGTCGACCTATCCCGGCATCGTGGCCGGCGACCGTGTGCTGGCCAACGGCTGGGGACTGAGCCAGACCCACCACGGCGGCTTCGCCCAGAAGGTGCGGGTGAGCGGCGATTGGCTCGTCAAAATCCCGGCGGTCTTTTCGACCCAGGATGCCATGGCCATCGGCACCGCCGGGTACACCGCCATGCTGTCCGTGTTGGCTCTGGAGCATGGCGGCCTGACGCCCGAGCGCGGCGACATCCTGGTGACTGGCGCCAACGGTGGCGCCGGTTCCATTGCGATCGCACTGCTGTCCAAGCTCGGCTATCGCGTAGTCGCCTCGACCGGACGTCTCGAAGAAGCCGATTACTTGCGCGCACTAGGGGCGGCGGAGCTCATCGATCGCCGAACTTTGTCCGAACTTGGAGCATCGATCTCCAAGGAGCGATGGGCTGGAGCTGTTGATTCGGTGGGAAGCCATACGCTAGCAAACGTCCTGGCACAGACTCAGTATCGCGGCGTGGTAGCGGCCTTCGGCCTCGCGCAGGGCGCGGATCTGCCTGCATCGGTTCTGCCGTTCATCTTGCGTAACGTCACCCTCGCCGGCATCGACTCGGTCAATGCTCCGCAGCAGGTTCGCCTGCAGGCTTGGTCTCGTCTCGCCAGGGACCTTGATCTGGAAAAGCTTGCACGAACGACTCAGGTGGTCGGCCTTGCCCACGTTCCCGAAGTTGCCAACCAGGTACTGGCCGGGAAGGTCCAGGGACGCACTGTCGTCGATGTGAACGCCTGATCGCCAGTTCTGCGTCCACTTCCCACGATTTCGCCCAGGACAAGACACAAGGAATAACTGATGACCATCGCCGACAATCACTTTGAGCTGGGCAGCCACTATGCCAAGGTTCCCACCCGATCCATCAATGTTAAGGGGACCGTGTTCGCGTACCGCGATCTGGGGCCGCGCAGTGGCGTGCCACTGGTCCTGCTCAATCACTGGGGAGCAGTACTAGACAACTTCGACCCCAGAATCGTCGATGGTCTTGCACGCCGGCATCGCGTTATTGCCATCGACTACCGGGGGATCGGCGGGTCGGGTGGAACGGCACCCGTGACCGTTGAAGCAATGGCAGGGGATGCGATCGCCCTGATCCATGCACTGGGCTTCGAGAAGGTCGATCTGCTCGGTTTCTCCCTCGGAGGATTCGTGGCGCAGGACATCGCGCTGAAAGCCCCCGACCTGGTGCGCCGGCTCATCCTGACGGGTACGGGGCCGGCAGGTGGCAAAGGCATTGACGAGGTCTGGACGGTCTCCTGGCCGTTGATGATCAAGGGCTTGCTGACGCTGCGGGATCCGAAAACCTACCTGTTCTTCACCTCCACAGCCAATGGTCGGCGAGCCGCGGGGGCCTTCCTGAAGCGACTAAAGGAGCGAAAGTCGGATCGGGACAAGGGACCGACGCCTCGAGCCTTCCTACGGCAGTTGAAGGCGATCAAGGCGTGGGGGCGGCAGGCGCCCCAGCATCTCGGCAGCATCGGTATCCCGGTGCTGGTCGCCAATGGCGACAACGACACAATGGTGCCCACCGAGAACAGCATCGATCTTGCGCGGCGCATTCCAGGCTCACAACTGGTCATCTACGAAGACGCCGGGCATGGCGGGATCTTTCAATACCACAGCGAATTCGTGCCAAAGGCACTGTCCTTCCTCAATGACTGAAACGATCGAATGCAGCGAATTGGTTTGAAAAGAAGAGACCGCTCAAGAATATCGCCGCCGTCGACGTTCTCAAACGAACCTTGCGCACGCAGCGAACTGTCGGGTGTCAAGGCACGATTGCGCGATGACGCGAGTATGGCCAACCTCATCAACAAGACGGAGACGATGAAATGAGTCAGCCAACTGCAATCGTGTTTGGCGTGGGATCGATTCGCGGTGTGGGCGGCGCGGTGTGCAGGCGCTTCGCACGCGAGGGCTATCACGTCTTCGTGGCAGGACGTACCTTGGCCAAGATCGAGGCGGTGGTTGCGGAGATCGCCGCGTCCGGAATCGGAAGTGCTGAAGCGCTTCTGACTGACGTGACCGATGAAGTGCAGGTGATCGCCGCTTTCGACCGCGCGATGAACCCCGGGCCGGGCCGCGAGCCAGCCGATGTCGTCGTCTCCAACGCAGGCAACAACGCGGTCATCGATTTCACCCAACTGACCACAGCGCAGTTCGAGGACTTCTGGCGCGTGGGTTGCTACTCCGGCTTCCTGGTTGGTCGCGAGGCCGCACGCCGACTGATCCCGCTGGGCCGCGGCACCGTGATCTTCACTGGTGCCTCGGGCAGTCTGCGAGGCAAGCCCGGCTTCGCACACTTCGCCGCCGCCAAGGCCGGGCTGCGCATGATCTCGCAAAGCATGGCCCGCGAGTACGGACCCAAAGGGCTCCACGTCGCGCATGTCGTCATCGACGGTGGCATCCTCGGCGACCGTCTTCAGGGCGCCTCTCCAGCCAGGGTGGAGCGCGTCGGTCCCGAAGGCCTCCTTGGCTATGACGCCATCGCGGAAAACTACTGGTTGCTCCACCGGCAGCCGAAATCGGCATGGACGCAGGAGCTCGACTTGAGACCGTTCAAGGAAAACTGGTAATCCCATCGAGCAGAAGGCCAGCATCAAGTCCAATGATTCAGGACGCCTGCTGGCTGCTAAAGCGAACGACGACGCACTCGACCGTAACGTTGCAAGGTCGAATTGCTCGCCCGCCAGGCGCATTCCTGCGCTCCCCACGCCAAGGCGAGGCTTGCCAACCGAGCGGTTGGCGGCCTGAGGGTTACGATCGACTTGCCCTTGACGAAAGCATGCGATAGGCTGCGTACTTTTTTGTTCTCGAGGCCGAACAGGCTGCTGCCAGCCCGCGCTTCGGCCGGGTGCGATCCGAATGACTCGGCTTCGAACAAGGCCGCACAAGGAAATCAATGGAAGGCAAGGACGATCGTCATTTCGTCACCGCGTTGGCAAGGGGGCTTAGCATCTTGCGGGCATTCGCCTCAGGGGCCGAGCGTTTAAGTAATCATGAGCTTGCACAGCGATGCGCATTGCCGAAGTCGACGGTATCCCGCCTCACGCACACACTGACCCAGCTCGGATTTCTGCACTACATCGAGGATACGGGGCGATATCGGCTGGGCATGGCGACGCTCGCGCTGGCGCGGACGACCTTGGACCGCCTCGATCTGCGCGAAGCCACAGGGGACCTGCTGCAGAAGGCCGCGGACGGGACCGGCACCATGATTTCGCTGGCGATTCGCGACGAGCTATCAGTTCTGTATGTGGAGAGCTACCGAAGCCAATCCTCGGTCGTCACCCTGCGACTCGGCATCGGTTCACGGTTGCCCGTTGCCTCCACGGCTGCAGGCCGTGCGCATCTCGTGGCGCTGGATGCGCGGCAGCAGTCTGCGCTGATGCAACGGATCAGGAAATTGGACGCTGCCGCGTGGCCCGCGCTCGAAGCAGGCATCCTGCAAGCTCGCAAGGAGTTCGCGAGTTCCGGATGCGTCAGCTCATTCGGCGAATGGCGTAAGGAGATCAACGCCATCGCCGTGCCCATCACGCTGAGCGGCGGTGGCCTGCCACCCCTGGTACTCAATGCGGCAGCGCCTGTCTGGTCGATTTCGGTCGAGACTTTCCTGTCGGACGTTCGCCCGCAATTGATCTCCGCTGCACGAGCCGTCGAGGCCAGATACCGCGAGACTTCCACGCCATAGCGAGCTTCGGCGCCCCGAGGCCAGCTACCTGTCCGGTCAACTGCGCGCGCATGACCTTCTTGTCGTACTTTCCTACGCTGGGACGGGGCAATGCATCGACGAAGCGACCCACTTCCGGAATAGCGTACTTCGTATTGCACCGACTCGAACGACGAGCGCATCGGCGTATGAAATGATGTCTCCGGATTAGTTGTGTTGCCGGGGTCGCACTTTGCTCGCCCTCAACCCAGCTGTAGTTGCGACTGGACGAAGCGGCGGATTGCCTGGGCCAGACCCTCTGACTGCTCGAGCTGAGGCCAGTGTCCTGCGCCGCCGATGTGTTCGACGACCGCGCGGCGAAAGCGCCTGGATCCTTGCGCCAGCATCTCGGTTGTGAAGAACTTGTCGTCGGTCGTCACTGTGAGGGCGGGGCCGCCAAAAAAGGAGGGGCTGTGACCCGCCAGGTGTCCGCCGGTCCAAGCGTGCAATTGCGCAAGTGCGGTATCGCGGGATGTGGCCGCAGTCGACTGCACCAGGATCTCCAGCGCCTCGTCGTCCAGTGCCACGGATAGGGCACGCTTACCATCCCGGATCGACGCGGCGTCGGTGATTCCTGCGCGCGAAGCGAAGCGATCCATCACCGCCGGCGGCAGCGGGTATCCGGCAAGCGGGGCCGGTGTCACCAGCACCAAGCCCGCAGCCTGTGCGCCAAGCGAACACGCCACCAACTCTGCAATTTGCCCGCCCATGCTGTGCCCGACGATGACGACCGGCAGCCCGGCGAGCAATGTCGCGGCGTCTACCTGGTCGACCACCTGTCCAGCATAGAGCTGCAGCAGGTCCGCAGGCGCGCCCGACTGCTGATGCGGCGTCTCGAGCGTAGCGGCAATGGTTCGCCAGCCTGGCAACGCCAGTTGCGAGATAGTCCGCGCCCAGACACCGGGACTGTCCATGTAACCATGCACAAAAACGACAAGCCCCTGCGGTACGGTCCCTGTGCTCGCTTCGGGGTCGTTCACGGTGCAGTCCGAGTCAGCAGATGCTGGACGAACCAGTCGCGTGCAGCCGAACTCGAATCCTCGAACTCGCTGAGATAGGCATCGAAATGCCCGCGCCGGATGATGCGGAGCTTCTTCGGCTCCAGGGCGCGCTCGTAAGCCGCAAGGGCAAGGTCTGCTGGCGTGATGACGTCGTTCTCTGCCACCACCATCAGTAGTGGCTTGGGCCCGATGCGCGACACCCACTGGCCGGGCTCGTACATTTGGGCAAGTCGCGAAGACCGCAATGTGACATGGTCGCCGTGCTCCACGCCTTCGGGAATTTCGAAAGCGTCGTGAAATGCCATCATGTCCTTCGAACGATAGGCCGCGCGGACGGACGGGTCCAGGCTCACGACGAGTTGCGTCATCGGGGGCTCGCCGCGCAACTGCGCGCGTTCGTCTTCGCTGAAGAGTTCCTGCTGGGTGGCACGCGCATCCGGTGGCACTCGCCGCAGACCCTGCTCGTATCCGCTGATGATTGGCACCTGCGCGACCACGGCGCGGATCCGTGAATCGGTCGCACCGAGGACCATGGCATGTCCGCCTGCATAGCTGGTACCCCACACGCCGATGCAGCCGGCGTCGACGCCGGGAAGGTTCTCGAGGTACGAGATGACACGACGCCAATCCGCGATCTGCTTCCAGGGATCGATATCGCCACGAACGTCCCCGCCGCTGAGTCCGAAGTTCCGATGGTCGTGCACGATCACCGCGAAACCAGCCCGCGCGAAGCGCTCCGCATATCGCTGGAGGCCCCGGTACTTAAGGCCGGAGAACCCGTGCGCCATCGTAATGGCGGGGACAGGTCCGTCGACCCCCTCCGGACGGAAGACCCAGGCGTGCAGCCTGAAGCCGTCTTCGACCGGAACGTAGTGCTCTTCTGGTTGCATGATGTTTCCTTGGTACGAATTCATCGGACGATCACTGCCCGTTGAAGTCGAGAGCCGGGCGCTCCGTGCCCGCCTCGATGGCTTTGATCGCGGAACTCACGCCGCGCTGAACGTCATCCGTGGCGAGCAGCACAGACACATGTTCGATCATGGCTTCGTCGGCACTGCGCACGCCGCCCGCCGACCAAGCGGACAAAATCGCCTTCGAAACCGCGTGCGCCCGCGTCGGACCCGACGCGAGCTTCAGGGCGTGTTCGAACGCAACCGCTTCGAGGCGGTCGTCCGGCACGACTTTCGCCACGATGTTCATCGCCAGCGCTTCTGCGGCCGAGATCTCGTCGGACAGCATGACGAGCCTTGACGCCACGCTGCGCCCTGCGCGCTCGGCGATGCGCTGCACGCCCCCGGCCAACGGGGCCACGCCGAGCGTCGCCTCGGAAAAGCGAAACGTCGCGGACTCGGCGGCGATGATGAGATCGGTATGCAGCGCCAGTTCGAAGCCGCCGCCGAATGCCCGTCCTTGTACCTGGGTGATGGTGGGGATCGAAAGCGACTCGATCGCATTGAGCACGCCGTTGGAGAAGCCAAAGCGCTCGCGCCGCGCTGAGTGGGTGGTGAGATGGGGCCATTCGCGAAAGTCGCCGCCGAGGCAGAAGTCGCTGCCATTGCCGCGAAACAGCACGCAGCGCGCGCCATCGTGAACGGCTTGCCTCGCGAACAGATCCAGCAGCGTGAAGAGCGGCCTCGTCAGGCGGTTCTGCGGTGGGCGATCGAGCGTGATAATGGCGACGTTGTCCCGGAGTCCGTACTTGACGATGTCCGCGTCTTCTTGGGTAGTCATATGGCAATTCCCTTGGTTAAACGGTTTCCCAGATCTCGCTGAGCAGTTCGCGCTCGGTGAGCGTGCTGGCGATCGCGATCACGCGCCAACCCTCGGTCGTGCGGTGAATCTCGAAGTGAACGGCGCGCCGCTCGATCTCCGATTCGTCCGCCCGGCGGCGCGACCAGATCACGTCGATCGACCCCGCGTTGCTGTTGTAGCCCTTTACGTGACGATCCAGCACCACGGTGTGGGTGTAGTTCGCCGCCTGCAACGGATCCTGGTTGGCGTGCAGCAGCCCGATCACCGCTTGCCCCGTCATCAGGCACTTGGTCATGTTCACCGAAGCCGCGTGCAGCGGCACACCCCAGTAGTCCAGGATGCCATCTGGTCCTCCGCTCGAAGGATCCGCTCCCATCGCGACCCATTTGGGCAGGTAGATGTTGAAGAACCAGTCATTCATCTCTCGAATACCGGTGATGGCGTGCGTTGGCGATGCTGTGTCGCTAGCTGTAGTCATGTTCAGTCCCTTGTAAGTCGGCCGCTCTCAATCCAGCTTCGCACCGGAGCGTTTGACAACCTGCTGCCACATCGGCGCTTCCCGAAGGTATGTCACGCGGATGGGTGCCGGGCCTTGGAAGCTGGCCACCCATCCGAGTTCACGGATTCGAGCCTGAACGTCGGGCATCTTTACTGCCGCTTCGATGGAAACCCCCAGCTTCTGCACGACGGCGTCTGGCGTCGCGGAAGGAACGGCGACGCCGACCCAACCGACCGCACGCAGCAGCGGATCGTCGAGGCCCACTTCGGCCAAGGTCGGCACATCGGGCAGCGATGGAATACGGGAAGTTCCCGTGACGCCGATGGCCCTGAGCTTGCCACTCTGGATGAAGCCCGGAGCCTGTGCGCCCGTGGCGAACGACATGGGGATGTTGCCTGCCACCAGATCCTGCATCATCGGCGCTTCACCCCTGTAGGCCACGTGCGTCATGTCGCCGTCGAGCATGGCGCTCAGGCGGCTCGCGCTCATGTGAGAAATCGTGCCCACGCCCCACGATCCGTAGGCCAACTTTCCCTTGTTGGCAGCGATGTAGGTACGCAGTTCGGCGCTATTGCGGATCGGCAACGCGGCATTGACCACCAACACGAGCGGCGCATCGGCAACCTTCGCCACCATGGTCAGGTCCTTCTGCGGGTCGTAGGGCAGCTTCGTGTACAGAAACTGGTTGATCATGAGATTGGAGCTCAGGGCCACGGAAACGGTGTAGCCGTCACCCGGCGCCTTGGCCACAGCCTCGACGCCGATGTTCCCTGCCCCACCCGTCTTGTTGTCGACGATGACAGGCTGTCCCAGGCTCCTGGTCATCTTGTCGGCCAGGACGCGGGCCACAATGTCCACGCCACCGCCCGCAGCATAAGGAGCAATGATCTTGACGGGCTTGCTCGGATAGCTCTCCGCTGAAGCAGGCTGCATGAACGCGGCCAATGCGAGCGTTGCACCACATACGAGGTTCAGGAATTCTCTGATTTGCACGATAGTCTCTGTTGGTTAGTTGGTGAAGGAACTAGCTACATCCAGCTAAGGATCTGGCCGCCATCGACCGGCAGCACGGCTCCCGTGATGTAGCGCCCCGCATCGGACGTCAGCAGTAACATGGCGCCATCGAGGTCCGATGGCTCACCGAAGCGACGCATGGGAATTCGCTTGCGGATGGATTCTTCGAGGCCGTGCTCACTGAAGCTGGCCTGCATGTCGGTTCGGATGTTGCCGGGGGCCAGCGCATTGACGCGCACGCCCTTACCGGCGAGTTCAAGAGCCATGATGTGCGTCAGGTGGATCAATCCAGCCTTGGAGGCGCCGTAGCTTGACATGTGACCGCTGGCGCGAAGCCCCGCCGACGATGCCACGTTGACGATGCAGCCGCCGCCCTGCGCGACCATTTGCCGCGCGGCCTCCTGTGCTACCAGGAATGCGCCCTTGAGGTTGGTGTCGAAGATGCGCGTCACGTCCTCCCTGGATTGGTCGGTGAAGCGCTCGATATGGATGACGCCTGCGTTGTTGATCAGGATGTCCAGCGGTTGATCCAGTTGCTGCTGCGCGTCCGCCCAGGCCACCGAGATAGAGTCTGGCTGCGTCACGTCGAGGCTCGTCGCGCAGGCGCGATACCCCGCTTCCTTCAGTTGGGTGACAGCGTCGCCAAGCCGATCAGCCCGACGCGCAGCCAACGCGACCGAAGCACCGGCGCGCGCCAGCAATCGCGCAGTGTGCAGACCGATGCCGCTGGAAGCGCCAGCCACGAAGGCGGCTTTGCCGCGCAAATCGAAAAGGGAAGCGAGGGTCGTCATTTCAAACCCTCAAACAGGCCGGCCGCTCCCATGCCGCGCGCCGCCTCCAGCAACGCATCGAAGACGCCGCCGTTGTGTTCAGGGTATGAATCACGGTGCAGGAGTTCTCCCGTATCCAGGAAACCGTGCAACAAACTATTGAGCTCTCGCTCTCTCACCAGGACGGTCATGATCTAGGCTATCGTTGTCTCTAAAATAATGAGCGCTTGCTCGGTTCTCGAGAAGTTTACGGAGCCGAATCAACTCGGGCAACACGCCGTTCCACTATGCAGTCCAAAATTTCAGGCCAGTTTTCTTTCAGCAGACCGGCTTCACTTCCATGTCGCTGCGTGACCTGTCGCGTGAATCAGGACTCTCAATGGGCGGCTTGTACGGCTACATCAAGACCAAAGACGATCTCGCGGCCATGATCGAAGACGTAGTGCGTTACTGCAGTTGCGCCATTCCTGAGCGGTTCTCGGCCTGCGCCGATCCGCAGGTCAGACTGGCAGCCACCTGCGCGCTCACCGTCTTTCTTGGAGAGCTTGCACCCACGGCTTCGGCGCCCTACACGATCGAGTAATTCGCAGAGGCGTTCGCGCATATCGTTTCCGGCCGATTGCAAGTTGGTCAGCTTATCACCAGCCAAGTCGAACTTGACGGAGTGCCGGACGCCTTTGCCCGTCTGGCCGATCCCGACGCGACGCCAAATTCACCATCGTTCCACAAGCCAGTTGACTACCCGCCAGTTGGAGGATCGGCGCGGATGGTGACCTCATCGGGAACTTACCGACCAGTGGTCACACGCCGATGGCGCATACATAGGCCCGTACCTCATGGGGCGGCGAATTGCTGCATAGATGCACGGACGGCTGATGTATGAGCGAAGTCGCTACCTTGGCTTGGTTCGTCGCTGTGCCGGTATGTCCAAGCATCGGTTCGCCGGTGCATCGTCAAAAGACCGGCCCTTGTAGATCTGCAGCGGGCCGGATTCTGGACGCATTTGGTGAAGAGTGAATATGGAGAATTGATTGGAGAGAACGGGCCTCCGAAGTCAAGGCCGTCGGTGTCGCTATCCGCAAATGTGACAGTCAAGTCCACTTCGCGGAACGCGATGATCGCGGTGGCGATCTGGCTGAGTGCGACGCGAAACTTGGTTCGAATTCCTCGTGTTGCAGGCGCACGCTACGGAAGCGGTTGAACCAACTTTGCTTGGCAAGATGGGCGTCTAACAGCTCAGAAGATCGGCAAGCTCCCTCAGATCTCTGGCGTGAAGCGTGTTGTCCGCATTCAGCGAAATATCTTTCTGCTGGAGAGGGCCGTATTCCATGGGACGTTCGATGTACGCGGTCCTCAATCCACATTCACGTGCATGCGCCAAGTCATCTTGATGGGCTGCAACCATCATGACTTCGTCCGGCTCTATATCGAATATCCGCGCGACCCCCAGGTACACCGCCGGATCAGGTTTGTATTTTCGAAACACTTCCGCCGACAGAATGCAGTCCCACGGCAGGGAGGCATGCTTTGCCATGTTGGAAAGCAATCCGATATTGCCGTTCGACAACGTACAAATCGTATAGCGCGACTTCAACCGGGTGAGGCCTTCCACGCTATCGGGCCAGGGGTCCAGTCGGTGCCAGACTCCGTTGAGACTTCGCCTCTCTTTCTCCGTCAGATGCGTCAGCCGAAAGACTTGCAGCAAGTCGTCCAGAATCATTCTGTGAAGGTCGTCGATCGAGGTCCAATCGAGTTCGCCGGACATGACTTTCCGGATCGCAGGCATGTAGCCGGCTCTCCATGCCAGCGCGAACTGGTTGCCGTCCACGTCGAGATTCATCGACCGGACCTCTTGCACAACGCTCTTGTGCCAATCGACCACCGTTCCGAAGACATCGAAGGCGAGAACCTTGGTGCCAGCGGTTCCTTGGCGGTTCATGTGTTCCATCAGACGTCGTACCCGGGGTTGGTGCGTTCCAACTTGCGCAACAGCGCCGGCCACACGAAGCGGCCGCCGATGCCCCCTGTCTGCGCGCGTGCATCCGCCTCCGCGGTCGCCTGGATGGACTCGTCGACCATGGTCAACGCACCGCCTGCCTGCGCCGCGATCTGAATCTGACAAGCGCTCTCGAAGATGTACATCGCCAGGAAGGCGTCGGCGATCGACGCACCCACCGTGAGCAGGCCGTGGTTGCGAAGCATCAGATAGTTGGCCTTGCCCAAGTCGGCCTGCAAGCGCGGCTTCTCTTCGTCGCGTAGTGCGATGCCTTCGTAATCGTGATACGCCAGCGTATTCTGGATCACCATCGACTGTTGCGATATCGGAAGCAATCCGCCCTGCTGCGCGCTGACGCCCACGCCCGCACGGGTATGCGTGTGCAACACGCACTGAACGTCCGGCCGAGCGGCGTGAATGGCGCTATGAATCACGAAGCCGGCGCGATTGACAGTAAAGGGCGATCCGGTGATCTGATTGCCCTCCGCATCAACGCGAAGGAGCGAGGAGGCCGTGATTTCATCGAACAGCAAGCCGTACGGGTTGATCAGAAAGTCACGCGCATCGCCTGGCAATCTCGCACTGATATGGGTGAATATCAGATCGGTCCAGCCGTGTAGCGCCACCAGTCGGTAGCAGGCTGCCAAGTCGCAACGCAATTGCCATTCTTCGGCGCTGACGACTTCTTTGAGGGATGGGATGTGCACGGTGAACTCCTTTGGATTCGGGGGATGGATGATGACAGCGGGCTAGCTACGCGGCGCCCACGAGCTTCGCCTGCTGCGCTCGCATCAGTTTCTTGTCCAGCTTGCCCACACTGGTCTTGGGTAGACTGTCGGCGAACATCACTTCCTGCGGGATGGCGAACTTTGAGATGGCGCCGGCGTCCGCGAACGTCTTGACGTGGGAACGAATGGTGTCAGCATCGAGAACGACGCCCTCCTTGAGTACGACGATGGCGGCAGGGCGCTCGCTCCAGCGCGGGTCGGGAATTCCGATGACTGCGGCCTCCTGCACTTGGGGGTGCTTCAGCAGGATGTCCTCCAACTGCAGTGAGGAGACCCATTCACCGCCGGTCTTGATCACGTCCTTCAGGCGGTCGACGATCCGGACGCATCCATCCGGATCCATCACCGCGATGTCACCCGTATGCAGCCAACCGCCACGCCAAAGCGCCTGGCTGGCCTGCGCGTCGCCGAGGTAGGACTGCGTGAGCCAGGGCGAACGGGCCACCAGCTCGCCGGGCGAGTTTCCGTCGCGCGGCTGGTCCTTCATCGCATCATCGACCACGCGCAACTGGACGAACGGAATTGCCCAGCCCGCATGACAGCGGGCCGCGACTTCCTGGTCGCTGGGCGAATCGGAACGTCCGGACCGGGGTTGCGCCAGCGTCAGTATCGGGCCGGTTTCCGACATGCCGTAGCCCGCGAACACGTCGACCCCCCACCCCATGGCGGCCCTGGCCAGCGATTGCGGGAGGGCGGCTCCGCCAATGACCACTGTCCAGCCGTCCAAGCGCTGGCCCTTGACCGCTGCCGAGTCAAGAATCATCTGCAGAATAGTCGGCACGCAATGGGAAAAAGTGACCTTTTCTCGCGCGAACAGGGTCAGCAAGCGGTCGGGGACGTAGCGCCCAGGGTAGACCTGCTTGACGCCCATCATCGTGGCCACGTAAGGCAGGCCCCACGCATGCACGTGAAACATGGGCGTGACCGGCATGTACACGTCGTCGTGATTGAAGCGGCCCGCGCCCGGCCCTGACAGAGCGGCCCGGCTGGCCAGGGTGTGTAGGACGAGTTGGCGATGGCTGAAATGCACGGCCTTGGGCAGGCCCGTGGTTCCGGTTGTGTAGAAGGTGGTTGCCCGTGCCGATTCTTCCAGGTCCGGCCATGCGTTCACCGGATGCGATTTCGCGAGCAAGGCCTCGTACTCGGCGGCAATGGGCAGACGCGTCTCGCGTGGGCTCGCTGCGTCCGACAGGACCACCAGTTGCTTACCCGGCTCCACGCGGTCCCAGATAGCCTCCAGCATCGGCAGGAACTCAGTATTGACGAGGATGAAGTCGTCCTTGGCGTGGTTGATGGTGTACAGCAATTGCTCGACCGAAAGTCGAACGTTGACCGTGTGCAGCACCATGCCTGCCATTGGCACCGCGAAGAAGCATTCGAGATAACGATGCGTGTCCCAGTCCATCACAGCGATGGTGTCGCCCGGGCGCGCGCCGAGTGACGCAAGCCCGGCCGCCAGACGGCCGATGCGCCGGCTCAGTTCAGCATAGTCGAAGCGCACGGCATCGCCGCACACAATCTCTTGTGAAGGATTGCGGGCCAGACCGGCCTCCAGCAGTTGCTTGATTAGCAGCGTGTTTGCACCGAAGGCGTCGGGCGTGACGTTCGATTCCATGGTTAGAGATATCCTTTCAACGGCTTGTCGCAATAAAATCGAGGAGCGCGGCATTGACCGCCTCCGGTTGTTCTTGCTGCACCCAATGCCCGGCGTCGGCGATGAACCGCGCCGAGACCCAGCGAGTGCACGCATCGCGCTGCATGGCGGCGAGTGCCCCGGGTAGCATGTGTACACCCCAGTCCAACTCGCCGGCGATGAAGCAGCTTGGCACGTCGACGGTCGATCCGGCGTAGAACTCCAGTCCCTTCTGCAGCGCGGGGCTTGTGGCAGCCCGGTACCACAGCAGCCCCCCCTGGAAGCCGGTGCGGCCGAACTCCTCGCTGTACACGCCCAGAGAATCTTCGGACAACCAACGGCTGGGTCCCATCTCGCGCTGCGCGATGCCTTGCGCCACGGTGTCGGCCATGCCCAGTCCCACGTCCATCACGTAGTAGGTTGGAAGTCGGGCCAGCGATGACGCGCTCAGGTCGGGCAAAGGCATGGGCCGCTCCTCGGCCCCCTCCGCGCTCTTGAGGTGGTAGTACCCGCGCAGGAACTCGCGCAGACCCTGCCGTGCGCCGTGCATTTCGACGTTGGCATCGGGACCCGAGTAGTACAACTGGTAGTGCTTGCGCGGACGTTCCAGGGACGACAGACCGGCAATCGCTTCTGCGAGCTGACGGGCGCGCGGGACCGGCGTACCGGCGTCACCGGGCGGTCCGGTGAAGGGCGTGGCCAGCATGGCCAGCGAACGAAAGACATCCGGGCGGATTAGCGCGCACCAGGCCGCGACGTGCGAGCCGAAGTCGTGGCCGACTACGGCATGCACCGATGTCTTCCCAAGCACATGGACCAGGCCCAAGATGTCGCGCGCAAGGTTGTCCATGCGAAAGGCTCGCAGGTTGCTGCTCGCATCGGCGGTCCAGCCCGTGGTTCGGCCATAGCCGCGCTGATCAGGCGCCACCACATGGAAGCCGGCTTGCGCAAGCGCGAGCAACTGGTGCCGCCAGCTGAAAGCCAGATCGGGGAAGCCATGCAAGAGTACGATCATCGGCGTCTCGGGACTTGCATCACCCGCTTCCAGCCAATGCATGCAAAGGCCGTTGCCGTTGTCGGCATGGCGCGCGCGCACGCGAGAGTCCAGCGGCAAAGGGGTCAAGATGAGTTGCTCGACCAAGGTTCAGCGTGCGTAGACGTCCGTCATCGTTTTGCTCGGGGCAGAGCGGAGCGCGGCAGCACCGCGCCGGATCGCGCCGCTGCTGACCATCAAGATGGCGCCCGCGAGCATGATGCCGGCGATGATCAGCAGGCCGCCCGTCAGGCTACCGGTGGTCTCCTTGACCACGCCCAAGATGTAAGGGCACGCCAATCCAGCCAAGTTGCCCAGGCTCGTGATAATCGCGATGCCTGCGGCGGTCGATTGCCGCGATAGCTGTGACGTCGCCATTGCCCAGAACACCGGCAGCGCCGAGACGGATCCTGCAATTGCGACGGAGATCAGCGCCACCGACAGCCACAGGTCGGCAGTGGTCCAGCTCGTCAGCGCCAGCCCCACTCCACCAATGGCCACCGCGACCGCATAGTGCCAGCGACGCTCGCCACGTCTGTCCGAGTGGCGGCCGTACAGGATCATCGCCAGGGCAGCGAATGCGTAGGGCACGGCGGAGATCAGCCCGATCGTCTGCATGCTCTTGACGCCCAGGCTCTGGATCATCGTAGGCATCCAGAAACTCAGGGTCGTCCCGCCGCAAACGGCCGCGAAGTAGAGAAACGACAGCAGGTAGACCTTAGGGTCACGCAGGGCAGCAAGGGCTGCCTCCACGGGTGGCGTGGATCCATGCGGCGCCGCGTCCTTGGGCAGGTCGACGCGTATCAGTCGCTTCTCGTCCTCGGACAGCCACTTGGCCTCTTCAGGCGAGTTGGACAAGCATGCGTAGACCACGAAGCCCAGCGCCGCGGCCGGTAGGCCTTCGAGCAGGAACATCCATTGCCAGCCTCGCAGGCCGCGCCAACCATCGAGGTTCTGCAGAATCCACCCGGACATCGGACCTGCGATGAGGCCGCCCACAACCGTTGCACTCATGAGCAAGGCGATGATGCGTGCTCGACGCTTCGCCGGGAACCAGAAAGTCAGATACAGCACGATGCCCGGAAAGAAACCAGCCTCGAAAGCGCCCAGCAGGAAGCGGGCAATGTAGAACTGCATTGGCGTGGTGACGAACATTGTCACCGCCGAAATCAGGCCCCAACACACCATGATCCGCATGATGGTCAGGCGCGCACCAATGCGCATCAGGAGCACGTTGCTGGGCACCTCGAAGAGCGCGTACCCGACGAAGAAGATGCCCGCGCCGAGCCCGTAGATCGCATCGGTCAGATGCAGGTCCGAGCTCATCTGCAGCTTGGCATAGCCGACGTTGATTCGGTCGACGTACGAGACGACGTAGGCCAGGAAGAGCAGCGGTATCAGCCGCCATGTGATCTTCCGGTACATCGCCTTCCTGTGCGGCTCATGCGCGTCATCCAGAGGGGCCGGGTTCGCTGTTCGATTCATCGAAGGTCTCCAACGTTGTCTTGTAGTTTCACGATGCTTCGGCGCACAGGGACGGGGAAGCAATGCGGCGGGGACGCCAATTGCCAGGGATGGCGGGCCCTACGTACCTCGCCAGGCTTAGGCCATTGCGGCCGTTTTCTTGTAGATGCTGTTGACCGGACTCAGGAACAGCCGGCGAACCATGGGCTCAAACTCCGACAGCGGCAGCGTCTCGGCCTTGGGGTCGAAGGCCGGGCTGTCGTACAGCTCGCAGAACTCAGCCGTCCGGTCGTAGTGCGGATGCCCGGCGAACTGCTCGCGCATGTCGCGGTCCATGCCCAGGTGATGGAAGAAGTAGTAGCCCTGGAAGATTCCGTGGTTCTGAACCATCCAGTGATCGGCTTCGCTCACGAACGGCTTTAACACCGCCGCCGCAACGTCAGGGTGGTTGAATGTTCCCAGGGTGTCGCCGATGTCGTGCAGCAAGGCGCAGCACACGTAGGCCTCATCGCGACCATCGCGCAAGGCCCGCGTGGCTGTTTGCAAGGAGTGGTCGAGCCGGTCGATGGGAAAGCCCCCAAAGTCGCCCCGAAGCAGACTCAGGTGATGAAGGACACGGTCGGCCAGCCCCTTGGAGAATGATTGAAACTCGCCCGCGATCACTTTCCAATCTTGGGCCGTGCTCTCTTGAAAGCTCCGAAAAGTTGCGCGTTCCATCATGGAAATACACCCGTTCAGTAATGAAGCTGCGCATCTTAGGAATCTTGGGCCTCCTTTGATTGCAAGCCGCTTAACAATCCGCGGGTAAGTCCTAGCGTTTTCACTCGCAGCTCGCAGCTCGCAGCTCGCAACTCCGCGCGAGCACCGGCGGCCAAGCTTTGCCTACAACTCGCTGAGTACCTTCAACGTCTCCACCGACTCTATGACGATGCGCCCATACGACAGCGATACCGCGCCGGTCGCCGCGATAGCCTTGAGCTCCAAAGACAGAGTCTGGCGCGTCAGGCCAAGCATCAGTGCAAGGGTCTCGTGCGTGATGAGGATCACACGCCTTACGCGCGGCAGCGCGTTTGCGTCGCCGCGGGCCAATCGGAGGAGCCGTCTCGCGATGCGGGCACGTGTCGTGCGCAGTGCCGCGTCCTCGAAGAAGCTGAACATGGTGCGCGTGCGCCCAGTCTGCAGTACCGCGATCGACCGCGCAAAGCCAACGTCCTGCATCAAATCTTCGAATACTGGCGGCGCGATGTGCAGCAGTTCGGAGTTGCGCAAAGCCTGAATGTCGTGCGTACGCGGAAGCCCGTCGAGCGACGATGCTTCGCCAAACCAATCGCCTGGCTCAAGCAGGCCGAAAATCATCTCCCGACCATCTTCGAGTACCGACGAAGCAGCGAGAACGCCGCTCACCACACCGTAGAAGCCGTTCGCAGGATCTCCTTTGCGCACCGCAAACTCTCGTCCCCTAACACGAAGTAGCCGCCCTCGGGTCAACAGTATCTCCTGCGTGGCCGACCCGAGTGACTTGAACCATCTATCGCCGGTGAGGCTGAGCAATTCGTCGCGTGCCATCAATGTGCCATTGGCGCCAACGGACCAAGTCCATGTATCGATCCGGCCCATCCAACCGCCGCCGTCAGCCTGAAATGGCCAAAGGAGCCGCCAGCGTTAACGATGCCCTGGCCATTCCACGCTTGTCCGAAGGCACCAGCCGCATGCTCGCCGCCATTGGCGCCGATGGCCCGGCCATGCCGGTGCTGCCGGCCGGCCCCCATACCGACGCCGGCAGCAACCACGCGCCGGAGAGGGACTGCTTCAAGCCCCACCAGAGCTGCCCGAAAGAAAAGGCCAGGCTGATGCCGCCGATGGCCGGATCGGTCGAGGTGTTTGCTGCCGGGAGGTACAGGCCCATCGCCTGTCGCACGACCATCGCAGAAGCCGGCTGGGGTGGATGGGATCCCAGTTGTTCATCGTCCCTGTGAAGTGGTGGAGGCAAACCAGTAGCGGCACAGCCCTCCTTCCCGAAGCGCCGATAGGCGAGTCGAACATCGCCGACCTCTTGGAATCGGGTCGGGCGGACTCGTGCAGGTTGATTTGCGCCATGATGGAGTTTCCTTCCATGGGATGGTTACCCTGCCGACGGCCAGATTGAGATGCGGGTCGGCCTGGCCGCCGTCATGCGTTGACATCGACGACGGTGCGGCCTCGGACCTTCCCTTCGAACATTCGTGCGGCGACGTCGGGCACGTCTGCGAGACCGACGACCTCGGTTGTGCGGGCGAGTTTGCTCAGGTCCAGATCACGTGTCAGTCGCGACCAGGCCTCAATGCGAGCCTCGTGAGGGGCATTGACAGAGTCGATGCCGGCAAGGGTCACGTTGCGCAAGATGAAAGGCAGAACGGACGCGGGGAGGTCCATGCCCTGAGCCAGCCCGCAGGCCGTGACCACGCCCCGGTAGCGGGTTTGCGCCAGGACGTTCGCCAGCGTGCGGCTGCCGACCGAGTCCACGGCTCCGGCCCATCGTTCGCTCGCGATGGGCGCTCCTGCCTCCGACAGCGTCCGGCGGTCAATGACCTCTGTCGCGCCGAGGCTGCGCAAGTAGTCTTTCTCTTCGAGGCGCCCCGTTGATGCCACGACCCGGTAGCCCAGGTCCGAAAGGATTGCGATCGCGATCGAGCCCACACCGCCATTGGCACCGGTGACGAGGATGTCTCCGCGCTGCGGGGTGAGGCCGCCGTGTTCGAGCGCCAGCACGGACAACATCGCCGTATAGCCCGCCGTGCCGATCGCCATGGCATCCTTGGTCGAGAAGGCCGCCGGAATCTTGATCACCCACCCGCCCTTCACACGGGCCTTCTGAGCGAATCCGCCATGATGAGTCTGGCTCAGGCCCCAGCCGTTGACGACGACGCGATCTCCAACCGAAATGCCTGGATACTCCGACGCCTCGACGGTTCCGGCCAGATCGATGCCCGCGATCAAAGGAAACTGGCGCATGACCTCCGCTCGCCCGGTGACCGCCAGCGCGTCCTTGTAGTTCACTGTCGAATAGTCGACCGCTATGCTGACGTCTCCGGGCATCAGATCCTGTTCATCCATCTCGACCACTTTGGTCGAGATGGTCTTGTCCGTCTTCGTTGCAAGAAGGGCTTTGAATGTCATCGTGTTCTCCAAATCGTTTACTGTTCCAAGACCGGAGTCCGAAGCGGCGACGGCCGCTTCCGGCACGACGGCTACGACGCCGCGCTGCTCAGCAGGTGCCGCCACCTGTTTTGGCGCCTGTGACGAGCGCGACACAACCTTCGATCTTCATCGGGTGCCTCTTTCGGGGCTGATGGCGACGAAATCCATCGCCGCCGCGACGACCGCTGGATTGCCTAGGAGGCGCCGGTGGCCCAGTCCCTCGACGCACAGGTGCCGAGCACCGGGCCACACGCTGGCACCGGCCAGGCTGTCTTCGATTGCGACGACGCGGTCGTCGGCGGAATGGATGAAGAGCGCCCGCTGGCGCAGTTGCGGCGCGCGGAGCGGCAGCGAAATCTCGCGCACCTCAACCCCGATTGCGCTGCGCAATAGCGCCAGCATGGCCTCGGTCCCCTCGCGGTCCAGGCCGGCCGCAGCGGCGAACCTGCGTGCATGGTGCTCATAGTGGGCTGGTGCCGAAACTAGCACTGCACACTGGGCCCCCAGTCCCGCGTGCAGCGCTTCCGCCAGCACCGCTGAGCCGATCGAGTGCGCGATCACCGCGTGCAGCGGTCCCAGCGCTTCGCCGACCGCACGCAACGCTCGTGCGGACTGTGGGATCGACGTTTGCCGCCCGGCAGAGTCACCGTGTGCCGGAAGATCCATCGCGAGCACGCTGAAGCCGGCGTCAAGCAGCGGTGGCGCGAAGGCAGCCAGATCGGAAGCTTGCCCTTCCCAGCCGTGAAGAAGCAACACCGCAGGGCCGCTACCGGCGCGCTGCAGCGCAATCTCGCCCTCCGGCGTCGAGATGCGCAGCGCCTCACCGCCGTTGAGCACTAGCGGCCGGCGCTGCGGCGGAGGCCGTGGCGTCAGAAAGGCGTGTGCGACCTGTTCGGGACGCAGGCGCACAACAGTGGTGTCACTCATCGCATTCGATGGCATGATTTGCATCATATTTGTGGTCGAATTCCGCGCTGCCGTGGTTCACGCAAAGTCAGCCGTTGACGGGGACGAGGTGGTTGAGCGCCGCCTCGCGCAACGCATCGGAAAGGCGGAGGTCGTCGACGGCACGCGCCAGTGACAGTGCGCCGACCATCGTGGCCACCGTGACGAGTGCGCGCTCGTGGGCTGCCGGCCCTCCCCATTCGGGCGACTGGCGGGCGATGAGATCAATCATCTCTTTGATGTGGCGGGTAGCGGCTCGCCGCACCTCGGGCGCCTGACGCGGCATCTCCGAGCCGAGTGCGGCAGCAGGACAACCTCTTTCGGTGGCTTCGAGGTGTTCCTTCGACAGATACGCGCGCAGCAGTGACCCCATTGCGCGCTGCGGCGGCGCGTCGGCGGCGATGCGCGTCAACGCGGCGACAGTTTCGGCGCCCGCGCGGTCCGCCGCCTCGGCGAGCATCGCCTCGCGCGACGCGAAGTGGGCGTAGAAGCCGCCGTGGGTCAGGCCGGCGGCCTTCATGATGTCGGCTACACCGCTGCCACCGTAGCCGCTGCGCCGAATGGCACGCGCTGCGGCCTCGACGATCCGTTCATGCGAAGCTTCCTTGCGACTATGTGTGGCTCGTTTCATGGTGGATTCCGTTACTATGATTTCCATCATATCAAATTCCCGCATGTCAAGCAATCTGAACGGATGCAGATCCGGGGCGCCGATAACCCGAATGCGCCCTCGCTCCACGATGGCCAACGACCGCTCAGTCCATCCAGTTTGAACGACTCTCTTCAAGAAGACTTGACGAATTCATGACGTCCATCATATGATTGGACGTCATCCAGCGTGTCTGGCTTCACGCAGATCGCGATCAAAGTCCACGCGGCGCATAGAGCTTGATGCGAGCCCCTCGGATCACGGAGTCAGCCATGCCCGCCACCGCCTCTTCGCCTCAAGCCTCGTCGTTCAAGATTCGCTTCCCATCGCTCTCTAGCGAAGGCAACAGCGAGGACTTTCCGTGTGATGAGGCCGGCCGGGTCGACTTGGATGAACTCGACCGAACGCGCGCGTTGGAACTATCTGTTCGCCCGCGCCATGATCGGGCGCGAGTACGGCAAGCCCAGCGTATACGCGGGCTAGCTTCCGAAATGCCAACAACCCTCGAAAGATTCCCATGAGCATGAATGTCGTCATCTGTTCGCCCGTTCGCAGCGCAATCGGCAGCTTCGGCGGTTCGTTGCGAGATACGCCGACGAGCACACTAGGTGCCCACGCCATCGCCGCCACCTTGCGACGCTCCAAGCTAGATCCTGCACTGATTGATTCAGTGGTGATGGGCAATGTCGTACAAGCTGGCAACGGTATGAATGTCGCGCGGCAGGCCGCGATCCACGGCGGCCTACCGGTGGCTGTGCCGGCGATGACGGTCAACCGTGTGTGCGGTTCGGGCGCTCAAGCCGTGGCCACGGCCTATGCGGAGGTCGCTGCGGGACTGTCTCGGATGGTGGTCGCGGGCGGCGTCGAGAACATGGACCGTGCACCCTACCTGCTGCCGGGCATGCGGTTCGGTACGCGGATGGGCAACGCCGAAACGGTTGACTCGCTGCTGCTGGACGGCTTGCACGATGCGTTCTCGACGCGACATTCAGGATGGCATACCGAAGAACTCGTGCGAAAGCACGGCCTCACCCGAGAGGCGCAGGACGCGTTCGCGGCGGAAAGTCAGAAGCGCTTTGCCGCCGCTCAAGCAGCCGGGTCGTTCAAGGACGAGATCGAGCCTCTGCCCCTCAAAGGGAAGAAAGGTCCGATCACATTTGCGGCGGATGAATCGAATCGTCCCGACACGACTGCGGAAACGCTCGCCCGGCTGAAGCCCGTGTTCCGTCCCGATGGCACGATCACCGCCGGAAACGCGCCGGGTGTCAACGCGGGTGCCGCCGCAATGATCGTCTGCGACAACGCGATGGCACACGATGTTGGACTCGAACCGATGCTTGTCGTCCGCGGCATCGGCGTTGCTGGCGTCGAACCCGGCTTCTTTGGGTTGGGTCCCCTGCCGGCGATCCGCCAGGCCCTGGGCCGCGCCGGCTGGAATATCGGCGAGGTCGACCGCTTCGAAGTGAATGAGGCCTTCGCTGCCATAGCCATCGTTGTTCGCGACGAGTTGGGCATCGACCCGTCGCGCTTCAATGTCGACGGCGGCGCGATTGCGCACGGGCACCCGATCGGCGCAACCGGAGCGATCCTCATCACCAAGGTGGCCCATGCGCTGCAACGCACCGGGGGCAACAAGGCTGTAGTGTCGCTTTGCATCGGCGGCGGTCAAGGCATCGCCTTGTGTCTGGAGCGCGCTTAGTCACGGCACAGCCAGGCGGCGCCGACATCGGGCAACGCGAGGTCAATGCGCAGCTGGGCAGTCTTCATAGCCTGCTGTTGACGCGATGCGCTCGGCCGCTCGAAGCCCGAATCATCGGCGCGGCGCCTGCCCGCACACTCAAGGAAGGAGACCGTTTGTGAAAATCGTTGTTTTCGGCGCCGGCTCCATCGGCGCCTTCGTGGGCGGCTGCTTGCTGGCCTCCGGTGCCCAGGTTCAACTGGTGGGGCGCCCGTCGATGCGGCAGCGGATCGAACAGCATGGCCTTCGATTGTCGGACCTGAACGGATGGAGCGCTGAATTCCCCGCATCGTCGGTGCCGTACGCAGAATCGCCCGAGGTGCTGACGAAGGCCGACCTGGTCATCGTCGCCGTCAAGAGCTCAGGCACGAAGGCGGCCGCGACCGAAGTGGCCAGGCATGCCCCCTCGAGCGCGATGGTCGTGAGCTTCCAGAACGGCATCGGCAACGCCGCGGCGCTGCGCGATGCACTGCCTGGCCGCGTCGTGCTCGGCGGGATGGTGCCCTTCAATGTCGTCCAATTGTCCGAAGGCAGGCTTCACCGCGGCACCGCAGGCGAACTGATGGTCGAGGCACACGAGGGCTGGTCGTCGTGGCTCGCAACCTTCGCGGCGGCGAGACTGCCCCTGGAACAACGAAGCGACTTCGTCGCCGTGCAATGGGGCAAGCTGCTGCTCAATCTCAACAACGCAGTGAACGCGCTATCCGGCGTGCCGTTGAAAGCCCAGCTTTCGGATCACCGCTATCGCCACGTCCTGGCCCAACTCATGGACGAGGCCCTCGCTGCCTTCCAAGCAGCAGAGCTGACACCCGCTCAGGTGAGTGGTGTGCCGCCCGGCAAGCTGCCAGCGCTGATGCGTTTGCCCGACGCCGATTTCGGTCAGGTTGCAAGCACCATGCTGGCCATCGACCCACAGGCGCGCTCTTCGATGTGGGAGGACCTGGAAGCCGGGCGTCTGACGGAGATCGACGAGTTGAACGGCGCGGTGGTTCGGCTCGCCCGTGAGCATGGGTTGAGCGCGCCGGCCAACGAAGCCATCTGTGCCCTCGTGCACGCCGCTGAACGAGGCGGCGACCGGCAGATGCAAGGCCGCGCCCTCCTTCGGGCCGTCGGGCTTCAAGCAGGCACTTGAACACGCAGGCCTCTGACGATGGGGACAATTGACCCGCGATGAACCCCTGATCTGGGCTTCAGCAATCGTCGGCCATCTGGGTCTCGTTCGATCGGAGCGATCGAGCGGCACCCGTTGGATCAGGCAGTGTGGAAGCGCTCGCGCCGGCTCGCAGCGATAGAAACCACCGGTGCCGTTCGGGTCTCTTGCCTGCACATCTCGCGCTCGATCCCGCCCTCCCTCCAGGAGGTCTGGAACTGCATGCCCAGATGCCGCGCCACGGCCTGACCATAGGCGAGGGTGACAGACCAGTCCATCAGGGCTCTGGTGCAATCTCGCCCTGGTTACGCTGTGGCCTCTGAACTGAAGGCGAATCGATGGCGCAGAGGCTTCAAAGCATGGACGAACTGTTCAAGGGCCGGCACTTCGAGCGTCAGGTCATCGTCCTATGCGTTCGGTGGTACCTGCGCTTCAAGCTGAGCGTTCGTGACCTCGTCGAGATGATGGCCGAGCGCGGCCTGGCGGTGGCCCATACAACGATCATGCGCTGAGTCCAACGTTTCGTGCCCGAGTTCGAGAAGCGCTGGAATCTATTTGCTCGCAGGGCCGGTCGCTCATGGCGCGTCGACGAAACCTACGTGAAGATCCGCGGCAAGTGGAGCTATCTCTATCGTGCCGTCGATCGAGAAGGCCAGACGGTCGACTTTCGCCTGAGCGTCAACCGCGACGTGAAGGCAGCCAAGGCATTCTTTCGCAAGGCGCTGCAGACTCAAGGACGACCTCCGGTCAGCATCACCCTGGACGGCTACGCCGCCTCGCATCGCGCAGTCCGGGAGTTGCCCGAGCAGAGTCCTCGCTGGAAAGACACTCGGCTGCGATCGTCGCGCTACTTGAACAATATGGTCGAGCAGGACCATCGGGGCGTGAAGGCGCGCATCAAGCCCATGTTCGGCTTCAAGGTCTTCGATCGCGCGGCCGTGACGATCGCCGGCGTTGAGCTGCTCCATCGCATCCGCAAAGGCCAGTTCAATCTGGGCCGGTTGCGTACAGCGGGCCAAGCCGCGCCCGCAATTTGGAGCGCGGTGCTTTTGGCCTGACAGGCACGCACGCACCCACGAAGTCGTTCGCCCGCGCGGAAGATTTGCACCAGAGCCAGTCCATGCTTCAGTGCTGATTCGGCCCGGTCGCGGGCACCGGTCGACCGCGCTGCGGGCTGATGCGCTTGCGGCGGTTGACCTTCATGCGCAACTGCAGCCCTTCCAGCCGGCACAGGCGATAGACCCGCTTCTTGCCCACCGACCAGCCCTCGCGTTTGAGCATGACCCGGACGCGCAGATACCCGAATCGCGGTCGGTCCATGGCGATCTCCCGAATGCGCAACCGCAACGCACTTTGATCGCGCGCCTCGCTCTTCTGATACCAGACCGAGGGCCTCAGCAGCGCCAATCGACACGACCTGCGCACATTCACTTTGAAGCGCTCCTGCATCCAGGCTGCCAGCTCACGCCGTTGGTAGTCTTCAGAGCTTTTTTCGGACGACCTCCTGCAGGATCTGCTTGTCCAGTGTCAGGTCCGCCACGATGCGCTTCAGCCTGGCGTTCTCGTCCTCGAGCATCTTCAAGCGCTTGAGCTCGGTCACGCCCAAGTCACCGAACTTCTTCTTCCAGGTGTAGTACGTCGCCTCAGACACGCCAATCTGGCGGCACACATCGACCACCGGCGTACCCGACTCGGCCAGCCGCAACGCGTAGGCGATCTGCTCCTCGCTGAATCTCGACCTCTTCATCGCTTCTCCTTCCTGCCCTCACGGGCCGGCCGAAAAAGCCACCTTACCTTTAGTTTTGAAAAGTCCGGAATTCGGGGGAGACGTCATCCAGCAGTTGTCACGACGAGCACCAGTTCCCCCTGAGCCAAGGCTTTGCATCGCTGATGACCTGACCAAGTTGCCCCACGCAGCTAGATCGGACGAACGCCGCTTCCTCGTCGAGTGCCCCGCGCTGGATGCGAAGCCAAATCCGCGAATCACCGCCACCGTCTAGTCCCTTGTAGCCAACATAGTTGTGCTTACGATGGCATCGTAACTCTCGGCGGTTCGACGCCAGATCACCGAGAGAATCTAAGAGGAAACCCTAGTTTCTTCTAACGACCGGTACAGCTACGATAATGCGAACGTTAGCACGCATTGGTGCGTAGTTTCAATCAGACAGAAAGCCTTGGACTGCCATGTTGATGGTCGACGCTAACTGCTTCAAGACTTGACCGCGTTCCATTCCCACAAGCCGCAATTCCTACATTTGGAGACACCCGCAATGAAAAAAACTCTCGTCGCCGTGGCTGTTCTAGCTGCGACCGGCGTCGCCTCGGCTCAGTCAACGGTGACCCTGTTTGGCGTTGTTGACGCAGCCATCAGCGGATACAAGAATCAGTCGGAAACGCCTTTCGGTGTGTCCGTCAATAAGTCGCAAACGGCCATGACGAGTTCCGGCTACAACAACAGCCGGTTGGGGTTCCGCGGAACGGAAGATCTCGGGGGCGGCTTGGCCGCGACCTTCTGGTTGGAAGCAGGGATGACCAACGACAACGGCCTCGGCGCAGGCACCGGAGGCGCCCTTATCTTCAATCGGCGATCAACCGTCAGCCTGTCCGGCGTCTTCGGTGAAGTTCGCCTTGGAAAGGACTTCACGCCCACGTTCTGGAACGACACCGTATTCGATGCTTTTGGCGCCAACGGGGTCGGTACCAACCTGATCACGACTGCAAGTGGCGGCGCCACTTTCGGTGTCCCTAACAGCGGCTTCCAAGCGAATCCAAACTATGTGAGGGCTGTCAACTCGGTGGGCTACTTTCTGCCACCGAACCTAGGCGGGATTTATGGTCAGTTCATGTATGCTTTCAATGAGCAAGTCTCCTATGATCCGGGCGGCCTGACTCCTCCAGGATCTGCCGCGATTGCCGCGAACCCGACCCTGGCCCTGACGCCCAACAACGCGCGGGTCGGCCGATACGTTGGCGGTCGCGTGGGTTACGCCAAAGGTCCGCTGGATGTAGCGTTGGCCTACGGAGCAAGCACGATCGGTTCCAACTATTTCGTCGGTACAACAACGACACTCAATACTTGGAACCTAGGCGCCTCATACGACTTTGGCGTGGTGAAGTTGCTCGGTGAATATTCCAACAACAAGCAGAACACCGATTTCGCGAAGAACACCTTCAACCCGTTCGGTACTACGAAACCCGGCGCCAATGGTGCCGTTGTCGGCGTGCTCATACCCGTGGGTGTCGGGATGATTCGCGCGTCTTACTCGGAGGTCAAATACAACAATGTGAACGCGAATACTCTGGGCCTGAACCCGAACCCGAAGGCTGATCAATTCGCGATCGGATACGTACACAACCTCTCGAGGCGGACGGCGCTGTACACCACGTTCTCGTATTTGAAAGACAAGGATGGCGCTGCGCTGGCAGTCACAGGCTCTCCCGGCTTCTACATGGGCCCAGTTCCGGGCGGTCCCGGCAGCGCGACGCCCAGCAAGTCGCTGGGTTACGACGTGGGGATCCGTCACGCATTTTGATCAGAGAGCGCTGCCAATTTTCTTGCAAGTGAAGTAGTTGAAGCCGCCCGTCCATCGGGTGGCTTTTTTTTGCCGGGCTGAGGCAACTGGCTGCAGTTGCGTAGCAGGAGGCCAGTGAAGTCAAAGCAGAGGGCACCGCTGCGATCTTGAAGACGCGGCTTCTGCCGTTGCCCCGCGAGCCATGGCCGCAAAGCATCGGCCACCTTGCGTTACCTCTCTTGAGGAGGTCGCCGACTCATGCGCGTCTAGAACCAGCGGCGGCAGATGTCACTGAGTTCTTGCGATGGATCCTTGATCAAGCCAACCGCAAAGCCTCTGACTCGGTCCTTTTCTTGCTCATCGGTGATGTACTCCACGGGCGACTTGCCATCGATCCGCGCCAGCAACAGGCCGGGCAGCAACTTCGCGGCCCGGCGTTGTACTTCGTGCGCGGGCTCCCAACCAACTTGGTCGAGGTAGCTGCGCATGAGTGCCATGAACGACCGCGCGAACTCAGCGCTGCGCGACGGCACGACAACCGCCTTCAACACAAGGTGGTTGAGGCAAAACGCGAGGTCAAACGCCGGATCTCCATACCATGCGCACTCCGCATCGAGAAGCACCGGTCCTCGCGGACCGGCCAGGATGTTCTTCGGGCTCACGTCGCCGTGGACCAGCGCGTGCGTGGTGCCCGCTGTCTGCGCCACCAGCGCTAGAAGCGCGGCTGAGACCTCGGGATAACGTGCCGCCGTCGCCACGAGGTAGGGCTCCAGTCGCAGGGCATAGAAGTTCTCGATCGTGTCGAAGCGCTTGGCGAGGTCGATCCGCCAGGCACTTTCCGCATGGATCGCGCCGAGCACCTTACCGACCGCTGCAGCCAAACCAACGTCAACCTCGCCCGCTAGGAGTTGCTGCTTCCACACCGGGTGGTCCTCCGGCTCCAAGTAGGCCATGGCAAACAGGCCGGCTTCCACATCCTGCGCGATCGGCGCGGGAACATTGGCGGGGCAATGCTCCGACACGAATTGCATCCAAGCCCACTCATAGGCATTGCGGGAGACTGGCGCATCCCACACCGCCGCGACCTTCAGTTGCGGCAGCGCGCGCTTGACGCAAATTGTGCGATCGCCCAGATCGACCTTCCAGATGTCGGAAGACACGCCTCCGGCCAACTCCTGCCAGCGCGCTTTGACGCCAGGTTTTGTCAGGCCTTGGACTTCGACGAAGTGGACCAGATCGCGGTCCGGTACGGCTGCATTCGACATGGCGTCTCCTTAACGGCGGTGAGCCGGCTGATTGCGCCCCTCGCGCGGCGCCTGACCCGACAGGACACGCACCACCTCCTCGGCGGCGCGGCGCCGCAACTCTTCCAACGACGCGTCGGACGAGAACGCAACATGCGGCGTCAACATCGCGCCCGGACTGGACCTCAGTTCGTCCGGCACCTGCGGCTCCGACTCCAGCACATCCAAACCAACTGCGGATAGGCGACCGGACCTGAGGGCCTCCATCACTGCCGCTGTATCCACGACGGCGCCTCGGCTGACATTGATGAGCAGGCCACCCGGCCGCATCAGGGCCAGGCGCTCGCGGTTGATCAAGTGCTTGGTGGCCGCTACCAATGGCGCATGCACTACAACGATGTCGCTGTTGCGCATCAGGCCGTCCAGATCCATCGGCTCGACGCCCGGATGCGCTGCGCCCGGAAACGGGTCATATGCCAACAGTCGGCAGCCGAACGCAGACAGCTTGCGGGCGGTGAGGCGGCCGATGCGTCCGAATCCTACGATGCCGCAGGTCAGGTTGGCCAGTCGCTTGAGTTTCGCGCTCGCCGGGTTCCAGTGCCCGGCCCGAACCTCGCGATCGAAGTGATTCAATCCACGGGTCCAGGACAGAATGAATCCGAGCGCATGGTCTGAAACCTCCTCCACGCAATAGTCTGGCACGTTCGTCACCCAGACTCCACGGTCGGTCGCGGCCTGCACGGCAATGTTGTCCAGCCCGACGCCCAGGCGGGCCACTATCTCGAGCGGCAGGCTTGACTGGATCGCGTGCGCGGAGACCTCCGCCCAGCACGTCATGATCCCGTGCGGTTGATGCGCGGCGATCAGAGCGTCGATGTCTGACACGTTGGATGGCGCGGCCGGTCCGCTCACGAGACGCAGGCCCGCTGATTCAATGACCCCGCGCTCGATGGAGTCATCGGGCCAGGCGTAGTCAGTCAGCAAAACAGTCTTGGTCATGGTCATTCCCTACGATGAGACGAAGGCGAGCCCTCGATGAAACAAATGCGTTGGGCCCCCAGGCCGTCGATCCCTGCTTCCACCACGTCGCCGGGGCCCGCCCCGCCTGGACCGTCGCCGCTGTCCTCAGCCGTAGTCGGCCACCGAGAAGATCGGCGCCTCGCACTTCGCGTCGCCGCACGAGACCGCGATGACCTCGGTGGCCGCGCCCTTCTCCTTCAGGCGGACGGCCTCTTCGACCGCGACTAGTCGAGGCGGGCATTGGCGAGGCTCATGGCAGCCAAGGCCTTCAGGGGCACACGACGTAGTTGGAAAAGCCCCCGTTGCGATCCTTCAGGCCGGAGATCGCTTCGTTCACGCGTGCCAGAGGGAACGTGACGTCTTCCAGGTACGACAGGTCGATGGTCCCAGTGCGAACCATGTCGGCCATCTCTTGGCCTTGCGTGGCGCTGAACCAGTTCGACCCGATCAACTGGATCTGCTCGTCCATCAGCCACTTCATGTCGATCGGCAAAGCGTCCGACACGCCGCCGATATTCACCACCTTGCCGCCGCGCCGCACGCCCTTCATGGATTCCAGCATCGTCTCGACCGGTGCGCGGGCGCCCAATGCGCTGATCGCGAAATCAACGCCGTCGCCGCCAGTCTGTGCCCTCGCCCACTCCCCGGTCGGTCGATCCCCCAGCGCGATGACCTCGATGCGCTCGGGAGCCAGCGCCTTCACGCGCTCCAGCAGAGCCAGATCCCGCCCGGTACCCAGAATCTTGGACAGTCCCATCGCCAAGCCGAGCACCGTTGCCGCGACGCCCAGCGTACCGGTGATGCCGTCGATCAGGCCGACTTGCCCCGGGCCAGCGCCAGCATTGCACAGCGCACCGTAGGAGGTGCCTAGATAGCCAAACCGTCCAGCCTTCTCAAAGCTGAGGTTGTCGGGAATGTTCACCAGCGCGTACTCAGGCGCTGTCATGTACTCGCTGAAGCCCCCGTACGGGTACAGGTCGAAAATCCGTTGCCCGTCTGTGCTGGTGCTGAAATAGCCATTGAGCGTGTAGTAACGGCACTGGCTACGACGGCCGGAGCGGCAGGCCTTGCACGATCCGCAAGAACGCAGCGGGCTCACGTACACGCGGTCGCCCGGTTTTGCATTGATCACCGCCTCGCCGACCTCCTCGACGACGCCAGCCGGATCAAGGCCAAAAATGGCCGGAAACTTGGCGAGCGGCTGGTGCGGAAACCAGCTCGGCCAGTTGTTGATGACGTTCGCCATGTTGGGAACGATGCCGCACGCCTTGACGCGCACGAGCACGTCGTTGGACCGAGGCTTCGGCACCGGAATGGTGTCGAGGGTCATTGGGGTGTGCAGCTGGTGCAGCCGCGCCGAGGTCATTGTCCTCATGATTTCTCCTGTTGCGATCCGGGGGTATGCGATGTCACTGGAAGGCGCCTCCCGGCGGGCGGAACTTCGCCGGCCAAACGGTCACCCACTTTCCGCCCTGCACCTGCTTGAGCTTGGTGTCGGGCGCGCTGCTGTTGAACTTGCCTTCGAACGAACGAACGCCGAGCACGGTCTGTACTTTGTTAGCCTTGAGCCAGGCGGCCATGGCCTTGTCGTCAATCTTGCCGGCGCCATTGGCAGCTGCCTCCATGATTTGCCATGCAGCAAATTCCGACGCTGCCTGATATTCGGCGACTGGATACGGCAAGCCGGCTCCCTTGGCCTTCTGCACAAACGCTGCAACGAAGTCTGCGGCTCCAGCATTCTTGATGAACGGGTCGTGGTCTTCGAACCAGGTCAGGCTGGTCACACCGGCAGCGTTCGGGTGCCCCGCCGTCGGACCCGGTGCCGGAAACAGATAGAAGTGACGCTTCGGTAGGTAGTCGATGCGCTTCATTGCATCGAGCAACTGCACCGCCTCCATGCCCACGGCGCCGGACCACAATACGTCTGGATTGGCGTCCTTGATGCGAGCGGCGATAGCGCCGAAGTCACGCGTTCCGAACTCATACTCGAGCGCTAGCACGGTCTTGAGGCCACGCCTCTGCGCGATCTCTTGACCTCCCTTCGCCAAGTCGAGCGCCGACGGGAACTTGCTGGTGACAAAGGCGATGGTTTTAGGCGGATTCGGCAGGCTGGCATATCCATCGAGGATGAGTTCTGTGTCTGCCAGCCGCGGATCCGGGCCCAGGGGCAGCGAAGGGAACTGCATGTCGTACGGCGCCAGCGCTGGCTCCCCCAGGCTGCTTTGAATGAATAGCTTGTTGAACCGCTGCGCAACGCCCATTGCGGCGAGGATCGAACTCGTGCCGTAAGGTCCCATCAGCAGGTCGACCTTTTCCGCAGTGATCAGGCGTTCGTACAGCGTGCGGGCGTTTGCC
This sequence comes from Variovorax ginsengisoli, assembly GCF_030486595.1. GTDB lineage: Bacteria > Pseudomonadota > Gammaproteobacteria > Burkholderiales > Burkholderiaceae_C > Variovorax > Variovorax ginsengisoli_B. The sequence goes on along the minus strand of NZ_JAUJZH010000029.1, from coordinate 54,496 downwards.
GGCTGCGACTGGTCGTCCAGTACGACGAACTCGACCTTGCGGCCCAGCAGTCCGCCGCGCTTGTTGATGTCTTCGACAAACACCTCGGCGGCCAGCTTGTGAATCATGCCGACCGACGCCAGCGGGCCGGTGAGTGGCAAGGTGCCTCCGACACGAATGGGGGCGCTGCCGCTCCCTTGCGCGAAGGCCGCCGGCAGGCCGGTTGCAAGCATGAGCGTGCCGGCCGCGAGCGCCAGCACGCGACGACGAAGAGGGCTGCAAGTCATGGTGTTGTCTCCTGCTGATGTTGTAGGTGGGCGACGTTGCCGCCGTTCAGTGGCCCGCTTCGAGTTCGATCCCCAGGCCCGCCATGATGCGAACGCCGGAGTTGTACCAAGAGACCACCAGCACCAGCGCGATCATTTCCGGTTCGCCAAGGAATGCCGCCGCGCGTGACCAGCTGTCGTCGCTCACATCGACCTTGAGAGTCGACTCCTTGGCAAATGTCATCACCGCCTTCTCTTGATCGGTGTAGAGGCTGGAGGTCTCGAACTGCGGAACCGCATCGAGCTGCGCCTGCGTCAAGCCGGCCTTGAGGCCATGCGACTGATGGTGCGCAATCTCGTAGCGCGAGTTCGTGAGGTGCCCCACCGTCAGAATCGCCAACTCCCGCAGCCGAGGGCTCAGCGGCGACGACCGTAGCGCGTTAGCGTAGGTAAGGAAGCCGTCAAGCAACTCCGGCGTCTGGGTCAGCGCCAGGAAGATGTTGGCGGTGGGCATCTTCCGCTCTTTCTCAAGGCGGTCGAAGATCGCCTGGTTGGGGCTGCTGGCGCGATTGAGGTATTTGACGCGTGCCATGGGATTCGGTCCTTGGTTAGTTGTTGCTTTGGGTCGATTGCTGCTGAATGAACATTTCCAGCGTCTGCGGATTCGGCTTCTGCTCCGGGTCCTGTGTGGTGGCGTCCTTGAAGGGGCTGGCGTGGAAATACCAGTGTTCGGTGGCGGGTAGGCCCCAGCGCACGTTGGTGCTTAGGGAGCCCGCATCCCAGCGCACCGGCTCGACCTCGGTGTCGATGGTCTGGTAGTGACCGTCGCACAGCTCAATGCGATGTCCATCCGGGTCCAGGAGGTAGACGTACAGCATTCCGCCGGGGCCGTGTCGGCCTGGCCCGCGGTCCACCGAGCCGCCGTAGCCGTAGTTGCCCGCCAGGTCGCAGGCCGTGAAAATCAGGTGCGACTCCGGAATGATGTAGGCGAAGTGGTGCATCTTCGGCCCCACGTTCTCCACAATCGCCAGGTCAAGGCACGTCCCCTTGCGGAACATGAAGGCACCCAGCAACTTGTCACCGTGCGCCAGGTATTCCGAGTTGCGGAAGCCAAGTTGGCTATAGAACTCGCAGGCCTTCCAGCAATCGGGTGCAAAGATCTGAAAGTGATCGATGCGCTGAGCGTGCGCGCCGGTGAACTGCTCGAACTTGAGGAACATCCGCTCGCGCACTTCCATGTGGGCGCACAGCTCGAGCTTGGTGCCGTACAGATCCTCGCAATGCAGCGTGCGGCCTTGGTAGGGCACCTCCACCCACTTCGCCGGCAAGCCGCGCCCGGTGAACCAGGCGTAAGCGCTATCGAGGTCCTCGTCCAGATAGACACGGAAGCCGAGTCGCTGACAGGCGGGCGCGCCCTCCGTTTGCACCAACACCAGGCTGTGATGCGCTGCTTCTGAGAGACCGCGAAGGTAGCAGGTGGTCGGCGTCTCATCGGAGACCACCAGGCCCACGATCTTCACGTAGAAGTCTCGGCTCTTTTGGAGATCCTTGACTTCCAGCACTATGTGACTCGCCCGGCTGATGTTGAATGGCGGGCGCAGGTCGACGGTGGGCAACATGGCAAATCTCCTGTGTGGTTGGTTTGACGGTGAGCGAACGAGACCGGTTTGCAGAGGGCTTGGGACTCGATTTCCGGCGGTGCAGCCGAAGTAACTTCACCCTACTCGGTTAGCGCCCTGCTGGCGCGGATCTCGGTGGTCAATGCCTGGATGGCGGCGAGAGCGAACTGGATGTTCGACTCGTCCGTCAGCAGGCCGTCCTTCAGCTTCTCGAACACCTGGGGGATGACGACGGCCGGATGGACCGCCACCCGGGACAATGTGCTTGCGAGCGCCTCCCGCAGCTGCGCATGCGCCCGAGCACCACCGGTGAAAGCAGGCGAGGCGCTGATGATGAGCGCATGCTTGCTCCGCAGCGGCGAAGTCTTCGGCGGCCGAGACGCCCAGTCGAGGGCGTTTTTCATCACGCCCGAAGTACCGGCGTTGTACTCCGGGGTGCACAGAACGAGGCCGTCCGCCTGCCGGATCGCCTCGCGCAAGCGCGCCACCGCGACCGGAGGCTCCTCGGTGTCGAAATCGCCGTTGTACAGCGGGAGGTCCGTGAGCGGATGCAACTTGAGGGCGATCCCGTCGGGCACCCGTTGCTGCAGGGTGCGCAGGACGGCCGTATTGCTCGAAGCGTGGCGCAAGCTGCCGGAGAGGCCGAGGAGGCGAATCATGCTGGGAATCCTTTGTTGGCAAGAAATCAGTGACTGGCCTGGAACGGCAATGCGTCCCAGCCCCAGAAGCGCGCGTCGCGGCCCATCGATTCCTCGATGCGCAGCACCTCGTTCCATTTCGCCATTCGCTCCGAGCGGGCGAAGGAGCCGACCTTGAGCTGTCCCGCGTTCCAACCCACCGCCAGATGAGCGATCGTGACGTCCTCGGTCTCTCCTGAACGCGCCGAAACGATGGTGCCGAATCGTGCATCCTTCCCTGCTTGCAGCGCGGCCAGGGTTTCGGTCAAGGTGCCGGCCTGGTTGGGCTTGATCAGGACAGCGTTCAATTGCGACACCGCCGCGGCGGCGCGGACGCGTTCGGCGTTGGTGACGAGAAAGTCGTCGCCGATGATCTGGCAGCGCGATGCGTACTTCGAACTGAAGCGCGTGAAGCCCTCTGCGTCGTCCTCGGCCAATGGGTCCTCAATGGACATGATGGGATAGCTGTCGAGCCAACGCCCCAGCATGTCAATCATGGCGTCCGTGTTGAGCACGCGGCTCTCCAGGGCCAGTTCGTAGCGACCGTTCGAGCCAAATTCGGAGGCTGCGATGTCGAGCGAAATGCCGACCTGCGCACCTGGCTTCAGTCCCGCATCGATGATAGCCTGCATCAGCGTATCCAACGCTTCCTCGTTCGAGTTGAACGCGGGCCAGTAGCCGCCCTCGTCGGCCACTCCTTGGAGCTTCCCGGTGCGTCGTAGCAGCGCTCCCGCGGCGCGATAGATTTCGGCAGTCCACTCCAGCGCTTCGTCGAAGCTGGTGGCGGCAGGACACATCACCATGAAGTCCTGGACATCAACGCGCCGCTCCGCGTGGGCGCCGCCCCCGAAGATCTGGATCTCAGGAAGCGGCAACCGAACCGGCTGCCCGGCGGCCAGCAGCTGCCAAAGCGGCACACCAGCCGCGGCCGCCCGGGCATGTGCTATCGCCATGGATGTCGCCACCAGCGCGTTGCCCCCGAGCCGGCTCCGGTTGGGTGTTCCGTCCAGCTGGACCATCAGTTGGTCCAGCGACCCCTGGTCGTTGACATTGCGCCCTGCAAGCGCGCCGTCTAAAACCTCGTTGATCGCGCGACAGGCCGATTGCACATCCAAGCCACCGAAGCGTGCTCCACCGTCGCGCAGGTCGACCGCCTCCCCACTGCCCATCGAGGCGCCAGCCGGCGCGAGCGCGCGCCCCGTCAGGCCGCCGCGCAGCCGTACGGTCGCCTCGACGGTCGGTCGGCCGCGCGAGTCCCACATGCGTCGTCCGTGGACGCTCTCGATCGTTGTATCGTTCATTTGTTGTGTTGATGTCGTTGGGTGTTACTTGGCCGCTTGGCGCGCACCGATGAGCACGAAAGCCACGGTCGCAGGTCGGTCGGACTTGTTGCGCCATGCGTGGCGTGTACCGTTCTGGACCACGATGTCGAACGGCTCCAGGTGGGTCTGCACCGCGTCGTCGAGCTCCAGCCACAGCTCTCCGTCGAGCAAGATGCCGTAGTCGACGGTTGGGGTCTCGTGCATGCCGTCGGGCTCGAATCGCTCCGCCAAGCCGGGGCTGATCGCGAGGTTCTCTTCAAACGCCGCTTGGCCGTTGAAATCCGCGGCGGCGAAAACGCTGTCTGGTGGAAACGTGACGACCAGTAGCCGGGTTTCGCCGGGGGCAGGTACAAAGCTTGCGACGTCAACAGTCGGATCTTCGCCGTCAAAGGGAAGCGTCGGCGCGGCGGGCGTCGCCCAGACCAAACGCGACACCATGCCCGGGATGTGCTTGAACACGTCTGTCCGGGGCGGCACCGAGTGCATGACAACATGGCCGCCGCCGTCCTGGCGCTGTCCCGTCACGATGCGATTCAGGTCAGACGGCACATTGCCATTGAGGGAACTATCAGACGCCAAGATATGCCTCCTTGATCTTCGGGTCACTCAACAGGGCGGCGGGCCTGCCGGAAGTCACGATCCGGCCCTGCTCGATCACGTACGCGTGGTGCGCGACTTCCAACGCCTGGTGAATGTTTTGCTCGACCAGCATCACTGCCACGCCGCGCTCGTTGATGCGTCGGATGATCTTGAACATCTCCGAGACGATGAGCGGCGAAAGGCCCAGAGAAGGCTCGTCCATCAGCAGCAGACGCGGTCGTGCCATGAGTGCCCGCCCGATCGCGACCATCTGTTGCTGTCCGCCGGACATCGAGCCTGCGATCTGCTGGCGTCGTTCCTTCAACACCGGCAATAGCGAAAAAACCTCTTCCATCGTCTCGCGGCTCGACGCCCGTGCACCCTTGCGATAGGCGCCAAGCTCAAGGTTGTCTTGCACCGTCATGTCGGCGAACAGGCGCCGCCCCTCCGGTACGATGGCGATGCCGTGGTCGCACACCCGGTGACTCGGTGCGGACGCAATGTCGACGCCGTCAATGAGCACCTTCCCCTGGCGCGGCCGAAGGACGCCCGCAATGGCGTTGATCAGCGTGCTCTTGCCAGCACCGTTAGGGCCCAGCACCGCCACCACTTGGCCCGCATCGATGTGCATGCTGGCATCCCAGATTGCGGGAGCGTCGCCATACGACACGTGCACATTGAGAAGATCAAGCAGCATGGGCGGCTCCCAAGTAGACATCGATGACCTTGGGATCCTGCATCGTTGCCTCTGGCTGGCCGAGTGCCAGCAGCCGTCCCTGGTCGAGCACGGCAACCCGGTCGGCAAGGGCCACCACCGCGCGCATCACGTGCTCCACGAACACAATGGTGGTTCCGGCGGCGCGGATGCGGCGGATCAGGTCGATGGCCTGGTCGACTTCAGTTGGCGTCAACCCGCAAAGAACCTCATCCAGCAGCAGCAGCTTGGGTTTTGCGGCCAGCGCACGCGCGAACTCGACGAACTTGCGTTCGTGGAGATTCAGCGACGCCGGCAGTTCGTGCGCCTTCTCCGCCAAGCCCATGAAGTCGAGCCAGTGCAAGGCGGAGTCTGCCGCATTGAGCGCCTTGACGTCTTGGCCGAATGCTGCGCACAGCTGCACATTCTCCAGCACCGTCATGTGCTCGAACAGCCTTGGGATTTGATAGGTACGCGCAATGCCGCGCGCGGCGACCCTATGCGGCTCCAGCGTCTCGAGAGACTGTCCATCCAGTCGGATGCTCCCGGACGTCATCGGAAAGTGACCGCTGATCATGTTGATGAGCGTCGACTTTCCGGAACCATTGGGGCCAACCAGCGCCAGGATTTCGCCGCGGCGAACTGAGAGGGAAATACCGCCGAGCGCCCGCAGGCCGCCAAAGAGCTTGGTGACGTCCTCGCACTCCAGCAGCGTACCGCCCGGCGCGTGGGCGTCGATCGACTGGCGCAGTGGCTCCTCGGCTGACGCCGCCGCCGGCTGAGCACGGCTGCGCAACTTGCGCAGCAGTCGTGGCGCGATGCCTTCAGGCAAGAACAGGATGACCACGATCAATGCGAGCGCGACTCCGGCGCGCCCCAGCTCGGCGTGGCTGCCACCGACGAACAGGCTGAGCGCGACGGTAATCAGGGTCGCGCCCACTGCCGGCCCCACCCAATGCCGGGCCCCGCCCAAAATGCTCATCAGCACGACGTAGAGGGGCACCGTGATCGAGAACGTCTCCCCCACGGTGACGTAGCCCACGTAGCCCGCCTGCACGGCGCCTGCGGCGCCGGCGATGGCAGCCGAGATGGCGAAGGCGCCGACCTTGTAGCGGAATGTGGGCACGCCTTTCACCTCGGCCACGTCCTCGTCGTCGTGTATGGCCAGCAGACCGCGCCCAAAGCGCGAAGACAGAATGCCGCGGGACACCAGCAGAGCGATCACCGCCACTGCCAGGCCCAGCAAATAGATCGCGCCGGGAATCGAGGTGCCGAGTGTCGGCATTGGCACGCCGCTGAGGTTCACGCCGGCGCCGCCATCGATTGGGGTGTTCGACACGATCGCAGCCAGGACGTAGGTCACCGACAGGGATAGCAACGCGAAGAACTCGCCGCGGAGCGTGTGGATGCGAAACACCACCGCGCCGATGCAGGCCGCCAGCCCAGCGGCCAGAGCCGCTGCCAGCGGAATCGTCAGAAGGTAGGGCAGCCCCAACTTCACGGACATCCCGCCTGCCGCATAGATGCCGGTGCCGAAAAAGGCCGCGTGGCCAAAGCTCCAGTAGCCGGCGTAGCCGCTCAGGATTCCCCAGCTCGTGGCCAACGCCACCCAAAAGAAGATGACGTACAGATACGACAGATAGAAGTCGGGGGCTCCCGCGTAAGGCAACGCAATCAGCGCTGCCCCAAGAAGGCCGACGGCCGCTTTGACGGTCATGGAATTCACAGCCATTTCGGCTTCCAGAGCAACAACGCGATGAGGATGGAGAACGCGACCAGGGGCGCCCAGGCGGGATTGACCGTCGCCATCGTGATGGCCTCCGCAACGCCAATCAGCATGCCTGCTGCCAGCGCGCCAAGTGGATTTGCCAGACCGCCGATGATGACGACGGCAAATACCACGCCGATCCAGGCTTCGATCTGCGACGGCGCCAACGTGGAGGTCAGAGCGATGAACACGCCCGCCACGCCAGCAGAGGCGGAACACAGTCCGGCCAAGCCGTATGACAGCTGACGGGCATTGATCCCGAAGGCCGCCGCGATGGGGCCGTCATGGGCAGCGGCCCGTAGCGCGCGCCCGAGCAACGTGCGATGCAACGCCAGCCAGGCTGCGATTGCGAGCAGCGCAGCGCTGGCGAATGCCGTGAGTTCGAGCACCGGAATGAACAAGGGCCCAAGCCGGATTGACTCTTGCGCGTAGGGAGTCTCGTACTTGCGAAAGTCCGCCGACCAGATCCATTGGATCAGGGACTCGATCAGCACGGTGACACCGAAGGTCACGAGCATCGAGGCAAACTCACTGACGTCGAAGCGGACGAATATCGTGTGGAGCGCCAGGCCGACCACGAAGAAGGCGGGAACGATGATGAGCAATGACGCGTACGCCGGCCAGCCGAACTGGGCCCCGAATTGGTAGGTCAGGTACGCGCCCAGGAACGCGAGGGCAAAGTGGCTCAGGTTGACCAGTCTCAGCAGACCCCAGCTGAGGCTCAGCCCCATCGCAAGAAGGCCGTAGATACCGCCAAGCAGCAGGCCCCCGATGCCCGACTGGAGCAGCAGCGAAGCGCTCACCCTTTTGCTCCCTCAGCGCACGCCCGGTGAGCGCAGCGAATTCGCTGGGTGCAGTTGATGGCTTGGCGGCTCGCCACTGTTGGGTTTCGAATCATTTGTCTTGTCTCCTTGTGCTAACGTTAGCGCAATTGTTGGCATGGTCATTTCGTTTGTCAATAGCAGAGATGCTCTGGGGTTTACCCTAGTAAGAAACCTGGTCTTATGGCGTTAAAAATGCCAACGTTTGCACAGGAGATGACATGAGTTCACTGACTGTCGTGAGGTACGAAAGAGAAGGCCAGGCGCACTACGGCGTCTTGGCAGACGGCGTGTTGGAACGCCTGGTTGGCTCCCCCTTCGAGGGAATCGTCAAGAGCGGAGAGCGAGACCGCCTCGATGCGGTCCGCCTGCTGCCACCGGTGGCACAACCGCGCATCTTCGGCCTTGGCTACAACTACAGGGCCCATTCGCAGGAATCGCAGAAGGCCGTGCCTGAGATCCCGGTCGTTTTCATGAAGCCGAGCACCTGCGTCGTCGGCCACGAGGATGCGATTGTGTATCCGTCCCATGGCGAAAACATTCACTTCGAGGGTGAGCTCACAGTGGTGATGGGCAAGACGGCGCGTCATGTCACGGAGGCCGACGCACTGGGCCACGTTTTCGGCTACACCTGCGGCAACGACATCAGCGACCGCGTGCTGCAGAGGCGCGAGAGCAGCTTCGGCTGCCTCTTGGCCGGAAAGGGCTATGACACCTTCGGCCCCATCGGCCCCTGGATCGTGACGGGTCTGGATCCGGCAGACCAGCGGATCATCACACGCGTCAATGGAACCGTACGCCAGGACGGCAACAGCCGGGACCTGGTGTTTTCCGTACCGTTCTTGGTCGCCTACCTGTCGAAATACATGACACTGCTGCCAGGCGACCTGATCATGACGGGCACGCCGGCCGGCGTCGGTCCTATCAGCGTCGACGATGTGATCGAGGTCGAGATTCCGGCTATCGGCGTGCTGCGCAATCCGGTCGTCGCCGAAGCACACTGACGATGTGTCGACGGATCTGGTGGAGACCTCCGGTTCACCCGTGCAAGCCTTTGCCACAGACGCGCGCAGCGGCATGCTATCGTCACCGCTTACTTGGTGGGGCTTTCCGTGGTAACGATTAAGGACATTGCCGCGCGGCTGAACGTGTCGGCTTCGACTGTTGGCCGAGCGCTGGCGGATGACTCCCGCATCAGCGCGGCCATGAAGCAGCGGGTTCAGGAGGTCGCAGGCGAGATCGGCTACGTGGCCAATCGGGCCGCTCGCATGATGCGCGGAGTGTCGAGCAACTTGGTGGGGCTGATCGTCCCCGACGTGCGCAACAATTTCTACTCGACGATTGCCCACGCGCTATCCAAGTGCTTGGAGCAGGAGGGGTTCCAACTGACCCTGTCCGAGTCGGACGACGATCGGGCCGCCGAGTTGAGACACGTCCGCGAACTTGTAAGCGCCAATGTCGCCGGGATGATTCTGGTGCCCTGCGCGCGGCCGCTGCCTGCGACAGCAAAGCTTCTGCAGACCATGCCACACATTCAGTTGCTGCGCGAGCACACCAGTTTGGGGAAGCAGTGGTTTGGGATGGATGACGTCCGGGCCTTGGGTCTGGCTGTGGAACATCTCCTGCAGCTTGGTCACCGGCGCATCGCATACATCGGCCCGCCGATGGATTTGCCGACAGGCGCCGCGCGATTGAAGGGCTACCGCGATGCACTGGCGCTGAGCGCCAGTCATGATCCCGCACTGGAGTTGTGTGGCGCACCCGACGACGAGATGGCGAGCGGCGCAGGCCTTGGCGGCCTGCTGCGGCTGGAGCGCCCTCCGTCGGCCGTTGTGATCGCTGGTGTGCGGCACACGCACGCCGTCGTCAACGAATGCATTGCCATGGGGATTCGCGTGCCCGAGGACCTCTCGGTGGTGGGCTTCGGCGACGAGGCCGGATTCGGCTGGTGGGGCGCTGGCTTGACGACGATCAGCCTTCCGGTGTCTGAAATGGCCACCTCCTGCGGCTTGTGGTTCTTGCATCAGTTGCGGCAGCGGGCGACGCCGCTTCCGCCCTACCGCTCCATTTCGGCGCCTTCCCTGGTCGTGCGGGGCAGTACGCAAGAAGTTGCGGACCCCGAGGTGCTGGGCCGTGGTGGCGATCCGCTTGCCCCAGCCAAGACAGGGAGCCGCAACACACGCCTTAGACGTGAGGCGTCCCGGCTCTAAGCTTGGGTCGCCGGATGCAGCTGCCCGCAAGGGCGTCACACGATCCCCCTTGGCCGCCGCCTGCTACCCAAAGCGATCTGCACGGGTTGCAGACCGAACCGGGCTAGCGCACCCTGAAATTGCTGAGACCCTAAAAATTCCAGCAGCGCTGCGATCTGACTTCCCTGTGGGCGCCGGTCGACAGCGATGGCGTCATAAGCGGCCTGTCTTTTGAACTCCTCGGGCAACTCGAGAATGGTCACGCCTGGTACGCCGATCATTTCGCTGATCTGTTGAATACCCAATTCAGCAGCTCCTGAGGCCACGAGGGTCGCCGCCGATCCTCCCGGCTCGGGGATCACGCGCTTCCGTGCAACGGCTTCGCTCAGCCCGTACTTTCGCAACACATTGACGAGGTGCTCTCCGCTGATGCCGTCCGAGTACACCACCGCCGATGCGGACTTCAGGACGAAAGGCGGCGCCGCTGCGCGACAGTGCCACGGCACAGCGCTTCATCGAGGCCGGTTGACGCTCCGCAGCGTACTGGTCCACGATCTCGCTGGGTCCCAAAAAGACATCCGCTGCAATCTCGCGGGTTCCCGTTCTCTTGATGGCCGACACGCCGATGTAGGACGCCGAGATCCGCACGCCGCTCTGCTTTTCGAATTTGGGCAGGACCGCCTCCAAAATCTTGCGGGTGGACTGGGTACTGACCAGCTCCAGCACGGAATTCGAGGAAGGGGCGGTCATTTGACGGTCTCCTGGGCTTGGCCATGTGTCTGGCGCGGCAACGGTGATGTGGTTTGCACGGATGAAACGATGAAGCTACGAGTCGATCGCCTTGGCCATGTCCTCGACCACCTTCTTCGCGTCGCCGAAGACCATCACGGTCTTGGCCTTGTAGGCCTCCAGGATCGGCATGCCCTTGGTGAGCGCGGCCGGGTTCACCACGTCGTTGGCGCCCAGGATGATCGCCACGTCGGCCTGGCCGAACTCGCCGTTGATGTCCTCCATCTCGAACACCTGGTCGTAGGGCACCTCGGCCTCGGCCAAGAGCATGTTCATGTGGCCCGGCATGCGCCCCGCCACCGGATGGATCGCGTACTTGACCGTCACGCCATGCTCGGTGAGCTTGGCCGCGAGTTCCTTCACCGCGTGCTGGGCGCGCGCCACCGCCAGGCCGTAGCCCGGCACGATGATCACGGTCTCGGCGTTGCTGAGCACGAAAGGCGCGTCGTCGGCGCTGCCGCTCTTGACCGGGCGCTGCTCCTTGGCCGCGCCGCCGGCGGTGGCCGCCTCGCCGCCGAAGCCGCCCAGGATCACGTTGAAGAACGAGCGGTTCATCGCCTTGCACATGATGTAGCTCAGGATCGCACCCGAGGAGCCCACCAGCGAACCGGCCACGATCACCATCGCGTTGTTCAGGCTGAAGCCGATGCCCGCGGCCGCCCAGCCCGAGTAGCTGTTGAGCATCGACACCACCACCGGCATGTCGGCGCCGCCGATCGGGATGATGATCAGCACGCCCATCACGAAGGCCAGCAGCAGCATCGCGAGGAAGGCCGCCCAGCTCTCGGTCGCCATGTAGACCAGGCCCAGCGCGATGGTCAGCAGGCCCAGCACCAGGTTGAGCATGTGCTGGCCCTTGAACTGCACCGGCGCGCCCTGGAACAGGCGGAACTTGTACTTGCCCGAGAGCTTGCCGAAGGCGATCACCGAGCCGCTGAAGGTGATCGCGCCGATGGCCGCGCCCAGGAACAGTTCGAGCCGGTTGCCGGCCGGAATGGCATAGCGCAGGAAGCCGTCGATGATCGCGGCGCCCTCGGGCGTTTGCACGCCGACCGCGGCCGCCACCGGCGTCGGCGTGATGCCGAAGGCCCAGGGCTCGACCACCGCGGCCACCGCGATGAACACCGCCGCCAGGCCGATCATGCTGTGGAAGAAGGCCACCAGCTCGGGCATCTGCGTCATCTCGACCGTCTCGGCGCGCTAGGCGCGGCAGCCGCCGCCGACCACCACGCCCAGCAGCACCCAGGCCATGCCGATCGCCTTGCCGCCCGAGAGCTGGACGATCAGCGCCGCGGTGGTCAGCATGGCGATCGCCATGCCGACCATGTCGACCATGCCGAACAGGTTGCTGCGGACGGAGGTGGTCGGGTGCGACTCGCCCATCACAACGTCGAACCGAAGCCGTTCATCTGGACCGCACGCGCCTGCGACATCCTGGCCAAGGTCACGCGGGCCAAGCCCGCTCTCATTGCCGCTGCGGGATAAGTACAGCACAGAGTGGCGCACTGCACTAGCGAGTGGGCTGGACTGCGCGACGGGCTCCGCCGTCTACGCCCTCACACGTTCGACACAGGCGGGTGGCGACCTGGTGAAACAGGGACTTCGCAGGATGGACGCAAAAATCCGTTGAAAATATAAATATTCACAGGTAATATCGACAATCGGCGAACGCAACCGAACATCATCCGACCTTGGATGAGTTGGAGGTGGCCGTAAGTCGATGTCTGACGGTTGGACCTCTGGGTCAAACCGAAATCCAACATGCTCAGGAGACAAAAGTGTTAATCCATCATCCGCTCACTCTGCCGGTCGGGAGCAATATTTCAGCATGGTTAAAGGCGGTCATTCTTAGCCTGATCGCAACAGCCTTCTCTTTGCCGCAGATCAGCGCTGGTAGTGAGCCATATCCGTCGAAGCCAGTAGTGGTAAAGGTGGCGTTTCCAGCCGGAGGTGGAGTGGACGGAGTCGTCAGACAAATTCTCCCGTCGCTTCAAAACTCGCTTGGGCAACCCGTCGTAGTTGAAAACCTTCCGGGCGTAGGTGGTGCTATTGGCGCCATGAACGTCGCGAGAGCGTCGTCGGACGGATACACGCTGCTTGCCCACGCAAACGATCTGATTCTCGCGCCACTCGTGCTGGCATCCGCCCAATACAAGGCAAGCGACTTTAGATTGATCACTCCATTAGCTCGCGGCGATTTCATGCTTGTGGCCCGGCCGGGCCTTGCAGGAAAACAACTCAAAGACCTGATTGAATTGAGCAAATCATTACAGGGCGGGTTGTCTATAGCGCATCAAGGTCTTGGATCACTGTCGCATTTGGCTAGTGAAGATTTTGCACAGTTCGCTGGAATGCGAATAACAGGAGTGCCATACAAGGGCGGAGCGCCGATTATCCAAGACCTTATTGGAAATCATGTGGACTTGGCATTCTTGCCAGTAGCGGCCAACAGCGTTTCCATGATCAAAGAGGGGCGAATTGTTGCAATCGGTATTGCTTCAACGCAGCGGAATGCCGAAATTCCCGATGTCGCACTTCTTTCAGAAGGGCGGGATCGCTCCTTTGAATATTCTTCATGGACTGTGATTATGGCGAAGCGGGATATTCCTGAGAGCGTTGCGGAAAAGTTAAACCTTGCAATCCGCAAGGCACTCGAAACGCCTGAGTTTCAGAAGTTTGCCAAGGATAGTGCTGCCAAACCATTCGGTATGTCGCTAAAAGAGGCTGATGCCTTCTACGCGTCAGCCATCAAGCAGTACGCAGACACGGCGGTAAAGTTCAAATTGCAACCGCAGTAGCACTTTTAAAATACAGCTTACTGGAAACCTCTTTCTCTGGGGGCGGCGGCCCAGTGGTGGCTCCAAATGCAATGTTATTTTAAAAATATCCAACGTATGTCAGAAAGAAGCAAAATTATGAATGATTTGATCAAGCATAGCGTTGAGGGCCCGGTGTCCATTTTGACAATGGAGGCACGCCCTCACAATTTCATGAGCATTGCGTTTTTGGACGCGGTACTGGATGGCCTGGCCGCCGCAGAGTCTGCGGGATCACGAGCGGTAATCCTGCGCAGCGGCCTAAAAAACTTCTCTGCTGGTGGGGACGTCGACTATTTGTACGACGTGCGGAGCGCCGCTATCGCAGGGCACGCACCACCTTATGATCTTCCTGGTTTTCTCACACGGTTCGAGTCATGTCGATTGCCGGTGATTGCTAGTGTGCATGGCATCTGCGTGGGCGGCGGGTTGGAATTGGCAACGGCATGCGACTACATCATCGCTTCAGAATCGGCAAAATTCGGCTGCGTTGAAGTGGTCGTCGGCCTGCATCCTTTGATGGGCGCCATCCAGCGGATTAGCCAGCGTGCCGGTGCATTGCGCGCAAGTGAAATGGCGATTCTTGGACGTCGATACGATGCTTCCACCCTGGAACGATGGAACTTGCTGAATTTGGTCGTCCCAGACGACCGATTGCAGTCGGCCACGATGAGCATTGCTAGCGAGATAGCTGCCGGCCCTAGCGTCGCTCACTCCGCCTCTAAGCAATTAATTCGCATTTCCGTGAGTCAGGGAGTGGCTGCCGCAGACGTAGCGATGACCCAGATTCAGGCTCCAATCTGGGCTTCCAAAGACGTCGAGTTCGGGCTTGCTGCGTACAAAGCGGGCGATCTTGGCTCCACCAAATACGAGGGGGTCTAGCCATGAGTGGCCCACTAAGTGGAATCAAAGTCGTGGATTTTTCGCGTGTGCTCGCTGGCCCATTGTGCGCCCGAACCTTGATGGATTTGGGTGCCGATGTGATTAAGGTCGAGCCGCCACGTCAAGATCTCTCCCGCTTCGCCTATCCAAGAACGTCAGGCATGTCAGGCTACTACGCTCAGCAAAACGCTGGGAAGCGCAACGTCTGCATTGATTTAAACGTGCCAGGAGCGCTCGACATCATCCTCAAGCTATGTGACGAAGCGGATGTCGTCGTTGAGAACTTCCGCGCTGGAACGATGAAGTTTTTGGGATTAGATTATGAGACCTTGGCAGCGCGCAATTCGCGCTTGATCTATATATCGATCTCTGGCTATGGTCAACTCGGACCTTGGGCTAGCAGGATGGCGTATGCGCCCGTAATTCAGGCAGAATCCGGATTTACGCGTAACAGTCTGGATCATTACGGGGCAGCATTGGAGCGGTCAATGACCGATAGCCTTTCACATGCCGACGTATATACCGGCTTACAGGGCGCAATCGCCGCGTTGGCGGCGTTGACTCGGCGCTCCCTTACTGGTGTTGGTCAGCATGTCGACGTTCCCATGGCTGCCACGATGCTCGCAACAAGCGAACGTGCACATTTCGACCTAAATCCGGAAGAACTGAATGACGAACCCCCTATTCTGGGCGCGGCAGATTGTCCTTTCTTTCAAGGCCCGAACGGTGAGCAGATCGTTTTAAGTGCAAGCTTAGTTGGTTCTCTTACGTTTCCTTTCTTTCTCAAAGCGATGCGTCGACCTGACCTAGCGTCTGATGTGCGCTTTGCAACGGCAGCAGATCGAAAGCGGAATGTGACGGAACTACACCGGATAGTGCAAACCTGGTTCTACACATTTCAGAGCATCGCAGCTCTCGATTGCCAACTGGATGAAGCAAAAATCGCAATGGGTGTGATCCGCACGGCAGCTGCCCTGACCAACTCAGTCTGGTCAAAACATTGGCGCGCAGTGGAACGTGTACCAAACCGCCGTGGCGGCGAATACATTTTGCCTGGCCGTCCGTGGCGGTTTTCAAAGGATGAACTGGCGCCTCCAGGGCCCCCTGCATTCCGAGGCGAGCACAACCGAGAGGTGCTTTCGGATATTGGAGTACCAGAGGAGCAAGTTAATTCGCTTCTTGATTCTGGCGCGTTGCTCATCGACTCGGAAAATCTCTCAGACGTGAATTGAAGGTTTTGATATTTTCATATTTTGTCGAAAACATTGATTGCACATCTGGGATGTCCCGCTCAACAACTACATAAGTAGATAGTTGCGCTTGTTGAAATAAAGGATCCAGGGCCATGAATAAAAATCACGAAGTACTCGAATCTTTTTGGAAATCCGCTTGGGAACGATCGCCAACGCCTACCCAATGGGAAGGTCAACTTTCTGTTGACGAGGGTAGTCTGATTCAAATTCAGATTGGAGATCGATTTATGGCTCACGGAATTCGTCGATTCGGTTGGAAGGTGGCTGCAACCAACAAAGCCGTTCAGCAGCAGCTAGGGGTTTCGGAGCCAGGATTTGGATCGATTTACGAAAACAAGGTGCTGTGGTCCGGCGCCGCCTTAGTCGCCGGTCAGCTTATTCAGCCGCACATTGAATGCGAATTGGCATTTCAGCTAAACAAGAATATCAGCAGCGCCCGTACGGTTGAAGATATGTCCAATTCTGTTGACTTCGTCTATCCGGCTTTCGAATACATCGAGAAGAGGGTGACGGTTCTAGATATGGGCGTGGCATTTGCTGACAATGCGGAGCACACTGGGATTGTTCTAGGTCAGCCTGTCATGCATAGCATCGGCAAAGATTACAGGCAAGTCGTCTGTACTTTGTTCAAAGATGCAGCACGGGTTGACTCCGCTGCCGGCGAAGTTGTCTTAGGAGATCCGCTGAATTCAATCTTGTGGTTGAAGCAGAGACTGGAAAAATATCAGCGACAGCTTACTGAAGGCATGGTTGTCATGACAGGGTCTTTTCTGCGTCAACTCCCGGTCTCATCGGGCAATAATATTCGTGCTGAATTTTCTGGGATCGGCGCTGTAGATATTAAGATTATTGATTAGATCGAATCTATTTACTCCTAAATTTCTCTAATAACTCCGGCACTAGGATTGATAATGAAAATAGCACGCTTCACGGAGCATGGTCGCGATGGCTTGGCTATGGCTGTTAATGGAATGAATTTTAAAGGCATTTACTTAGATAAATTGGGTGTCCTAGGCGATCTGCAAGCTGCGTTGGAAAAAGGGCCGGAGGCCATCCGAAACTTGACGCACGCTCTTTCACTTGGTGAAGATATAGATTTGAACCAAGTTTCACTGAGGCCGCCGTTACTTTCACCCGAAAAAATCATTTGCATCGGCCTGAATTACGTAGATCATTCAGTCGAAAGCGGGTTCGTGACGCCAACCTATCCGACCGTTTTCTCTCGTTTCAATTCAAGTCTGGTCGGCCATGGAGAAGCGATTGAACGACCTCTAACGTCTGAGCAGCTCGACTATGAGGGTGAAATCGCCTTTGTGATTGGGGTTGGCGGGCGAAATATTTCCAGAGAAGGCGCTCTGAAGCATGTTTTTGCCTATTCATTGTTCAATGATGCTTCATTGCGTGACTATCAAACACGGACGCCACAATGGACTATCGGCAAAAACTTTGATAGAACTGGTGCTTTTGGCCCGTATCTTGTGACAGCCGATGAATTACCCGAAGGCGCAAGAGGGCTATCGTTGCAAACTCGCCTCAATGGTGACCTAGTGCAAAATGGAAACACGGACGACCTGATTTTCGATATTCCCACGCTAGTCGCCGAATTGAGTGCGGTTATGACTTTGCGCCCGGGTGATGTTGTCGTCACTGGAACGCCTGCCGGCGTGGGTGCTGCACGCAAGCCGCCACTGTGGATGGTCCCCGGCGACGTCTGCGAGATCAGTGCAAGCGGTTTAGGAACCCTTCGAAACCCGATTGTCGCTGCGGGTTAAATGGAGGAGGCGGACTGAGATACAAGTTTTCTCGATTTAACTAGGAAAATATTTCTTCGTAGAGATCGCAGCATTGTCAAAAATCTCTACTTTCTTTTATAACTCCAGCCTCGAGGTAAAAGCAATGATCAGCAGATCTTTAAAAATCCGGAGCATTTCCGCTAGGCCAATCGTTATTCAGCTAAAACGACCAATTGTTACTCGGAAAGGCTCTTTTACTGATTGGCCCATTGTCCTGGTTGATTTGATGACGGAAGATGGGGTTATTGGCCGCAGCTATCTGCAGCCCTACATCATTAAGTCACTGCGTTATTTGGTCGCCGCTCTTGAGGACGTTGGGCTGATGCTTAAAGGCCAAACGGTGTCACCAAGTGATTTATTCAATACAGTCCGGAAGTCGCTTCATTTGATTGGTTATGAAGGTTTTTCAATGATTGTTGCTTCAGGTGTCGACATGGCGGCATGGGATGCTCTTTCGAAGAGCGCGCAACTCCCGTTGTGCGTGATGCTCGGTGGCTCTGTCGGTTCAGTCCAGTGCTACAACACTAATGGTCTTTGGCTTCAAGAACCAAGAGCAGCGGCCGATGAAGCCAAGGAGCTTTTGAATGAAGGTGGGTTTACCACCTTGAAGATGAGATTGGGGCGAGAAAAAATCGCTGATGACCTCGCCACACTCGATGCGGTCCGCGAGGCAGTGGGTGATGAGGCTAATTTAATGGTTGATTTCAATCAAGGTCTTGACCTCGCCGAGGCTCTACAGCGATGCCATTTGATTGATGACTATGGGCTGATTTGGATCGAAGAGCCGCTTCTTTATGACGATTATGATGGGTATGCCCGTCTAGCGGCAGACCTCAAAACTCCTCTGCAAATGGGAGAGAACATCTATGGGCCGCGTGAGCTATACAAATCGATTCAAAGGAAGTCATCCGATCTTGTCATGCTGGACCTAATGCGCATAGGTGGCGTAACGGGATGGACGCGAGCGGCTGCTATTGCTGGAGTGGCAGGCTTGCCATTGTCATCCCATGTTTATCCCGAAGTTTCGGCGCATATGATGCGGGTGTCGGAAACGGCCCATTGGTTAGAATGGAACGACTGGCACAACGCATTGTTGCAGGCGCCGTATGAGATCAAGGATGGCCACCTCCTTATTCCTGACGTCCCCGGCGTAGGATTGGATTGGGATGAAGAAGCCGTAAAGCATTATCTGGTCTAACAGCCGGCGCGGAACATGCATTCTCCCTTATTGCTCATTTGCACTACGCACCTTGTACCTGATGATTAAGGTGTTGATTGAAATCAATTTTTTTGCGACTAAAGCACTGCCAATTTTTTGGCAAACAAGACTCCATCAATTCATCTAACGTTCATTTCAAAAAACTCCAGACCTTTTGTTTTACTAACCATGAAAAATAGCACAAACATTTCCTCGCGTTACAGAATGCCAACGGTGTTTGGGCCGAGTCCTGGCCCCCGTCAAGGGCCCAATGGGGAAACATTTGATCTCAGAAATGCACCACGCACTGTAGCCTCGATCAGCTTTTTGACGGACGAATCTGAGCTTCGTAAATTGCTGCCGCCAAATTGTGAACTAGACGGTGAACCGCTTGTCACCGTAGAACATGTGACCTTGAGGGAACTTGAGTGGCTTGCTGGCCGAGGCTATTCGCTGCTTTCAGTTTCATATCCAGTGCGTTACCGCGGATCTAGCGAATCCGTTCGCGGGTTGTTCATGTCTGTCCTATGGGAAAACCGATGTGAACCAATTCTCACTGGCCGAGAGGAATTGGGTTTTTCAAAACTGTATTGTGAGTTGCCAGAGCCTCGACATTTGCGAGGGGCGCGACTCCATACGGCTGTTTGGGAGGGGCACGAGTTTATCCGAATGACGTTTAGCGACCTAGCAGCCGGAGTGCCGCCGAGTTCACCGGCAAGCGACGGAATTCTGCATCATCGCTATATTCCTAGCCTGCGCCGAGTGGGGGAAGCCGCTGTCGATGAAATGGTGTTGTCTCCACAAGTCAGTTCAGCCGAAACTCGATATACCTCTTTTAATTCAGGCACTGGGAAGGTCGAATTCATTCGCTCCACTTGGGAGGATATTCCAACAATGTTCCACATTGTGAATGCGCTTGCAAGTTTGCCAGTGCTTTCACAGCGGTTTAGCTATATCGCTGAATTGCGTGGTGCGACGGATCTTTCTGAGCAAAGGGTATTGAGCTGATATAAAAATTAGCAATTATATTCCATAATATTTTACATCGGAGATGCTTTGTCGCTCGCGCATGCTTATGCCGCTCAGTCGGCCACTACCCCCCTCGAACCGTTCACAATTGAGCGCCGGTTTCCCACAGCCCGCGATGTTGCTATTGACATCTTGTACTGCGGGGTCTGCCACTCTGATCTGCACACCGCAAGGAGCGAATGGGGTCCGTCCGTTTATCCCTGTGTGCCTGGCCATGAAATCGTCGGACGTGTGAGCAAGGTGGGGGCGGACGTATTAAAGTTCAAAGTAGGTGACATCGTCGGCGTGGGGTGCATGGTGGATAGCTGCCAGCACTGTCGGCCTTGCGCTCAAGGTCTCGAACAGTATTGTGACAACGGCATGACGGGGACCTACAACAGCCAGGAGCAAGTGTCGCGCGCCAATACGTTGGGCGGATACTCGGACCACATCGTGGTTTCTGAAAGATTTGTGCTAAGAATCGCACACCATGAAGAGGCCCTTGCTGCCGTCGCGCCGTTGTTGTGCGCGGGGATCACTACTTACTCGCCTATGCGTTACTGGAAGGTTGGTCCAGGCCAGAAGGTCGGTATTGTCGGGTTGGGCGGGCTGGGGCATATGGGAATAAAACTGGCGACAGCACTGGGCGCGCACGTTGTCTTGTTCACCACTTCGCCTAACAAGGCCGAGGACGCGCTGCGGCTGGGCGCCAAGGAAGTCGTTATTTCGGAAAATGCAGGCGAATTGGCGATTCATAGCAACAGCTTTGACTTCATTCTCAATACAGTCGCGGTCGCCCACGACTTGGATCCATTTATTGCGATGCTCAAGATGAACGGCACTATGGTCTTGGTTGGGATACCGAGCTCACCGAATTCTCCGCCTGGGGCTTTTGGACTCATCAGTAAGCGACGCAGTATTGCTGGGTCGATGATAGGCGGTATTTCTGAGACGCAGGAGATGTTGGATTTCTGCGCGAAACACAACATTGTTTCTGATGTCGAGATCATCAAGATGCCGCAAATCAATGACGCCTTTGAGCGAATGCTCAGAAGCGACGTCAAGTATCGCTTTGTCATCGACATGTCCGGATTGTCATAGATCCCACGCTCGGAAGATCGATCGTCGAGCTGATCGAGACGTCGAAGCAACCTGCAGGTCGATGGTGTCGATACGCGTGATGCACCGCAAGCGTCTAGTCGATCCACCTTGACGGTGAGTTGCGGACCTGCTGGCTAGATCAGCGAGCAGGCTGCCAGTTGTGCGGAAGGAACCCGACCACCAGCGCATCGAACTGCGCCTGCATCAGGACGATCGGCTTTGCCGTATCGATCTCGCGTGGCCAGGCGAAGCGCCCGACGTTCAGTCTGCGTGCCACGCACCACACGCCGAAGCCGTCATGCACAAGCATCTTCCGAAGGCTTCGGTCTCTCGATCGCGGAGGCAATGGCCTACGGCCTTCCCGTGGTGGTGACGGGATGGAGCGGCAACACCGATTTCGTGCATGCCCACAACGCGGCCTTGGTGCCTTTCGACCTCGCGCGCAGCCAGGTGGTGCCCACCACGATCGAGTTGAGAAGGTCCGAGCCCGACATCCCAGAAGTCATGGACGAGCACTTGCCAACCGGCCGCGGAACAGCGCCTATGGCACACAGGCTCAAAGCTCGGCGGCGCTCGAAAGCGAACTGTCGACCGCACTGGGAGCGGCCGTTCGCTTCGACGATGGACATCAGGCGGTGTCGTGTCCGACGCGTCCAACTACCGCCAAAAGTCCCGATCGGCGTCGTGGTGCCCAAGAGCAGAGACGACTTCGTGAAGGGCCTCGACATCTCCCGTCGCCCGAGGCCCAGATGCTGATGCGGCGATGGCACCTCGTTGAACTGCCAGACCGTCAACGTCGCCGTGGTGGTCGATTTGTCCGCGTTGCGCGACGGCATTCTGGAACTTGACCCCGAGGAGCGGTCACGATGCCCGCCGCTTCACCGTCTCCTCGGGTGCGAGTGCGTCGTGCCTGCCCGGTCGCCCTACCAGGCTGGCCAGCGTGGCCGGCAGCGTGATGACCGTCGCTCTTGGCGACAGGCCTAGTCGCAGAATGCTCGTGCTCATTGCGAGAATTTCAGCCAAAAGAATGATGGCTCCCGTATTTGCTGGTCGCATTGCGATGCGGCGCCCGCCTAACGGCTTCGCCCAAAATCGTCACAGCGCACCTTTCGTGAATCATGTATGATAATTATCATGCGTAATTCGAAGCACAACATCAGAACTGCGGCCAAGGAAGCCTCGCACGAGCGCATCGTGTCGGCAGCTGCGCGGGCGATCCGTCGTAGCGGCTACGACGGCACGGGAGTTGCCGACATCATGAAGGAGGCAGGCCTGACCCATGGCGCCTTCTATGCTCATTTCGCATCGCGAGAAGCCATGCTCACCGAAGCAGCGAGTCGCGCGTGTGCTGACTCAGCCGCCGTAGTGGCGGAGGTTGTCGCCAGCGTGCCTCCCGAGCAAGCTCTGCCATCCATGCTTCGTACCTATCTCTCGCGCGAGCACCTGGAGCAGGCGGAGACGGGGTGTCCCCTGGCCGCGCTGGGCTCGGAGACGTCGCGCCAGGCGCCCGAAGTCCGCCGAGTGACCACTCGGCACGTCAAGGAAATGATCGATCTTGTCGCCCGTCAGTCGCCTGACTGGGGGCAGCCCAGTGCCCACGAACGGGCACTCGTGACCATCGCCACCATGGTGGGCACGTTGCTGCTTGCCCGTGCAGTCGACGAGCCCGCACTGTCGGACAGTCTGTGCGCGGCCGCATTAAAGCATCTGCCCCCCACCTGAACCCACCGAATCATGCAGCCTATCCACTCGCCAGAATATATTGTGAACATCATGCCAAACACACATTGCGCCTTTCAAGGAGAAACATCATGAACATGGCCAATAAGGTTGCGCTCGTTACGGGGGCCTCTTCGGGCATCGGCGAAGCGATCGCGCACCGGCTTGCGAAGGCCGGCTGCAAGGTTTACGGCACCAGCAGGCGTGGAGACCAGGCGGGTCGACGACCGTTCGAGTTGCTCCCCCTTGATGTGACGAAGGACGAGTCGGTCGAAGCTGCGGTCCAGAAGGTGATGCAGTTGGAAGGCCGCATCGACCTACTCGTCAACAACGCAGGCTTCGGGGTGGCAGCAGCCGGCGCGGAGGAAAGCTCGATTGAGCAGGCTCAGTCGATCTTCGATACCAACTTTTTCGGGCTGGTGCGGATGACCCGGGCGGTTGTGCCGCATATGCGAAGCCAAAAGAGGGGGCGCATCATCAATATCGGCTCCGTGCTGGGTTTCCTGCCCTTGCCTTACATGGCGCTGTACTCCGCCACCAAGCATGCGGTCGCGGGCTATTCGGAATCGCTGGACCATGAACTGCGCAAGCTCGGCATTCGCGTCTCGGTGGTAGAGCCTGCCTATATCAATACGCCATTCGATGCAAACCTGATGCAACCCGATGCGCCCCTCGACGTGTATCGCGAGATTCGCGAGGGCGTGGCGAAACGTGTCAAGGAAGCGCTAGTGGGCGCGGACGGCCCTGACGTGGTCGCCGAAATCGTGTTGAAGGCGGCAACGGTGGCGCATCCAAAGATCCACTACACCCCGGGCCTTGCCAGCCGCATGCGGCTGCTGCGTAGATTTGCGCCCGCCAGGGTGATAGATGCAGGGGTTCGAAAAGACCTTCGGCTCGAAGCATAGGCGGCTATCCGCGTGACCGTCTTGGCCAGTTCGCAAGCCTCGGCACAAAAAAGCACAAAAAAACAAGGAAAAACAACATGCGCGCTTTTGTTCTCGAGCGATATGGAAAAAACCTCGCATTAACCTTGGCAGATGTGCCGGCGCCGGAACTGCGCGATGATGAAGTCTTGGTCGAGGTCCACGCTGCTGGCGTAAACCAGTTGGACTCTAAGATCAGGGAAGGAGAATTCAAGCTCATACTGCCCTATCGTCTGCCTCTCGTCCTCGGTCACGATGTGGCCGGCGTGGTGGTCAAGGTCGGACCACGCGTGCGCCAGTTCAAACTGGGTGATGAGGTCTATGCGCGGGTGGACGACTTCCGCATCGGTACGTTCGCTGAGTTCGTCCCCGTCAAGGAAGATTCCCTAGCGCTCAAGCCCGAGGGTCTCACGATGGAAGAAGCGGCTTCCATTCCGCTTGTGGCTTTGACCGCATGGCAGACACTGGTCGAGAAGGCCAACCTGAAAAAGGGGCAGAAGGTCTTCATTCAGTCCGGTTCCGGAGGCGTAGGCACTTTTGCCATTCAGTTGGCCAAGCATCTGGGCGCAACCGTTGCCACGACGACGAGCACGACCAATGTTGCGCTCGTCAAGAGTCTGGGCGCAGACATCGTTATCGACTATAAGACGCAGGACTTCGAAGATGTCTTGCGCGATTACGACGTGGTCCTGAACAGCCAGGACCGCAAGGCGCTCGAAAAATCCCTCCATGTGGTCAAGGGCGGCGGGAAGCTCATCTCCATCTCCGGGCCGCCTGATCCCGAATTCGGAAAGGAAAGCGGGGCGCCCGGCTTCGTGAAACTGATCATGCGGCTGCTGAGTTCTGGAATCAGGCGGAGGGCAAAGAGGCGCGGCGTCGGTTTCTCGTTCCTCTTCATGAAGGCGAGCGGGAGCCAACTGCGTGAGATCACCCGTCTCTTCGATGTGGGCGCCATCCGCCCTGTGGTGGACCGGGTCTTCCCGTTCGAGTCGACCAACGAGGCCATGGCCTACGTCGAAGCAGGCCGCGCTAAGGGCAAGGTCGTCGTCAAGATCAAGTGAGCCCTGTTCGCCGCCCCAACGCGTGGCCTCATGGCTGAACGGCGGCGAGCTGGCGGCTCGTCCGTAAGCAATGGGATGGGCGCCCCCACCTGTCGGCATCAACGTGCGAGAGTGGAAGTGTCACCAACCACTTGAACCGAAAGGGGCGTCCACCATGAAGATTACGACTGTTGGCATCGACCTGGCAAAGAACGTGTTCCAGGTCCACGGGGTCAATGAGTACGGGAAGGCTGTGCTCAAGAAGCAACTTCGACGCGACCAGGGTGAGCGTCCAGCGATCCCACCTTGCGCCTGACCCAGCGGCTCCCGAGGATGACGTCCACCTAAATTTGGCGGACGCCTATGCATCTCAATACTTCCAATCGCCGAGTCCACAGCGCCGAGTTCAAGGCTCGCATCCTGGCCGAGTGCCGGCAGCCCGGCGCGTCGGTCTCGGCCGTGGCCATCGCGCACGGCCTGAACGCCAACGTCGTACGCAAGTGGCTCACGGGCTGCGGGCTCAAGCGCATGGGCGCCGCGGCGCCTGCGGCCGGTGGCACCGCGCCTGCCCTGCAGTTCGT
This sequence comes from Variovorax ginsengisoli, assembly GCF_030486595.1. Lineage (GTDB taxonomy): Bacteria > Pseudomonadota > Gammaproteobacteria > Burkholderiales > Burkholderiaceae_C > Variovorax > Variovorax ginsengisoli_B. Next base: position 29,479 of record NZ_JAUJZH010000029.1, on the reverse strand, counting down.
CCCTGTGGAGTCGCCGCGGCCCGCGCCGATCGCCGCTCCTGCACCGCAGCCCGACATCCGCATCGAACTTCAGCGCGGCGGCCTGCACGTGAAGCTCCAGTGCGCTGCCAGCGCAGGCGCGCTGTACGCTGCGCAGTTGCGCGCCCTGGCCGATGCGCTGTGCGCCGCCTGAGGATCCGGCCCGTTGATCCGCATCGACACGCTGTGGCTATGCACCCAGCCGCAGGACATGCGCGCCGGCGCCGACCGGTTGCTCAACATCGTCGTCAATACCGTCGGCGCGGCGCATGCGCACCATGGCTACTTGTTCGCCAACCTGCGCGCCACGCGCATCAAGCTGCTCGTGCACGACGGCTTCGGTGTGTGGTGCGCCACGCGCCGCCTGCACACGGGACGCTTCGTCTGGCTGGAGCGTCCACAAGGGCATGTCCCGGCGGCTGCAACGCTGCAACTGACCGCGCAGCAGTTCGAAGCCCTGACGGTCGGCCTGCCGTGGCAGCCCTGGGCGAACTCAGCGTCATCAGTCGATCGTGAGGGCACTGAGAGCCAGCGCTGCCGTTGACATCGCATCTGCCGATGCGCAGCACGTGCCGACTCGTGCAACATGCCGAGCATGCTCGGCGAGACCGCTACTGACCGCATCGACATGGCACAACTGCCGTCGGAGGCGGCCGCGCTGATCACGCGGTTGCATCAGCAGGTGCAGGCCCAGGCGCGGGAGATCGCCTGGCGCGACGCCAAACTCGAGAAGGTCAACTTCGAGCTCGCCCGTCTCAAGCGCTGGAAGTTCGGTGCGAAGACCGAGGCCATGACGGCCCAGCAGCGCGCCCTGTTCCAGGATGCACTGGCAGAGGACGAGGCCAGCCTGCAGGCGCAACTGGCCGAGTTACAGCGCGGTCTTCCCGAGGCGCCCAAGACCCCGAAGGCACCACCGCGCCGGCCACGCCGCCGAGCGCTGCCCGAGCACCTGGAGCGCGTCGAGCATCGCCACGAGCCCCAGGACACGACCTGCCCGAACCTTGAGTGCGGCCGGCCCATGCACCGCGTCGGCGAGGACGTCAGCGAGAAGCTGGACATCGTCCCGGCCAAGTTCTTCGTACACCGGCACATCTACGGCAAGTGGGCTTGCCGGTGCTGCCAACAGATCCGCCAGGAGCCGGCCGAGCCGGACGTGGTGGACGGCGGCATCCCGGCCAGCGGGTTGGTGGCGCACACGCTGATCAGCCGCTTCGTGGACCATCTCGGGTCAAGTGTTGCTCGTCCCTGGTCACGCGATAACTTGGGCACATCGTCCCCGCATCGAACTTGCGACAGTGCCCGTTGTTGTTGCACATTTCCACAGCCTTGGCGAAGCCAACTGCGTGGCATCTTTGATCGAAATCTCGATGGTCTCTTTAGCGATTGGCATAGGTGAGGCAGTTCGACTGGTTCACGGCGCTTCGGAAGCGAGCGGCATCGGCGCCCTGCCCGCGATCAGTTCCACGGCCTCACGCGGAATGACCCGCGCGCGTTGCAGTTCGGCGTCAAAGATCGCGATGTGATCCGGCGACCCATCCAGCACGAAACCTGTGCCGATCGACTCACCGCTCTTCTTCAGCTCCACACAGGGCTGCTTGGATTTCTCGCAGCCCTGCTTGAAGTCCCGCGCCTCACGTTCGGCGTGCGCTTTGCCGCTGGCGCCGCCCAGCGCGTCGGGCAGGTTCATTACCGCGACGAAGGAAACCAGCAGGATTGGAAGGATGGCAGCGGCCATCAGTGCGCCGACGACGTATCGCGCCAGTCGCTGCACCCAGATAGGGCGCTTGGCCAGCCGATTCAGAACCGAGCCAATGCCCCCATCCCACGGCGACTGCAGAATGAAGAGATAAACGGCAAGCCCGACGGCTGCGACCGTCCACAGGCCGATGTTCGCCAGAATCTTGAGGAAGCCCATGGCCGATTGGTTGACGAGGGCGTAGTAGCCGCTGATCAGCACCTGGTCGGTGGTCTTGGGCAAGACGCCGGAGTCGATGCCCCAGAACTGCATGTAGGCACGGTGCGAGGCCATGCCCATCACGTGCAGGGTGACTGTGCCCAGGCCGACAAAGGCCGTCAGAACGCCCAACAGCGTGGTCCAGCTCGGACGGATGGGCTTGGGCGATGCGGGTTCTGCAGACGACATCGAGCGAATGTAGCCCGCCGTCACACCGACAGATTAGGCCTCTGGCTTCTCGCCAAGTGAACAAGTTCTCAATTCGCGACAGTTTCGTAGCGCGACCACGTATTGGCGCGCAAAGGAACTCGTTGATTCCATTGAGATTTCCCTCCAATTCCCGACCCAGGCGTGATAACGGCCCCGTCCAATGGCCAGCCTCCCCAGCATGGCACCGAATCCGGATTTCATTCACGACGGTTTTCCGAGACGCCAGACGGGCGCGACGGGTGTCACGCACCCCAGGCCCAATGTCCCTTCCTTTCACCCTTCGTGCTTCAAACCAAGTGGTAGGCCGGCGCGTTGGCCGCAGGCTGGGCCTGGGCGTTCTCGTACGCACGGATGACGCCGCGCAGCCGCTCGCACTCGCGCTCCAGGGAGGCGACCCAGGCGCGGGCATGCTGCGCTTCGTTGTAGGCCTGCGTGTGCAGGGCGGCCATGCCCCAGCGGCTCTCGAACCAGAGCGCCAGGTACACCGCCCGGGGTGCATTGCCGCTGGCCTGGTAGCGCTGCAGTGTGCGCAGGCTCAAGCCGCCAGGTGGCGGGCGATGTGCTTGCGAGATTCCACTTGGTCGGCGAGCAGATAGGCCAAAAGTGGCAGGCGGGCGAACGAGGGCGCGAGGAAGGGCATGACGGGGCTCATGCGACGGTTCAAGATGTGCGAGAGCCGGCGATGCCGACCCAGGCCCTGTCAGTTTGTCGCAGCGCCGCGCAAGACCCCAGTGCCCTCTTCTCCGCTTCCCTGCGCACTTTTCCCGGGCGGTGAGGGCGAGAAATCCCCCCGCCTGAATGAAAAGCCCCCCGCCCTCCCCGCTCGTCCGCGAGTGCCTCGGGCCCGCTCCGCTCCAATAGACAAAATTGAGCATGGGAAAGCTTCACCGACTTCTAGTCGGCCAGGGAATTAAACCGTCGGCACTGTCCACGTGTCGGGCGGTTGCGGCACTGCAAGGTCCGGCGGCGCAATGGCGCTGATGCTCCAGCCCATGCTGTTTGCCCAGTTCGCGATCGAGTCCTCAGTGTCGCGGCCTTCCCGCGCCAACCAATCACAGAATGCCCGCACCGCCGGCGATCGCTTGCCCGACAAAGGCACGTTGGCGTAGTACTGACGCTGCAGGGCTGCCAGCAGCCCGAATGGCGCGCACAGGTTACCCGCGACGATGTCGTCCACGACCAGGAAGAGCGGAACCAGCACGATTCCTAGCCCTTCCGCCGCAGCCTGCAGGGCGAAGTACATCTGCTCAAAGTGCAATGTGTTCGCAGCTTGCAGGTCCCTTTCCCCCGCCGCCTCGAGCCAGTCCGGCCAGCTGTAGGGCTCGGTCGCATACCGGATCAGGGTGTGATGTCGCAGATCCCCAGGGTCGCGAAGCCGACCCCGCTCGAGCAGGTCAGTGTGGCACACCGGCACGACGAGCTCGGTCATGAAGGGGTCGGACCTGCACCCCGGTAGTGGATCGTGAGCTCCCCGGATTGCGATGTCATAGCCGTTCTCATGGAAATTGACTGTCGACAGCGAGGTCGTGAGTCGAACCTCGATCTCTGGATGCTGGCGTTGGAAGCTGGACATCCTCGCGATTAGCCATCGCATCGTGAAGGTGGGCGGCGCGTTCACCCCCAGCGACACAGGTGCATCTTGCTGGGCAAACTGCATCGACGCCACGGCAAGCCGATCCAACATGGACGTCACTTCGGCCGCGTAGCTACGGCCAGCATCGGTCAAGACCATGCGCGACGCCGAACGGCGAAAAAGCGCGCTTCCAAGCCAAGCCTCCAGCAAGGCGACTTGTCGACTCACGGCGCCGTGTGTGACGTGCAATTCTTCGGCGGCTCTCGTGAAACTCACGTGGCGTGCCGCAGCCTCGAAGGCGCGCACGGCGTTCAGCGGCGGCAATTTGCGTGTCATACGGGTCTCTATGGTGTCTTGCATCTGGAGGCTTGTCTCGTGAGTTTATCTGACGCTGCCTCAGCTTTATTCGTTTGTGGTCGTGGGTCCCCCCGAATGACACTTCCGGTCCTGAAGGCAGGCCCTGTGGCCGCCCGACCCGCAGACAGGAGACTCGATTGATCCCAAATTGCGACGCCAAGACAGGCGCCTGCCGTCCAGGCAAGCCGTCCACGAAGTGGGCCGCATCGTGAAGGCTGCGCCCTTCGACTACGTACGAGCCGAATCCATCGAGCACGTGCTGGAGCTATTGGCTCAGTACGGGATGGACGCCAAGGCAATCGCCGGAGGCCAGAGCCTGGTGCCCATGATGGCGATGCGGCTGGCGCGTCCGGCCGTGTTGGTGGACATCAACTGGATCTCGGATCTGAAACAGGTGGAAATCGAAGCCGATCGCGTCAGCATGGGTGCTACAACCCGGCAGAGAGATGTGGAAGACGATGCCGAGCTTCACGTGGCGCTGCCACTGATCCGCCGGGCCCTGAAGTGGGTTGGGCACGTGCAGACCCGAAATCGGGGAACCATCGGTGGCAGCCTGGTCCACGCAGACCCATCGGCCGAACTGCCTTTGGCCGCTGCAGTGCTTGGTGCAACGCTGCGCTTGCAGAGCCGGGACGGCGGTGAGCGCGCCCTCGGCGCAGAGGAGTTTTTTCTCGGCCCCATGTTTACGGCGGTGGGTGAAACCGAGTGCCTGATCGACATCGAGTGGCCGATCTGGAGCGGCCCCGGCGTCGTGAGCGCCTTCGAGGAAACAGCCATGCGCAGCGGCGACTTTGCCATGGGCTCGGCAGCATGCCAGTTGCAACTCGATGCAGAAGGCGTTTGTCGACGCGCGGCCATCGGCCTGGGCGGAGTGGACGGCACGCCTCTCGCATTTCCCGACCTCGCGGCCGAATTGACAGGCCGTCGCATCGACGGCGTCCTTGCACGCGAAGTCGCGCAGGCCGCCATCGCGCGGGCTGAGCCCGGCGCGGATCTACATGCCGATGTCGAGTACCGCCGCCACTTGGGCGCTGTCCTACTCGCGCGCACGCTGCAGCGTGCAGCTTCCAGCGTGAATCCCAGTGTCACGGCGCACTGACGAATTGCAACCCCTTCCCAGCGAAAGAGACCCATGTCCCCCACACCGGTCACGGTTCAGATCAAGGTAAATGGCATCATCCAACCGCGAACGGTCGAGCCGCGCACGACGCTCGTCGATTTCATTCGCGACCACCTCGGGCTCACCGGCACGCACGTCGGCTGCGAGCACGGGATCTGCGGCGCATGTTCCGTACTGCTCGACGGCGACCCGGTGCGCTCCTGCTGCATGTTCGCCGTGCAGGCCGACGGCCGATCGGTGACAACCGTCGAAGGCCTGGCGCCAAAGCGAGGTTGTCTGTCCAAGATTCAGGATGCCTTTTGCGAGGCGCACGCGCTGCAATGTGGCTATTGCACGCCGGGCATGCTGATCGCCTGCCACGCGCTCATAGAGAAATCGCCCTCGCCCAACGAAGCGCAGATCCGCGCTGCGATCGGCGGCAACCTTTGCCGTTGCACGGGATATCAGCAAATTGTCGATGCCGTGAAGCTTGCCACCCAGCCGGGCTATGAGGTCAGGGTCGCACCCGCCACGCAAGCCGGCGACCGTTCAAGCTCGGGCCACACCTTGATTCCGGGAGCCGCCAATGGCTGAACCAAGGCATGCGGCCTACAAAGCGTTCAAGTTCATCGGGCGCCATCGGCGCGCGGTCGAGCATCGGCGCTTCGTGCTGGGCCAGGGGCACTATGCCGCGGATGTGGTGCCGGCCGGCCTGCTTCACGTCGCCATCGTAGCCAGTCCATACGCCAGTGCACGCATCGTTTCCATCGACTCCTCGGCGGCACTCGCATTGCCAGGCGTCCATGCGGTTCTCACAGGCGACGAACTGACGCCCGAGATCGAACCGATGCTTCCCGGCGTCGACGCGCCCCAGGTTGCGCGCTATCCGCTGGCGACGGGCGTTGTGCGCTACGCCGGCGAATGGGTGGTGGCGGTGGTTGCGGAAACGCGGGCGCTGGCCGAGGATGCCAGTGAGCTTGTCATCGTCGACTACGAGCCGCTGCCCCACATCGTTGACCCCGAATCCGCGATCGAAAGCGACGCTCCTTTGGTCCACCCATCGCACGGGTCGAACGTGATCTGGCATCGGAAGTTTACGTGGGGGCCAGTCGATGCGCATTTCGCGGACGCTGCACACTCCCTGAGCTATCGCGTACGGTGGGCGCGCAGTTCAACCGTTCCCATCGAGACCTTCGTGGCGACGTGCCTGTGGAACGACGCGACTCAGATTCTCGACGTCTGGGCCTCGATCCAGATGCCAAAGTATCCGGACCTGCTCGCCAAATGCTTGCGGCTACCGGGCAACGGAGTGCGAGTCCACTTCGACGTCGACGTGGGCGGCAGCTACGGCGTGAAGCGTGGCCTGAAGCACACGATCCTCGTCGGATTTCTAGCGAGAAAGCTCGGACGCCCGGTGCGCTTTCTCGAGGACCGCCTGGAGAACATGCGCGGCGGCGACATGCAGGGGCCCGATCGGATCTTTGACGTGACGTTCGCCTTCGACGATGACGGCACGATCCGCTCCATGCGAATGCGCGCACTAGATGACATCGGCGCCTACTCGGGGCGCTCTCCGTTGCAGCTCGGCAAGCCGGTCGGAGCCATCGTGGGGCCATACCGCATCGCCAGCGTCGAATACGACGCCATCTCGGTGATGACCAACAAGACGCCGCAGGAAGCCGTCCGCGGTTTCGGCCAGGCACCCACCAACTATGCGATCGAGAGCGGGATCGACAAGGTTGCGCGCTTCCTCGGCATGGACCGGATCGCGCTGCGTCGTCGCAACATGATCGGCCACGACGAGTTCCCCTATCTCATCCCGAGTGGAACGCTATATGACTCCGGCGACTTCGACGCCGTCATGACCAAGGCACTTGACGCGGCGCCCTACGACACCATCGTTCGGGAGCGGGATGCCATGCGGGCACGAGGGCTCCTAGCAGGCATTGGCATCTCGACCTGCCTGGAGCCGTCTGGCGGCAATTCGGCCTTCGAGCCGCTGTTCAATCCCAAGAACAAGACAACCACATGGATGGACTCGTGCCTCATTCGGATCGACTTGAGCGGTGCAGTAACCGCCATGATGGGGACCTCGACCTCGGGGCAGGCGCACGAGACCCTGGTCTCAACCGTCGTTGGTGAGATCCTGGAGCGCGAGCCGGACAGCATTCGCGTGTTGCACGCAGATTCGCTGAACGCCTTGCCCTCGAATAGCCCGGTGGGCAGCCGCATGGCGATCATGCTGGGCGGCGCCGCAGCCGGCGCCGCCAAGATCCTGCGCGAAAAGCTCATCGAGATCGCGGCGCACAACCTGAAGACGACGGTCGAAGCGCTCGTTTACGAAAGCGGTGACGTTTTCTTGTGCAACGATCCTTCGCGCCGGATGGGCTGGGATGCGCTGGTTGAGATTGCGCATCGTCACTACCATCACATGCCTGAGGGCATGGAGCCGGGCCTTCAAGAGAAATTCTGCTGGGAGGTCCCCACCGGGGGCGGGTTGCCCACCGAAGACGGTCGCATCCAGATGTACCCGTGCCACTCCTTCGAGTCACACGTCACGCTCGCCAGCATCGACCCGGAGACCGGCAAGACCACGCTGCATCGCTACGTGGTCGGCCACGACTGCGGTGTGATGATCAGTCCCGATGTCGTACATGGCATGACCTACGGCGGCGTCGCGCACGGTCTTGGCGCAGCCTTGATGGAGAAGTTTGCCTTTTCCGATGAAGGGCAGTTGCTGTCCGGCACCTTCATGGACTACCTCATCCCGAGTTCGGAGGAGGTCCCCTCGGTCACGATCGTCGATCACTGCACGCCTTCGCCACTGACGGTCTTCGGACAAAAGGGCTCGGGCGAGGCCGGCTACCTCGGCAGCCCAGCGGCTATTGCAAGCGCGATCAACGACGCCTTGGCGCCAGCCGGCGCGTCCATCGATTTCTTGCCCATGACGCCCCAGGCTGTCTGGCGCGCACTTCAAAAACCCATCGCACCAAAGGTCCGTTCATGAGTACCCCTGCCCGCGCCGGCGACATCGCCTTTCTGACCCACGGAAACAGCGACGCGACTCCCGTCGTCCTGGCCCACTCCATCCTCTCCTCTGGCGCCATGTGGTCATCACAGGCGAGTCTGCTGGTCGAACATGGCTTCTTCGTCGTCTGCATCGATGCGCGCGGCCATGGCGCATCGGGTGCGACCCCTGCGCCGTACAGCATGGATGGCCTCGCGGACGACACGGTGTCGGTACTCGACACCTTGAAGATCGAGCGCGCGCACTACGTCGGACTTTCGCTGGGTGGCATGAGCGGCGTGGGCCTCGGACTGCGTCATGCAGACCGGCTGCTCAGCCTGTGCCTGTGCGACATGCGTGCCGACACGCCTGCGGCCGCGGCGGCGCCATGGGACGAACGGATCGCCATCGCCCAGGCGGCGCGCAGTTGCGCGCCGCTCGCAGAACCCACGCTCGAGCGCTGGTTCGGCCGGGCCTTCCTCGAAGCCAATGCGTCCACCGCTTCGCTGTTGCGCAACGTCGCCAGCACGACCTCCGTGGACGGTTTCGCGGGCTGTGCCCGGGCCATCCAGGCCATGGACTACCTGGCCGTGGTGGATCGCGTCGAGACGCCCACCTCCCTGATCGTCGGCGCCCGGGACGGAACGCTTCCAGACGCCATGCGCGCACTGGCACAGCGAATCCGCGGCGCGGTCTTCGAGGTGATCGAGGACGCCGGACACCTTCCCAATGTCGAACGGCCGGACGCGTTCAATGCCGCGCTGCTGCGGCATCTTGAGCGCACCGTGGCGTGACTACTTTCATTTTCATCCCCAAGGAAATCCACTATGCATCCCCAACTGAAGATCGAACAGGACGGCCGCCTTCTGCGCATCACGCTGAACCGTACCGAGGACAACGGCGTCTCGGACAGCATGGCCTCGGCCTTCTCGGAAGCGCTGCTGACCGCGCACACGACCTCGGACGCCGTGCTGCTGCGCAGCGCAGGCCCTGATTTCTGCACGGGCCGCGTGCGCGATGCAGGACCGACGCCAGCCGCGACCGAGGCCTACGCTCGTCGTGACGAATACGACGGCATCTTCGGAAGCTACCAGGCAATGCGCGGTGCCAAGGTGCCGGTGATCGGCGTGATCGAGGGTCGCTGCATGGGTTTCGGCACAGCGATCGCCTCGCTGTGCGACGTGAGCCTTGCCAGTGACGCCGCGGTGTTCAACATTCCCGAGATCGGCCACAACGTGATGCCGACCATGGTGATGTCGGCCGTCTACGATCGCATGAGCCGGAACGCGATCCTCTGGATGGCGTACTCCACCGACTTCATCGACGCCGAGCGCGCCATGGCCTATGGGATCGTGAGCAACGTCGTGCCAGCGGAAAAGCTGAACGCAGAGGTGGATCGCTTCTGCGAGTTGCTGTTGAGCCGGCCGCGTCCCGCCATCCTGGGCCTCAAGGAATATCTGCGCGTGGCGCCGCTGATGGACGAACAGGGCGCCATCGACTATGCGCGCAGCCTGCACTCTATGGTCAATACCTCGGCCGCCATGAAGAAGAAGCACTGAGCGGCGCCATGGAAATCAACGGTACTCAAAGCATCGATGCACCGCGCCAGAAGGTGTGGGAAGCGTTGCACGATCCCCTCATTCTCAAGCAATGCCTTCCCGGTTGCGAATCTGCCGAGCGCGTCAGTCCTGAAGAATTCCGGGTGACCATCGCGGCTGCCATCGGCCCTCTTCGTGCGCGCTTCAACGGCAACCTTCGCATGACGGAGTCCAAGCCGCCCGAATCCTGCCTGATGATCTTCGAGGGGCAAGGCGGCGTCGTCGGCTTCGGCAAGGGCACATCCTCCGTGTCGCTCGCGGAGACGACGGAGGGCACTTCTCTCAGCTACACCGCCAACGCGCAAGTCGGAGGAAAGCTCGCGCAGGTCGGCTCTCGACTGATCGACAACGTGGCGCGGAAGATGGCAGACGACTTCTTCATTGCGCTGCGTCGACAGCTTGTCGCCGGTGTGAAGAGTGCTTCAACGCCGCTGAGTCCGCGATCGGGGTCTGCCTCCGTTGCAGCAGTCTCCGCGACGACTCCGCTGCCAGCCGCGCCGCAAGTTCAGAGGCCCACCGCTCCCGCGCCTGTCGTACATCCGGCCTTCGCTGCCGTCGATGCGCCTGTGGGCTCCACGGCAAGCGTTGCGCTGGTTCCGGCCTGGTGGCTGGCCGTCTCCATGGTCCTCGGTTCTGCCGCGTCGCTGGCTGGCGTCGTCCTCACCCGCTAGGTCGAACTTGAACAGACCCGACCTCAGGCAGACATGCGCCGATGCGCGCGGGCATGCTTGAGATCCAATCTGATCTGCGTCGCATCCGCGCGAACGAGCGGCTCAGCGTTGAACCAAGCATCAAGCATCGATGGACCACCATGGGTGGAAACCCACCCCTTGTGAAAAAAGCTAACGTTACCTCAGTTTCCATCGGTTGTTGAGTTTCGGGCTGCTCAGCAAAATCGAACCATGCCTCGCATTCGCAGGCTCGCATTTCATGCACTCAAGGAAAAAAGTGGAGACTTCGCTTACCCACACGCAACTGCTCATCGATGGACGCTGGACCGACAGCGCTTCAGGCCGGAGGCTGGACGTTGTCAATCCGGCCACGGGACTTGTGATCGGGACCGTCGCCCATGCAACTGAGCAGGACTTGGCCCGGGCGGCAGAGGCATCGGCGAAGGGATTTCGCATGTGGCGACACACCTCCGCGGTCGAACGCGCCGGACTCATGCGCAAGGCTGCAGCTTTGTTGCGTGAACGCGCTGACCACATCGCGCGGCTGATGACTCTCGAGCAGGGAAAGCCACTCGCGGAGGCCCGCCTTGAGGTTCTCAATGGCGCCGACACGATCGAATGGTTTGCCGAAGAGGGAAGACGCACGTACGGCCGTGTCGTGGCACCGCGCAATCCCTCCATCCAGCAACTCGTGCTCAAGGAACCTGTCGGTCCGGTCGTGGCTTTCACGCCTTGGAACTTCCCGATCAACCAAGCCGTGCGCAAGATCTCCGCTGCATTGGCGACGGGATGCTCCATCATCGTGAAGGCACCGGAGGAGACACCCGCTTCGCCTGCCGAATTGATACGTGCGTTCGTCGACGTTGGGGTGCCGGCCGGGGTCCTCGGCCTGGTTTACGGCGAACCCGCCGAGATCTCCAACTATCTCATACGCCATCCTTCGATCCGAAAGATCACCTTCACCGGCTCGACGCCAGTGGGCAAACAACTCGCCGCGCTGGCCGGCCAATACATGAAGCGCGCCACGATGGAACTGGGCGGTCATGCACCGGTCATCGTGTGCGAAGACGCGGACATCGTCAATGCGATACGTGCCACTGCGACGGCCAAGTTCCGGAACGCAGGGCAAGTCTGCATCGCACCGACTCGATTTCTTGTTCACAACAGCATCCTCTCCGAGTTCACCCGCACCTTCGTCGAGCACGCCGAGACGCTGTCTGTCGGTGACGGTTTGGCTGAAGGAACTCAGATGGGGCCGCTTGCGAATGGCCGGCGCCTCACGGCCATGATGCAGGCCACCGACGATGCATTGCGGCGGGGCGCCACGCTGGAGCTCGGGGGCAAGCGCTTGGGGGGCGTGGGCAACTTTTACGCGCCCACCGTTCTCGGCAACGTATCACTCGATGCCGACGTCTTCAACAACGAGCCCTTCGGGCCGGTGGCTGCGATTCGCGGATTTGAAAGCCTGGACGAAGCGATCGCGGAATCCAATCGCTTGCCCTTCGGTTTGGCCAGCTTTGCCTTCACCCGATCTATCCGAAATGCCCACCGACTGAGCAACGAATTGGAGGTCGGAATGCTGTGGGTGAACCAGCCTGCTTTGGCCGTTCCCGAGATGCCCTTTGGGGGCGTCAAGGAATCGGGATACGGCTCAGAAGGTGGTCCGGAAGCGATGGAGGCCTACCTTGTGACGAAGTCTGTATCGATCCTCTCCGTGTAAGGCGAGGCGCGGTACGCGTTGACCTCAACCCCTTTCTCTCTATTCCTCAAGAGCGCCCTGCCTCAACAATCATCTGGAGACAAAAATGAAGCACAACCTCGGCCACACCATCGCTGCCGCTGCCCTCGGCTTGGCCAGCATCGCCCACGCGCAGACCTCCCCTTCCACGCCAATCAAGATCGGTGTCGTCACCCCCTTGTCCGGTACATACGCTGGAATTGGTCAGACAGTTCGCTGGGGCCTCGAGTTGGCAACGGCCGAGATCAATGCGTCGGGAGGCGTTCTCGGCCGCAAGCTCGAATTGCTTTTGGAGGACGAGGAGGCAAACCCTGCCGTCGCTGTACAGAAGGCTGAGAAATTGATTCAAATCGCCAAGGTGAACCTGCTCACCGGCACAGTGAATTCCGGTTCGACGCTCGCCGTAGGCCAACTGGCGGAGCGCAACAACGTCCTCGCATCGACCACGGTCTCCTATTCCGATGCGATCACTGGCGACAAATGCTCTCCCAATCTGTTTCGAGTCAACGCGCGCGCCGAGCAGCAAGCCATCACGCTCGCGGCATACGTTGCCAAGGTGAAGCCGAAGGCGCGGGTGTTCTACATCGGACCTGACTACGAGATGGGTCGCTCCAGTGTCGCAGCCTTCAAGCTCTACGCCGAGAAGGCGGGATTGCAGTCTGTGGGCGAATTCCTCGCCCCCATCGACTCTAAGGACTACACGCAATACTTTGGCCAACTGCGTGCGGCACGCCCCGACGTCATCTACGCCGCGGTGGCAGGCAACGACACTGTGCGGTTGCTGACACAGTTGCAGGAATTCGGGCTGCTCAGGAACGTACTCGTCACCGGCAACGCGGGGGTCATCAACTCGCAGAACGTTGTCGCAGTCGGGACGGCCGGTGAAGGATTCATCAGCGGCAACAACTACTCTCCGAAGATCGACACAGCAGAGAACAAGCGCTTCGTTGCCTCGTACAAGGCTGCATACAAGGCGGATCCCGATGGGTTTGCAGCCGACTCCTATGGGTTGGTCTACCTCTACAAGCAGGCGGTCGAGAAGGCCGGTTCCACCGATACGGACAAGGTGCGTGCCGCACTCAAAGATCTCAGCTGGATGACGCCACAAGGCACCAAGACCTTGCGCGGCGGCGATCATCAGGCGATCCAGGACATGGTTGTGGTGGCAGTACGAAAGGGCGAGTTCGACGTGGTGGGCAAGGTTCCAGGCGCCGAGTCCATCGGCCCCGACGCATGCGCGCGTTTCTGAGCCCGGCGGAGCGCGCATTTGTCCATCTTCGACTACCTTCAGTTTGTCCTCGCACCCCAGGTCGTGAACGGCCTCACACTGGGAGTCGCGCTGGTTCTCGTCACGTTGGGGCTGACCATCACCTTTGGTCTTCTCGATGTGCTCAACATGAGTCACGGCGAGTTCTATGCCGTCGGCGCGTTCTGTGCGATCGCGCTCGGCTTGCTCGGGATCGGCTTCTGGGCATCACTGGTGCTCGTGCCGCTACTGATGATGCCGTTCGCGATGTTTATCGAGCGTGCCATGATACGGCCCGTCTATTCAAGGGCAGATCGACACACTACGACACTGCTAGTCACGTTCGGCCTTGCTCTGGTTCTCGAGGACGCACTTAAACTGGCCTTCGGCCCCAACCCGTACCGGCCGGAAAATCCGCTACCCGGCGCCCTCTCGCTCGGCGAGATGGTCCTGCCGACATACCGGCTCTTCTTGATCGGCGCCGGAAGCGCGGTGATCGCCGTTGTCGCGTGGGTGGTGTATCGCACCCGGATCGGCGCGATGGTCCGGGCGGCGGCCTTCGATCGAGATATGGCTGCGTCGCTCGGTGTACCGGTCGGGGTGGTCTACGCCTGCACTTTCGCCTGCGGGGCGATGCTCGCTGGGTTGGCTGGGGTCCTGCTGGCGCCGGTGTACTCGGCGTTTCCAACCATGGGCCGGGACTTCATCACGCTCGCGTTCAGCGTCGTCATCGTCGGTGGAATGGGCTCGATCGCCGGTGCGGTCGTGGCCGGGCTCTTGCTCGCACAGGTAAGTGCGTTGACGAGTCTGGTCATCGCACCCGTATGGACCGAGCCCATCGTCTTCGGCGTGATGGTGCTCTTTTTAATGTTCCGTCCGAAGGGACTTTTTGGACGGATTGGCCATGCTTGACCGACAAGCTCTTGAACTGCGTGCCAGCCATGTCATGACGGCAGGACTGGTACTTGTCGGCACTGTGTTCTTCGTGATCGCATTGGCGATGCAAGACACCTTCTACTTGCGCCTGGCGACGGAGGCACTGATCTTTGCCGGGCTGGCGCTCTCTGTGGATCTGCTGTTGGGATGCACGGGCCTGCTGTCGCTGGGACAAGCGTTGTACTTTGGTGCCGGTGCCTACGTGTCTGCGTTGCTCCTGATCTCCGGTCGCTCGTTCTGGGAAGCGCTCGCCGGAAGCGCCCTGCTCGTGCTGTTGCTGTCCATCGTCGGTGGTCTCATCGCGAACCGCGTACGCGGCGTCTACTTCGCCTTGATCACGATTGCGCTCGCGCAGGTGGGTGCCAAAGTGGTCTACAACACACGCGCACTGGGCGCGTCCGACGGGCTTATCGGCATTCCCGTGGTGGAAATCAGCGGCTTTGGATTCACGACCGGCAGCGCCCCTGGGTTCTTCGTGTTCACTGCTGCCATCATCCTGGGCCTGTACGCGCTTCTTTCCGGACTGCTGAATACGCCCCTTGGCCGAATTCTGCTCGCGCTACGAGCCAACGAGCGCCGTATTCCGTTCTTAGGCTTTTCGGTTTGGCGCGCCCGCATGATCGCCTACGTGCTTGCCGCGACCTTGGCTGGAACGAGCGGCGCGCTATATCCCATGCTGCGAGGCTTCGTATCGCCCGAGTTGCTCTACTTCACAACTTCAGGCAACGCCCTAATCGCCGTCATCGTGGGGGGTGTAGGCACGCTCACCGGCGCGCTTTACGGCAGCCTCTTCGTGATTGTTTTGAAGTCGTTGCTCAGCAGTTACACCACTCACAGCCTAATGGTGATCGGCGCGCTCTTTATCGTATTGGTGCTCTTCCTCCCGCAGGGCTTCGCGGGCTGGCTACGACCTCGACTTGTGGCCTGGATGGACCGGCGACAATCCCAGACAGGTGGAACCAAATGAAAGCAGCCTCACTCACTGTTCGCGACTTGTCGCGGTCGTTCGGGGGTCTGCGCGCCGTCGACAGAGTCTCCTTCACGGCGACGGCGGCGAAGATCACCACCGTGATCGGCCCCAACGGGGCCGGCAAATCGACCCTGTTCAATCTGATTAGCGGTGCGCTTCACCCGGATCAAGGCACAGTGGCGCTGAATGATCGCGACGTGACGTCGATGTCGCCCGAACTGCTCAAGTGCGCTGGCGTTTCGCGGTCATTCCAGATCACCAACCTTTTTTCCGACCTGACCGTGGGCGAGAACTTGCGGATTGCGGCTCAGTTCCTGGAGCCCGCGCGCTCCATGTTCCTTCCCATCCGAAAGAGCACGCGCGCGCTGCGCAAGTGTTCGGAAGTGTTGAACCGCTTCGGGCTCGCGGCTAAGGCCGGCGTGCTGGCCGGCGCCCTCTCGCACGGCGAGCAGCGTCGACTCGAAGTGGCGATGTGTCTAGCGTCAAACCCTGGAATTCTCATGCTCGATGAACCCACGCAGGGCATGAGCCATGGGGACACCGCGGAGACCGCGAAGATGCTCAAGGAGCTCTCGAAGGAAGTCACGATCTTGCTGGTGGAGCACGACATCGGGCTGGTGATGAGCCTGTCGGACCATGTGGTGGTCATGCATCAGGGCCGAAAGCTTTCCGAGGGTTCGCCTGCGGAAGTGCGCGCCAATGCCGACGTTCAGGCTGCCTATTTTGGACATCATTGATATGTTGAAAGTCCAATCGCTTCACACGTACTACGGCCTGAGTCACATTCTTCAGGGCATCGATATCGATGCCGTTGAAGGAGAGTCGATCGGCATTTTTGGACGTAACGGTGCGGGCAAGACCACGCTGCTCAAGACCATTGCCGGATGGGTCCGTCCCAGCCAGGGATCGCTGCAATGGAACGGTCATGCGCTGGCCGAAGTAGCACCCGATCGGGTATGTCGACTGGGCATCGGATTCATCCCTGAGGATCGACGCATCTTTCCTGGGTTGAGCGTCGATGAGAATCTGCACCTCGGCCTGATGCAGGCTCGGGGTATTTCGACCGCGGATAAGAAGGCCGCCGTTGATCGAATGTACAAGCGCTTTCCTAAGCTGGCAGAGCGCCGTAAGCAAGCGGGAACCACGCTTTCTGGCGGTGAACAGCAGATGTTGGCGATGGCTCGAACCATTGTGGCGCGGCCTCGGCTTCTGCTCATCGACGAGCCGACCGAAGGGTTGGCACCGATGATTGTCGAGGACATCTTCTCGCTGATTGGCGAGTTGAAACGCGAAGGAACGACGATCCTTCTGGTTGAGCAGAATATGGCCGGCGCGCTGGCAGCCACGGACCGTTTCTACGCGATCGACCGTGGTCGTGTGATCCTCCAAGGCAGCTCCGCTTCCAACGACGACCAGCAGCGACTGATGGAGGCGATCGCCGTCTGAAACCGCCGCACGACTCCGGAACCACGAAACATTTATCAGGATATCTTCAATGGCAATGCACAAGGGCCGAATGGCCAACAAGGTCGTTATCATCACAGGGGCCGCGCAAGGCATCGGGCGGACCTACGCACTCGCGATGGCTCGGCAAGGAGCCCGAATCTGCGTATCGGACATTGTCCCTCCTGACGAGACACTCACTGCAGTTCTCGCAGAAGGCGCCGAAGCGATGGGCATCCGCTGCGACGTGACGGATCAGGCCTCCGTCGATGCCATGGTGGCCGCTGCACTGGGCGCCTTTGGTCGGATCGACGTCCTGGTCAACAACGCCGCCTTGTTTGCTAGTCTCCGGATGCGTTCATTCATGGATCTTGATCTGCAAGAATGGGACAAGGTCATGACAGTCAACGTGCGAGGGACCTGGCAGGTCACAAAGGCGGTCGTGCCTTCGATGCGTGCTACCGGTGGCGGAAGCATCATCAACATCGCTTCTGCGACCGTGTTCAAGGGGTCGCCGCTTCTCGCCCACTACGTGGCCTCCAAAGGCGCTGTGGTTGCGATGACCCGAGCTTTGGCGCGCGAAGTGGGCGACGCCAACATCCGGATCAACGCGCTGGCGCCCGGCCTCGTCATGAGTGAAGGCGTGCAGGATCACCCCGGATGGCTGGAGTCGAGCAAATCGATCGTTGCCAGCCGGGCCATCAAGCGAGAGTCGCAGCCAGAAGACATGGTCGGCGCGCTGCTTTTCCTGGCCAGCGACGACAGCGAATTCGTGACGGGGCAGACGCTCGTCGTCGACGGCGGCTCGGTAATGCACTGACAAGCGGGAGCACCACATGAGCGTTGCGACTTCGACAACGGCAACCGAGCTGGATCTCGATCCATTCAGTGCCGACTACATCCTGAACCCCTATCCTCAGCACGAGCGGCTGCGAAGCAAAGCGCCAGTCGTCTGGCTCGAGCGCTACAAGTGCTATGCCACCGGTCGCTATGAACTGGTGCGCGCTGTGCTGGAGGATCCCGTTACGTTCTGTTCCGGTGCAGGCGTCGGACTCGGCAATTTCAATAAGGAGCCACCGTGGCGAGTGCCCAGCATGGTGCTGGAAACCGACCCTCCCAACCATACGAGGAATCGAGCGGTCATCAGCCGCGCACTGTCGCCCGCGACCTTGCGCTCTCTGCGCGACCGCTTCGAGCGCGAGGCTCAAGCGCTGGTGGAGCGCGTGCTCGCTGTTGGCGGCACGACTGAAGCCGTCAAGGACCTCGGGGAGGCATTTCCTCTGAAGGTATTCGCTGACGCAGTAGGGCTGCGAGAGGATGGTCGCGAGAACCTCATCGCCTACGGAAATATGGTCTTCAACGGCATGGGCCCGCGCAATGCCCTTTACGAGCAGGCCATGGCAAATGCCGATGCAGTGAATGCTTGGGTCTGGCCCGCGTGCCAAAAGGAGGCGCTGGCACCTGGTGGTCTCGGTTTGAAGATCTTCGAAGCGGTGGACTCGGGCCTGTTCAGCGAACTTGAAGCGGCCACGCTGGTTCGCTCCTTTCTGTCGGCAGGCATCGATACGACGGCCAACGCGATCGGCCTCCTCCTGCACTGCTTTGCACGCTTCCCTGAGCAATGGGATCTGCTGGTCGGTGACCCCAGCCTTTCTCGCGGTGCTTTCGACGAAGTCTTGCGCTTGGAATCTCCGTTCCAGACTTTCTTCCGAACCACAACAAAGGACACTGAACTCGGCGGCGTGCGATTGGGGGTGAATGAAAAGATCATGGTGTCGCTAGGCTCTGCCAATCGCGACCCCAACCGCTGGGATGCTCCCGAAACCTTCGACATTCGTCGTGCGACGACGGGCCACGTCGCCTTTGGCGCGGGTATTCACGGCTGCGTTGGACAAATGATGGCGCGGCTTGAGGTGGAATCGCTGCTGCGTGCCCTAGTGTCCCGAGTCAGGCGTGTGGAATCGGCAGGAGAACCGCGCTGGATGCTGCACAACACGCTGCGCGGACTCGAATCCCTCCCACTTCGACTCATTGCTTGATGGGCTGCCCGACCCACGAACGAACATGACCCAGATCACATTCCAGAACGCCCGCGGGGAACGCCTCACGATCGATGTCCCCGACGGGAGCACAGTGATGCAAGCTGCCGTTAGCAACGGCGTTGACGGCATCGTCGCTGAATGCGGTGGCTCGGCCATGTGCGCGACATGTCACGTCTATGTCGATCCCAAGTTTGCCGATCGACTCCCGGCGCCTGACGCAGTCGAAGACGAGATGCTCAACTCCACCGCTGCAGAACGGCGGATCAACAGCAGACTGAGCTGCCAGCTTGTCATCACGGAGGCGCTGGACGGTCTCGTTTTCTTGCTGCCGGATCACCAGACATGAACGAGGCAGGCATCGTCATTGTTGGAGCCGGTCAGGCGGGGGCGCAGTTGGCTTTGTCGCTGCGGCAACTGAAGCACGCCGGACGTGTCACGTTGCTGGGCGATGAGTTCGAGCCGCCCTATCAGCGACCGCCGCTTTCAAAGGCGTACATGCTCGGCAAGATCGAGCTGTCTGGGATGCTGCTTCGGAACGCCGCGATCTACGCCCAGCAGGAGATCTATTGGAGAGGCGGTGCCCGCGTCCATGCGATTCACCGGGCTGACCAGCGAGTCGAACTGACGTCGGGCGATTCCATCGACTACGCAGCGCTGGTACTCGCAACTGGCACCCGCAGCCGCCCGCTCGAGGTCCCCGGCGGTAGGTTGCAAGGCGTGGTCTACCTGCGCAGCTTTGGCGAGGCACGGAACCTGCGCAGCCAACTCGATCGGACGAAGAAGATCATTGTCGTGGGCGGTGGGTTCATCGGCTTGGAGTTTGCAGCGGTGGCGAGTTCCCAGGGCCACAACGTCACCGTGCTGGAATCGGCTTCGAGGTTGTTTCCGCGCACGCTGTCCCCTCCCGCTTCAGAGTTCTTTCGCTCGCTGCACGAGCGCGCCGGCGTTGAAGTGCTTTGTGGGCAAACGTTGACTCGCGTGGAAGGCGATCAAGGTCGGGCGACAGGGGTGACGTTGTCCGACGGCCGGCGCCTTGCCGCGGACCTGGTGGTGGTCGGGATTGGCGTGTTGCCGAACTCCGATCTGGCCAGAGAGGCAGGATTGGTCACCGACAATGGCATACGCGTCAACGCTCGCCTGGAGACGGAGGACCCGGCGGTCTTTGCGATCGGCGACTGTGCCTCCTTCGTCTCACCTTTTCTGGCGTCCCACGTTGGCACCCACGTGCGCCTGGAATCTGTCCAAAATGCCGTTGATCACGCGAAGCATCTTGCCGCTCGGTTGACTGGAGCGCACAACGACTACCAGAGCGTTCCCTGGTTCTGGAGTGATCAATACGACACCAAGCTCCAGATTGCCGGTCTCACGCAGGGTGCGGACCGGTGGTCGATCGAAGGGGATCCAACCAAGGGAGACTTCGGCGTTCATTGCTTTGTCGAGGATCGCTGGCTTGGTTTCGAATCGATTAACAGGCCGGGCGAGCACATGGCCGCGCGTCGCATTCTCGATTCTGGCCATCTGCTTGCGTTTGACGAAGTGAGATCGGCGTCGTTCGACATTCGCGCGAGGGCCACCGCTTCCGCATGAAGGCAGCGCACGGTGGGGTCGATTCGTTTTCGGTGTCAAAAGTAACGCTTCGACTTTCCAGCAGTGGCGCGGGGACGGTTCGCTAAGTCGTTGATTTCGCGAGCATTGGGGTTGTCGTACTTTTCGTATACATGCATGCAGACCGTTTGACGTCACCGAAAAGAGTTTGCAAAAGGCGCTGGGTCCCCGCTGGGTCCATACATACACGAAAAGTACGACAACCCCGACTACGGGGACAACTGGCGCCACCGGGTCAAGGTCGAGAAGATCGTGGAACTGGACACGCCGATCTCGTCGGCAGTGTGCGTGGCTGGGGAGAACGCGTGCCCGCCAGAAGACGTTGGTAGTGCCTCAGCCTATGAGGAATTCCTTTCCTTGAGATCCTCGTGCTCGGGGTCGCTGGGATCGGCGAGCGCGGCAAATGGATCGGTGGATCCTTCGATCCCACGGCGTTCGACCTCGCCGAGGTCAACCAGCGGTTGAGTCAGAGTGAGGGCTGATCGTCAAGAACGGTGTTCGTCGGACTCTTACGTAGTAGGTGCGCCGAGCGCATTTAAAGAATTTCAACGCCTGAGAACTCGCTGTGTTGGTACAGCGATATCAAGCGATTTCTTTGTGATGGCGTAGCCATTCTTCAATTAGAAGCCGAGCGCGATGCCATCGCGTCGACTATCGGAGCCACCCAAGAAGACGCCTTCTTCATTTACCCAGACAGCATGGCACGTCCCCAAAGGATTCTCAGTAGCTGATGGCGCGTGTCCGCGGCTCCGAAGACCCGGCCAAACAGCTTCCGGCACGCCGCGCTCGAGCTCGAACAAATCGCCGCGCGCAAACATGCGCGGGTGCTCGATCGCTTGCTGGATGGTCATCCCAAAATCGACTATGTTCGATAACACCTGCAGTTGCCCGGCAGGTTGGAAGTGGCCGCCGGTAACTCCAAACGACATAACGCCTCGATCATCCTTAGTAAGAAGCGCGGGAATGATGGTGTGCATGGGGCGTTTGCGGCCCTGTAGCTCGTTCGGATGCCCCTCCTCTAGCACGAACCCGGAGCCGCGGTTTTGAAGAAGAACTCCAGTACCGGGCGCAACCAGGCCGCTGCCGAAGTCGTCGAATAGGGAATTGATGAGCGATACAAGCGTTCCGTCAGAGTCGGCGACGGTCACGTAGACAGTATCGCGATGTTTAGGGATAGGCACCGGCAATAGGTCAGGCAGTCTGGTGTTGAAGTCAACTTTCGAGATCAGCTTGCTAATCGTCGCGGCGTCCAGCATGCTTTCCACGTTGACGCCGTGGAATCGAGGGTCGCAAAGGAAGGCGTCGCGCTGGGCATAAGCAATGCGCGAGAGTTCGCCCTGCAAATGAAAGCGGTCGGAAGTCAACGGCCCTAGTCGCGACATATCGAATCGCTCCAGCATGGCCGCTAATTGCAAAGCAACCAAGCCTTGGCCGTTCGGGGGACATTCCCAAAGCCGATAGCCTCGATACTCGACACTGATGGGCTTGACATACTCCGGCTTGAATTCCGCGAAGTCTTCAAGTGTCAGCGCGCTACCCATCTTCCGCAACGCTCCAACGATGTTTTCAGCAATCCAACCCTCATAGAAGGAATCCGGTCCTGCCTTCGCGATAGAACGAAGCGTCTTGCCAAGTTGCGGGTTACTACGTCGCGTCCCTACGCACGGCGCCATCCCATCCGCAAAAAACAACTCGGCAGTCTCTGGATTTGCCGTCATTTTGCTTTTCTGACGCGCCCAATCGCGAGCGAGGCGCTCGGTCACAAGGTAGCCGAGCTCGGACGCATCAATGGCCGGCTTTAGAAGGGCTTGAAGTGGCTGGGTCCCATAGTCCTCGACTAGCCTGGCCCAAGCTCGAACCGCCCCTGGGACAGTGACCGCATGGACACTGTCAGAGGCGATCGCGGCCATTCCCTGTTCTCTTAAAGTAGCGGCGTTGCTGGCCTGCGCAGCCCACCCGGATCCATTCAGCGCAACGGGGAGCTCTCCACGCCGCTTGAGCATGACGAAGCAGTCTCCACCGATGCCTGTCTGCGTTGGCTCAACTACAGCGAGCATGGCAGCCGCAGCCACAGCCGCATCCACGGCATTGCCTCCCGTTCGCAGTACGTCCAAGCCGGCTAGTGCAGCTTGAGGGTTAGAAGTCGCAACCATGCCACGACTTCCGACCGAAACTGAACGGCCAGAATTTTCAAAATCTCGCATTTGGTGTCTCAGGGGGGGGACGGAAGGCTAGACCTGCAAAGGCACGGTCAGAGTTGCCTTAATGCGTTGCATCGCCACATAGGTTTTAAACGCCTTGACATTCCCAGACAGGAAGAACAACTCCCGCGTGAGTCTCTCGTACTCGGTCATGTCTTTTACGTTCATGACCAGCATGAAGTCGAAATCGCCGGTCACATAGTAGACCTGCTGAACCTGCGGGCACACAGAGAATCGCTTCTTCACCTCGTCTAAGAGGTCGATTCGCTCGCTCTCCAGCTTCACCTCGACAAGAATCGTAATCGGTCGACCTACGGCTGCAGGGTCGACAATGCTCACCGTCGATGTAATGACGCCGGCAGCCTCCAGCGCAGCAATCCGCCGGTTAACCGCTGACGGAGAGAGACTAACTGCTTCCGAAAGCTGCCTTTGCGACATCTTGCTGTCCTGCTGCAGCAGCACAAGGATCTTGAGATCGTAATTGTCGAGGAGCATAGCGCCTTGGTGGTGTGGGTACGGGCTGGCTACCATCGCTCAGGTTAGCCTCACGCAATTGTGCGGTCCGTGGCTGGCAACGTTCTGCACATATTCGGGCCGTGGATGCAACGATATTGCGTTCGTTCACGGCGGCAAACACTGCTGCCATGATTGGCCCAGAACGCTTCCGTTGCTCCCCATCGATACTGTCAAAACCGAATCTCCTTGACGTCGCTCGCCGCCTAAGAGGTCATCCGTAAATAATGTTGACGTCTGCTGGCACCTTGCGGAACGCGATGATTGCCGCGGCGAGGAGGTTGAGTGCAACGAAACTGCGCTCCAGTTTTCTCGTAGCGCACGAGTAGCTTTCGGAAGCGGTTGAACCAACTGTGGCAGACCTCGACCCATCGTTGGGCCTTCTTCTTGGGATCGCGGCGCTTGCGCTGTGACTCCTGCCGGCGATCGACGACGTGAGGGATGTAGCCATGCGCATTGATCGTCTCGAGTCCCGCACGACTGCGGTATCCCGCGTCCGCGCACAGGTGTTTGCTGCGCCTGTGCGGCGGTTGCTGCCGCGTCACGGCAATGGCCTGCTGAACCGCGTCGAGCATGGTGATGTCATTCACGTTGGCTGCGGTCACAATGAACGACAACGGAACGCCACGACCGTCCACCAATAGGTGACACTTGTTCTTGCCAATCGGTCGGGTTCCGCCCGACCGCTTCCTGGGCCATTGGCGCTTGAACATCGCCCCATCGACGCTTTGCCATCGCCAGGCGACTACCTCCATCTGGTCGTACTCGGCAAGCCCGGCCTTCCAGAGTGCTTCGAACAGGCCATCCTTCTCCCATTCCAGGAACCGCTTGTGCACGGTGCTCGCCGAACCGCTTCTTGGGCAACGCCTTCCACTGGCAACCCGTGCGCAGCACGTACATCACCGCCTCGAAGACCTGGCGGGCCGGCTTCGGCGGTCTCCCTGCGCCCGCCTTGCGCACATACCCCTTGTCATCGGGCCGAGTGCGATTTGGAATGAGTGGCTCGACCCGTGTCCAGAAGTCGTCCGTCACGACCCATGACTCAACTCGTTTGGCTGTCATCGTCTCACCCCAAGACCGCGGGATTGGGGCTCGGAACGAAATTGTACTATTTGCGGGATCAATGCTTAGGAGAGGAAGGCGGCTCGACGGCAAAACTCGCGGCGGCCCATTTTCGTGCTTCGCGCACTGCAGTAGCGACAAACGAACCACCGCGGTGCAGCGCCAAGGGGGCGTAAGTAGTAACCCTCGCATGTTTGTTTCGCGAATGCAATATCTGCCCGCTTTGACCATCGAGATTCGCCTATTCGTGCGCAAGCCCACTCCTACCATTTCTCCACGCTGAATAGCACCCCAGCAAACAGAAAACCTCAACCCCGAAAGGAATGCGCACCATGTTCACGAATCATCAGGCCTCCCGCGATTTCGAAGCTCGCCCGAACCTCCGAGCTGCGGTGGGCGCCTTGGTCTGCGCAACATTGGTGACGACAGGTGTAGCGCATGCACAAACGCGACCTGATTCGGCTCCGGTTGCAAGTCCCACAGCATCAGTTCCCGCTGGTGCCGTTGCGGTTCCCGCGGCAACATTGAACGCTATCAAGGCTCGTGGCCATCTCATTTGCGGCGTGGGCGGCGACCGTCCAGGATTTAGTTTCCCTGACTCGAAGGGCGTGATGCGAGGCTTCGATGCAGATGTGTGCCGCTCCGTTGCTGCGGCAATTTTCGGCAGCGGCGAGAAGGTGCGATTTGTGACACTTACAAGCTTGACGCGCTTCCCTGCACTGCAGTCCGGCGAAGTAGACATCGTGGCACGCTTCACGACTTGGTCGCTGACGCGCGAGGCGCAGCTCGGCCTGGAGGTCCCCGCAATTCAGTTCTACGACGGTCAAGGCTTTATCGCGAAGAAAAAGGCCGGTTTGAAGAGCGCGCTCGACCTGAGCGGCGCTTCCGTTTGCTTCCAGCCGGGATCGAGTGGCGAGTCAAACGTTGCAGACTACTTTCGCGCCAACAAGATGGAGATGAAGCCCGTCATCATCGAGAAAATGGAGCAAATGCGGGATGCTATTGTGAGCGGCCGATGCGACGTCTACACCAACGATACCGCGCAACTGGCTTCCTTCAAGGCGTCGATTGGCGCTGCCGGGAATGACTATGCTGTCCTGCCAGAAATCATCTCGAAGGAACCCTTGGGCGCATTCATTCGCAAGGGAGACCAACGATTCTTCGACCTGGTTCGGTGGACCCACGCGGTAACCCTTAACGCCGAAGAATTCGGCATGACGGCTGCGAACATCGAGAAGTTTCGCAACAACTCGAATCCGGCCATCCAACGATTCATGGGGGAAACGGGAGACCTGGGGCAGGCCCTCGGCGTCGACGCACAGTGGGCAGTGAATATCGTCAAGGCGGTTGGCAACTATGCCGAGATGTACGACCGCAGCATTTCCCCGCTCGGATTGCAGCGCGGCCTCAACCGACTTCTGAAAGACGGCGGCATTCAGTACGCAGGTCCGATGCGCTAAGCCTGGAAACACATCTCGGGCGCGCAGCCCGGGATCTGCTCAGAAAAATTGCGTTCCGGAATCCCGCTGTTTACCCGACCGCTCGTCGGGAGGTTATACCCCATGAATCAAAAAGTCTCACCACGGTTCAACAGCATCGCTGCAAAACGGCTAGCTTGGCAGACTCTAGTAGGTCTGATTCTGGCACTCGGCATCGGCTGGCTCGTCAGCAATGCTCAGCATAATCTGGACGCACGCAACGTCGCATCCGGGTTCGGTTTCCTCCAAAGAGAAGCGGGACTGCCCATTGCGGAGCACCTGATCGCCTATACGCCGGCGGACTCGTACCTCCGCGCGCTTGTCGTCGGCGCCTTGAACACGCTTTGGGTGGCGTTCTGGGGCATCCTGCTTGCAACGATCCTTGGCACGGCTGTTGGTATCGCTCGACTATCAAAGAACTGGCTACTGACGAAATTGATGTCCGCGTACGTGGAGTTCTTCCGCGACGTTCCACTGCTCCTGCAGCTTTTCCTCTGGTACGCGCTTCTGCAAGGACTGCCGGCCGTACGACAGGCGTTGAACCCAATTGCAGGGGTCTTCTTGTCGAACCGCGGACTGAGCCTACCGCTGCTTGATTGGCAAGCGGCGCATTCGTGGGTGTTGCTTGTCTGGATTGCTGGATTCGCCGTGACCCTCACAAGGATGAAGTGGGCTACGAAGAAGCGCCTGGATGACGGCCGTCAGCATGCCACTTGGCCCATTGGAGTGCTATCGCTGGTCGTGCTGCCAGGGGTGCTTGCCATCCTGCTTGGCGCCGAGTTCAAACTTGACGTACCCAGTCCAAGAGGTTTCAACATTCAAGGCGGGGTAACCGTCTCTCCTGAGTTCTTCGCGTTGCTGTTGGGCCTGGTGCTCTACAACGCTGCGTTCATCGCCGAGATCGTCCGTGCTGGTATTCAATCGGTTGGCCATGGCCAGCAGGAAGCCGCAACGGCGCTCGGCCTACGACCCGCAAGTACGATGAGGTGGGTGGTATTCCCGCAAGCCCTTCGCGTTATCGTCCCGCCGCTGACAAGCCAATACCTGAACCTAGCGAAGCAGTCATCTCTTGCCGTTGCTATTGGTTACCAGGACATCGTGTCAGTCGCTACTACAGCGATGAATCAGAACGGCCAAGCGGTAGAACTGGTGGCCGTCATCATGGGCGTGTACCTCACGCTCAGCCTCTCCATCAGCTTGCTCATGAACTACTACAACGCCCGCATCGCGTTGGTGGAGCGTTGAAATGTCCACGGTACCCGCATCACACACCCTGCACGCGCTCAGCGCTGGCTCAAAGCCGCCTCCAGTTAGCGTCGGGGGAGATCCTCTGGCCTGGGCTCGGCGAAACCTCTTCTACTCCTGGTCATCGACCATCATTACCATCCTGCTTGCTGCCGTACTGGCAAAAGGTGCGATAGCGCTGGTCAATTGGGCCTTCATCAATGCCATTTGGAGTGTTCCGTCCGGTCCGCAGGGTCCGATAACGGACAGCTGCCGAGCGCTAGAGGGGGCCGGCGCCTGCTGGGCAATCATTGCCGACAAGTACAGGTTCATGCTGTTCGGCATGTATCCCTTCGACGAGCAGTGGAGGCCCGCGATTGTGACCGTGCTATTCATCAGCCTGTATGTCGTCTCCTCGCGCAAGTCATTTTGGCGAGCCAGTCTTGCAGGCATATGGGTTGCTGCGCTACTGGGAATTGGCGTGTTGATGTGGGGCGGGGTATTCGGCCTTGAAGAGGTACCGCAATCCCGCTGGGGTGGGTTAGCGCTGACCTTGATTCTTGCCACGGTGGGCGTCGCAGTTGCATTTCCGCTGGGAATTCTGGTCGCACTGGGTCGGCGTTCGCAGCTCCCGTTCATCCGTTGGTTGTGCGTCGGCTATGTAGAGGTCATCCGCGGCGTTCCTCTGATCACACTGCTTTTCATGGCAAGCGTCATGTTCCCGCTGCTGCTGCCTGAAGGGATGAATCTCGACAAGTTGCTACGCGCACAGATTGCCATCATCCTTTTCTTCGGCGCGTATCTAGCTGAAGTGGTCCGCGGTGGTCTTCAAGCCCTCCCGAAAGGCCAAGGCGAGGCCGCGCACGCACTGGGTCTCTCCTACTGGCAGATGACCCGCCGGGTCGTCTTGCCGCAGGCATTGAGGATGGTCATTCCGCCTCTGGTCAACAACTTCATAGGCTTCTTCAAGGACACCTCGCTGGTTCTTGTCATCGGGCTCTACGACCTGTTGGCGGCATCACGCGCGGCGGTCGGTGAGCCAGCTTGGCAGGGGTTCGCAGTCGAGACCTACGTCTTCGTCGGGCTTATCTACTTTGTTTTCTGCTTCGCCATGTCCAAGTACAGCCAGAACCTTGAAGTCCAACTCAACCAGCATAGAAAGCGCTAAGTCATGGCAGCAACATCAACTACCGCAGCAGCAACTCCCAAAGCGAATATCTCCGCAGTCTCCATGCGGAATATCAACAAGTGGTATGGCGCGATGCATGTGCTTCGCAACGTCAATCTTGACGTTGCCTCCGGAGAGCGCGTCGTTATTTGCGGGCCTTCTGGGTCTGGCAAATCGACGCTTATCCGCTGCATCAATCGGCTGGAAGAACACCAGGAGGGCGAAATCGCAGTCGATGGCGTCAAGCTTGACCAAAATCGCGCAACCCTTGACACCGTGCGAAGCGAGGTCGGCATGGTGTTTCAGAGCTTTAATCTCTTTCCTCACCTCACGGTGCTGGAGAACTGCACACTTGCTCCGATGCTCGTACGCCGGGTGCCGCGGCATGAAGCGGAGTCGCTGGCGAAGTCGTACCTCGAGCGCGTGCGCATTCCGGACCAAGCGAACAAGTTTCCTGGACAGCTCTCGGGAGGGCAACAACAGCGGGTGGCCATCGCACGAGCGCTGTGCATGAAGCCCAAAATTATGCTGTTCGACGAACCGACTTCGGCGCTCGATCCCGAGATGGTCAAAGAGGTTCTCGACACAATGGTCTCGTTGGCCAAAGACGGTATGACGATGATATGCGTCACTCACGAGATGGGTTTTGCACGCGAGGTCGCAGATCGAGTGGTTTTTATGGACTGCGGCGAGATTGTCGAGTCGGGGCACCCGGATGCCATGTTTGGAGCTCCGAAGTCCGAGCGTTTGCAAGCATTTTTGGGTCAAGTCCTTAGAAGTCAGTGATGCGACTTGGGCTGTGCCAGTTCAGCAATCAGGCCGGCGGCTCGGTTACGGTGTGGGGCGCTCAGTCAGGACGAGGCGAATACCAAAACAAATGAATATGCAGCCGGCAGTCTTGTCCAGCCAATACATCCCTCGCTGGACCGACTCACGCTTCGCCATCCACGCCGCGGCTATTGCCCACCCAATGTTGATCGGCACGCTGCTTAGGTTGAACAAAATGCCCAACAGAAGAAATGCAGTGGACTTCCCTTCGGCGTCCGCGCGAATGAACTGCGGCAGGAAAGCCAGGAAGAAGAGCGCCACTTTTGGATTGAGCACGTTGGTCCAAAAGCCGCCGACGAACACGTTGAACAAGCTCTTTGGCGGCAAGGACTGGGCGATCGCGACGATGTTACTGTCGCCTTCGGGTGCCCGATCGAACAAGATTCGAAGACCGATGTACACCAAGTATGTGGCACCCATCCACTTTAGAACTTATCCGTAAATTATGTTGACGTCGGCAGGTACCTTGCGGAAGGCAATGATGGCAGCGGCAAGGTGGTTGAGGGCGACGAAGCTGCGCTCGAGTTTCTCGTAGCGC
>NZ_JAUJZH010000028.1 GCF_030486595.1 Variovorax ginsengisoli | reverse complement strand
CACGCTGTCCGCCCTTCGGGGTGCAGCGTTGTGGCTCGGCGCACCCACGGTGCGCAACCCACGGTAGTCCCGGAGACGGGCCGCCTCAACGGCTCAAGCCATTCTGTCTAGGCTCACACCGCGCCGATGCCCGCCACCAGGTGATCGACCGGCTGGCCGCCGCGCAGTGCGGCCGTGAAGGCCAGCATGCGGTCGATCGGCACCCTTGCCCGCCGTCCCAATGCCGGATCGACATGCACCTCGCCGGCTCCGGTCTCCAGCACCTGGGCCAGGCCGGCGAGGCCGTTCATCGCCATCCATGGGCAGTGGGCGCAGCTCTTGCACGTGGCCGAGTTGCCGGCCGTGGGCGCTTCGATGAAAGTCTTGCCCGGGTTCAGGGTGCGCAGCTTGTGCAGCATGCCGCTGTCGGTGGCGACGATGAACTCGCTGGCCTCCATGCGCTGCGCCGCGCTCAGGATGGCCGAGGTCGAACCCACCGCGTCCGCCAGCGCGATCACATCGGCCGGTGCCTCCGGATGCACCAGCACGCGGGCCCCGGGGTGCGCCTGCTTGAGCAGCTCGAGTTCGAGCGCCTTGAATTCGTCGTGCACGATGCAGGCGCCGCCCCAGCTCACCATGTCGGCGCCGGTCTCGCGGCGGATGTAGTCGCCCAGGTGCCGGTCGGGCGCCCACAGGATCTTCTGCCCCTGGGCCGTCAGCGCGCGCACCACGTCGAGCGCGCAACTCGAGGTCACGAGCCAGTCGGCGCGCGCCTTCACGGCGGCGCTGGTGTTGGCATAGACCACGACCGTGCGGTCGGGATGCAGCGCGCAGAAGCGGGCGAAGTCTTCTTCCGGGCAGCCGAGGTCGAGCGAACAGGTCGCGTCCAGGTCGGGCATCAGGATCCGCTTCTCGGGCGACAGGATCTTGGCGGTCTCGCCCATGAAGCGCACGCCCGAGACCACCAGCGTCCGCGCCGCATGGTCGCGGCCGAAGCGCGCCATCTCGAGCGAATCGCTCACCAGGCCGCCGGTCTCCTCGGCAAGGTCCTGCAGGTCGGGGTGGACGTAGTAGTGCGACACCATCACCGCATCGCGCTCGCGCAGCAGGCGGCGGATGCGTGCCTTCAAGGCCTCGCGCTCGGCCGGCCCGGGCTCAGGCGGCACGCGGGCCCAGGCATGGCGCGTGTCGCATGCCGTGCTGCCGTCGCCGGCGCCCAGCGGCTGCTCGTAGTCGACGTCGATCACCGAAAAGCTCATGGCTCAGGCCTCCTGGAATCGCATCGAGAAATCGACCGCCTTGACGTCCTTGGTCAAGGCACCGATGGAGATCCGGTCGACCCCGGTCTCGGCCAGGGCGCGCAAGCCCTCGAGCGTCACGCCGCCCGAGATCTCGAGCACGGCACGGGCATCGCCGGCAGCATCGTTGCGGCGCACCGCCTCGCGCAAGGTCGGCAGGTCCATGTTGTCCAGCAGCAGCATGCGGGCGCCGTTGGCCAGCGCCTCGTCGAGCTGGGCGAGCGTCTCGACCTCGATCTGCACGAACTTCGCACGGCCCGCGACGCGCGCCGCGGCACGCAGCGCCGCGCTCACGCCGCCCGCCGCGACGATGTGGTTCTCCTTGATCAGCACGGCGTCGTAGAGGCCGATGCGATGGTTGACGCCGCCGCCGGCGCGCACCGCGTACTTCTGCGCCAGCCGAAGGCCGGGCAGCGTCTTGCGGGTGTCGACGATCCGGGCCCGCGTGCCGCGCACGGCATCGACATGCAGCGCGGTCTTGGTTGCGACCGCACTCAGCAGCTGCAGGAAATTGAGCGCGGTGCGCTCGGCCGTGAGCAGCGCCCTGGCAGCGCCCGCGAGTTCGAGCACGACCTGGTCCGGCGCGCAGCGGGCGCCTTCTTCGACATGCCAGGTGATCCGCGCATCGGGGGCCAGATGCCGCACCACCGCCTCGACCCAGGGGATGCCGCACAGCACGGCGGACTCGCGGGCGACGACGCGCGCCACCGCGCGACGATCGGCATCGATCAGCGAGGCCGTGAGATCGCCGCCTCCCACGTCTTCATCGAGGGCCCGCAGTGCATCGGCGCGCACCACGGCGGCCCACTCGGCGGAAGAAAAATCGAGGGTACTGTCCATCTTCATCATCGGAAACGCGAGGCCGCGCACAAGCAGCGAATGGGCGCGATCGTAGCAGCGATGCCGACACCGGCCGGTGCGCGCAAATGCACGCAGGCGTAGCGCAAGAGTCGGTTATGGTTCGCCCCGTTCGACATCCGAAGCAAGAGTGACGACCTGTGATTTTTCATGAATTCGACGTGCTGATCGTCGGCAGCGGCCTGGCCGGACTCAGCACCGCACTGCACCTCGCAGCCACGCATCGCGTGGCCGTCATCACCAAGCGCGCGGTGGACGATGGCGCCAGCCAGTGGGCCCAGGGCGGCATCGCGGCGGTGCTCGCCGATGGCGACAGCGTGCAGTCGCATGTCGACGACACGCTGGTGGCGGGCGCGGGCCTCTGCGACCTGGCCGCCACGCGCTTCGTGGTCGAGCATGCACCCGAGGCCATCGCCTGGCTGCGCGGGCTCGGCGTGCCCTTCTCGCTCGAGGACGGCGCGCTGCACCTCACGCGCGAAGGCGGCCACAGCCAGCGCCGCATCGTCCATGCGGCCGACGCCACCGGCGCCGCGGTGCAGCGCACGCTGATCGAGCAGGTGAGGCGCACGCCCAACATCACGCTGTTCGAGCGGCACACGCTGGTCGACCTGATCACCGGCCGCAAGCTCGGGCTCGCCGACACCGGCTGCCAGGGCCTGCACGTGCTCGACGAGGCCACCGACGAGGTCCTCACCTTTCGCGCACCCCACACCGTGCTGGCCACGGGCGGTGCCGGCAAGGTCTACCTCTACACGAGCAATCCGGACACCGCCACCGGCGACGGCATCGCGGCGGCCTGGCGCGCGGGCTGCCGGGTCGCGAACATGGAGTTCATCCAGTTCCACCCGACCTGCCTGTACCACCCGGATGCCAAGTCCTTCCTGATCAGCGAAGCGGTGCGCGGCGAGGGCGGCCGGCTGCTGCTGCCGGACGGCACCCGCTTCATGCCCGCGCACGACGAACGCGCCGAGCTCGCCCCGCGCGACATCGTGGCGCGCGCCATCGACTTCGAGATGAAGAAGCACGGGCTCGACTGCGTGCACCTCGACATCTCGCACCAGAGCCCGGCCTTCCTGCAGGAGCATTTCCCGAACATCCTGGCGCGCTGCGCAGCGCTCGGCATCGACATCACGCGCTCGCCGATCCCGGTGGTGCCGGCCGCGCACTACACCTGCGGCGGCGTGCTTACCGACCTGGCCGGCCGCACCGACGTGCCCGGCCTCTACGCGATCGGCGAGACCGCCTGCACCGGCCTGCACGGCGCCAACCGGCTGGCCAGCAACTCGCTGGTCGAGTGCATGGTGTTCGCCCGCGCCGCCGCCGCGGCCATCGCCCAGGCACCCCGGCAGCCCCAGGCCGCGCTGCCGGCCTGGGACGACAGCCGCGTCACCGATGCCGACGAGACGGTGGTCATCTCGCACAACTGGGACGAGCTGCGCCGCTTCATGTGGGACTACGTCGGCATCGTGCGCACCAACAAGCGGCTCGAACGCGCGGCGCACCGCATCGCGCTGCTGCAAGGCGAGGTGCAGGAGTTCTACGGCAACTTCCACGTCACGCGCGACCTGCTCGAGCTGCGCAATCTGGTGCAGGTGGCGGACCTGATCGTGCGCTCGGCGCAGGCCCGGCGCGAAAGCCGCGGCCTGCACTTCAGCCGCGACTACCCGGCGCTCGCAGCACCCGCGGCGCCGACCATCCTCGTGCCGCCCGCGCTCTGACGCGGACGCCTTCGCCTTTTCGTCCACAGAGAAAGAGCTTTCGCATCATGTTCCGCACCCTGCTCAAGTCCAAGATCCACCGTGTCGCGGTCACCGACTGCGAACTGCACTACGAAGGCTCCTGCGCCATCGACGAAGACCTGCTCGACGCCGCCGGCCTGGCCGAGAACGAGCAGGTCCACATCTGGAACATCAACAACGGAGAACGCTTCGTGACCTATGCGATTCGCGGCCAGCGCGGCAGCGGCATCATCTCCGTCAACGGCTCGGCCGCGCGCCGGGCCTCGGTCGGCGACCTGATCATCATCGCCGCCTTCGGCCTGGTGCCCGAAGACCAGGTGGCCGGCCATCGGCCGAAGCTGGTGTTCGTCGACGGCGCCAACCGCATCAAGGAAGAGCGCGCCCACATCCCCGTGCAGGCCGCCTCCGGCGAGGCCGTCGCGGCCTGAGCGACCCGCAATGGCAAACCCTGCCGCCGCCGACGCGGCCATCCCCTACGGCACCCTGCCCCCGGCCTCGCCGCCGGCCACGCGCAAGCCGCTCAGCCTGCCTCGGCTGGCCGACATGCATGCGCGCGGCGAGAAGATCGTCATGCTGACCGCCTACGACGCCACCTTCGCCGCCGTGGCCGATGCCGCGGGTGTCGAATGCCTTTTGGTCGGCGACTCGCTGGGCATGGTCTGCCAGGGCCTCAACAGCACCGTGGGCGTGTCGCTGGACACCATGCGCTACCACACCGAAAGCGTCGAGCGCGGATTGCGCCGGGTCCAGGGCACGGCCTGGCTGATCGCCGACCTGCCTTTCGGCAGCTACCACGCGTCGCGCGAACAGGCGCTGCACAGCGCCGCCGTGCTGATGCAGGCCGGCGCCCACATGGTCAAGCTCGAAGGCGGCGGCTGGACCACCGACACCGTGCGCTTCCTGGTCGAGCGCGGCATTCCGGTCTGCGCCCACCTGGGCCTCACGCCGCAGACGGTGCATGCGCTCGGCGGCTACCGCGTGCAGGGCCGTGGCGGCGAGGCCGCGGCCCTGCTCAAGCAGCAGGCCCATGCGCTGCAGGATGCGGGCGCCGCGATGCTGGTGCTCGAGATGGTGCCCGCCGCGCTGGCCGCCGAACTCACGGCCGAACTCAAGCACTGCGCCACGATCGGCATCGGCGCCGGCCGCGGCACCGCGGGCCAGGTGCTGGTGATGCACGACATGCTGGGCGTCGGACTCGGCAAGCTGCCGAAGTTCGTGC
This sequence comes from Variovorax ginsengisoli, assembly GCF_030486595.1. Taxonomy (GTDB): domain Bacteria; phylum Pseudomonadota; class Gammaproteobacteria; order Burkholderiales; family Burkholderiaceae_C; genus Variovorax; species Variovorax ginsengisoli_B. Next base: position 103,452 of record NZ_JAUJZH010000028.1, on the reverse strand, counting down.
GCAACTTCATGGCCGGTGCGCCCGGCATCGCCGAGGCCATGCAGGCCTATGTCCGCGCCGTCAAGGACGGCAGCTTTCCCGACGACTCACTCCACGCCTGGTAGGCGCACCGACCATGCACGTCATCCGCACCCTCCCCGAACTGCGCGACCACCTGGGCCGCTTCGAGCGCCCCGCCTTCGTCCCCACCATGGGCAACCTGCACGACGGCCACCTCGACCTCGTGCGGCAGGCCAGGCCGCGGGGCGACGTCACGGTCGCCAGCATCTTCGTGAACCGCCTGCAGTTCCTTCCGCACGAGGATTTCGACACCTACCCGCGCACCTGGGACAGCGACTGCGACAAGCTGCAGGCGGCCGGCTGCGACGTGCTGTTCGCGCCCGACGAGCGTACCCTCTACCCCGAACCCCAGACCTGCAAGGTGCACCCCGACGGCGCCTTGGCCGACATCCTCGAAGGCCATTTCCGCCCGGGCTTCTTCGTCGGCGTCTGCACGGTCGTCATGAAACTCTTCGCCTGCGTGCAGCCGCGCGTGGCCGTGTTCGGCAAGAAGGACTACCAGCAGTTGCTGGTCATCCGCCACATGGTGCGGCAGTTCGCCTTGCCGATCGAGATCGTGGGCAGCGAGACCCGGCGCGCCGACGACGGGCTCGCACTGTCTTCGCGCAACGGCTACCTCGACCAGGCCGCGCGCACCGAAGCCGTGCAGCTGTCGCTCGCGCTGAAGGCCATGGCCGCGGCTGTGCAGGCGGGCGAGCGCGACTTCGCCGCGATCGAGGCGCGCGCGATGCAATCGCTGAGCGCACGGGGCTGGCAGCCCGACTACATGGTGCTGCGCCGGCGCGCCGACCTGCAGGCACCCACCGAAGCCGAGCCACTGGTGGCGCTGGCGGCGGCGCGATTGGGAAGCACCCGGCTGATCGACAACCTGGAGATCCCGCAAGCAGCTTGACCGGAAAGGTCTTCACGACCAAAGGGGAGATTCGCGACAAGTTCAGGAATGGCGTCCGCGCGGTCGAACTGCTTCGGGAGCGCTCGACCGCCGCCGACGCCGACGCCTTCCACGAGGCGGCGCAGGCATGCCGCAAGATGGAGTCGGAGCTGGGGCACGGGGACTTCGTGGCGCGCGTTCGCCGCGCTGCTCGATGTTTCATCGAGCCACGGTGCGGGCGCAATGATCGACCTCAACGCGATCTCGCCGACCTCGAGGTTGGCCGTCAGCCGTTCGCGACCTCAACCAATTGAATCTGCGTTGTTGTATTGCGACATGGCATGGAGCCAGTCATTGCGCGTCGAATGACAGCTTCATTCGCTGCCGACTGCGACTCATTGCATTGGCAATCTGAATATACAGTCCCAGACTCTTCAGGCAATGATCGGGACGCCATGACTGACGAGTGGCGCGACCGATTGCGACATCGCCGGCAATTCGGGCGACGCCAGTGCTGCAGGCACGGCCGCCGGCATCGGCACCGGTGCCGCGAACTTGTAGGCGCGGGCGATCTTGATCTCGCGCTTGAAGGCCGCCACCTCCTCCCCGGCGCACTTCAGGCTGATGTTGCCGCTCGGGTTGCCCAGCTTCAACGCGCTGATGCGGCCATCGTTCAGTTCGATCTGCACCGATTCGAAGCTCAACTTCAGCGACAACGCGAGCTTGACGTCGCACCAGTCGACGCCGGTCACATTGAGCACCAGCCTCGGCTCCATACTGGCTTCGATCTCGTGCTTGAGCAGCGCCACCGTCTGCGCCTTCGGCGGCGGGCCGCGGCTGGCGTCGATCGCCTTGCGCACCTCGCGCACCTGCGCCCAGGCCTTGGCCATCAGCGCGAAGGGGTCGGGAGAAAACGCCTTCTCGATTTCCTTCTCGAGGTCTGCCGTCGCCCAGTCGGCCACTGTCTTTCCGAGGATGGAAGCGCCCTTGGCATCGACGTTGCCCACGCTCAGGGCCGCCAGGCGGCGCACCTCCTTCACGCCTTCGCCGGTGTCGACCACCGCGAGCAACCGGTGCAGGGCCTGATCGCTTTTCAGTTCGACAACGCTCATTTCGATTCTCCAGCCAGTGGTTGCAGGCCTCGCAGGCACACGAGCGGCTCGCCGCCCGCCACGCGCCAGCCCATGCGCGACTCGCGATCGCGCGCGTCGCCATCGACCCCGCCCAGGTGCAGGCTGAGCGCCGGCGCAATGTCGGGCGCGAGCCGCCAATACAGCGTCGGTGCTGGTGGCGGCGGCGGCACCGGGGTCGGCCGCCACCGGAACCACCGGCGGCCGCCCCAGCCCAGCCCGCCGATGCTCGACACCAGCATCGTCAGCAGCGCCGGCGTGGACCACCATGGCGGCTCCGCGAGCACTTCGATCAGCGTGCCTTGGTCGACCGGCTTGTCGAAGCTCGGCTGCGACGTGACCACCGGTTGCCCCAGCGTCACCGGCAGCAGGCTGTCGACCTTGCATCGGAACGCGATGCCCTCGTCGCGCGCCTTCTGCACGGCGCTTTCGCAGGTCTGGCCGACGACGGCCGGCACCACGACCAGCCGCATGGTCGCCAGCGCCACTTCACTGTTCTCGCGCACGAAGGTACCCGCTGCCGGCGTCTGCGAGCGCACTTCGCGCTCCGGGTCGCGATCCTTGTCGCGATCCTCCGGGTCGGGCTTGGGGAGCAGGCCTGCCTGCCGCAGCGTCGCCATGGCCGCGGGCAGCCTCTTCAGCAGCACGTCCGGCACCACGACCTCGACATGGGTGGACAGCGCGACGGCGGTGTCGGCCGCGGCGCGCCCGCCCGCCGGCGGCTGCTGATGGTCGATCTTGCGCGCGTCGGGGCGGTCGGCATGGTCCGGCTTGTCAGTGAGCCCCGCGCCCTGGAGCCGGACCTTCGCATCCGACAGCCACAGCCCGACCACCGCGGGCACCTTCACGAAGCGCAGCGTCGCCAGCTCGACCGCGCTGTGAGGCGGCGCCTCGCTGCCCGCCGCCGGGCGCTGCGTGCGCACGTCGCGATCGCCATCGCTGCCGTCGGGGCGACCCTGCAGCATGGCGCCGTCGAGCGCGGCCAGCGCTTTCCCGAGTCCGAGGCCGACGACGTTCGGGACCTGCACCGCCTTGGCGACCGCCACCTGCACCGGTTGCGGCGAAGCGAGCACGGCGCCGGCCCTCGGCAGCTGCTCGAAGACCTTGTGCAAGGGCTGCGAGGCGCCTGCGAATCGCGGCTCGCAACCGAAGGCATCGAAGCCATGGGCACGCGCGCTGGCACGCGCCGCATCGCAGTCGAGGCCGTCGAGCATCGGCACGGTCAAGGCCAGCGTCAGGCTCACGCTGCTGCCCGGCAGCGCCGCAGCGCCAGCTTGCGGCGACTGGTTCGCCACCTGCCGGCCGATGCTCGCGGCCGGCCCGGACATCGACGCCCTCAGGTTGCGCTGAGCCACTGCAGCCGCGGCCTGGGCCTCGGGCATGCCGACGACGTTCGGCACCAGCACCTGCACCGGTTGCTGCCGCGCCTGCACCGGACGCTGCTCGTTCAAGATGGTGCCGGGCCCCGGCGACTGGCTGTAGATGCGGCCGGAAGGCAGCGTGCCGGGGCCGGCGACCACCTCGCACTGGAACTGCATCAGCCCCGCGTTCATGACCGCCTGGCGCGCGCCGATGCAGTCCTGGCCGGCCAGGTCCGGCACCCGGTAGCGAGGCACCTGCACCGGCGGGTCGGGCGTGCGCGGAGCGGGGCGATCAGGCGCCGGCTGCCGAGGCGGGCTGGCGGGATCCGGCGTCCTTGCGTGCCCGGCGGCGGCAGCGGCGGCAGCAGCGGCAGCGGCCTCCGCCAGGGCCCTGAAGCGGTCCCGGTCCGAAGGACGCTGCGGCGGCGCCTGGGCCGCAGGCGGGGCTGCGTCAGACGTCCCCGGTGTCGATTTCGGTGTCGGTGTCGGCGTCGGTACCCGTGCCCGGGTGGCGCCCTGCGCCGGGACTTGCGTCATCGCTTCGGTCGGCGCTTGCGCCGGCACCCGCTTCTGCAGCAGCTTCGAGCGATCGATCGGCTGCACCGGTGCGTCTTGCGCCCACGATGCGCCCATGCCCAACGCGAGCCACACCAGGGCCTGGGCCAGGGCGTTGGCGGGCGATCGGCCTGACGGGCGTTCGCGCATGGAGCACCTCCTCGACCGCACGCACGGAGTGCATGCAGGAGGATGGTCCCAGCCAGCGCAGTGGCTGTCCATTGGCCATTCGGCGCATCGGGCTCCGCCGGACGGCCATCATCACAACTGAGGGGCTCGACCGGGCTACTGCGCCTTCTCCGCATCGCGGCGCACGATCTCCTCGACCATGGCCCGGAACTGATCCGCGAGCACGTTGCGCACCACCATCTTGCCGATCACCGGCGGGACCGCGAAGTCGGGCACCAGCCGGCCCGAATAGCTCAGCCGCACCGTGCCGGTGGGCATGATCGCCACCGTGTAGCGGCCTTCCATGTCCCTCAGGTTGCCGCCGACCGCATGCGCCACGACCGACTGCGGCGGCACTTCGACCACCGCCAGCCGCGCCTGCACCGGCTGGCTGAACCACAGGAAGCCGAACTCCCCCGTCTGCTCGACGATGACGTGGTCGGCGGCGCGCCACACCACGCGCGAGCTGCGCATGTACGGAATGAACTCGGCGAGATGGTCGTAGTCGGTGATCACGCTCCACACCGTGCGCGGGTCCACCCGCATCTCGGCCGACGCCGTCACGGTGATCGACTCGCCCTGGCCGTTGGTCTCGATCGCGACCTGCTGCGCGCCGGCCGCGGCGAGCATGCACAGCGCCCCGGCGAGCAGCAGCACCCTGGCGGCGGCATGCGGCTTCAAGGCGTCACGATCCCGACTGCGCACGTTGCTGGCTGCGGTACTTCGCGATCTCCGCCTTCAGGTCGGTGTACTCCTCGCACGGAAAGAAGCAGAGCGAATCGAGCACCTTCAACTCCTGCTCGGCCCGGCCGAGGTCGCCCATCTGCAGGTAGGCTTCGCCGAGGTATTCGTGCGCGCCGCGGTGCTTCGGGTTGATCTTCAGCGCCTTGTCGTAGTCGCTCAGCGCCAGGTCCATGTTGCCCAGCTTGCGGTGCGCGTGGCCGAGTTCGTTCCAGGCATCGGCGTCGCCCGGCGCGCGCAGCACGTAGACCGTCATGTGGGCCACGACCTGCTGCCAGTCCTCCTTCTTGACGGCCGTCATGCCGGCCCTGAAGTCGGGATCGGGATTGACTTGCTCGCTGGTTCCCGGTCCACCGCCGCCGCCTCCTCCTCCACCACCACCGCCGCCACCACCGCCGCCTCCACCCCCTCCCCCAGCCGCGAGCGCGGACAGGCTGAAGGCCAGCGAGGCGACGGAAACGAAGACTGTCATTGCGCGTTTCATGGTGAGTTGCTCCTTCATGGCCCAGGCCTCAGCGGATGTCGATGCGCCCGTAGACGCCATGGATTCCTCCGCCGGGGCCCGCGGCGAAGAAAAGCGTGCTCGTCGGCTGGTTGCCGATGCCGTTGCCGAACGCGATCCCGTGCAGTCCGTCGATGGCGATCGGGTTGCCGTCCGCCATCGACATTGTGCCCAGCAGGACACCGGTCGAGGTGTCGAATGCGTTGATCCTTCCGTCGCCCACGTTGGCCACCAGCAAGGCGTTGCCGAAGGTGCCGAAGGCGGCCGGCGCCATGGCCATGCCCCACGGTGCGTCGAGCGCGCCGCCGGGCGACACCAGCCGCTTGACCAGGTTGCCGGCCGTGTCGAAGGCATCGATGGCGCCCTGACCGGCGCCCGTGACAGCAACGCCCGTCTGCGCGCCCTGCCGGGCATAGCTCACATAGACCTGGTCGCCGATCGCCTGGACGCCGTAGGGCGCATAGCCGGCCGGCAAGGCCTGGTCGACGAAGCTGCCCGCGCCGCCGACCTTGTTGAATGCCGCGTCGAACATGTCGACCGTCGCATTCCGGAAATCCGCCGCGTACAGGAAGTCCGACGCGCCCCGGCTGGCGAGCGCCAGCCCCGTGTAGACCGCCCCGGCGTTGCCGCCGTCGAAGGCCGTGATGGCATGGGTCTGATCGACGCCGGGCGACCAGCCCGACAGCGTGCCGCCGAGGCCGGCGAAGATGAAGGCACTGGCGCCGGACATGCCGTTGGCCGTGACCATGAAGTCCGAATGGCCGTTGAAGACGATGCCGGTCGGCCTGGCGCTGCCCGCAGTGCCGGGCGGGATCGACACCACCAGAGACTGCGGCACGCCGGCGCCGTCGTACAGCGTCGAGGTCGAGGTGGACCGGTTCGCCACCCAGACGAAGGCCCGCGGGTTGAAGACCACGCCCCATGCGTCGACCAGGGTCGGATCGGCGTTGGCGTTCGCATACAGCGTGTTCGCGACCGGCAGGTCGGACACCAGGTTGGTCGCGACGAAGCCCTTGTCCATGACGGCCGCGCCGCCGCCGGCAGGGGCAGCGGCAGGCGAGGCGATGACCGACGCCATGCCGCCGGAATAGCCACCGCCGCCACCGCAGGCGGCCACCACGATCGCGCTCGCACAAGCGACTCCGTACAACTTCAGGCGGCAGGTGCTGGTCATGTTGCGTTTCCTTTCGGGCTGGGCTCGGTGTATTCCGCGCGCGAGCCCGAAGGTTCATCGGTCCGCAGTTCAGAAGGCGAACGAGGCGCTCAACACCAGCGTGCTGTTCGCCGCGTGTCCGTAGGCGGTCGGGTAGACGCTGCTGCGGCCGCCGGCGACCCAGTCGATCCGCACCTCCCACGCATCGCGCGAGACCGCGAGCCCGATGCTGCAGTCCAGGTCGGCCCGTCCGTCTTCGGCGGGCACGCCGCCGACCCGCACCAGGGCGCCCGCATGGGCCGTCGCGCGCACCAGGGCCGAGAGGGGAACGCCGACGTTGAACTCGGCATAGGCGGTGCGCATGCCGCGCCCGAAGTAGTCGGGCGCGTAGTGCAGCCGCATGTTCCAGCGCTCGCCGTTCAGCCCGGCGAAGGCTTCGCCGTAGTCGTAGCGCGAATCGACGCTGAAGTGGACGCCGGTCGCGCCCGCCTCCCAGCCCAGGCGCTCCGACAGCCGGCCCGCATAGCCGGCGTAGCCGAGCAGTTGCACCTGGCGCCGGTCGTACGGGCCCAGGGCCACGCCGGTGAGTGAGGCACCGCCGAACCAGCCGCTCGGATGGTCGTAGGTGGCGCTCAGCTGGTAGGTCGGCCGGTCGTCGCTGAGCGAGACGCCCCGCCAGCGATAGTCCGACAGCAGCGCGATACTGCCGCCGGCCTGCGCCAGGGCGACGCCGCAGGCGAGGAAGAGCGAGGGGCCGAACGCGACACGCAGACCGGCGGCCGGCATGTCACTGGCGCAGGTTGGGGGATGTCGTGGAGCGCGTCACGGTGCGGACGCAGGCGCCGCCGCCTGCGACGCGGGCGAGTGTGGCACAGGCGTCGATCCCTCCACCCGGAAGGGACACGACACCGGCCGTCGAGGGCAGCCCGGCGCGTGCCGGCGACGGCTCGCGCATCAGGGCGAACAGGCCCGCCACATGGGCAGCGGCATACGACGAGCCCGACACCAGGTTCCATCGGTCTCCCGGCAGGGTGGTCGGCACGTCCCGCCCCGGCGCCACCAGCACGCCCGGCAAGGCCGGCCCTTCGTTCTCGTCGCTGACCGCCACCACCCCTGCATGGGAAGCCGGGAAGCCGCCATCCGCCCGGCTTCGATCGACCGCGGCGACGACGCTGATGCGGCGCGCCAGCGCCACGTCCAGCAGCCTGTCGAGCAGACGGTCGGACGGCCCGCTGAGGCTCAGGTTGATGACCTCGGCGCCGTGGGTGATGGCGAAGTGCAGCGCCATGGCCAGGCCCAGGCTGGTGCACACGGTGGACTGGCTGCTCTGCTGCCAGCAGGCGCGCAGCGCCAGCAGCCGCGCGTTCGGCGCCACGCCCAGGATGCCCGCGCCGTTGTCCGCGCGCGCCGCGATGATGCCGGCGACCGCGGTGCCGTGGTCCTCGGGCTGGTCGCCATGGCCGTCGACGAAGTCCTCCTCCAGCGCGACCTGGCCTTCGAGGTCCGGATGGTGCCGGTCGATGCGGCTGTCGACCACGGCCACGCGCACGTTGCGGCCGGTGGCGATCTCGTGCAGTTCCTCCAGGTGCCAGGCCTGCACCACCGGCTGCAGTGGGGCCAGCGGGTCGTCGTGGCCGCGGGTTCGAAACTCGTTCATCGGCTGGGCCCAGTCGACGCGCGGATCGCGCGACAAGGCCTGCGCCACGTCCTCGGGCGGGCGGTCATCCGGCACGGTCAGCACGAAGCAATCCACGCGCAGCAGCGGCATGGCCCAGTCAGTGACCAGGGTCAGCCCGTGTTCGCGCGCCAGTTCGGCCGCCACGCGGCGCCGCGCGCCGTGCGCGGCGCCGCCGCCATAGCCGCCCGAATAGCCGCTCTCGGGCCGGTAGTGTTCCGGCGGCAGGCGCAACAGCAGCAGCACCTGGCGGGGAGCGGCGGCCGGCGCTTCGACCAGGTCGGCCGCCGCCGCGCCGGCGAGGGGCTGGAGCGCGGCCAGCGCGAGCAGCCAGGCGACCAGCCAGCGCTTCATGGCGCCGCCCGGCGATCGAGCGATTCGACCAGCAGCACCGCCTTTTCCTGGCGCAGGCGCTGCACCGCGGCCGTTTCGAGACCGGCCGGCACGGCGAGAAGGTAGGCATCGGTGGTGGTCGGCCCGTAGACCAGCCGCGCCCTGCTGTCGCGCAGAACGCGGCGCATCTCCTGCTCGGTGGCGTCGGGCCGGAACCTCACGATCAGCTGGCCGCCGTCGACGCCGGCCGGCACGGCCGCGGGCTCGCCGAGCGCGCGGTAGCGTGGTTCGGGCCACATCGGCAGCACGAGCAAGCCCCCCAGGGCCGCGACCAGCACGCACTGGCCGGCCAGCGCCCAGCGGGTCCAGGGCGGACTCTCGCGCCAGCGATCGCGCAGGCCCGCCAGCAAGCCGCGGCGCACCGGCGGCGCCGCGTCGCCGACGAGGCGCCCGCGCAACGCGGCGAACCCCTGGTCGGCATCGCCGGGGGCGTCGTCGCTGCCGGTGGCCGCATAGGCGGCCTGCAGCGCTCGCTCCAGGGTCAGCTCTGCCCGACAGCGCGGGCAGTCGGCCAAGTGGGCTTCGACCCCCGCGCGCTCCTGCGCCTCGAGCGTGGCGCCGACGTACCAGGGCAGCAACGACTGCACCTTCAGATGCACATCGCTGCCGAGGGGGACCACCTGCCCGCTCACAGCCAATCCTCCAGCTGGCCGGCCAGCAGGTTCTTGAGCCTGCGCCGGGCGTGGAACATGCGCGTCTTCACGGTGTCGACCGGGCAGCCGACGATGTCGCCGATCTCGCGGCAACCGATGCCGTGGAAATAAGCCAGGTGGACGACCGCCCGCTGCTCGACCGAGAGCCGGTCCACCGCCTGCGCCAGCGCCGCGCACATCTGCGAGCGGGCCGCGCGGTGTTCGGGGCCGGCCTCCGGCGGCGCGGGCTGGTCGTCGCCGCCCTCGTCGTCGACCGGCTCGTCGAGGCGGCTGAGCGCCTTGAGCGCCTTGCGGTAGCCGATCGCGAAGATCCAGGTCGAGACCTTGCTGCGGCCGTCGTAGCTGGCGGCACGGTTCCAGACCACCAGCATGGTGTCGTTGAGCACTTCGCCGACCAGGCCGGAGCGCCGCATCACGCGGTCCAGGAAGCGCGAGAGGCGGGGGTGGTAGGCGCGGTACAGCTGCTCGAAGGCCTGCAGGTCGCCGTTGGCGGCGCGGCCGACCAGGCGGGCCTCGGCGCTTTCGGCCAAGGCGGCCCCCTCGGCCGGTGGCCGAACGGCATCGCGGGGCATGCTCGGCATGGGGGACTCGACGCATGGGACGTACGGCGCACTGTACTCCCGGCCGTCGAGGCGGGTCGGGTGGCGGGCGGCCGACTGCGGGGGAATGTCCATGGGGCCTCCAGGCGGGCTGGCTCGATGATCCGGGCGGCGGCTGCCGCCCCCGTTCTGTTCATTCCCGGAAACGCAGGATCGGTTCAATGCTCGCCCGGCCAGACGGCGTCACAGAACTGCGTACTTAAGCGTGCATTAGTTCCTTGGAGCGCCCCGTGAGAGTAGCCACAATGACCTACATGTCACGTCCATCTGCCGACTCCCAACCCCAGAGCTTCAGCAGCTTCGCGTCCTTGAACCGGGCGGACCAGACGCATGCGCCCCGAGCGCCGTCCCGCTCGAAGGAGCGCGTGGTCGGGTTCCTGCTCGCCGGCCTGGTCGCGGTGCTGGCGATCTGCCTGATCATCGGGACCCGGTAGCGGCCGGGCGATCCCAGGGCGGCGTCCCCTTGAAGGCGTCGGCCAGGAAATCGATCATCACGCGCACCTTGGCGCTCAGGTGGCGCCGGCTCGGGTACACCGCGAGGATGTCGATGTCCGCCATGCGGTAGTCCGGCAGCAGCGGCACCAGCCGCCCCGCGCGCAGGTCGTCGCCGACCAGGAAGCTCGGCTGCCAGATCACGCCCACGCCCGCCAGCGCGGCGGCGCGCGCCGTGTCGCCGTTGTTGGCGCGCATGACCGAAGGCACCTTCACCACATGCTCCAGCCCGTGCGCATCGAACAGGTGCCAGTCGTCGCCGGTGGCCGAGAAGGTGTAGCCGATGCAGGCATGGTCGGCCAGGTCGGCGGGCGACTTCGGCCGGCCGTGCTGGCGCAGGTAGCCAGGGGCGGCGCAGACGATGTTGCGCGACGCCGCCAGCTTGCGTGCAATGTGCGTGGTCGACCCGGTGCGCGAGATCCGGATGCCGAGGTCGAAGCCCTCTTCCACCAGATCGACCACCCGGTCGATCAGCGACACCTCCAGCTCCACCTCGGGGTACTTCTTCAAAAACTTGGGCCACAGCGGCGCCAGGTGCAGGATGCCGAAGCTCACCGGCGCATTGACCCGCAGCCGCCCGCGTGGCTGCAGCGTGCTCGAGGCACTCAGCGCCTCGGCCTCGGCCACCTCGTCGAGGATGCTGCGCGCCCGCTCGTACAGCGCCTGCCCGCTATCGGTCAGCGAGAGCTTGCGCGAGTGGCGATTGAGCAGCCGCGTGCCCAGGTGGGCTTCGAGCTCGGCGATATAGCGCGTCACGTTGGCGGGCGAGGTGTCGAGCGCCTCCGCCGCGCGCGCGAAACCCTGCCTGGCGACCACCGCGACGAACACCTCGAAGGCACGCAGCCGGTCCATCAACCTCTCCTTGATTCACAAAAGCTGAATGAATTGTGCGTCTCCAGCCCATTTACCTCAAGGAAGATGAACCCTACAGTTCATCTCACGGCACAACACCGTGCCGCACGACCCACCCCAAACTCAAGGAAGCATCATGAACAGACTCAACGGCAAGCGCGCACTCGTCACTGGCGGCACCAGCGGCATCGGCCTCGAGACGGCGCGGCAGTTCATCGCCGAAGGTGCCCGCGTGGCGGTCACCGGCAGCAACCCCGAGACCATCGAGCGGGCCCGCGCCGAACTCGGCAAGGAAGCGCTCATCTTGCGCGTCGACGCCGGCAGCGTGGCCGACCAGCAGCACCTCGCGCAGGCGCTGAAGGAGTCCTTCGGCCAGATCGATGCGGTCTTCATCAACGCGGGCGTGGCCGATTTCCGGCCGCTCGAACAATGGGACGAAGCCGGCTTCGACCGCTCGATCGCGGTCAACCTCAAGGGCCCGCTGTTCCTGGTGCAGGCGCTGCTGCCGATCCTGGCGAATCCGACGTCGATCGTGCTCAACACCTCGATCAACGCCCGCGTGGGCATGCCCAATTCGAGCGTCTACGCGGCGACCAAGGGCGGCCTGATCACGCTGGCGCGCACGCTGTCGGGCGAGCTGATCGGCCGCGGCATCCGCGTCAACGCGGTCAGCCCGGGCCCGATCTCGACGCCGCTCTACGGCAAGCTGGGCCTGCCCGCGGCCGATCTCGACAAGATGGCCGGCGCCATCCTCGGCCAGATCCCGGCCGGCCGCTTCGGCGAGCCCTCGGAGATCGCCAAGGCGGTGGTCTTCCTCGCCTCGGACGAGTCGAAGTTCACGGTCGGCAGCGAACTGGTAATCGACGGCGGGATGAGCAACCTCTGAGGCAGGGCGCGGCCAGTAGCTGGCTAGACGCCATAGGAGCGGCAGAGATCGAAGAAGGCTTCGAGTTCGGTGGACTTGTCGAAGACGCCATCCGCACCGAGGTCTCGGCACCTTCGACGAATCTCTGGCGTCGGGTAGTTGGTCAGCACGACCATGTGCTGGTGCGGCGATCGGTCTTGCGCGGCCCGCAGAACGCCCAGCCCGGAGCCTTCTTTCAGGAACAGGTCCACGATGGCCAGGTCCCAATCCTGCTTGTGCCGATCCAGTGCGGCGATCGCTCCCGAAGCCGTTTCGGCGATCTCGATCACGAGCGCGTCGGCCATCTCTGCCAACGTCGGTATGAGGTTTTCGCGAATCGTCTCGCTGTCCTCGATGAGGATCGTTCTGAGCGGCATCGTGGTACGCGTGAAAGCGCTGGGTTGTGAATCGCCACGGGGGCCTGCTAGCGCTGTCGATTAGCGCAGAACGTCACCCGCCCACATGTAGGCCAACAGCCTGTAACAGCTACGGATCGCTTCGAGTCAGTGGCGGGGGGCACCCTGGGCCGGCGGACTGCGGTCGGAGCCGCCGCCCGAGCCGTCGCCGGAGCCGTCGCCGCCCTGGGCAACCTGCTCCAGGGTTTCGTTGACCTCGTCAAGCATTTCCGCCGATTTGGTCAGCCGCTTCTCGAGCTCGCCTGCCTGCTCGACCGCGCGGCCGACCACCTCGGCCTGGGCGTCCTGGGAGAGTTCCTCCTTGAGGACCGTGTGCACGACCAGGAGATCATCGGCAGCCTTCTTGACCTCCTCGGTGGCGTTCTTGTTCTTGTCCAGAGCCTCTTCGATCGTCGACGTGGATGCTGGTTCAGCCTGGTTTGGGTTGCCCATTTTTCGCTCCTGATATGGCCGGTGACGGCCGCGGCCGGTCCCCCAGCGGAATCCGACTGTACGGCAGAAGCAGGGCGAGGCGGGGGTTGGCTGAATCAGGTCACTCCCACCGACCCGAAAATTGTTCCAGCAAAAGCCGCTCAAGGTGCATTGAAATAGCACGTGAGGCCATCCTCATCGCCCTTGATGCCGTAGATGTCCCGGTCGTTCTCACCCGGCTCCAGATCGCGCCGCGAACTGAAGATGCGTCCGAAAACGTTCTTCATTCTTTTCGGCATCTTGTCTTGCGCGAAATATCCATGCCCGCCAAAGCCATTGCTGGCGTTGGTGCAGCTGATGTAGCGCACATAGGATTCTCGCAAGCGATCCGGCGTGGGGTCCGTTCCGAGCTTGAGCTGGCTGTTGCTGCCGAGGTCGACGTCGGCCACGCTCGCTCCCGCCAGGACGGAGTCGCCCTTGTTGAAAGTGACGAAGAGCTGGCTCGTCGGCCGGATCTTTCCAAGCCAGTTGCGATGGTCACTGGCGCGCACGCACGCGGCCAGGAGCGCGACATTCCGGGCAGTCGCCAACGACTCGGTCATTCCCGGGATGTCCAGTGAATACTGCAAGAGCTGTGCGCCCAGGCTGTGGGCAGCGACGGTGAACAACTGCCCGTTCGCATCAAGTCGAGCAGCACCCACCATCCGCAGGAAGCGCGCCAGGGCATCGACCGAGTGTTTGCCGTTGAGGCCGGCCCGGTGGTACTTCAAGATCAGCGACTGAATTGGCGAGTCGCGCCGATTGCCAACCTTGATCTGAGCCAGATTGTCCTCGTCGCCGACGTCGTCGTTGTCAGTGACACCAGGTTCCGGGGTGCCGTCGGCGAGAAGGCCCTCCGAAGGCCACGAGAAGCCGACGACCTCGACGTCGTAGGTCGACTCGAGCTTGGCGCAACGCTCGAAGCACTTCGCCGGCGTGTTGTTGAAGCCGTGGATGTAGACCAGAACCGGACGCGCGCCCTGGAAGAGCGGAACCAGTGCCTGCTTGGAGTCGGAGTCGTCGACGTCCAGATCTGGCGATGCGACGGCCCAGCCTTTCTTGCCCTTACGGGTGACGGTCGCCATCCCGAGCCTGTCCGAGCCTTGAACGAATCCGGCGCCGAACGCGGATTCATCCGAACTCTCCCGCAGCGTTCGATTGGTGAAGATCAGCATGATCCCTCCGGTCGTTTGGCGATTGCCATCGTGTTCTTCTTGCTGGGTCAGGCCACGACCCTTCTCGATGTTAGAAGTTCGAACTACAGCGACACACCCATCGGATTGGGGAGACGGCGCCGCATCGTCCGGGTTGGATACGTGAGCGTGCGCAGCATCTTCTCTTCGCTGAATCAGATTCGTCTCATCGACGCCATGGCTTGCGATTCCTAGAGTCGTGATGCCAAGCCGGCCGCGCCCAGCGACCTTCGCCGTCTCTCACCGTCTTGCGCCTGACGCGAACACTTTCGGTCTCATCGCCGCGGGTGATCTCACTCAACTCATCGAACACTCATATGAAAAGCAAGATCCTTCTTTCCCTGTCATTGGTTTCCCTTGCCGCGCTCCACGGTTGCGGTGGTGGTGGCGGAGGCGGTGCTCAAGGTTTTCCGCTGATGGCCGGCGATTCAGGTTCGCCGCCGAAGTCGGAACCTGCTCAGGCCCCCGACGAGCAAGCGCCCTCCGGCACGCCAACGCCAGAGCCGACACCCACGCCCACCCCTGACCGTCCTCCGGCCCCGACGACCGACCCCTTCGCGCCCGTTGCAGGCAGCGAGGCAGCCCCGTCCCTGAGCGCGCCGCAGCCGGGTTCCACCGCGGACGTGGGCTCCGCGTCCGAAGGAATCTACGAAAGCCTCTATGGAATTACCTTTGTCGGCCCCACAGGACAACTCGTGCGCAGGGATCTCCTGAACTGGGTATGGGGGTCCATCGCCGTCAACGGGTCGAACTGGAGCTTCAATTCGGATACGCGCGCAATCCGATCGACTTCCGCTGACCAGACGGTGACCGGCTCCGGCACCTTCACGCCCAAGAAAGCCATGAACGGAACCTATTCGCTGGACGGGCGGCCCGCCACCGATTGGGGGCCGTTGACCTACAGCCTCGCCAACGCGCTGGCGGTGACGCAGGAGAGTCTGGCGGGCAAGTGGGCTACCGCCAATTCGAGCACGTTCAACATGTCGATCGAGGTCGATGCGACCGGCTCGTTCACCGGCACGACCTCGGGCTCGACCATCGGCGTCTGCAGCATCTCGGGCAGCGCAGTCCAGACGCAACCGGGAACCGCCAAGAACTCGTACGCCATGACGCTGTCCGCGATCAATGCGGCCTCGAGCAGCCAGACTGCCTGCGCGCTGGACACCACGCTGCCCTACACAGGGCCCGCGGGGATCGTCCTGACCTCGGCCGGCATCTTCGTCGGGAACGGCTACTTCCGCACCCTGACCTTCCACGCGAAGAGCCCGAACGGCGCGTTGATCACGAGCTATCTGCAGAAGGCTCGATGAAGACGGGAGCCTGGCGAATGCGAGCACTGGGCGATGAGGCGCGGGAGCCGCACGCCAGACAGCTGCGCCGCGACGGAGCACGGCCATGCGCCGTACTCGCCGGATATTGCTCACGCCGCATACAGGCGCGACGCCGCCCCTAGCCGGAGGGCCCATGCAAGCGACCGAGGATCTTTTCTCGATGATCGTCGACCCGCTTCCCCTGGAGGGCGCTTTCGTGAGCGCATGGCGAACCGGGGGCGACTGGTCCTTTGCAGGACCGCGCGAAGCCTGCGCGCTCTTCCACTATGTCGAAGAGGGATCGATGGCGATCGACATCGGACACCCGAACGCCACCACCCCCCTGAACCAGGGCGACCTGGCCATCTTCCCGCACGGCGGCGCCCATCGGATCGGCAGCTCCACACCGGCGCTTTCCGTGGCGCTCGAACAGATTCTCCCCAGCCGGCGCAAAGGAGGATTCGTCAGAGTGGAAATCCCAGGGGCCGATGGACCTGCGTTGTTCCTGTGTGCCGGCCTGCATTGCGGCGGCCATGCGTCGACCCCGCTGTACAAGCTGCTTCCGGAACTCATCGTCATCCGCAAGCACCAGATAGAGCGCGAGCCGGTGCTTCAAGGCACGATCGACGGGCTGCTGCAGGAAGTCGAGCGCTTTCATGTGGGGAGCAGCTTCGCTCTCCTGCGCGGCCTGGAGCTGATCTACGTGCTCGGCCTTCGGGTCGCGCTCGAAGTCGAATCGGCGACCACGTCCATGAGTCGCGCCCTGCGAGATCCTCGCATCGCAAACGCACTGCTTTACATGCACACCGAATTCAAGGAACGCTCGACAGTCGCAGGCATCGCGTCCTCTGCCGGCATGTCGAGGTCGGCCTTCAGCCTCGCATTCCGCCAGGCGACGGGATGCGCGCCCGCTCGGTATCTCTCGAAGGTTCGGGTGTCGAATGCCCAAGCGCTCATGAGAACGACAAGGCTCAGCAGAGAAGAGATTGCACACCGGGTCGGATATGAAAGCACGGTGGGGTTGTATCTTGCGCTTCGTTCGACCCGATCGTCACTCGGCCGTCATCTGGACGATCGCTATCAAGTTCAAGACGCTGGTTAGTTGAGCGTTTTGGGGCGGGTCTCTAGCCTTGGCTCCAGTTCCTACTGGAGTTCACCGTGACGCAAATCCTGGAGTTCAATCAAAGTTCTTTCTACGAGACAACCGCGATCCAAGCATTGGATCCCCTCTTGCTCGACGGCTCGGTTGTCAGTATCCAGCAAGCCAACGCACATGGAGACAAGCGCTTTCTAACGCAGTTGCTTGTCCAGCTGTCGAGTTCGCTCGCCAACCTGGAGCTCGGTTCCGAGGCGGCGGCATTGGCCGCGATGCGGGACGTAGGCATCGTGCTTGGTTCGTTGAAAAGACACGGTCTCGAACCGATTTCGGCGGTGCCTCAAATCGAGCCGCTACTGGCGCAGCTCGGCGAGTTCTGCGCAATGGTCCCACGAGACACGGTCCTTCACTACACCTCGTGGAACCCGGACGGCCCTCGTCGTCGCGCCTACACCGACGACGCGCAGGAGCGCTTGCTCCAGGCCGCCGTCGTCAAGGTATTTCCAAGCCTGAGCGCATCGCTTTGCATCAGCGAATGGCTCCGAGACATCGGCCCGCAAGACGCGCGCTGCGCTCCACTCGTCGACAGTCTTCACGACTTGGCCACCGTCATGGTGGATTCAATCGACGGCGTGGTGAAGGATGTGTCTCCTGTCTTCTTCGCTCGGACCTTGCGCCCCTACTTCGAAGACATCAACATCCGTGGTCGCGCGTATCTCGGACCGGCTGCCGCACAGGCCCCCCTGTGGTTGATAGACCTCTGCATCTGGGCCTCGGACCGGTCCAGCGAAGGCTACCGGGGGTTCCTGGACGCATCGGTTCCCTACTGTCTCCCATCCTGGCGCTCGTACTACGAGCAACTCGGAACGAGGGAATCGCTGGTCTCAAGACTTCGACGCTGCCTGGAGAACCCCGAAGCGGCACAGGACCACAACGTGCTGCGCAGCGCCGCCAGCGTCGCTCGCCTATTGAGGATGCTCAAGACGTTCAGGGGCCGTCACCTTGGTCTCGCTCGCAAGGCCTATGCCCCTGAAGTCCGGCTGTACGACGAAGGAAGCGGCGGGGCTCCCATCGCGCTCCTCCAGGAGATCCTCGACCTCACGCTGCAGATCGAGCGCTTCGTCCTCAACAAACCGTCAAGCGCCCACTCGCCAGCGACTGGCGAAGCAGAAGCCCCGCGATGAACGACCGCATCCTCATCGTCGGAGGCGGGATCGCCGGGCTCACTCTCGCCTTGGCACTCAACGCTCGAGGTTTCAGGTCACTCACGATTCTCGAACGCTCGTCCTCACTGGAACAAACGGGGTCAGGCATCAACCTGCTGCCTCTGGCAACCCGAGAGTTGGCGGATCTCGGACTGCTCGCGGCGCTGGAGCCCCTCAGCGTGCAACTGGCCCGGCTCAACTACACGACGTGGGACGGCCACCTCATCTGGAGCGAGCCGAAAGGTAGAAGTGCCGGCTTCGCGTGGCCCCAGTTGTCCATTTCTCGGTCCCGACTTCACGCCACGCTGCTGCGCACCGTCATCGAGCGCTGCGGCGAGTCGGCGCTCGTGGGCGGGACCTCCGTTGCCGCCATCAGGCGGCTGCCGCAGGATGTTCTGGCCGTCGACACGAACAACCGGGAGTTCGCGGCCGATCTCATCGTCGGAGCCGATGGAATCAGATCCGCAGTGCGACAAGTCTTGTTTCCCGACCTCGCCCCGCTACGCATCGCGCCGTCGACGGTCTATCGAGGATCGTTCTGGGGCGACGGATTTCTCGACAACAAGTCCATGTATATCGCCGGCGACGGCCTTTGCAAGTTCGTCGTCTATCCGATGGCCGTCGATACGTCGACGAGCCGGACGCTCATCAACTGGGCCGCGGCCATGCCAGACCCCTCGCCCTCGCATCATGCGCTCGGGAACTGGAACGTCCGGGTATCAGCCCATGAGCTCGCCGGCCATTTCGCGAACTGGTCGCTGGACGGACTTCGTCCAGAGCAGGTCATCCGCGACAGCGGGACTGTGTATGCCTACCCGATGGTCGACATCGACCCACTCCCGGCATGGTCAAACGGCGAGGACACCGTGCTGATCGGAGACGCGGCACACGGTATGCGTCCCATTGGATCCAACGGGGCCACGCAGTCGATCGTGGATGCGGTGGCCCTGGCCCAAGCCCTGGCAATCCTCCGCAGCAGATCGGCCGCGATCGCCGAATTTGAAAGAGACCGAATGACGGCAGTTCAAGCGATCCAGCGAGCCAATCGCGAGCAGGGGCCGGAAGTCGTTGTCGATATCGCGGCTCAGCGGCGGCGCAGTCGGCGCACGGCGCCGCTCGAAGTCGCCTTTCCGTACGAAGAGCGCCTCGGTATCGCGTCGTCGTACGCACAACTCACGAGCGTGACTCAGTCGATCGTCAACCGTGATTCTCAATACAGATGGAGCAGCACATGATCAGGACCGGCGAGCAGTACCTCGATGAAATCTCCGATGGCCGGATTGTCTGGCTGGGATCGGAAAAGATCATTTCCGTAGCGACCACGCCTGCCTTTCTCCAGGGCGCCAGGGCCTTTGCCGCCCTCTATGACCAGGCAAGCGCCGCAGCCCATCGGCAACTCTTCTATGCCATGCCTGGAGATGGCGGCGAGGCGCACGAACCGGAATTCCGAGCCTTTCTCCCATGCAAGGACAGCCGCGATCTGGCGCTGAAGCACAAACTCCATGCCAGCTGGTCGGAAGCGAGCTTTGGCTTTCTGGGCCGTACGCCCGACTACATCGCGGCCGCGATGTCCGGATTCGTCACCACCCCAGAAGCCTTTCGTGGCGACACCTTCGACGGCCGATCGAACCTGCAGTCCCTCCATCTGAGGGCAAAGACCATGAACCTGTTCGTTGCCTTCACGCTGACGAACATCAAGAGGGACCGATCGAAGCCGCTTTCCGAGCAGGACAAGGTCGAGCCTGACATCGGAATCCACGCGGTTCGAGAGTCCGACGCCGGAATCTTCGTATCCGGCGTCAAGGCGATTGGCACAGCGGCGATCTACTCGGACGAGATCATCGTCGGCAGCATAGAGCCACTGCATCCGAGTGACGTCGCGTATGCACTCACCTTCTGCATACCGCCCGCAGCCCCAGGGGTCAGCCTCATATCACGAGCGTCGTATTCAGCATCGGCCGGTGCCGAAGATGCGCCGCTGTCATCGGCGCTGGACGAGAACGACGCCATCCTCGTCATGAAGGACGTCTTTGTTCCGTGGGACCACGTCCTCACCTACCGCGATACGCGAAGCACGTTCGGAATCTGGTGGAACACCCCGGCTTATGCATCCATGGGTCATCAGGCGTCGATTCGCTTCTACAAGAAGCTCGAATTCCTGACCGGCCTGGCGTATCTCGTCCTGCGGTCCAGCGGTTCGTTGACCATTCCTGAAGTGCGCGGAAGCTTGGGTCGACTGGTCGGATACGCACAACTCGCCAGATCGATCGCCATGGGGGCCGAGCTGGAGTACGAAAGCGATCCAGAGGGAACGGGTCACATCGCTCCGAACCGCCGGGCGACCTACGCGCAGAGATTGTTCGCCTCCGAGGTCTACCCAAAGTTCATCCACGAACTCCGCATGTTCTGCGGCGGCAGCCTCATCTACCTCCCGGCCAATCTATCGGACTTCAATGCGCCGGAGATCGGGGAAATACTGAAATCCTATTTCGGCACGCCCGAAGTCGAGCCGGTCGATCGTGCGCGCCTGCTGAAGCTCGTTTGGGATGTCACCTCCACCGAGTTCGGCTCCCGACACGCGCACTACGAACAGTTCTACCAGGGAGCGCCTCACGTCTATCTGTGGCAGCTGGCGGAACAGGGCCGCCTCGAGGAACTTGGACGAATCGCAACTAACGCCTTGAGCAAAAACTAGACATGTCAACGAACACTGCGCAGAACTTCAAAGGCTTGATGCTTCTCCTGGCAACCACGCAACTTCTGTTGATCGTGGATGCGTCGATCATCAACGTCATCGTTCCGACCATCGCCGGAGAGCTTCGATTCACCGAAACCGGCCAAACCTGGATCGCCAACGCTTATCTGACCGTCTTCGGCGGCGCGCTGCTGGTGTCCGGAAGGGTGGCGGACATGCTTGGCCGAACGCGGATCTTCCAGGCCGGCCTGCTGGTGCTCGCCATCGGTTCCGCCGTCTCCGCGATTGCATCGACGCCCGAACTCCTGATCGCAGGACGTGCGATTCAGGGGCTTGGATCCGCTTTGTCCGCCGCTGCCAGCCTGGCCTTGATCCTGGCTACCTTCGAGGGCGAGCAGCGCTACAAGGCGCTCGGCTTGATGGCAGCGATGGGAGGCCTCGGCGGAGCGCTGGGTACTTTCCTGGGAGGCGCACTGACCGCGTGGTTCGGCTGGCGGTCGACCTTCTGGATCAGCGTTCTGATTCCAGCTCTGCTCTTGCTCTATTCGTTCTCCGTGTTCTCGAAGTTCGACAAGGGCGCGCGTCAGGGGCGCGCCGACGGACTTGGCGCGCTGCTGCTGATCGGAGGCCAGACACTGCTGGCGTGGGGCATCGTGCAGTTCGGCGAGACCTCCAGCGATGCCCGAGCGATCTGGGTCGCATTGATCGTCGGGATGGCCTTGCTTGGTGCATTCCTGCTCCGGCAGAAGGCTATCGCCCACGGCTTGATTCCGCCAGTGACCTGGAGGAATGGCGGGCTGATGGAGGCGTTGCTGTACGCCGGCATCGGGCAGTTGGTGATCTTCCCCATGTTCTTCGTAGGCAACCTCTATCTGCAATCCATCCTGAACTTCAGCCCGCTCGCATCGGGTTCCGCCTTCCTTCCGCTTTGCGGCATAGTGATCTTGACGGCAACGAATGCCGGGCGATGGCTGCGCTATGGGGCCCGTCAATCCCTGGCGGCTGGTTTCGCGCTCGTGACCGTCGGCTTGATGTGGCTATCCCTCGCGGGCATGAACAGCGTGTACTGGCTCGACATCCTCGGGCCAACGTTGCTGGTTGGCGCCGGCCTGCCGGTCATCGCCATCACGACGAGCATCCTTGGCGCGCAAAGCGCAAAGATCGGCGAAGAGGGACTGACCTCGGGGCTGCTTAATACCTTCCAGCAGTTCGGCGCAGTCATCGGCCTGGCCGTCATGGTCTCGACGGCGAACTTCTACGCGGCCCATCTGGCTGGCACTGGGAAGACGCCGGCCGCGACCGAACTTATGAACGGCTACACGATGTCGTTCTTGCTGGGTGGGCTTGTCGCGGTCCTTGCGACTGCGTGCCTGCTGATCAGCATGATCTTGCGACGCGGCGGGGCGGCCCCCGAGCCGATGACCAAAGGTTGATTCACCCTCGGAGACCACCTGTCCGACGGCTTCTGGTCTCCGCCCGCACCCACTCACCTTACGAGCAGGAATCGCCATGCGCAGCCTCTTGATCGACAACTACGACTCCTTCACCTACAACCTCTACCAATACTTGGCCGCATCCAACGGCCGACCTCCCCAGGTCGTTCGCAACGACGAGCTGACTTGGCCGGAAATCGAGGCTCTGGATTTCGACAACATCGTCATTTCACCTGGACCCGGCCGACCGCAGCGCCGGGCTGATCTCGGCGTCGTCGGCGATGTGCTGCTCCGCACGACGGTCCCGATTCTGGGCGTCTGCCTGGGCCACCAGGCCATCGCTCATTTCTGCGGCGCCAAGGTCGACCTGGCCGTGCGGCCGATGCATGGCCAGGTCGACAGTGTTTCCCACACCGAGTTGGACCTGTTCAGAGGCATACCGAATCCCTTCGAGGCAGTTCGATACCACTCGCTGGCGGTGACTGAGCTCCCGGCCGAACTGCAGGCGCTCGCCTGGACCGCCGACGGCACCTTGATGGGGCTGAGGCATATCGCAAAGCCATGGTGGGGCGTGCAGTTTCACCCGGAGTCGATCAGCACGGAATATGGTGCAAGGCTCTTGCGGAACTTTCGAGAGCTCACCGAAGAATGGCAGGACGGCCGCCGCCATCGCGATGCGATCAAGGGCCCGCTCGGCTGGCCACCAAGGCGGCAGGCAAGCTCTCGACTGCTGGTCCACGCGCAATGTCTGGACCATTTCCCTTCGGCCAGCGCTGCCTTCTCCCACTTGTACGCCGACAGCGAGGCTGCCTTCTGGCTCGACAGCAGCCTGGCCGACGCGCAACGCGCACGCTTTTCGTACATGGGGGATTCGTCTGGCCCACTGGGACAGCTCGTGACCTACCGGTCGCGGTCAAGACGCATCGAGATCCGCCAAGGCCCCGATACCCAGACACGAACCCAGAGCATTTTCGATTTCCTCGCTGAGCAGCTACGGGAGAAGCCTCAAACCGGTCCGCCATTGCCTTTCGACTTCACCGGTGGCTATGTGGGCTACTTCGGCTACGAGCTGAAGGGCGAACTCGAAGGCGAGTACGCAAACGCAGCCAGCACGCCGGACGCCGTCTGGATCAAGGCCGGCCGCTTCATCGCCTTCGATCACGCTGAGCAGCAGACCTGGATCGTCTGCATCGACGAAGCGGCCCTGTCGGAAGAGAACCGCGCCTGGATGCAATACATCGCCGGCCAGCTTGCCTCCCCGATGCTCGATGCGCAGCACTCCGCCAGCACCGACAAGCCATCTCGGGAGGCCATGCAATGGCAGATCCCGCTTGCCGACTACCGCGAACGAATCGTCGAGTGCCAGCGCGAGATCGTGCAGGGCGAGACTTACGAGGTCTGCCTCACCAATCAACTCGTCGGTGCGGGCCACATCGACAGCCTCGGCGTGTATCGCGCGCTCCGCGCCCGCAACCCTGCCCCCTACGCGGCCTATCTCAAGACACCCGAACTGGCCGTCCTCTGCGCGTCGCCCGAGCTGTTCCTGAAGGTCACCCCCGAGGGCCTGGTCGACTCGATGCCGATCAAGGGCACTGCCCCCAGGGGCGCGACTGTCGCCGAAGACACCGAGATCGCCAGCTATCTCAAGAACGACGAAAAGTCGCGCTCCGAGAACCTGATGATCGTGGACCTGCTGCGCAACGACCTCAACCGGGTCTGCGAGGTAGGCAGCGTCTATGTCCCGACCTTGTTCGAGGTCGAAACCTACGCCACGGTGCATCAACTCGTCAGCACCATCCGCGGAAACCTGCGCGGCGACCTGTCCGCGATCGACTGCGTGCGCATGGCGTTTCCTGGTGGCTCGATGACGGGTGCCCCCAAGGTCAGGACGATGAAGATCCTGGACAGGCTCGAGCCCTCGGCGCGGGGCGTCTATTCGGGGAGCATCGGCTACCTGTCCTTCAGTGGCGCCGCCACGCTCAACATCGTGATTCGCACCATCGTGGCCGCCGATGGGCTGATCTCTATCGGCTCGGGGGGCGCCATCCTGGCGATGTCCGACCCCGATGAAGAGGTCGACGAGATCGTTCTGAAGGCAAGGGCTCAACTTGCGGCTCTCGACGGCAGCGCTTCGGAAGCAGCGGTGGACGCTGGCGATGCGTAGCCTGTCCCCCAACCAGAGGGGCATTGCCTGCATGGTCGGCGCCATGGCGCTCTACGTGCTGAATGACGCCCTCGTGAAGCTCACGACACGCCAATTCGGCCCAGGCCAGATCCTGGCCGTGCGAGGGTTTTTTGCCACCATGATGGTCGCCGGCATCGCGCACGGCGCAGGTCAGTTGCGCAATTGGCGGCTGTTGCGGCAGCCCATGGCGGGCGCCCGCTCGGGGCTCGAAGTCACGACCGCCGCCAGTTCGGTTGCCGCGTTAGCCCTCGCGCCGCTCGCCACCGTGACAGCCATCATGATGGTTGCACCGCTGCTCATAGTGATGTCCGCCGTTCTCATGGGTTGGGAGCAAGCACGCGCCCACCGCATAGCGCCGGTGCTGCTCGGCTTCGTTGGTGTGCTGCTGGTGATCAGGCCCACTGCTTCATTCGGCGACTTCAACTGGGGGCTTGCCTTTGCACTGGCGTGCGCGGCTTCGCTCGCAGCCAGGGACATCGTGACCCGCGCGATCTCCCCGGAAGTGCCCACGGTGCTCATCGCCTTGGTCACCACTGCGGCCGTATGCGTGGCCGGCGTGGCGCTCGGCTCACGTGAGACCTGGCAGCCGCTGGACCGATTCGAGACCACCCTCCTCGCATTGGCCGCCATCTGCGCGGCCCTGGGGAACTACGCACTGATCGAAGCCTGCAGGGGTGTCGATCTTTCGGTGGTCACGCCCTTTCGCTACACGGTCATCCTGTGGGCACTCCTGCTCGGATACCTGGGCTGGGGAGAAGCACCGGATGCCCGATCGACTATCGGCATCGTGCTGATCAGCGCCGCCGGGCTGTACTCGCTGCTCACTAATCAGCGTCGTTAGTCGCCTGCAGCACCGTACAGGCTCGACACCGGACTCCCCGTCCAGACGATCGCCTGGCCGCCGTCGACCGGCCGGACGCCGTACATGATCCATGCATCGCACACAGCGCCGATGTCCTCGACCACCTCGAAAACGCCTGGATGCTCATCGGCGAGCGCCGAGAACGCAATACCCGCCGCGTAGCGCCCGTCGACCAGCCCCCTGCCCACCTCCGACACCGTCGTCTCGTGCACGATCGTCGACCAGGCCGAGAGGTCCGCATAGGATTGCGTCGCCGGCTGTACCGCCGCGATGTGCGCTACCTCCTTCCTGGGCGCCCTGGCACGCAACAGCGCCATCGGCCGGCTCGGCGAGATGAAGGCATCGACCACGAAAACCTCCTTGCGATAGCCACCGGTGACCGCCGCCGCCTGCGGATGCACCGCGCACTGCAGCATGAAATCTGCCTTGCCCGCCTTGAGGGCGCGGGCGCCTTCATGGAAGTCGTCGATCAGGGAAATTCGGGCCCGGTGGTCAGCCACGCCGTGCGCCGCCAGATAGCGCCGCAGCACGAAATCATGGTTGCTGCCCTCGGGGCCAAGGGTCAGGAAAGTGAGCATGGTGATTTATAGCTCCCCAGGGCCGTGCGCTGGCGACCCGATGATGTCGTCCTCCATGCGACAAGTCTCCTCGATGATTCGCTCATACAGCGCCCGCAGGAATGCCGTGCTGATGCCGTGCTCGATCGCGAAGGCTTCAGCCCGGCTCTGCACGATTCCGATACGGTGGGGCTGCATCATAGGCACCGCATGTCGCTTCTTGTAGAGGCCGATTCGAACGCAGCAGCCCAGGCGCTCGCGCAGGGTCTCCAGCAGGCGCTGGTCGATGGAATCGAGCTCCTCGCGCAAGGTTTCGAGCGTCGGGGTCGGGTCCGCATGCGTGGCTTGTGTGCTCATGGTCTTGTGCTCCTCGTTCATTCAACCTTCAGCCCTTGCTCGTCAATGATCCGGCTCAGCAAGGCGGTGTCGCCCTTCACGCGCAATGCGAGTTCATCGGGTGTGCTGCCCGCGGCCTGGTAGCCGTATCGGAAGAGTTTTTGACTGACCTCCGGCGATCGCGTGATCTCCGCGATCAACGTCGACAGCCTGTCGACGATCGGCCGGGGCAGCGTTGCCGGCGCCGCCGCTGCGGTCCAGATCTCGAGCTGGAAGCCCTTTACCCCGGCGTCGGCCAACGTCGGGTAGTCCGGCACCAGCGGACTCCGGGCGGCCGAGCTGACGCCGATGGCGCGAAGTCTGCCCGCGCGGATCTGCGCTTCGGCCAGCCCCGGAGGCAACAGCGCCAGTTGAAGATGGCCGGCGATGATCGCGTTGATGACCTCCGGGTTGCTCAGGTAGGGCACGTGCACCGGCGCGATGCCGGACTGCGACTTCAGGATCTCCATCCCGAAGTGGCTGATGGTGCCGATGCCCGGCGAGCCGTAGCTCCAGCTCGAGCCCGCGCTGCGCGCCGCTTCGAAAAACATCCGGGCGTCGGTGCCGGGCGCATCGGCCCGTGCCGCCAGCACCAGCGGCGCTGTGCTGATCAGGCTGATGGGTGCCAGATCGGTGTGTGGGTCGTAGGGCGTCGCAGGGTTGAGCAGCTTGGCGATCGTCATGTTGCCGGTGATCAGCACGCCGATGGTGTGCCGATCCGAGGCCCTCGCGACCAAGGCTGCCGCGATACTGCC
Source organism: Variovorax ginsengisoli (assembly GCF_030486595.1). Lineage (GTDB taxonomy): Bacteria > Pseudomonadota > Gammaproteobacteria > Burkholderiales > Burkholderiaceae_C > Variovorax > Variovorax ginsengisoli_B. Next base: position 76,811 of record NZ_JAUJZH010000028.1, on the reverse strand, counting down.
GCCGGCGCCCGGGTGGTTCTCGACGATCACCGGCTTCCCCAGCGCGCGAGACAGCGGCTCGGCCAGCGTGCGCGCGACATGGTCGGTCGATGAGCCTCCCGCCGAGCCGACGATCAGCCGCACCGGCTTGCTCGGCCAGCCATCGATGGCGGCCTTGGGTGCGGTCTGCGCCGCGACAGCAGCGGTGAATGAAATCAGGCTCAACGCCCACAATGTGCGACACACAAGGGCTGAAAGGATCGATCGGTGCATGGATGAATCTCGCTTGGAAGGAGCCTCATCGTTTCCGTCAGTCCGCCTTCGATCAACGCTTGCGCTGGCTGCAAAGCCCTGAAACCATCGCCTACCCCTTCGGCCAGCGGTACCCGTTGACGCCTTGCGTTTCAGCGCAAAGCCTCGCATGGTGCTGCCAGCGCCAACCTGAAGCGACTCGTCGGCGTCTCGCCCCCGAAAAGGGAAGTTTCGTGCGCGCCTCGCAGAGCAGGCTGCACGCAATCAAACCTAAAGTGTGTGTGGCTCCCAGAGCGAACCCGCCCCCACTCCCTAAGGAATGCATATGAAAAACGCTGGCCAGGACTCCCCGTCGCAACCAGAAGCGCACCTCATGACATTGCCGTTGGCCTTCGGTGCCGTCATGCGACGCTATCGACGTGAGAAGCAGATGTCGTTCATGGAACTGAGCAATCGATCGGGGTTGCATCACAACTACCTCGGCTCGGTGGAACGAGGCGAACGCAACCTGTCGCTGGCCAACATCTGGCGCATCGCAGCCGGCCTCGAAGTCACTGTCGCTCAGCTGCTAGACGGCCTGCCGCCTGCCTGCGCGGCAGCGAAGCCGGAACTCGTGAAGAAGGCGAAGCCAAAGAAGGCGCCGCCCTTGCGGCTGGTCTACGACGCGGACTCGGCCGGCTAGCCTTGCTGCGACACGCTGGCTCATGTCCGGCGACGAAGGGCTGCCGCCTTCAAGTCAGCTATCGCAGCCTAACGATCTGGTCCGACTCCCCTTTTCGGACCTCCACGATGCCATCGAGGCCCTTGACCATCGCCGGAAAGTTGGCGTAGCCGTGATCCGTCGTGTCAAACGTCGAGTCGAGCCGCTTGATCATGTGCCAGATTGACGCCTTGTTCACCCATGGGTCGCCCTTGGTTTCGGCGAGCAGCTTGATGGCGCGCTTCAAGATCTCGGCTGCGGGGTCTACTGCGACTGGCGCGACGACCTCTGTCTCGTCCGTCCGTGGTGCTGCAGGTGGCGGATCGTCAGCCAGGTTCTCATAGTAGCGGAACTCATGGCAGCTCTTTGCCCAATGGCGATTGGTCGACTTGCGCGTGCCCAAGCCAACGAGGGTACGGCCTGCGGCCTTGATCTTCTGCGCCACCGGCATGAAGTCGCTGTCGCCGCCAACGATGATGATCGTGCCCAAGTGGGAAAAGCGGGTCAGATCCTCGGTGGCGTCGAGGCAAAGCTTGATGTCCGCGCCATTCTTCGCTGACGCACCCGGCGGAAACAGCTGTATCAGTTCGACCGCGCTTTGCAGCAAGGCATCTCGATAGCGCCCACAGTACTGCCAGTTGCAGTAAGCGCGGTTGATCGCGATAGGTCCGAACGACGACGCCAGTTCGACGATGGCCTGGATATCCACCAATGGCTCCTGAACCTTGAATCGGGCATCCTGCTTGCCGTAGGTACCTTCCCCGTACTTCTCCTCATAGAGGCTAGCGTGCAAGTTCTCGAAATCCCAATACAACGCAACAGTAGTGCTTTCGTCGCTGTCGTTCTGACGCATGGCTTGGCTTTGGAGTGAACTACGAACCGCATCGTAGCGTGCGGCCGGGAGCCCTCGACTACCGCCGAAACGTGAAGACCACCGACAGGTACGACACCGGCTCCGCCCCCGTGTCCTCGATCCCATGCAGCGCCGTTGCATCGAACAGCAGCGAATCCCCCGCGCCGAGCGTCACGACCTTGCATCCATAGCGGTACATGACGTTGCCCGACAGCAGGTACACGAATTTCAGCCCCGGGTGCTGAAAGGTCACGTAGGGCTCGGCCCCCTGCAGCAGGGTGACCAGGTACGGCTCGGCGAACAGATTGCCCGAGAGCAGATGGCCCAGCAACTCGTAGCGGTAGCCGGCCACAGCGCCGACCCTGTCCACCACGATGCCCTTGCCCGCCTGCACGTGGGAAAAGTCGGAACGCGTCGGTTGGTCAGAGAAGAATCGCGAGATCGGCACGTCGAGCCCGGTCGCGACGCGGGCCAGCGTGGCGACCGAGGGCGAGACCACCCCATGCTCGATCCGTGACAGCAGCGAGCGCGAGATGCCCGAGCGCCGGGCGAGCTCACCGCCGGAGGCGCCACTGGCAATCCGCAGCGCGCGCACCTGCGCGCCGATCAAGGAGGCCGCTTCACTGCGCGCAGGCTTTGCGGGCGCCGGCCGCGCAAGTGCAAGAGCCGGAGGCAGCTTGAATGGCCTTGCGGTGGGAAGCGGAGACGCTGCTTGTCTTGTCTTCATGCTTCGAGCCTCCTCATCGCAACCCCAACCACCCCCGCCCCCACCACCCCCGCCCCCACCATCCCCTCGATCGCCCCAGCCGAATACCCCACCTCCCCCAGAATCTCCCGCGTGTGCTCCCCCAGCAACGGCGCCGGCCGCGAAGCCTCCCGCGCCTGTCCGCCGAACTTCACGGGAAACCCCATGTTCCACACCGGGCCCAGCACCGCATGCTCGGACTCGACGATCAACTCCCGATGCGCCATCTGCGCATGCCCCAGTGCCTGGTCCAAGGTCTGGATCGGCGAACACGCCACGCCGGCGGCTCGAAGTGCGTCGAGCCATGCGTCGACCGTCCGCGTACGCATCCGCTCAGCGACCAGCGCCACGGTCTCACCAAAGTTCGTCACCCGCGCCGCATTCGTCGCGAAGCGCGGATCGTCGCGATATCGCTCCAGCCCTGCCGCAACGCAGAACCTCCCCCACTGCGCATCGTTCCCCACCCCCACCATCAGAAACCCGTCCCCGGCCTCGAAGGCCTGGTAAGGCGCCAGCGCCGGATGCGCCGTGCCCATCCGCTCGGGCAGCTTGCCGCTGCGCCAGTAGGCCTGCGCCATCACCCCCATCTGGCTCATTGCCGTATCGAGGAGCGAGGCTTCGAGGTACACGCCCTTGCCGGTACGCCCGCGCTCGATCAGCGCTGCTAGGATGCCCGCCACCGCATTCATCCCCGTACCCAGATCCACCGGCGAGAAACTTGCCCGGGCAAACGGCCCGCCGCTTTCGCCCATGGTGCCAAGCATTCCGCTGAAGGCCTGCAGCATCACGTCGTAACCCGGCTCGCCGCCCATCGGGCCGCTTCGCCCATAGCCCGATATCTCGCAGTAGATCAACCGCGGGTTGCCGAGCGCCAGCGTGTCGTAGTCGACCCCCAGCCGGGTCGCGGTGCCGCCGCCAAAGCCCTGGATCACGATGTCCGCCTCCATCGCCAGGCGCTGAACGACCTCCCTCCCCCGCGCCGTCTTCAGATCCACGGCCAGGCTGCGCTTGTTGTGGTTGACCGCCAGGAACACGGCTGACTCGCCCTTCTCCTGCGGCGCCCAGGCACGGCTGTCGTCCCCCGTCCCCATCGGCTCGACCTTGATGACCTCGGCGCCCAGCTCGCCAAGGTGCTGGCCGCACAGCGGCCCCGCCAGCACCTTGCCCAGGTCGAGCACGCGAAGCCCGTGCAGCGGGCGCATGCGTTCGGCCGCCATGGCCTATGCCCTCGCCGGCAGGGCCGGGCGCTTGTGGAGCAGGTACTTCTGCACGCCGTCCATCACCAGCACCGAACGCTGGTTGTGCACCGTGCTGGTCATCGTCAACACGCCGGTGCGGGTGTTGGGCGCGAGGGCGCTGACCTCCAAGGCCGCATGCAACGTGTCGCCCGCATGCACCGGCGCCAGGAAGCGGCTGGACTGTTCGAGGAAGGCCTTCAGCGACTCCTCCACCATGTGCGGGAACAGGCCCGCGCCGGCCGCAGTCTGCACCAGCACCTGGAAGCCGTGCGCGATCATGTCGGGCGCACCCTGCCGCCTGCAGTACTCAACGTCGTAGTGCACCGGATGGTTATCGCCGCTCGCCAACTGGAAGGCGGAGAACAGCGCGTGGGTCATCGTTCGCGAAGGCAGCACGAAGCGCTCGCCGAGCTGGAAGTCGTCGAAGTAGCGCTGCAGCGCCATCCGGTGCAGCACCGGATCGAAACCGCTCGAAGAAGCGGAAGATGAAGCAGAAGAAGATGAAGTGTTCATGTCGCCTTCCTCAATCCAGCTGCGCGCCGGAGATGCGTGCCGCCTCGGCCCATCGCACGTCGTCCTTGTCCAGAAAGGTTCGTGCGTCGGCCCCCGTGAGCACCATCAGCTCGGCGCCCTGCGTCGCCAGCTGCGCCTGCATGTCGGACGTGCGCATGGTGCGAGAAATGGCCGAGGCCAGTTGCTCGACGATCGCGCCCGGCGTGCCGGTTGGCACGAAGACGCCATACCAGGGGCTGAGCGTCATCTTCGGATAGCCCAGCTCGGCAAAGGTCGGCAGCTGGGGCGCCAGGCTGGAGCGGGCCTCGCCGCTCATCGCGATCGCTCGCAGCTTGCCCGCCAGGAAGTGCGGCTGGGCCGACTGCAGGGTGTCCATCGCCATCAACACCTGGCCGCCCAGCACGTCGTTGATCGCCGCCGAACTGCCCTTGTACGGGATGTGCCTGACGTCGACGTCCGCCGACAGCTTCAGCATCTCCATGGTCAGGTGGGCGCTCGAACCGTTGCCGAAGGTCGCGTAGTCGTACTTGCCGGGGTTCTTCTTCAGCAGCTCGATCAGGCTTTTGAGATCGGTCGCGGGCACCGATGGGTGCACGAACAGCACCAGCGGCACCCGCCCGACCAGCGCCACCGGCAGCAGGTCGCGGCGCGGCTCGTAGCCGAGCTTCTTGTAGAGGTGCGGCGCGATCGACATCGCGGTGGTGTTGCCCATCAGCAGCGTGTAGCCGTCAGGTGGCGCCTGCGCCACCGCCAAGGGACCCAGGGTGCTGCCGACGCCGGGCTTGTTGTCCATGATGACCGGCTGCCCCAGCAGCGGCCCGATCTTGTTGGCGACCAGGCGGCCGGTGACATCGGTCGCACCGCCAGCCGGATAGCCGACCACCATGCGGATCGGCTTGGTCGGATAGGCGTCCTGCGCGAAGCAGGGCCCGAACAGCAAAAGCAACGTCGATGCCGCGGTCGCGAGGATGAGGAACTTCAGTGACTTGTTCATGTTGACTCCCTGGTGTCGTTGTTGATGATTCATTTCAAAGTCCGCGGGTCCACATGCGGCACCAGCCACATCAACCCGCCCGACAGCAGACAAGGCAGCGCGCCCCAATACAGGGCCGCCTGCACCCAGTCCGCCCCCGTCGACAGCGTGTGCGTGATGCCGATGCCCGCCACGATCGCGCCGAGCTGCCCCAGCGCCCCGATGAACGCGCCCGCGGTCGCGCGGATGCGGCTCGGGAAGCTCTCGCCGATGAGGAACAGCACCGCCGCATACGGCCCCATCAGGAAGAACAGCCCCAGCGAGTACAGCGGCACGATGCGCCAAAAGTCGCCTTCCGGCGCCTGCAACATGGCCCAGAAGGCCAGGCCGCCCACCATCCAGCCCAGCGCCACCGTGTTGCGGCGGCCGATGCGGTCGCCCAGCCAGCCGTGGAAGACGTAGCCGAGAAAGCCCGCCAGGTTCGAGACGATCAGCACCTGCAGCGCGTTCGAGAAGTCCACGCCCTTGCCCGGCGTGCCGCCCGAGCCGCCCAGCACCGAGGTGCCGAGCACCGTGAAGATCACGATCGCGAACCAGTTCAGCATGAAGGCCAGCCCCAGCGACAGCAGCGGCCGCAGCGACTCTCCGCTGAACATCTCGCCCAGCCCCGTGCCCTTGCCCGCCTCGGCCGCGACCCCGTGCGCGGCGGCCAGCTGGCGGGCATCGGCTGAGCGCCCCGCGCTGTGCAGGTCGGCGATGCGCCGCGCCGTGAGGAACTGCGGCGTCTCGACCAGCCGGCGCCCGAGGATCACGATCACCACGGCCGGGAACATCGCGAACAGGAACGACAGCGACCAGCCCCCGCCCGCGCCGAACCAGCTTTCTCCCAGCGGATAGAGGACGGCGACCAGCACGGCCGTCAGCACCGCGCCGATCGGCCAGCCGCCCTGCACCAGCGCGTAGATGAAGCCGCGCCGCCGGGTGGCGGCCGGGTGGGTGTGAACCACGGCGAACAGCTCGGTCAGGTAAGTGGCGTTGATGGTCTGCTCGGCGTAGCCCAGCCCCGCCAGCGATCGCACCAGCACCAGCAGCACGAAGCCCAGCCCGGCCGTTGCGCCGACCACCCAGCCCGCGACAGCGGTCAGCCCCGAGCAGATCGCCGCGCCGCAGACCGCGATGATGATGCCCTTGCGGCGCCCGAGCCGGTCGACGATCGGCCCGATGCCGAAGGCCACCAGCCCGGTGCCCAGCGTGACCCAGGTGTTGAGCCGGGCCTGCTCGGCGGCCGTCCACTGGAAGTGGTCGCCCAACCGCGGCAGCAAGGTGCCGAAGAGGATGAAGTCGTACACCGCCAGGGCCCAGGCGAAGAAGCAGACCCAGGTGGCGTAGGTGACCTGCTTCGGCGTGACCTCGGGCGGCGCCCAGGCGGTGGTGGAGTTGCTGCTGCTGTCGTCGGCGGTGTTTGTTGCTGCCGCTGTTGCAGTGGTGTCGTCAGGCCGGGTGTCGAGCCGGACGGCGTTTGCGGCGTCGCCGCGCGCTGTGGTGGTGGTGGCGTCCATGTGGGTGCATCGCTACTTCGGGTGGTGGTCGTGGCGATCAGGCGCGCGGCTGGCGGCGCAGGAAGTCGTCCGCGACCTGGTCGTAGGTCGCGAAGCGCACGCCCGGAAAGGCCTGGAAGTGCGCGATCAGGCGTTCGAGCATCAGCAGCACCTGCGGGTGGCCCGAGACGTCGGGGTGCAGCGTGATCGGGAACACCGCGTAGTCCATCTCGCGATACACCCAGTCGAACTGGTCGCGCCACATCTGCTCGACGTCGCGCGGGTTCACGTAGCCGTGGCTGTTGGGCGACTTCTTGATGAACATCATCGGCGGCAGGTCGTCGAGGTACCAGCTGGCGGGGATCTCGACCAGGTCGGTCTCGACGCCGCGCTGCAACGGCTTCATCCAGGCATCGGGATGCTGGGTGTAGTCGATGTTGGTCCACTTGTCGCCGACGCGCACGTAGTAGGGATGGAAGTCGTGATGCATCAGGCTGTGGTCGTACTTGATGCCCTTCTTGACCAGCAGCTCGTTGCTGACCGGGCTGAACTCCCACCACGGCGCCACGTAGCCGGTGGGCGGCTTGCCCGTGAGGCGGGTGACGAGCTCGATGCTCTTGTCGAGCACGATCTCTTCCTGCGCGGGCGTCATCTCGATCGGGTTCTCGTGGCTGTAGCCGTGCAGGCCGATCTCGTGCCCGGCATCGGCCACCGCCTGCATCTGCGTGGGAAAGGTCTCGATCGAATGGCCCGGCGTGAACCACGAGGCCTTGATGTCGTGGCGCTCGAAGAGCTTCAGCAGCCGGGGCACGCCGACCTCGCCAGCGAACATGCCGCGAGAGATGTCGTCGGGGGAATCCTGGCCGCCGTAGGAGCCGAGCCAGCCGGATACGGCGTCTACGTCGACGCCGAAGGATATGTAGATTTCTTTGGACTTGGTCATTGAGTTTTCTCCCTGGGTTATGGAACAAGCGGAGCGGGGGCTCCACGGAACTACGTGATGCGGAGCACGCGTGAGTCGCCCCGCTGCGAGTGCGCGGATCGGAAGTCGCGGGCAAGGGCGACGACACACCTGAGACGTCAAGCCGCGAGCGCTGTCGGCAGACGAGCGCGAGCGCGCGAGGCCCAACGGTCGCGATAGAGGTAGAGGATGTGCGGGCGGCGTTGCAAGACGGCCCGTGCCTAGCGGCGGCGCTACGGCAGCGATGAATTCTGTGTGCGGTTCATGTTGTCTCCCTGGGACTTTTGATTCCCTATGTGGCGGTGAAAGCTGGCGCTCCCGCGAGCACGCTCTCACATTATGTGTCGTTTAAGACGTTTCCTCCATAGGCACATTCCTTGAGTCTTAGGCGATGGTGACCGCAACAGCCCCGAAAACTAGAAGTCGACCCAAGAAGACGCCCCGCGTTCCAAACCCCCTGACGATCGCCATGGGGCAAAACCTGCGACGCATCCGAAAGGCATCGGGCAAGACGCAAGTGATGCTCGCCTTCGAAGCCGAGGTGGAGCGTTCCCGCATTTCCAAGCTCGAATGCGGCTACATCAATCCCTCGCTACTCACTCTGGGATCGATCTGCTACTGCCTCGGGACCACGCTTTCGGTCCTGTTTGAAGGCATCACAGAGACGGTTCCGCCATCGTCCAAGGGCGGTCCTCTGCGCAGGTCGAACCAGGCGGTGTTGGAGAAGGCACCGAGCAAAGCCAGAAGCGGACCCTGACGGAATGACATGTCGCGCCATGCGGCGTCAGCGCAGCACTTTCGTTTCCTCATCGGCCGCCTTCTGGAGTCACCCCAGACGCGCGCGAATTGTGCGGTGGCCAGCATGCCACGACATCCCCAGACAATGTTTCGGCAACGACCGACGCCACGCGGGTCCATCGCTGTCGCTCAGCGTACCGAGCCGCTGCGGACTCTGCCGCGCTCGCAGCCTAGGATCACAGTCGACCGAGAGCACCTTTTCGCGCACATCCCTGACCGAGCCAAGTAGCCAACCACTATGAGCAGTTCGACCCTTCGAGACATCGCGGTCCACTTTCGCGTGAACGACATTCCGGGCGCGATGATCCCGTCAACACGCTTGAGCAACATCCTAGAACGCATGCATCTCGGGCTACCGCTCAGCACGCTGTCCTTGAGATACCTGCTGGATCACGACCTGATCGATCTGCACAGGCTCGCCATCGGCGAGGTCCCCTTTGAGGAATACGCCGCGACCGCGATTCGCGCGAAACAGTCCCGCCAGCACGCCGCGGAGCTTGAGCGCGAAGCCAAGGAGGCCGAGAGTCTTGCCAGAGAAGCCGCATGGCGAGATCAATACGCTACGCAACTCAAAAGTGAGGAAGCCGCGCGCAAGGCCCTCGAAAGCGATCCCAAGCACATCGCCAAGATGAAAAGCCAGGCCCTACGGAGGAAGTACGGGATGGACTACATCGATGAGCCCCTGTATCCCCGGATGATGGCCATCATCAAGCGGCTGGACGCTGGTGGCCGCCTGACTGAGGATGATGCTGTCTGGCTCAACACCAGGGCCAATGAGCACTTCACCGATGCGCTCCGCGATGCTTACCACCTCGTTGAGGCGAAGTTCCTCGCCAGCGAGTACCGGCGCACCAAGGACCCGTGGCATGCGATCAACGCCAGCGGCCACTATCGCAAGTGCCGCGAAGCTGCAGCGGCGGTCGAACTTCTCGATACCCTGCCCGGCCACCAGATCCGCGACCCCAAGATTCGATCCGCCGTGTGCACGACGCGGGGCGGCGGAATGCGCGATCTAGGCCGCTTGGATGAGGCCCTGGTTATGGGAGAGCAAGGCCACCAGCAACAACCCAGGGATTTCCGCCCGTGCACGCTGCTTGGCGCCGTGCACATGGAACTCGGAAACTTCGGCGATGCCCGTGACTGGTACGCCAAAGCGGAGGACAGAGGCGCCAGTGAGCGATCCATTGACTCGGATCTGCGAGGGATCCTTCGACGGTTGGACAAGACCAGGCGCGAAGCGATGAGAGCCTTCCTCGTGGCAGAGAACCCTGCTCGATACGGCTGGGCCAACAACGTCAAATAGCGAGGCGCTTGCGGAGTGAAGATGCCACTTGATCCATGTGACCCGGAGCTAGAACCTTCAGCTCGGACATGGGCAGGCGAACTGCAGCAAGGGTAGCAATCTTGGGTGGGCTGTTTTGAGGCTGGTCGACAGATAATCGACCGAATTCAGTTGCATCCTTGATCCAACGTTCGTCCTCGAAGACTATTTCTATAGCAGACATGCCTGACTCCTTAGCTGACCTCTCTCGGCAACTGCAGAAGTTCGCCAACGATCGCGAATGGCAGCAATTCCATTCGCCAAAAAACCTCGCGTCGGCGCTCATCGTGGAGGCCGGCGAGTTGCTTGAACACTTCCAGTGGATGACTGAGGAGCAGAGCCGCGCACTCCCCCAGGAAAAGCTGGAGGCAGTGGCGGCAGAAGTATCGGACGTCCTGCTGTACCTGGTCCAGCTGACAAACGCGCTGGGCATCGATCCGATCGCGGCAGCGCAAGCAAAGCTGAGCCTCAACGAGCTGAAGTACCCGGTCGACCGCGCGCGCGGCAGCAGCAAGAAGTACGACGAGAACTGAAGGCGCCGCGGCGACAACACGCGTGATCATTTACCAATCGACAAAAACCCAGTTCCTGGAACACGCCTGGGGGGATGACATCGAGGCTGTCGTCTCCCGACACTTTCATAGTGCGACAGGCCGAAACGTTGGCGCATCGGAAATCCGATCGTGGAAGAACTCGCTGATCGAGATGGCCAAGGTGCTGAGGGATGAGGAAATCCCCGCGGATGCAGGGGTGGCGATCGAATACCAGCTGCCGCAAACCTCGAAGCGGATCGACTTCGTGATCACCGGCGAAGACGCCGCGGCACGGTCGAAGGTGATCATCGTCGAACTCAAGCAATGGTCCGCCTCTCGGCGCAGCGACAAGGACGCCGTCGTCTGGGCGCGTCGCGGCGGTCGCTCCGGCGAGACCGAGGGTACGCATCCGTCATACCAGGCTTGGTCATACGCCGCCTACCTCCAGGACTTCAACGTTGCCGTGCAGGATGGCGAGATGTCGGTGCAGCCGTGCGCGTACCTCCACAACCATCCGCGAGATGGCGAGATCGATCACCTGCACTACAAGGAACACCTTGCGCGCGCACCGCTGTTCCTTGCGCAGGAAAGAGCGAAGCTTCAAGCATTCATCCGTGAGCACGTTCGCCATGGTGACAGCAAGGGCGCGCTGTACGCGATCGAGAACGGCCGCATCCGACCTTCGAAGATGCTGATCGACAGCGTTGCCGGGCTGCTGCAGGGCAAGCCGGAGTTCGTGCTGATCGATGACCAGAAGGTCGTGCACGAGACCATCATGCAGGTGGATGCCCGGGCCGCGCAGAGCAAACAGGTCGTGATCGTCCAGGGCGGACCGGGAACGGGCAAGTCAGTCATCGCCATCAACCTGCTCGGCGCCCTCCTCGCCCGGAAGCGAAACGCACGCTACGTCTCGAAGAACGCGGCGCCGCGAGCCGTCTACGAGGCGCGCCTGGCAGGCACGCTCACGAAAACGCGCATCAGCAATCTGTTCAGTGGCTCTGGCGCTTTCGTCAACGATGCCGCCGACACGTACGACACCTTGATCGTCGACGAAGCGCATCGGCTCAACGAGAAGAGTGGCCTCTATCGCAACCTCGGCGATAACCAGGTCAAGGAGTTGATCCGTTCCGCGCGCTGTACGGTGTTCTTCGTCGATGACGATCAACGCGTCACGCTTCTCGACATCGGACACACCGAAGAGCTTCGTCACTGGGCGCTCGAACTCGGGGCTGAAGTGACCGAACTGCAGCTCTCTTCGCAGTTCCGCTGCAATGGCTCCGACGGCTACTTGGCATGGCTGGACGATACCCTTGCCATTCGCCCGACCGCGAATCCGGTCCTCGAGACAGATAGCTACGACTTCCGCGTTTTCGACAACCCGGCCGACCTGCACGCGCTGATCGCCCTGAAGAACCAGGCGAACAATCGCTCGCGCGTTGTTGCGGGCTATTGCTGGAAGTGGCCGAGCAAAAAGAATCCCGAAGCCTGGGATATCGAACTGTCAGCCTTCGACTATCGACGTCGCTGGAATCTCGACAAGGATGGCAGTCTTTGGATCGTGACGCCGGGTTCAGTTGCGCAGGTCGGATGCATCCACACCTGCCAGGGGCTCGAGCTCGACTACGTCGGCGTCATCATCGGGCCGGATCTCGTGTATCGCAACGGCGCCATCGTGACCGACGCGACGAAACGAGCGTCCTCGGATCAATCGGTGAGAGGACTGAAGAAGATGATGAAGGCGGATGCCGAGAGCGCACGGGCGCTGGCCGACATCATCGTCAAGAATACCTACCGGACGCTAATGACGCGTGGCATGAAGGGATGCTATGTGTACTGCACCGACGCGCCGCTGGCGGACTATCTTCGAAGCAGGTTGGGTTCCAGGGCCGCAGTCCACGCGATCGAGAGCCTCGGTGCCTCGGTTCAGACGGCTCCTACCGCCGTCTCGAACGTGCATCCTTTGCGCAGGGTCTCCAACGAAGAGCGATTCGCTGGGGTATCCGCTGCCCCTGTCGTGGATCTGCGCTTCGCAGCGGGAGCCTTTTCGGATGTGCAGGTGCTCGAGGACGGCGCACAGGATTGGGTGGCCCTGCCCGACTGGATTCGGCCCCAGCCTGGTCTCTTCGTCGCGCAGGTGCTGGGCGAGTCGATGAACCGTCGGATTCCGAACGGGGCTTGGTGCCTGTTCCGCGGGAATCCGGGTGGCACGCGACAGGGCAAGGTCGTTGTCGTTCAACATCGAAGCATCTCAGACCCCGAAACGGGAGGAAGCTTTACCGTCAAGTTGTATGCGAGCGAGAAAGTTTCCTCTGAGGATGGCAGTTGGCGGCACGAGCGCATCACGTTGCGGCCGGACTCCGACCAGCTTGGCTTCGAGCCGATCGTCGTTCAACTGGGGGACGGTGAAGAGAGCTTTGCGGTAGTGGCAGAGATGCTGACGGTGTTGGAGGCTGCGAACGAAATGACGACAGGAAGCGGGCATTCGCTCTCCGGTGAGGAGCTGTAGCCCGGAACGGTAGTTTCCTACGGCGCGCCGTCGGCGTCGCAAGTAGATGCTGCGATCTGGGCCGGAACGGTCGACATCGGAGGCGTTGGAATGACAAACCCATTGCGGTGCACTGCGGCGTCGCGCTGTGGGCCGCCAGAGCTTCTTTCAACAGCCGAGCGCCCGTCAGGCGTCTCGCAGTCGATCGCGAGCCCGAACTCTTCACGATAGGCTGTGCGCTCTAGTCGCATCGGTCTTGTCTGCCCGCTGCTTTGCGCCCAGTGCGATTTCCTCCGCCTGGAGGGTGCCCACCATGCACTGGCGAATCTCGTCAAATGCCCAAAAACTGCGCCACACGCTTGAGCTCGGACGCTCGTGAACGCCAAGCCACGAAATCCGAACCCCTCAATTTTCGAGTCAGTTCCCGGGGCCACTCACCGGATTGAGACATCACGCAGGCGCCGCCGCAGTCCGGCGGGCTTTGGCGATGCCCAAGCACTGACCTAGGTGGATGTCGATTTCCTCGGTCTTCAGTGCCTCGAAGATGATGCCTCCACTACGCTTGTTGACCTCAAACATGAAGTCAGCTACAGCGGCGTCGTAAGTTGTGAACCACTCGTCGTCAAGCAGGCGAACAATGCCACTGAGAAGCGGCTGGCGAAACGCGGTGTCGGCCCGATCGATCACCTGCAGTCGGATGTTCGCTCTCGCCAGCAGTCGTTTCAGCCCGAATTCAATATCATCAGGGCACGCGAGCGCAGCGATGTGACCGTTCCACCATAGCCGGCCAATCGCATTGTCGTCGCGGCACCCCGTAAAGCCCGGGGCGAAAAAGTGCAGACGAACCTGATCGCCCAGTTTTTCACCTCCACGCAACCAGCGTTTGCGGGCGTACTGCAAACATTCGACATGGCATAGGCGGGCCCAAATCCGCTCGTCCCTAGCCAATGCTGGGGTCATGCCCTCAAGCCCTCTGTAGATCAACAGCGAGTTCTTAATCTCAGCCTCTGGAGCGCCTGCCGGGTCCAGTTCCGCCGCCAAGCTCGAGTCCCAGCGCGCAACGGTCGTTTCAATAGCCCACCCACTCTCCCGTTCAATATCGGAAAAATCGCCCGCGCTGTACCGGTCCAAGTTGGCTTCGCGTTCATTCAAGAGTCGATCGACGGTGGCTGCCGAGAGCAGCTTAAGCGGTTGCGACATCGACAGAGTCCTCCTCGTAAACCAAGGCAGCCAACGAGGCAAAGGGCTGCTCCAAAAGGCGCTGAGCATCCGTCAAGAGGTCAGGCTTCTTCACGTCAACGCGGACAAGTTCGCATCTCGCACGGAAAGGGTGAAGCCATCGGTATTGTTCGAAGGGCTCGTAGCCTTCCGACAGCTGATCGAGAACCTGCATCACAATCGGCACGAACAGGCTGTTCATCACGACGGCACGAGTCGCGTCGTCAGTCAATCTGAGAGACTGAACCAATTGGTAAGTCCTCTCGCCCATGCGCACGATGATGCGATCAGACTGGGTATCGATATCGAACTTGCCCTCAGTGATCTCGTCGGACGAGATGATCTCGAAAACGGACTCGATGGACGGAAGCGGGGGGCGTGTGACCTCGATGACCTGCTCATCGTCTAGTGCAAGGATCTGTCCCGATTCGATTTCGGAGCCTTCACTGAATTCAGCGTGCGCACCTTGAGGCTTGTACCCGGCAATGCGGCTGGTGGACCACACCATCGGCCGCAACTGCACATTGCCCAAGAGCGCACCGGGAGCAAAGTGCTGCACGCCCGACGGAAACCCAAAATGTTGAAGGCGGCGCAGTCCAGTCTCCTGACACCGGATGTAGCAGCCGAACGTTGCGGAGCCTTCTTGAATCAACCTGAGAATGTCAGGTTGATCCATTGCCGCAGCGCAGTGTATCGACACCCGATTCTCATCGCGTTCCTCGCGAAAACTGATCTCGGTTGCAATCGTTGCGCCGGCAATGTCCGTCGACCAAGGTGCGAGCACTGGATGCGGAAAGCTCGTCGTTTCAGAAATCTTCATTTCAAGCCAACTCCTGCGTCTTGACTGCGATGGCGGTCAGTTCGATGGGACCACGGAAGGGCTCCGCAAACGCGACGTCAACGCCGACCCGCTCTCCTTTTCTTACACGGAGGGCAATGCGGCCGTTGGCAGTTCTCCCACTTGAAGACCCTGTCACGACCAACTCCACATCACCGCTAAGCCCCGACGCGGCAACACTGAGTTCCATATCGCCGTCCATGTCCGGCGTGAAAAAGATCGTCCGTCTGGATGCGTCCTTCTGGTCCGGCAGTACTGAACGGAGGTCCCTCAATGGCAGCGCCGGGCGCCCTCCGGCCGAGCGGCGGTCTCCCTTCCCCGTCTTCATCTTCGTAGCCCCCCCCTTCGCTCCCCCTTTGCCCGTGCCCTTGCCGAGCGCACCTGGGGGCTTTGCCCGCCTATTCTTTCGCGCAGAACCATAGAGAAAGCGCTCAGGATCTTCCTCGACGTTCTTGCAGCCGCCATCTCCTCCGTCCGCAAACAGATGGGAAAGTTCGTTGAGCTGACTACGACTGATATCGTCGATTTTCGCGACTGACCTGATGATGTCCCGCATCTGTTTGATCAGCGACTTGATCTGCTTCTTTGCAGCCTCTCGCTGGCTCGTGTCGACGATGCGCTCGGGTTCCAACGAATCATGCGCGGGATTCTCCAACCGCTTGAGCAAGGAACTCGGCTCGCGTCCGCCTGGAGTCTGGGCGGGCTCCAGCACCGCGGTGAACTCGCGGGTCCCAGGGAAGCGCCTCAAGGGCTCGGAGAATCTGGCGAAATTGTCGGTGATGTAGATCCCATTGCGCAGCACGTGTACCTCCCGTGGCATGCCCTCCTTGACAAGGAGGTGGAACATAAAATTTCCAAGGCCCGAGACACTGATCGTGCGCCGAAGTGTGGCTTCGGACCTCATGCACTCCACGAGCCTGCGTGCTCGCTCAAGTTCTTCCAGCTGATCGGCCTCGGCCGCGATCCGCTGCAGCATTTCGCCGGCGAGAACGCTGTCGAGAGATACCCGGTTGATTGGCTTGCCCCCTACCGAGAATTCAATCTCCCCGCGCTCGATCGCAAGAAAGAAATTCGTGACCAAAGAGAGCGTCATCCGATCCTCCCAGTGATCCTGCTCGCGAAAGCCGATCGAGAAAATGGATGCCCCGACTTCGTCACGCGCCATCCAAGTCGGAACCTCCGCACTGCTTTCTATCGCAGTGAAGCCCGCGTTGCCCCAGTAACCTTCAGCAGAGAGCTGCTTATCCCCGTCAGTGTGCGAGACCAAACGCAGACGCCCCTGCGCGGCAAACTTCTTCTCACCGGAATGCGCATCGCGGTAGCAAGTGGAGTAGATAACCGTCTGCAGGTCGGACACAGCGAAGGCGGCGTTCTTTCCGATGCCGAACGAACCAGCCGATGTTGCATCGCGCTTGTTAGTGACGCCATCACCTTTCACCAGCGCCGAGAACACCGACTCCGGGTCCGTGGTTGGGCCCGTCAGGCCGGTGGTGTGCCGATCAGAGATCTCCAGCACCTTGATGACAGGAGCATTGATGGTCTGAAGGGCCCGCGTTAGGTGCTGCAAAGTCTTGACATCGTGAGTCGCCGCCAAACAGCACTCGATCGAATGCTGAAGCTTGTCGGCAAACGGCACATCACTCCGGGCCATGCTACGGAGATCAAAGCTCACGCAGACCGGGTGCCCTCCGGCGGAGGCATCGCGGCTGTTCTGGCCAGTCTCACGCGCGCAACTCGTATAGGGGGATCCGCGGAATGTCTCGAATCCCGCATAGGCGAGTCCTTCGACTTTGCCCGCCTCATTCGTCAGAAACCGAATCTCTGCCATTGATAGTCTTCTCCTACACCTTGGTGATCGACGCTCTCGCCCGCAAAACTACAGCTTGAACTCGCCTCCTCCTGCCTCCCCACCTCGGGAGAACCGTGCCTTGGCCGTGTCCAGCGCCTTTTGAAGAGCCAGGAACATCTTGCGCACGTCCGCGTCCGTGAATTCATAGGCCGAGCGGTTCGACAGATTCCCAATCAGCTGAAGATCCTTGATAGTGCGGCTCACCCGCGCCTCGGCAAGCTCCACGAACTTTTCTCTCTTGTCATTCATACACAGCAAATGTGCAGCCTGCACATCGAATATTTATGAAACATTTTACGAATATTTCTCAAACATTGTGGATTGTCAAGCGATTTGCCGCCGATTCGGGATGCACAGCCCCGGTGTCGCTGACGCGATGCGTCTCCGACTGAGCACTGCGAAGGACCGAACTAGGAGCGCAATCGCGCTCCACCAAGCGCCAACGCCTCAACGCGGTGGCGCCATGGCTGCTCGCCTGTAACCAATCGCTCATGCCGGGCAAGCCTCTAGGTGAGAATCGGACCGATGAAGTCGTCCTTGTCGTCACCCGGACGCGACAGCTGCGAGTCGCCATCCTTTGCCATGCACCGAATCGCAGGTGCCACCTGGTAATATCGGAGAGCGCTTCGCCTCCCTCCTCATTCGCATGTCAATTCCCATCATC
Source organism: Variovorax ginsengisoli (assembly GCF_030486595.1). Classification (GTDB taxonomy): domain Bacteria; phylum Pseudomonadota; class Gammaproteobacteria; order Burkholderiales; family Burkholderiaceae_C; genus Variovorax; species Variovorax ginsengisoli_B. The sequence continues at coordinate 59,353 of NZ_JAUJZH010000028.1, read as the reverse complement.
GATCTCTTCGCCGGCCCCGGAGGCTTGGGAGAAGGCTTCGCATCGCTCAAGGATGACCGCGGCAATCCGGTTTTCCGCCTTGGCATCTCGATCGAGAAGGAGTCCAGCGCCCACAGCACCCTGCTTCTGCGCGCCGTCTATCGCCTGCTGGATGGCACGGCCGCCGAGCGTCACTACTACGACTACGTGACCGGCGCCATTTCCGGCGACAAGTTCCGGTCCATTCCGGCGGTCGCCCGCGCGTTCCGAGAGGCTGAGACGGAAGCGCGGCAGTTCGAGCTTGGGAAGACCAGCGAAGCCCAGATCGATACGGAGATCCGGAGTGCCTTGAAAGGCAGTACTTCCTGGGTGCTCATCGGCGGGCCGCCCTGTCAGGCTTACTCCCTGGCCGGAAGGGCACGCCGGACAAACGACGTCTCGTTCTCCAGCGACGTGAAGCATTTCCTCTATCAGGAATACCTGCGCATCATCCGGGTCCACCGGCCCGCCATCTTCGTGATGGAGAACGTCAAGGGACTGCTTTCCTCGAGGCACTCGGGGGTCTCGATGTTCGGCCGGATCATCGACGATCTGTCGAGTCCTCACGACGGCGTCGAGTACGAAATACGTTCGTTCGTGTGCAAGGATCAGGGCCTGGGCCTAGCTCCCGAGGACTACCTCATCGAGGCGGAGAAGTACGGAATTCCGCAGGCACGTCACCGGGTGATCCTGCTCGGCGTACGCAAGCCGGGAGCTTCGGTCCCGCATGATCTCCTCAGACCCATGCGTCCCCTCGGCGTGCGCCAAGTCATCTGGGATCTGCCCGCCATCCGCAGCAGGCTGTCGCGCGGCGACGATTCACCAGAGGCGTGGCACAAGGCTGTCGCGAAATCGCACAAACTGGTCAAGGGGTGGCGCGCAGGCGCCGCACCAATGATCGCGGAACGGATGAGAGCCTCGGCGGCATCGTCCGCGTCGCTCTATGGCACCGGCCATGCCTTTGTTGCCGTGTCGCCAGCGAAGGCTTCGGGACGGCTCGGCGCGGAGGAGGCCGCCTACCGCCAATGGGTCCTGAGGCCCAAGGTCGGCGGGGTCCTGCAGCACGAAGCCAGGTCGCACATGGAAGCCGATCTTGCGCGCTATCTCTTCGCGGCCACCTACGCACGGGAATTCAATCTTTCCCCGAAACTGCCGGAATTTCCACCATCGTTGCTGCCGGAGCATCGAAACGCGTCCGGCGATGAAGGCGCCCCGGTTCCGTTCTCGGACCGATTCCGCGTTCAGTGCGGACACGAACCCGCCTCGACCATCGTTTCGCATATCGCCAAGGATGGGCACTACTACATCCACTACGACCCGGTCCAGTGCCGAAGCCTCACGGTGAGGGAGGCGGCTCGTCTGCAGACTTTCCCGGACGACTATTTCTTCGAGGGCACCCGTACGCAGCAATACACCCAGGTCGGCAATGCGGTTCCTCCGCTGTTGGCCAACCGGATCGCGACGATCGTCTGGAAGATGCTGGGGCAATCGGTCTCTCAGGGCAGCTCCAGTCGATTCCGACGCGCCCCAGCGCCGGCCGCGGCCGCCTGATCGATCCAGACCTCCAACCTGGCGAACTGCGACGGCTCGAGACCCGTTCTGCCGATCGCGCATTCCCAGACCACGGCCACCCGCCAGCCGAGTGCTTCCAGCTGCCCGATCGTCGCTGCGTCGCGCGCGACATTCGCCGAGAACTTGGCCGCCCAGAACGAGGCATTGCTTGCGGGCGTGGTTGCCTTCGGGCACCCCTGGTGGCGATGCCAGAAGCACCCATGGACGAACACGACCGCCCGATGCCTGGGCAGAACAATGTCTGGTGACCCTGGCAGGTCACGCCGATGAAGCCTGAATCGGTAGCCTGCCGCGAACAGCTGCTTGCGGAGCGCAAGCTCCGGTCGGCTGTTCTTGCCCCGAATTCCTGACATCATCGAACTTCGAACTGCGGGACTGACGATGTCGGCACACATTCTTTTCCCGATCCGGTCCCGGTGGCCAGGACCCACATTTTTCGACCATTGCATTGTCAAGGTGGCGAAGCGGGTTGGTTGATGTCCGGTGGCATTTGTCGTCCAGATCCCCGGCAAGTGAATGTAAAGTTGGCAAGCAGCCAGACGGCGACTACAGGACAGACCGTGTCACTTCGAATCACATCAATTGATTTTCAGCACTACAAGGCGTTGAAGCGATTCAGCATCGAGCTTGAGCGCGTCAACCTTCTCACCGGTGCGAACAATGCGGGCAAATCGACTGTGATCGGGGCTCTTCGCGCCCTCGCAGTCGCGCTGAGGACTGCCCGGGCGCGATCTGCGGACAGAGTGACTGTCGGCGGCACACGACGCCTCGGCTACCGCATCAACCAACGACTGCTGCCGATCTCGGTGGAGAACGTCGCAACCAACTATGAGGACGGGGAGTCCACCGTCACCTTCCACCTTTCAAACGAAAGCGAGTTGGCTCTGTACTTCGACCGCGAGGAAGGTTGTGTGCTCGTGGCAGACGGTCCGGGCTCAGCCGTGACAACCGCGAGCGCCTTCCGCTCCCGGTTCCCTCTTGAATTGAACGTAGTTCCAGTTCTCGGCGCCGTCGAGCACAAGGAGATGCTCCTTGAGGAGGACACGGTCAATGCAGCTCTGGCTACGCCGCGGGCTTCGCGACACTTTCGCAACTACTGGTACCGGCGGCAAGACGAGTTCACGAAATTCGCCGACCTTGTGGCTGCCACATGGCCTGGAATGGTCATCAAGCCCCCAGAACTCGACTTCATGTCCAAGGAACTCTCGATGTTCGTTTCCGAGGACCGTGTCGACCGTGAAATTCACTGGGTGGGATTCGGGTTCCAGATCTGGTGCCAGCTCTTGACGCATCTGACCCGGGCCGCGCCCGGCTCGCTTGTGGTTGTAGATGAACCTGAGATCTATCTTCATCCGGACATACAACGCAAGCTTCTGCATGTCATGAAAGGATTGGATGCGGAGATAGTCCTGGCAACCCACTCGGCGGAAATACTGGCCGAAGCTGACCCGGCTGATGTCGTGATCATTGACAAGAACAGGCGCCGCGCTGAGCGCCTGAGCGACATCGGAGGTGTACAGCGAGCGGTCAAGGTTCTCGGTTCGCAGCAGAATCTCGTTCTGGCCTCGCTTGCCCGCAATCGACGATTGCTTTTCACCCAGAACCCTCATGATTTTCTTCTCCTGCGCCGATTTGCGAGGCGGCTGGGTTACGGCGAGCTGGCGGCCGGCACAGGATTGACGTCCATGAGTGCCGGCAGTCTTGACAGGTGGGAGCGGGTCAGGGACATGGCGGAGGGCGTGGGTGTTGCCGCCGGGAGCGATCTCGTGGTTGCGGCCATCTGGAGCCGAGAAGCTCGCCCGGACGCCGAGATCGAAACCATATTGACGGCAATGCGCCCCTCGGTGGGCATTGCACACGTCCTGCGTCGTTGGGACCTTCAGGCCTATCTGCTCGTACCTTCTGCGTGGGACCGCGCGTTGCAGCTCGAGTTGAACAAGCAGCGGAAAGCCAAACCTCTCGGCCTGGACATGGAAGCAATTCTGATGGAGGTGACTGAGGACATGCGAGAAATGGTCGCAGAGGAACGCGCCACCCATCGCACACGATGGCTGCTCGAGAGCTTCGGGCAAGCGCCGGATCCGCGAGCTCCACTGGAGACCGCTCCTACTTCGGACGATTCCTTCGAAACTTCCTGGCGCTCGCCGTCGGAGCGGCCGGCCTTGCTTCCGGGAGCGCGCACCATGCGTCGCCTGAACGAGAGGATCCTGCAGCTTGCAGGCGTGACCCTGTCCGAGGCGCGAATCGTCGAGAGCATGCAGCCGGAGGAGATCGCGCCCGACCTGTGCGCCCTGCTGGTTGAATTGGACAAGTTCCGACAGATCGACGTATGAACGGAAACCAAGTTGATGGCGGTTCGGAGGGGACGCCAGTGCCCCAGTCCCTCGCTGATCTTCTATGGGAGCCTGAAGGTGAATTGACTCGGATCTTGCCTCCGGAAGGGGAAAGCCGTCGCATACGCGAGGCTGCCAAGAGGCTTCAGCAGCATCAGACCGAGCACCGCCAAATCGACGTGGCCGCGGAATGGGTCGACGTGGGAATCGAGCTCCCTCGCAATGCGAGAAGGCGTACAGCCATCCTGGGCCGCACGCCGGCGCGAGGGCCAGATGTCAATTCGGCTGATCCGATTCAAAAGCAGATGTCGGCTGCCCGGAAGGGATCGAACTTGGCGGAGGACGCCTCTGAGCTCCCAGAAACGACCCTGTCTGAACACGCAAGAGCACGTGAGTTCATCGCGCGAATCGTCCAGCTCCTGGCTTCCCCCGAACTTCAACGAAGGTTGTCTTCCAAGCTTCCCGGCAGATCATTGCAGCGAGAGATAGTTCGCCTCTGGTTCGTTCAATACCGACCCGTTCAATGCGAGGACCTTTTCAGCGCGAATGCTGCGTCAGGTCTTCGTGGACTGTCTGGACGGATGCGTCAGCTCCTGCCGAGAGTCGAACTCTGGTCATTCGACATCGACCTCCTGCTGGCCGACCAAGACTGGCGTGAGCTGACAGGCTACGCACAAATTGTTCTTGCGCAGATTCGTCCCGCTGGTCGCCCTGAGGAACGCTAGACCGCCGGGTTCGAGTGCTCCATGCCGCCCGATGTCTTTCTGAGCTCGGGGACCGACTCGTCGGGTTGCGAGTAGCTCGCGGCCAGGACCTTCTCACGGCACTCGGACTTCTTCGCCCATTCAGAGATCATCCGGCCTTCGGCGGTCCGATGAAGGTGCTCTGAAACTTCCCGCGCCCAGCGGGCGATTTGGTCCATCAGCTGCGGGGATCCGCCCTGAGCGGTCCATATCCTGTCCAGATCCAGCCGGGTGCCGATGGAGGCGGCCATGAGCGAGAAGGTGTAGGCCGTGATGTTCGCCTGAAAGGCCGGGAACATGGCCCGGATCATCTTCTGGGCGTCCCTGTAGAGCTTCGCCTTGGCAACCATCCGCTTGTACTCCGCCACGTCCGGGATTCGCTCCTGGGCGCCCTCGCCCGCGAGTGTCTCCATGAATTGCTCGAAGTTCTTCTGCGAACCGCGGCTGACGACATCGGGCAGGCAGTTCCAGGCGGTCAGGTACTTGGCCAAGTCCGTCTTGGTGATGCGGCGGGCCGCCGGGATCTGCTCCCTGAGCTGACGCAGTTTGGCCGGCGTGGTGCCGTCCCTCGACAGCATCGTGTTATAGCTGCCGGCCGCACGCTCGTAGAACCACCGGCTCTTTCCGTCGGGGCACCAGACCGAGAGCGACAGGCGTTCGACCTCCACATGGAAGGGCTTGTTCGCGGAAAGATCCGACTGCTTCACGGCGTTCTGGCTGTTCGCATAGCGCGAGATGTCGGCAATCAGGGCCTCCTCACCGACCGGATCGTGCGTGCGCATGACGATGATCTTCGCCGGCACCCGCACGCGTGAGAGATCGGTGTCCGGATACTTGCGTTTGGCGAAGTAGATCGACGCGGTCGTCTGTCCGCCATTGACGATCTGCAGGCCGCGGAGCCAGGCGATGCCCGGCACACCCGGGCCGGCTTCACCCAGCCTCATCTCGTCGGCGACCATGACGATCCCGTTGTTGTAGGCCATGAACCGGTCCGGCGCATTGCGCAGGGTGCTCTGGATGCCGGCGTTGACGCCCTTCCCCTTGACGCTGAGGAAGGAGCGGACGTTGGCCTCCAGCAGGCGGGCGCCGTATTTCTCGTAGAGGCCCCGGAGGGCTTCACCGGGCACGGCCGTGAGCGCATAGTCGTAGTCTTCCCCGCCTCCGGGCACGTACACGCAGGGCAGCGGGGTGCCGCACACCTGATTGAAGTCGACCACCAGCTCGTCCCGGGGCTTGCCCTCGGCCCAGTGCCGGTGCAGGCGGCCGATGTCCATGACCTCCAGATGCACCATCTTGCCGCCGATCTCGCGGGGCTTGAACTGCAGCGTCTTCGCAGTCCGGTCGGTCATGACATAGATGCGAATCTGCTCGAGCTCGTCGTAGAGCCCCTGGATCAGTTCGGCCAGGATGCGCACCTCATCCGAAGGATCGAGCTTCGCTGCGAGCGAGCCTTCCGCGCACATCTTCAGAAAGCGCAGGCACTGCTCCGCGGCACGCATCGTCTCCGCGTCCTGGACAGCGACCAGCTCGTCCACGCCCTCGTACAGGCTGACGAAAAGATCCAGCTGTTCCTGCTCCTCCGAGATCGAGTACCCGCTCAGGTGGACGTTGGCGTTGCCGATCTTGCGTGCGAAGTGCGTCGGCTGCGGCTCATAGGTCATGCCGATGTCAGCCATGTGCTGCATCACGACCTCGGTGAAGGCGCTCTCGGCAAAGGGCTGACCCTCCTCCGTCAGGGTCCGGACCTCGGCCTGTGTGTCGCGCAGAAAATCGATCAGTTCCATCTCAGATTGCTTTCAGTTGGGTCAGGGCCTCACGCAGGCCGGCATCGGGCGTCTGCGCCTTGTCCACGTCAATCGCATAGGAGGCGCGCAGCACCCCCTGCGGCACCATTTGCGAAGTAAGGCGCGGAAATCCCGCGTCGACATGAAGAAACCGGACCTGCGTGACCGCCAAGGTGCGGATGTAGTGTGCGGCGTGCTCCTCGCGGTAGCCCGAGGCCAGGAGGCACTCGTCCAGGAGCCGCTGCGCCTGCGCATCGCCAGAGACGCACTCTCTGGCCACTCCGATAATTTCCGGCAGGGAACGGCCGCCACCGGTCTGGCGCAGCCGGACGGCCGCCAGAAAGAGCGGCTGGCGCTGGGTGTCGTCGAGCTGATCGAGACTGGCGACCCGGGCCGGGAAGCCGTCCGTCGCCAGCGTCGTCTTCACCTCGATACCGCCAGTCCCCAGCTCGAAGTCCCGCAGGCCATCCAGAGGTCCGCGCCATGCCTCGCAGACCTGGACCGGATCCAGGCCCTGGTCCAGCAGGGCCAGAAGTATCTCGAGCTCACCGAAGAGGCCCGTCTCGGCCTCCGGCCCAAGCGGCTGGCCGCCCTTGCGCATGAACTCCTGCCAGGCGCGCACGCGCCCGAGCAGAAGAGCGACGGCTCTGGGGCCATCGGCGGCCGGACAGGGCGCCAGCGCGGCCGCGACGTCAGTGGCCATGGCGGCGAACATGTCGACGTTGCCGTCCTCGCGACGGGTCAGCGCGATCCAGGTGACCGCATCGCCGAGAGAGGTGCGTTCGACCAGAAATCCGGCGCCACCGGGCAGTTGCAACCCCGGCGCCACGACTTCGGCAGGGAAGCGAACCAGGATGGCTTCTGCCCCACCAGGGTAGCGCCTGCCGGCATGGACGGGCACCGCGCCCACGGGCGAGATGACGATGCTGCGCCAGCCCTGCGCGCTGTCGCTGGCTTTGGCAAGCGATGCCCAGGCCAGGGTCAGTTCATCATTCGGCAGACTCATACTGCTCCTCCCAGAGGAGGTGGTCGACCTTGTATTCGACGGAGACTTCCTGGTCGCTGGAGGGGAAGCTGACCGCGAACCCGATCACTGGCAGTTTCCAGTCCGGAATGATGGGATCGTCTTTCTCGCGCCAGGGCGACAGAGGATAGAGGAGAAGCAGGCCGCGGTGACCGGGGCCTGCGTGCTCCCTCGTCCGGAGGTCTCGCAGGGCCCGGCCGCCTGCGCGCTCGGGCCGGGGGCGCTTCTTGTTGCCCTCGCGCTCCCATGCCGCCACAGTGGCCCCGAGTGCGCTCTCCCAGTCCGCGAAGCCCACGTCGATGCCCTCGTCTGCCGGATCGGTCAGAACACCGATGGAAAAGCCACGCGTTGATTTCGACGACCGGGTGGGCATGTCTTTCACCTCGATCCCGCCCGGGAAGGTATAGGAAGGATGGCCGCTGCCGGCCTTCCCCTCGGCCACGAGGGCCACCGTCCAGAGGTCCAGCTCGCCGCGGTCATTCATTTCTTCGATGAACTCGGCCATCACGGTGCCGTTGGCCCGCTCGATGCCAGGTGCCGTGACGTAGGACTTCAGGAATGCCGTCACCGCAGCTGCCGGGATATCGCGCCACACCCGGGATCGCTTCCACCTGTCCGGCGGGAGGTCCGGCCGCTCCTGCTCCGGCCCGGTCACCGCCGGCGGGCCCATCGTGGTGATCAGCTGTGCGGCGGCATCCAGGTTGCCTTGCAGCGCGCCCTTCGTGCCGGGGAAGGCAATCGTCTGCGTCAGAGAGCCGCTGTAGGAAAGGCGCACAGTCTGTGCCGTACGCATCTTCATCGGCGAGGTGACCAGCAGGCTCGGATGCGCGGCGACCTTCAGGCCATAGGTGTCCGGCGTGCCGCCGACAGCCACCATGGCATCGAACTCCTGCCGCAGTTCCTCGGCCGCATCGGCGATCAGGCCGAAACTGCGGATCAGGTCTGACGTGGTGTACAGGCGGCACACGTCCAGATAGCCGGGCCGGTAGCCGAACCAGCGGCCCATCTGCATCAGGGTGTCGTACATGCGTGTGGTACGCACGAAGTAGCTGGTGATGAGCCCCTCCAGCGTCAGGCCGCGCGCGAGCTTGTCTCCTCCGATGGCAATCACCTTCAGACCGGTGGTTTCCTTCTCGACATAGTCCAGCGCGTCCTTGGCCGAACCGTTGATGGTCTTGACCACGATGTCGGCGGCGACGTCGGGCAGCACCCGCTCGATGTCCTCCCAGGCCGGCAGCGCTGGCAGCTGGTCGGCCTCGCCGACCGCGTCGCGGACGACGTCATGCGTGGGCACGAAGTCACGTTCCCACTGCTCACGCATCTCGGCGATGAGTGCGGCCTCGTCAATCCTGCGGCTCAGGCGCTGGACCACCCGCTTGACGTACTCGTCCACCTGGCGGCGCACATGGTTCTGCACCGCCGTGAAGCGAGTCACATGGATCAGCATCGAGCAATGGCGCGACCTTTGCCCGCGGCAGGCCCTCGTGGCACAGGCCAGAAGAAATGATCGGACGGCCGCCTGGAGGGACGGCGGCAGCGCATCCTCGCCCTTGAACATGGGAATGTGCTGCTTGTCATGCCCGGGTGGCATCCAGCCCTTGCCGTCATCCGTCACGTGGTCGCTGAAGGCATGAATCAGCGGCAGGCCATCGACCCGCTCGCCATCCGGTCCGGTCAGGCCGAACACGCGGGTGGGGCCCACGTAGTTGTCCGGCGCGGCCAGGTTCCGGATGAAAGAGCGCGGGAACAGATCCTCACCCTCTTCCTTCGTCTTGGCGCGGCGGTGGATGAACACGTTGGCGAACGGGGTAGCGGTGTAACCGACATAGGCGGACTTGGCGAACGTGGCCAGGATGCGCCGGATCAGGCTGTTGATTGCTTTCGGCTCGTGCTCCGGATCGGGAACACCGTTCTCGTCGAATTCCTGTTCGCCCGTGTCCACGGAGGCGTTGTCCGCCTCGTCGTCAATCACGAGCAGCGGCAGATTGGTCGAGATCCTGCGGCCGGTTTCGGGATCGGTGGCGTTCGCCACATGGTTGCTGCGCATCCATTTCAGCAGCCGCTCCAGCACCGACTTGTTCTTCTTGACGACGAAAAGCCAGGGTCGCTGCTCAGGCGAGACCGAGAACTTCTGCGCCGCGGCGCCGTTGAAGTCCCCCTTCTCGTCGCGGGAGGTCGCGCAGTTCGGATGGATATCGGGATCCCGGTCCTCGAAGAAGACTCCTACCGGATTTCCGGGCTCGCGGAATGGCGATGTCTCGTAGCCCAGGAAGGATTCCTCCAGGCGGATCTGTGTCTGCGAGCGCAGGTTGTTGTGCATGCCCGCGAGCACCACGATGATCTTGTAGCCGGCGTCAGCCGCTTTGCAGATCAGAGCCGAGTAGCTGCTGGTCTTGCCAGACTGGACGTGCCCGACGACGAGGCCGCGGCGGTCCCAAGGCGCCTCGCGCGCGGGATTTTCCAGCTGCTCGATGATGCCGTCGGTGGAACGATCCAGCGCCTCGACGACACTCACCGGCATCGTGCGCTCGAGATAGCGCTGCAGGCGCTGCCAGTAGCGCCAGTCTTTTTTGAGCGAGGGGTTGAACCAGTCCTCATGCCCCGCGGAGTCGCTCAGTGCCGCATCGTTTGGCACCCAGTGACTGAACCTGCGCACGAGCTCCGCGACAGCAGCGTCCTTGTCGAAATCACCTGGGCCCAGGCCCAGCGTAAGCGCGGCCAGGCTCACCTTGTCGGCGATCAATTTTGGTGAACGGGTGCTCTCTTCGGGCTCGTTGCGCAGCAGGATCTGCGCAATGGAGATCACGTTCAACTGCATGTCTGACATCTGACAGTTCCTCTTGTTCTGATTTTTTTGCTACCGCTCCAGGCGCAGCGATGCGACCAATGCCGGATAGTCCTGAAATGGCTCGGTGGATGCAAGAGCTTTCCTGGCGAGTTCCTCGCTCATGCCGCGGCGCATCACCATGTCACGGAAGAGCACGTTCAGGACCGACCGCACCTGCGCGTCGGGCTCACCGGCGAAACCGGTGCGCGGTGTGTCCTTCGCCTCGGCAGTGTCGAGCCAGATCCGCTGGACCGGAACGGTCTCCTCGATGACCCGGAGCATCGCCCGCACCAGTTCAGCATCGTTCTGGCAGGCGTCCAGGACCGCTGCGACAGCGGGATGCTTCTGATCGATGCGGTACTTCACACCTGCCGCACCGGTTTCGGCGCGCCAGGCCAGCTCCACCGCCGCCGCGCCTCCCTGTCTTGGCTGAGGCGCAGCGCGGAAGGCGAATACCCGCCGGGCGCGGTCGCGGGTGTCCTCAGCCAGGCGGGTGAGCCACGGACGCAGCGACACGGGCGGCCGGGCCGTTGATTTGCGGATGTCGATCTTCCAGGCCGCGTCGGCAGTGTTGGTGATGTCGAGCCGAATTCGTGCGAGGCGGAATGCCTCCTCGCGGTTCCAGGCGCGCCCCTTGCCCAAGCCGAGCCAGCCACCTGCCAGCAGCAACCGGTTGTTGCGATAGACGTAGAAGCCCTGCTGGGCGTTCCAGCCGGCCGGGCCGCCGAAACGCTCGAACTCCTCCTGTTTGAGGCGGTCCTTGTGCGGCAGCACATGGCATTGCACGGACACGACACCATTGTCCGTGAGCCTTCGTTCTACGGGCGACTCCCAGGGCTTGGCGGGATGGCCGGTCATGAATGGATCCCAGGGCTTCACCGCACGCTCATTCAGTGTGAGACGAATGCTGCGACCCGTTTCCCCGATCAGACGGTGAAAGACCATGGCGAGGTGGTGCTCGACCTCCTCGATCACATCCAGAAAGTGCTCCGGCGTGAAAGCACTCGTGACGATCCGGTCGAGAACCTCCCACAGCACCAGCGTACCGCTGTCGCGCTGCTGCAGCGGGCTGATGAGGGCGGCGGATTCCGGGTCCGGCCCCTCCAGCAACGCCCACCCGATGGCCGAGTTGCGGGCCAGCTCATCCAGGTCCCAGCGCAGGCAGGCGGTCGCGCCATCGCGCCGGGTCGCCACAGTCAGACGCCGGCACTGCGAGAAGGATGCTGTCTTCAGACCCATCCCGAAACGCCCCAGGTCACCGGCGTCGCGCTGGTCCAGAGGGTTCTTGTCCCCGAGCGTCATGGCCTGCTCGAGCGCGGCGTCGCTCATGCCGTGCCCGTCATCCAGAATGACGACCCGGCTTCTGTCGCCGTCCCAGGTGAACATGATGTCCACGTTCGTGGCGCCTGCGGCAATGCTGTTGTCGACGATGTCCGCGAGGGCGGCACCAGTCGAGTACCCCATTCCCCGCAGGGCCTCGAGCATTGCTGTTGCCCGCGGCGGCGCGGATCGCCATGACTTCATTTGCGGTACCCCACACCCGGGACGAACTCGAAACCCGTCGCGACTAGGCTGTGCACCAGCCCGGCGGCCGCTTCGGGTGCATGCAGCACTCCGAAGGTGTGGCGTTCGCCGGCGTCCGTCTGCTCGACCGATACGGGAACGCCCAGCTCCCACGCCGCATCGGCCAGCGCGCGGACGGTCGGCGCAGGTTGCTCCGGGGCCGGCGCGACCAGAAGGACCGGAGACTCCGGTTCCTGGGCGTCAACGATGACGGCAGGAAGCTGCGATGCATCCACTTCCGCGAAGTCTTCCGCCGCATCGCGCGCCTTGGCCGTACGGGCGGGCCGCGTGCCAGGCGCTAGCTTTGCATCGCCGGGAAGGCCTCTGCCGAGGCGCCTCATGAGTGCCTTCCGGACATGCGGGGAGCCGAGGCCGCGAAGCAGTTTCGCCTCGATCTGCCGGATGCGCTCGCGGGTCAGCTCGAAGGCTGCGCCAACCTCCTCCAGGGTCCGGGCGTCCGGCGTCCCGATGCCGTAGCGCTGTCGCAGAATCTGCGCGTCCTTGAGCTTGAGTCCGCTCAGAAGGTCCTGTACCACCTCAGCCTCCTGGCGCCGTGCAACCTCGACGGTCGCATCGTCGCCATCGTCCGAGTACAGCGCGTATTCGCAGGAGGCCTCATCCAGATCCATCTGCGGCGCCGCGGCCCCGACCAGCAGAGCCAGTTTCGCGACGGTCAGCCCGCACAGCTCAGCCTGCTCACTCTCGGTGGGCGATCTGCCGTTGCGGCGCTCGAACTGCTCGGTTCCCACGCGCAGACGGTAGAGTTTCTCGTACATGTGAACAGGCACACGGATCGGCAGCGACTTGTCCGCGACGCCGCGCGAAACGGCCTGGCGCACCCACCAGGTCGCCATGGTCGAGAAACGAAAGCCGCGCGTCCAGTCAAAGCGGTCAATGGCGCTCAGCAGGCCGAGGTTGCCTTCCTGGATGAGATCATCGACCGGAATGCCGGAATTGATGTAGCGCCTGGCCACGTCGAACACCAGGCGCTGGTTGGCTTCCGCCATGCGTGACCTGTGGACCTGCAGCTGTGCAATTGCTGCACAGAACGCGCGTGCTCCTGGATCCTTGTCCGCCCGCGCCAGGTCCTCGAGCCTCAGAAGAAATGAGCGCCGGAAGTTCAGCCGTCCGAGTTCCGACCGGAGCTCGCCGGACTGTGAACCGGGTGCGCTTGGCGCCGCACGCAGGGACACGATCCGTTCGAGCACTTCGCCCGGCTCAGGTGCGGGCGCCTGCGCCCCTTCATTTTCCGCTTCCGGATCCGGCTCGCCGGCGGACTGCCCATCTTCCGGATCGGTATCGTCCGAAGCGGCGTCCTCCGCGTTGCCGCGCGCCGGGGAGGACAGGACAACGCTGGACAGCACAGACGCATCGGCGTGGGCGGCTGCGAGCAGCCTCTCGATCTCGTCAAGAGCCCTGGGCCATTGCGCAAGTGCATCCAGCGCGCACTCTGCCGCTGCGGACATGCCGCGGGCAGTCTCCTGCTCCTGCTCAGGTGTGAGGAGCGGGTGTCGCGCTGCTGCCCGGTAGTGCATCCGGATCGGATCCGTTCGGCCGGACACGATGTCCTCGAAATGGTCCAGCGCCGGGCCGACGGCGGCCTCTTCATCCTCGTCCGCCCTGTCATCGACCCAGACCTCGAAGTTGTCCGCTGGAACCGCTGAGCTGTTCTCCTCGCGTTCGTCGATGTCCGCACCCAAGTCACCGATCACGAACGCAAGGGCCGCTTCGGCGCCCGGGTTTCGGTCAGCGCCGTCGCCATGCGCGGACAAGGCGTTCTCGATCGCGATCGAGGGGACGCTGCCCTCGCGGATCGCGCGAAGAAGCAGACGACGAACCAGATGCCGAGAGTCGTCTACGGTCCGCAGCCGGACGGCACGCTCCGGGAGCAGACCGGCGGCTTCCTCCCACTCCGGCTCGGTGCCGGCCGGCACATGGCGGCTGATTTCTTCCTGCCGGTCGGCCTGTGCCCGGATCAGATCAGGATCGACGGTCGGCGGCTCGGACGACTCCTCGGGTTCCCAGCCGCAGGAGGACAGGAAGTCATCCTCCCCTTCGTCGGCCAGCCCGTCGGGCGTGGAGAGACTTTGCTGGGCGGGCAGAGCGGTGCCGGTGGCAGCAGGATTGCCTGCAGGGACGACCATGGCGTCCGTCAGTTGAGCGTCATCTTCTGCGTCCCAGGAAAGCGCGTCTGCGGGATCATTGCCCGCGACAGCGATGGTCAGTGCGTCATGCTGCGGGCCTGACGCCGTGTCATCCGTTGGCAGGGGCAGACTGGCTTGATTCGGGGACAGGTGCGTCGCGGGAATCGGGCTTTCGGCGGTGACAGCGGAAGCCGTCACAGACGGCACAGCCGGCGCGGGGGACATCACCGGCTCGATGTGGCGCGATATCACGCCAGTGGCAGCATGCGCGGAGGATGCGCGCGCGATTGCCAGGGCATCGCGGCCGGCCGGGTCCGTCGCGGTCGCGTCCGCACCAGCGTCCAGCAGCAGTTGACAAACCGCGGCGCGATCGCGGGATGCGGCGATCTGCAACGGCGTCATACCCTTCTCATCCCGGCCTTCCAGATCGTCACCGCGGCCGATGTGCAGACGCACAGCGGCCTCGATCCCGGAGGAGACCGCGATCTTGAAAAGGCGCGCCAGCGGGCGCGGGCTGTCAGAGTTCAGTGCTGAACCGGCCATGGTCTGTGAAGTGCGGGCAACAACGCTCGGGAGGGAACCTCCCGGTCGGAGACTGTTGCCTTGCAGTCGCCGACGATACGGAAGCCGGCTGCGCGAGTCCGCGGGTGAGTGGAGTGACAGTTCCGATGCGCGGGTCGGCAGCAGACCGCAGGTGCCCGCGGTAGCGGCTGCCGGAGCATCGATGTCGAAGAGGCTGCCGGAATCAATCCTTTGATGTTAGTTGCACAACTGTGTCGCGAGGCGATTTTGTCCCCGAGGCCGCGCGCGATGTCGTGAAAAATTTCGCGACGGCGATCAGATTCCGCCGGCCGGAGAGATGTCGGACGTCCTGTAACGATGACAATACGAACCGCACGGGCGCACACGCGACCCGCGTCGGGGGCTGGTGCCGCAGGCGGCTGCCGGGCGCGGCTACCAAGCATTGGCAAGCTCTCTCATCAGACTTCCTGCTTCCCCGTGCGTGTTCCCGTCATTGATCTTTTCGCCGGTGCCGACGGGCTCGGCGAAGGCTTCTTTCGTTCGGAAGGTGCCGCCTTCGACTTCGCTATTTCCATCGAGAAGATCCCCAAGGCGCGAACAGCCGTCCTAGGCCAAGCTCTGAGCGGAGGTTGATACCGGGAAAACCGTCGTTTGCATTCTCCGGGGGCAGATTCGGGGGAGGCATGCCGGCAATTTAGGATTCTCAAGGACCCCATGTCCTGGCCCTAAAGCGCCTGGTAGTAATCTCGGATAGTTGCTGCCATCAACTTGCGACGCTCGACCAAGAAGCCTTTGTATGAGCTTGCGTCCACTGTGCTCAGTCGGACGGGGACTGCGTTCTCAACGAGGTTGCGCGCCAAGTCATCGGCATCAGTGATTTCTCCGAGGTTGAGTACACCAGACTTGATCTGTGTATCGACCTGCCTCATGTAGGTGGACGGGGACTTGTTGCTGATGCTGATGTTGATTGACGTCTCAGTGAGCACGAAGTTCGCAACTTGGTTGTAGTCCCCGCGATCCGGATAACCGTTCTTCTGGAGGTAGTCCTTGGGGACGATATGGTGGATGTCTCCAGATTGTTGGTGCATGGCTGCAACCGTGATGCCTTTTGACAGGAATCCGCGCGCGTTATTGGTCACCTGAGCGGCCAAGAATGTCTGAAAAAACGGACTCGTTGTGCTGGTCGTTTCAAGCGCCGCAGGCAGCGCAAAATCCCAGAACGCATCGGACAGCTCGGCTTCTTCGACCTGCTTGACATAGTTCGCGGCACCCAATTCGCCGATCCTGCGGATATCCTGCTCCCACGTTGACTCGAAGCCACCGGAGTTTCGACCCGTGAGCATCGACATGACGAACCAGCGCTTCACAATTCTCTTTCGCTCGCCCTCGCTGATGTCTGCGTCCTCACGAAGGCGCAGATAGAGGGCATATGCGAAATTCATCGCATTCCTTGAATTAACCATCCCTTGGGTGATGAACCCCGCAGACTTGATGAGCATCAGAAAATTGTCAAAGTGGTAGTTGCTCACGATTTGGAGAAGCGCGCGCTCAAGCTTGTCGTAGGCGACTGGTATCCGCTGCTCATCAACCTTCTTTGTTTCAGGGTCGCGCCCTGACAATTCGCTAACGATGCTCGACGCCTTGCCGCGACTGAAGCCAACGAGGCCCGCCACACGGATAACGTCGCTGTACTCCGGGTCGTAGAGGTCCTCAGCCTCGTCCTTTAACCAGCTGATGGCTTTGAGGTACGGCGTCGCCTCGAACTCGCGGTCGTTCTCCTGGATGTCGGAATAGGCATGCGGCGCCACAGACAACTGACAGAAATAATCGATGAGCTTGCGCAGGTTCCGACCTCGGTCACCGTAGGTCGCAATCTTGCTCATCGCGAAGTCTGCGCTGCTCAGAGGCACGCCCTTCGAGTTGATCCTGATAAATATTTCAGAGATCGTCTCGACGTCGAGTCCATCATCCAGGCTGATTATCCCGATCTGAGCATGTTGAATACTGCCAAGGCGAGCCAAGCTATCCTCAAACGTTTTCGGGTCAGCGCCTGGGTTTCGTTCAAGATACTCACGTGCGAAAGTCAACGGCGAGGACGAGTTGAAGTACTCGCTAATATCCGCGATCCATTGCGGACTTCTTTCGATCACTGGCGTCAGCGTTGCAAACTCTTCAGTGATGGGGTTGAAGGATATTGTTATGCGAACAGGTTTGTATCGCTTGTTGATCACCTTCAACCCGGCGACGGCCGCCCGCAACGCTGTGATCCGCTGCTGTCCGTCGATCAATATTTGTTGGTGTGCGGCAATCTGGCCGCCTTTGAGTTTCGCCCCGACCGACTGCCACGTGATAAGGTAGCCGACCGGATATCCCTTGTAGAGTGAGTCCATTAGGTCGCGTACCTTGACGCTGTCCCAGACAAAAGGTCGCTGGAGTTCCGGTATCGCGATCTTGTCGCTCTTGACGTCTGCCAACAACTGCGTGACGGGGGACTGCGTCACTGAATATTTCGTCAATCTGAACTCCTCTTCCGATAGAGATTAGTGGAACTTCCGTTGAAGTCTGCTGCAGGTCTTTGGAAAGCGGCTGGCAGAATGCGATGCCTGTGCTGCCCTGCACCCTTTTGTCTTCCATTCATGGCTTTGTGGATGTTTTTCTGGTTTCGCGTGAGCAGGGCTAGTCTCATAGGTTCCGTGCGAGGTCCGAATCCGCTCGAGCAGACGCGATTGTCAGAGGATGAATCGGACAGCCGCTAGCGGTTCAGGACGTTCATCCTCAATTTTGTGGATGCCTTTTGTATGACCGACCCGACAGCCGCCTCGCCCCATTGGCTCCGGCCTAGCCGCTCAGTTGGTGTGCTGGACAAACTCCGCAGTGCTGGAGCCGGACGACCCTAGTTGTCGCGACCGCGCCCTTCGGGGCATCCGCGCGAGCCTTGTTTCATCGATCAGTTTTATGTATCCGGGCAGTCGTCCACCCCATCGCTGAGCCAATCCTGGAGCAGCGAGCCCACATGGTCGCAGAACGCATCCAGATGGTCCTCGGAAATCGCCGCGCCGACGCCATCGCGGGCACAAAACGAGAACCTGTAACCCGAACTTTCGAACCGGACAAGAATGTCTCCATCCCCGTTGCGCCAGAAATCCGCCGTCGCGGATTGACTGTGAGCATGGACACCGACACCAGGCGCGCGACATCGCGTCAGACCTCGTCTTGCATCGAAATGGTCAATTGCAACGAGTGAGAACTGCGGGCGATTTTTCTCTGTGGCCATAGAAGGTCTTTGCGATTTGCGGGGTGGGCCACGCGTGCCTCGCCAGCGGCGGAGGGATTGGAGCTCATCGAAACTTCTCAAGCTTTAGGGACAACGGCACCGGCCGTGCCGCTTCGGAGGTCGCAGGCCACAACCGGTCAGTCACCGTTTGTATCCTGTCTCGGGCTTCGGCTGGCAGGCATCCGTCCCACGACCGCGGCCGCGCCGGAGCCCTCCGGTCTCGATCAATCACTAACGCGACCGCTGCGTTCTGACCAAATCACCAGCGCGACCGAAGCGTCCTGATGAATGCATCAGACCGCAATGCCGCCCCGTCACCACCTCTCAGTACAACGGAGCCTGCCGGCAGGCCGAACACCCGCTCGATCTCGCGCTTGATGGTCCCGACCCTCGCGTCGGCACGGGCTTGGCGAAACCGTGTGGGCTGCTCGGAGCGCCGGGGCTCTGCGGCAACGGCGCCTTCCATTGGAATATCTAGATCCCAGTCCTGTCCTTCGGAGTCATCGGTGGTTGCAGGTCCGGTCGAGTCGTCTTCAACTACGGTTGCTGAAGTCTCATCCTGAGCTTCTCGGGCAAGCCAAGTCAAAGCGTCCTCCGGCTCCCAAACATGCCCACCTTCCAAATGGAACATCGCAGAACCTTGTGCAGGTGACACGTAGTCGCTCTGTCGCGTCGGCACATCGCCGAGACGGCGAAACGCGTCTTCCAGGACCTGCATGAGCCTCTTGTCGCCCAACGGGATCAGAAACTCGGACCAAGCTGGCTCGTGAAAGTTGACGCTCATGGTGCCATACAGGTACACAGTGGCATGCGCATCGGGATGAGCTAACACGAAGTCGGCCAGCGCCTTGGCTACCGTCGCACAGAAGTCAATATCTCGCTCCTCGAGGCTATCAACTTTCACTTCCAGCGCAGGAAGAGGATTGCGTGAGGAACGAACGTTCAGTTCGGAGGCGTTGCAATGAATCATGCTTGGTCTTAATTATGTCAATCGAATTGAGCCGAACAATTATGAGGTGCAAGAGCACATCTGAAGGGACCCGCCACGCGAAGGCGTTCGATTGAAGGCATTAGTGCACATCCCCAACACGTGAACTGCCTTTGCCATGGACAAGGAAACCCTCAGGCCAAGAACCCAAGAACACTGCGAGCGCCCGCCTCCTTCATGGCGCACTCGGCCTCCAGGGCGACAAGCAAATAGTCCACCGATGCGATCGGGTGGAAGCGAGACCGCCGCGCGATGGCCGCAAAGTCACCAGGAGTCAGCTGGATGAGGCGCGTGACACGCGAGAGCTGCGCCGGCGTGGGCGTGCCAAGTCCCAGTGCTGCGCATTGAAGGCCCAGCAGGCGAGCAGCCTGCTCCGGTTTGAGAAAGTCCAACTTGATCTTGAGGTCGAAGCGCCGCAGCGCGGCCTGGTCCAGATTGCGGACCAGGTTGGTCGACGCAATGAACACGCCTCCAAAGCACTCCATCTGCGTCAGCAACTCGTTGACCTGACTGACCTCCCAGCTGGCACGCGCGTGGCGCCGATCCTGAAGGAAGCTGTCCACCTCATCGATCAGCAGCACGGCGCCCTCCTCCTCTGCAGACCTGAAGGCCCGCGCTATGTTCTTCTCGCTGCCACCAACCCATTTCGACATCAGGTCCGAAGCGCGCTTGATCATCAGCGGGACGCCGATCCGCTCTGCCAGCCAGCGGCCGTACGCGGTCTTGCCGGTGCCCGGCGGCCCGTACAGGCATATCCGCCCTGCTCTTGTGCGAACCAGCCCCGAAGCCATCGCAACCAGGTCGGTGTCCGCATTGACAAGAGAGGGCTCGTAGGTCGGCGGCAGCTGGTCAAGGGCTGCGCGCTTGGGCGTGCGATGGCCCTGCGCTTCCAGCGTACCCTCGATCAAGCGTTCGATTGCCTCGGAGCTGCTGCCTTCGAGTATTTCGCCTTGGATGCAATGGACCACCGCAGCAGCGCGCGTCACGACCGCAGGCGCGAGCGACTCCGAATCCGCGAGTCGCTTGAGAGCATCAGGCGCGAGCAGTTCGCCGCATGCGTGGCGCAGGATGCGCTCGCGCTGTGCGCGGGGCGGTACGGGCAGCTCGATTACCATGTCGAAGCGACGGATGAAGGCGGCGTCGAGGGTGTGGATGGCGTTGGAAAGCCAGAGCGTCGGCACCTTGTTTTCTTCGAGCATGCGGTTGAGCCATCCTTTTCGGCTCTGCACGGTGCCCCTGCGGCCGAGAATGACATCACCGTCGTTGAATACATCCTCGACTTCGTCGAACAGGATCAGCGATCTGCGTTGCGAGAAGAAGCTTTGCGCCGCCCGGAAGGCACGCAGGCGCCGCTCGCCACCCACCGGATCGCCGTCGTCGTCCTCGCTGGTCACCTCGAACAACTCACACTCGAACTCCTGCGCCAGCAACCGGGCCAGTTGGCTCTTGCCAGTACCTGGAGCGCCATGCAGGAACACGTTGACGCCCGTGCGATTGGACTCCAGCGCATGCTTCAGGTAAGGGCGAAGGATCGAAAGCGATGGCCCGATGTGCGCATAGTCTTCCAGTGCGAGTACGGACGACGAGCCAGGCACCACCATGTCCTTGAGCAGGTCGATCGGGTCGGCGTCCGTGCTCGAGATGCTGTCGGCGAAGTCCGTGGACAACAATTCCAGCTTGTCCGCCAGTGAGGCCGTCCCGAATCGGCCCATCGACACAAGCCCGGAGCGCGCGAGCGTCCCTCGACTTGCCAAGGACGCGCGTACATCGCTTTCGGGAATGCCGAGCACAGCCGCAAGGGCGAAGTACAGGTTGACCGACGAAAGATCGCCGAGCCAATTCGCAGTCTCACGTACAAGTTGATCGGTCTGGATGAGCACCACGAACTCGAGAATTCGGCAGTCGGTGTCCGACAGGCCCGCCAGCGTGGCGAGGCGCACCACGTTGCCCGCCAGGTAGGCAGGCGCCCGGGCATGCTGCAAGTCGCGCTCGGCCGCCTTGTGCAATGCGCGCAGTTCCGCATGGACGGCCTTCTCGTCGAAGTCGCAGGACGGCAGCGTCCAGTGTTGAAGCCCGAGAAACTCCGCGAGGCCGTCGTGCTCGAACTCGCCGCCGACCACGAACTTGCGCGACGCCTTGAGCGACACGAGCATCCTGAGGATCCATAGTCTCGCCAGGTCCGCGCCCTCCGTCCTGCCCCCGGAAAATGCGTGCCCACCCCTGCGAAATCTTGCCATTCGACCCCCTTGTTGTCAGGAGGTCAGTGTCGTCAGACATGCGTCAACTTGTGTCGCACAATCGCCACCCGGCTACAGTACGGCATGGCCGTGCTCTATCCCGATGCCCTCAGCCCTGCCCTCGGTGCAGGGCACTACCGTGAGCACGAAATGCTCCGGCTCCTGGCAGACGCGCTTCCAGCCACTTGGCGCGTCTACCACAGCGTGAAGACATCGCAGCTGCATGAAGGGGCTCAGCGCTATGGCGAATTGGACGCTGTCGCCGTGGCCCCGGGCGGGCATGTGGCAGTGCTCGAGATCAAGGCCGGGGACGTGGATCTTTCCGAGGATGGCGCCTTCAAGCTGTACGGAGCTGTTCGCAAGAGCCTGGTCCACCAGGCGCACGCGCAGTTGCAAGGCCTGATCGGGCGTTTGCGCGATGCCCAACTCGGCGCGGTGCGGATCGCACACTTCCTGCTGCTTCCGGATTTTCGGGTGGCGCAAGGCAGCGTCGGCTATCCGCGCGAACGCATCATCGATGCCAGCCAGCTCGATGAGCTGGGGACGCTGCTGGCCGAAGCAACGCGGCATGCGCCGCTCGCGGCCGAGCAGGTCGACAGGCTCTTCGCATTTCTTTCGAACCGCTTCGATGTGGTCCCCGACGCGGCATGTCGCTACGGACAGCGGCTGGCAACCACGCGCCGGCTGTCCGACGGCCTGGCCACGTGGGTGCCGCGTATCCATTCGCCTTCGGGCATCTATGTGGTCGAAGCCACCGCGGGCTCGGGCAAGACGCAGCTGGCGTTGAAGCTGTTGGGCGAAGCCAGCGCAGAGAAGCGAAGGGCGGGCTACGTGTGCTTCAACCGCCCCTTGGCGGACCACATTGTCGGGCTGGCGCCGCCCCTCGCCGACGTCAGCACGGTGCATGAGCTGGCGATCGCTGCCTTGCGTGCCACGGGGGTCGAGCCGGATTTCACCAGTAGCGCGACATACCCCGCTGCCTTCGAGGCGTTGACCGCTACCAATGCCCAGGCGAACACGCTGGATCTCCTGATCATCGACGAGTCGCAGGATTTCGACGGAGATTGGTTACAGGCGCTGCTGCCCCGGCTCAAGCCTGACGGGCGTCTGTACGTGATGGGCGATGCCGAGCAGGCGATCTACCGCAAGGAGGCCTTCGATCTGCCGGATGCCACACGCATCGTTTGCCAGGACAACTTCCGCAGTCCTCGGCGTCTGGTCGACACGGTCAATCTGCTCGGACTCACCGCCACGCCCGTGCAGGGCCGAGGTCCCGAGATCGGCGACGCGCCGGAGTTGCACGTCGTCGATGCCCTGGACCCCGGAGGCCTGAATCGCGCTGCTGAGATCATTGCCAATCTGCTGGGCAACGGGGAGCGCCTGGAAGATATCGCAGTGCTGAGTTTCCATGGGCGCGAGCGCTCACGCCTGATCAACTCGGAGCAGCTCCGCACGTGGCCGCTGCGGCGCTTCACCGGCGGTTTTGACGCCGCCGGAAACGCCCGCTGGACCGAGGGCGTCCTGCTCGCCGATTCGGTTTACCGCTTCAAGGGGCAATCAGCGCCAATCGTGATCGTCTGCGAGATCGATTTTGAGCAACTCGGAGACCTGGAAGCCCGTAAACTTTTCGTCGCCATGACGCGCGCTCAGTCGCAGCTCCACCTGATCATGAGCCAGTCTGCGGGAGAGGCTTTGACGGGACGGCTCGAAAGAGCGCCGGCGCGCTAGGTCCGCAAGCTGCCGGTGCAGGAGCGCCTGTGCGTCACAGCACGTCGCGTCCCCTGTGAAGATCGAGCCATGACTTCCCCTCCCGTCCCCCCTGCCCCTCTGGTTGCACGCCTGCGCGGCGCACGCCGCGTCGTGGTCCTGTCAGGCGCTGGTATGTCTGCGGAAAGCGGTATTCCCACCTTCCGCGACAAAGGCACCGGTCTGTGGGCGCGTTTCGATCCTCAGGAATTGGCGACGCCTGAAGCATTTCGGCGCGACCCCGAAACGGTGTGGGCCTGGTACGAGTGGCGGCGCCATCGCGTGGCCCGCGCCTTCCCGCATGCGGGACACATGGCGCTGACCGCGCTCGCTGCCCGGCCGCAGGTCGAGTCGCTGACGATCGTGACGCAGAACGTCGACGACCTCCACGAGCGCGCCGGTGCTGAAGCGGTTCTTCATCTGCATGGCAGCCTGTTTGCGCCGCGCTGCTTCGACTGCGGACGCACGTGCACCCTCGCGGATCCGCAGAAGGATGAACCTGAAGGCAGAACCACTCGACTGGCCCCGCCGCGATGCGCAACCTGCAATGGCCCGATCCGGCCGGGGGTGGTCTGGTTCGGGGAAAGTTTGCCGGAGGCAGTCTGGCTGGAGGCCCTCCGAAAGGTCGAGGCGGCAGATCTGCTGCTCGTGGTCGGAACCTCTGGCCTGGTGCACCCCGCTGCGAGTCTTCCGGACGCCGCGCGGAGGCATGGTTGCGATGTCGCGGTGCTTAATCCTGATGCCTCCACCTTGTCCGATCGCAGCGGCATGGACTGGCAGATTCAGGCGGCCGTCGGTTTGCCGGCGCTGCTTTCGACACTTGAAATGTGAAGGACAACCATGGACTGGTTCGAACGACTCACCGGCTTTCGCGAGACCACGTACGATGAAACGCGGGGCCGGCTCGCAATCAGGGGCGGAATGCTCGTCTCTGCCGCTACAGGTGCCAGCCACGGGATTGGCGAACTCGAGTTGGTTTCTCTCGAAGAACTGCGGAGGCGAATCGGCCCACGACCAGCCACCGCCGGTCGGCTGAGAGTGCGTCCGCTCGTCGGCGACATCCGGGCCTTGCATCAGGCACCTGAGTACGCAGGGGCCCTGTTCCAGGTGGCATCGCAGTTCAACCTGCTCGAAATGGCGTCTCCGCAACTCACGCCAGAGGACGGCGTCACCATCTACCGGAGTGATCCGACGCAGGGCCCCGCGTGTGCCATCGCCGCCGGCGCAGCGACCATCTTCCGCAACTACTTCGCACCGACCCCGGACGGCATTGGCCAAACGCGCAGCCGTCAGCTCGATGGACTCGCCGACCTCGGCCAGGCGCTCAGCGAGGCGCTTCACCAACCGGTGGCTTCGCTCTGGACGATGCGCAACGGGTATGCAATGTGTTCCCGAAGCGCTCTCGAACAGCTGACGCAACACTTCGGATCACTGGACGAAGACGCGCTCGACGCGCTGCGCGGCAAGCTGCGCATCGGCGTGCACAGCGATGTCGAAGTGACGGATGCCCCGGCAGCGCCCCGCCCGCGAGTGTCGCAGGCCTTCTGCTCGGCGCTGCCCGTGGCCTACAGCGATGTACCAGCCCGGCACTGGGCGGCCTTTGCATCGCTGGTGCTCGAGGCCGCATACGAGGCGACTCTCCTCGCGGCGGAGCTGAACGCACGGCGCGGCGCGTCGAACATCGTGCTGCTCACTCGGCTCGGGGGCGGCGCATTCGGCAACGAAGAGCAATGGATCCATGACGCATTGCGTCGCGCGCTGTTGAAGAGGCGCGACATCGACCTCGATGTGCGGCTCGTCAGCTACCGAACGCCATCGCGCGAGATGCAGCAGTTGGCGTCCGAGTTCGAGTGAGGGCGGCCTCACGGAGACGGGGCAGGCGCCGCGGTCTCAGGCGAGGCCGGCGTGCGCGCCCTGGTGCTGCTTCAGCATCTCGAGCAAGTGCTGGCGGGCCCGCTTCGCCTGCGTCTTGTGCGCGGGCGAGGATGGATGCTGGATCCGGTAGCACTGGATGCGCTCGTCCATCCTGAAGCCGAACAGATGCGCGGCCGGGATCGCGGCGCTGGCCACCCAGTCCCGGTGATCGCGGCAGCGGGCCAGCGCTGCATCGCCCTCGTGCGGGAAGAAAGCCCGGCGCTCGCCGGCCGAGGAGCTGCCGTTCGCGAAGACGATCACGTCGGGCTGCAGCTCCTCGATCTGGATGTTCAGCAGCGCCTGCGAGAGGTCGCGGATCGCCGCCCAGGCCTGGGGATGACGGCGCGGGTCTTTGCCGCCGACAGCCACCGCGAAGAGATTCGAATAGACCAGGCCCGCGGCATCCGTGGCTTTCGCGACCTGACAAAGCAGGCGCACCAGACCCGATTTATGCCTGGGCTTGTGCAGGCAGCTTTCGAGGAAGCCTCGATGGCAGGCCATGCCGCGCGAGACATAGCCGGCCGCGGGCGATGCGGCTGCCGCGGATTCGGCCGGCGCGGCGGCGTAGCGCCACTGGCGCGTCTCGCGTCCCACCACCATCACCTTCACGGCGGCGTCGGCATAGCCCTGCGCGACGGTGGGCAGGAACACATCCTCGAGCCCGGAACTGCGCTCGCGCGCCGGGAAGCTGCGCAGGGTACGGAGAAAGGCATCGTCGAGGACTTCGAAGGCGGCGACGTAGCGGCGCTCGAGGCAAGCGTTGATGTCCATGTCGGAAGCGGTGCGGGTCATGCGGGTCCTAGCCTGCCTCGTCCGCGGTGGCGAGTTCGCCGGCCTCGCGAAACTCGACGTCGATCGCCTTGCCGAACTGGTACCACTTCCGGAAGTCCGACTGCTTGCGCACGAGATGATCCAGCTCGTCGCGGATGCCTTGAAGTTGCGCCTGCAGGGAGCCGAAGCTCGGAAAGAACCTCGCCTCGAAGTCATCCCCGTCGATCAGCGCGACGATTTCCTTGCGCTGATCGACCAGTTTCTCCGCCATGTCGATCAAGTCCTTCTGGAAGTCAAGTTTGCGTTGCTCCTGCTTCACCGTGTCCCAAACATCCAGCGCCAGGCCCAGCGCCGCCAGCGCGCCAGCGAGGCCCTTCGCCAGGTTGGTTGCACCCCAGGGCTTGAACTTCAGGTACTTGCCGATATCCAGGCCCAGCGCCTTGGCGGCCGTGTTGAGGCCATCGCGCGCCGCGAGCACGCTCTTGTTGTTGATCAGGTTGTTGCGGGTGACGTAGGTTATGCCCTCCCTGCTCATGGCGCTGACCATGTTGTTGAAGTGCGAGACCTCCGAGTCCACTTTGACCTGGATGCGGCCGATGTCCAGCGCGACATGGTTCACCTCCTCGGCAAAGAACTCCTGGACCCGCTGATCGATGAGGATGCCTTCGGACCCGATCTCCCGCTGGAAGAAGGCCGCGAAGGTCTCTTGGGTGGTTCCCTTGGCCTGCAGGACCAGGTCCTCGAAATACCGGACGATCTTGCCGCGCAACCGCACGCGGGCGTCCTTGATTTCGCCGTTGACCTTCTGCAGTTCGTGCTGCTGGTCCCGGTGCACGTCTTCCAGCTTCGAGGCCTCGGACTGCAATTGCTGGAAGTCCCGCTTGGCGATGGGCAGCTGCTTTTCGATCACGTCGGCAATGATGCTTCTCTTGACATCCTCCGCCAGCGCGTCGGCCCCGCCGCTGTGCAGGATCATCTGCCGGGTCGCACTCTGCAGATCGGCGATGTGCGAAAGCCGCCTGAACTGGTCCATGTTGTCCAGCCAGTGCCGGGTGCCGAGCCCGAAGGGGTTGGCCGCCACCGCGACGATGGCCAGCGCGGACTTCTCCGCATCGCTCAGTTGCAGCATGTGATCCAGGCGCTGCGCCACGTTCTGCTTCTTGACGAGGAACTTCTCCAGGTAGTCGCCGTCTTCCTCGACGTCGGCCACCTCGTCGAAACGGCTGAGGACGAACACTGTCCGCGGCAGCAGGCCGAGGTTGCGGAACAGCCACTGCAGCTCTTCCTTGTGGCTCTCCTTGATGGGGTTGGTCGAGTTCATCACGTACAGGACGAGATGGGCCTCGCTCACGTAGTTGCGGGTGATGTCCTTGTACTTCTCGACCTCCTGCGTGTCGCTGTTGAACTGCTCCTTGAAGCCGTACAGGCCCGGGGTGTCTATCAGCACCAGCTTGTCTTCCACCTCGTAGACCTTGACCTCGTTGGAAGACTCCTGCTGGCTGATGTTCATGCTCAGGTCGTCCAGGCGCTCGAGCCACGCGGCGGCGATGGAGGTCTTGCCTTCCGAGAACCCCCCGATCAATGCGATGCGCAGCTTGCCGTGGTGCAATTCGTCCAGGCCGTCCTCGAGTTTCTTCTTCAGGCTCGGGTGGATGTTGACGCCCAGTTCCATGCCCTGGCTCAGGAAGTTCTGGAGCTTCTCCATGATCTCGATGGCCTTGCCTTTTTGCCGGCGGAAGTTGTCGAACGTATCGCTCATTGCGGGTTCCTTGGGGAAATGAATCAGTTGAATTGGCGGGAGATCTTCTTGAAGGCGCGGCCTGCTTCGCTCAGCGATTGCGCGATGCGCTGGACCGAGTCCAGCGGCGCGGACAAGCGCTTCTTGAGCTTGTCGACCTCGCCTTGCAGCTCTGCGGCCGCCTTGTCGACGTTGTCGCGGAGACCAGCTTTGATGCTGTCGAAGAGCCGCGCGATGTTCTCGTCGGCCCACTTGCGTTGCTGCGCCTTCTTGTAGTCGGAACTGAAGAAGCCCCGCACGGCTTTGTAGAAGTTGAACAACAGCGACACCGCGCCGATGGCCAACATCACCCAACCGGCGGGATTCGAGAGGAGCAGCGCGGCGCCTCCGATGAAGGCAGACAGCAGACCCAGGGTGTTGATGCCGTTGTCCAGCTTGAACTCCAGGCCGAAGGGTGGCATGCCGCCCTCGAGCGGGCGGCTCAGGGTCACGTCGAGGATCTCCGACGCGTTTCTGTCGAAGCGCCGCAGGACATCCTCCACCTCCGCGGCGATCTTCGACTGCTGGACCTCCATGGCACGCGCCAGGGTGTCCTTGAGTTCGCCGCCCATGCCGTCGACATGCTCGCGCAGCTTCGCCTCGAACTGCTCATTGCCGATGTCCTTGTCGATGTCGTCGTGGATGGCTTTGCGAAGCTTGCTGCTGGACTCCGCCAAGCCGTCATGGCATGTGCTTTCAATGCGGCTGCAGGTGCCGCTGCTGATCTTGTCGAGTTCCCCGTGTGCGTACTTGAGTTGTCTTTCCAGGTCTTTCGACGCGCGGCGGAAGTTCTCGATGACGCCGTCCAGCACCTGATGGCCGCGCTCCAGCGAGGACTTGATCTTCCGCAGGTTGGCGCGCAGGATCTTTTCCTTGTAGTTGCTGCAGATGTCTTGGCTGATGAAGCGGGCGAACTCGGCGAAGCGGCTCTTCTCCAGCAGCGCCTCGCGATCCAGGGCACCGATGAACTTGCCGCGCGCCTTGTAGTGCGCGTTGGTGGGCAGCAGGCAATCGGTGGCGGCATAGAAGGCCGGCAAGGCGCTCAGGCTGAAGCTTCCCTGGTAGCTCGGGCCGAGCTGCGCCTTCAAATGCGTTTCGAGGTCCTGGATGCCGCCGAGCTCGCCTTCGTCCAGCAACTGCTCCTTCTTCAGCGCCTGCGGGTTGGTGGCGCGCTTGTTGAAGACCGACCACACCTCGGTCTGGTCGTCCAGATGCTCCTTGATCTTTTCAAGCGTGCCCTTGACCTTGCCTTCGCCCTTGTTGGGCGGCGCAGCCTTGGGGGTGATGTAGAACACGGCATGCGACTTCTTGACCGAGTCGTAGATCGCCTCGCTGACCCTGTCCTCCGTGCCCTCGATGCCGGGCACATCGATCAGCGCGAACTTCTGGCCCGAGACCTCGAAGGCATAGGATTGCGAGGCCAGCGTGAAGTCCGAGCGGCCGTCGCCGATGATCGCTCCGTCCTGGTGAGGCGCCAGCTTCTCGTAGATGTCGTCGAGTGCCTGCAAGTCCTGCTTCCGGGCTGCGGACTGGACCTCGAGCGCCTGCAGCTGCGCCTGCACCTTCGCCGCCGCCTCCCGATGTTCGTCCTGCATGCTCCGCAGCCGGGCTTCGTCGAGACCCAGCTGGTTCTCTTCGTCCAGCTTCTTGAACCAGTGGACGATCTTCTGCAGCAGCCCCAGGGTCTCAATCTTTTGCCGGATGGCATCTCGCTGGCGCTCGATCGCCTGGCCGGCCAGTTGCTCGCTGCGCTGCTGGGACCGCGTGGTCTCTTGGAGCAGCGCTTGTGTCTGGATGGTCTGGCTCGACAGGTCCTGGATTGCCTTCTGCAAGGCGGCGACCTCCGATCCATCGAGATTGATGCCCTTGGCGAGTTCGCGAAAGCTCGCCTGCGATTGCGCCTTCCCGGCTTCGCCTTGCAAGATGCGCAGCGTCTCGATGATGGTCGACTTGCCTGCGTTCGTCTCGCCATACAGGGAGATGGTGAAGACATCCCATTCAGAGACCTGCCTCAACTTCTCCAGGTCCTTGTCCACCGAATCGCGATAGGCGCCGAGCACCTCCAGGGATGTCCCTGCGGCCTGCGAGATGTGTTCGCCGGCGTCATGCGCGAGATTCGCGGACTCGACCTCCGCAATGGATTGCTCGATCCATCCGGCAATCTGGATGTAGATGTCTTGGGGGTCTTTTTCTGTCGTTGTCATGGGCCGTGCAGAGATCGATCTCCAGCAAGATGGATAAGAAGCGAGGCAAATGTAACGCAATGAAACAGCGGCTGATTCGAAGATGACGTCGGTTTTTCATGCTCTGTTCAGATCATCCCGAAGCCAGCGACGCGTTGTGACGCAGGCCGCCGTCGGCCCACGGCCGGCCACGCCTAGTCATCCAGCAACCGGCGGGGCTTCCTGAGTTCGAGCGCGCTGCCGAATCCGCGCAGCCACCAGCGCAGTTGACTGGACTCCACCACGGTGGCCGTGAACTCGCTGCGTCCGTCCGGCAGGATCCGCACCCGCTGGTCGTGCGACAGCGGCGACTCGGTCAGGTGCAGCGCCGTCTCGGCGGGCAGCCGGAACACCAATTCGATGCGCTTGCCGGCACCGAAGCCGAAGCGCCCCTCGTCGTCGTAGCGCTGCAGGTCGAAGCCGGCAGGCCGCTCGAAGGGCAGGCCGCTGTCGTGCGCGCTGCGCAGCCGATGCAAGGCCAGCGCGCGATCGTCCTCATAGCCTTCGAATCGGCAGACCAGGAACAGCCGCGGACCCTGCTGCGCCAGGCCGAGCGGCATCACCCGCCCTTCCACTTGCTTGCCTGCCGCGTTGCCGTAGCTCACGTCGAGCCAGCGGTCCGCATACAGCGCGTTGCTGACGGCCTCGAAGACCTCGGGCTGCACCTTGGGCGGCAGCAGCGGCTGGGTTGTTCCGACGACCCGCACCTTGTCAAGCCAGCTGCGCGCCGGCCGGCCTCGCTGGTCCGGTCCCAGCTGCACCCGTGCCTGCTCGAAGAAGCCCTGCATCGAGCGCATCAGCCCGGCCGGCAGCAGATGGCGCAGGTGTTGCTCGGCCAGCGACAGCAGCACCGACTCCTGCTCGTTGAGGTGAGCCACCGAGAAGGCCTGCGTGTGCGACTTCCAGCAGTAGCCGTAGGGTTTGCTGCGCTCGTCGCGCTCGATGTCAAAGTGCTCGCTGAGCAACTCGAGCTGGCGCTGCACAGTGCGAAGGTCGCGGGCGAAGCCGGCATCGAAGAGCTGTCGATGCAACTCGGGCGCCGAGATCTTGCCGACGCGCGGGATGCGCTTGAGCATCTCCAGCGACATCAGCAGCGTGTCGAGATTGCTGGCGCGCTGCGTCATCGGGCGTCGGCAGCATGCGAGAGTTCGGGGTTCGATTCGGCCATGCGGAACTCTATGCGAGGCCCGCGGCGCAGCCGGCCCCATAGAGCGGTCAAAGTGTGCAATACGACCGCGGTGCGACATGTTTTGTCGCCTCCTTCATGACACTGCCCTGTTGAAAAGGAGCCCGCATGAAACTTAACTACTCACCGCTCGAAAACCTCGCGGCATTCGCCATCGCCTTCTTCGGCGGTGTCGTGTCGTCGGCCTGCGTGGCCGCGTATATCGCGATGGTCAGGAAGCGGAACCATGGTTGAAACCTTATGTTACAAACCATCTAGGGCATTTCTGGAACTGCGACGATGAATCGATTCTGCTCATGGTGTTTCGAACACACCATGCACACGCTGGTCAAGACGAACCTGGCAAGAAGAGATCTCTATCGGTGCGACCGCTGCAAGCAAAAGACGCTGGAGTGCATGGCACCGAAGTGCCGCCACATGGCGCGCCACGGGGAGTACTGGGACGACAACCTGTGCGCGGAGCATGACGGGATCATCGCGTCCGTCGGCAAACTGGCCCACACCCTGGACGACATCGGCGACTGCAAGAAGATCTTCGCCAGGGATTCGCCTGACTACATCGAGCTGGTCCGCAAGGGCGCGAAGGTAGCGGGCAGTCGGGCCCTCATGCCGTTCGCGCCTGTTGCCGTTGCCGGGGTCACCTCCGCGTTGGAAGCGACCAGTTCATTCGTCGGCGGCATCAAGCACTTCGACATCCGAAAAATCAATCCCGGAAGCAAGCACGGCGTGATCTTCGTCAACGGCTTTCTGACCGAGATGAACCAGGACGTCGGGGACTGGATGTCGCAATTGCGTCCGGCCTTCGCGGGACACACCTGGTACCACCTGGATTGGGAATCGGGCCGCGCCCAGTCCGTTGGAAAGCATTTGTCCGTGATCGACAACCCCTGGCATGCTTCGATGATCAAGGCGCGCTTTGCCGGAGAGATGCTGGCCATTGCCATCGCGAGGACACCCGGCTGGACATTCACGTTGATGGGACATTCGCTGGGTGCGCGGGTGATCTTCCATGCATTGATGTCGTTGTCCCACAAGAGCCAAAGATGGGTCGAGGACGTCTACCTGCTCGGCGGCGCGGTCGGTGGCGGCGCGAAGGACCAAGCCGATTGGTCGCGCGCGATCAAGAGTGCCAGGGGACATATCTACAACTGTCATTCGAAGCGCGACGGCGTGTTGAAGAACCTCTACCGTGGCGCCAATGGATGGCTGAGCGAGCCGATCGGCCTCTCTCCGATCCAGGCCCGCGACTTACGGATCCGTAACGTCGATTGCACAGATCTGGTGGGAGACCATCTGGCCTGGAAGCCGAACTTCAGCGAGATACATCGTCGGCTTCACGCGTGACGGGCCGCGGCGTTGCGATCGGCCCAGCGCGGCTTACTCGGGCTGTGGGTCGTCCAGGCCGCTTCCGCCTTGCGGTCCGACCGAGCGGAATCACTGCATTTTTCACGGTCGGATCGGAAATCGATCGCAACAGCCATCAAACGAAGGGAGGGCGCACCCATCGTCAGGGTCGTGGATGCCACGCTGGGCGCTATGCTCGCTGCGGTCTTTCCGCGGCAAGCTGCGGAGTCGAACTCGGGGCAAGAACATTCTCGGAGCGCTGAATTGAAGAAGTCACTGTTGCTCGTTGATCTGGAAAACGTCCACAAGGTCGACCTCTCCCTTCTGGATGACAGCTTCCGGGCGATCATCTATGTCGGTGCAAACCAGAATCCGCCCAAGGCTGCCTCGAAGAAGGCGACCGCTCACAAGTTCCAGCGCGTGGACTTCCAGAAGATCGAGGGCACCGGCAAGAATGCGCTCGACTTCCACATCGCTTTCGAACTCGGCCGGACGTTCGCGACCGCGGCCGACACCGAGTGCATCGTGCTCTCGAAGGACAAGGGGTTCGACCCGCTCCTGATCCACCTCAACAAAAACGGCCTCAAGTGCCGTCGGGTCAGCAGCCTGGACGAGTTGGCGCCGATGGCGCCGGCCGCACCGGTCGAGCTCGTTGTCTGCAAACGCTGCCTCAAGTCCAGCACGATCGACCATCATGGCGGCAAGTGGTGCACCAATTGCGGCTGCTTCGCTTCACCGCCCGATCTCAAGCTGCTCCCGTCGCGGCAAGCAGGCTTTGAGGACCGTTCGCGATCAAGGGACGATTGGGATGGCGGAATCATCGCCCGGTGCGGCCAGTGCAACCAACGGGCGGATATGACTGGCGGCATCTATGACGATGGGGAATGGATGTGCGGCCATTGCATCGGTCGCTATGCGACTTGAATAGACTGCAACTCCTCCCTCGCACAACAATTCAACTTAGCAAAGTCACACATGCGCTTGGCAACTTGGAACGCCTGCAAGGGCCAGTTCGATCACAAATTCCCGATGCTGAACGAGCTGCGGCCCGATATCGCGGTGGTCCAAGAGATCGCAGCACCACACGCCCAGACCGACCAGATCCTGTGGTTCGGCGACAACCGACAATTGGGCTTGGCCGTGGTGGCAAGCAAGGGCTACTCCCTCCGGCCCTTGCCACCGCTGCCTGACGTTCCGAAGTACGTCATCCCTGTGGCGGTGCAGGGCCCGGTGCCGTTTATCCTGTTCGCGGTCTGGACGCTCGGCGAGCAGCCCATGAAGTACGTGCGGGCGCTGTCGACCGCCGTCGACTTGTACGCACACCTGTTCGCCGAGAACCAGGTCGTCGTCATGGGCGACTTCAACTCCAACGCGAAGTGGGACAAGGAGCACCCGAAGGAGCTCAACCACTCGGCGTTGGTGGCGCGTCTCAAGGAAAAGGGATTGGTCAGCGCGTATCACCACCATCGCAAAGAACTTCACGGAAGCGAGGTCGAGCCGACTTTCTTTCACCAATGGAATGAGGCCAAGCCCCACCACATCGACTATTGTTTCGTGCCCAACGCTTGGGCCGACCTGGCGGTGTCAGTCGAGGTGGGGAGCTTCGAAGGGTGGAAGGGGAAAAGCGATCATCGACCACTGGTTGCGGAAATTGCGCTCCCGGACTCGACTGCTCCGTAGCACCTCCTGCGACCTTGTGCCTCTTTTCTCGATCTCCATGGCAAGTGTTCCGCCGCCTTCACCCGAAGCCCAACTCAGCTTCCTCGCCAAGCTCCAACGCCTCTTCGCCGAAGGCGATTTCACAGCCACGTACAAGTTTGCGCTGCTGATCGCGCTGGCGGACCTCGCCGTGGAACTCGGTGCGGACGACGGCAGCGCCTTGCGGCTGGCCACGCGCCAGATCGGCGAGCGCTTCATTCAGCAGTACTGGCGGCAGTCGCTCGACTACGGCACCGGTCGCGCTGGAGCCCTGCCCGGCGTGTTGGCGCAGAACCTGGGCGACCAGGCTGCGGTGGTGACGGCCATCAAGGCCTTCAGGGCACGCACCGGGATCAACATGCCGTGGCAGGCCGCAAGGCACCCCGACTATCGGGCCTTGCTGTCGAAGGTGACGCAGACCGTTTCTGCTCAGCCTCTCAAGTTTCTGCAGAACTTCGGCGGCGGCAACGACCCGTTCCTGTACGAGCGCACCGGCCCCGGCCAGCTCGTGCTGAACCCGGGCGTTGCCTACTGCCTGCGCCGGTTTCATCCGCTCGTCCAGCAGCTGGCGCGCACCCACTGGGTCGGGCATGTCAAGTCGAACAAGCTCAATCGCGGCATCCTGGGTGAGGCGGACGACCTGGAAGACTTTCTCTTCCGCATCTCCCGCCAGTCGCTCGTGGCCTTTTGCGCGGGCTTGCGCAAGATTGACGGCGACAACTGCTTCTATTGCGGCGGCGCGCTGAGGGAAGTCGATGTCGACCACTACATCCCGTTCTCGCTATACCCGCGGGACATGGCCCACAACTTCGTGCTGGCGCACCGTGCATGCAACAGAAGCAAGTCGGACATGCTGGCTGCGCGGCGGCACCTGGAACGGTGGCTTGAGCGGACCGTGAAGCGGGGGGACGACCTGGCTGAAGTTGGCAGTGGGGCGGGCATCGTCGGCGATGGTCCGACCATCCTGCGGGTGGCCGCCTGGGGCTACGAGAGCGTCAGAAAGAGTGGGGGACGGGCATGGGTTTCGCCTTTGCGATTCGAGGATGTCGGTGTTGAGTGCACCAGCTTGTTCGACGGATAAGAGCCCCTCGTCTCGCATCGCCGATCCATCGGCTTTAGGCCTTCGTTCTTCTTCTCCACACGGCCCTTGGCCGCACTTTGACCCATGCAGGACTACTCGCATTTCACTACCCCGACCAACGAGGCGTACGTCGCGCACGGCGCGAAGAAGCCCTTCCAGTCCTGGTCAGCCTTCGACGTAGCGCGATCTGAAGCAGAAGCGGGCGGAGGTTCCCGGTTCTTCATGAGTTTGTGGAATGAACTGCCGGCCAGTGATCCCTCCCGGCCTCCGGTGCCGGTCGTTCGGCGCGACATTGCCACCGGCACCTATTGGTACGAGGTCAAGCGGGACAACGCAGGAATGCCGATCGAACCTCAGCGCACTGCTCTCTGGAACGCGATCGGTATCGCCGAACGCTTCGGATTGCAGATGACCGGGCTGTTGAAGGATCTCTCATCGGGTCGCTTCTCTCTCACGCACACGTTCTCCATCGACCGCGTGGTTCGCGATGTAGAGCCGGGAGTGATCTGGCTGAAGATCACTCCGGCTGACCCTGCGGACATTGGCTGCGTGGCCGAGGAGTTGAACCTCGCCCATGCGGCGGGATTCATTGAGCGGGAGGCCGAGGTTCAAGCCCGCTTTGCGGGGGCTGTCGAGACGTCATTGAGGCGCACGCAAGAAGCTCGGCTCGAACGGCTTAAAAACGCATCGCCCACGCCCCGCAGGGTGACGGTCACGACGACAGTGTTCGAGCGCAATCCCGATGTGGTCGCCGAAGCCTTGTTCCGCGCGGAGGGTGTCTGTGGAGGTTGCGGCGAGGATGCGCCATTTGTCCGCGATCGATCGGGCGATCCCTACCTGGAAGTTCACCATATCGTTCCGCTCGCGCGAGGCGGCGATGACACGGTCGAGAACGCCATCGCGCTATGTCCCAACTGTCATAGGGATCAGCACTATGGGCGGGAGCCGCGACACCTGGTGCATGCGCGGGTGGAGTGACCGGTTCTGGCCTCTCCCTTCTGGATGAATGATGGGCGCCGGGGAGCTAGTTCGAAGCGCGCGGCTCGCAGTCGAAACGGCCACATGATCGACAGGGTTCCGCGCTTCCGCTAGACTGCTGCGTAACCAACGGAACCAACGTAACCTGATGACCACTCTCTCCAAGCGTCCCAAGGCACCCGAGCAGGCCCCGCCGAAGGTCGGAGCGGCGGACACCTTGGTCATCGAGGCCGGCTCCCTCAGCGTGTGGCAGGGCACGAATACCTCTGCCGGACAGATAGGGCTCAAGAACAGCAGGCAGGACGTCGTCGAGGTCACCAAGAAGTCGCCTGGCGACCGTCGTCGCGCTGTCAGTGTCCTCAAGAAGAAAGTCGCCCGACGCGAAATCCTCGTCAAGCCGAGTGCGAAGCATCGGGGAGCAGCTCACATCGCCTTCGACACGGTCGCTCGGGTCATCGAGCTGACGGTCGACTCCATCAAGCAAGCCGAAAGCCAGCAACGCCCCATGAGCGAATCCGAGTTGCTTCGCGAGGTCTCGACCGCCCTGGCGGCGCAAGCGGAGGCCGAAAGCGTCGTCACCGATCCTGAAGAAGGCTGGGAGGCTCTGCTTCTGCGAGGCCTCCAGTACAAGCGCTCGGTGCTGGCCTCCGACCAGTTCAAGTCGACCGGGGAGGTCGCGCAGGTGTTCGGCCTCGGGGAGGCCGCCGTTCGGCGTCGAGTGCGCGACAACAAACTGCTGGCCCTTCAGCTTCAGCAGAACGACGACTATCGGATCCCTGTCTGGGCGCTGGGCATCGGTGCGGACGCGACGAAGGCGCTGCTGTCCGCGGTCGCCGATCCTTGGGACCTCTACCACTTCCTGGTGGCGCCCAACGGCTCCTTGAATGGCATGCGGCCTTTCGAGTTGCTGTTGCCGGCGGAATCGTTGACCACGCAGCAACAGGTACGCAAAGCCGAGCTCGCCCAGTACCTTGGCGCTGCGGTGGACGGCCCCGCCGCGCTCGCGATGGTGCTCCGGACGCTCGAAGCGGAGTCTGCGGACGCGCCGCAGACCGCATGAGCACCGCCATACCGGCGACGCCTGCAGTCGCGCCGACGCCAACCTATTCGCCGCCCTCGCTGCCGTCTCCTTTTCAGGTGGACGTGGTCACGGTCACTCGTGCACGGGTGCACCGCGTCTACTGGAAAGGAAACAATCCGCTGGACCCCGCGGTCAAGGGCAACAACCGGTACGACTGCCCCGCCCATGTTCCGGCTGCCAACGAGTTCGGCGTTTTGTACCTGGGGTACGAGGCCGAAACCTGCTGGCTCGAGACGGTCGTCCGCGATGCCGTCGTCAGGCCGGCCGGGGCGCCCATTCCCATCAAGGCGAGCAAGATGACGGCGCGCTGGGCATGCGAGGTTCATGTGCAGGGCACCTTGACGTTGGCAACGTTCCGCGACGAGTACCTGCTGGATCTGGGCGAGAGCGCATCCAACATCATGGGCGACCAGTACCTCCGGACGAGGGAGTGGTCCAGGCTGCTGCACGAGCACCGGACGCCGCAGCTCGATGGTCTTCAATACCGCTCGCGCTTCAAGTCGAACGAGCTGTGCATCGCGCTTTTCGGCCGCGGCGTCACGAACGGAAAGCTCTCGGTGGTGAACGCCAGGTCTATCGATCCGGCCTCATCCTCGGAAATCCAGGCAATCCTGAAGCGCTTCAACGTGGTGCCTGTCTAGCTGCGCTACCTGGCGCAGTCGTCAGCGCCTTCTCAGCTCGGGCGACCTCCCGATCTTCTCCCGCGGTGTCGGCACTGCCGTCTTCCTTTGCTTGCCCTCTAGAGGCGGGAGCTCGCGGCCAAGGCGGACGAGTTCGACCGCGCGATCCGCAAGCTGAGCGCCATGCGCGACGGGCTGCGGCGAGGCGCGCGCCATTGGGAAAGCCGCGAACAGCTTCTCGCCTCGCTTATGCCCGCGTCCTCACTGGCGTTCCTTGACCCGCTGGCCAGCCGCGGTGAGACGGTAGCGCTGCTTGCTGCTGCGCGGTGCCTCCGGAAGCGTCATTTCCAGCATGCCGCTGGCCAGCGCCGGCAAAAAAATGGGCCTTTCGGAAATGCTCGGCATTCGCCAGCCCCAGCAGGCGCTGAAGTTCCTGGCGTGACAGCTCACCGTTCATGGCCGCCACGACCCGCCGTACTTCCGTGGTGACTTCCGTGGTGACTTCCGTGGTCGCGAACGCGCCTGCGTAGCTCAGCTTTGCCAAAGCGCATCGAAGTCAAACGAAAGCTGCCGCTGGTGGCGGATCGAAAGCAGGTACACCGTGCCCTTGATCCGCGCATACAGCAGCAAATAATGCGTCATGACGTACTCGCGCAACTCGCCGTCCTGGGCAAGCGAGCCGAGTTGCCTGGTCAGACGAGCAATGCCGTTGGCAACCTCGACCGAGCGAGCGGGACGTTCCAGGAACAAGCGCCCCATGCCGGGGAAGCGCTCCAGGTTCGGAATGACGGTGTCCATCAACTCGTCCAACAGCGCATCGAAGGCATGCGGGGCCTCGACTTCGATCAGGAAGGCCTCGAGTTGCTCAAGGTTTCGCTCGAGGTTGGCTGTGAGCTTGACGGTACGCCCGGCTGTCACGATGCGAGGCCGTTGCTTACCCAGCGGCCTTGGCAGCGCGGCGGCGCTTGATGGCGCTCAGGGTGCTGCGCGCGTCTTTGACCTTGCCCGCTGCAACATCGGCAAGGCCTCGGCTGGCGTCTTCGATCAGCAGAAGATGGATGCGCTCGCGCTCCAGCTGGTGATAGTAGTCCAGCCGCCGGGCGTCGATGATGGCCACGTAGCTCTCACCGTTCTTGGTAATGATCTTCTCGGCACCGGCCTTCACCTGGTCGGCCAATTCAGACAGGTTCGCTCTGGCTTGCGACAGCGGAATCACGTCACCGGCAGAAATTGCCATGGCTTGCTCCTTCAGGATTTGTACAAAGTTCTGCACAGTTTACGCGCTGAAGTTGGGCTGAAAGCCGGACATGAAGGGCTTTCCTGCGCCAACCTCATGTACATGCGGGCCTTTGCCGAGGCCTGGCCGGGCAGCGACGTGTCTACTGGAATGCGTAGGCCACCCGCCCCGCCTCATCGATAGCAACCTCGCCGCCGGCCAGAAGTCCCGACAGCACAGCGGAAACGCTCTCGACCGTGGCCGATTGTCCGAGCATCGACGCGATAGTGGTGACCAGGGTCGCCTCCTTGCCCGGTCGGGCGGTCGTCTTTCGCAGGGCTGCTTCGATTCGCGCAAGATCCAGCGTCAAGTCCTTGGCGACCGCGGGCGCCTCGGCCTTCGTTGCCGCAGTGGACGGCGCCGCCGTCACTACCGGTGCTTCGGCAAATCCGACCTGGCGCGCGGCGAAGCCAAGGTCCGTCGCGTGCTCCACCATCGGCCCGTAACCTCGATCGTTGGCCATCACGACGAATCGCGCCTCGGGATGGCGCGATGCGATATAGCCCATGTAGAACGACAGATGAAAGTCGAGCGCATTCTTGCCGGTGCGGGCGATTGGCACCAGCGTGGCCCGTTCGCCGAACGACTCATGGTGGGCGGCCACCTTCTTCTGGTGCGGGCCGTGAAAGAGCCAGACGTCGGTCACGTCCGGCACGAGCCTGCGGATGTCGATGTCCTTCGGCTGCACATTTTCCCAGTCGACCAGAACATGGGTCTGCGGCGCGATGGCTGCCGCTCTCCCGGATGGCAAGCCCGGCCGCAAGGGCGGGTGCTTCTTCGCGTTCTTGATGAGCTTGCGGCCAACCGCGCGCTTCAAGTCGATCTCCGAATGGTCCGCCAGTTGAAGCAAGTACAGCAGCACGTCGGCGACCTCATCGCCGATGCGCTCCTTGACGACGCGGTCGTGGTGGGCGCATTGCGATTGCTCCGGTGTCATCCACTGAAAGATCTCGCCCAGCTCGGCGACCTCCACCAACAAGGCCATGGCCAGATTCTTCGGGGTATGAAAAGGCTGCCAATCGCGCTCGGCAGCGAACTCCCGCAATGTGGTCTGCAACGCGCTCAAGTCCAAATCCTGCTCCGATTGGTAAACACATTTCGGCCCAGATTCTGCCCTTCCATGGCGCTCGAACGTTCGGCGGATCGGCCGCGACATCCTGGAGAGGCAGGCGCGACTTTTCGTCGGGCTGAGGGTAATTCCTAAGGTTGACACCTGAATAGTTGAAAAGTAATGTATTGCTTCTCGTCGGGTGTAGGCTCGACCGACGCGACACCCATCACCCTCCAGACTGAGCGACAAGGAATCGTCCATGAAGCTGCTCCAGAAGCTCTTGCTCTGCTTGTTCGCCCTTCCCTTGGCAGGGGTTGCCGGCACCGTCGCGGACACATTTCCCGAGCGTCCTGTTCGCATCATCGTGCCGTTCCCGCCGGGCGGAGGCACTGACACGGTGGCACGCACCGTCGCAGCCAAGCTGTCGGAGCGCTGGAATGTGCCCGTCACCGTTGACAACCGCCCCGGCGGCAACACGTTGATCGGCGCCGAGATGGCGGCGCGCGCAGCGCCGGACGGCTACACGCTGTTCCTCCCGATCGACTCCACGCTTGCGATGAACCAGAGTCTTTACGCCAAGCTGCCGTACGACCCGATCAACGGCTTTGCACCGGTTTCGCTGGCGGTCACCATGCCCATGGTGCTGGCGGTGCATCCCTCGGTGAAGGCGCGCAGCGTGAAGGATCTGATCGGCCTGGCCAAGTCGAGCGACGGCAAGCTCGCCTACGCCCACGGGGCGCTGCCGGCGCAGGTTGCGGGCGAGGCTTTCAGGGCCGCGGCCAAGGTCGACATGGTGGCTGTGCCGTACAAGGGCAGCGGCCCGGCGATGACGGATGTCGTGGGCGGACAGGTGCCGGTCATTTTCGATGCGCTCGGTCCGGCGATCGCCTTCGTGAAATCCGGCAAGGTCAGGCCCCTGGCGGTCACCAGTGCCAAGCGCTCGCCGTCGCTGCCGGATGTCCCGACATTGGCGGAGTCGGGACTGCCTGGCATGGACCTGGTCACCTGGATCGGCTTCGTCGCGCCTGCGGGCACCGACCGCGCGATCATTGCCAAGCTCAACGGCGAGATCACGCGCATCCTCAAGCTGCCTGAAACCTCGGAGAAGCTCGGGGCGATGGGCATGGACGTTGTCGCCAGCAGCCCCGAGCAGTTCACGCAGACCATCAAGGACGACGCCACGAAACTGGGCGCCGTGATCAAGGCCGCGGGGATCAAGCTCGATTGAAGCGGACCTACTTGTCTTGAAGTAGCGTGTTCCCCTCTCACTCGGTCTTCGCCGACTCGGCGTTTCTCGGGTTCGATTGTGCGGAGTTGATCCTGATAGGGGTCCCTCGGCTGATCAAGGACTTCGACCTCGTCAGTCTGAAGGTTCGAGACGTCGGCCACGGCGAACAGGTGGCCGCCGACAGCAGCCTCTCGCTCGTCGGTGCCGCTCATCGCACCCCGAGAGCGTTCGCAAGTCGCTCCAGTGTTGCGAGCTGCCAATTCCTCTCATCGACAAATGACTCGGGATCGCACACTGCGCCATAGCCGCCGTCACCGTAGACCGCAGCGTAAGCGGCGTAGTCTGCCGCCTGAACAACACGGCCGCCCAGTGCATTCGCCACGGCATAGCTTGCTGATACAGCGGCGTGACCCACCCCGTCCAATGATCTAGAGCCTTGATGCCGATTGGCCAAGACCGCGGCTTCAGCCGCGGCCCGATCGAGCGCTCCTCGATCCGCCTCCCCCTTGACGTACGCCTCCAGGATGTCGAGGCAGCGCGCGACACCTTCGTCCTCCAGCAAGTGACGGACTCGTTGCACGCATTCACAGGCAAACGCCAACTTCAGAGCCTCATATTGCGCAGACGATTCACAGGCCTGCAGGGCTGCGGAAACTGCATCGGTCATGACTTGTATTTCCTTGTGATTCACTCGCCCCGAACGGGCAGCAAAATGTGAGCTTGGCAACAACCTTTTGAGGACTGATGTCGATGATCTACGAACTACGCGTCTATACCGCAATGCCTGGCCGGCTACCCGACGTTCTTGCCAGATTTCGCGATCACACCGTGGGCATCTGGAACCGGCTGGGGATTCGTCAACTCGGATATTGGACGACTGCGGTCGGACCTGACAGCAACGTGCTGACCTACATGCTTGTCTGGGAGAGCCTGGCCGAGCGTGAGGCCAAGTGGGGCACGTTTGTCGTCGATCCCGAATGGGTCGAGGTCAGGAAGACGAGCGAGGCAGCCGGACCGATCGTTGCGAAGATGGACAACTCGTTCCTGGCGCCAACCTCTTTCTCGCCTGCGAAATAGGGGTCGCCGGTCCCAACGCATTGGCCGCGACCAGCCTGTAGCCCAAAGTGTTTCCTTTTCGTGCCAGTTGCCACAAAATGCGCGCACCAACCCTGAGGAGCCTGCATGAGCGTCATGGCGGCAATCGATACGGCGGTGCGGCTGCAGCTGGCGCGCGACAAGCCGGCCGTGGTGTGGAAATACAGCGACCTCATGAATGCGGCTGGCGGGCTCGCCTTCGACCAGGCGAGCATGGGCACCTTCCTGCAGGACGTGGCGGCGCGCCTCAAGGTGGACACCCCGTCGCTGAGCTATGACTGGAATCGCTCGAACACCGCCGAGTGCCTGCAGTCGAGCGTCTATGTGCTGATCGGCCGGATCGCTTCCGACATCGACCGCGCGGACAGCAAGAAGGACTGACCATCATGGCGGACTTCCGACCCGTCGCTCTGCCGCTTTTCGACGCCGATGCGCCCGCCTCCGAGGCTTTCGACAACCCGGGTCTCCGCAGGTTCGCCGGTGTCGTATCCATCGCGCCGGATGGCTACAGGCTGCACCGGGCCGCGGATCTCATGGGTCTGGCCGGCAGGCCCGGGGGCTTGCCCCTCATGCGCGCCGGAGGCCTGCTGGCGCGAGAGCTGACGCCCGAGATGGCGGCGAACGCCGGCCTCGATCCCTTCGCCCCGGAGCTCCACGGCGTTGCCAACCTGTGCCGGAGCCTGCACGTGGACGCGCTGGTGACGCAGCAGGTGCAAGGCGCCGACGGCCGGGCGATCGTGATGGCGTACGTCGACGCGAAGTACGACATGAGGCTGGTCGGGAGCAAGTACCGATGCGCCGTCGGTGGCGAGAGCTACGACGAGCGGGACTACAAGACCTACGGCGGGCAGTGCCCGTTCCACAAGGCACCGCTGCGCTGAACGCGCGGACGGCCACCTCATGTTTGGCCAGGTCCTCGACAAGCTCGACACCTATTTCGGGCGCGCCTTCCTGCTCGCGCGCTATGTGCCCTGGCTGCTCTTCGCGGCAGCGAACCTGGTGCTGGCCTGCCTCGAATTCCCGGCCGTGCGCGCCTTCGCGGCGCAGGCCTATGCGGCCCCGGCCGGGCGCATCTTCGACCTGGTCATCGCGATGCTGGCGATCTGGGTAATCGCCTATGCGACCTCGCCGCTGGCGCAGTTCGTCACGCGCTTCCTCGAAGGCGCGACGATGTGGAAATGGGTCGCCCACCTCACGATCGTGACCCATGCCCTGCGGCGCGACGCGCTCGAGAACGCGTACCGGCGCGACTTCGCGTTGAGTGCCGCCGTGCCCAAGTCCGGCGCCGTGATCGAGGCCCTCCAGGACGATCGGGCCGTAGGCGCCCGCCATCGCAAGATCGGCAACCGGCGGGCGATCGACGCGGCAGAAAGAGACATCGCGCGGCTGCGCACCGAGCGCTGGTTCAACCGCGTGATCTCACCCGAACGCTTCGAGAGCGCGCGCCGCGCCCTGTCGAGGGCCTTGCAGGAGAACTGCGCCGACGCGGGCCTTTTTCTCGAAGCCGCCGACAAGCAGCAGGCGTCGCGATTGCACGATCTGCACGAAGAGATGGTGCGCCGCCTGGCGCCCTATGCCCTCGACCGGGCCGAGCAGATCGAGGAACAGGCGCTGGCGGAGCGAGAGCGCCTGTTCGGCGAGAAGGAGCTGGCG
Source organism: Variovorax ginsengisoli (assembly GCF_030486595.1). GTDB lineage: Bacteria > Pseudomonadota > Gammaproteobacteria > Burkholderiales > Burkholderiaceae_C > Variovorax > Variovorax ginsengisoli_B. The sequence goes on along the minus strand of NZ_JAUJZH010000028.1, from coordinate 15,603 downwards.
CCGACCCGCCTCGGCAACGACGCGGCGGCGCTGCGCAGTTACTGCCTGACGCGCTACGGCATCGAGTTCGACTTCTTCTGGCCGCGCTTCCTGCTCGTCGTGCAGAAGGACACGAAGCTCAGCGACTCGCTGGCGATGGCCAAGATCCAGCTCGACTTCTCGATCCTGACGCTCACGCTGACCGTGGTCACGGTGTTTGCGTGGTCGGTGTTTCTGTTGTTCGACGGGCGTTCGCTGTGGACGGCCCTGGCCGTGATCGGACTGGGTCCGGTCGTGGCCTACGGATGGCTCGGCATCGTGCATGCGAGCTATTCGGGCTTTGCCGAGACCGTGCGCAGTGCCATCGACCTGCACCGGTTCGAACTGCTTGCGGCGCTTCGGCATCCGCTGCCGGCCAGCACCGACGAAGAAAAGGACGCGTGGGCGGCGGTCAGCCGGCTGTCGATTTTGAACAGCAAGACGAATGTCGTCTTCCAGCACCCGGCGCCATGATGATGAAAGGCGTTCGGCACGTCTCTGTCTTGCGATGGTTCTTCTTGGGCCTGCACGCGGTGCTGGTGATCGCCATCGTGGCGCTGATCTCGGGACGCCAGCCCCGAGCCGACGTGGCCGCCGCCACCAAGCCGGTAACCGCGCCGGCCAACACGCTGGCCGCGCTGGTGAGCATGCCGGCGGCCCTCGCGAAGCAGCGCCAGATCGTCCGCGGCGCATCGGTCAGCGTCACGTTCAAGAAGGCATCGACCCAGGTCGCGGGCAAGGTCGTCTCGCAGGAATGCGACGACACGCGCTGCGTGATGGTGATCGGGCTGTCGGGCCTGCCGGCGCCGGTGTTGGCGGCGGATGCGTTGGAGGACGCGGAGGTGTTGCTTGGGGGGGCGGGGAAGGCGCCTTGAATCAAGACCCGCATCCGAGGCACTCCCTATCTACGCGAATGCTGCGCGACGTACTCCTTCAGCACTCCGTCCGTCCGGGACTGCCAGCCGTCGCCCGTCGCCCGGAAAAACTCGACCACCTCCTGGCTCATAGTCCCTGCGATCATCTTCGACGCCCGGGGACGGGTTCCAGACATATCTTCACCTTCAATCAAGGCTTGACCGCAAGGGCGAAGGCAACGCGACCGTCACCGCACCGACCGCATCAGCACATCGAGCGGGTCGCTCGACAGCTGGGCGCCCCCAGCGATGCGGGCGCAGGGGTCGGCGGTCGACTGCAGCTTGCGCCACAAGTCACCGGCCAGCAGCGACATCCCCCCGGTGGCCCAAGCCGCGGTCCCCACCAGCAGCGCGCCGCTCGGGTCCAGTTCGACAGTCGGGTTGCTGAGCGTTCCGGTGACTTTCGCGACGCCGCTCGTCAGGCCTATCAAGCTGAGCTGGAAGAGCTCGCGTCGCACCGCCCGGTACCCGAACAGGATCTCGCCCGTCTTGAGGTTCACCGCGCCACCGCCGAGGATGTCGAGGTGCTGCAGGCGCAGCGCGATGCCGTCGCTGGAGGTGGCGACGCCGTCGGCGATGGCGAAGCGCGCGGCCGCGCATTCGAGCTGGGTGTGCTGCGCCGCCCTGCGGCCGGGCAGCAGCGCGAGGAGGAGGTTGCCGGCGACCCTCTCGAATCCATAGCCCGAGTGGATGGGCAATGTGCCCGCGCCGGCAGTCAGCAGAAACTCGCCGCGCCCGGCCGTGAGCATGTTGCGCATCGTGGTGCCGGCGCCGGCAAGCTGCGCATTGATCGACAGCCGGGGCGTGGCGGCCCCGCTCGCCGGCCCCGATCGAGCCGTGTACAGCGCCTCGGTATCGACGTCCTTGAGTGACAGGCGCAGCGCCGCACCAGGCACCTCCTGGCGCAGATCGAGGCGCAGTTCCCCGTGCATCTCGCCTTCGGCCGCTGTGGTCGACAACTGGATCAGTCCGTTCGTGAGGCTGCCATCGACTTGGAGTTGCGCCAGGTCGTAGCGATGCAAGAGGAGACGCTCGGCGCGCAGCTGCAACTGCGCGTCGCGCGACAGGAGGAACGGCATGCGGATGGGCCGGTCGAGCACCGGCGTCTCGTTCGGCGTGGGCTCTGCCCATTGCGTGGCATCGATCAGCCTGGACGTGAGGTTCGCAGACACGCTTGGCCGGTCGCGCCATCGGATTCGCAGCCGCCCTGCTGCATCCGACTTGCCGGCCTGTGCGCTCAGATCGTCGATGGCCACCTCTCCGTCTCCCAGCGTGACCCGTCCCGAGGCGCTGACCGGAAGCGCAGGCAGGCGCGCAGCGCTGAAGCGCGTCGCCGTCTTCGCCAGGTCGTCGATCTCGATCCGGGCGGCGAGCTGCGTGCCCTTGGGCGCCGCAAGATTGCCCACATTGCCCTCCAGGCTGGCGCGCGCGCCGGGCAGTGTCGCCTGCACCGCCAGCGGCACGTCACGGAGGCCGATCAGCCGCTGCAATGGCCCGCTGGTCGCGACCACGTGGAGCGTGTCGCCGTCCAGGTCCGTGCGCAGGTTCGCTTCCAGCTTCGGCCACGCGGTCTCGGGGCGCAGCAGTTCGGCCAGGGGCCCGGCGACCACCGTCAGGTCCATCGGCGCACCGAGCGCATGGCCCGCCGCGCTCGCGCGCACCGGGCCGCCCGGCTCCACGGCAATGCTGGCCTGCTGCACCTGGACCGGGGAGCGGTCGCGACCCACCGCGAGAGTGAAGGGAGCGGCGCGAGCGGACAGCTTCGCCTGCTTCATGAGTTCGCGCACGCTCGTGCCCTGCGAGCCGAACTGGACTTGCAGCCCCTGGATCGCGCCGCGCACCGTGTCAGGCCGATTCGGCGCCCGCAGCAGCGCTGCCACGTCGATGCGGTCGGCCTTCGCGTCGGCATCGACACGCCATGCCCGCCCGCTCGCATCGACCGTGACATGGCCCTGCATCTGCGCGTTGGCGACCGTGGCGGAGGTCAGGTCGATGGCTAGCTTGCCGCTGCGCAGTTGCGCGAGCGCGGCCAGCTTGCCGATCGGCACCGATGCGCCCGCGATGCGGGCAACGTCGATATCCAGCCTGGCATCGAAGGTACGCAGCGGCGCCAGCGGCAGGGGTTCGTCGAATGCACTGCGCTTTCCGCGTTGCGCCGCGCTGCCGTCGAGCTTGGCGAAGTCGAGCACCGCAATGCTCACCTTGCCATCGATCTGCGGCCGGTCATCGCGCCAGCGAAGCGTGCCTTCTCCCGTGACGTCCGTGCCGGCCAGCGTCGCGGCAAGCCCATGCAGGTGAACCGCGTCGTCGCGCCAGCGCACCCGGCTGCTCAGGTTCCTTGCCGGGACCGGCAGGCCGGTGATGGCTGCAATCCGCAGCGAAAGATCCACCTCGACGCCGCGCGACCACGCCGGTGCACCGGCACCGGCGACATCCCGTGGCCGGGACTCGCTGGCGGCCGATTCGAGCGCTTTGAGCTCGGGCTGATTCAAGTCCAGCTGGCCGAGGTTCAGCGCCCCGCTGAGCAGCGCGCGCGGCGCGCTGGCGTAGGCGAGATCTCCCGACACCGCCGTGGCGAGCACCCGGCCACGGATGTTCTTGGCCGAATAGCCCTCCTTGGAATTCGTCACGCGAGCCGCAATATCCACCGGCAGGGGTTGGCCCGGGCGCAGCCCCGCCAGCAGCCGCAGCGGCGCCAGCGCGTCGCCCCGGGCGGTCAATGCCAGGTCGAAGTCCATGGCTTCGGCCGCAGGCGTGATGCGTCCATCGGCGCTGAGCGTGAAGCCCGCGAGCTCGGCACGCAGCGCCAGGGGCGCGCCGCCATCGGTCTTTTGCAGCTCGGGCCACGGCGCGCCGCTGGCTTCGAGCGAGAACGCCGCATCACCGAGCTTGCCCGCGAGCGTCAGCCGCGTGTCCACGCTCGCACCGAACACCGCCTTGCCCGACCCGATCTCGAGGCGCGACGACTGCATCGGCAGTCCATCGAGCGACAGGCTCAGGCCGTCGACCTGCAGGCTGCCTTGTGCGTAGCGAGCCTGCGCCGACAAGCGATAGGGGCCCCAAACCGGCAATGCACGGCCCAGGACACTGGACCACGCGGCCAGTTGCTCGCCCGTCGCCTCGATGCCGAGTTCGACGCCCTCGATGGACGCGATCGACGCCAGTCGCACGTCGAGCGCGAGGGCCGCCCCCTCGGGTCGCAGGCCGACGGACAGGCGCCAGGGTGCGCCGTCGATGGCAGCCTGCAGCGAGGCGTCGGCCTCCACCGTGAGCTGCATCGGAGTGTCTCGATAATCGGCAAGCGCTTGGATACGGAACGGCAGGCCGCCGCTGATCGTGGCCTCGGCGCTATCGACACGGACCTGCTCCACGGAGCCGCCGCCGCCCGGCCGCCAGCCGATGCGGACGTCGGTCAGCGACACCGTGCCGAAGTCCGGCAATACCGCGCGCTGGGTGCTCTGACGGGGCGTGCCGAAGGGCCAATTGCCCTCGCCCTCCGCATTGCGCTCGAGCAGCAGGTCCACGCCCTTCAGGCGCATGCCGCGCAATTCGACCCGACCCTTCCACAGGGCGACGAGATCGAGGCGCGCCTCGCCGCTCGCAGCGGTCACGAAGTCCGGCCGCGATGCCCAGGCAGGGTTGGCGATGCGCAGGTCGCGCACGGACAAGGTCGGTCGCAAGGCAATGTCGAACGACACGCCGCCTATCGACACCTGCCGATCCAGGGCGGATGAAAGCTCTCGCTCCAAGGCGCGTTGGTAGACCTCGGCGTCGAGCGTCTTCAGGAAGAGCATCAGCCCAAGGGCCGCGGCGAGCAGCAGCCCGACCGCCCACAGCAGCACCCTGGTTGTGCGTCGACGCCATGGCGGCGCAGGTGTGGTCATGGTGGGGCGATGCGGGGGATGGATGACGAACGAAGTGCCGCCATCGTAGCGAAAGGCGTGCGGGAGTTGCCGCCAGTTCCTGGCGCCCTGATGTGACAGACTCGCGCTTCATCAAGTTGTCGCGTCATGAGGGACTCATGGAGATTCGCCGGTTCAGGCTGGGTGATGAAGCTGCGTTGTTTCGCGTGTAGTTCACGGCCATCCACGAGATTGCATCCAGTGACTATTCACCCGAGCAACTCGACGCATGGGCGCCATCGGACCTCGACCCGGCGCTGTGGGCAAGCCGGGTCCAGGGAATCCAACCCTTCGTCGCCTTGCTTGGCGACGAGATCGTCGGCTACGCGGACGTCCAGCTCAACGGGTACATCGACCACTTCTTCGTGTCGGGCGCGCATCCGCGGCAAGGCATCGGGACCCGGCTGATGGCCCGTATCCATGAAGAGGCCAGGCTTCTCGGCCTGAGCGAGCTGACGTCGGATGTGAGCATGACCGCGGAGCCGTTCTTTGCGCTCCACGGATTCAAGGTGGTCGAACGGCGATTTCCAGTGCGTCGGGGCGTGACCCTCCGGAATGCCTTGATGCGCAAAGCGCTCGATTGATGCCGGCAGGCTCACTCCCATCCGCTCGCCACCATCCGCAGCCTGGCCTTGACCGAGCCGTTCTGGGCGACTGTGCCCGGCGCGGGTTGATGCAGGTCGATCAAGACAGGCATCGGCTTGGCGATCGCTTCCGGGCTGAACTCCTGCGACCACGATCGCTTGTCGGGGGGCAGCTTGTCTTCCAGCCAGTCGTAGCTGACCATCCAGTGGCCTTCCGGAGGAGCTGCCGCGTTGCCCTGGCTGAGAAGGAGCTTCTTGTAGTCGGCGGGGTCGTAGAGCGTGACCACCAATGAGTCCCTGAACAGCTGGACTCCCTCGTAGTGGCCATCGGGCCAGAAGGCCTTGTCCACCTCGTAGTCCGGCGCGCGAATGCCGAGGGTCACCGAGTAGGAGATGCCCGGCCGGTCGCTGTTGACCTTGGCGGACTTGATGAGGAAGACCGTCGACAGGTGGACGGATTCCACCTGCCCTGCCTTGAGCTTCTTCAGGTCCTGGTACGTGCGGCAAGCGGGTGAGTCGTCTTCCGATTTGCGCCGGCTCAAGGCCCAGGTCTTGCCGCGCGTACCGACCGTCAGCTCGATCTGGTAGACGGCGTCGACCCGGCGCCCCGCGTCTTCTTGCTGCTGCACGATCGCCGGCAGCGTCGCATTCTCGATGTCGAGCCAGAGGTCGATGCGGAAGTTGCCGAACAGGAAGCGCACCAGGTTCTGATAGGCCTCCTCGGAGTTGACGATGCCGAAGCTGCCTGAGTGCGAGCGATAGGCGTAGGCCGTCGCGGTCGGCTTGGCGATGAGCGGCGCGTCTTCGCCGTCGCCGACCTTCTCCTGGTACCACAGCGTGGCGTTGTCGATGCGGACCAGGCCGTCGCTGCCGCGCCCGACGAAGTTGCGGGAGAGCCCCGCGGCGACCTCGTAGTCGAGGCGGTTGGTCCCGACCATGCAGAACCAGTGCGACGGCGGCGGCGAGATGTCTTCCGGAAGGTAGTTGATGTTGCCGCCGATGAGCTGCTTGTCGAGGTAGGCGCGCATGACGTCCCGATTGAATGTCGACGCGTCCTTGAGAAAGCCGGGAAGTACCCGCGGCACGTTGAAGCCCCCCAGCTCGATGCCGTTGTGCGGGGTGGCATACGTGAAGACCTTCGCCACCGTGTCGCGGACCGGGGCGACCTTGACCTCGCCGTCGCTCACCAGGATCTTCGAGACGTCGTTGGCCTTGTTCTGCAGCAGGGCCCGGACGATCAGGCCGCCCATCGAATGCGCGACGAGGTAGCACCGGAAGTCGGCATCGGTGTAGGTGCAGCCATCCTTGTGCGATTCGTGGTTTCGAACGAGGAGGCGAACCGTCGCGATGAGCTTTGCCAGTTCCTTCGCGTAGTCGGAGATGGAGGAGCTTTTTCCGCTGCCGACCAGGTTCGACCCGGCGTCGTAGAACCGGTGGATGATGATCGAGTTCATCGGGATGCCCTTGTCGACCCGGGCCTGGCCCATCGGTCCGTTGCTCCAGGTCGGGTCGAGGATCTGGATGCCGTCGGTGTACATCACCTCGTACTTGTGGTCCAGCGACAGCCGCACGATGGGCGACTCGAAGAAGTAGGACTGGGGCCGGTTCTTGTCGGCGGTCGCGCGGGCGACGGTCGATCCGACGTTGAAGCCGCAGTACGGGTCGGCCGCGGTCTCGTCGCGCTCGCTGGCGCTGAAGGCGAAGCCCCGCACGTAGATGATCGGGTACCGCTTCGCCGTCGACAATGCTTCGACGGCGGCTTCCGCTGTGGCCATGGCATCTCCTCCGGATTCAATGATCCAGGGGGACTATGTTCGACCGGGCGCGGTTGCTCAACTGGCCGAAGGAGCTATCCGGGGCCATCATCCTCAAGTGTGATGATGTCACCCTCCCTGTGCGGTCGCGCCGATGGCGCTGTCGAGGCAGTCAGCCGACCGGAACACGGTTGACCAGTTCGGCCCCCGACTCGAAGGCACTGATGCTCTCGATGGTGGTCTGCATGATCTGCCCGATCGCCTCCTGGGTGAAAAAGGCCTGGTGGCCCGTCACGATCACGTTGTGGAACGACACCAGCCGCTGGATGACGTCGTCCTCGATGATGGTCGACGACAGGTCCTGGAAGAACAGGTTGGACTCCTGTTCGTAGACGTCGATGGCCAGTCCGCCGAGTTGCCCGGTCTTCAGCGCGGCGATCGCCGCCTCGGTGTCCACCAGGGCGCCGCGACTGGTGTTGATGAGGATGGCGCCGCGCTTGGCGCGTGCCAGTGACTCGGCATTCACGATGTGCCGTGTCTGGTCGGTCAGGGGGCAATGCAACGAGATGACGTCGCAGTCGTGAACCAGGTCCGCGCTGCTCGCATAGTTCCCGCCCATGGCCTCGAAGTCAGGGTTTCGGTACTGGTCATAGCCCAGCACCGTGCACCCGAAGCCCAGCATGATGCGCGCAAAGATGGTGCCGATCTTGCCGGTGCCGATCACGCCCACCGTCTTGCCGTGCAGGTCGAAGCCCATCAGGCCGTCGAGTTCGAAGTTGCCGTCGCGCGTGCGCGCGCTGGCCCGCGCGATCTTGCGGTTCACCGCCAGCAGCAGGCCGACGGCAAACTCGGCCACCGAATACGGCGAGTAGCTGGTGACGCGCACGACCTCGATGCCCAGCCCTGCGGCAGCCGCAGCGTCGATCTGGTTGTAGCCCGTGGAACGGGTGGCGACCAGCCGCGTTCCCTGCGCGGCCAGCAGGGTCAGCACTTCGGCATCGACGTTGTCGTTCACGAACACGCAGACAGCCTCGCAGCCGGCGGCCAGCGACGCCGTGCTGGCCGTCAACCGGTCTTGCAGGAAGATCAGTTCGTGCCCGGCCCGGGCGTTCGCCGCGGTCAGCAAGGCCTTGTCGTAGCTTCGTGTACTGAACACGGCTGTCTTCATGAAAACTCCTCGCGCGGGGCGGTCACGCCATAGCATTGGGCAATTGGCCGAGTTCTGTCAACTTGGGTGCAATTGCCATCATCAACCGATGTAGCGCCTCTCCCACCAGCTGAAGAGCACGTCGCGCAACTGCGCCGCGCGGTCCGCGCCGTAGAACTGGCGCAGTCCGAACGACTCGAGGGACTCGCACTCGGCCTCGCTGAGCTGCACGTCGTGTTCGCGCTGCACGATCGGCACGTTGATGAACTGCGGCACGTAGGCGGCGTCGCGCTGCAGTGCACGGTCGGCCTTGATGCGGGGCTGCGCGAACTGCGCCGGCGTGCGATTGGATTCGTAGGCCGCGAGCGGCGGCACGCTGGCGAGGTCGCGCTCCGAGGCGCTGAAGACCTCGATCCTCAGGGGCTTGAGCGAGAAGTTGCTGGTGCGCATGACGTCGGCGCCGCACACATTGGGCACCGCCAGCACGTCCATCAACGCCAGGAACTCCACGTGGTCGCCGGCCTTCGACGTCTGGCGCTCGATGCGGCCGCGCTCGCCGGCGATCTGCGTCACCATGAAGAGGTTGAAGGAGTCATGGACGTCGTCCGGCGTGAGCCCGTATTCGCGCTGCGCCTCGGACTGGATGTCGTGGCAGTTGGTGTGCCGGCGAAAGCCGTAGACCGACTCGTACAGGTTGGCGCTGCAGCGCGGGAACATCACGTCGTTGGCGCGCACCGTGTCGGCCAGGATGTACATCATGGCGCGCTCGCGCGGCGGCGCCGACCACAGGAAGTCGCCCGGCCCGGGGTTGAAGCCATGCAGCGTGCGCGTGCGGCCCACGTGCATGAACTCCCGGTAGTCGTGAAGGTTGAAGCAGTTGAAGTCGGCGCACTGGCCGCCTTCGACCTGCGAGATGCGGACCACCTGGCCCTGCAGCACTTCCAGCGCCTTGCCGGTGCCCGGCGCGATGACCAGGCTGGCGAGGCATTCGCGCCGGTCCGAGAGCTTCGACAGGTCGGGTCCGGGCGCGGATGGCGGCCTGGCCGAGGGCACGCCCTCCTTCCACTCGTGCAACGCGCGCCGGGCGAGCGCCTGGAGATCGGCTGCATCGCCACGGGCGACGCAGCGCTCGAGGAGTTCCAGCTGCTGCTGGTTCAGGGAAAGGCGCAGGGTCTGGGCGCTCATGTCGATTCTTTCTGTGTACCTGATGGATGACCGCAGGTATGCAAGATATCTGCCAATCGCCGCGGGCAGCACCGGTACGGACTTGGTGCATGGCCATCGTCCGGAGGGCCATTCGGGTGCGTGGGGGCCGCGCTTCGCGCGCTCGCGGCCGGTCGCGGTGCATCCGGCGGCGCGGCGGCTGGCGAAGTGGCTGGCCCGCTTTTCGCATACAGCCGGTCATCCTTCAGAAATACCTGCGCTGTACACCATGAGCCTCCCGACCGAACCGGGCAAGTCCGAAGCCGCCTACCTCGCGCTCAAGCATGCCGTCATCGAGCAGGCCCTGACCCCGGGCACCAAGCTGCCCGAGGACCAGCTCGCCACCCATCTGCATGTCAGCCGCACCCTGGTGCGCGAGGCGCTGGCCCGACTGGCCGCGGAAGGCCTGGTCGAGGCCGGCCGCAAGCGGACCGCGACGGTCGCCCAGCCGTCGCGCGCCGAGGCGCAGAGCGTGTTCGAGGCGCGCGCCTGCCTGGAGCGCGAGGTGGTGCGCCGTGTCATCGCGCACTGGACCCCTGCCATGGGCGCTGCGCTGGAAGGGCATGTGCGCAGCGAGGAAGAGGCCGCGCGCGCCCAGCCGCCGGCCGTCTGCGCACGGCTGGCCGGCGAGTTCCACATCAGGCTGGCGCAGATGGCCGGCAACCCGGTGATCGAGCGCTACGTCTCGGAGCTGGTGTCGCGCTGCTCGCTGATCCTGGCCATCTACGGCCATCCGCATTCCTCGCAGTGCGGCATCGACGAGCACAAGACGCTGATCGAGGCCTTTCGCCGTGGCGACGAGAAGACCGCCGTGCGCCTGATGGATTCGCATCTGTGCAGCGTGCAGGAACGCGCCCTGGCGCCCGAGAAGAAGCCGTTGGCGCAAGACCTCGGCAGCATCCTCGGCCGTTATGCAGCGGGGCGCCCGGCGGCTGCGAAGCGGCCCAGGGCGGCCTGAGATCCCCACCACCCATTCCCCTGTCCTCCACTCCACTCGCCCCCCACCTGACGAAGGAACTCACCATGTCGAACACTTCCTGGAACCGCCGCCGCTTTCTCGGCACCACCCTCGGCTCGGCCGTCGGCAGCACGCTGGCCGGCAGCGCCGTGGCGCCGGCCCTGTTCGGTGCGGCCGCCGCGCAGGCCCAGGCCAAGGGCGTCACGGTCGGCCTGATCTATGTCGGCCCGCGCGGAGACTACGGCTGGAACCAGGCCCATGCCGTGGCCGCCCAGGCGCTGAAGTCCGTGCCCGGCGTCAAGGTGGTCGAGGAAGAGAACGTGCCCGAGACCGTGGCCGTGCGCAAGACCATCGAGGGCATGATCCAGAGCGACGGCGCCTCGCTGGTCTTCGGCACCTCCTTCGGCTATTTCGATCCCTTCATGGTCGAGATGGCGAAGAAGTATCCGAAGGTCGAGTTCCGGCATCCCACCTCGCTGTGGTCGCCCGACAAGCATCCGATGAACCTGGGCGGGTACTTCTGCTACCTCGACCAGGCGCACTATGTGAACGGCATCGCGGCCGGCCTGTCGACCAGGACGAACAAGATCGGCTACGTCGCCGCCAAGCCGATCGCCATCGTGCTGCGCAACATCAACAGCTTCGCGATGGGCGTGCGCAAGGTCAACCCGAACGCGGTGGTGCAGCTGGTGTTCACCGGCGAGTGGTCGATGCCGGTGCGCGAGGGCGAGGCCACCAACGCACTGATCGCCGCCGGCAACGATGTGATCGCCTGCCATGTCGACAGCCCCAAGGTGGTGATCGAGACGGCCGAGAAGGCCGGCGCGAAGACGCTGGGCCACAACGCCTCGCAGGCGCAACTGGCGCCCAAGGGCTTCATCACCGGCGCCGAGAACAAATGGGAGACGGTCTACAAGTCCTTCGCCGCCGACGTCGGTGCGGGCAAGAAGCTGCCCAACCAGTTCTTCGGCGGCTATGACAAGGACATGGTGCTGAGCACCCCCTTCGGCGCCGGCGCGAGCGAGCAGGCGCGCAACGCCGCCACCGCCGCCATCGCCGAGCTGAAGGCCGGCAAGCCGATCTGGACCGGCCCCGTGAAGAGCAACAGCGGCAAGGTGGTGCTGGACAAGGGCTACGGCAACTACGATCCGGTGCTCGAAAAGATGGACTACCTGGTCGAGGGCGTGGCCGGCACGCTGGGCTGAGGCAGCCGCTGCGCCGGCTCCCGGCCCGATGGGACCAAGGTCCAATACCATTCGGCCGGCAGCGGGCGCATCGTGTGCGGCTACAGCGAAGGACTCCGCCCCATGGTGAAATCCGCAGCCGACTTGGTGGTGTACGTGGTCGACGATGACGCATCGGTCCGGGGCGGGCTGGCCCGCCTGATGCGTTCGGCCGGCCATCGTGCGATCACCTTCGACTGCGGCGAGGCGTTCCTGGCGCAGGCGGCCCAGGGCGCTGTCGGCTGCGTGGTGCTGGACATCTCGATGCCCGGCCTCAACGGCCTCCAGGTACAAGAACGACTCACGCAGGCCGCGGTCGGCGTCCCGGTGATCGCGCTGTCGGCGCGCGACGACGACGAGACGCGCCGCCTGGCGCGGGCACTGGGCACCCGGTTCTTTCTTCGCAAGCCGGTCGACGACCAGGCCCTGCTGGACGCCATCGACTGGGTCACCGGAAGCGGCGGCGCCGCGCCTTCGGTGGCCCCCCCGCGCTGACGATCAGCCAGCCTCCGCACCGCCGCCGCGCTGCTGTGCGGTCGCCGCGCGGGCGACGATGTCGGCGCCGCACAGGCTCACCAGTTCGGCCACCGAGCGCACGCCCATCTTTTCCATGACCCGCGCCCGGTGCACCTTGACGGTCTTCTCGGAGATGTCCATGTCGCCAGCGATCTGCTTGTTGAGGCGCCCGCAGAGCACGCCGTCCATCACCTGGCGCTCGCGCGGCGAGAGGCTGTCGAGATGGGACTGCACGCTGCTGCGCCGCGCCGCGCGCTCGCCCTGCGCGGCATGGCGCTCGAGCCCGCGGCGCAGGGCGTCGAGCAGCAGTCCGTCGTCGACCGGCTTGAGCAGGAAGTCGACCGCGCCCTTCTTCATCGATGCGGCGCAGGTCGGGACGTCGCCTTGGCCCGTCAGGAAGACGACCGGCAGGTTCCAGTCCTGGGCACACACCATGTCCAGCAGCTCGGTGCCGGTGGTGCCGGGCATGTGGACATCGAGCAGCAGGCAGAAGCTGCCGTCCAGGGGCAGTCGTTCGAGGAAGGCCTCGGCCGAAGCGAAGGTCTCGGCCTTCCAGCCGACCGAGCGGATCAGCCGCTCCATGCTGGTGCGGACCGAGGGGTCGTCGTCGACGACGAAAACGGCAGGTCGGTCAGAGGTCATGCGGCGGGTGCTTTGCAAGTGACGACGACGGAATGGTACGTCGTCGCGCACTTTTCCAGCTGTCGCGGCGCCCGGCTAAGCTCGGGGCGATGAGCGAACCCTTCGTCCTGACGATGTGCGCCCTGGCGGGGGTCATCGCCTATGCCGCGCTGCACAACGGCATCGTCGGCCTGCAGCGGCCGGTGCACCGCACCCACCTGCTGTTCGCGGTCGTCTGCGCAACCATCACGGTCTACGTCGGCGCCAAGACCGGGGCCTACCGCGCCTCGACGCCCGACGGACTGGTCTGGATGCGCAGGGTCGAGATCGGCGCCAGCATCGTCTTCACGGGTGTGCTCCCTTGGTTCGTCAGCGCCTACCTGAACATTCGCACCCGCCACCTGCAGGCCGCGATGAGCCTCGCATGCGCCCTGTTCTTCGTCGCCAACCTGTGGACTCCATGGGGCCTGGCCTATGCAGGCATGCCGGCCACGGCCGAGATCACGCTGCCCTGGGGCGAGCGCGTGACCGACCCGCGGGTCTTCCACCCGACGCCCCTGTACGTGGTCGGTGTGCTGTGCTACTACCTCATCTTCGGCTGGTGCGCCTTCGCCGCGCTGCAACGAGTCCGGGCCGGCGAACACCGGCGCGGCAGCCTGTCCTTGGCCGCCTGCCTGCTGCTGTTGATCGGCGGCATGTTCTACAACCACCTCGTGGACCTCCAGATAGTTCCCGGCGTGCACGTCGCCGAGTTCACCTTTCTCGCTCTGGTCGTGCTGCTGGACTTCGAACTCGCGCGCGAGCGCCGCCAGAGCCGCGACCGGGTGCGCGGAATCCTGGACAACATTCCGGCCGCGGTCTACGTCAAGCTGCGGGACGGCCGCTACCTGATGACCAACCGCGTCTACGACGAGCTGTTCGGCCTGGAGAGCGGGTCGGCGATCGGCAAGACCGATCTTGAGCTTTTCGCGAGCGCCCAGGCCGAGGCGACGCTGGCCAGCGACCGGCGCGTGCTGCAGCAGCGCGAGGCCGTGCGCCGCGAGGAACGCATCGGCGGAAACGGTCAAGGCGAGCCTCGCATCTTCTCGTCGCTCAAGTTTCCGCTGCTGAACCGCGACGGCAGCGCCGATGCGATGTGCGGGGTCTTCACCGACGTCACCAATTTGCGCCGGAACGAGAGCGAGATGTACCTGCTGCGCCGCCAGGTGTGGCATGCCGACCGGGTGGCACGCACCGCCGTGCTGGCGGCATCGCTGGCGCATGAACTGTCGCAGCCGCTGACCGCGATCCTGAGCAACGCGCAGGCCGGGCTGCGCTTCCTGGCCCAGGACCCGCCCGACATCGCCGACCTGCGCGAGATCCTGCAGGACGTGGTGCGCGACGACAAGCGCGCGAGCGCCGTCATCAACGGCCTGCGCACCATGCTGCGGCGGCAGGAGACCGAACGCGAGCAGGTCGACATCGGCGCCTGCGTGCAGGAGGTCGTCGACCTGATGCACAGCGACTTCCTGGAGCGCGGCGTCGATGTGACGCGGTCGATGGCGCCCGGTTGCGTGGTGCTGGGCGACAAGGGCCAGCTCCAGCAGGTGGTGCTGAACCTGGCCATGAACGCCAACGAGGCCATGTCGGAGCAGCCCCGCGGGTCGCGCTCCCTGCACGTATCGGTCGCGCCGAGCGACGGGCGACGGGTCCGGGTGGAGGTCCGCGACAGCGGCCCGGGGATCGACGAGGAGGACATCGACAAGGTCTTCGATCACTTCTACACGACCAAGGTCAAGGGCCTCGGCATGGGCCTGTCGATGTGCCGCTCGATCCTTGAGGCGCACGGCGGCACGCTCGATGTCGAGCGCAACCAGGGCCGCGGCCTGACCTTCCGCTTCGTGCTGCCGCTCGAGCCGGCCGCCCGGGGCGACGGCGCTGCGGGTCAGAACCTGAACCCGGCGCCGAAGTAGAGGCCGCCCATCGCGACCTTGTCGAGCAACCCGTTGTCGCGCTTGTAGCTCAGGTAGCGGTAGCCGAACTTCAGCGAAGTGGTGGGCGAGTACTGGTAGCTGGCGCCGGCGATCGCCTGCCAGCTGGATGTCGAGCCGCCTTCGCCGACATCCAGGTAGCCGAGCAGCGACCACTTGTCGCCGACCGGCACGATGGTGCGCACGCCGATGATGCCGTCGGCCGCGCCGGCCGAGTCTTCGATCTGGCGGCCGAGCCCGCGCAGGCTGGGCGCGATGTCGATGCGGGTCTTGGCGTCGACGTAGCGCACGCCGCCCAGCACATCGACGGCGACCGGCGCCTCGACCACGCGATAGAAGCCCGCCAGGGTGGCGATGGTCTGCTCGAACTTGACGTTGTAGCCGCCCAGCAGCCCACCCGCAAGTTGGTTGTCGACGCCGAGCTTGACGTACTGCACGTCGAGCAGGCCGCCCCAGGCGCCCTTGCGCGCTTCGAGCGTGCCCATGGCGCCGAAGTCGAGCGCCCCGAGCACGCTGCTGGAACTCACGGAGACGGTGCTCCCGGGCAGGGGCCCGAGCTTCAGGTCCGAACGGATGCCGGCCAGCCAGAGGTAGGGAATGAATTCGAACTGCCACTCGTTGGCGGGCGCCACGCTGGTCTGCGCGAGGGCCGGCAGAACCGCGAGGGCGGCGGCGACGCCGGCCACGGCCCGGGTGAGGCAGCGGGTGGTGAAGCGGGGTGCGTTCATTGCGGCGGTTGAGCGCGCAGTTCGGCGAAGCGGCGGGCGAACGCGGCCGACCATTTGTTGAAGGC